>NZ_JAFMUZ010000001.1:0-1681822 GCF_017353535.1 Cellulomonas sp. zg-ZUI22 | reverse complement strand
AAGAGGGGCATCAACTGGCATCATCCCTGACCAGACCCACGGGGTGGACCCAGCCAGGCTCGACACCACAAACATGGCATCGACTACTTGGCACACTGTTGAGTTCTCAAGGAACAGACGCGCATCCTCGTCAACGCTTTCGCGCTTTCGCAGGAGGCTTTGTTCGATCTTCAATCTACCAGGCGTTCTCCGCGCCCCTGACCACCGTGGTGATCCAGGCCCTGGCGAACGCCGCCGCACGACTCTACCCGACGCGCTGAGCGCCGAGAACCACCATGCGGGGGATGCCCAGCTCCTGCGGGGACCGACCACCGAACGACTGCTCGGTGTCCGTTCCTCCCTGCTGGGCGGGCTAGAGGAACGTTACGCGGGCGCCGAGCGCACGGTCAAATCCCGGACGGGTGATGCGGACCACGGCGCCGCGAGCACGTCCCGTCCCTCCCGCCGTCCGCACCCGGCCCTTCTCTCCGGGTGCCGCGGCGTGCGCCCGTGGCGCCGCTGGCACGCGGCGGTGCGCCCGCCGCGGCCGGGCAGCAGGGGCTCGCGTGCGACCCCGACGTCCGGCTGCCCACCGGTCTGCCGCCGGCGCGACCACACCGACGTCGATGTCGGCTCCACCCCTGTGTTCGCGTGGTGTCCCGGCCGGAGGTCGTCCGCAGTCGACGCGGCGCCCACGCGCGGCGACGGCGCACGTCGCCGACAGACCTGTCCGCGCGGACGAGCTCCCGTCGCCTCACCTCATCGAGAGCGCGCGCATGGCGCGACGGTCGAACGACCAGCGCGCGGGGAGGGCGCCCAGCCGTCTTCCCAGCTCGGCACGGAGCGCGGCCGAGTCCTCCACCACCATGATCCGCATGGCGACGGAGGAGTGCCGGTCCCACAGCTCGACGAGGTCGGCGCCCCGCGGCACCCACTCGTAGTCGAGCCCGCTGATGTCCGAGATCGACATCGCCCTCACGCCACGCCGAGTCTGCTCCACGAGGTGGTCGCCGTCGATCCAGTGTCGTCTGACCGGACAGAAGGCGACGTAGACGACGGCACCGACGACGCACGCGCCGATGGACGCCGGCCGCCACGGTCCGTCGAGGGTGAGCAGACAGATCGGGACTCCCAGCAGGAGGCCCAGTGCGGAGAGGGCGACGCCGTTGGCGACGCTCTCCTCCTCGCTCACGAACTCCCGTCCCTGTGCGGGCACCGTCCACTCCTGACGTCAGGTCGTCGAACCCTCGAAGCCTGCCGCCACTCCCCTGCCCTGGCCACATGACCGAGCGCGTCGTGCTGCCGGCGCTGCGCGTCCCGAGGTAGCGGCAGGCGGGCGGGGCGAGGGAGCCCGGACCCGGGTGGCACTCACGTGCCCCGGGTCCGGGCCCCTCGCCTCAGCAGCAGCTCTCGTGCGCCACGCGCTCGCGCGCGTCGTCGCGTGCCCGCCACCACTGGGCGCGGGTCAGCGGCGGGTGGTCGCCGTGGTGGGTGGCGTGCGCGGCGACGTACCGGTCGTACGCCGCCTCACCCGTCATCTCCCGCACGTACCACCGCACGGCACGGAGCACCTTCCTCATCTCAGTGCGACCCTCCTGCCAGCAGCTTCGGGTCACCGACCACGGCGTACTCCGCCTCGACCTTGCGCTCGAGCGGGGTCGGCACCAGCAGCCCGGACGGTGCGTAGAAGTGCGACGGCTCGTCGGGGTCCTCGCTCGTGCCGACCTCGTCCCCGCGTCCGGCGCCGGCCTTCAGCGCCTTGACGACCGCCACGACGGCCGTCGCCATGAGCAGCCCGACGAGCACGACGAACAGGATCGACAGCGTGCCCTGGATCGCGGTGTTGCGCACGGTGGCCTCGGCGTTCGCGAGGGCGTCGCCCTCGAGCCCGCCGGCCGCGATCTTGTCCTTGGTCGCGTTGTGCAGCGCCCAGTAGCCGATCGCCAGGTCGCTGGAGAAGATCTTCTGGTAGGACGCCGTGAACGTCGTGGCGGTGTCGAACGCGAGCGGCACCAACGGGATCCAGGCCCACTTCACGAAGCCCTTCTTCACGACCATCACCGTGACGATCGTCAGCGCGCTCGCCGCGATGAGCTGGTTGGCGATGCCGAACAGCGGGAACAGCGTCCGGATGCCGCCGTTGGGGTCGGTGACGCCCATGAGCAGCAGCGATCCCCACGAGGCCACGACGACGCCCGTCGTGAGCCACGACCCCAGGCGCCAGCCCGGGTCCCGGAACCTCGGCAGCAGGTTGCCGATGGCATCACCCAGCTGGAACCGCGCGACGCGGGTCACCGCGTCCACGGCGGACAGGATGAACAGCGCCTCGAACATGATGGCGAAGTGGTACCAGAACGACATCATCGCTTTTCCGCCGACGACGTTGTGCATGATGTTCGCCATGCCGACCGCGAGCGTCGGTGCGCCGCCCGTGCGGGACACGATCGACGGCTCGCCGACGTCCTTGGCGACCTGCTCGAGGGCAGCGGCGCCCGTGAGCGTCACCTCCTCACCGTCGACGACGGAGTCCCACGTGACCTCCGGCTGGTTGCCGGCCGGGTCCGAGACGCCGAGGTTCGCGATGGCGGCCGCGGCGTTCTCCTCGGGCGTGCCGTCGGCCGAGTACTGCTCGCCGGCCGTCTGCTCGATCGACGCCGGGGACATGTTCATCGAGAAGTAGATGCCCTGGTTGAGGGAGACCGCGGCGGCCAGCGCCATGATGGCGACGAACGACTCCATGAGCATGCCGCCGTACCCGATCATGCGGACCTGCGACTCCTTCTGGACCATCTTGGGGGTGGTCCCGGAGGAGACCATCGCGTGCATGCCGGACAGGGCGCCGCAGGCGATGGTGATGAACAGGAACGGGAAGAGCGCCCCGGCGAACACCGGGCCCTCCGAGTTGAACGCGAACTCGGTGACGTCGGGCATCTGCGCGATGGGCCGCACGACGATGATCCCGACGGCGAGCAGGAGGATCGTCCCGACCTTCATGAACGTCGACAGGTAGTCGCGCGGCGTGAGCAGCAGCCACACGGGCAGCACGGCGGCGAAGAACCCGTAGATGACCATGCACACGACGAGCGTCGTCGGGGTGAGGTGGAAGAAGTCACCCCACGAGGACTCGGCGACGTAGCGTCCGCCGATGATCGCCGCCAGCAGCGCGACGAACCCGATGATCGACACCTCGGTGACCCGGCCCGGGCGCAGGTACCGCAGGTACAGGCCCATGAGCAGCGCGATCGGGATGGTGCAGCCGACCGAGAAGACGCCCCACGGGGACTCGGCCAGGGCGTTGACGCAGACCAGCGCGAGCACGGCCAGGACGATCATCAGCATGACGAACACGACGATGATGGCGACCGTGCCGCCGAAGCGCCCGATCTCGTCGCGTGCCATCTGGCCCAGCGACCGACCGCCGCGACGCATCGAGTAGAAGAGCACCAGCATGTCCTGCACGGCGCCGGCGACGACGACGCCGAGGATGATCCACAGCGTGCCGGGCAGGTAGCCCATCTGCGCCGCGAGCACGGGCCCGACCAGCGGCCCCGCACCGGCGATGGCGGCGAAGTGGTGCCCGTAGAGCACACGCCGGTCGGTGGGGTCGAAGTCCCGGCCGTTGTTGATGCGCTCGGCGGGGGTCGCCCGCCGGTCGTCGGGCCGCATGATGCGCCTCTGGATGTACAGCGCGTAGAACCGGTACGCGATCGCGTACGTCGACACCGCGGTGACGACGAACCAGATCGTGTTGACCTCCTCGCCGCGCACGACGGCGAGCATCATCCAGCCGAACGCCCCGAGCAGCGAGATGCCCACCCAGAGCGCCACCTTCATCGGCGTCCAGCGCGGCTTCTCGACGACGCCGACCGGTACCCCGGCGTCGTCACGCAGGATCTCCGCCTGTTCCTCCGGCGTGTACTCGGGCACGCGCGGTTCTTGCGTGGTCGTCATGTCAACTCCGTCGGTGACAGCGAGGCGGCCGTCGTCGCCCGCCCGACGGCCCTGAGCAGCACCATCGTGGACGTAGCCCGAGGATTGCGCACGGGACTCACGTCACTCGCGCCGCACCAGGTCCCGTGCCTGCGGACCGGCGGGTCGACCCGGTGCCGCGTATGCGCAGGTCTGCCGCCCTGAGGCACCGCTCACGGCTGGTCAGCGGCCCCGCGAGGGGCGGTCGGAGTGCGGATCGGCGACGCCTCCCGGCGCGGTGTGCACATCGTCCCGGCCGGGGCCGTCGTCGACCGACGACGAACCCGTAGCCGGTCATTCCGCGAGCCTCCACAGCAAGAGCAGTCCCAGGAAGACGACGAGCGACACCGAGCGCAGAGCTGACGGGTTCGCCCACGCCTCCAGCACGGTGCGGTCGGCGGTGCGTCGCCTCACGTCGACGAGCGTCAGCACCACCATGACCACGCCGGCGGCGATCACCACGAACTCCACGCGTCGAGCCACCTCCTCGTCACACAGCCCCGCGACCCGTCACAGGAGGCCCGCACGCCGCAGTGCTCTCGCCGACCCCGGGTCGTTCAGGGCTGCCGCGGGACTGCCCGTCCGGACCGCCGCCGCGAGCTGAGCCCGGAACTCGCGGGTTCCCCAGACCACCGGGACCTCGAGGGCGCGGCCATCGCTCCACTCGAGGTCGATCACGGACCCGTAGAACGGGATCCAGTGGAACGTCGCACCGATGAGGTCGGACATCTCGAAGACCTCGGGCCCGCGCCCCTCCTCACGCGTGATGGTCGCACCGGAGATCTCGATGACGAGGTGCTCAGAACGCAGCCACACGGCGATGACACCGACGGCGACGGTGCCGCCGACGGCCGACACGTACAGCCATGGCGGCTCGAGGAACGCCCATGACCCCAACCAGCAGAAGGCCACCATGAACGCGTACGCGGGCCACCCGAGCGAGTTCGAGTCGACGGTTCGACCGGGAGCACCACCGTCGACAAGCACCGCGTCACGCCCGGAACCGCGGTGACGGCTCACGACCTCACCACGGCCTCACGGAGCAGCCCTGCGCGCTCACGCACGCGGGACGGCGTGTCCGCCGTGAACCGGAGCTCGACGGGCAGGCGACGACCCACGACCTCGAGCGACACCATCGACACGACCCGCGAGTCGCTGAACCGGTTCGCGAAGCCGGAGTACGCGACGACGCGGACGTCGAGGATCTTCTCGCGGTCGATGCCGAAGGTCCGGAGCCACGAACGGACGAGGAGCCGGTCGGTACGGGGGTAGCAGCCGACGACCACCGCCCGCAGCGCGATGGCGACGGACGCCGCGAGCAGGCAGAGCGGGAGCGGCTCCGTGAGCGTGCCGGCACCCAGGGCTGCCACCACCAGGAGCAGCTCCAGCAGTCCGACGCTCACGGCAGCGGCTCGGCCGAGCCCGACAGGAGGGCGCACCCACCCCACCTCCACCGCTCGCGGACCTCGTCGCCGGCCACCACTCGCGGCCGCTGCGGGGATGCTATCGGCGCAGCTGCCCGTTGCGTCCCGTCTCACCCGGTCCCGGGATCAGGGAGCCGGCGCACGGCATCGCCGTGCCGACGCCACCGGTTCGTCACGGCACGGTGTCGGTGGGACCGCGACGGCAGCGAGGCCATCAGCGCATCGCACGAAGTGGCCGCCCGAGCGCGGACGCCGTCGGCGAGACCATCGACGGGCTCGTCACCCCATGACAGGATGTAAGCGGTTTCCCGCCCGACGACAGCAAGGAACCCGGTGCCCCTCGCCTCCCCCGGACGCTCCGACGCCGCCACGTCCACGCCGCCGCGCACCGCCCTCCTGCTCGCTCCCGGCGACGACGTCGCGGTGACCGTCGTGGACGTCCTCGCGGGCACCTCCGTGGCGCTGGGCGACACCGTCGTCACGGCGTCGAGCGACGTCCCGCGCGGCCACAAGCTCGCGGTCCGCCCCCTTCCCGCCGGCACCCAGGTGCACAAGTACGGCCAGGTCATCGGTCGCACGACCGCCGACGTCGCGGTCGGCGCCCACGTCCACGCGCACAACCTCGGCATGGACTCCGTGGCCCACGCGTACGAGTTCGGCACGGCGCGCGTCACGATCCCGCGGGCCACCACGACGCGCACGTTCGAGGGCTTCCGGCGCGCCGACGGCCGCGTCGGCACCCGCAGCTACGTCGGCATCGTGACGTCCGTGAACTGCTCGGCCTCCACCGCCCGCATGATCGCCGACCAGTTCCGCGGCCCGGTGATGGACGCGTGGCCGCACGTCGACGGCGTCGTCGCCCTGACGCACGACTCGGGGTGCGGGCTGGTGCCCGAGTCCGAGGGCGGGCAGGTGCTACGTCGAACGCTGCGCGGCTACGCGTCGCACCCCAACGTGCAGGGCCTGCTGGTGCTGGGCCTCGGCTGCGAGATGCTCGCCGTCCAGGGGCTGCTCGCGGACCTGCCGGCGTCCCCCGACACGCTCGTCGAGCACCTGACCATCCAGGACTCGGGCGGCATCCGGGCCACGGTCCGTGCGGGCGTCGCGGTCGTGCGGGCCATGCTCGACGACCTCGAGAGCCGCCGCCGCGAGACGGTCCCGGCCTCCGAGCTCGTCCTGGGCCTCAACTGCGGCGGGTCGGACGGCTACTCGGGCATCACGGCGAACCCCGCCCTGGGACGCGCATCGGACCTGCTGGTCGCCCAGGGCGGCACGAGCGTGCTGGCCGAGACGCCCGAGGTCTTCGGCGCCGAGCACCTGCTCACGCGCCGCGCCGTCAGCGAGGCCGTGGGCCGCCGCCTGCTCGACCGCATCGACTGGTGGCAGGACTACATGACCCGCGGCGGCGGCACGCTGGACAACAACCCGTCCCCCGGCAACAAGGCCGGCGGCCTGACGACGATCCTCGAGAAGTCCCTCGGCGCGGTCGCCAAGGGCGGCACCGCCGAGCTCACGGCCGTGTACGAGTACGCCGAGCCCGTGGTCGACAAGGGCTTCACCTTCATGGACACCCCGGGCTACGACCCGGTCTCCGTCACCGGCATCGTGGCGGGGGGCGCGACGGTCGTCGTGTTCACGACCGGCCGCGGGTCCGTGCTCGGCGCCAAGCCCGCGCCGTGCGTCAAGGTCGCCACCAGCACCGAGATGTACGAGCGCATGCGGGAGGACATGGACCTTGACGCCGGACGCATCGTCACCGGCACGGCGACGATCGACGAGGTCGGCGAGGAGATCCTCGACCTCGTGCTCGCCGTGGCGTCGGGGCGCGCCACCGTCAGCGAGGAGCTCGACCTGGGACGCGACGAGTTCGTGCCCTGGCAGCTGGGGGCCGTGACCTGACCGGCGACCCGCCGGACGGCCGCACCGCCCGGGTCGTCAGCGCGGCACCCGGCCGCCGTCGCGGCGCACGGAACCCGGTGACCGCCCCGTCGTGCGGGTGAACGCGCGGCTGAACGCCGCAGCGGACTCGTACCCGGCGGCCGCGGCCGCCTGCGCGACCCCGTCCCCGCGGGCGAGCCGGTCGGCGGCCACGTGCATGCGCCACGTCGCCACGTACTGCATCGCCGGCATGCCCACGACCTGCGTGAACCGCGCCGCGAACGCCGACCGCGACATCGCCACCTCCCGCGCGAGCGCCGCGACCGTCCAGGGACGCGCGGGATCCCGGTGCACGGCCGCGAGCGCTGCGCCGACGTCCGGGTCGCGCAGGGCGCCGAGCCACCCGTCGGTGGGCTCCTGCGCGTCGAGCCACGCGCGGACCGCCTGCACGACCAGGACGTCGGCGAGCCGCGTGAGGACCGCCTCGCCGCCGGGCCGCAGCTGCGCCAGCTCGGCGGTCATGAGCTCGAGCGTCCGCGCGACCCACGGCGCGCCGACCGACGCGGGTACGTGCAGGACCGCCGGCAGCAGGTCGAGCAGCGGGCGCGCCGCCGGACCGTCGACGGTGAGCACGCCGCACACGAGCTGCGTGCGGTCGCCCCGACCCTCGTGCCGCAGCACCGAGTAGCTCTCGGTGACGTACTCCTGCGGCAGCAGGTCGACCCTCCCCAGGGAGGGCGCGGCGAGGTCGCTCGCGAGCAGGTGCCCCCGCCCGTGCGGCACGAGCGCGAGCTCGCCGGCACCCAGCCGCAGGGGCGGTGCGCCGGCCACGTCCACCCAGACCTCGCCCTGCGTGACGACGTGGAAGGTCAGGCAGTCGCCGAACGCCGGCATGTCGACCGCCCACGGACCGGCGGCCTCCGTGCGGCAGTAGAAGACGCCTGCCACCCGCAGCCGGTGCAGCGCCTCACCGACGGCGTCGGGCGCGGGGCGGGGCGGGGCGATCACGAGGCTCACGGGATCTCCCGACGTGGACGATCGGTCATGCACGGGCGACTCAGGAGCATAGACCGTCCAGCCCGCCGCTGGTTCCCTGGACGCAGCAGCCGACCGCACCGGACGGCACGAACCTTGGAGGCCACCATGCAGGTACTCGTCGTCGGAGCAACCGGCGGATCCGGACGAGCCGCCGTCGCCGAGCTCGTCGCACGCGGCCACACCGTGACGGCACTGTCCCGGCACGGGTCGACCCTCGCCGGGCCGGGCGTGCGAGGCGTCGACGGGGACGCGACCGACGCCGCCACCGTGGACGCCGTCGTCGCCGGGCAGGACGCGGTCGTCGTGACGCTCGGCATCAGCGAGAGCCCCGTGCGCGTCCGCCTGCGTGGGCCCGCCCGCACGCCCGCGGACGTCCGCTCACGCGGCACCCGGACCGTGGTGGACGCCATGCGGCGGCACGGCGTGGACCGACTCGTCGTCCAGACGTCCTACGGCGTCGGGGCGACCCGTCCGCTGCTGCCGCCGGCCACCCGCCTCGCCTTCGCCCTGCTGCTCGCGCCGCAGATCGCGGACACCGAGCGGCAGGCGCGCGTCGTCCACTCCAGCGGCCTGGACTGGGTCGAGGTGCAGCCCGTCAACCTCGTCGACACGGACCTGCCCGGTCCGGCGTTCGCGTCGGTGACGGGCGAGCAGCGCGGCATGACCGTGTCGCGCACCCAGGTCGCCCGCTTCCTGGTCGACGCCGTCGAGGACGACGCGTACGTCGGTGCCGGGGTCGCGCTCTCGCACCTGACGCCGGCGCGCGCCACCCGTCCCCGTCGTCGCCGCTACACCCCCGAAGGATTCTCATCTACCGTGTCCCGTTGAGAACACGCCGGGCCGGAGGCAGGAGCCGCCCGGGCCGGACGCTCGGGAGGTGGGGGCATGGTCGGACAGCGGATGACGCGGCAGCGGGTCGCGATCGCGGAGCTGCTCGAGGACGTCGACGAGTTCCACAGCGCGCAGCAGATCCACCAGATGCTGCAGCAGCGCGGGCAGGAGATCGGCCTGGCGACGGTGTACCGCACCCTCAACGCGATGGCCGAGAAGGGTGACCTCGAGGTGCTGCTGCAGCCCACCGGGGAGCACACCTACCTGCGCTGCGAGCCGCGCAGCGAGCACCACCACCACCTGGTGTGCCGCGTGTGCGGCCGCACGGTCGAGGTCGCCGCACCGGAGCTCGAGCAGCTCGTCGACGCCCTCGCCGCCGGGCACGACTTCACCGACGTCGAGCACTCGATCGACTTCGTCGGCACCTGCCGCGACTGCGCACGCGCCGGACGCAGCCACCCCCGGTCCTGAGCTCCGCGGCACCCCGCCGCACGGCCTGTCACTTCCCCTGCCGGCCCGCACGTCCGGATACTGGCGGCACGCACCGCACCACCCGCGCGGTGCACCCCAGCAGCGAGGACGCCATGACCGACACGTCCACCTCGCCCGGCGGCACGACCGCCCAGGACCCCGCCGCACACGTCACGCAGGTGGTCGCGCTCGTGCGGCGCTGGCTGCGGGAGGCGGCCGACCACCCGGTCGACCCGGCGGCCGCCCACCTCGCCGCGCTGCTGCGCGGCGAGGACGGGCTGGCGTTCGCGGTCGGGTTCGTCGACGGCGTGGTCCGGCCCGAGGACCACGCCGTCGCGGCCCGCCGCCTGCGTGAGCTCGCCGTCCGACCCCCACGCTTCCTGGCCCCGCACCTGCGGGCCGCGGTGCGCGTGGGCGGCCTGGTCGCACCGGCGCTGCCGCACGTCGTGGTCCCCGTGGCGCGGCGCGTGCTGCGCCACATGGTCGGGCACCTGGTGGTCGACGCGACCGACCGCCGCCTGGGGCCGACGATCGCGCGGCTGCGCACGGACGGCACCCGCCTCAACGTCAACCTGCTCGGGGAGGCCGTGCTCGGGCAGCGTGAGGCCGCGCGCCGGCTCGCCGGGACGCGTCGGCTGCTCGCGCGCGACGACGTCGACTACGTGTCGGTCAAGGTGTCCGCCGTGGTCGCCCCGCACGCGCCGTGGGCGTTCGACGCCGCCGTCGACGACGTCGTCGCGCACCTGACGCCGCTGTTCGAGCAGGCGGCCGCCTCCCCCACCCGCAAGTTCGTGAACCTCGACATGGAGGAGTACAAGGACCTCGACCTCACGGTGGAGGTCTTCACCCGGCTGCTCGACCGCCCGGGGCTGACGGACCTCGAGGCGGGGATCGTCCTGCAGGCCTACCTGCCGGACGCCCTGCCGGCCATGCAGCGCCTGCAGGAGTGGGCGGCGGCCCGCCGCGCGCGCGGGGGCGCGGGCATCAAGGTGCGCCTGGTCAAGGGCGCGAACCTGCCGATGGAGCAGGTCGAGGCCGAGCTGCACGGTCTCCCGCTCGCCACGTGGGGCAGCAAGCGGGAGACCGACGCGCACTACAAGCGCGTGCTCGACTGGGCCCTGACCCCCGAGCGCGTCGCGAACGTGCGCCTCGGCGTGGCGGGGCACAACCTGTTCGACGTCGCGCACGCGTGGCTCCTGGCCGGTGAGCGCGGCGTGCGCGACCGCGTCGAGATCGAGATGCTCCTGGGCATGGCGCCCGGGCAGGCGGCCGCGGTGCGCCGCGACGTCGGCAGCCTGCTGCTCTACACCCCGGTGGTCGCGCCCCGGGAGTTCGACGTCGCGATCGCGTACCTCGTGCGGCGCCTCGAGGAGGGCGCGTCGAGCGACAACTTCATGTCCGCGGTCTTCGACCTCGCGCAGGACGAGGCCCTGTTCGACCGCGAGCGCACCCGCTTCCTGACCGCGCTGGACGACGCGACCGCACCGGTACCCGAGCGGCACCGCGTGCCCGACCGGCACGCGGCCGTCCCGCCCTCGGCGCCGGGCGCGTTCACCAGCACACCCGACACGGATCCCGCGGTCCGCGAGAACCGGGCCTGGGTGCGCGACCTGCTCGCGCGCGTGCCGGCGTCCCGGCTCGGCGTCGCCGGTGCGCAGGCGGCGCAGGTGACGGACGGCCGCGCGCTGGACGCCCTGGTGCGGGACGCGCGTGACGCGGGCCGGGCGTGGGGCGCGCGACCGGCGGCGGAGCGCGCCGCCGTCCTGGACCGCGCCGCCGACGCCCTCGGGGCACGCCGGGCGGACCTGCTGGAGGTCATGGCCGCCGAGGCCGGCAAGACGATCGACCAGGGCGACCCCGAGGTGTCCGAGGCGGTCGACTTCGCGCACTGGTACGCCGAGCTCGCCCGCGGCCTGGACCACGTCGACGGGGCGACGTTCGTGCCCGACGCGCTGACGCTCGTCACTCCCCCGTGGAACTTCCCGGTCGCGATCCCCGCCGGGTCGACGCTCGCGGCGCTGGCCGCCGGCTCGGCCGTCGTCCTCAAGCCCGCACGTCCCGCCGAGCGGTGCGGGGCTGTGCTCGCCGAGGCCCTCTGGGAGGCGGGTGTCCCGCGGGACGTGCTGCGCCTGGTGCAGGTCGACGAGGACGCCCTCGGCCGCGAGCTCGTCGCGCACCCCGCGGTGGACCGGGTGGTCCTCACCGGGGCCTACGAGACGGCCGAGCTCTTCCGCTCGTTCCGCCCCGACCTGCCGCTGCTGGCCGAGACCAGCGGCAAGAACGCGATCGTCGTGACGCCGTCGGCCGACCTGGACCTGGCGGTGCGCGACGTGGTCGCCTCGGCGTTCGGGCACGCGGGGCAGAAGTGCTCGGCGGCCTCGCTCGTCGTCCTGGTCGGATCGGTCGCGACGTCGCGACGGTTCCGCTCGCAGCTCCTCGACGCCGTGTCGTCGCTGGTCGTGGGGACGCCGGACGACGCGCGCACGCAGCTGGGCCCGCTGATCGAGCCCGCCGGCGGCAAGCTGCTCACAGGCCTGACGGACCTCGAGCCGGGTCAGGCGTGGGCGCTGGCCGCGCGCCGGCTCGACGACGCCGGCCGCCTGTGGACCCCCGGCGTGGTCACCGGGGTGCGGCGCGGGGCGCGCACGCACCGCACCGAGTACTTCGGGCCCGTGCTCGGCGTCATGACCGCGGCGACTCTCGACGAGGCGGTCGACGTGGTGAACGACGTCGACTACGGGCTGACGTCGGGCCTGCACAGCCTGGACGCCGACGAGATCGCCACGTGGCTCGACCGCGTGCAGGCAGGCAACCTCTACGTGAACCGCGGGACGACCGGCGCGATCGTGCGGCGTCAGCCGTTCGGCGGGTGGAAGCGGTCGGCCGTGGGCCCCGGCACCAAGGCCGGTGGCCCGAGCTACCTGGTCGGGCTGGGGTCGTGGGCCTCGGCCCCCGCCACGAGCACGGCACCCGTGGCCGCGGCGGCGGCCGCGCTGGTCGCCGCAGCCCGCGCCGAGCTGGCGAGCCCGGACGCCGACCGCGTCGAGCGCGCGGCCCGCAGCGACGCCGCCGCCCGGTCGGACCTGTTCGCGGCGCGCGACGTCAGCGCGCTGGCCTGCGAGCGCAACGTGCTGCGCCACCTGCCCGTGCCCGAGCCGGTGCTGGTGCGGCAGGCCGCGGACGCGCCCCCGGCCGACGTCGTGCGGGTCCTGGCGGCGGCTGCGGCGGCCGGGGCGCGGGTGGTCGTGTCGATCCCTGCGGACCTCCCGCCGCGCCTGGCGTCCGCGGCTGCCGCGCTCGGTGCCGTGCACGTGGAGGACGACACGGCGTGGTCCACCCGCGTCGGCGCGCTGCCCGGCGGCCGCGTCCGGCTCGTCGGCGGGGCCGCGGCGGACGTCGCCCGGGCCACCGGTGGGCGTCCCGACGTCGCGGTGTGGGACCACCCCGTGACCGAGGCGGGTCGCGTCGAGCTGCTGCCGTTCCTGCGCGAGCAGGCGGTCAGCGTCACGGCGCACCGGTTCGGCACGCCGCACGACCTGACGTCGCGGAGCCTGCCGCTGGGGCGGTGACAGGTCAGTCCCGCGTGATCGGCGGGTGCAGGGTGGTGACGTCGCCGAGCCGGTAGAGGGTGGCGGGGCGACCCCGCCCCTCGGAGCGGGTGCGCCCGGTGTCGACCAGCAGGCCCGGTACGCCGGTGACCTTGCGGTGGAAGTTGCGCGGGTCCAGCGCCCGGCCCCACACGGCCTCGTAGACACGCCGCAGGTCGGCGACCGTGAACTCGGGCCCGCAGAACGCGGCGGCGAGCGGGCTGTACTCGAGCTTGGCGCGGGCACGCTCGAGCCCGTCGGTCAGCACGCGCGCGTGGTCGAACGCGAGGGGCAGGCGCTGCGCGTCGGTGACCGGCACCCAGGCGGCACGCGCGGCGTCGCTGCCGGCGTGCGGCTCCGGCAGGTCGGGCGCCAACGCCAGGTACGCCACCGAGACGACCCGCATGCGGGGGTCGCGGTCCGGGTCGCCGTAGGACGCGAGCTGCTCGAGGTGGCCGGGGACGTCGCGCACGCCCGTCTCCTCCGACAGCTCGCGCTCGGCCGCGGCGTCGAGGCCCTCGTCCGGGCGCACGAACCCGCCGGGCAGCGCCCAGGCGCCCCGCCACGGGTCAGCGCCGCGCTCCACGAGCAGCACGTGCAGGACGTCACCCCGCAACGTGAGGACGACGAGGTCGACCGTGACCGCGAACGGCGGGTAGGAGGCGGCGTCGTAGCCAGGGAGCGTCATGCCCCGACCATATCTCGTCACGTTGACGAGATACCAGGCCCTGCTTTATCGTCGCCGTGACGACAAAGAAGGAGGAGACATGGCGACCATCACGCGCTACCCCGGGGTGCGGCACCTGCGCTCGACCCCCACGGCCCACGTCATGCAGCTGCGGGACGGCACGCTGCGCCGCTCGGGCGTCGGCCTGGCGTTCTGGTTCCGGCCCCTGACGGCGGTGCTGTCGGAGGTGCCCGTCGACGACCGCGAGCTGCCGCTCGTGGCGCACGCGCGCACCGCCGACCTGCAGGACGTCACCGCGCAGGTCACCGTCAGCTACCGCTTCGAGAACCCCGAGGTCGTGGCCCAGCGCCTCGACTTCAGCATCGACCCCGCCACCGGGCGGTGGACCGGCGAGCCGCTGCAGCAGGTCGGGCAGCTGCTCGGCGAGCTGGCCGCCGGCCACGTCATGGACGCGCTCGCCGGCGCGACGCTGCGCGAAGCCGTCTCGTCGGGCGCCGGCCCGCTGCGTCAGCAGGTCACCGCAGCGCTGGTGGCGGACAAGCGCGTGGCCGCCACCGGCCTGCGCGTCCTCGGCGCCCGCATCAGCTCGGTGCGGGCCGACGCCGACCTGGAGCGCGCGCTGCAGACGCCGGCGCGGGAGGCCGCACAGTCGGAGGCGGACCGCTCGACGTTCGAGCGCCGCGCCCTGGCCGTCGAGCGGGAGCGGGCCATCGCGGAGAACGAGCTCACCAACCGCATCGAGCTGGCGACCCGCGAGCAGCACCTCGTCACGCAGGAGGGCACCAACGCCCGCACCCGGGCCGACGAGGCCGCGGCCGCCGCGCTCATCGAGGCCCGCAGCCAGTCCGAGCGCCGCCAGCTGCACGCGACCTCGACGGCCGAGGCCACCCGGCTCCAGGGCGAGGCCGAGGGCGCCGCCGAGCGCGCCCGCATGGCCGCGCTCGCCGACGTCGAGCAGGGCGTCCTGCTGGCTGTCGCCCTGCGCGAGCTGGCCGCGCACCTGCCGGCGATCGGGCAGGTGACGGTCACGCCCGACATGCTCACCGGCGCACTGAGCGCGCTGACCGCCCGGCGGGGTGAGTGACGTGCCGCTCGCACCCCGCGCGGTGGTGGTCCACCGTCGCTCCGAGCTCGAGGAGCTGGTGGACCGCCACGGCACCCGCGGCCAGGTCGAGTTCTTCCTGCGCAGCCGTGGGCGGGACCTGGCCGACGTGCAGGGGCGCCACGACGCGCTCGCCGACGCGCTGCGCACCGTCCGGGCGGCCGTGCCGACGGACTGGCGGCGCGGCGACGTCGAGCGCGGCGACCTGCACCGGTTCGCGTTCGACCCGCAGGACGTCTGCCTCGTCGTGGGACCCGACGGGCTGGTCGCCAACACGGCGAAGTACCTGCGCGACCAGCCGGTCGTCGGCGTCGACCCTGAGCCGGGGCACAACGCCGGGGTCCTCGTGCGGCACGTCGCCGCGCAGGTGGCCGGCGTGCTGGGGGACGTCGTGCGCGGGTCCGCGCGCATCGAGGACCGGGCGCTCGTGCGCGCCGCCCTCGACGACGGCACGTCGCTCGACGCCCTCAACGAGGTGTACCTCGGCGACAGCGGTCACCAGTCGGCCCGGTACCGACTGACGTCCCCTGACGGCGACGAGCGGCAGTCGTCGTCGGGGGTGGTCGTCACCACCGGGACCGGTGCGACCGGCTGGGCGACCTCGCTCGCGCGCGGACGGGACGACGCCCCGCCCCTGCCCCGGCCGACCGAGCTCACGCTCGCCTGGTTCGTGCGCGAGGCGTGGCCCTCGCCCACCACCGGCGTGAGCCGCACCGCGGGGCTCCTGGCGGCCCGCGAGGAGCTGACGATCGTCGTCGAGTCCGACGCGCTGGTGCTGTTCGGCGACGGGCTGGAGGCGGACCGGCTCACCGCGACCTGGGGCCAGGCGGTACGGCTGAGCCTGTCGGACCGGCGGCTGCGGCTCGTCGCACCCTGAAGGCCGGGCCCTCAGGCGTCGGGGGCGTCGTCCCGCGCCACGAGGTACACACGCCCCGACGCGTCCCGCACCCGCTCGAACCCACCGCGCAGCTCACCCTCGCGTGCCCGCTCGGCCTCGTTCGTGCCGCGGCCCGGGACGCGAGGGTCGGTCACCTGGGCGGGCCCCACGAGGTGCTTCGCGAGCCACGCCGTCGCGTCGAGGCGTTCCTTGCGCTGCCTGGCCACATCACTCCGTTCGTGCGCCGGTCGTCCGACGCCCACTATGCCACCGGCCACCGGGAGCACGGCTGCCGCGACCGGCTGCCGCCCGGGGGTGTCGCGCGGTGCAGCCGCGGGTGTTCCATGGTCCCGTGACGCCGAGCGACGCATCGGGCGTGGACCCGACGGGCCTGACCCCGGGATTCCGGGGCCGTCCCCGCGTGTCCGGCGTCGCGCTGCCGCCCGGCCAGTACGAGGTGCACGACTTCCCCGTGCTGTCGGCCGGCCCGACGCCGAACATCGACACGGCGCACTGGCGGCTCGACGTCCGCACCGAGGACCACGCGACCTTCAGCTGGTCGTGGGCCGACCTCATGGCACTGCCCCAGGACGACGCCGTGGTGGACCTGCACTGCGTGACCCGGTGGTCGAAGTTCGGCACCCGGTGGCGGGGTGTCGGCCTCGACGTGCTGCTGGCCGACGTGCCGTCCGTCGCGCAGTACGCGCTGGTCGGCTGCTACGGCGGGTACACCACGAACCTGCCGCTCGCGGACCTGCTGGGCGGCCGGGCGTGGATCGCGCACACGTACGACGGACGCCCGCTGGATCCCGTGCACGGCGGCCCCGCCCGGCTGCTGGTGCCGCACCTGTACCTGTGGAAGTCCGCCAAGTGGGTCCGCTCGCTCACGCTCCTGCACGACGACCAGCGCGGGTTCTGGGAGCGGTACGGGTACCACGACTACGGCGACCCCTGGCGCGAGCAGCGCTACCAGGGCGACCCGTGACCGCGACCGACGCCGCCGCGACCGCGCGCAGTCCCGCACCCCTCGGTGAACGGTTCGCGTGCGCCGGCGGTTGGTGCGTGGCGAGCGTCGTGGACGCCTGGCCGGAGACGGCGACGGCCCGCACCCTCGTGCTCGACGTGCCGGGATGGCCCGGGCACCGCCCCGGGCAGCACGTGGACCTGCGCCTGACGGCCGCCGACGGGTACACCGCGTCGCGGGCGTACTCGGTGAGCGCCCCGACGGACCCGGCGCGACCGGGGCTGGTGCAGATCACGGTGCAGCGGGTCACGGGCGGCGAGGTCTCCCCGTACCTGGTGGACGACCTGCCCGTCGGCGCCGGGATCGAGGTGCGCGGACCGGTGGGCGGATGGTTCGTGTGGGAGCCGGGCACCGCGGGCGGTGCCCCGGTGCTGCTGCTGGCCGGCGGGTCGGGCGTCGCACCGCTGGTCGCGATGGTCCGCGCCCGACGGTCCGCGCAGGACCGCACGCCCGTCCGCGTCCTGTACTCGGTGCGCATGCCCACGGACGCACTGTTCCTCGACGAGCTGACCGCGCCGGGGCTCGACGGCGTCGAGACCGACGTGTGGTTCACCCGCGCCGCTCCCCCGGACGCGCCGCGGGCGCCGGCTCGTATCGGCCTGCGTGACCTCGCCCGCCACGGGTGGCCGGCCGACCTGGGACCCGTCTGCTACGTCTGCGGCCCCACCGGGTTCGTCGAGGCGATGACCCGCATGCTGCTGGTGCTGGGCCACGACCCGCGGTCGGTGCGGGCCGAGCGGTTCGGGCCCTCGACCGACTGAGCCGGCGCTGGTCTGGACCGTCAGTGCTCGGCTGCGGCGTCGCCCGCGGCGGCGCCCCGGTGCCGCCATCTGTGCACCTGGTGCATGACGAGCACGACCACCGCACCCACGACCAGGCCGAGCAGCGCCGACGCGGCGGTGTTGACCAGCCACGCGAGGAAGCCGCCGACGCCGGCGACGCCGTGCACGGCCTCCTCGAGGTGGTGCACCACGTCGTACAGGCCGTGCCAGCCGAGCTCGTCGATGCCGACCAGCAGGATGTGCCCGCCGACCCACAGCATCGCCGCGATGCCCACCGTGGACAGGACCGCCAGCACCTTCGGCATCGCGGTGACGAGCCCGCGCCCGAGCGCCGCCGACGCGCCGTTGCGCGTCTGCGCGAGCCGCAGGCCGATGTCGTCCATCTTCACGATCAGCGCCACCACGCCGTAGACGACCGCGGTGATGGCGAGCGCGACGACGACGAGGATGATCGCGCGCGACAGCAGCCCCTCGTCGGCGACCTCGTTGAGCGCGATCACCATGATCTCGGCCGACAGGATGAAGTCCGTGCGGATCGCGCCGCCGACCATCCGGGACTCCGCCTCCGGTCCCTGCTCGGGCGCCGTGACCTGCGGCTTCTCGTGGTGCTTGCCGCTGACCGCCTCCCACAGCTTCTCGGTGCCCTCGAACGCCAGGTACGTGCCGCCCACCATGAGGATGGGCGTGAGCAGCCACGGCAGGAACTGGCTGAGCAGCAGCGCCGCCGGGAGGATGAACAGCAGCTTGTTGCGCAGCGACCCCTTCGCGATCTTCCAGATCATCGGCAGCTCGCGGTTGGCCGTCACACCCTGCACGTAGCGCGGCGTCACCGCGGTGTCGTCGATGACCACCCCGGCGGCCTTGGCGCTCGCACGCCCCGCCGCCGCGCTCACGTCGTCGACCGACGCGGCCGCCAGCTTCGCGAGCGCCGCGATGTCGTCGAGGAGTGCCGCCAGACCGCCAGCCATGTGCCACCTTCGTCCGTGCCGTCATCGCGCGCCCGTGCGCACGCCACCGCACAGAGTAGGGCCGCGCGCGGGCGTGCGCGCGCGTGCGTCCGGGGCGTCGGTGAGACTCGTCGCGTGGACCCGCTGCACCGGTACGACGTCGAGATCCTGCACCTGCTCGTGTCGCCGGAGCACGCGTACTTCGGCCGGCCCCGCGACGGCGCCGCCGACGTCCCCACGCGCGACGCGGAGCACGCGCGGGTCGTCGCCGACAAGGGCATCGTCGGGGACCGGTTCTACGGCAGGGCCGTGCACCTGGACGCGTCGGTGACGCTGATCGCGGTCGAGGCGCTCGACGCGGTGTCGGCCGAGCTCGGGGTGCCGCGGTTCGACCCGATGCTCGCGCGGCGCAACGTGGTGCTCCGGGGCGCGCACCTCACCCCGCTGGTCGGCCAGGAGGTCGTGCTGGAGTCGGACGGGGACGCCGTGCGGCTGCGCGTCGGCCGGTTCGCGAACCCGTGCGCGTGGATGGACCGTGCGCTGGCGCCCGGGGCGCACCCGGCCCTGCGCGGCGGTCGCGGGGGCGTGCGCTGCCGGCCGCTCACCGACGGGGTGCTGCACCGCGGGCCGGCCGTGCTGGTGAGCCCCGTACCGCTGGACCCCGCGCGGGCCGGTGACCGCGTGCCCCGTCCGGTGCTGCCCTGACGCGCGCGCGACCCGCCGACGCTAGCCTCGACCCGTGAGCCGGATCTTCACCACCGCGTTCGGCGCGGTCTACCCGCTCTACGTCGCCAAGGCGGAGCGCAAGGGCCGCACGCGCGCCGAGGTGGACGAGGTCATCACCTGGCTCACGGGGTTCGACGGGCCGACCCTGCACGAGCACGTCGAGGCCGGCACGACGTTCGAGGACTTCTTCGGCGCCGCCGACCTGAACCCCGCGGCGTCCCTGATCACCGGCTCGGTCTGCGGCGTACGCGTGCAGGACGTCGAGGACCCCCTCATGCGCCGGATCCGGTACCTCGACAAGCTCGTCGACGAGCTGGCGAAGGGACGACCGATGGAGAAGATCCTGCGCGCCTGACCGCCCCGAAGGTGAGCTCGGGGCACGGACGGGGCGCGGTGGTCACCGCGACGCAGCGGAGACGCACCGGTCAGGCGGGCGACGCCGCCGGGATCCCGAGGACGGCGCCGATGTCCGCAGCCACCTTCTCGTGACCTCTGCCGGGGGCGCGGCTCAGCGGCCGGCCCCACCTCGTGAGCAGGATGAACTCGTGCTGCACGCCGTCCTTCCGCACGACGGTCAGCCCCGGGCGCACCCGGTGCCGCGTGTCCCGCACGTCCTGCGCACGCAGGGCAGCGATGTCCTCACGCGCGATGTGCAGGATCTCGTGGGCACCCTCCGGTCGCCACAGCCGCACGCCCTGCGCGCCGTACGCGAAGACGAGCGACCGGTCGTCCCAGAAACCCGCCGCCTCGAGGGCCTCCACCTGCTCCGGCGTGGGTCGCGCCCAGGTCGACGTCCACCCCGGCCCGTCGGCCCCGACGACCCGGCGTGCCCGCACGAGGCGACGGCCGGACCTCCAGTCGCCCACCAGTGCGGCCACCGCCATGCCCACCACGAACACGGAGAGGACGACGAGATCGAACCCCGGTGGCGGCGACGAGCCCACGAACGCGTTCATGCGGTCCCTCCAGGTACCCCGGACCACCGACCCCGGGAGGGAGGTGCCCCCGTCACGGCGTCCGCGTGCGGCGAGGCGCGTCGGGGCGAACAGGGAGCATCCTGGCAGTTCGTCCAGCGTCGGCGTCAATGCCTCGGAGAGATTCTCGCAGCCGTCACCCGACGGCCATCTGCGCTGTGCTCTCCCCGTGGCCACGCACGAGGCCCCGCACCAACGACGAAGGCCCGGACCATCAGGTCCGGGCCTTCGTCTTCTTGTAGCGGGGGCAGGATTTGAACCTGCGACCTCTGGGTTATGAGCCCAGCGAGCTACCGAGCTGCTCCACCCCGCGTCGGCTTGATAACCATACGTCAGGTCGGCCGGGCGTCCAAATCCGATCCCTGGTCAGACGTGGTGACGGCCGTCACGGGGGCTGCCGGCGGCGCGGGACGGGCCGCTGCGGGCCGCCGTGCGGCGCGCTGCGCGACCACGACGCCGAGCACCACGAGCAGGCCGCCGACCGGCTCGTACCAGTGCAGCCGCTCCCCCAGCACGAGGATGCCCAGCACCACGCCGACGACCGGGGTCAGGTACGTGACCGTGGACGCGCGCTGCGCGCCCCAGGCGACGACGACGCGGGTGTTCCACACGTAGGCCATGCCGGTGCCGAGTGCCCCGAGAGCGACCATCGACAGCACGATGGGCCACGTCAGCGTCACGGGGCCGGTGGCGACCACCGGTGCGGCGAGGAGGACCAGCAGCGCGCCGACACCGATCTGCCCGGCGGCGACGGTCTCGGCCGGCAGACCGAGCGGCATCACGAACCGCCGCAGGTACGTCATGCCCAGGCCGTAGCACGCGGTGGCGCCCAAGCACGCGAGAACGGCAGGCAGCGAGGCGTCGACCGCGCCGGCCCCCACGTACGTCCACGGGGCCATGACGACCACCACCCCGAGCCCGCCGACGGCCAGCCCGAGCCGCTGCCGCGCGGTCAGCCGCTCGGCCGGCAGCACCGCGGCCACGGCCAGCGACGTCATGAGCGGCGTCGTGGCGTTGAGGATGCTCGAGAGCCCGGAGGCCAGGTACTGCCCCGCCCACGCGAACAGCTCGAACGGCACCACGCACAGCAGGACGCCGAGCACGGCGAGGTGGCCCCACGTGCGCCACCCGCGCGGCCACGGCCGACGCAGCACCACCATGACGACGAGCATCGCGAGCGCACCGAGCCACAACCGCCCCGACGCGACCTGCGTCGGCGACAGCCCGTCCAGCGCGACCTTCATGAACAGGAAGCTCGAGCCCCACACGAGCGCCGCGGCGAGGTACTGCGCCAGCACGCGCTTCTCCGACGTCATGGTCCGAGGGTCGCAGGGACCACCGACATCGCGACAGCCGCGACAGCGCCGGGCGCGACGACGCCGGGTACGACGACGCCCGCCGAGCCCACCGGTGACGGCGGGCGCGACGGGCGTCGTCGGTAAGCGGTCAGCCCGCCAGACGCTCCTCCGCGGCGATGGCGTCCGCGATCGCCTGGTCGAGACGGTCCTGCGCCTCGCCGTACTTCGCGAAGTCGCGGTCGGCCAGGGCGGCCTCCCCGTCGACGATGGCCTGCTGCGCGCGCTGCAGTGCCTCGTCGAGCGCCGTGCGGGCGTCCGCGTCCGGCGCGGGCTGCGACGTCGCCTCGGACGTGGGCGCCGGCGTCGGGGCCGCGGTCGACCCGTCCGCCTCCTCACCCTCGTCGGCGACGTCCGGCGGGATCACCGGTTCGGCCCCGGCGTCACCGGCGTCCGCCCCCGAGTCGCCGCCGAACACCTGGTCGAGCGCGCCGTCGAGGGTCTCGGCGAACCCGATCTTGTCGCCGAAGGACACCAGCACGCGCTGCAGCAGCGGGAACGTGGTGCCGCTCGCGGCCTGCACGTACACCGGCTGGACGTAGAGCAGACCACCGCCCACCGGCAGCGTCAGCAGGTTGCCGCGCCGCACCGTGGAGTCACCGCGCTGCAGGATGTTCAGCTCGTTCGACACCGTCGGGTCGGCGGTGAAGTTGGCGCTCGCCTGGCCCGGACCGGGCACCGTCGAGTCACGCGGCAGCTCGAGCAGACGCATCTTGCCGTACGTCTCCGAGACCTGCCCCGCGGTGTTCCCGGCCTCGGCGTCGACCGCCAGGTACCCCGTCAGGACGTTGCGGGCGTTGCCACCTCCCGGGATGAACGTCGACATCAGCGAGAACGACGCCTCGTCCTCGCCCGGCATCTGCAGGGTGAGGTAGTACGGCGGCTGGGGCACGTCCGTGCTCGTGACCGTCGGGTCGGCGGGGTTCTGCCAGAAGTCGTTGCCGGAGAAGAACTCCGACGCGCTCGTCACGTGGTACTGCCCGAGCAGCGCCCGCTGGACCTTGAACAGGTCCTCCGGGTACCGGAGGTGGCTCATCAGGTCCGCCGAGATCTCGGACATCGGCTGCAGGGACGTCGGGAACACCTTCGTCCACGCCTTGAGGATCGGGTCCTCCGTGTCCCACGCGTACAGGTCGACCGACCCGTCGTACGCGTCCACCGTGGCCTTCACCGAGTTGCGGATGTAGTTGACCTGCTTGGGCAGCAGCGCCTGCACGGTGCTGCTGCGCTCCGTCAGGGAGTCCGTCGTCGCGTCCTCGAGGGAACGCACCGCGGCGTAGGGGTACTGGTCCGAGGTGGTGTACCCGTCGATGATCCACTTCACGCGCCCGTCGACCACGGCCGGGTACACCCGCCCGTCGAGGTCGAGGTACGGCGCCACCTTGGCGACGCGGTCCCGCGGGTCGCGGTCGTACAGGATCTGCGAGTTCTCGTTCACGCGCTCGGAGAACAGGATCTGCTCGTCGCCGAACTTCAGCGCGTACAGCACCTTGTGCCACAGGCCACCGACCGTGGGACCGGCCGAGACGTCCTGCGTCGGGAAGCGGAAGGGCACGGAGCCGGTGCCCGTGTCGTCGTCCGGGTAGTCGAACTCCCAGCCGTCGGAGTCCTCCGGCCCGCCGACGATCGAGTACTCGGGCGACGACTGGCCGAAGTAGATGCGCGGCTCGTACTCGCCGAGCTGCCCCACCGACGGGATCCCGCCCTCCCAGAAGGCCGGGGCACCCCGGGCACCGCGGGTGTTGCCGTACGCGGCGACGACACCGAACCCGTGGGTGTAGACCGTGGTGTCGTTGGTCCAGTTGCGCTGGGCGGCGTTGAGCCCCTCGAGGTCGAGCTCGCGGACCGCGATGACCGTGTCGCGGCTCTCGCCGTCGATCGTGTAGCGGTCCACCGACAGCGAGTCCGGGAAGTTGTAGAAGCCACGGATCTGCTGCAGCTGCTTGAACGACGGCGACACGATGTTCGGGTCGAGCAGACGGATCGACGCGGTGGTCTGCGCGTTCTCGCGCAGCGCGCCCGGCTCCGCCGTGACCTTCGCGTCGTACTCGCTGGTCTCCACGTCCTCGAGGTCGTAGGCCGCGAGCGTCGCGTCGATGTTGCGCTGGATGTACTCCTGCTCCGCGTCCTGCTGGTTCGGCTGGACCTGGAACCTCTGGACGACCGCGGGGTACACGCCGCCGACGACGACCGCCGCGACGACCATGAGGCCCACCCCGATGGCCGGCAGCCGCCAGTTGCCGGTGAACGCCGTCGCGATGAACGCGCCGGCCACGACGACCGCGGCGACCGCGAGGATCGCCTTGGACGGGATCACGGCGTGGACGTCGGTGAAGCCCGCGCCCTGCCAGCGCTGCTCACCGGTCTGCTGCTTGGTGAGGATCGAGTACCGGTCCAGCCAGTAGCCCGCCGCGATGGCCAGCAGCACCAGCGCACCCAGCACCGACAGGTGCACGCGGGCGGCGCGGGTGGTGCGCGGCGCGCCGGCGCCGCCGCCGATCCGCAGACCGCCGTACAGGTAGTGGGTCGCCACCGCCGCCACCGTGGACAGCACCAGCACCGCCATGAGGAACGACACGACGAACCGCAGCGCCGGCAGCGTGAAGAGGTAGAAGCCCAGGTCGATGCCCCACTGCGGATCGGTCTCGCCGACCTCGCCGCCGTTGAGCCACAGCTGGACGGTGCTCCACTGCTGGGAGGCGGCACCGCCGGCGAAGAGCCCCAGCACGACCGGCCCGACCACGAGCACCAGCCGACGCAGCGGCTCGATGGCCTCGCGGTACTGGTCGAGGTTGGCCTGCTCCTGCGTGGACGGCGCGTAGACGGGACGCGCACGGTAGGCGTAGCTCAGCGAGAAGCCGACGCCTGCGGCCATGATCGCGAACCCGAGCACGAACAGCAGCGCACGCGTCAGCCACTCGGTGCGCAGGACCTCGACGAACCCGAGCTGGGAGAACCACAGCACCTCGGTCCACACCTGCGCGAGCACCAGGAGCAGCACCGCGAGCACGGCCAGGGTGATCAGTGTCGGGACCAGGGGGCCGCGGCGGCGCGGCGCGACAGGTCGAGGGCGGGGTGGGGAGGCGAAGGTCACGGCGTTGCGGTCCTCGTGGGTCGTCGGGCGACGGGCGCATGGCGCGCCCACCATGCGAACGGGCGCGGCGCGTCCCAGGTTCCCACACGGGTGGGACGATGGGGCGCGTGAGCACGCCCCCCACCCCGCCGCAGCCCACCGACACGTCGGCCGAGGCCCGCGCCCGCCGCGCGCTGGCCGACGCCGTCCGCGAGATCGAGCACCACGTCGCCGCCGCCGGCTGGGACGCGCCCGTGCGCGTCTTCGCCCTGGTCCGCACGCAGAGCGCGCTCGACGCCGAGCCCGGTCTGGCCGACCAGCTGACGCCCGACGTGCTCGCCGCCGCACGCGCCGACGACCAGCACCTGACGTCGATCGAGCAGGAGGGCCTGCCGGCCGCCGAGGACCTCGAGCAGCTGCTCGGCGGCCTGACGTGGCCCCCGACGGTGGACGGTGCCGCGGTCACGGTGGAGCGCGTGGTGCTGCCGCCGGGCGTGGAGGAGGACCTCCCGGCCGACCCCGACCAGGCGCTGGCGGCGCTGCTGGCGCACCCGCAGCGGCAGGACGTCCGCCTGGCGGTGGGCGTGCTCCGCGACGGACCGGCGTGGTGCGCCGTGCGCACCCGCGCGCACGACAGCGACGACGCGGTGGGCCAGGGGCCCGACCTGGTGCCCGGGCTCGTCGAGGCCGTGCGCGCGACGCTGGCCTGACCCCGCCGGCCCCGCCGGGCCGGGACGTCCGGGGCGTCCGGGACGCTCAGTCCGCCGTGCAGGTGGGCAGGTCGTCGCCGGTGCCCGCACCGATCGCGACCATGGCCTCGCGCGCCTCGCGCAGCGTGGACACCTCGACCACGCGCAGCCCGTCGGGCACGTGCCCGACGACCTCGTCGCAGTTCGCCGACGGCGCCAGGAACCACGTGGCGCCGTCCCGGACCGCACCGGCCAGCTTCTGGCGGATCCCGCCGATCGGTCCCACGGCACCGGTCACGTCGATCGTCCCCGTGCCGGCGACGACCTCGCCGTCGACCTCGTCCTCGGGTGTCAGCAGGTCGACGAGGCCGAGCGCGAACATCGTGCCCGCGCTGGGCCCGCCGATGCCCTCGATGTTGATGCTGACGTCGATCGGCATGTCGAACGACGGGTCGATGAACACGCCGATCTGCGCACCCCCGCCCTCGCGCTCCCCCGTGACGATGGGCACGTCGACGGTCCGCGAGTGCCGGTTGACCGTGAGCGTCACGGTCGAGCCCGGCTCGACCTCCTGCAGCGCGCTCACCAGGGTCTGGTAGTCGGGCAGCGGCTCGCCGTCGAGCGCCGTCAGGACGTCCCCCTCCTCGAGCTTGCCCTCGGCGTCCGTGCCCTCGACGGTGCCGGCGACGACCAGCGTCGCGGGCACCTCGTAGCCGAGCTCGGTGAGCGCCGCGACGACCGCGTTCTCCTGCGACGACACCATGAGACCGGCGTTCGACTCGTCGAGCTCCTCCTGCGAGACGTCCTGCGGGTACACGGACTCCACCGGGCGGACCACGGAGTCCGGCGAGATCCAGCCGCCCAGCACGTTGAGCAGCCGGGCGGGGTAGCCCGGGCCCCCGACGCCCGAGATCGTGGTGAGGAGCAGCTCGCCCGTGGACGGGTAGGTCTCGGCGCCGGACACCTCGATCAGCGGGTCACCCTCGACCTCACCGAGCACGTCCTTGGTCGGCCCCGGCCCGTTGACCGCGTACGGCGCGGGGATCACGACCAGGACCCCGACCAGCACCGCCGCGACGAGGGTGCCGAGCGACAGCACGATCGCGCGGGGCGAGGGGGGTGCGGGCTCGAGCTGCTCGAGGTCCGCGGGGTCGGTGCCGTCCGCGGCCGGGTCACCGGCCTCGCGCGCGGAGTCGGTGCCGTGCGGCGGCGCGGCGACCTCGGTCACGTCCTGCGGGTCGCGCGGTCCCGGGTCGTCGGCCGGGCCGGTGGGCTTCTCGTCGAGCACGTGCACGATCATCCCCCACCGCGGTCGCACCGGGCCGCACCGGCCGTGTGCGCCGTGAGCGAACCGGGCGCAGCCACCGCCCGGGGTGGGCCGACACGCGGTTACCGTGGTGCTCCCCGGCCAGTCAGGAGGCCCGCATGAGCCCCGACGTCCCCTCCCCCGACGGACCCGACGCGACCGGTCCGCAGCAGTGGGAGCAGATGCTGCGCGCGATGCTCGGTCCCGCGGCGGACGACGCGATCCGTGAGATGCGCGCGATGGGTGTCGACCCCGCCGCGCTGGCGGCCGGGTCCGGCCTGCCCACCGACCCCGTCGCGCTCCAGCAGGCGCTGGGCCAGGTGCAGCGCATGCTCGCGACGTCCGGCGACGAGCCCGTGAACTGGGAGATGGCCCACGACCTGGCCCGCCAGCAGGCCGCGGCCGGCGGTGACCCCGCGCTGTCTCCCGGCCGCGTGAAGGAGGTCAGCGACGCGCTGTCGGTCGCCGAGCTGTGGCTCGACGCGGCGACCGAGCTCCCGCCGGCCGCGGGCACCGCCCACGCCTGGAGCCGCGCCGAGTGGGTGGAGGCGACGCTGCCCACGTGGCGCACGCTCACCGAGCCGGTCGCGGCGTCGCTCTCGGCCGCGCTGGCCGACGCGCTCGGTCCCGCCATCGGCGAGCTCGGCGAGGGTCTTCCCGGCGGCCTGCCGCCGGGGCTGCCGCCCGGCATGGCCGACCCCGCCCAGCTGCTGCGCGGTCTGGGCTCCGCGGTCTTCGGCCTGCAGGTCGGCCAGGCCGCGGGCACCCTGGCGCGTGAGGTCTTCGGCACCACCGACATCGGCCTGCCGCTGCTCGAGCGGCCCTCCCCCGCGCTGGTCGCGGCCAACGTCGACGCCTTCGCGGAGGGTCTGGACGTCCCGGTCGAGGAGGTGCGGCTCTACCTCGCGCTGCGCGAGGCGGCAGCGAACCGGCTCTTCGCGCACGTCCCCTGGCTGCGCGCGCACCTCCTCGACGCGGTCGCCGAGTACGCCCGCGGCATCGCGATCGACGTCGACCAGCTCGAGGACGCCGTGTCGTCGATCGACCCGAGCGACCCCGCGGCGCTGCAGGAGGCGTTGTCGGGCGGTGTGTTCGCCCCGCAGACGACGCCCGCGCAGCAGGCCGCCCTCGCCCGCCTGGAGCACGCCCTCGCGCTCGTCGAGGGCTGGGTCGACGAGGTCGCGACCACGGCCGCGACCCCGCACCTGCCGCACACCGTGCCGCTGCGGGAGATGGTGCGCCGTCGGCGCGCCGCCGGCGGTCCCGCGGAGCAGACGTTCGCCAGCCTCGTGGGCCTCGAGCTGCGGCCCCGGCGGCTGCGCGACGCGGCGACCGTGTGGGCGCACCTGACCGCCACGCGCGGTACCGCCGGGCGCGACGCCGTGTGGGAGCACCCCGACCTCGTCCCGACCCCCGCGGACCTCGACGACCCCCAGGGCTACGACGCACGTCGCGAGGCGGCGGTCGACGAGTCCGCGGACCTCGACCGCGCCCTGGCGCAGATCCTCGACGACGCGGCCGGCGCGGGCGGTGCCGCGCCCGACGGCGACGAGGGGACCCCTGGGACCCCCGCAGGCTGACCTGCCCGGTGAGCCGTCCGGCTCAGAGGTCGTCGGCGGGCGCGTCGGTGTCGTCGGTGCCCGGCTCGTCCGGCTCGTCGCCCTGCTCGTGCCCGTCCCGCGTGAACGCGCACCCCTCGAGGAACCCGCGGGCGCGCTGGGTGTGCGGGTAGGTGATCAGCTCGGCCCAGAACGCCTCGCCGTGACCCGGCTGCAGCAGGTGCGCCAGCTCGTGCAGCAGGACGTAGTCCAGCACCCAGCGCGGCATGCCCTGGACCCGGTCGGATATCCGGATGGTCCCGTCCGCGGGGGTGCACGAGCCCCAGCGGCGCCCCTGGTTCGACGACCACCGGACGCTGCTCGGCACCGCACGGCCGCCGAGGTAGCGGCGGGACAGCTCGGTGGCGCGCGCGACCAGCTGGTCGTCGGACGGACGACGCCGGCGGTCCTGGGCGGCGAGGCGGTCCACCATGCGCCCGACCCACTCGCGCTCCTGCGCGCGCGTGAAGCGCGCGGGGATCGCGACGATGGTCCGCCCGCCCTCGCGCCAGGCGCTGACGGTCCGGGCACGACGGCGCGAGCGCCGCACCTCGACCGCGGGGCCCAGGGCCGGCGCGTCGGGCGACGGTCCGGCGGCACCGGGGTCACGGCGTGCGGAATCGCGCGGCGTCGCCTCGCGCGATGTCGGCACACCCGCACGCTAGCGCGCGCGACCCGCCACACGGTGTCGTGACGCCCGGCTTCACCCGGTGCGCGCCAGGCCGCGTGCCCTGAGCGACCCGCCCACGGGCACCGGCCACTACTGTGTGACCGCACGGCGGCCGTCACGGTCCCTGCCCCGGGCGCGATGCCACCGCCCGGTGAGGAGCACGAGGAGGGACCACATGGCCGACACCTGGGCGGGCGAGTTCTACTGCGTGAAGTGCAAGGAGAAGCGGGAGACGGAGGGCGACGTCGTCGTCTCCGAGTCGGGTCGCCGGATGGCGAAGGCCGTCTGCCCCGTCTGCGGCACCAAGCTCAACCGGATCCTCGGCAAGGCCTGAGAGCGCCCCGTCGCGGTCGACCGCGACGACCACGAGGGCACCGTCGCACGCGACGGTGCCCTCGTCGCGTCCGGGCTCGACCATCAGGGCTCGTCGCATCCGGGCTCGACGCATCAGGGCTCGACACGTCCCGGCTCGACGCATCGGCGACGGGCGGGCGCCCTCGACCCGGCCGTCGTCGGGACGCCGGTCGGGACGATCCCGGTGGCCGCCCCCGGACCTGTGGACGACGCCGGCGGCGGCACGCCGCCCGGTGCCATCGTGGCGCGGTGACCGGTCCCGTCCCCCGCCCCGTCCAGCTGCGTCCGGGCCTGCGTGTGCTGCCGCGGGCCGCCGACGAGGTCCAGGTGGGCACCGACCCCCGCTGGGCGGTGCGCCTGGTGGGCCTGAGTGCCGCCGAGATGCGCCTGTGGACCGCCGTCGACGGCGCGACCGACCTGACGTCGCTGCCGGCCCTCGCGCGGACCGCCGGCGCCGACCCCGCCGCCGTGGCCGCCACGGTCGACGACCTGCGACACGCCGGCCTGACGCGGGCACGCCCCGACGCCACGGGCGCCGTGCACGGGCCGGCCGCCGCGGACGCCGCCGCGTGGACCCTGCTGCGCCCCGACGGCGCCGGCCCCGAGGTCGTGGCCGGGCGGGCCGGTGCGGTCGTCGGCGTGGTCGGTCTCGGCCCGACCGGGCTGGGCGTGGCGCGTCACCTCGCCGCTGCGGGCGTCGGCACGCTGCTGCTCGACGACGAGGCCCCCGTGCGCTCCCCCGACGTGGTCGCGGGCGGGCACCGGTGGGCCGACGTCGGCACGCCCCGGGTCGTGGCGGCGACCCGCGCGCTGCGGGAGGCAGCGCCCGGGACGCGGGTGACGACCGACGGTGAGCCGGACCTGGTCGTGGTCGTCGAGCAGCAGGCGGCGGACCCGCTGCGCACGGTCCGGCTCCTCGGCGAGCAGGTGACGCACCTGTCGGTGGTCCTGCGGCTCGCGGACGCCTCGGTCGGTCCGCTGGTGCGGCCCGGGACGGACCCGTGCCTCCGGTGCCTCGACCTGCACCGCTCGGACGCCGATCCGGGCTGGCCGACGGTCCTGGGAGCCGTCACCACCGGCGCACGGGACGCCGGTGAGGTGGGCGTGCTCGCCGGTGCGTGCGCCGCGCTCGCGGCCGCGCACGTCCTGGCCTTCCTGGCCGGGACGGCACCGGCGCTCCGGGGCACGACGGTCGAGATCTCCCTGCCGGACCTCCTGCACCGGGAGCGCCGCTGGTCGGCGCACCCCGCCTGCGGGTGCCTGGCTCCCCCGGTCGCACCGGCGTCGCGCGCCGTGGCGCCGCCGGGGACATGACGGACGCCGGGTCGCGCGAGCGGTGAGCTCGCGCGACCCGGCGTGGTGGTGGGTCCTGCCGGTGCCGGTCACGCGTCGTGGCGCGTCAGGCCGCCGAGGCGTCCTTGCGCGGCCTGCCACGGCCCCGCTTGGTCGGCACGACGACACCGCCGACGAAGACCTGACCGCCCCACACACCCCACGGCTCGGCGCGTTCCACGGCGCCCGCGAGGCAACCCTGGATCATCGGGCACTCGCGGCACAGGGCCTTCGCCCGCTCCACGTCGGCCTGCCGCTCGGCGAACCAGAGCTCGGCGTCGTGGGAACGGCACGGGATGAGGTCGGCGACCATCTGGTCGAACTGGTCGTCCGTCGTGGCGGTGCTGCCGGCGGGCCAGGGGCCGGAGCCGCCCTGGTTCACGGTGTCGAGCAGCGTGGTGAGCCGCACGATGTCCTCCTGGTGTCCTTGCGAGGTGAGCTGGGGGTACCGGATCGGGCCCGCTCGCCCCGGTGAGACCGGAGAGACGAGAAAGGCCGCGGATCCGAGATCGGACTCCGCGGCCTGCCTGGTGTGGCTGCTGCTACGGAGTCCTGGGGTGCAGATCGACGCGGGACGTCGCGGGACGCGGACGACGCTCGAGCCCGGCGACGGACGGAGCGATCCCCTGGAAGGTCCCGGCGGTGGGCGTGAGGGAACGCGCGTACGCGCGGACGAACGTCGACATGTCGATCATGTTGCTCTCCATCAGTGCACCCACCTCCTCTCCAGGTCGGGTCCCGCCTCTTCGGCAGCACCCCGCGAACAAGGACGTGACCACCCTAGGGCGGCCCGTCCGGGCGTCACAAGCAATTAACGGAAGTTCGTCCGCACGACTGGTCCGGGACCCTGCGGGTCGTCACCGGCGACCACCCGGAGCAGGGCGTCGCCGTACTCGTGCAGCCGCGTCTGCCCCAGTCCACGGACGTGCCGCAGGTCCTCCTGCGCCGTCGGCATGGCCGCGGCCACCGCCTCCAGCGCGACGTCCGGGAGCACCCGGAACGCGGGGACACCGCGCTCGTCGGCCACGTGGGCCCGCCACCGCCGCAACCGGTCCAGGACCGCGGGGTCGGCGGCGGCCGACGTCCGCCGTCCTGCGCCACGGTCCCGCTCCTCGCCCGGCCACAGGCCGGCGAGGAACCGCGAGCGGGTGCGGTTGGCCCGGGACCCGGGGGTGCGCGCCGCCGCGTAGGACAGCTCGAGGTGCCGTCGGGCACGCGTCACGCCGACGTAGAGCAGGCGGCGCTCCTCGGACACGGCCACCTCGGTCTGCGCCAGCGAGATCGGGAGCAGACCGTCCGACAGACCCGCCAGGAAGACCGCGTCCCACTCCAGGCCCTTGGCCGCGTGCAGGGACGCGAGGGTCACGCCGTCGACCGTGGGGGCGTGCTGCGCCGAGGCCCGGTCGTCGAGCTCGGCCACCAGATCGGCGAGGGTCGCCCCGCCGCGCGCCTCGACCATGTCGTCCGCCAGACCCACGAGCGCCTGCATGGCGTCCCACCGCTCACGCGCCGCACCGCGCGCGGCGGGCGGCTGCGGGGACCAGCCGACGGACGTGAGGATGTCCCGGACGGTCTGCCCCAGCGGCACGTCGGGGTCGGCCGACCGCGCCCCGCCCCGCAGCAGCACCAGGGCGTCCCGCACGTCCCGGCGCGCGAAGAACCGCTCGCCACCGCGCACCTGGTAACCGACGCCGGCGGCGGCCAGCGCCTGCTCGAATGCCTCCGACTGCACGTTGGTGCGGTACAGCACCGCGATCTCGCTCGCGGGGACGCCGGACGCGATCAACCGCGCCGCGCGGGCGGCGATCCCGCTCGCCTCGGCCTCGTCGTCGTCGTACGCCGTGTAGCGGACCTGCGGACCGTCGGGCTGCTGCGCCACGAGGTGCAGGGGCACGGGGTCGCCTGGCCGCCGGGTGGCCGTCAGCACCCGGTTGGCCAGGCCCACGACCTGCGGCGTGGAGCGGTAGTCCCGCACCAGGCGTACGACCCGGGTGCCCGGGTGCTTGCCCGCGAACGTGAGCAGGTGGTGCGGGGTCGCCCCGGCGAACGAGTAGATGGTCTGGCTCGGGTCCCCCACGACGCACACGTCGTGCCGGCCGCCCAGCCACTGGTCGAGCAGGTACTGCTGGAGCGGGCTGACGTCCTGGTACTCGTCGACGACGAAGTGCCGGTACTGCGCCCGCACCTCGTCGGCCACCTCGCCGCGCTGCGCGAGCATCGCCGCGAGCAGCAGCAGCACGTCCTCGAAGTCGATGACGCCGCGCTCGGTCTTGACGTCCTCGTAGGCCGTCAGCAGTCGCGCGACCGCCTGCGCGTCCTGCCCTGCGGGTGCGGGACGCCGCACGGCGGCGGCGGCGCGCTCGTAGTCCTCGGCGGTGACGAGCGACACCTTGGCCCACTCGATCTCGGCGGCGAGGTCCCGCACCGAGATGCGATCGACTCCCACGCCGACCCGACGCCCCGCCTCGGCGACGAGCGTGGCCTTCTGCTCCACCAGGCGCGGCGGCGCACCCCCCACGACGCGGGGCCAGAAGTGCCCGAGCTGGCGCAGCGCGGCTGCGTGGAACGTGCGCGCCTGGACGCCGCTCGCCCCCAGGTCACGCAGCCGTACCCGCATCTCGCCGGCCGCCCGCGCGGTGAAGGTGACGGCCAGCACCGAGGCCGGGCGGTACACACCGGTGCGCACGCCGTAGGCGATGCGGTGCGTCAGCGCACGGGTCTTGCCCGTACCGGCGCCGGCGAGGACGCAGACGGGACCGGTCAGAGCGGTCGCGACGGCGCGCTGCTCGGGATCGAGCGCGTCGAGGAGGGAGTCGGCGGACATCGGGTCCAGTCTCCCAGCACCCGCCGACACGCCGTGCGAGGATCTGTGGACGAGACGGACGGCGAGGACTGCGAGGAGCCATGACGACCCCCACCCCGGCACCGGGCACCGTGACGATGTACTCGACCACGTGGTGCGGCTACTGCCACCGCCTGCGCACGCAGCTCGACTCGGCGGGCATCGCGTACGACGTCGTCGACATCGAGCAGCAGCCGGACGCGGCACGGTTCGTGGAGGAGATCAACGGCGGGAACCAGACGGTGCCGACGGTCGTGTTCCCCGACGGGTCCGCCGCGACCAACCCGTCCCTCGCGCAGGTCCGCGAGCGCCTCGGGGTCTGAGGCGCCACGCCTCACCCGGGGAACGGGCCGCCCCACCACTGCTCGACGAGGGCACGTGCGATGGAGGCCCCGCCCGGCAGCAGGACGTCCCCGGACGCGACCGCGGCGGTCAGCTCGTCGCGTGTGAACCAGCGCGCGTCGGCCATCTCGACGCCGTCGACGCGGACGGCCGTGCTGGTCGCCCGTGCCCGGAAGCCGAGCATCAGCGAGGCCGGGAACGGCCACGGCTGGCTCCCGACGTAGTCGACCTCGTCGACGACGACGCCCGTCTCCTCGTGGACCTCGCGCCGCACGGCCTGCTCGGCCGACTCCCCCGCCTCGACGAACCCCGCGAGCGTCGACCAGCGGCCCGCCGGCCAGGCGGCGGCGTGCCCGAGCAGCAGGCGGTCGTCCGCGTCGACGACCGCCATGATGACCGCGGGGTCCGTGCGCGGGTAGTGCTCGGAGCCGTCGACGTCGCACACGCGGGACCAGCCCGCCTGCGCCACCCGCGTCGGCGCGCCGCACCGCGGGCAGCGCGGGTGCCGGTCGTGCCAGGCGTCGAGGGCGACCGCGGCCGTCGCGAGACCCGCGTCGTGGGCGTCGAGCGAGGCCCCGACGGTCCGCAGCGACCTCCAGCCGTCACGCGCCACCGGACCGTCGGGCAGGTGCACCAGGACGTCCGCCGGCTCGCCTCCGGTGCTCAGCCGGTGGCGGTCGTGCAGCCGCAGGGCGAGCACGCGCGTCCCGTCGTCCTCGACGCCCAGCAGCAGCCAGCGGTCGATCGGGGGTGCCGCCGCGTCCGCGGGCCCCGGGCCGCCCGCGGCGTACACCCGGGCGGCGTCGGCGGGCGTGAGCCAGCGCACGGCGGCCGCGCCCGTCAGCAGCAGCCCGCCGTCGCGCACGGCCAGCACCCGCGTGCGGGGCTCCGCGAGCGCGGCGGGCAGCACGTCCTGCCGGTCCCGCAGCAGGGCGGCGCGGTCCACGGAGGCCCGGGCGAGCGGAAGGTCGGGGAGGACGTCAGGGATCACCCGGCCACGCTAGCCGCCGGACCCGGCCGCCGCGGTCGGCCGTCCGCGGGCGGGCCGTCGGCGGCAGCACAGCGGCGGGCAGCGGCAGCGGCGGGCAGGGACAGCGGCGGCCGGGGACAGCGGCGGCACCGCAGGGCGCCGGCGGGCGCACGGGGACGTGCCCGGACGAACCGGGCGCCAACACGCCGTGCCGGACGGGCGGGAGCAGGCACGCGGCGTCCTACGCTTGCGGTCGTGACCCGTTCGCCGCTCGCACTCGCCGCACTCGCGACCGTCGCCGTCCCCGGTCTGGACGCCTACGACGTGCGGCGCCCCCTGCACCCGGGCTCGGACTTCGACGTCGCCGTGGTCGTGGACTCGGTGCGCCAGCGCTGGGTCGTCCGCGCCCCGCAGCACGCCGCTGCGGGTGCCGCGCTCGAGGCTGAGGTCGCTCTGCTCGAGGCGCTCGGCCCGTACGCCGACGACGGCCGCCTGCCGTTCGCCGTGCCGCGGCCCGCGGGCTTCGCGCACCTGCCCGAGGGTGGCCGCGCCAGCGTCCACCGGGAGGTGCCGGGCCGTCCGCTGGAGCTCGAGCGGCTGCGCCCCGGGCCCGGCCTCGCCGCCGCCGTCGGACGGGCCGTCGCCGCGGTGCACGAGCTGCCGACGTCGGTGGTCGAGAACGCGGGCCTGGCGGTGTACGACGCCGCCGGGTACCGCGACCGGCGGCAGGCGGAGGTGGACGAGGCGGCCGGCACGGGGCTCGTCCCGCCGGTGCTGCTGCGCCGCTGGGAGGAGATGCTCGAGGACGTCGCGATGTGGCGGTTCCGGCCGACGGTGGTGCACGGCGACCTGTCGAGCAACCACGTCCTGGTGGCCGACGGCGCGGTCGCCGGCGTGCTCGACTGGGGCTCCACGATGGTGGCGGACCCGGCCGACGACCTGTCCTGGTTGCTCGTGTCCGCACCGCAGGACGCGGTCGACGCGATCCTCGAGGCCTACCTGCTGCGCCGGACCGAGCTGACGGACCCGCACCTGGCCGACCGCGCGCTGCTCGCCGGCGAGCTGGCGCTGGCGCGGTGGCTGCTGCACGGCGTGCGCACCCACCGCAAGGACGTCGTCGACGACGCGGTGCAGATGCTGCACGACCTCGAGGAGCACACCCGCGTCGACGAGGCCGCTGGGGCGTACTGAGCCCGCGGGTCACCGGCCCGCCTGCCGCACCGAGCCGCTCGCAGCCCCGGCGACACCGTCAGGACCGCGAACCGCGGCGCGCACCGGGGCCGGCCCCGTGGCGCACCGCCCCGCGGGCGCCGCCCGACCCGGCGGGACCGTCCGACCGTGCGGGACCGTCCGACCCGGCGGGACCGTCCGGTGCCGCCTCGGCGAGCAGCCGCGCCACGTCGTCGGGGCCGGGCAGCCGGTCCGGGACCACGGTGACCCCGGCGCCGACGTAGCAGAAGGCCGCCCGCACCAGCTCGGGGTCGGTCCCGGTGAGCCGCGCCCACGCGATCCGGTAGACGGCCAGCTGCAGGTCGCGGGAGGCGCGGGCCGCGGTGTCGCGCGGGGGTGCGCCGGTCTTCCAGTCGACGACGACCACGGCCCCCGGGACGTCGGGACGGTCGGGGTCGGCGAAGACCGCGTCGATGCGCGAGCGCAGCACGTAGCCGCCGACGGTGGTCTCGACGTCGACCTCGACCGCCAGCGGCGAGCGGTGCGCCCACGGTGTGCGCAGGAAGGCGGCGCGCAGCTCGGCCTGGTCCGGGTCGCCCGGCAGGACGTCGTCGTCGGCGCCCGGCAGGTCGTCGACGTCGACGAGCGTGGCCCTGCCGTACCAGGACTCGACCCACGCGTGGAACGCGGTGCCGCGGCGGGCCTGCGGCGACGGCTCTCGCGGCACCGGACGCCGCAGCCCCAGCGCGAACTGCTCCGGCTGGGCGTCGAGGCGGACGAGCGACGACGCGGACAGGTGGGCCGGCAGCGCGACGCGGGCGTCCCCGCGACGGCGCGCCGCCTGCTCCGCGAGCAGCCGGTCCGCGAGCGCGTCCCAGTCCTCGGCACCGCCGTCATCGCGCCCGACCCCTGCTACGTCGGCCGCGTCATCGGTGCTCGCACGGTCGCCCGTGCCCCCGCCGGGGACACCGTCGTCCGGCGCCCGGGGTGCGGGCACGTCGCCCCGGCCCGGTGCCACCGACGCGAGCGCGGCCCGGACCGCGTCGGCCGCCGCGCTCACGGCGTCACGCCGGGGCGCGCCACCGTCCACCGCGAACGGGTCGGCCGGCCAGGTGGCCGCCGGCGTCAGGGCCGCCCGCGGGTTGGCTGCGCCCGGCTCGGGCTCGTCGGCACGGGCCACGACGTCCACGAGTCCCGCGTCGACCAGGTCCGTGAGGAACGGCGACAGCCGCCGGGCCGCCTTCGGGTCCCCCCAGTACGCCGCGGAGAGCAGCAGGTCCTCACGCGCCCGGGTGACGGCGACGTACGCCAGACGGCGCTCCTCGGCGACCTGGTGGTCGCCGGCGTCCAGCCGCAGCCGCTCCAGCCGGTCGGCGAGCTCCTTGGGCGACTCGGCGCCCGCGCACGCCAGGAGCGGCAGCTCGTCGGCGTCACCCCGCAGCGGGTACGGCAGCACACCCAGCCCCGTGAGCCACGCGGAGTCCTTGGGCCCGTCCTTGCCGAGCATCGCGGTGGCGGGCAACCCGCCGTCGACCATGCCCGCGACGGCCACGGCGTCCCACTCCAGGCCCTTCGCCGCGTGCACGGTCATCACCTGCACCGCGTCGGGGTCCGGCTCGGTGACGGGCAGCTCGAGGCCGTCCTCGCGGGCGTCCGCCGCCTCGAGCCACGCCAGGAACGCCCCCAGCGTGGGACGGTCGGCACCGCGGGCGAACTCCGCGGCCACGTCGGCGAACGCGTCGAGGTGGGCGCGCGCCCGGCCCGGTGTGACGTCGGCACGGGCCTGCACCTCGATGTCGAGGCCGAACAGCCGTTCGGCCTCCCCCACCAGCTCGGGGAGCGAGAGCCCCTGCTGCGCGCGGACGGCGCGCAGCACCCCGGCGAGCTCGGTGAGCCGCCGGCGCCCCTCCGCGCTGAGCGAGCGGCCGGCGGGGCTGCGCCAGCCGGGCGGGGGCGGGTCGTCCACCGCGTCGACCAGGCTGCGCTCGTCGACGACGTCGGCCTGCACCCCGGGCACCCGCGCGCCCGCCGGCCGGGCTCCCTGCCGCGCCCAGTCCCCCAGGGCGTGCAGGTCCGCGGCACCGAGCCGGGTGCGGGCACCGGTGAGCAGGCGCACGACCGCGTCGCCGCGCGTCGGGTCGTGCGCCGCCTGCAGCACGGCGACCAGGTCGACGACCTCGGGCGTCGCCAGCAGCCCGCCCAGTCCGACGACCTCGACCGGCAGCCCCGCGGCCCGCAGCGCCCGCCGGACGGGCTCGAACTGGGACCGCTTGCGGCACAGCACCGCGGCGGTCCGCCGGCCACCCGGCGCGTGGCCGGGGCGCCACCGCCGTCCGACCCAGGCGGCCACGGCCTCCGCCTCGTCCTCGACCGTGCTCGCGACGACCGCCTGCACGGCACCGGGCCCGGCTCCGGGCCGCGGCGCGAGCCGCGGCACCTCGACGCGGGCCGCACCGGTGCGCAGGGGCGCGGCGACGTGGTTGGCGGCGTCGAGCACGGCGACGTCGTTGCGCCACGACGTGGACAGCTGCGCCACGGCGGCGGGGCGTCGGTCCTGCGTGCCGTCCGGTGCCGTGACCACCACCGGGAACGCCGCGGGGAACCGCGCCAGCCCCCCGGGGCTGGCACCGCGCCAGCCGTAGATGGACTGGTGCGGGTCCCCGACGGCCGTGACCGGGTGACCGCCGGAGAACAGCGCCTGCAGCAGCACGAGCTGCGCGTACGACGTGTCCTGGTACTCGTCGAGCAGCACCACGCGGAACCGGTCGCGCTCCCCGGCCCCGACCTCCGGGACGTCGCGCGCGATCCGGGCGGCCAGCGCCACCTGGTCACCGAAGTCGAGGCTGTCGGCGGCCCGCTTGCGGGCACGGTAGTCGGCCACCAGGTCGAGCACCCGGGCACGCTCCCCCAGCGACGCCACGAGGTCACGGACCCGGGCGTACGGCGCGCGGGGTGGCGTGCCCGCCGGGGTGGCCTGCAGGTCCGCGACGATCGCCTCGATCCCCTGCCGCGCACCGGCGGGGTCCAGCAGGTGCTCGTCGAGCGCACCCGACAGGGACAGGACGGCCTCCACCACCGTCGACGTGGCCGCCGACGTCTCCAGGTCGCCCGCCCACGACTCGACCACCTGCGAGGCGAGCTGCCACTGCGCCGCCTCCCCCAGCAGCCGTGCCCCGGGCTCGACGCCCAGGCGCAACGCGTGGTCGGAGACGAGCGAGGCCGCGTACGCGTGGTACGTCGAGACGTGGGGCCGCGCGAGCTCGTCGACGACGCCCACGCCCGTCGGCAGCTCGACGCCCTCCGCCGCCGCCGACCTGGCCAGGGCGCGGAGCCGTCGCCGCACCCGCTCCGAGAGCTCCCCGGCCGCCTTGCGCGTGAAGGTGAGGCCCAGCACCTGCTCCGGCGCGACCAGCCCGTTGGCGACCAGCCACACGACGCGCGCCGCCATCGTCTCGGTCTTGCCGGACCCGGCACCCGCGACGACGAGCGACGGGAGCAGGGGCGCCTCGATGACGGCCCGCTGCTCCTCGGTCGGGGGATGCTGCCCCACGAGCCGGGCGATCTGCAGCGCGGACAGGCGCGTGGCCGCCGGCGCGACGTCGGCGCTCATGCCACCACCTGCCCGCCCTCGCCGCGCAGCGGGCACGAGCGGCGCACCGGGCAGCGGTCGCAGAGGTCGTTGGCACGGGCCTCGAAGCTCGACGCGGCCATCCGCCCCGCGACCTCGTCGACGAGCTCGCGAGCCCAGACCGGCCCGTCGTCCGGTGCACCCAGGCCGTCCTGCCGTCGTTGCGTCGGGGCGCCCGAGCCCTGTGCGAGGTGCACGAGCCGGGCACCGACGCTGCGGGTCCCCGGCTCCAGCCCGGGCACCGCCCCCTCGTCCACCGCGAGCTGGTAGGCACCGAGCTGCGCGTGCTCCGCCGCCTGCGCGAGCGTCGGGACGCGCGACCCCGTCTTGAGGTCGACGACCTCGACCGCGGTGCCTGCCTCGTCCCCCTCGGTCACGACGCGCTCCACGCGGTCCACCGACCCGCGCACCACGGCACGGTCGGTCTCGAGCGAGAACGGCGCCTCGACCAGCAGGGGCTCGCCGGAGTCCCGCAGGTACGCGGCGAGCCGGACCAGCATCGCGTCGGCCCGGCGCCGGGCGGCCAGCGCGGGCCAGCCCTCACCGAGGCCCAGCTCGTCCCACCGGCGGTCCAGCTCCGCGCGCAGCGTCGGCAGGTCGGCCGTCGGGTGCTCCTGGGCGATCGCGTGCACGAGGGTGCCGAGCGACTGCTGGGCGGACGACGCCGGAGTGCCCCCGGCCGTCTCGAGCGCCCACCGCAGCGCGCAGCGCTGGGCCGTCTCGAGGCGTGACGGCGAGACGGGGACCTTGACGTCGGCCGGCCACAGCGGCGCGTCGCTGGACGGCTCCGGCAGCCCGAACCACGACGCGGGGTCCGCGCCCGGCACGCCGTGCGCCGCCAGGCGGGCCAGCGTCCGGGCGGCGGCGGGGTCGGGACGCCCGTGGGCCGCCGTGCGCTCCAGGGTCGCCCGCAGGCGCGCGACCAGCCCGCGCAGGTCGAGCGGCGCCGGCGCACTGGTCCGCCGGGGGTCGGGGCCGTCGTCGTCGGACCCGGGCTGCACCAGGTCGACGAACGGCGACGGCGTCGCGTCCTGGTCGTCGACGGCGGTGACCAGCAGGTGGGTGCGGGCCCGCGAGCAGGCGAGCGCGAACGCGCGCAGCTCGTCCGCCAGGACGGCCGCCCGCGCCTCGCGCGCGGCCTCCTGCCCCGCGGCACCGGCCACCTGCCGTCCGTCGAGGAGGTCGACGAGCGCCTGCGCCCCGAGCATGGAGTCGCGCAGCCGCAGGTCCGGCCAGACGCCCTCCTGCACGCCCACCACCGCGACGACCTCCCACGACCCGCCCGCCGCACCGGCGGGGGTTAGCACGCTGACCCCCGCCGCGCGCGACGCGGGGGCCAGGGAGTCCGCCGGCAGGTCCTGCGCGAGCACCCAGTCGACGAACGCGAGCGGCGCCGCCTGCGGCATGCGCTCGACGAACGTCTCGGCCGCCCGGAACAGCGCCAGGACCGCGTCGAGGTCACGGTCCGCCCGCTCCCCGCCCGACCCGCCCGCGAGCGCGGCACGCCGCCAGGGGTCGGCCAGGCCGGCCCGGTCCCACACCGCCCACAGGACGGCCTGGACGTCCGCCCCGGGCTGCGCCGCCGCGTCGCGCCCCGCCTGCAGCACCGCGGCCAGGCGCTGCACCGGGCGCCCGACGTGCGGCTCCAGGGTCGCGGCCCGGTCCGGCGCGGACAGCGCCTCCACGAGCAGCAGGTCGCTCGACCGCCCACCGCCGCCCGCCAGCTCCTCCGCCCGCAGCGCACGACGGACACGGCGCAGCCCGACGGCGTCGAGCCCGCCCAGCGGTGAGCACGCCAGCCGGGCGGCCACCTCCGCGTCGAGCTCCTCCGGCCGCAGCGCGACCCGCACCGCGTCGAGCAGCGGGCGCACCGCCGGCTCGTCGCGCAGCGGCACGTCGCTGCCCACCACGCGGACCGGCACGCCCGCCTGGGCCAGCGCGCGCCGGACCGCCGTGACGCGGCTGCCGGCCCGCGCGAGCACGGCCATGCCGTCCCAGGGGATCTTGTCCTGCAGGTGGGCACGCCGCAGCCGGTGCGCCACCCACGCCGCCTCCTGCGCCGCGCTGGGCAGCACGGCGACGCGCGGCTCGGGCCCGGCGGCCCGGTCGGCGGGCACGTCGGCCCGGCGGTGGGCGACGGTGCCGGACGCCGCGACCCGCTGCGTGATCCGCTCGGTGACCTCGCGCAGGGGTGCGGTCTGGCGCCAGACCGTCCGCAGCACGACGTGCTCCGCGGCGAGCTCACCGGTCCCGGCCGCGGCGGCCCGGGCCACGAGCGCGGGCTGCGCACCGCGGAAGGTCTGCACCGCGACGTCCGGGTCGCCCAGCAGCAGCAGGCGCGCGCCGCCGTCGGCGAACGCGCGCAGCAGCCGCGCGGTGGCCGCCGTGCTCTCCTGGTGGTCGTCCACCACCACCAGGCTGCGCCGCGGGCACGGGACCCCGGGCACGTCGTCGTCCCAGCGCCGCAGCGCCGCCACCGCCGCGTCGACGACGACGGCAGGGTCCAGGCGCTCCCCGGCGTCCGGCGTCGACGTGGCGAGTGCCATCACGTCGAGGTACTCCTCGTAGACCCGGGCGGCCGCCACCCACGCCGGGCGCTCCTCGCGCCGCCCGAGCGCGGCGAGGTCGCCCGGTGCCAGCCCGCGCTCGGCCGCACGCATGAGCAGGTCGCGCAGCTCGTCGCGGAAGGCGCGGGTGCCCAGCGCGGCCTCCGGCACGCCCGGCGGCCACACGGGCCCGGGCACCTCCCCCGACGCGTGGCCCGCGAGCAGCTCGGCGAGCGCCACGTCCTGCTCCGGGCCGGAGACCAGCACCGGCGCGGGCTCCCCCAGGGCCCCCGCGCGCGCCCGCAGCACGGCGAAGGCGACCGCGGCGGGCGTCTGCACCAGCGGCCGCCCGGCGGTGCGCCCCAGGCGCACCGCGAGGCGGTCGCGCAGGTCGCCCGCGGCGCGGCGGCTCGCGGCCAGCACGAGGACGTCGTCCGGTGCCGTCCCCGCGTCGACGGCCGCGGCGGCCGCCTCCAGCGCGAGCGTCGTGCGACCCGTCCCCGGCGCACCCGTCACCAGCAGCACGCGGTCGGCGCCGGCGACCACGCGCTCGACCACCTCGCGCTGGCGGTCGTCCAGGACGGGGCGCGCACCGGCGCCGAGCGCGGCGCGCCGGACCAGGGGTGCGGCCACGAGCCGGGTGGTCGGTGCCGTCGTCACGGGCCCGATCACACCACGGCCCACCGACAGCCGGGACCGGGCACGCCGACCACGGGACGCGGGCTCCCGGGTGGCGGCCATGACCCCTGCACGCAACACGCCGTCGCTACGATCGCCTGATGACCAGCGCCCAGGACTCAGCCGAGCCGCGGCCGCGCGGACCCCGGATGGCGCGCGCCGAGCGCCGGTCCCAGCTCCTCGCGATCGCGCTCGAGCTGTTCGCCACGGAGGGCTTCCACCACGTCTCGATGGACGACATCGCCGACCGGGCGGAGGTGAGCAAGCCGGTGCTGTACCGGCACTTCCCGTCCAAGCTGGACCTGTACCTCGCGGTCGTGGACGAGCAGGGCACGGCGCTGCTCGCGGCCGTGGAGCAGGCGGTCGCGCCGATCGAGGCGGGGCCCGTCGGGCGCGGCGAGGGTCGTGCGGTCGTGGCCGCCGTGGTCGCGGCGTACGTCGAGTTCGTGCAGGTCGCCGGCGAGTCCTCCACGCTCCTGTTCGAGTCCGACGTCACCCACGACTCGCAGGTGCGCGGCCGGGTGGAGCACGCGTCGGCCGAGGCGACCCGCCGCATCGCGGACGTGCTGGCGGCGGCGACCGGACGGGACCGCGCCGACGCCGACGTGCTCGCCGCGGCCCTGGTCGCCACCGCGCAGGGCGCGGCCACCTACTGGCTGCGGCACGGTGACGGGCGCGGCGCGCAGCGGGTCGTCGACCTGGTCTCGGACCTGCAGTGGCGAGGGCTGGCCGGTCTCGTCCGTCCCGACTACCCGTACGAGGACGCCTAGGATCGTGGCGACCGCCCGGCGACGCCGGGACCCGTCCGATGAGGAGTGCCCGTGGAGATCACGATCGGCGTGCAGCACCTGTCGCGCGAGCTGACGCTCGAGTCCGACCAGACGGCGGACGAGATCGCAACGGCCGTCCGGGCCGCGCTCGACGGCACGGCGGCGACGCTCGAGCTGACGGACGTCCGCGGACGTCGCGTCGTCGTGCCCACCGCCGTCCTCGGCTTCGTCGAGATCGGCGCGGAGACCAAGGGCCGCGTGGGCTTCGGCACGATCTGAGCCGTCCACCCGGCGCCCGGCTGCGGCCGGGCGCCGGGTGCGTCCGGACCCCGCACCCGCGCGCGGCGACGGGTCAGGCGGTCAGGTGCAGCCGCGACATCCGGCGCGTGTGCTCGGCCGTCAGCTCGTTGAGCACGGGCGCCGGGATCTGGGCCGCCCGATCCTGCGTCCCGCCCGCGGCTGCAGCCGCACCCGCACCCGTACCCGCGCGGTCGAGCGACCGCGCGACCTCGGGCCGCTGCGCCAGCCGCTGCACCACGCCGAGCGCCTCTCCGACGAGGCGGCGCCCCCACAGCGCCAGCCGCGAGGACAGCACGTCGTCGCCTGCGCAGGCCTCGTCCAGCTCGCGCACCGCCAGCTCGGTGCGTGACGCGTCGTCGAGCACCTCGGCCACCAGCCGCGCCGAGTCGGGGTCCAGGCCACGGGCCACGAGCCGGCAGAAGTCGTCCGCGACGCCGTACCCGACGTACGTCTTGAGGAGCCGCTCGGCCCACGAGCTCGCCGGGGTGCGCGCGTCGAAGTCGTCGAGCAGCCCGTCGAACCGGCCGAACGCCGCCGACGCGTCGCCGCCGAGCTCGTCGATCCGCGCCAGGACGCGGTCCCGCCGCTCGACGCACCGGGCCGCCTGCCGGGAGAAGGCCAGCGCCTGCTCGGGCCCGGGCGCCTGCCGGGCGTCGTCGGCGAGCCGCTCGAACGCCTGGTGCTCCAGGCTCGCGACGAGGCCCAGGACCTCCACGGCGTCGTCGGCGTGCGCGGCGACGGCGTCCTTCCCGGCGCGGTTGGCGGACCGGTCGTCGGCGCCCGCCTTGCCGGGGCTGAGGGGACGGGCGTTGCCGGCGCTGGTCGTCATCCCGCGATCGTAACGCCGCCGGACGCGCCGGTCGGGGCAGCCGCCGGGGCACCGGGACGGACGTCCGATACACTGGCTGTGTACAACCCCGTACATCGGTTGCCCGTTCGTCTCGGTTTCCCGGTCCGGCCCGTGCCGCGACCCTCCCCGCTCGACGCGCACCGGCCCGCCTGCCCGCCGGGCTCTCCCGCCCGCGGACGTGCCGGCAGGGTGCGCCGCGCGGGGCGACTTCTACGATCGGCTGCCGGCCAACCCGCGTGGCGCAGCCCGCTGTCGCCCGGGGCGGACGAGCGCGCGACGCGCCGCCGGCCCCCCGGCCCGCACCGTGAGCCGCCACCCTGGCAGTGAAGAGCCGCCCGTGACCACCGACCAGACCGTCGACCAGGAGCAGCGCGACGACGCCTCCGTCGACTCCCCCACCACCGCCGAGGCCGTGACCGAGGTCCGCACCGCGGCCGACGCCGTGCCGACCGAGTCGCCGACCGGGTCCCGGCGCGCCGCCTCGGTGCAGGCGGTCGACGCCTCGTTCGCCGACTTCGACGTGCGCCCCGAGATCGTCGCGGCGCTCGCCGCCGCCGGCATCTCCCAGCCGTTCCCCATCCAGGCCATGACCCTGCCGGTCGCCCTGGCCGGCCACGACATCATCGGCCAGGCCAAGACCGGCACCGGCAAGACCCTCGGCTTCGGCGTCCCGCTGCTGCACCGCGTGGTCGCACCCGGTGAGGACGGCTACGACCGCCTGCCCGCCCCGGGCGAGCCGCAGGCGCTCGTCGTCGTGCCGACCCGTGAGCTCGCCGTGCAGGTCGCCGGCGACCTCGCGATGGCGTCCACCGGCCGCAAGGTCCGCATCGTGCAGGTCTACGGCGGGCGCGCGTACGAGCCGCAGGTCGAGGCCCTGCAGCGCGGCGCGGACGTCGTCGTCGGCACGCCCGGCCGCATGATCGACCTGCTGAACCAGCGCCACCTGCGGCTGAAGCACGCGACGGAGGTCGTGCTCGACGAGGCCGACGAGATGCTCGACCTGGGCTTCCTGCCCGACGTCGAGAAGCTGCTGGCCGCCACGCCGCCCAACCGGCACACCATGCTCTTCTCCGCGACCATGCCGGGGGCCGTCGTCGCGATGGCGCGGCGCTACATGTCGCAGCCCACGCACATCCGCGCGTCCGCGCCGGACGACGAGGGCCAGACGGTCAAGAACATCAAGCAGGTCGCATACCGCGCGCACGCGCTCGACAAGGTCGAGCTGCTCGCGCGGATCCTGCAGGCCAACGGCCGCGGCCTGACCATCGTGTTCGCGCGCACCAAGCGCACCGCCGCCAAGGTCGCCGACGAGCTCGTCGACCGCGGGTTCGCCGCCGGCGCCCTCCACGGCGACCTCGGTCAGGGCGCCCGCGAGCAGGCGCTGCGCGCGTTCCGCCACGGCAAGGTCGACGTGCTCGTCGCCACCGACGTCGCCGCGCGCGGCATCGACGTCGAGGACGTCACGCACGTCATCAACTACCAGTGCCCCGAGGACGAGAAGACGTACCTGCACCGCACCGGCCGCACCGGCCGCGCGGGCAACAAGGGCACGGCCGTGACGTTCGTCGACTGGGACGACCTGCCGCGCTGGGGCCTCATCGACAAGTCGCTCGACCTCGGCATCCCCACCCCGGTCGAGACGTACTCGTCGTCGGAGCACGTCTACACGGACCTCGACATCCCGAAGGGCGTCACGGGCCGGCTGCCGAAGTCGCAGCAGACCCGCGCCGGCCTGGGCGCCGAGGTGCTCGAGGACCTCGGCGAGACCGGCAAGCGCGGCGGCGGCGCACGACCCGCCCGCTCGGACGACGGTCGCCCCGGTCGCCGCGAGGGCGGCCGTGACGGCGGCCGTGACGGCGGCCGTGACGGCGGTCGCAGCGGGTCCCGGCCCGCGGAGCGGACCGGCGAGCCCGCGGAGCGGACCGGCGAGGGCGACGCCGAGGGCGGCTCCCGTCGCCGCCGGGGCGGCCGTGGCCGCACCGGTGCCGAGGGCGCACCCACGGGCGAGCGGACCGCCGAGCCGACGTCGGAGCGTCCCGCCGCTGACGCCGCGCCCTCGCGCCCGGCAGCCGACGGCGCCACCGGCCCCGACGCCGGCGAGTCCGGCGGACCGCGCCGTCGCCGTCGCCGTCGCTCGCGCGGCGGGTCCGCCGGTGCGTCGTCCGACGCCGGTTCGCCGGCCCCGACGGACGCCTGACCCCTGCACGTCCGTCCGGCCCCCTCACCCTGCGGTGAGGGGGCCGGACGCGTGAGAGGCCCGGACACGCCCGGACGCGTCAGACCTGGCGCGCGAACGTCAGCACGGCGTCCGCGAGCAGCTGCACCGCGATCGCGGCGAGCAGCAGGCCGGCGATCCGGCTGACGAGCATGGTCCCGGAGTCCTTGAGGACCCGGTGGATCACGCCGGCGAACCGCATGGACAGCCACAGGCACAGGTGCACGAGCACCACGCCCAGCGCCAGCGCGGCCCAGTCGGACGGCTCGGTGGACTGCTGGACGAACACCATGGTCGCGACGATCGCACCCGGGCCGGCGAGCAGCGGCGTGCCCAGCGGCACCAGGGCGACGTTGCCCTGCGTGCCCTCGTACCCCTCGTTGCTGTCCATCTTGCCGGTCAGCAGCTCCATCGCGACGAGCAGGAGCAGCAGGCCACCGGCACCCTGCAGCGCCTCGACCGACACGTGCAGGTAGTTCAGCAGCGACTGGCCGAACAGCGCGAAGCCGACGATGACACCGAAGGCGACGAGGATCGCCTGACGCGCCGCCCGCGTCCGCTGCTGCCGGGTCATGGACCCGGTGAGCGCGAGGAAGATCGGCACGGTCCCCGGCGGGTCCATGATGACGAACAAGGTGACGAACACCGACGCGAACAGCTGGATGTCGAGCACGCCGCTCACGCGGTCACCACCTCCGTCGTCCCCTGCCGGACGATCTCGTCCAGCACCTGCGGCTCGGTGAGGTTCTCGCCCAGCCGGTTGAGCTTTCCCGTGCCGTGGTAGTCGCTCGACCCCGTGACCAGCAGCCCGAGCCGCTCGGCGATCGCGAGCAGCCGCTCGCGCTGCGCCGGCGAGTGGTCACGGTGGAAGACCTCGAGGCCCGCCAGGCCCGCCTCGGCGAGCTCGTCGAACACGCGGTCGGGCACGATGCGTCCCCGGGCGTCGGCGGCCGGGTGCGCGAAGACCGGGACGCCGCCCGACGCGCGGATCGCCGCGACGGCGTCGGGGGCCTCGGGTGCGTAGTGGTCGACGTGGTACAGACCGTCGGACGCCAGGAGGTGCGCGAAGGCGACGTCCCGGTCGGGCACGACGCCCCGAGCGACCAGGGCGTCCGCGATGTGCGGGCGGCCGACGGCCACGGCGTCCCGCGCCTGGTCCAGCACGTCCTGCCAGGTGATCGGGACGTCCCGGGCCAGCCGCTCCACGATGCGCTGCGCGCGGTGCACGCGCGAGTCGCGGGCCCGCGCGAGCTCGTCGGCCAGGGCGGGGCGGTCCGGGTCCTGGAGGTACGACAGCAGGTGCACGCTGACGCCACGGGACCGGGCCGACACCTCGGTGCCCCGCACGAGCGCGACGCCGACGTCCCGCGCGGCGGCCGCCGCCTCGTCCCAGCCGTCCGTCGTGTCGTGGTCGGTGAGCGCGACGACGTCCAGGCCTGCGTCCCGAGCGGCGGTGACGAGCTCCGCGGGGGTCTGCGTGCCGTCCGACGCCCGGGAGTGCGTGTGGAGGTCGATGCGCACCTGCTCACGCTAGCCCCTCGCACCCGGGACACCGCGCCGGGGGCGGGCGGTGCGAGACTGGGAGGGTGTGCACCGACCAGCATCCCGAGAACCTCACCTCCGAGACGCTCACGCCGGCCGCCGAGGAGCAGCCGCTCGAGGAGCGCGGCTCCAACCGGTCGCACCGGCCGCAGTCACGGCGCTTCGTCGAGTTCGTGACGTCCGGCTGGGGCGAGCGTCCGGCGTCGACCGCCACCCGCGCCCCCGTCGCGGACATGGCCGCCGCACGGCGCAGCGCGCTCTCCGCGCAGTTCCCCGGCACGCGGCTCGTGGTGCCCGCCGGGTCGTTCAAGGTGCGGTCGAACGACACCGACTTCCGGTTCCGCCCGCACGCGGCCTTCGCCCACCTCACCGGGCTGGGCACCGAGCAGGAGCCCGACGCCGTGCTGGTGCTGCACCCCGTGCCGGACGGCACCGGCGACGACGGCAGCGCGCACCGCGCCGTGCTCTACATGAACCCGCTGGCCGGGCGCGACACCCCCGAGTTCTTCTCCGACGCCCGGTACGGCGAGTTCTGGGTGGGCGCACGGCCCACGCTCGACGAGATCGCCACGACCACCGGCATCACGACCGCGCACCTCGACGACCTGCGCGACGCCCTGGCGAAGGACGTGGGAGCCGGCGGTGTGCAGGTCCTGGTCGTCCCCGAGTCCGACGAGGCCGTCGAGGAGGTCGTCGCGCAGATCCGCGGCGAGGAAGCCACGGGCGAGGCCGACGCGCGGCTCGCGGAGGCGCTCTCGGAGCTGCGGCTCCTCAAGGACGCGTACGAGGTCGAGCAGATGCGGCTGGCGGTCGACGCGACGATCGCGGGCTTCGAGAAGGTGGTGCGCGCCCTGCCGCGCGCGGTCGCGCACCGTCGCGGCGAGCGCGTCATCGAGGGCACGTTCCTGGGGCACGCGCGCGAGGAGGGCAACGACGTCGGCTACACGACGATCGCCGCCGCGGGCGACCACGCGACCACGCTGCACTGGACCGACAACGACGGCCTGGTGCGCCCGGGCGAGCTGGTCCTCGTCGACGCCGGCGTGGAGGTCGACTCGCTCTACACCGCGGACGTCACCCGCACGCTGCCCGTGGACGGCACGTTCACGGAGGTGCAGCGCCGCGTCTACCAGGCCGTGCTCGACGCCGCCGACGCCGGGTTCGAGGCCGCGGTCCCCGGTGCCCGGTTCCGCGACGTGCACGACGCGGCCATGCGCGTGCTGGCCGCGAGGCTCGAGGAGTGGGGGCTGCTGCCGGTCAGCGCCGAGGAGTCCCTCCACCCCGACAACCAGCACCACCGCCGCTGGATGGTCCACGGCACGTCGCACCACCTCGGCCTCGACGTGCACGACTGCGCGCAGGCCCGGGCCGAGCTCTACCTGGACGGCGTGCTGCAGCCCGGCATGGTGTTCACCATCGAGCCGGGCCTGTACTTCAAGTCCGACGACCTGCTGGTGCCGGCCGAGTACCGCGGCATCGGGGTGCGCATCGAGGACGACGTCCTCGTCACGGCCGACGGCAACGAGAACCTCTCGGCGGCGCTGCCGCGGGACCCCGATGCCGTCGAGGCCTGGATGGCCGCGCTCCGCGAGGGCTGAGTCGGCGTCGCCCGGGCACCGGTGACCCGCCGGGGCTCAGGCGCTCGGAGGCGCCGGCGGTGCGGGCGGCTGCGCGGGCGGCGCGGGTGGCTGCTGCGCCGGCGGCGGGGTCGTGGGCGGTCCGTACCCCGGCCGGGGGTCGGACGGCGGGGCCCCGACCGGGGGTGCCGGCGGACGCACCGGCTCGGGCCAGCCCGAGACCACGCCCCCGGTGTCCGCCAGCAGGGTGCGCGCGCGGTGGGCGTGCTCGGCCTGGCACAGCACGGAGTACGACGTGGCGACGATCTGGCTGGCGGACGCGAAGTCCCGCCGACCGCGCGTGAGCGAGTACCCGATGACGGAGAACAGCAGCCCGAACGCACCGCCGAACAGCACGGCCGGCAGCATGACACTGGCGCCGCCCGTCGAGAACAGCGTGAGGATCAGCCCCACGAACAGGCCGAACCACGCACCGGACAGGAACCCGCCCAGCGCCGCGCTCGGGTACGACAGCCGACGGATGACGCGCTCGACCATGCGCAGGTCCGTGCCGACGATGGTCACCGCCCGCACCGGGAACTGCTTCTCGGCGAGCAGCTCGACGGCCTTCTGCGCCTGCAGGTACGTGCCGTAGGTCGCGACGGTCTCGCCCGTCGGCAGGGTGGGCGTCGTGGGGATGCGCTCGGACTGCGGGAACGACATGTGCTGATCCTCCCGCACCGGCCCCGGGGCCGCCAGGGAGCGTCCGGCTCGCCGGGCCGGCGGCGGGCCGGACGGGAGGTCGGCGTCTAGGCTGACCGGCGTGAGCAGCGTCGGCGCCCGGGTGTTCGTCGCGCGTCTCGCCGGCACCGCCGTCTTCGACCCGATCGGCGACGAGGTCGGCCGGGTGCGCGACGTCGTCGTGCTCGTGCGCCTGACGGGCGCACCCCGCGCGGTGGGCCTGGTGGTCGAGGTCCCCGGCCGGCGCCGGGTCTTCCTGCCGCTGACGCGCGTGACGGCGGTCGACGCGGGCCAGGTCATCTCCACCGGGCTGGTCAACATGCGCCGCTTCGAGCAGCGCGTGTCCGAGACCCTGGTGGTGGGCGAGCTGCTGGACCGTACGGTCGAGCTCGCCGACGGCTCGGGCACGGCGCGCGTCGAGGACGTGGCGATGGAGCTGCAGCGCAACGGCGACTGGTGGGTCACCAAGGTCTTCGTGCGGCGCACCGACCAGCGCGGTGGCCTGCTGCGCCGGCGGGGCGAGACGATGCTGCTGCCGATCGAGGAGGTCGTGGGCCTCGGTCGCCCGTCGGAGTCGCAGGGCGCCCAGCTGCTGCTCGCCCAGTACGAGGACCTCAAGCCCGCCGACCTGGCGGACGTGCTGCACGACATGGGCGTGCGGCGCCGGCTGGAGGTCGCCTCGGCGCTCGACGACGAGCGCCTGGCGGACGTGCTCGAGGAGCTGCCCGAGGACGACCAGGTGGCGATCCTGGGCGGGCTGGAGCGCGGGCGCGCGGCCGACGTGCTGGAGGCGATGCAGCCCGACGACGCCGCCGACCTGCTGGGCGAGCTGCCCCAGGAGCAGGCGGCAGAGCTGCTGGCGCTCATGGAGCCGGCCGAGGCCAAGGACGTGCGCCGCCTGCTGGCGTACGAGGACAACACCGCGGGGGGTCTGATGACCACCGAGCCGGTGATCCTGGGGCCGGAGACGTCGATCGCCGCGGCGCTGGCCCACGTGCGGCGACAGGACCTCAACCCCGCCCTCGCGTCGCTCGTCTTCGTCGCCCGCCCGCCCCTGGAGACGCCGACCGGCCGCTACATCGGCGTCGTGCACCTCCAGCGGATGCTGCGCGAGCCGCCGCACGAGGCGATCGGGCAGATCGTGGACACGGACCTGGAACCGGTCGCGGTGGACGCGCCGCTGCTGTCGGTGACGCGCCAGCTGGCGACGTACAACCTGCTGGCCCTGCCGGTCGTCGACGAGCAGCGCCGCCTGCTGGGCGCGGTGTCGGTCGACGACGTGCTGGACCACCTGCTGCCCGACGACTGGCGCGAGACCGACGACGTGCACGTGGGGCCGCCGACGCGGCCCACCGCGGTGACGCGCGACGGCAGGGCGGTGGGACGTGGCTGAGCGTCTCGACCAGCCGCGGGTGCGCGGCCGCTCCCTGCTGCCCCGCTGGCAGGTCGAGGCGGACGCCTCGGGCCGCGTCTCGGAGTCCATCGCGCGGTTCCTCGGCACGCCGCGGTTCATCCTGTACCTGACGGCGTTCTGCGTGGTGTGGCTCGCGTGGAACTCGTGGGGTCCGGAGCACCTGCGGTTCGACCAGTCGGAGAACGGCTTCACCGCCCTGACGCTGATGCTCTCGCTGCAGGCGTCGTACGCCGCCCCGCTGATCCTGCTCGCGCAGAACCGCCAGGCGGACCGGGACCGCGTCTCGGCGGAGCAGGACCGGCAGCGGGCCGAGCGCAACCTGGCCGACACGGAGTTCCTGGCCCGCGAGATGGCGTCGCTGCGCATCGCCCTGTCCGAGGTCGCCACCCGCGACTTCGTCCGCTCCGAGCTGCGGGGCCTCCTGGAGGACCTGCAGGCGGAGCAGGCCGCGGCCGCGGACGACCACCACGACCGGCGGCACGGCGACGCACGGCGCGGCACGGCCGACCGCTGACCACGGGGCGTCGGGCCCGCGGTGCGGCCCCGCGGGCGACCTACGATGGAGGGGTGCCGCCCCTCGAGAACCCCGCGCCCGCCGACCCGCTCGTCGACGCCGTCCGCACGGCCCTGGCCGGCGTGCAGGACCCCGAGATCCGTCGCCCGATCACGGACCTCGGGATGGTGCGGTCCGTGGAGGTCGAGCCGCGCGAGGGCGGTGCGTTCGTCGTCGTCGGTCTCGACCTGACCACGCCCGGGTGCCCGCTGAAGGAGACGCTCACGCGGGACGTGACGGCCGCGGTGGCACCCCTGGACGGGGTGGTCGGCGTGCGCGTCGACCTGGGTGTGATGTCGGCCGAGCAGCGCGCCGACCTGCGCACGATGCTGCGCGGCACCGACGCCGAGCCGCAGATCCCCTTCGCCCAGCCCGGGTCGTTGACCAAGGTCATCGCGGTCGCCTCGGGCAAGGGCGGCGTCGGCAAGTCGTCGGTCACGGCCAACCTGGCCGTCGCCATGGCCGCCGACGGCCTGCGCGTGGGCGTGGTCGACGCCGACATCTACGGCTTCTCCATCCCGCGGATGCTCGGCGTGGACCGCCCGCCGACGAAGGTCGACGACATGCTGCTGCCGCCGGTCGCCCACGACGTCAAGGTCGTGTCCATCGGCATGTTCGTGCCGGCCGGGCAGCCGGTGGTCTGGCGCGGGCCGATGCTGCACCGGGCGCTGCAGCAGTTCCTCGCGGACGTCTTCTGGGGCGACCTGGACGTGCTGCTGCTGGACCTGCCCCCCGGGACGGGCGACATCGCGATCTCCGTGGCGCAGCTGCTGCCGGGCTCCGAGCTGGTGGTCGTGACCACGCCGCAGGTCGCGGCGGCGGAGGTGGCGGAGCGCGCCGGTGCCGTGGCGGTGCAGACGCGCCAGCGCGTCGTGGGCGTGGTCGAGAACATGTCCTGGCTCGAGCAGCCCGACGGCAGCCGGTTGGAGCTGTTCGGCGCCGGCGGTGGGCAGCGGGTCGCAGACAACCTCGCGCGGCTCACCGGGGCTGCTGTGCCGCTGCTGGGGCAGGTGCCGCTGGACGTCGCGCTGCGGGAGGCCGGCGACGGCGGGGCACCGGTCGTCCTGACGGCGCCCGACTCCCCCGCGGCCGCGGTGCTGCGCTCGGTCGCCCGCACCCTCGCGTCCCGGCCGCGGAACCTGGCGGGCCGCCCGCTGGACCTGTCGCCCGTCGGGCGCTGAGTCGTCGCGCCGAGTCGTCGCGCCGAGTCGTCGCGCCGAGTCGCCGACGCCGCGGGAGCGGACCCCCGCCAGGGCCCGGGGCACGTCGTGGCCCCGCCCTTCGCGCCGATAATTTCGGTGCCGAGGCGCGCGAGCCCGCCGCCGCCGTGACCGCGAACGTGACGTGGGTCACGCCAGTTTCCAACCTAATCGCCCACAGCGAGCGGCGCGATCCCCTCTGAGAGTGGTGAAACGATTAGGGGCCCCTCGAAACTCTCTGCTCCGGCTCCGAAAGTATTGACGTTAAACCTCCCCTGAAGGACGGTGTGCTGCCGGCTTCTCGCCGGCAGACCACCCTGAGGAGGGATCGATGACGATCACACGTCACCGGCATGGACGCCGACGCGCCAGCGCCGTCAGCGCCGTCGCCGTGGCCACCCTGGCCGTGGCCCTGGCCGTGCCGGCCGCCGCAGCGGGCAGCACGCTCCAGGCGGCCGCCGCAGAGTCGGGTCGCTACTTCGGCACCGCGATCGCGGCCAGCCGGCTCAACGACGGGACCTACACGAACATCGCGAACCGTGAGTTCAACATGATCACGGCCGAGAACGAGATGAAGATGGACGCGATGCAGCCCAACCGCGGCCAGTTCAACTGGTCCTCGGGCGACCGCATCGTCAACTGGGCCCGGCAGAACGGCAAGCAGGTCCGCGGGCACGCCCTCGCGTGGCACTCCCAGCAGCCCGAGTGGATGCGGACCATGGAGGGCCCCAGCCTGCGCACGGCCATGCTCGACCACGTCACCCAGGTCGCCACGTACTACCGCGGCAAGATCCACAGCTGGGACGTGGTGAACGAGGCGTTCGCCGACGGGAACTCCGGCGGCCGCCGCGACTCCAACCTGCAGCGCACGGGCAACGACTGGATCGAGGCGGCCTTCCGCGCCGCCCGAGCGGCCGACCCCGGCGCCAAGCTCTGCTACAACGACTACAACACCGACAACTGGTCCCACGCCAAGACGCAGGGCGTCTACAACATGGTCAAGGACTTCAAGGCGCGCGGCGTACCGATCGACTGCGTCGGCTTCCAGGCGCACTTCAACTCGGGCAACCCGGTGCCGTCGAACTACGACGTGACGCTGCGGAACTTCGCCGCGCTCGGCGTGGACGTGCAGATCACCGAGCTCGACATCGAGGGCTCCGGCTCCTCGCAGGCGCAGCAGTTCCAGGGCGTCGTCCAGGCCTGCCTCTCCGTGGCCCGCTGCACCGGCATCACGGTGTGGGGCGTGCGTGACAGCGACTCGTGGCGCGCCTCGGGCACCCCGCTGCTGTTCGACGGCTCGGGCAACAAGAAGGCGGCCTACACGAGCACGCTCAACGCGCTCAACGCCGGCGGCACGCCGGTCCCGAGCACGAGCCCGACACCCGGCCCCTCGACGAGCCCGACGCCCGGCCCCAGCACCAGCCCGACGCCGACCCCGACGACGACGCCGCCGCCCACGGGCAGCGGCACCTGCACGGCGACGTACTCCGAGGGCCAGAAGTGGAACGACCGGTTCAACGGCACGGTGACCATCCGCGCCAACGGCAACATCAGCAGCTGGACCTCGACCGTCACGGTCCGGTCCCCGCAGCGCATCATCGCGACCTGGAGCGGCTCGCCCACCTGGGACAGCAGCGGCAACGTCATGACGATGCGTCCCAGCGGCAGCGGCGCCCTGGCTGACGGCCAGACGGTGTCGTTCGGCTTCACCGTGCAGCACGGCGGCAACTGGACGTGGCCGACGGTGGCCTGCTCGGCCTCCTGACGACCTGATCGTCCGCCCCGTCGTCGTGATGGCAGGGGCCCGGCACCGCAGGGCACCCCACTGAATGTTGGTTTCTGTTCGGTCGTGATGGATACTGTTCTCATGCTTGCCACCCAACGGCGGGAACGGATCCTCGACGAGATCCGGACGCACCGTGCCGTGCGCGTCGCCGACCTCGTCGCCGCGCTGGACGTCTCCGACATGACGGTCCGCCGCGACATCGCCGAGCTCGCCCGCGACGGCCTCGTGCGCCGCGTCCACGGCGGCGCCGTCGCCCCCGACACCCCCGCCCGCTCGACCGACGAGCCGGGCTTCGAGGCCAAGCGCACCTGGTCGTCGGCGGAGAAGTCCGCGATCGCCCGCGCCGCGCTCGCCGACGTCGAACCCGGCCAGTCGCTCGCACTGTCCGCCGGCACCACGACCTGGCTGCTGGCCACGCTGATCGCGGCCGACCCCGCGCTGCGCCCGCTCACGGTGGTGACCAACGGCCTGCGCGTCGCGGACGCGCTGCACGGCGTCCCCGACGTCGAGGTCGTGCTCACCGGCGGCACCCGCACCCCGTCGGACGCGCTCGTCGGGCCCGTCGCGGACGCCACCCTGCACCACCTGCGCGTCGACCGCGCCTTCCTCGGCGTCCACGGTCTGGACGCCGACGGCGCCACGACCCCCAACCTCGCCGAGGCCGCCACCGACCGCGCCCTGGTGCGCTGCGCGGCGGCGACCACGGTCCTGGCCGACCACACCAAGTGGGGCACGGTCGGCCTCGCGCGCATCTGCGGCCTCGACGAGATCGACACCCTGGTCGTCGACACGGGACTGGCCCCCGACGCCCGTGCCCACCTCGCCGACGCCGTCGCCCGCCTCGTGCTGGCCGCCCCGACCGCCACCCCCGCCACCCCCGGAGGCCAGCAGTGAGCACCGACCCGCAGCCCGACCTCGCCGCCCGCGTGCGCCGCACCGCCACCCGGCTGGCCGACGGCCGCGAGCTCATCTACTTCGACGACTCCGAGCCGTACGTCTCCGGGGCGGCCACGCGGCGGCTCGACGACCCGCGCCCGCTGCCGGACCGGTACGCCCCCGTCGTCGACGCCGACGGCGTCGCGCACCCCGTCACCGGACCCGAGCTGCGCCTGGACCCGCTCACCGGCGAGTGGATCCCCATGGCGGCGCACCGCATGAACCGCACGTTCCTGCCCCCGGCGGACGCGAACCCCCTCGCCCCGGCGCGGCCCGGCGCGGCCTACCAGGACGGGGAGATCCCCGACACCGACTACGACGTCGTCGTGTTCGAGAACCGGTTCCCCTCCCTCATGACCCTGCCCGGGGTGGAGACCGGCACCGAGCTCGTCGACGGCGAGCCGCTGTGGCAGCGTCGCGCGGGCGTGGGCCGCTGCGAGGTCATCTGCTTCTCGTCCGACCCGACCGCGTCCCTGGCCACCGTCGGGCCGCGGCGCATGCGCACGGTCGTCGAGGCGTGGACCGACCGCACGCGGGAGCTGTCCGCGCTGCCCGGTGTCGAGCAGGTGTTCTGCTTCGAGAACCGCGGCAAGGAGATCGGCGTCACCCTGCACCACCCGCACGGCCAGATCTACGCGTTCCCGTACGTGACCCCGCGGACGCAGGCGATGCTGCGGCAGGCCCGGGCGCACCACGAGGCCACAGGTCGGCTGCTGCTGCGCGACGTCCTCGACGCCGAGCTGCGCCACGGCCGCCGGGTGGTGCTGGAGTCCGAGCACTGGGTGGCGTACGTCCCGTACGCCGCGCGGTGGCCCGTCGAGGTGCACCTCGCACCGCGGCGCGACGTGCCGGACCTGCCGGCGCTGACCGACGCCGAGAAGGCCGACCTGTCGACCACCTACCTCACCCTGCTGCGCCGGCTCGACCAGTTCTTCGTCGACGGTGACGGCGGTGCGATCCCGCTGCCCTACATCAGCGGCTGGCACCAGGCCCCGGTGCACGAGGGGCGCGACGTGTCCCGCCTGCACCTGCAGGTCTTCTCCGTGCTGCGGGCGCCGGGCAAGCTCAAGTACCTGGCCGGGGTGGAGTCCGCGATGGCCTCGTGGATCTCCGACACCACGCCCGAGCGGATCGCGCGCCGCCTGCAGGAGCTCGCGTGAGCCGGTCGGCCGCGGGCACGCCCGCGACGCCCCCCTCGACCCCCACGGCACCCCCGCACCCCGCACGCACGAGCACGGAGCAGACCACCATGACCGACACCGCCACCGTCTGGACCGCGGCCTGGGACCGCCCGGCGGGCGAGGAGCGTGCCCGGGAGCTGTTCGACGCGACGTTCGGGACGGCGCCCGACGGCGTCTGGTCCGCCCCCGGCCGCGTCAACCTCATCGGTGAGCACACCGACTACAACGCCGGCCTCGCGCTGCCCGTCGCGCTGCCGCACCGCACGTACGCCGCGGTCGCGCGGCGCGACGACGACCTCGTGCGCCTGGTGTCCGCGCAGGAGCCGTCGGGGGTCCGCGAGGTCCGCCTGGCGCACGCCGTGCCCGGCGCGGTGAGGGGATGGGCGGCGTACGTCGTGGGCGTGGCGTGGGCGCTGCGCGAGGCGGGCCACGACGTCGGCGGGTTCGACGTCGCGATCGACTCGTGCGTGCCGTTCGGCGCCGGTCTGTCGTCGTCGGCGGCGCTCGAGGCGTCGGTCGCGGTCGCGCTCGACGCGGTGCACGGCCTCGGCCTGGCCGGTGGGGTCGACGCGGACGGCGCCGCACGTGACGACGCCGGTCGTGCCCGCGTCGCCGAGCTGTGCGTGCGCGCCGAGAACGAGATGGCGGGCGCACCGACGGGCGGCATGGACCAGGCCGCGTCGCTGCGGGCCCGCGCGGGGCACGCGCTGCTCCTGGACTGCCGGGACGGCGGCGTGCGGCACGTGCCCTTCGACCTGGCCGCGCACGGCCTGGCGCTGCTGGTGGTCGACACCCGTGCGGAGCACTCGCACGTCGACGGGGAGTACGCGCAGCGCCGCGCCGCGTGCGAGGACGCGGCACGTCGGCTCGGTGTCCCGTCGCTGCGGGAGGTCGCCGACGCGGCCGAGGGCACCGGTGCCGCGCTGGCCGCGCTCGCCACCGCCGCCGACGGCGACGTCCTCGTGCGCCGCGTCCGGCACGTCACGTCCGAGATCGCTCGCGTACGTGCCTTCGTCGAGGCGCTCGACGCGGGCGACGTGCCGGCGGCCGGGCCGCTCATGGACGCCTCGCACGCGTCGCTGCGGGACGACTACGAGGTCTCCTGCCATGAGCTCGACGTGGCCGTGGACGCGGCCCGCGCCGCCGGCGCGCTCGGGGCCCGGATGACCGGGGGCGGGTTCGGCGGGTCCGCGATCGCGCTGGTCCGGGCCGCGGACGTGGACGCGGTCGCGACGGCGGTGGCGGCGGCGTTCGCCGCGCGCGGCCTCGCCACGCCGGCGTTCGCGGTCGCGGTCGCGGGTCCTCCCGCGGCATGAGACCGGGCGGGTGACCCGTCCCGCAACGTCCTCCCGCAGGTTGACGCGACGTCCACGGGCTGCTCGCTAACCTCCCCAGGGTCGAGGCGTCCCGCAGTCGTGGTGCCGTCCCCGGCACCGACGTGAGGAGCTCACCGCAGTGGTCCGTCGCTACGTCTTTCCCACCCTGCGCATCATCATCTGGGCCGTCATCGCGGTGGCGCTGGTCCGCATCGCGTTCGCGGGTGCCGACGTCAGCACCGACGCGTCCGGGGCCGAGCCGACCGGACAGGTGGTCGAACCGACCGTCGAGGCGACGACCGCGACGATCACCAACGCGGTGACCGTCCGCGGCTCGGTCGTCGCGGACCCGGCCGTGCCCGTGCGCGCGACGCTGGCCGGCACGGTGTCCAAGGTGCTGGTGGCCGACGGTGCGCGGGTCGAGGCCGGCACGCCGGTCCTCGAGATCCGGCAGGAGACGCCGCAGGAGCCGCTGACCCGGACCGACCCCACGACGGGCGAGACCACGGTGACCGAGCGCAAGCCCAAGGTGGTCGTCGAGCAGGTCACGGCGCCGGTCGCCGGGACGCTCGCCATGCCGACCCTCAAGGACCAGGTCGTCTCGGTCGGCGACACGGTCGGCCAGGTCTCCCCCGGCACCCTGTCGGTCTCCGGGACCCTGACGCCGGACCAGCAGTACCGGCTGGTGGGCGCACCGGCCGAGGCGCAGGTGACCCTCAAGGGCGGGCCGGCTCCGTTCACCTGCAGCGGGCTGCGGATCGGCGCCGCCGCGCAGCCCTCGACGCCGGGCGACACGGAGACCGAGACCACGACCACCCCCTCCGGCACCATCGCGTGCTCGCTGCCGGGCGACGTGACCGCGTTCCCGGGGCTGGGGGCGGACCTCGAGATCGTCAACGGCACGGCCCCCGACGCGGTGGTCGTCCCCGTCAGCGCCGTGCAGGGCACCGTGCAGCGCGGCAACGTCTGGGTGGTCGCGGCCGAGGGCGCCGAGCCGGAGCAGCGCGAGGTCGGGCTCGGCCTGACGGACGGCCAGGTCGTGCAGATCACCGAGGGCCTGGCGCTCGGCGACCTGGTCATGCAGTTCGTCCCGGTGCCCGCCGACGAGGGCGAGGTCGACTGCGCCGACCCGTCGCAGTTCGACCCGGCGGTCTGCGCATGAGCCTCCTGGAGCTGACCGGGGTCACCCGGTCCGTCCGCCTGCCCGACGACCGGCTGCTGGAGATCCTGCGCGGCGTGACGCTGAGCGTGGACACCGGCGAGCACGTCGCCGTGGTGGGGCGGTCCGGCACCGGCAAGTCGACCCTCCTGAACATCCTCGGCCTGCTCGACGCCCCGACGGACGGCGAGTACCTGCTCGAGGGCACGCCCATCGGCCGGCTGTCCGCCCGCGAGCGCACGCGCCGGCGGGGCGAGGACTTCGGGTTCGTGTTCCAGCAGTTCAACCTGCTGGCCGGGCGCACCGCGCTGGAGAACGTCGCCGCGCCGTTGATGTACGCCCGGGGCCGGCAGTTCTGGCACCGGCGGACGCTCGCGGCGCAGATGCTCGACCGCGTCGGGCTGGGCGACCGGCTCGACACCATGCCCGAGAAGCTGTCGGGTGGCGAGCAGCAGCGCGTCGCCATCGCGCGGGCGCTGGTCCGCGGACCCCGCGTGATCCTCGCGGACGAGCCCACCGGTGCGCTGGACGTCGAGACCGGCCAGGAGGTCATGGGCCTGCTCGACGAGATCGCGTCGATCACGGGCGCGGCGCTGGTCACCATCACCCACGACCTGGCGGTCGCCGCCCGGGCGCAGCGCCACTACCGGCTGACCGAGGGGGTGCTCGTGCCCGTCGACCTGGGCGGAGCCGGCCACGAGTGGGTCGGGGACGTGCCCACGCTGCCCGGTGCGCGGGCGCTGCCCGGCGCCGTGCGGGGTGTCCCCGAGCTCGGCCCGTCCGTCCCGGCGCAGGTGCACCCGTGAGCGGGCTGGTCGGGGCGGTCGTCGAGGCCTGGGACGAGCTCCGGCTGCACAAGATGCGCGTCCTGCTCGCCCTGGTCGGGGTGGCCGCGGCGGTCACCGCCATCACCGCCGTGACAGCGGCCGTGCAGATGCTCGCGCAGGGCTTCACGGAGCAGGACGAGCGTTTCAACGGCCGGCAGGTGACGCTGAGCGTCGACGCGTGGGCCATGAGCCCCGACCTGCAGGCGGACACCGGGGCGCTGGACGCGGCCTACGCGACGGCGCTCGAGCGCTACGGCATCACCTACGCCAGCCGGGACATGTACACGCAGGTGCCGTTCCGCTTCCCCGACGGGACGCGGCCCACCGAGACACGTGTCGTCGACCCCGACCTGGGCACCATGCAGCGCATCGGGGTGGCCGAGGGCCGGTGGTTCACGGAGGCCGACGTCGAGACGTTCGCCCCCGTCGTCGTCGTCAACGAGGCGTTCCTGGACTCCCTCGGGGTCTCCGGGCTGGCGAGCCGCCCGACGGTCCTGCTCGGCGACGCGTCGCCGGTCCTGGCCACGATCGTGGGGGTCACGCCGAAGGCGTGGCAGGGCGAGGGGCCGTCGGCGTACGTCCTCCACGACCAGCTCGCGCGCTGGTACACGCCGGCCGAGCCCGAGTGGGGGCCGACCGTCCCGTCGCTCAAGGTGTGGGTGCCGCCCGAGGCGGCCGACGACCTGGCGCCCCGCCTGCGGCGCGACGTCATGGCGGCGCTGCCCGGGTGGGAGGTGCAGATCGGCGACAACCGGACGACCGGCTCGTCGGGCCTGGACGGTGCGGCACGGTGGGTGGCGCTCGGGGTGGGCGCCTTCGCGCTGTTCCTCGGCGGGCTGGGCCTGGTCAACATCGCCCTGGTCACCGTCCGCCACCGCATCCGCGAGATCGGCATCCGCCGGTCCTTCGGCGCCACGTCCGGCCGGATCTTCTTCGGGGTCCTCATGGAGTCGGTCGTCGCGACCGTCGTGGCCGGCCTGGTCGGCGTCGTGCTCGCCGTCGCGGTGGTCAAGAACATCCCGGTCGACTTCCTCTTCGGCGGCGGGATCCAGGACATGCCACCGTTCCCGGTGTCCGCGGCGGTCATCGGGATGGTGTGCGCGACGGGGGTCGGCGCGCTGGCGGGGCTCCTGCCCGCCACCGTGGCGGTCCGCGTCAAGGTGATCGACGCGATCCGGTACTGACGAGGCCGCCCGGGCGGGCACGCGTCACCGGACCCGCACAGGATCAGACCCTGGTAGCCCAACCTTTCGAGGGTTGTCCTCCCCACGTCGTCCTCACGTCATCCTCGCGCCCGACCCGGCGCCCACGACGCCCTGGCTATCGTCGGCCACGGCGCTCGTCGACAGTGCCCTGACTCTCGTCATCGACCCCCGAGAAAGGCACGCCGATGCGTCGCACCCCCGGCCTCCCCGTCCTCAGCCTCGCCGTCGCGGCACTCGTCCTCGCCGGCTGCACCGCAGGCGGGTCCGACGCCCCGTCGGACGACGCGACCGGACCGCTGAGCGCGTGGTTCGAGAAGGTCGGCGGCTCGTACGAGGGCGAGGACTACGAGCGGCAGCAGCGCGAGGCCGAGGAGATCGTCGCGGCGTGCATGGCCGAGGAGGGCTTCGAGTACGCGCCTGCCGAGCCGATGGCCGGGGGCGAGGCCGAGGACGCGCCGGAGATGGACACGAAGGAGTTCGCCGAGCAGTACGGGTACGGGGTCACCTTCAGCGACGAGCTGTACGGGAGCGGCGAGGACTGGGTCGACCCCAACGAGGACTACGTGGCCGTGATGTCCGAGAGCGAGCAGGCCGCCTACTACGAGGCGCTGATGGGGGCGATGGCGGACTACGACTACGCGGCGGACCCGGAGGGCACCAACATGCCGGGCTGGGAGGAGCAGGGCTGCAACGGCAAGGCCCAGCACGAGGTGTACGACCAGGACATCTGGTCGAACCCGTCGCTGGAGTCCTTCTGGGACGAGATGCAGCGCGAGTACGAGGGGCTCGCGGACGCGAACCCTGAGCTCGCCGAGGCGGAGAAGAAGTGGTCCGCGTGCATGGCCGAGGCCGGGTTCGACTTCGCCGGCCCCGACGAGGCGCAGCAGAGCGTCTACGACCAGTGGGACGCCCTGTACCAGGCCCTGCCGGCGTACGACCCCGACGCCGACCCCGACGAGCTCGACCCCGCGGCGTACGAGATCGACCCCGCCGCCGAGGCCGAGCTGCGCGAGCAGGAGCTGAGCCTCGCGCCCGCGGACTACGAGTGCCGCGCCTCCACGGGCTACGACGAGGCCTACGACGTCGCGAACCTGGAGCTCGAGAAGCGGCTCTGGGACAAGTACGGGGCAGAGCTCGAGGCCGCCACGGGTGGCAGCACCCCGAGCGAGTGACGGCCGCACCGGCACGGGGGGTCACGTCATGAGCAGGGTCACCACGCACGTGTCCGGCGGGCGGCGCACCATCGTCGTCATGGCGGTCGTCGCCGTCGTCTGCCTCGCGCTCGGCCTGCTGCTGTCCCGGCTGATCGTCTCGCCCGGCCAGGCCGCCGCGAACGCCGCCCCACCGACCGCCGGCCCCATCACGGTGCCGGTCGAGAGCCGGGTCATCGCCAACGAGGTCCTGCTGCGGGGTGACGTGGGGTACGACGACCCGGTCGACCTCGCGATGGAGACGGGCGACCTCGGCGGACCGGCCGTCGTCACCGGGCAGGTCAAGGAGGTCGGCGCCACGGTCGAGGCTGCCTCGGTCGCGCTCGAGGTCGTCGGTCGGCCCGTGATCGTCCTGCCCGGGGAGCTGCCGACGTACCGGACCCTGCGCTCGGGCGTCTCGGGGCCGGACGTGCAGCAGCTCAAGCACGCGCTGCGCGCCGTCGGTCTCGACGGCGGCGACCCGGGCGGCGCGACGTACGACGCCGCGACGGCGGCCGGCGTGCGCGCGCTGTACCAGAAGGTGGGCTACGAGGCGCCCACCGCCGGCCCGGAGGTCCAGCAGGCGGTGGAGGCCGCGCAGGAGGCCGTCACCGGTGCGCAGGCGTCGGTCCGCGCCGCGGAGGCGGGGCTGTCAGCCGCCGGGCGGGCAGCGGCGGGCACGCCGGTGGCGGCGCTCGACGGGGACGTGCAGGTCGCGGAGGCGCGCCTGGCGTACCTCACCGCGCAGTGCGCAGCCCCGCCGGCGGAGGACGCCGAGAGCGTCGTCGACTGCTCCCCACCCGCGCGGGTGGAGGCCGACGCGGCCCTGGCCACCGCCCGGGCGGCACGCGCCGCGGCGGACGTCGGGCCGGACACCACCGCCGAGCGCGAGGCGGTGCGCGCCGCGCGCGACGCGCTGACCGCCGCGCGCGAGACCCTGGCGAAGGCCCAGGCCGAGGCCATGACGCCGCTGCCCGCGACCGAGGTCGTCTACCTGCCGTCGCTGCCGCGGCGCGTGGACGCCGTCGAGGTGGAGCGGGGCGGGATCGTCCAGGGCGAGTTCATGAGCCTGTCGGGGGCGACGGTCCAGATCACCGCGTCGGCCTCGCGCGCGGACGCCGAGCTGCTGGTGCCGGGCACGGTGGGCACGGTCGCCGTCGACGGCACCGACGTCCCCGTGACGGTCGCGGAGATCACGGCCCCGAAGGCCGGCGCGGACAAGGAGGAGACGACCTCGGGCGGTGGCACCGCGCCGACCGGCGACCGCCGCCGGGTCGTCCTCAGCGTCGGTGAGCTGACACCCGAGCAGCTGGCCGCCGTGCAGGGCACCAACGTGCGGGTGCGGATCCCGGTCAGCTCGACCGACGGGGAGGTGCTGGCCGTCCCGCTGGCGGCCCTCACCGCGGGACCGGGCGGTGAGAGCCGGCTCGAGCTCGTCGCGGACGGCGGGAGCCGGCTCGTCGAGGTCACGACCGGCCTGGCCGCGTCGGGCTACGTCGAGATCGCCGGGTCGCAGGATCCGATCGAGGCCGGTGACCTGGTCGTGGTCGGCATCTCCCCGCAGGAGGGACCGTCCGACGACGGCACACCGGCCGGCGGGTCGGAGCCGGACGCCGAGGAGGACGCGTGACCGTGCTCGACCTCCTCGGCGCCGACGGTGCGACCGACGCGGTCCCCCCGGTCGTGGAGCTGCGGGGGGCCGCCCGGCAGTTCCCCGGCGACCCGCCGGTGAACGCCCTGCATCCCGCTGACCTGCAGGTCCGCGCCGGGGAGTACCTCTCGGTCGTTGGCCCGTCGGGCTCCGGGAAGTCGACGCTGCTGAACCTCCTCGGACTGCTGGACCGGCCCTCGAGCGGGGAGTACCTGGTCGACGGGATCCCCACGGCGCAGGCCGGGGAGCGGGAGCGGGCCGCCCTCCGGGCCCAGCACATCGGGTTCGTCTTCCAGGCGTTCCACCTGCTGCCGCACCGCACCGTGCTGGAGAACGTGCTGCTCGCGACGCTCTACAGCGGCGTCCCGCGCACCCAGCGGCGGGACCGGGCGGCCGAGGCGCTGGACCGCGTGGGGCTGAGCCACCGGCTCGACTTCCGCCCCACGGTCCTGTCCGGCGGGGAGCGCCAGCGCACAGCCGTCGCCCGCGCCGTCGTGTCGCAGCCGCGCGTCCTGCTGGCCGACGAGCCGACCGGCAACCTCGACTCCGAGAGCTCGGCCGCCGTGCTCGAGCTCTTCGACGAGCTGCACGCCGACGGCCTGACGCTCCTGGTCATCACGCACGAGGACGAGGTCTCCGCACGCGCCCAGCGGCGCGTGCGCATCACCGACGGCCACCTGCGGGAGATCACGTGACCGCCGTCGCGCAGCACGTGCCGCGCACGGACCGGTTCGGGGCGGGTGACCTCCTCGCGGAGGCCGCCGCCGGGATCGGGGCACGACCGGGCCGGCTGATGCTGACGATCCTCGGCACCGTGCTGGGCATCGCGTCCGTCGTGGTGACGGTGGGGCTGGCGCAGACCGCGGCCGGGCAGATCAACAAGCAGTTCGACGCGGTCGCCGCCACGCAGGGGGCGGCGGAGGCCGCGACCAGCAGGCTCGGCGGCGACGAGCTCGCGCTCGGCTCGCTGCCCTGGGACGCGCCCGCGCGGGCCGAGCGGCTCAACGGCGTCGAGGCCGCCGGCCTGGTGTCCGAGATCGAGGCCGAGGGGCTGGAGGTCACGGCCGTCCCGGTCCACGACCCGTCCGCGTCGCGGACGGCGAGCACGCCCGTGATGGCCACGAGCGCCGGTGCACTGGCCGCGCTCGACGGGCGCGTGGTGCAGGGCCGCTACTTCGACGCCGGCCACGACCAGCGGGGCGACCGTGTCGTGGTGCTCGGGGCGGACGCCGCCGAGCGTCTCGGCGTCGTGCGGGTCGACCGGCAGCCGTCGATCTTCATCGGCGAGCGCGCGTACCAGGTGATCGGCGTCGTCGACGACGTGGTGCGGCGCACCGACCTGCTGTCGGCGGTGATCCTGCCGAACGGGACCGCGCGTGCCGACCTGGGCCTGACCGTGCCGCAGGAGCTCCACCTGCACCTGCAGGTGGGTGCCGGACCGGTCGTCGGCTCGCAGCTGCCGACCGCCCTGAGCCCCGACGCGCCCGAGGCGGTGAAGGTGGCCGTGCCGACCGGGGGCTCGGCCGTGCAGCGCAGCGTGCAGGCCGACATCAGCGCGATCTTCCTGGCGCTCGGCGGTGTCGCGCTGCTCATCGGCGGGGTGGGGATCGCGAACGTGACCCTGCTGTCGGTGCTGGAGCGCGTCGGCGAGATCGGCCTGCGGCGCGCGCTCGGCGCGACCCGGCGCCAGATCGCCGCGCAGTTCATGGTCGAGTCCGTGGTCGTCGGCATGCTCGGTGGCCTCGTCGGCGCGGCCCTCGGCGTCGCCGTGGTCACCGCCGTGTCCGCCGCGTCCCGGTGGACGCCGATCCTCGACCTGCGGATGGTCGCCGTCGCGGCGCTCTCCGGTGGGCTGATCGGGCTGCTGGCCGGGCTCTACCCGTCGATGAAGGCGGCCTCGATCGAGCCGATCTCGGCCCTGCGCGGGGGCGTCTGACCGGGGCGCACGGCCCGGGCCGTGACGACGCCGTCGGCACGGCGCGTCATCACAGGTCGTACTCCACGACCACCGGGGCGTGGTCGCTGAACCGCGCGGCGTACGTCTCCGCCCGGTCCACCACGGCGGTGCGGGCTGCCCGGGCGAGCGCGGGCGTCGCCAGCTGGTAGTCGATGCGCCACCCGGCGTCGTTGTCGAAGGCCTGACCCCGCCAGGACCACCACGTGTAGGGCCCCGGTCCGGGACCACCGAGGTCGCGGCCCAGGTCCCGCCAGCCGAGCCCGTCGAACCACCGGTCCAGGTACGCGCGCTCCTCGGGCAGGAACCCGGCCTTCTTCAGGTTGCCCTTCCAGTTCTTGATGTCGACCTCGCGGTGGGCGATGTTGAGGTCGCCCGCGACCACCGCGAGCCCGTCGGCGGCCACCAGGGCCTCGAGCCGCGCGGTCACGTGCGCGAGGAACGCGTGCTTCTCGTCCATCGACGGCGCGCCGGCCGTGGCGGAGTGCAGGTAGGCGGACGCCACCGTGAGCGTGCGCGCAGGGTGCTCCCCCTCGGCCGGCACCTCGAGGTCGGCCTCGACCCACCGCCCGGCGTCGCCGGTGACACCCGTCCCGAGCCCGATGCGGACCGCGCTCATGGGCAGGCGCGACGCGATCGCCACCCCGGCGCGTCCCTTGGCGTGCCCCGCCTCGTGCGCCAGGTGCCACTCACCGGGCGGCAGGTGGTCGGCGAGGATCTCGTCCGAGCCGCGCACCTCCTGCAGCAGCAGGACGTCGGGCTTGCGGACGTCGAGCCACTCCCCCATGCCGCGGCGGAAGGCGGCCCGGATACCGTTGACGTTGACGGTGGCGACGCGGAGCACGCAGCCATCCTGCCCCACCCCGCCGGCACCACCGCCGCCACCACGACGTCGCGCTCGTCACCCCTGCGCGTAGGCGGCCTCCAGCGGCGCGATCTCCAGCTTCTGCATCCTCAGCATCGCCTGGGTGGCCCGCGCCACGCCCGCGGCATCGGGTCGCGACATGATCTCGTCGAGCGCCGTGGGCACGACCTGCCAGGACACCCCGTACCGGTCCTTGAGCCAGCCGCACTGGCTGTGCACCCCGCCGCCGGCCACGAGTGCGTCCCAGTAGTGGTCGACCTCCTCCTGGGTCTCCACGCCCAGCACGAACGAGAACGCCTCGTCGGGGGTGAACTGCGGACCGGCCGTGAGGATCGTCACGGCGTGCCCGTCGAGCTCCAGCTCGACGAGGAAGGGTTCCCCCTCGGCGACGTCGGGGACGCCGGCCGGCGCGTGCTGGACGCGGGTGATCCGCGACCGCGGTACCACGGAGACGTAGAACTGCGCGGCCTCGTGACCCCGCTCGGCGAACCACAGGTGGGACCGGACCATGCCCATGACGGGCTCCTCTCGTCGGCGCGTACCCCCGTACGGACCGGTGCCGTCCCCCCGACTCATCGCCCGGCACCTGCCGGCCGCGCCCCGCGTCCGAGGACGCCGGTCCCCACGACGCCGACGGGCCCGGGTCGACGTGCGACCCGGCCCGTGGGCGTGCGACGACGACGTCAGCCTGCCTGGCGCTCCGCGGTGGCGACGACGTTGGCCAGCAGCATCGCGCGGGTCATCGGCCCGACCCCGCCGGGGTTGGGCGAGACCCAGGACGCCACGTCCCAGACGTTCGGGTGGACGTCGCCGACGATCCGGCTGCGGCCCGTCTCGGGGTCCTCGACGCGCGAGACGCCCACGTCCACGACGACGGCGCCCGGCTTGACGATCTCCGAGGTGATGATGCTCGGCACGCCCGCCGCGGCGATGACGACGTCGGCGTTGCGCGTGTGCTCCGCGAGGTCCTCGGTGCCCGTGTGGGTGAGCGTCACCGTGGCGTTGACGGCGCGCCGCGTGAGCAGCAGGCCGATGGACCGGCCCACGGTCACGCCGCGCCCCACGACGACGACGTCGGCCCCGCGCAGCGGGACGTCGTGCCGCTCGAGCAGCTCGATGATGCCCGCGGGCGTGCACGGCAGCGGCGACGTGATCTCGTCGTTGACCCGCAGCACCAGCCGCCCGAGGTTCATCGGGTGCAGGCCGTCGGCGTCCTTCTCGGGGTCGACCAGCTCGAGCACGCGGTGCGTGTCGATGCCCTGCGGCAGCGGCAGCTGGACGATGTACCCGGTGCAGGACGGGTCGTCGTTCAGCCGCTGCACGGCGGCCTCGATGTCGGCCTGCGTGGCGTCGGCGGGCAGCTCCTCACGCAGGGAGGCGATGCCGACCTCGGCGCAGTCCTTGTGCTTGCCGTTGACGTACCAGCGCGAGGCGGGGTCGTCGCCGACGAGCAGCGTGCCGAGCCCGGGCACCACGCCGCGCGCGGCCAGCGCCGCGACGCGGGTGGTGAGGTCGGCCTTGATGGCGGCGGCCGTGGCGCTGCCGTCGAGCTTCTGAGCGGTCATCGGTGGGCCGCCGCTCAGTACTGCTGCAGGCCGGGGTACAGGGGGAACGCCTCGGTCAGCTTGCGCACCCGGGCGGCCAGCGCCTCGACGTCGGCCGACGTGCCCTCGACCAGTGCGGTGGCGATGATGTCGGCGACCTCGGTGAACTCCGCGTCGCCGAAGCCGCGCGTGGCCAGCGCGGGCGTGCCGATGCGCAGGCCGGACGTGACGCGCGGGGGGCGCGGGTCGAAGGGCACCGCGTTGCGGTTGACCGTGACGCCCGCGGAGTGCAGGAGGTCCTCGGCCTGCTGGCCGTCGAGCGTGGAGTGGCGCAGGTCGACGAGCACGAGGTGGACATCGGTGCCGCCGGTGAGCACCGAGACGCCGGCCGCGGCCACGTCCGGGGCGGTGAGGCGGTCGGCGATGATGCGCGCGCCGTCGATGGTGCGCTGCTGACGCGCCTTGAAGTCCTCGCCCGCGGCGATCTTGAACGCGACGGCCTTGGCGGCGATCACGTGCATGAGCGGGCCGCCCTGCTGGCCCGGGAACACCGCGGAGTCGATCTTCTTGGCGTACTCGCCCTTGCTGAGGATGAAGCCGGAGCGGGGGCCGCCGATGGTCTTGTGCACGGTGGACGACACGACGTCCGCGTACGGCACGGGCGACGGGTGCAGGTCCGCGGCGACCAGGCCGGCGAAGTGCGCCATGTCGACCCACAGCTTGGCGCCGACCTCGTCCGCGATCTCGCGGAACGCGGCGAAGTCGAGGTGGCGCGGGTACGCCGACCAGCCGCCGATGATCACGTCGGGCCGGTGCTGGAGGGCCGCCTTGCGCACGGCCTCGGGGTCGACCCGGAAGGTCTGCGGGTCGACGCCGTACGCGGCGACGTCGTAGAGCTTGCCCGAGAAGTTGATGCGCATGCCGTGCGTGAGGTGCCCGCCGTGCGCCAGGTCGAGGCCGAGGATCTTGTCGCCGGCGTTGATGAGCGCGTGCAGCACCGCGGCGTTGGCCGTGGCGCCCGAGTGCGGCTGGACGTTGGCGTGCTCGGCGCCGAACAGGGCCTTGGCACGGTCGATCGCGATGGTCTCGGCGATGTCGACCTGCTCGCAGCCGCCGTAGTAGCGGCGGCCCGGGTAGCCCTCGGCGTACTTGTTGGTCAGCACGGAGCCCTGCGCCTGCAGGACGGCGCGCGGCACGAAGTTCTCCGACGCGATCATCTCGAGGGTGTTCTGCTGGCGGGCCAGCTCACCGTCGAGGACGGCGGCGATCTCGGGGTCGAGGTCGGAGATGTTCTGGTCGAGCACGTTCTCGCTCATACGAAGGGCTCCTGTCGCAGTCAACTGTGCGGGCGTCCGGCGCACCGCACACGTCGGGTGTGGGGCGACCGAGGGCCCAGGCGTCCGACCCGTTGGTCCAGCTGCTGCGTCGCTCCCCGGTGGTGACCCACCTGCTGCGCCAGTCGCGACCGGGACAGCCTAGCAACGTGCCACGCGCGGCGGGCGTCGCGTCCACGGGACGCCGCCCACGAGCGCGCCGCGCGGCCCGTGGTCGACGGTCGGCCCGGCACCGATGCCCCCCCCACGCCACCCACGTCGGGGTGGAACGCGAACGGCCAGAGGGGCATGCCGTCGCCGTGGCCGACATGCATCTCGCCGGTCCCGACGTCGCCGCCCTCCCCCCACGGCCACGTGGACCCCGTGCACGTCGTCGCTGCACGCGGTGCGGACCTCGACGTCGAGCCACGCGTCGTCCAGACGGACCCCGGACCACCAGGCGACGAGGGCCCCGCCGCACCGTCCACGTGAGGTCGCCGCTCAGGGTGAGGTCGACGCACTCGTCCGCGTCGCCCGGGCGGGCGTCGGCCGCCTCGTGTCCCGCGTCCGCGGGTGCGAGCCGTGCGGGCGGCACGTCAGATGTACCCGCCGGTGCCGGGCGCGGCGGGCGCGGCCGGGGCGACGGGGCCCGGCCCCGGCCCGCGCAGCAGCACCACGCCGGCACCGCCGAGCGAGGCGGTGGCCAGCCACCGCATGCCGGACAGCGGGCAGACCCGGACGGACGCCGCCCGCCCCGCGACCGGGAGGACACCGGTCGCCACGCCGAGATGGGACGTCGCGTACCGCTCGGCGAAGCGCCCCACGAGGGCCGAGACCTGCCAGCACCGGCAGGTCGGGGCCTGCTCGAGCTCGGCGGCGTCCACCTCGGCGCGGGTGCGGGCCGCCGCACGTCGGCGACGCTCCCGGTCCGCGCGCACCCCCGCCCACACCGCGAGCGACGGGACGACCAGCCAGCACAGGCCGAACACGACGCCCGCGACCTGCACCGGGACGCCGTGCACGGGGTCGAGCGCCCACTGGCCCCACCACACACCGAGCGGCACGCCGACCCCGAGGCCGCACACCGCGCCGAGCGAAGGGAGCAGGCGCAGCGACGTCAGGTTCTCCTGCGGCTGACCGGACCTCTCGTCGAACCGCAGGGCGACGAGGGCGTCCCAGGCGCGGCCGTCGGCCACGGACATGCCGTGCACCGGTGGCCACCAGCGCCGCGACGCCCGGATCGCGGCAGCCCCGAGGATCATGCCGGGCAGCCCGTGCCGGACCAGCACCATGGAGAGCCCGAGCGCGACCACGAGCACCAGGAACGGGACGACGCGCTGCGAGATCCGGCGGCGCGGCGCGTGCGCGGCCTCCAGGGCGTCGAGCGCCTCGCTCCTCGGACCCAGGCGACAGACCGCGGCCGTCAGCAGGGCCGCACCGGCGGCGTCGCCCCGCGCCACGAGCAGGCGCGTCGTCGCCTCGAGCGTCGCGACGTCCTCCCAGGGGCGTGGGACCGCCCCGACCAGCTCGTGCGCCCCCTGGGCCACCCGTGTGACGAGCGCGCGCGGGTCGGTGCCGCGACGCCCCTGCACCCACGCCGCGACGCACCGGCTCAGGGCGTGGGGCGTGCGCACGCCGTGGTCCGCAACGACGCTGAGCCACACGTCGTCCGCGAGCGCCTGCTGACCTGCACCCTCGGCGGCGGCACCGAGCACGTACAGGTAGGTGAGCCGCACCTGCGCCGGGAGCGTCGAGCCGGCGGCCACGAGGCGCGACAGCTCGTCCTGGCGGCCGAGCGCCGCGCGGCACCCGAGCACGACGAGGTGGTCGACGTTGCGGGGGCCGTCCGCCGGCACGTCGGCCACGCCGGCCGTCTCGAGCAGCGCGAGCGCACCAGCGGCGTCGCCGGCGAGCAGCGCGAGACGGGCGCGCCCGGACGTGCCGCGCGGGTCGTCGACCTGCGACCACAGCGCCGCGGCCAGCGGTACGTCGTCGACGTCCTCGGCGGCGAGCGCCCACGCGCTCGACAGCTCCCGACGGTCGGCGCCGGCCGCCCCGTCGAGGGGATGGGACGAGGAGGCCGGGGCACGCGTCACACCCTGGCATCGGCAGGACGTACCCCCCGGTTGAGCGCATAACCGTCATCGGTGACGCACGGGCCCCGGGCGGCGGCCGCGCCTGCGGGCGCGGCTCATGCGCGAGGTCGCCGCACCGCGTGAGGCGGCCGCGGCACCCGTCGGGTGCACGGCCGCCTCACGCGGTGGTCGGCGGCTCCTCGAGCGCCGCGAGCCAGGTGCGCAGGGCGTCCTCGAGCCCGTGGGCCTCCGCCGGCGTCAGCACGTCGACGAGTCGACGCTCGTTGGCCATGTGGTCGGCGAACGCGGCGTCGATGACCTCGCGACCCCGCGCGGTGAGGGCGACGACGCGGGCGCGGGCGTCGCTGTCGCTCACGCGTCGCGTGACGAGCCCGGCCTGCTCCAGCCGGTCGATGCGCTTGGTCATGCCGCCGCTGGTGACCAGCGTGTGGAGGGCGAGGTCACCGGGCGAGCGCTCGTACGGCGCCCCGGCCCGACGCAGCGTGGCGAGGACGTCGAACTCGCCCTCGGTCAGGCCGTGCCGCTCGTAGACCGTGACGAGCTCCTCCGTGAGGTGCCGGGCGACGCGGTGCAGGCGCCCGATCACCTGCTGCGGCTGCAGGTCGAGGTCGGGGCGCTCCCGGTGCCACGCCTGAGCGATCAGGTCGAGGCGGTCGGGTGCGTTGTCGCCGCGCACGGGATCGGGCCTGTCCACCCCCGGAATATATCTTCCCCGTCAGACATTTTGTCTTCCATGGAAAATACCTGGCGCTGGTCGCTGCTCGCCGCCGTCGCACCCGTCACCTGGGGCGCGGCCTACTTCGTCACGGCGCACACCCTGCCCGCGACCCACCCGTTGTGGGGCTCGGTGCTGCGCGCGCTGCCCGCGGGGCTGGTCCTGCTCGCCCTCGCCCGCCGCGCACCCCGCGGCGCCTGGTGGTGGCGGTCGCTCGTCCTCGGCACGCTCAACATGAGCGCGTTCTTCGTGCTCGTGTACGTCGCCGCCCAGCGCCTGCCCACGTCCGTGGCCTCCACGGTGATGGCCGTGTCACCGTTCGCGCTCGTGCTCGTGGCCTGGCCGCTGCTCGGCCAGCGCCCGCGGGTCGCGTCGCTCGCCGGGGCGAGCCTCGGGTTCGCCGGCGTCGTCGCGATGCTCGTCACCGGGAGCGTGCGGATCGACCCGCTCGGCGTGCTCGCCGGCGCCGCCGCGATGGTCATGTCGTCCGTCGGGTTCGTCCTGGCCACGCGGTGGAAGGACGACGTCGACGTGCTGACGACGACGTCCTGGCAGCTGGTGGCCGGCGGGCTGCTGCTGGTGCCCGTCGCGGTCGTGGTCGAGGGCGCTCCCCCGGCGCTCGACGGTCGCGGCTGGCTCGGGCTGGCGTTCCTGTCGCTCGTCGCCACCGCGCTGGCCTACGTCGCGTGGTTCACCGCGCTGCGCCACCTGCCCGCGAGCGCCGTGGGGCTCGTCGGGCTGCTCAACCCCGTCACCGGCGTCGTCGTCGGGCTCACGCTCGGCGGCGAGCGCCTCACCGGGCTGCAGACGCTCGGCGTCGTGGCCGTCCTCGCCGCCGTGCTCCTCGGCCAGCCGGCGCTCCAGGCACGGCTGCGCGGCCGACGCGCGGCACCCGGCCGCGACCACGGCCCGGTGAGACCGCCGGCGCAGCTCACGCCGGTGGGCCGCTGAGCCACGGGCCGGTGCGCCACCCGGCGGCCCGGCCGACGCCGGCGCGGAGGTCCCGCCCGCCACCGCGCCGGTTCACCCCCGCGCGCACACCGCCCACGACTCGCAGCCGAGCGGCCCGAGCGACGGCGCCACGGGCGTCCGTTCCACCGGCCGCTGCTCGAGGAAGAGCGTCCGCTCGTCGTACTGCGGCGAGCGGCTCTCGAGCAGCAGACCCGTCGCGGGGTCACGGACCAGCAACGCCTGCGTGCCGTCGGCCGCGGTGCGCCGCAGCACCTCGCCTGCCCGGCCGCGCGAGTCCTGGCCGGTGCTCGACGACGTCCCCGGGACGAGGGCCGCGACCCCCCAGTACGCGTCGCGCAGGTCGCGGGGCAGCAGGCCGCCGCGATGGGAGAGCTCCTCGATCACCTGCTCGAACAGGGCGTCGTCACGAGACGGTCCGTCCGTCGGCAGGGCGTCGGCGATGGCGCGCGTGAGGTCGACGGGGTCGGTCGGCAGCGACCTCGGGTCCGACAGGGCGTCGTACCGCACACCGTCCAGGAGGTACGTGCCGCTGAGGACGTCGAGGGGCCCCAGACCGATGGCCCGGCCCAGGTCGCCGTCGATGACCAGCAGCCCCGGACGCTCGCGGCTCGTCCACCACTCGATGCGCTCGTCGATGTGCTCCGACCGCGAGCCCGGGCCCGGCGCGACCTCTTCACCCGTGCGCTTGTCGGCCAGGACGTACCAGTGCGAGGCGTCGCCGTCCCAGGGGTCGCCGGGTACGCCCGTGACCGTGCCGTCGTCCGCGACCGTCGCGACGGCAGGCGGGACGAGCGCGGCCGCCCCCACGGCGTCCGGCGACGCGCTCGGTGCGGGGGTCCTGCCGTCCGGCACCGCGGGGACGACCTGGGGCAGCCCCGCACCCGATGCCCCCCAGACTGTCCCGACGACCGCGACCAGGACGATCGCCGCACTCGTGCCCCACGTCACCGCGCGGCGGCGGCGCGCTCGCGGCACGACGTTCCGCACGTCGACCACGACCTGCGGGACGACCCTCTCCACCCGGTCGCGCAGCTGCTGGGCGATGTCCTCGTCCGCGGTCACCCCACACCTCCGTCCTGCGCGCCCGCCGGAGCGGCACCGCCGTCCTCGCCCATCGCCTCACGCAGCTGCCGCAGCGCGCGCGAGGCGGTCGACTTCACCGTTCCCACCGCGATGCCGAGGTCGTCCGCAACCTCCTTCTCGGTCAACCCCTCGAGGTGTCGCAGCACGACGACCCGACGCTGCCGCGGCGTGAGCAGCGCCAGCGCCCGCACCAGCCGGTCCCGGTCCGCGTGCACGTCCTGGGCGTCGGCGACACCGGTCTCCGGCAACCGGTCCGTCGAGAGGAGCACCTCACGACGGCGCCGGCGCCACGTCGAGATCCGCTGGTTCGCCAGCACGCGACGTGCATACGCCAGGGGCTCGCGCTCACGGGCGCGGTCCCAGACCAGGTAGGTACGCACGAGCGCCTGCTGCACGAGCTCGTCCGCCTGGTGCGCGTCGCCGCAGAGCAGCCACGCCGTGCGGGCGAGCGACGGCGCGGCCACGGTCATGAACGCGGCGAACTCCTCGTCGCGGCCGCGACCTGCCGGCAGCAGCGTCGCGACGGACTCGGTCGCGTCCTGCTCCACCGGCACGGTGCCCTCCCGGCTCGCTCTCCACGGACGCCGGTCTCGACGCCTCACACCCCCATACACGCCTGACGCCCCACGAAGGTTGCGTCGCGGGGCATCGGGATCGTTCCGGGTGCGGCTCAGGCCTGGACGGGCTCGCCGTCGCCGAGGAGCTTGCGCAGGTACGCGTAGGTGAGGTCGCCGGCCGTCCGGTCGTGCTGGTGCTCGTAGCCGGCCTTGTTGTAGAGCGCGATGTTCTGCAGGGAGTCGCGGCCGGTGAAGACCCAGACCTCCTCGATGCCGTCGGGCAGCGTCGGCAGGATCGCCGAGAGCAGCTCGGTCCCGATGCCCTTGCCCTGCAGGTCGGGCGCCACCGCGAACCGGCCGAGCGTGGCCTTGGTCCCCTCGACCAGCACGCGGATCGAGCCGACGAGCCGGTGGCCCCACCACGCGCCGAGCGTGATGACCCCGTCCGCCCGCAGGTCCTCCTCGAGCTCACGGAGCGTCTGCGTGAGCGGCGGGATGTTCGGGTCGCCGTACTGCTGCGCCTCGGTGACGAAGGCGGCGCGGCGCAGCGTGAGCAGCTCACCCGCGTCGTCCACGGTGACCGGGCGGATGTCGAGGGCCGTCATGGCGCCATGGTGTCAGCCCGCGGCGCCCGCGCACTACTCTCGGACCTCGTGTCCTCCACTTCGCCCGTCGACCCGACGCACCTCGTCCTGACCCTGTCGTGCCCCGACCGCCCCGGCATCGTCGCGGCCGTCGCCGGCCTGCTGGCCGAGCACGGGGGCAACATCACCGAGTCGCAGCAGTTCGGCGACCCGCTGTCGGGGCTGTTCTTCATGCGGGTCCAGGTGACGACCGACGTGCCGGTGACCCAGCTGCGGGCGGACCTGACGCGGCTGGCCGCGCGGTTCGAGATGGCCTGGCAGCTGGACGTCGCCGGGCGGCCCGTGCGCACGCTCGTCATGGTGTCGACCACCGCCCACTGCCTCAACGACCTGGCGTTCCGGCAGCGGTCGGAGGCACTGCCCATCGACCTGGTCGCGGTGGTCTCGAACCACGACCTGCTGCGGCCCATGGCGGACTTCTACGGCATCCCGTTCCACCACGTGCCCGTGACGGCCGCGACCAAGGCGGCCGCCGAGGAGCGGCTGCTCGCGCTGGTCGAGGAGCTCGACGTCGAGCTGGTGGTGCTCGCGCGGTACATGCAGATCCTCTCGGACGACCTGTGCCGGCGCCTGCAGGGCCGCGTCATCAACATCCACCACTCCTTCCTGCCGTCGTTCAAGGGCGCGCGCCCGTACGCGCAGGCGCACCAGCGGGGCGTCAAGCTCATCGGGGCGACCGCCCACTACGTGACCGGGGACCTCGACGAGGGACCGATCATCGAGCAGGACGTCGAGCGCGTCGACCACACGCACGCCGTCCAGGACCTCGTCGCGCTGGGCCAGGACGTCGAGCGGCGGGCGCTGGCGCGGGCGGTCCGGTGGCACGCCGAGCACCGCGTGCTGCTCGACGGCAACCGGACCATCGTCTTCCGCTGACGCGACCCACGGGGCCCGGTCGGCGCGCGTCGCCGGCCGGCTCGATCGTTCGCCCACGTCCGCCCGGAGGGACGGGCGCGTGCGAAGCGTTTCGGGGCGTGCGGTGGCCCCGCGGCAGGGACATGCTCGGCTCGACGGCCCGGCAATCGTTCGCCGGGTCGCGTCGACTGCGCCGCGCGCACTGCCGCGCCCGGCCGGGCCAGGAGGACACGATGAGAACACTCCGCAGCGGCGCGGGTCGCCGCACCGCCGTGCGCGCCGGGCTCCTGGGCACCGCGTTCGCACTCGCGCTGACCGGCGCGGCGCAGCTCGCGACCGCCCCGCCCGCGCAGGCCGCCTCGCTCGTCGAGGTGTCCGGGTTCGGCAGCAACCCCGGCGGGCTGCGGATGAACCTGTTCGTCCCCGACCGCCTCGCGGCGACCCCCGGGGTCCTCGTCGTCGTGCACTACTGCACGGGCAGCGCGCAGGCGATGTACAACGGCTCGCAGTTCGACGAGCTGGCCTCCCAGCACGGGTTCATCGCGATCTACCCGAGCACGAACCGGCCCGGCAACTGCTTCGACGTCTCGTCGACGGCCGCCATGACGCGTGACGGCGGCAGCGACCCGCAGAGCATCGTCCAGATGGTCCGGTACGTGCAGCAGCGGTACACCACCGACACGTCGCGCGTGTTCGTCACGGGCGTCTCCTCCGGTGCCATGACCACCCAGCTGCTGCTGGCGGAGTACCCCGACGTCTTCGCCGCCGGGTCGGCGTTCGCCGGGGTCCCCGCGACGTGCTTCTCGACCGGTGGCGCGGCCCCCGGCACCAGCGCGCAGGCCGGCTGGAACAGCGACTGCGCGCAGGGCCGGCGGATCCTCACCGCCCAGCAGTGGGGCGACCTCGCACGTGCGACCTACCCGGGGTACACGGGCAAGCGCCCGCGCGTGCAGCTCTGGCACGGCACGAACGACGAGACCCTGAACTTCCAGAACTTCACCGAGGCCGTGAAGCAGTGGACGAACGTGCTGGGCGTGAGCGCGACGCCCGCGTCCACGGAGACCATCGGCTCCAACCGCACCCGCGCCCGTTACGGCGGCACCGGGACGCAGGCCCCGCTGGAGACCAACCGGTTGCAGGGCACGTCGCACAACCTGCCCGTCGACGCGGCCGCGGCGATCGCGTTCTTCGGGCTGGACCAGGCGGCGCCGACGCCCACGCCCAGCGTGACGCCCACCCCGAGCGTGACCCCCACGCCGACGGTGACGCCGACCGTGACCCCCAGTCCCACCGTCACGCCGACGCCGACCACGACCCCCTCGCCCGGCACGACGCCGACGCCCGGCCCCACCCCGGCCGTGGGCGGGTGCGCCGTGACCTACGCGGTCAACCAGTGGAACACCGGCTTCACGGCGAACCTCACGGTGCGCAACACGTCGAGCACCCCGGTCGACGGCTGGACGCTGCGGTGGTCGTTCCCCTCGGGGCAGCAGGTGACGCAGTCGTGGAGCAGCACGGTCTCCCAGACGGGCAGCCAGGTCACGGCGACCAACGCCCCCTGGAACGGGTCGATCCCGCCCGGCGGCTCCGTGCAGATCGGGTTCAACGGGTCGCACACAGGTACCAACACGGCACCGACGGCGTTCACCCTCAACGGCGTGACCTGCGCGGTCGCCTGACGCGCGCACCGTTTCCCGCGGGTCCCGGGCTGCGGCCCGGGCCCGCGGCGCGCAGGGCCGGACTCGCAAATCGTTTCGTCTCATATCTCCTTGAGATTTCATCCACCACGGTGGGTGGCACCGGCGCCTCTCGGCACCGACGTACCGATCGAAGGGGAGTCCCATGTCCGCCGACGTCGCACCCACTGCCGCATCCTCCGGCGCCACCACGGCGCCCGCGCCCCGCGCCGCCCGCCGCACCCGCCTGCTGGGCACGCTCCTCACCGCCCTCGGGATCGTCATGGCCCTCGCCGGGGTCGCCACCTGGGGTGGCATCGCCCAGGGCCTCGCGCAGGAGGAGATCGTCGTCTCCGACAACGCCGCGGCGTTCGCGGGGTCGCCCGTGGTGACGCCCTGGACGGCGTGGGCCCAGGCCGAGGTGATCCGCACCGACCTGGACGAGATGACCGGCGGGCTGACCTACGCCGAGATGGACCGCGAGGACCCGCAGCGCCAGGCCGTCGCGACCGGGACGTTCCTGCGCGCCTCGCTCATCACGTCGGTCATCGCCTTCGGTGTCGCGCTCGCGCTCGTCGGCATCGGGACCGGGTTCGTCCTGGGCGGGCTGGGTCTGCGCAGCGCGTCGGCCGGTTGAGCGCCGCGGGGTGCGGGCGTGCGCGGTGCCGCCCGCACCCGCCTCGTCGGAGGCGTCGTGCGGGGCCGTCGCGCCCCGCCGCTCCTGGTCAGAGCATGCCGTCGAGGTCAGAGCATGCCGTCGAGGTCAGAGCACGGCGTCGAGCGGGTGCGTCCGGGAGACCTGCGTGGCTCCCGTGATCGCCGCGAGCAGCTCCTCCTGGGTGACCGAGCGGGCGTCGAACGACCCGTTGTTGCGGCCGTGGCGCAGCACCTCGATGCGGTCGGCGACCGCGCGCACGTCGTTGAGGTTGTGGCTGATCAGCACGACGCCCAGGCCCAGCTCACGCAGGCGCTGGATGTGCGTGAGCACCTCGGCCGTGTGCGCGACGGACAACGCCGCGGTCGGCTCGTCGAGGATCACCAGCCGGGGCGAGCCGATGAGGGTGCGGGCGATCGCGACCGTCTGCCGCTGCCCCGCGGACAGGTGGCCAATCGGGGTGCGCACGGACGGGATCCGGCTCGTCAGGTCCCGCAGGATGCCGCGGGCGACGCGCTCCATCTCGCCGTCCCGCATGAGCGAGCGCTCGCGCAGCTCGCGGCCCAGGAAGAGGTTGGCCGTGACGTCGAGGTTCTCGCACAGCGCGTAGTCCTGGAAGACCGTCGCGACACCTGCCTGGTGGGCGTCGGACGGCGAGCCGATGGTGATCGGCTCCCCGCCCATCTCGATCAGGCCCGCGTCGGGCTGCACGACCCCGGAGACCACCTTGGCGAGCGTCGACTTGCCGGCACCGTTGTCACCCACCAGCGCGACGACCTCGTGCGGGTGCACGGTGAGGTCCACGTCCACCAGCGCCTCGACCGCGCCGAACCGCTTGGACACCTGACGCAACGACAGCACCGGCGTCCGTCTGCCGACACCCACGGTCCCGACCACCTGCCCTCCGTCGCGCACGTGAGGACCAGTGAAACCCTCGCCCAGGGGCGCGTCAAACCTCGTCATGAGCCGCCTCCGGCGGGGGTGTCCGAGTGGTCGGCGATGTCCGGTGCACCGCTCACGGCGGCCTGGTCCGTGGCCTCGAGCGCCATCGCGAGCGCGCCGAGCACGGACGCCCGCACCCCCAGCTCACCGGGGACGACGTCGAGCGTGGCCACCTGGTTGAGCGGCACCCGGCGCGCGATCGCCTCACGCATCGGCTGCACCAGCACGTCACCGGTCTGCGCGAGCTCACCACCCACGACGACGCACTGCGGGTTGACGACCATGGCCATGCCCGCCACGACCCCACCGATGACCGCGCCGGCGTCCGCCACCACCTGCCGGCACCCCGGGTCACCCTCCGCGGCGCGCTGCACCACGTCACGGATGGTCAGCGCGCCGTGCGTCTCGGTCAGCGGCTCGACCAGCGCGGGGTACCCCACCACGGTGTCCAGGCAACCGCGCGAGCCGCACCGGCAGATGCGTCCCTGCGGGTCGACCTGGACGTGCCCGATCTCCCCCGCCGTGCCGCCGAACCCCCGGTGGAGGTGCCCGGACAGCACGATGCCGGCACCGGTCCCCGTGCCGACGGACACGTACACGACGTCCTGGTAGCCACGGGCGGCGCCGAACCTGCTCTCGGCCAGCGCGCCGAGGTTGGCCTCGTTGTCGACCAGCACCGGCTTGGCGAGCCGCTTGGCCAGCACGTGCACGACGGGGACCTCGTCCCAGCCCCGCAGCACCCCCCGCACCGTCACGAGACCCGTGCCGGGCTCGACCGGCGCCGGGAGCCCGACGCCCAGCCCCAGCAGGTCGTCGAGCGAGGCGCCCAGACGCTCCAGGAGGTCGACGACCAGCAGGGCCGCACGGTCCAGCGTGGTGTCGGCGCGGTGCTCGGCGGGCAGCGGCAGGGTCTGCTCGGCGACGATCTCGCGCGTGACGTCCGCGAGCGCGACCCGCAGGTGGCGCCGACCGACGTCGACGCCCGCGGCCAGCCCGGTGCGTCGGGCGATGGTGACCAGCTGCGCGCGCCGCCCGGAGCGGATGGTGCTGCGGGTGTCGACCACACCGGCGGCCAGCAGCTCCTTGACGATCGAGCTGACGGTGGCGGGCGACAGGCCCGTCGCGGCCGTGAGCTCGACCTGGGTGAGGCCGCCGTACCGCTTGACCGTCTCGACGACGAGAGCGCGGTTGGCGCCCCGGAGGGACGACTGCGATCCCGACATCGGTCCCCTCACGTCGGCCGAGCCTACTGGCGGCACCGCGGTCACGGGGCCGATCGACCCCGCGCCGCGGTGCACGGATGGGGACGGGCCCGCGCCGGCGCTGCCGGCACGGGCCCGTCGTGGCGTCAGCGCGCGTCGGCGCGACGCTTGTTCCAGACGTCGAAGGCGACGGCCAGGAGGAGCACGAGGCCCTTGACCATCTGCTGGATCGACTGCGGCACGCCCATCAGCTGCATGCCGTTGCTCATGACGGCCATGATCAGCGCACCGGTCATGGCGCCCGTCACGCGGCCCACGCCACCGGTCGTCGACGCCCCGCCGATGAACGCGGCGGCGATCGCGTCGAGCTCGAACATGTTGCCCGCGCTCGGCTGCGCGCCGTTCATGCGCGAGGAGTACACGACACCCGCGACACCGGCGAGCAGACCCATGTTCACGTAGGTCCAGAAGGTCACGACGCGGACCTTCACGCCGGACAGCTGCGCAGCGTTGAGGTTGCCACCGATCGCGTAGACGTGCCGGCCGAAGACCGAGCGCTGCGTGATGACGGAGTACGCCATGATCAGCACCGCGAGCAGGATCAGCACGTTCGGCAGGCCGCGGTACTGCGCGAGCTGGTACCCGAACCACATGACGACGACGCCGACGGCGACGATCTTGCCGACGAAGATCGGCATGGACTCGACGACCTGCTGGTACGCGATGCGCCCGCGGCGCGTGCGCCACTGGCTGACGGCGTACCCGGCCACGGCCACCGCGAAGATCACCAGCGTGAAGACGTCGACCCCGTAGCCCCCGAACCAGCCGTTCGTGGAGAACCCGTTGGCGATGTCGTAGTACGTGCCACCGAAGGGCGACAGCGAGACGTTGTCGAGGACCCGGTACGTCATGCCGCGGAACAGCAGCATGCCGGCCAGGGTGACGATGAACCCGGGGATCCCGACGTAGGCCACCCAGAAGCCCTGCCACATGCCGACCAGGACGCCGACGACGAGCGCAGCCAGCACGCCGATCCACCAGGGCGCACCGTGCCGGATGACCAGCACGCCCGCCACGGCGCCGGTGAGCGCGACCACCGACCCGACGGACAGGTCGATCTGACCCAGCACGATCACCATGACCATGCCGATGGCCAGGATGAGGATGTAGGAGTACTGCAGGACGATGTTCGTCAGGTTGCCCGGGCTGAGGAAGTTCGAGTTCATCAGCGAGAACATCAGCACGATGATCACGAACGCGATGAAGATCCCGCTCTGGCGGAGGTTCCGCGTCACCATGTCTCCGAAGCCGGCGATGGCCGTCATGATGCAAGGTCCTTTGCTGTCTCGCGCTCGATGGTCATGAGCTCCATCAGCCGCTCCTGGGTGGCCTGCGCGACGGGCACCTCACCGGTGATGCGCCCGAACGCCAGGGTGTAGATCCGGTCGCAGATGCCGAGCAGCTCGGGCAGCTCGGAGGAGATGACGACGACCGCCTTCCCCGCCGCGACCATCCGGTTGATGATCGTGTAGATCTCGTACTTGGCCCCGACGTCGATGCCACGCGTGGGCTCGTCGAGGATCAGCACGTCGGGCTCGGTGTAGAGCCACTTGGCGAGCACGACCTTCTGCTGGTTGCCCCCGGAGAGCTTGCCGGTGAGCGCCATGACGGTCGGGGCCTTGATGTTGAGGCTCGCGCGGTACTCCTCCGCGACCTTGATCTCCTCGTTGCCGTTGACCCAGCCCCGGGGGGCGAGGCGGCGGATGCCGGCGGCGGAGACGTTGCGGCGGATGTCCTCGATGAGGTTCAGGCCGTAGCGCTTGCGGTCCTCGGTGGCGTACGCGAGCCCGTGGGAGATCGCGGAGTCCACGTCGCGGACGGAGATCTCCTGCCCGTTCTTGTAGATGCGCCCCGTGATGCCACGGCCGTACGAGCGGCCGAAGATGCTCATCGCGAGCTCGGTGCGCCCCGCGCCCATCAGGCCGGCGATGCCGACGACCTCACCGGCGCGCACGGTGAACGACGCGCCGTCGATCACCACGCGGTCCGACTGCGTGGGGTGGCGCACGGTCCAGTCCTCGACGCGCAGCACCTCGTCGCCGATGGCGGGAGTGCGCTCGGGGTACCGGTGCTCCAGGTCACGGCCGACCATGCCGCGGATGATGCGGTCCTGGGTCGAGCCCGGCTCGGACATGTCCATCGTCTCGATGGTCCGGCCGTCGCGGATGATGGTCGTGCGGTCGGCGATCTCGGCGATCTCGTTCAGCTTGTGGCTGATGATGATCGACGTGATGCCCTGCTCCTTGAGATGGCGCAGGAGATCGAGCAGGTGCTCGGAGTCCGTGTCGTTCAGCGCGGCGGTCGGCTCGTCGAGGATGAGCAGCCTGACCTGCTTCGACAGCGCCTTCGCGATCTCGATGAGCTGCTGCTTGCCGACACCCAGCTGCGACACCTGCGTCGTCGGGTTCTCGGCGAGGCCCACGCGGGCCAGCAGCCTCGCGGCCTCGGAGTTGGCCTTGTTCCAGTCGATCAGCGGGCCGCTGCCCCGGACCTCGTTGCCCAGGAAGATGTTCTCCGCGACCGACAGGTACGGCACCAGCGCGAGCTCCTGGTGGATGATGACGATCCCGCGGCCCTCGGAGTCGTTGATCGAGCCGAACTCGACCTCCTCACCCTCGAAGACGATGTCGCCGTCGTAGGTGCCGTGCGGGTACACGCCGGACAGGACCTTCATGAGCGTCGACTTGCCGGCGCCGTTCTCCCCGCAGATGGCGTGGATCTCGCCGCGCCGCACGGTGAGGTTGACGTCCTGCAGCGCCTTGACCCCCGGGAAGGTCTTGGTGATGGACCGCATCTCGAGGATGTCGCTGTGGTCCATGACCCCTCCGTTCAGTGGTGGTGATGGGGCTGGGGGTGCGCGGCCCGGCCGGGTGACCGGCCGGGCCGCGCGATCGGGTCAGTCGGAGACGCCCGACGCGACCTCGTCAGCCGTCCAGTAGCCCGAGTCCACCAGGAGCGGGGTGATGTCGTCCGTGAACACCGTGTCCACGTCGAGCAGGAACGAGGGCACGACCTTCTTGCCGTTGTCGTACGTCTCGGTGTCGTTCGCCTCGGGCTCGTCGCCGTTGATGAACGCCTCGGTGACCTTGATGGACTGCTCCGCGAGCTTGCGGGTGTCCTTGAAGATCGTCGAGGACTGCACGCCGTCGGCGATGAGCTTGACGGAGGCGACCTCGGCGTCCTGCCCGGTCACGATCGGCAGGCCGGCCTCGATGGTCGGGCCCTGGCCGACGCCCTGCAGGGCGGTGATGATGCCGCGCGAGATGCCGTCGAACGGCGAGAGCACGCCCGCCAGCGTCGAGCCGTCGGAGTACGTGGAGGTCAGCAGGTCCTCCATGCGCTTCTGCGCGGCCTCCTGCGACCAGCGCAGCGTGGCGACGGTGTCGAAGTCGGTCTGCCCGGACTTCACGACGAGCGTGCCGTCGGTGATGTACGGGTCGAGGACCGACATGGCGCCCTCGAAGAAGAACCCGGCGTTGTTGTCGTCCGGCGAGCCGGCGAAGAGCTCGATGTTGAACGGGCCGGTCACGTCGGCGACCTCGGCACCCGCCTCGTCGACGATGCCCATGCCCCGCAGGAGCGCCGTGCCCTGGGCGACGCCGACCGCGAAGTTGTCGAACGTGACGTAGAAGTCGACGTTCTCGCTGTCGCGGATGAGGCGGTCGTAGGCGATGACCGGGATGTTCGCCGCTGCGGCCGCCTCGAGCTGGCTCGTGAGCGCGGTGCCGTCGATCGAGGCGACGATGAGCACGTCGGCGCCGCTCGTGATCATCTGGTCGATCTGCTGGGTCTGCGTCGGGATGTCGTCGCCCGCGTACTGCAGCTCGACCTTGTAGCCGAGCTTCTCCAGGCCGTCCTTGACGGCGTTGCCGTCGGCGATCCACCGCTCGGAGGTCTCGGTGGGCATGGCGACACCGATGGTGATGTCGCTCTTCTCGGCGCCGCCCCCGGCGCCCTCGGTGCTCTCGGTGCTCCCCGCACCGCCGCCGCCGCAGGCGGCCAGGCTCAGCGCCAGCGTGCCTGCTGCTGCCGCCATGGTGATCTTGCGTCGCATCTCGTTCGCTCCTTCTCGTCGTCGAGAGGTTCCGGTCCCGAATTCATCGGGCGTCCGAACGCGGTCGCTGCGCCGCGACCGACCGGAGGCTCCGGCTGCGTCGGGCGTGGACAGGGTCGTCGTCGTCCCGTGCAGTGCCCACACTCTGCTTTCGTTCGGAACCCGAAGTCAACCCACGCGGCCTGTCTCTTGGTTGCGAACTCATCACGACTTGGTGACGGTGCGCCGGACCGGTGGGCGAGAAGGCGACCAACCCACCGGATGCGCACCGGACGCACCCCGCGCAGGAGACCTCGCGGCGGCGTGCGCCCGCACCGCACGGCAGCGGCGGGGCGTACGGGGCACACCCCGCCCGGGCCTCAGGGCCGGACGGCGGCCGGGCGTCGGGGACCGTCCGGGCGCAGCGCGCCCGTGATCGCCGCGAGGATCTGCTCGTACCCGGTGGTGCGGGCGTCGAACGAGCCGTTGTTGCGACCGTGGCGCAGCACCTCGACGCGGTCCGCGACCGACCGCACGTCCGTCATGTTGTGGCTGATGAGGATCACACCCAGACCGAGGTCCCGCAGCCCTTCGATGTGCAGCAGCACCTCCGCGGTCTGGGCCACGGACAAGGCGGCGGTCGGCTCGTCCAGCACGACGATGCGCGGGTCGCCGATGAGCGTGCGCGCGATCGCGACCGCCTGCCGCTGCCCGGCCGACAGGTTCGCCAGCGGCACCCGCACCGAGGGCACACGACTCGTGAGGTCGCGCAGGATGCGCCGGGCCACCTGCTCCATGCGCTCGTCGTCACGGACGCCGCGGGCGTCGCGCAGCTCGCGGCCGAGGAAGAGGTTGGAGGTGACGTCGAGGTTGTCGCACAGGGCGAGGTCCTGGAAGACGGTCGCCACACCCAGCGCGTGGGCGGCCGCCGGCGTGGGGATGCTCACCGGCACGCCCTCGATCTCGACCAGCCCCGTGTCGGGCGCGAGCACGCCCGCGACCGTCTTGGCCAGCGTCGACTTGCCGGCGCCGTTGTCGCCGACCAGCGCCACCACCTCGTGGCGGTGCACGTCGAGGTCCACCCCGACCAGCGCCTCGACCCCACCGAACCGCTTGCTGATGCCGCGCATCGAGAGCAGCGGAACCCGCGTCCCGTCCGTCATGCTGGACCCACCCGCTCCCCGTCGCGCACGCGTCACGTGCAGTGAATCCCCCAGCCCTTGCGCGGTCAACCCTGTTCGGCACGCCCGTCGGCCGCGGCCGACGCACCGGGCAGGTCCGCCGTCACCCGCACGGGCACGTCCGCAGCGCGCAGGGCCAGCACCAGCGCCCCGACGACCTCGGCGCGCTGCCCCAGCCGGGCCGGCACCACCTCGAGCGGTGCGATCTGGTTGGGAAGGACGCGCCGGCGCACCGACTCGCGCAACGGCCCCAGCAGCACCTCGCCGGTCTCCGACAGCTCACCACCCACCACGACGCACTGCGGGTTGACCGCCGTACCCAGCCCGGCCACCACCGCCCCGATCGCGGCGCCGGCGTCCGCCACCACGCGCACGAACCCGGGATCACCCTGGCGGGTCCGCGCGATGACGTCGCGCAGCGCCAGCGAGCCGTGCGCCGCACGCAGGGGCGCCACCAGTGCGGGCTCCCCCACCACCGTGTCGAGGCAGCCGCGCGAGCCGCACCGGCAGATGTGGCCCGTCGGGTCCACCTGCACGTGCCCGATCTCCCCCGCGGTGCCCGCGAAGCCCCGGTGCACCTGGCCGTTGATGACGATGCCCGCCCCGGTGCCGTACGACGCGCGCACGTACACCGCGTCGCGGTAGCCGCGTGCCGCGCCGAGCGTCGCCTCCGCGAGCGCACCGAGGTTGGCGTCGTTGTCCACGTGCACCGGGCGACCCAGCCGCTTGGTGAGCACCTGGCCCAGGTGCTCCCCCTCCCATCCCGGCATCACCCCGGGCACCGAGACCATGCCGGTGTCCGTGTCCACGGGGGCGGGCACGCCCACGCCGATCCCCACGACCTCCTCGAGGTCCGAGCCGATGCGCTCCAGCAGGTCCATGACCAGCAGCGCCGCCCGGTCGAGCGTCGTGTCCGACGGGTGCTCGTACGGCAGGGGCAGTGCCTGCTCGGCCACCACCTCGTGCGCGAAGTCGCCGAGCGCGACGCGCAGGTGCCGGTGGCCGACCTGCACCCCCACGACCAGCCCGACGCGCCGCGCGAGCGTCACGAGCTGCGCACGCCGGCCGCTGCGCGTCGTGACGGCCGTGTCGACGAGCCCCGCGGCGAGCAGCTCCCGGACGATGTTCGACACGGTCGCCTGCGACAGCCCGGTCGCGGCGGCGAGCTCGACCTGCGTGAGCCCGCCGTACCGCTGCACCGTCCCGACGACCAGCGCCTTGTTCGCCTCACGCAGGGCGGTCTGCGATCCCGCTGCCGCCCCTCGCCTGCTCACCGTCGCAACCTACCGGCGCGCACGACCCCCGCCGCGCTGCCGCGCCCCTACTGCGTACCCGCGCGCCGCTTGTTGATCAGGTCGAACGCCACCGCCAGCAGCAGCACCATCCCCTTGATCGCCTGCTGCCACGAGGGGTCGACCGACAGGATGGACAGGCCCATGTTGAGCACGCCCATGATGAGTGCACCGACGATGGCCCCGGCGATCCGTCCGACACCGCCGGTGACGGCGGCACCACCGATGAAGCAGGCGGCGATCGCGTCGAGCTCGAAGTTCGCACCGGCGGCCGCCACGGCGGCGCCCGCCCGCGCGGTCGTCAGGACGGCCGCGACACCCGCGAGCAGGCCGATGTTGACGAAGATCCAGAAGTCGACCTTGCGGGTGTCGACCCCGGACAGCGCCGCCGCCGCGCGGTTGCCGCCGATGGCGTAGATGTGCCGACCGAACACCGTGCGGCCCATGAGGAACGAGTACACGACGACCAGCACGCCGACGATCACCAGGACGATGGGCGTGCCGCCGGCCGAGAACGACAGGATGACCGTCAGGGCCCCGATGCCCGCAGCGATCATCACGAGCTTCGTGACGAACAGGCCGAACGCCTCGACGTGCAGGTCGTGGCGGCGCAGCGCGCGACGCGCCCGCGCCTGCGTGAGCACGATCGCGGCCACCGCGAGCGCCCCGATCACGAGGGTGACGACGTCCATGTCGCCGGCGTACCCCAGGGCGGGTGGCAAGGACCCCTTGGAGATCCGGATGAAGGCCGGCGGCAGGCCCGCGAGGGTCTCGCCGACGATCACCAGCGCGAGCCCGCGGAACACGAGCATGCCGGCGAGCGTCACGATGAACGCGGGGATCCCGACGTACGCGACCCAGAACCCCTGCCAGGCGCCCACCAGCGCACCGACCGCGAGACCCACCAGGACGGCCGCGATCCACGGCAGACCGATCGGGTCGCGCATCGTGACCGCGACGATCCCGCCCACGAACGCGACGACCGACCCGACCGACAGGTCGATGTGACCGGCGACGATCACCATGAGCATGCCGATGGCCAGCACCATGATGTGCGCGTTCTGCTGGAACAGGGCGGCGAGGTTGTTGGGCAGCAGCAGCTTGCCGTCGGTCAGCACCTGGAACAGCAGCACGATGACGACGAGCGCGGCGAAGATGCCGTACTGCCGCGCGTTGCCGCCGAGGCCCTGCAGCCGCTGGGCGACCGAGAACCGGGGGGTGTCCGGCGGCATCGGCGAGGGAACGTTGACGTCGGTGCTGGTGCTCATCGGGCGATCCCGTCCTTGTCCATCGTCATGAAGTGCATGAGGTGCTCCTGGGTCGCGTCGGCCCGGGCCACCTCGCCCGTGACGCACCCCTGGCTGAACGCGTAGATCCGGTCGCAGACGCCGATGAGCTCGGGCAGCTCGGAGGAGATGACCAGGACGCCCTTGCCCTCGTCCGCCAGCCTGTTGATGATCGTGTAGATCTCGTACTTCGCCCCGACGTCGATGCCACGCGTCGGCTCGTCGAGGATCAGGACGTCCGGGTCGGCGTAGATCCACTTGGACAGGACGACCTTCTGCTGGTTGCCGCCCGAGAGCTTGCCCACCAGCGCCGCGATCGTCGGGGTGCGGATGTTGAGCTCCGTGCGGTACTGCTCGGCGACCCTGGCCTCGGCCTCCCGGTCGACGACGCCCCCGCGCGACAGCTTGTCGAGAGCGGCCGCGGAGACGTTGTGCTGCACCGAGTCGATGAGGTTGAGGCCGAACCGCTTGCGGTCCTCGGTCGCGTAGGCGATGCCGTGCGCGATCGCCTGCCGGACGCTCGCCGCGGTGATCTCCCGGCCGTCCTTGTACAGGCGACCGGAGATGCGCGTGCCGTACGAGCGGCCGAAGACGCTCATCGCCAGCTCGGTGCGTCCTGCGCCCATGAGCCCGGCGAGCCCGACGATCTCGCCGCGGCGCACCGTGAGGCCGGCGCCGTCGACGACCTTGCGCGTCTGGTCGACCGGGTGGTGCACGGTCCAGTCCTCGATCCGCAGCACCTCCTCGCCGATGCGGGGCGTGTGCTCGGGGAACCGGTGGTCGAGCGGGCGACCCACCATGCCGCGGATGATGCGCTCCTCGCTGACCGGCTCGCCGCCCCGCATGTCCAGGGACTCCACGGTCCGGCCGTCGCGCAGGATCGTCGTGGTGTCCGCGATCGCCTCGATCTCGTTGAGCTTGTGGCTGATGATGATCGAGGTGATGCCCTGACCGCGCAGCCCCTCGATGAGGCCGAGGAGGTGGGCGCTGTCCTCGTCGTTGAGGGCAGCGGTCGGCTCGTCGAGGATGAGCAGACGGACCTCCTTGGACAGCGCCTTGGCGATCTCGACGAGCTGCTGCTTGCCCACCCCGATGTCGCTGACGCGCGTGTCGGGCCGCTCCGTCAGACCCACGCGCTCGAGCAGCCGGGCGGCCTCGGCGTTGGTGCGGTTCCAGTCCACGACCCCGCGCGCCGCGCGCTCGTTGCCGAGGAAGATGTTCTCGGCGATCGACAGGTACGGGGACAGCGCGAGCTCCTGGTGGATGATGACCACGCCCTGCCGCTCGGAGTCGCGGATGCCGCGGAACTCCTGCACCTGCCCGTCGAGCAGGATGTCGCCCTCGTAGGTGCCGTGCGGGTAGATGCCCGACAGGACCTTCATGAGCGTCGACTTCCCGGCGCCGTTCTCGCCGCAGACCGCGTGGATCTCGCCGCGGCGTACCGCCAGGTTCACGTCGGAGAGGGCCTTGACGCCCGGGAAGGTCTTGGTGATGCCGCGCATCTCGAGGATGTGCTCGGTGTCCATGTGTCCTCGCTGGGTGGTCCGGCCGGGTCCGGCGGCCGGCCGCGCGACCGTGGGGTCGCGCGGCCGGCGCGCTCTCACAGACCGAGCTCGTCGGCGGTGTAGAACTCCGAGTCGACGAGGACCTCGACGTTGTCCGGCGTGATGACCTGCGGGTCGAGGAGGTAGGTCGGGACGACCTTCTCGCCGTTGTCGTAGGTCTCCTCGTCGTTGACCTCGACGGTCTCGCCGTCGAGGATCTGCTGGATCATCGTGGCGACCTGGTCACCCAGCATGCGGGTGTCCTTCCACACCGACATCGACTGCTTGCCGTCGATCATGTTGAGGACGTTCGCCTCGTCCGCGTCCTGCCCGGTGAGCACCGGGTAGTCCGCGCCGGGGGCGTACCCGGCGCCCGCGAGCGCCTGGGCGATGCCGAGCGCGAGGGAGTCGTTGGGCGACAGGACGACGTCGACCTTCGCACCGTCCGCGTAGAACGAGTTCAGGCGGTTCTCCATCTCGGCCTGGGCCGTGTCGGAGACCCAGCCCTGGATCCCGATGGACGTCCAGTCGTCGTTGGACGCCGGTTGCTTGCCCGACGGCACGACGAGCTGGCCGTTGTCGACGTACTCCGAGAGCACGTCCCACGCCCCGGCGAAGAAGAACTTCGCGTTGTTGTCGTCCGGCGACCCGGCGAACGGCTCGAGGTTGAACGGGCCCGCACCGCTCTCGAGGTCGAGCGCCTCGACGATGAACTCCCCCTGCATCGTGCCGACGCGGTAGTTGTCGAAGGTGGCGTAGTAGTCGACGTTCGGCGTGCCGAGCAGCAGACGGTCGTACGCGATGACGGTGACGCCCGCGTCCGCAGCCTGCTGGAGCGTCGGCGCGAGCGCCGTGTCGTCGATCGGCGCGACGACCAGGAAGTCAGCCCCCTGGTTGATCATGTTCTCCAGCTGGGTGACCTGCTGGTCGACCTTGTTGTCGGCGTACTGCAGGCTCGTCTCGTAGCCCGCCTCCTCCAGCAGGCCCTCGAGGTGCGCCCCGTCGCGGTTCCACCGCGGCAGGCTCTTCGTCGGCATCGCGATGCCGACGAAGGTGTCCTCCGCGCTGCCTCCTTCGGTGCTCTCGGTCGCCGAGTCCCGCTCGCTGCTGCAGGCCGCCATGGACCCGACGAGCACACCCGCGGCGACCATCGCGATCGCGCTCTTCTTCCACGCCAGTGACATCGTTGTCGCTCCCTCGTCGTGCCGCAGAGCCGGTCGGGGCACCGGTGGTCCGGGCCTCGCTCCGGCAACGGTGCCGGTCAGCCGGTACGGCTTCGCGTTGCATTCAAGACCTGAACGCTAGGGGTCGGCAAGACCCGTGACCATTCCGTGTCCTGACCGGAACGCCGGGATCGTCCTCGAGCCGTGGCACCCGGCGAACGGCACCTCCCGGGAGCAGCCGGGCGAACGACCGGGTTGTGCCTTCGAGGACTGAAGGCACAACCCGGTGCCGCCTCACCCGCAGAGACCCGGCAGCCAGCGTCCGAGCACCCCGCACGCACCGCGCCACCAGCCGCCGCCGGAGCCGGGGCGCGCGTCCTCGACGAGCACGGCCACGGTCCGCGCCGGGACCACCACGGTCCCGGTCGCCCGGTCGTAGGTGGTCCCCCGCACCACCGGGTCGACCCCGGTCGCCTGCACCGGCGAGAGCGCGTAGCCCCGGCCGGCGAGTGGTTCGACCGTCTGCGTGGTCGGCTCGTCGGACGCGTTGACCACGACCAGCAGTCCGTCGAGCCGCGGGTCCACGTCCGTGGGCGGGCGCCAGGAGCCGGCGCGCCGACGGTCGTCCACGTGCATGACGACCACGCCCGGTGCGGCCTCGGGACCGGACCCGGGGAAGGTGACCTTCTCCTCGATCAGCCGCGCGTCCCCGAGCCGGAACAGGCGCGTCGAGGAGCGCAGCTCCAGCAGCTCGGCGGACGCAGCCGCGGCCGTGGCGATGTCACCGGGTGCGGGCACCAGCGCGGGGTCCGCCAGCAGCGGCTGCTGGAAGCCCCACTTCGCCTCGTTGTCCGGCGCCGGGGGCAGCCCGCGGCCGAAGCCGTTGGTCTGCTGCGACCAGTCGAGCTCGTTGAACCAGTCACCCGAGTCGTAGGAGTTGCGGTCCAGCGACTTGCTGCGCAGCAGGTCGGCTCCCGCGTGCCAGAACGACGGCGTCTGGGCGAGCGTCGCCGTGGCGAGGGACACCGTGTTCATCCGGACCCGGTCCGCCATGGGCGTGTCCTGCGGCAGCTTGAGGTACAGGTTGTCGAACAGCGTCTCGTTGTCGTGCGCGTCGACGTACGTGACGACCTCCTCCGGGGAGTCGGCGTAGCCCGCCGGCTGCCCGTTGTAGTCGAGCTGGTCGCCGCGACGCACCGTGCCGTCGCTCGCGAGCAGCCGGTAGTCCCGCAGGTTGCCCGCCATGCCGAGCCGGACCAGGTCGGCCTGGTGCTGCACCCGCGCGAGCTGCTCGTCCGCGGTGCCGTTGACCGGCGCGCCGTTGGGGTCGGTGAACGCCCCGGAGCCGAAGCCCTGCAGCCGCGGGTCCTCGTCGAACGGGCCGCCGCCGCGCACCGCGTCGCGCAGCCGGTCGGAGAACGTCCCGATGCCCGTCCCGCCCAGCTGCCCCTGCGTGGCCTGCTCGAACAGCCGGTCGTCGGCCACCTCGCCGAAGTTCCAGCCCTCGCCGTACAGGTAGACCGCGGAGCCGTCGACGCCGTCACGCCGCGGGGTCAGGCGGTCGAGCGCGGCACGGACCTTCTCCATCGTCTGGCGCGAGTGGTGGCCCATGAGGTCGAAGCGGAAGCCGTCGACCTTGTGGTCCCGGGCCCACGTGACGACCGAGTCGACCATCATCTTCTCGGCCATGGCGTGCTCGGTGGCCACGTTCTGGCAGCAGGTCGACGTCTCCACCTGACCGGTCGCGTTCAGCCGGTGGTAGTACCCGGGCACGACGCGGTCCAGCACGCTCTTGGCGTCCTGCCCGCTGGCAGCCGTGTGGTTGAACACCTGGTCGAGGACCACCTGCAGGCCGTCGGCGTGCAGCGCCCCGACCATGGACCGGAACTCCGCGATGCGGGCACCCCCGTGGGCGTCGACCGCGTACGAGCCCTCGGGCGCGGTCCAGTGCCACGAGTCGTAGCCCCAGTTGAACGCGTCCTGGCCCGCGACGGCGCGGACGCACTCCTGCTGCTGCGGCGAGTCCGGCGGCAGCTCCGCGAGGTCGCAGCCCGGCGTCGCCTGCGCGTCCCGGTCCTCCTCGATCGACGCGATGTCGAACGTGGGCAGCAGGTGCACGGTCGTCAGCCCCGCGTCGGCCAGCCGCCGCAGGTGGTCGCGGCCGTCGCTGCTGCGCACGGCGAACGCGCCGTACGTGCCGCGCAGCCGCTCGGGCACCGTCTCGTCGGAGATCGAGAAGTCGCGCACGTGCAGCTCGTAGATCGTCTGGTCCACCGGCCGCACGACCGGCTGCCGCGTGCGCTCCCACTGCCGCGGGCGGTAGCGCGGGTCGTCGAGGTCGACGAGCACGCCGTGCGTCGAGCTCGGCGTCAGCGCCACCGCGTACGGGTCGGTGACCCGGTTGACCTCGACCTCCCCCGTCGTGGGCGCGTAGACCGTCACCTCCCACAGGTACGCCGCGCCGGCCCAGGCACGCGGCCCGGCCGCGGTCCACGAGCCGTCGGCCTGCCGCTTCGCGGCGGTCCGCACGGGATCGGCCGACGTGTCGACGGCGCCGCGCCGGTCCGCGGGCCACACCAGCAGGTCGACGTCCTGGGCGGTGGGCGCCCACAGCGCGAGCGACGGCGCGCCCTTGGCCCACGTGGTGCCCAGCGTGCGCTTCACCGCCCGGCTGCCGTACAGGTCGTCGAGCACGCCCGGAACCTGGACGCCGGTGATCGCCTGCGCGACACCGTCGGCGTCCGCCTGCCTCACCAGCAGCTCACCCGTGAGCAGCCGCTCGACCGCGGCGCGGTCGGCGTCGACGCGCAGCGCGAGGTACCCGGCGAGCGCCGGGAACCGGGCGCGCTGGGCTTCGGTCAACCCACCGGGCACGACCGCGAGCGCGACCTCCTCGCCGCCGGTGACCTGCCCGTCGACGACCTCGAGGGTCGCGTCGGCCGCGCCGTGCAGCGTGAAGCCGAGCGTCGTCGGGTCCGTCCCGCTCGGGACGAACGACGCGGGCCAGGCGAGCGTGCGTGCGTCGACCCAGTGCGCGGCGAGCTGCCCGGTGCCGGGAAGGGGCGGGTCCGAGGCCTGCACCGTCAGCACGTGCGTCGCCAGGTCGTACGTGAAGGTGACGGGCGCTCCGCCCGGCACCGAGAAGGCGATGTTCGCGCCGCCGCGGACGCCGTCGACGCCGTAGTTCTCGTCCCACGACAGACCGTGGGCGACCTTGACCTCGTAGGTGCCGGCCGCCAGGTCCGGCAGCGTGAGCGTCGCGGTGCCGTCACCGTCGCCGTCGACCAGGGCGGTCGCCAGGCACGCGGGGTCCCAGTCGGCGGCGCAGCCCGCCTCGCTCTGGTACGAGCCCGGCAGCGTGAGCAGGGCGCCCTGGGCCGACGACGTCACCTGGTGCGTGGTCGCGTCGTACACGAACGTCACCTGCTGCGGGCCGTCGCCCGTGACGGCGTACGTGATGTTGTCGCCGCCCGGGGTGCCGCCCGCGCCGTAGTTCTCGTCCCAGGTGCCCCCCACCGCGACCTTGTACTCGTACGAGCCCGGCGGGAGGGTGAACGTCCCGGAGTACACGAGCCCGTTGGTCGACGTCAGGCGTGCGGCCTCGCACTCCGGCTGCCAGTCGCCCGGGCAGCCCATCGCCGCGTTGTGGCTGCCGGGGACCGTGACGAGCGCGTCGCCGGGGCCGGCCGGCGGCTCGACGCCGTCGACCGCGACCCCGACGCTGCCGTACGTCGACGCCGCGCTGCGGGCGCCGGCCGCGTCCTCACGCACGGCGCGGTACTCCACCAGGGTGCCCGGCGCCAGGTCGGCGACGTCGTGGAAGACGCGCGGCGTGGTGGTCTCGGCGGTGCCGAGCGGCGTCCAGGCGTCGTCGCCGACGACCCGGTAGGCGAACGAGGTGGCTGCCGCCACGTCGTCGGCGACGTCGGCCGCCACGGGCGCGAGGCCGGTGAGTGCCGCCCCCGGCGCGGGCACGGTCAGGGCGATCGCGTCGTCGCCGGTGGCGACGGTCGTGCCGGCCCGCAGGACCGTGGCACCGAACGGCGGGACCGTGAGCGTGACCGCTCCCTCACCGTCGGCGGTGACCGGCGCGCCGTCGACCGCGTCCGTGCCCGACGTCGTGAGCAGCGGCGTGAACGTCGCGCCGGGGGTCAGCGTGTCGAGCGTGACCGTCGCCGGCGCGGCGGCGTTGTTGAGGGCGACCAGGTGCTCGACGTCGTCGTCGCCCACCCGCGAGAAGGCGTACACCGCGCCGTCCGCGTAGCGCTCGACCTGCGCCCCGGTGGTCAGCGCCGGCGTCGCGGCCCGCAGCTCCGCCAGCGCCGCGACGTGCGTGTAGAGCGCCGTGCCCGTGTCGTACCGGTCGACCGAGCCCGCGGGGGTGCCGTCGAGCAGCGCCTGGTCGGCGTACTCGTCGACCTGCGTGGCGAAGAGCGACTGCCGGGCGGCCTTGTCCCCGCCGCTCTGGCCGTCGTCGCCGACGAACCCCTGCTCGTCGCCGTAGTAGACGACGGGCTGGCCGCGCGTCAGGTACATCAGGGAGTGCGCCAGCCCGGAGCGCGCCTGCGGGTCCTCCGCGCCCTTCACGACGTACCCGATGCGGCCCATGTCGTGGTTGCCGAGGAACGTGGGCAGCGCCTGCGCGTTGCTCGTCGGCGTGGTGTAGCGGTCGTCGCTCGCGAACAGCGCCTGCAGCCCCGCGGCGGACAGGCCCTTGGCGTAGTTCGCCGCAGCCGCCTGGAAGGGGAAGTCGAGGACGGCGTTCATGTCGGTCTCACGCACGTAGGGCGCGGTGAGCGCGGCGTCGGCGTCGTAGACCTCGCCGAACATGAAGAAGTCCGGGTTCCCGGCCGCCGCCGCGTGCTGCGCGACCTGCGTGGTGAACACGTCCCAGAACTCACGGTCGACGTGCTTGACCGTGTCGATGCGGAAGCCGTCGACGCCCAGGTCGACCCACGCCTCGTAGACCTCGACGAAGCCGTCGACGACCGTGGGGTGCTCGGTCATGAGGTCGTCGAGCCCGCTGAAGTCCCCGTGCGTGACCGACTCCCCCTCCCACGTCGAGTTCCCGCGGTTGTGGTAGAGCGTCGGGTCGTTGAGCCACGCCGGGACCTTGAGGTCCGCCTCGGCCGGGTCGACCACGGGGGTGTAGGGGAACGACCGCTCCGCGTCGAGCGTCGGGAACTCGCCGGTGCCCGCGAAGTCCGCCGGGTCGAACGGCTCGCCCGTCGCGTCGCGGTACGGCTCGGTCGCCTGGTCGACGTAGTCCTGGGTGCCCTCGGCGTAGTCGATGACGTCGGCCGTGTGGTTCGTGATGATGTCGAAGTAGACCTTGATGCCGCGCGCGTGCGCGTCGTCGATGAGCGCCTCGAGCTCGGCGTTCGTGCCCAGGTGCGGGTCGATCCGCGTGAAGTCCGTGATCCAGTAGCCGTGGTAGCCGGCCGACGCGTCGGCGCCCGTCCCCTGCACCGGGCGGTTGAGGAACGACGGCGTCAGCCAGATCGCGGTGGTGCCCAGCCCCTCGATGTAGTCGAGCCGCTCGCGCAGTCCCGCCAGGTCGCCGCCGTGGTAGAAGCCCTTGTCGGTGGGGTCGAGGCCGGTGGTCAGGCGGTCACCGGTCAGGCCGCCCGTGTCGTTGGTCGGGTCACCGTTCGCGAACCGGTCGGTGAGGACGAAGTAGAAGCTCTCTCCCGCGCCGGCGTCGCGGACCGGGTCGGCGACCAGCGCGGCGTCGGCGTCGGTGTAGCCGCCCGTGAGGTCCTCGACGACCACGGACGTGCGGTGCGTGGCGTCGTCGTAGGTGAACGTGAGGTCGGCAGGGCCGGCGAGCACCAGCGGGGTGTTCGCGTCGGTGCCGTCGGCGCCGTACGACGCGTCCCAGCTGCCGTCGAGCGCCACCTTCCACTCGTGGCTGCCGGCGGGCACCGTGAACGTCGCGGAGAAGCGTCCGGGCACGTCGGTGGGGCCGAGCGTGGTCGCGGCGCAGGCGGGGTCCCAGTCGGCGGCGCAGCCGAGCTCGTCCTGCAGGCTGCCGACCAGCACGACGGACCCGGCGGCGGCCGCGGCGGGCGCCGTGAGCGCGAGGGCACCGCCGGCGGCGACGGCGGCGGCGGCCACCGCGGCGACGAGGCGACGGGCCGTGCGTGGGGCGGGTGGGCGGGGCTGGGGACGGCCGGCCATCGAGACTCCTTCGTCGCGGCACGTCGTCGTGCCGTGGTGGATGTGCAGCGACGGTAACCCGTTGCAAGAACTTGCAGCAAGGGTTTCGGGCAGAGCGGTCGAACCGGAGGAGCCGGGCGACCGGCAAGCGCTCCCCCGACAGGCACGGCCCGCGCCTCGCCCCCGTTGCCGACCACGGCCGGCGAGGGCATCGTGGACGCCACAGGCCCGCGGGGGCCCGGCGACGGTGACGACGACGTCCCGTACGAGGGGGAGGCGGCAGCATGCGCACGGTCCGGCAGACATGGTTCTCGGCGGGCGGCGCGGTCGCCCTGACGCTCGGCCTCGCGGCGAGCGCGTCGGTGCAGGGACAGCCCGACGGGCAGGGCGCGGACCGCGGGCGCGGGAGCCCCGCCACCGCGCGCAACGTCGTGCTGGTGGTCGGCGACGGGCTGGGCATCGCGGCGCGCGAGGCCATCCGGCTCGCCACGGTCGGCCAGGACGGGCAGCTCGCGATGGACGGGCTGCGGTACGCCGGGTGGACCCGCACGGACTCCGCCGACCCGGAGGAGGCCGTCACCGACTCGGCCGCGAGCGCGACCGCGTTCGCCACCGGGGTGCGCACGTACAACGGCGCGGTCTCGGTCGACGTCGACGGCAGGCCCGTGGCCACGCTGCTCGAGCACGCCCAGCGGCTGCGCAAGGCCACGGGCCTGGTCACCACGGCCCAGGTCACCGACGCGACACCCGCCGCCTTCGGGGCGCACGTCCCGGACCGCGGCGACCAGAGCGAGATCGCGCGGCAGTACGTCGAGGTCACGCGTCCCGACGTGATCCTGGGCGGCGGCGAGGACTGGTGGTACCCGGCGGGCGACGAGGGCGCGCACCCGGACGACCCGGACGACCCGCGCCCGGAGGTGTCGCGCAGCACGGCCGGCGACCTCGTCGCCCGTGCGCAGGCGGTCGGCTACGACTACGTGACGAACGCCGAGGAGCTGGCCGCCAGCCGGTCGGGGCGCGTCCTCGGGCTGTTCGCCAACGAGGAGATGTTCGAGCAGGCCCCCGAGGGGCAGGGCGACGAGTACGCCCCCACCGTCCCCCTGGCCACGATGACCGCCAAGGCGCTCGACGTCCTCTCCCGCGACCGGCAGGGCTTCTTCCTGCTGGTGGAGGAGGAGGGCGTCGACGAGATGGCCCACGCGAACAACGCCGCGCGGGCGATCCAGGCGGGGCAGGCGCTCGACGAGACCGTCGCGCTCGTCCGGGAGTTCGCCGAGCGGAACCCCGGCACCCTCGTGGTGGTCGTGGGCGACCACGAGACCGGCGGCCTCGCGGTCGAGAACGTCGACACCGCGGACGAGTCCGGCGACACCGCGAGCACGGAACCCGCCGTCACCCAGAGCCTGGAGGACGGCCCCTTCCCCATCGCGGGCAGCGACCTGCAGTTCACGGTCGACTGGACCACCGGGAGCCACACCGGCGGCGCCACCCCGCTGACGGCGGAGAGCCCCGGCGCGGACCGGCTCGCGCGGTCCCAGCACAGCACCGACGTGTTCGACGTGATCCGGGAGGCCATGCGCGGCCGCCGCTGACCGGGCGCGACGTGGCGTGGGCGGCCGGGCCAGCCCACGCCACGTCGAGACTCCCCGGGAGCAGGTCCCCGAGCCGTCGCGCGCCCGTCAGACGAGCCCGAGCGCCCGCACCGCCTCGCGCTCCTCGACGAGCTCCGCCACGGACGCGTCGATCCGCTCGCGCGAGAACGCGTCGACGTCCAGGTCGGGGACGATCGTGTAGGCGCCGCCGGCCGCGGTCACCGGGAACGACGAGATCAGCCCTTCCGGCACGCCGTACGACCCGTCGGACACCACCCCCGCCGACGTCCAGTCGCCGCTGGGCGTGCCGTGCACCCACGTGTGCACGTGGTCGATCGCCGCGTTCGCGGCCGAGGCCGCCGACGACGCGCCGCGGGCCTCGATGATCGCGGCGCCGCGCTTGGCGACCGTCGGGATGAACGTGTCGCGGACCCACGCGTCGTCGCCGACGACCTCGAGCGCGGGACGCCCCCCGATGGTCGCGTGCGTGAGGTCGGGGTACTGGGTGGCGGAGTGGTTGCCCCAGATCGCGAGGCGCGCGATGTCGTCGATGGCCGCGCCCGTGCGGTGCCGCAGCTGGGCCAGGGCACGGTTGTGGTCGAGCCGCGTCATCGCGGTGAACCGGTCCGCCGGGACGTCGGGCGCGTGGGACGACGCGATGTACGCGTTGGTGTTGGCCGGGTTGCCCACCACCAGGACACGCACGTCGGACGCGGCACCGGCGTTGATCGCCTCACCCTGCGGGCCGAAGATGCCGCCGTTCGCGCTGAGCAGGTCGCCGCGCTCCATGCCCTTGGTCCGCGGACGGGCACCCACCAGCAGCGCGACGTTCACGCCGTCGAACGCAGCCTTCGCGTCGTCGGTGATGTCGATACCGTCGAGCAGGGGGAAGGCGCAGTCGTCGAGCTCCATCGCCACACCCTCGGCGGCCTTCACCGCCGGCGGGATCTCCAGCATGCGCAGCCGCACGGGGGTGTCGGGCCCGAGCAGCTGGCCCGAGGCGATGCGGAAGGCGAGGGCGTACCCGATCTGACCGGCGGCGCCGGTGACGGTGACGACAGCGGGCGTGGAGACGGACACGGACGGGCTCCTTCGATCGGCCGACGGGCGGCGCGACACCCAAGGCGTCGACGCCTGCGTCGAACCTACCGGAGCGGCACGCACGACGGCGCCCTCCCCGGTGGGGAAGGCGCCGTCGTGGCGTGCGGCCGGGCGTCAGCCCAGGCGCGCGGCGAGGTTCTCGTCGAGCGCCGCGAGGAACTCCTCGGTCGTCAGCCACGGCTGCTCGGGGCCGACGAGCATCGCGAGGTCCTTCGTCATCTTGCCGCTCTCGACGGTCTTGATGACGACGTCCTCGAGCGTCTCGGCGAACTGCGTGACCTCGGGCGTGCCGTCCAGCTTGCCGCGGTGCTTCAGGCCACCGGTCCACGCGAAGATCGACGCGATCGGGTTGGTCGACGTCGGCTTGCCGGCCTGGTGCTGGCGGTAGTGGCGCGTGACGGTGCCGTGCGCCGCCTCGGCCTCGACGGTCTTGCCGTCCGGCGTCATGAGCACCGACGTCATCAGGCCCAGCGAGCCGAAGCCCTGCGCGACGGTGTCGGACTGGACGTCGCCGTCGTAGTTCTTGCACGCCCAGACGTAGCCGCCCTCCCACTTCATCGCGGCGGCGACCATGTCGTCGATCAGGCGGTGCTCGTACGTGAGGCCCGCGGCCTCGAACTTGTCCTTGTACTCGGTCTCGAACACCTCGGCGAAGATGTCCTTGAAGGCACCGTCGTACGCCTTGAGGATCGTGTTCTTCGTGGAGAGGTACACCGGGTACCCGCGCTGCAGGCCGTACGAGAACGAGGCGCGCGCGAAGTCGCGGATCGACTCGTTGAAGTTGTACATGCCCATCGCGACGCCGCCCGCCTCGGGCATCGTCACGACCTCGAACTGCTGGGGCTCGGAGCCGTCGGCCGGCTCGAACGTCATCGTGATCTTCCCGGCGCCGGGAACCTTGAAGTTCGTCGACTTGTACTGGTCGCCGTGGGCGTGACGGCCGATGATGATCGGCTTGTTCCAGCCCGGCACCAGCCGCGGGATGTTGGAGATGATGATCGGCTCGCGGAAGACGACGCCGCCGAGGATGTTGCGGATCGTGCCGTTGGGCGAGACCCACATCTTCTTCAGGCCGAACTCCTCGACGCGCGCCTCGTCCGGCGTGATCGTCGCGCACTTGACGCCGACGCCGTGCTCCTTGATGGCGTGCGCGGCGTCGATCGTGACCTGGTCGTCGGTGGCGTCCCGGTTCTGGATCGACAGGTCGTAGTAGCGCAGGTCGATGTCGAGGTACGGGTGGATCAGGCGGTCCTTGATGAACTGCCAGATGATGCGCGTCATCTCGTCGCCGTCGAGCTCGACGACCGGACCGACGACCTTGATCTTCGCCATGCGGGGGCCTGCCTCCTGTGCCGTGGGTGTGGCGGCAAGGTTACTCGACATCGAGAGACCTCGACGGCGACGGCGCGGCAGCCGTCCGCCCCGCGGCCCGCCCTGCGCGCCTGCGGCCCCGGCTGGCATGCTGGTCTTGCGTAGTTCGCCCCAGTGTCGCCCGTGCCACGCCCGTCCACCGGACGCAGCCCGACGGCATCGCGGCACCGACCGGTGGCCCGGCCACCTGACACGACAGGACCGACATGTCCCAGCAGAAGCCAGAGACACCCGACGGCACCCCGGAGCCCGGGGACACGACGGCCGCAGACGCCGCCCCGCAGCCGACGGCGAACGAGCCCGTCGAGGAGGTCGTCGTCGAGGAGGTCGTCGTCGAGGAGGTCGTCGTCGACGAGCCGGTCGACCGGCCCGCGACGGGCACCACGCCCGCCGCGGCCGCCGGACCTCCGGCGCCCGCCACGCCTCCCGCACCCGCCACCTCCCCCGCACCCGCCACGTCCCCCGCGCCGCCCGCTGCCACGGACGACGACGAGGACGACGACGACGACACGGGTGAGGAGTACGTCGTGCCCGCGGGGACGGTCGTCGCCGCCGCGCCCGGCCTGCCCGCACGGCTCGGCGCCGAGGCGTTCGGGACGTTCTTCCTCGTGCTGACCGGCGTCGGCATCGCGCTGTACGCGTCGTTCAGCAACGTCGGCGGCGGCCTCGGCGTGGCCCTCGGCTTCGGTGTCGCGGTCCTCGCCGGCATCGTCGCCGTCGGTCACGTCTCGGGCGGGCACTTCAACCCGGCCGTGACGCTCGGCGCCTGCCTCGCCGGCCGCACGCCCTTCCGCGACCTGCTGCCGTACTGGCTCGCGCAGGTCGTCGGCGGCGCGATCGCGGCCGCGGTGCTGTTCCTCACGGTCCCGGACACGCTCCCCGCCCTGCTCAGCCAGGGCGCCGAGGCGAGCACCCGCTCGTTCTTCAGCGGCACCGCCAACGGCTTCGGCGAGCACTCGCCGCTGGCCCTGCTGTCGAACGGCGGGGCGCAGTTCGGCCTCGTGGCCGCGCTCCTGGTCGAGGTCGTGGCCACCGCCGTGTTCGTCGGCGTGATCCTGGGCGCCACCGACCGGCGCGCCAACCGCCAGCACGTGCCGTTCGCCGTCGGCCTCACGCTGACGGTGATGCTGCTGCTCGCGACGCCCATCACCAACGGCTCGCTGAACCCCGCCCGCTCGCTGGCGACGGCGATCTTCTCCGACTCGTGGGCACTCGAGCAGGTCTGGCTCTTCTGGGTCGCGCCGCTGCTGGGTGCCGCCATCGCCGCTCTCGTGTACCGCGCGTTCGCGGCCGAGCCCGTCGAGGACTCCCTGTTCGGCGAGGACGAGCTCTACGTCGCCGACGAGGACGTGGTGGTCACGGAGCGCTGAGCCCGCGACGCGCACCAGGACGAGGCCCGGGGGCACCGCCCCCGGGCCTCGGCCGTCCCGCCGGACGACACGACCGGCGGTGCAGGCCGCGGGGTCGGCACGAGGCTGCGCGTCAGCCGGTCGGCACGAGGCTGCGCGTCAGCGCACCGGCACGATCTGCGCGAGCACCAGGAGCGCGAGCGCCCCGCTCACCAGGACGGCGACGTCGACGGGCTGCGAGCGCACCGTGACGGCGACGGGCGCGTCCTTCCCCGCACCGCGCACCACCGCGTAGCCCAGCAGCAGCACCGCCAGGACCCGCGTCCCGACCACCGCGTCGGTGAGGAAGGTGACGACGACGGCCACCGCGATGCCCGACAACGTCCACCACAGGGAGCGGTTGCGACCCGCCGCCAGCGACGCGCGCGCGATGCTGCGCGGATCGAGCGGACGCTCCTCCGGCGGGACCTCCGGCGCCTCGGGCGGCCCGTCGGGCACCGGCCCCGTCGACGTCCCGGCCGCGGCCGGCGCGGCGGCCGGCACCGGCGCGGGGGCCGGCGCCGGCGCGGGGGCCGTGGTCGGGGCGGGGACGGTGGCCGGGCGCACGGCGGCGCCGGGAGCCGCGCCGGAGGTCGCGAGCGGGGGGCCGACCGCCGGCTCGGACGCGGGGCGCCCGGTGCGCGGCGCCGCGACGTCGGGGCGGTCCCGCGCGTCGGGCCGCGCGTCGGGTCGTGCGTCGGGTCGTGTCGAGGGCGTCACGGGCCGCGTGGGCGGTACGGGGCGCGGGGGCCACACCGGCTCGGAGCGGCCGGGCGCGGGGGTGCGCGCGGGACCCGACATCCGTGCGCTCCCTCCGACGTCTGTCGCCGCCGGGCTGGGCCACGGCCCCGGCGACCCGCGGGCGGCGACCCGCGGGCGTGCGCGGTGTGGACCAGCGTACCGCTGCGGGCCCCTCGTTACGGTGATCCCGTGACGTCCGACCCGCAGCCCGCCCCCGGCTCCCCCGCCCCCGTCCCCCCCGACGTCCTCGTGGTCGGGGGCGGTCTGGCCGCGCTGCGGACGGTGGCCGCGCTGCGCGAGCACGGCTACGACGGCACGGTCCGCGTGCTGGGGTCCGAGGGGGTGGAGCCCTACGACCGTCCCCCGCTGTCGAAGCACCTGCTCGACCGACCGACCCCCGCGTGGCTCGCCGACGACCTGGGCCACGACCTGCACGCGCTCGCCGACGAGGTGCACCTGGACCGGCCCGCGCGGTCCCTGCGGGCCGCGGACGGCGGCGGCGCCGTCGTCACGACCGACCGCGGCGACGTGGCCGCCGCGTGCGTGGTGCTGGCGACCGGCGCCCACGCGGTGACCGTGCCGGGGTGGCGGGCCCGCACGCTGCACACGGCCGCCGACGCCGACGCGCTGCGGACGGCGCTCGGCGCGCCGGCGCGCCGGCTCGTGGTCGTCGGCGCGGGCTGGATCGGCGCGGAGGTGGCCGGGGTGGCCGCGGCCGCGGGGCACGCCGTCACGGTGCTCGAGGCGCGACCCGCCCCGCTCACGGCGGCGCTCGGCGACCACGTGGGCGGGCTGACCGTGCCGTGGTACGCCGCCGCGGGCGTCGACCTGCGCACCGGTGTGCAGGTCGCCGGCGTCGACGACCGGTCGGTGCACCTGGCGGACGGCACCCACGTGCCGGCGGACGCGGTGCTGGTCGCCGTCGGTGCGCGCCCCGCCACGCAGTGGCTCACCGGCGCGGTCCCGCTGCGGGGCGGCGCGGTGCCGGTCGACGAGTCGTACCGGGTGCTCGGGGCGTCGGGCCCGCTGCCGGGGCTGCACGCCGTGGGCGACGTCGCCGTCCGCCGGTCCCGTCGCCACGGCTGGGTGGCCGGCGGGCACTGGGACGAGGCGCTGCACGGGCCGGACGTGCTGGTGCGCCGGCTGCTGGGCGTCCCGGTCGCGGGACCCGAGGCGACCCCGTACGTCTTCTCGACGCAGCTGGGGCACGACCTCACCCTGTTCGGTCTGCCGGGTGGCGACGACACCGTGACGATCCTGGGTGATCCCGCCGCGGACGGCTGGACCGCCCTGTGGCACCGCGACGACACCGTGACCGGCGTGCTCGTGGTCGACCGACCCCGGGACGTGGGGGCGGCCCGGCGCCTCCTGGCGCGCGACGACCTGCCCCGCGTGGCGCTGCCCGACGCCGCGGCGCTGCCCGACGACCTGCGCACCCTGCTGCGGGCGGTCCCCGCGACCTGACCACCGGCCGCACGGGGGCGGGGCGACCCGGCGCCGCCCGCCCGCCGTGCGGTGGACGAGCGGCGCCCGTGCGGGTCAGTGGGCGAAGTGCCGGGTGCCCGTGAGGTAGAGCGTCACACCGGCCGCCCGCGCTGCCGCGACGACCTCCTCGTCACGCACGGAGCCTCCCGGCTGCACGACGGCGCGCACCCCGGCGTCGAGCAGCACCTGCAGGCCGTCCGCGAACGGGAAGAACGCGTCGGACGCCGCGACGGCGCCCCGCGCCCGCTCGACGTCACCGGCGTTGGCGCGCTCGACGGCCAGGCGGCACGAGTCGACGCGGTTGACCTGCCCCATCCCGACCCCGACGGACGCCCCGTCGCGGGCCAGCAGGATCGCGTTGGACTTCACCGCGCGCACCGCGCGCCAGGCGAACGCGAGGTCCGCGAGCGTGGCCTCGTCGGCGGCCTCCCCGGCGGCCAGCGTCCAGGCGGCCGGGTCGTCGCCGGGCGCGTCGACCCGGTCGACCGACTGCACCAGCAGCCCTCCGGACACGGCGCGCGTCTCGACCGCGGCCGACGGCGGGGTGTCGACCACCAGCAGGCGCAGGTTCTTCTTCCGCGTGAGGACCTCGAGGGCGTCGTCGTCGAAGCCCGGGGCGACGACGACCTCGGTGAACACCGGCGCGATCTGCTCGGCCGCGGCCCGCGTCACCTGCCGGTTGCTGGCGATGACGCCGCCGAACGCCGACACCGGGTCGCACGCGTGGGCCCGGGCGTGGGCGTCCGCCACGTCGGTGCCCACGGCGATCCCGCAGGGGTTGGCGTGCTTGACGATCGCGACGGTCGGGACGTCACCCTGGTCGTGGGCGGCCCGCCAGGCCGCGTCCGCGTCGACGTAGTTGTTGTAGCTCATGGCCTTGCCGTGCAGCCGCCGCGCCTGGGCCAGCCCGGCGGGGCCGTGGCCGGTCGTGTAGAGCGCGGCACGCTGGTGCGGGTTCTCGCCGTAGCGCAGCACGTCGGCGCGGTCCCAGGTCGCACCGAGCCACGCGGGGAACCCGGTCGCGACGCCGTCGACCTCGTCGGTCGTCGTCGCGACGCTGCCCATCCAGGAGGCCACCGCGACGTCGTACGTCGCCGTGTGCACGAAGGCCCGGGCCGCCAGGCGGGTGCGCTCCGCGAGGGTGAAGCCGCCGGCCGCGACCGCGGCGACGACGTCCGGGTAGCGCGCGGGCTCGACCACGACCGCGACGCTCGGGTGGTTCTTCGCGGCGGCGCGCACCATCGAGGGGCCGCCGATGTCGATCTGCTCGACGCACTCGTCGACACCGGCGCCGGAGGCCACGGTCTGCGTGAAGGGGTACAGGTTGACCACCACGAGCTCGAAGGCGGCGACGCCGAGCTCGTCGAGCTGGGCGAGGTGCTCCGGGCGGCGCGTGTCGGCGAGGATCCCGGCGTGCACGCGCGGGTGCAGCGTCTTGACACGGCCGTCAAGGCACTCGGGGAAGCCCGTGAGGTCCTCGACCCGCGTCACCGGGACGCCGGCCGCGGCGACCGTGGCCGCCGTCGACCCGGTCGACACCAGCTCGACGCCCGCGGCGTGCAGGGCGGTGGCGAGCTCGACCAGACCCGTCTTGTCGTAGACGGACAGCAGCGCCCGGCGCACCGGCCGGCGGGTCTCCCCCGCGGTCGGGTCGGCGACGGGGGCGAGGGGGGTGGTGTCGTGCGGCATGGCAGGGACCTTCCTGGGTCGGTCGGTGGTCCGGACGGACCTCGAGCAAAGACCCAGGCACCCAGGCGGGCGGTGCACGGACAGGGGTGGTGCTCGGTCGCTCCCCGGTGGTCCTCCACCCGCGCCAGTCACGACCGCGGCCCACTCTAGCGGCGCCCCGGCCACACGGAGCGACCGCGGTGGGCGTCCCTGCCGGGTCAGCCGCCCAGGACCACGCGGCGCCCCTCGACGCGCAGGCCGCCGCGCGCGATGCGCCCGACCACGTCCACCAGGAGCCTCCGCTCGACGACCTTGATCCGCTCGTGCAGCGTCTCCTCGTCGTCGTCGTCGGCCACCGGCACCGCCTCCTGCGCGACGATCGGGCCCGCGTCGACCCCGTCGTCCACGACGATCACCGAGCAGCCGCTGATCTTCACCCCGTACGCGAGCGCGTCGCGCACGCCGTGCGCGCCGGGGAACGCGGGCAGCAGGGCGGGGTGGGTGTTGACGGTCCGGCCGCCGAACCGGTCGAGGAACGCCGCCCCCACGAGCTTCATGAACCCGGCCAGCACGACCGTGTCCGGGGTGAACACCGCGACGGCCTCCGTGAGCGCACGGTCCCAGGACGCACGGTCGGGGAAGTCCGGCAGCGCCACGACCGCGGTCGGCACCCCCGCCGCGCGGGCGCGGTCGAGCGCGGCCGCGCCCGGGCGGTCGCTGACCACGCCGACCACGCGTGCGCCGTACGCCGGGTCGGCGTGCGCGTCGAGGAGCGCGGCGAGGTTGGACCCGGCACCGGAGACGAGCACCACGAGGCGGTGTGCCGCCGTGACCGGGGGCGTGGGCGGGACGGGGCCGGGCTGCGCGGAGGACGTCACGCGCCGCAACCTACCCGGCGGCACCGGCGCCCGGACGCACGTCCACCCCGTGACGTGCGGGAGAATGGCGGCATGGGCAACCCCTGGGCACCGCCGGAGCGGTCGACGACGCCGGACCACGCGACGCAGGACCCTGCGGCGGCGGGGCAGCCGGCGCAGGACCCGACGGCGGGGCAGCCGGCCCCCACGCACCAGCCCCGGGCTGCGCACGGAGCCGGCCTGCCGGGCGGCCCGGCGACGCCGGACCCCGCCGCACCCGGTGGGCCGTGGGCCCCGCACCCGGGCGCGCCCGTCCCCGCCGAGCCGCCGCACGGCACCGCACCGCACGGCACCCCTCCGCACGGCACCCCGCCGGACCCCGCAGGCGTGGCGCGCGCCACGCGCACCGCCGCCTGGAGCGCCGCTGCGCTGCTGGTCGCGGTGCTGCTGACCGGTTCGCCGTACCCGGGCATGCTCGCCGCACCGCTCGCCTCGGTCGCGGGTCTCGTGCTCGCGATCCTGGCCGTCGTCCGCGCGGCCGGTGCCCACGGACGCGGGCCGGTCATCGCGCTGCCGGTGGTGCTGCTCGTCGCGGCGCTCGGCTGGACCGTCATCAGCTCCGCCAGCCTGCTGTACGTGGGGGCGGCGCGCGACTACCAGCAGTGCGAGGCCGCCGCGCTGACGCAGCAGGCGCAGCGCGCGTGCGCGCAGCAGCTGGAGGAGGACATGAGCGAGCGGCTCGGGTCGATGGCGGGCCTGGTCGACGGCGGCCGCGCGCGCCCCTGAGGCGCGCTCGGTCCGCGCTCAGTCCTCCGCGCGGGCGCGTCCGACCCGCCGGCGCTCGCGCCGGTCGCGCACCGCGGCGCGCACCGCACCGTCGCTCGGTACGGCCGCCACCGCGGCGCCCAGCCCGCAGCCCGCCGCAGCGAGCAGACCCACCAGCAGCGGCTGCGCGCCGACCTGCGCCATGCGACCCGGCCCCGCGGCACCGCTCGCGGCCTCGACCAGCAGCGCCACGAGCACGCCGACCGTCACGGCGGTGACCCCGACGGCGACGAGGACGTCGCGGGCGCGCACCGACGCCAGCCACCGGTGCACGGCGAGGCCCGCCAGCGCGCCGACACCGAGGAGCAGGGCCGGCGCAGCGAGTGCCACACCGCCCTGCACGTCCGGCAGGGCGCCCAGCAGCGGCAGGGCCGGCAGCGGTCCACCGACCACCTCCCCCGGCGAGAACCGGGTCCCGGCGCCGACCTCGAAGCCCGGTCCCGCCACCCACGCGAGCGCCCACACCACGAGGTTCGGAACGAACGAGAGCTCGGCCAGGCCCAGGACGACCCCACCGATCGCGTCGAGGGACAGCCCGCGCACGACGTCGACGATGGTGGCATAGCCCGCGAGCACCCACAGCGTCGTCAGGACGGCGGCCACGGTCAGGGACGCCGCCACGGCGAGCAGCCCTGCGCGCAGCCCCACGACCACCGGGGCCGTCAGCCGCTCGGTCAGCGGCGCGACCAGCGTGCGCCACGGCGGTGCCTCCGGGCGCCGCAGCAGGCCCGCCCCGATGCCGGGCACGGCGACGAGCAGGCCGCCGAGCACCGCGCGCAGCGCACCGAGGGCGTCCGCGCCGGAGACGAGCCCGACCACGCCCGCCAGCAGACCGTAGGCGCCGACGGACGCGACCAACCCGACGCGCGTGGCGAGACCGGACCGCCGCGCGGAGGCGTAGCAGGTGAACAGGGCGAGCATCGTCAGGCCCAGCGGCACCACCGACACGACCGCGCCGTCCAGCACCGCAGGCACCCCGTGCGCGAGGAGCCACAGGTGCGTCGCGACCGCGACGGCGCGCGTCCAGGCGACGTCGGCGTTGGCAGGGTCGGCGGAGGTCGCCACGAAGACGGCGACCGCGGGCACGGCGAGCGTCAGCAGGGACAGCGCCGCGGCCTGCGCCGCCGTCAGCGCACCGACCGCCCAGCGGGGCGCCCCGTCGATCGCCGACGTGAAGAAGGTCGGACGCGGGTCGTCCTGCAGGACGCGGCGCGCGCGACCCGTGACGGGCACAGGACCGGTCGGGGTGGGCACCCGTCCATGGTCGCGGGTGCCCCCGGCGCGTCGCCGGACCCGGGCCCGGCGCGTCGCCGTCGACGAGCCGGTGCGGTGCCGTCGGCGAGCCGGTGCGGTGCCGTCGGCCCGTCGGCGCGGCACCGTCGGCGAGCCGGCGAGGCGTCTCGACTGCGCGGCGCTCCCCCGGACGTCGCCGCGCCGACCCGCGTCCCGACGACCCGCGTCCCACGGGCCGCTCCCGGACGCGCCGCGGCCCCGGTCCGTGGGACCGGGGCCGCGGGGACGGACGTCGTCGCGTCAGGCGCTGAGGATCTCGCGCGCCAGCGCGGCCGTCTCGGACGGGGTCTTCCCGACCTTGACGCCCGCGGCCTCGAGGGCCTCCTTCTTGGCCTGCGCCGTGCCCGACGAGCCGGAGACGATGGCGCCGGCGTGGCCCATGGTCTTGCCCTCGGGCGCGGTGAAGCCGGCGACGTAGCCCACGACGGGCTTGGTGACGTGCTCGGCGATGTACGCCGCCGCCCGCTCCTCGGCGTCGCCACCGATCTCGCCGATCATGACGATGAGCTCGGTCTCGGGGTCGGCCTCGAACGCGGCGAGCGCGTCGATGTGCGTCGTGCCGATGATCGGGTCGCCGCCGATGCCGATGGCGGTGGAGAACCCGAAGTCCCGCAGCTCGTACATCATCTGGTAGGTCAGCGTGCCGGACTTCGACACCAGCCCGACCTTGCCCGGGCCCGTGATGTCGGCGGGGATGATGCCCACGTTGGACTTGCCGGGGCTGATGAGGCCGGGGCAGTTGGGTCCGATGAGCCGGACGCCCTTCTCCTGGGCGTAGGAGAAGAACTCGGCCGTGTCCGCCACCGGGACGCCCTCGGTGATGATGACGACGAGCGGCACACCGGCGTCGACGGCCTCGATGACCGCCGCCTTGGTGTGCGCCGGCGGCACGAAGATGACGGAGACGTCGGCGCCGGTCTTGTCGACGGCCTCGACGACGGACCCGAACACCGGGACGTCGACGTCACCGAACGTGACCGTGGTGCCGGCCTTGCGGGGGTTCACCCCGCCGACCACGTCGGTGCCGGACGCGAGCATGCGGGTCGTGTGCTTCTGGCCCTCGGAGCCCGTCATGCCCTGGACGATGATCTTGGAGTCCTCGGTCAGGAAGATCGCCATGTGAAGTCTGCTTCTCTCTGCGTCGGGGGTCTCAGGCGGCGGCGTGCGCCAGGCGGGCGGCCGTGTCGGCGCCGCCGTCCATCGTGTCGGCCAGGGTGACCAGGGGGTGGCCCGCCTCCGCGAGGATGCGACGACCCTCGACCACGTTGTTGCCGTCCAGGCGGACGACCAGCGGCTTGGACGCCTCGTCCCCGAGGATCTCCAGCGCCGCGACGATGCCGTTGGCGACCGCGTCGCACGCCGTGATGCCGCCGAAGACGTTGACGAACACGGACTTGACCTGGGGGTCCGTGAGGATGATGTCCAGGCCCGCGGCCATGACCTCGGCCGAGGCGCCACCGCCGATGTCGAGGAAGTTGGCGGGCTTGACCCCGCCGTGCGCCTCGCCGGCGTACGCGACGACGTCCAGGGTGCTCATGACGAGCCCCGCGCCGTTGCCGATGATGCCGACCTCGCCGTCGAGCTTGACGTAGTTGAGGTCCTTCTCCTTGGCCTTCGCCTCACGCGGGTCCGCGGCGGCCTTGTCCTCGAGCGCCGCGTGGTCCGGGTGCCGGAAGCCCGCGTTCGCGTCGAGGGTGACCTTGCCGTCGAGCGCGACGACGTCGCCGTCCTCGGTGAGGACCAGCGGGTTGACCTCGACGAGCGTCGCGTCCTCCTCGCGGTACACCGTCCACAGCGTCTGCAGGACGTCCGCGACCTTGCCCGCGATCTCGGGGGCGAACCCGGCGGCGGCGACGATCTCGTCGGCCTTGGCCTGGTCGATGCCGGCGCGCGGGTCGACGGCGACCTTGGCGAGCGCCTCGGGACGCTCGACCGCGAGCTGCTCGATGTCCATGCCGCCCTCGACCGAGCACATCGCCAGGTAGCGGCGCTCGGCGCGGTCCAGCAGCAGCGAGAAGTAGAACTCCTGGGCGATCCTCGCGCCCGCCGCGATCATCACGCGGTGCACGGTGTGGCCCTTGATGTCCATGCCGAGGATCTCGCCGGCCTTCTCGGCGGCCTCGTCGGCCGACCGCGCGAGCTTCACGCCGCCCGCCTTGCCGCGCCCGCCGGTCTTCACCTGGGCCTTGACGACCACCACGCCGCCCTCGGGCGGCAGCAGCTGCTCGGCCGCCGCGCGCGCCTCCTCGGGCGTCGTGGCGACGATGCCGCCGAGCACGGGCACGCCGTGCTTCTCGAAGATGTCACGTGCCTGGTACTCGAACAGGTCCACCTGGTCCGGTTTCCTCTCGTCGACCGCGCGCAGCGACCTCGGTGCGGCCGCATCGCCCGGACGCATGCTATCGCCGGGACCGAGGTCCCTCGACATCAAGAGACTGTGGCCGGGCTCACCTTCTCAGCGGACCGTCCGCGGCGAGCCCGATCCCGGACCGCGCGGGCGACCGCCCCGTCCATCGCGCCCGGCCGGTACCGTCCGCCCCGTGACCGACGAGCGCAGCCGGGTGCTGCACCGCGTGGCGACGGCCGTGCCGGACGCGCACCGCCTCGGACGCCCGGTGCGGGTGGGCGTGGACGGCGTGGACGGCGTGGGCAAGACGACGTTCGCCGACGACCTCGCGGACCTGCTGCGCGCGGACGGCCGCGAGGTGCTGCGGGCGTCCGTCGACGGGTTCCACCGGCCGGCCGACGAGCGCTACCGCCGCGGACGCACCAGTCCCGAGGGGTTCTTCCTCGACTCGTACGACCTCGACGCCTTTCGGCGCATGCTGCTCGACCCGCTGGCACCAGGCCGCACGGGCCTGCGGCGGGTCCGGACGGCGGTGCGCGACGTCGTCACCGACACGGCCCTCGAGACCCCCTGGCGCGACGTCACCGACACGACGGTCGCCGTGGTCGACGGCGTCTTCCTGCAGCGCGGCGAGCTCGTGGACGCGTGGGACCTGCGGGTGTGGCTCGACGCGCCGTTCGAGGCGACGTACGCGCGCATGGCGGCGCGCGACGGCTGCCCGCCGGACCCCGCGCACCCCGCGAATGCGCGGTACCGCGAAGGTCAGCTGCTCTACCTGGCGGCGTGCCGCCCGGTCGAGCGCGCGCACGTGGTGCTCGACCACACCGACCCGAGCCGACCGCGGGTGGTACGAGGGGCCTGACGGTGACGGCGCCCGTCACGGACGGGCGACCCTCTGCGGGCACGCCCTCAGACGTCGCCACCCTCCCACGGGTAGCCGTGCCGCACGAAGGCCGCGCGCACCGCGTCCTTCGGCCCCTCGACGTCGTCGGCGAACAGCTCGCGGCCCTGCGCGCTCTCGACCACGACCTTCGACCCGCGCCGGTGGACGCCGTCGACCTGGTCGCGCCGGATGACCCGCTCGACCTGACCTCGGCGCACGACCTCGACCTGCGCGTCGCTGAGGACCAGCACGGCGGTGCCGGTGACGACCCACGCGGCGAGCAGCAGCCCGAGGACGGCGCCGAGCAGGGGACGTCCCCAGACGAGCCAGCTCCCGTCGAACGAGGCGAGAAGGCGCAACGGCCCCTGGAACGGCACCCACGGCAGCCCCGCCGCCCACCCCGCGAGCAGGGGCAGCAGCAGCCCGAGCGCCGCTCCCGCGGCCGCGAGCAGCCCGGCGACGAACCACCGCCCCTCGGTGTCGAAGCCACCCACCCGCGTCTCGCCGTTCGCGCTCTCCGTGACCACGAGCACACCGTAGCGGCGTGACCCGACCGTCGGGAGCGGCGGTCCGGGACGACACCCACCGGGTCGCCGGGACCCACCGCCCCGCCGCTGAGCGCCTCCGTCGCGGGCACGCCGGTCGCGAGCGGTTCGTCCTCGACCCGTACGCCCGCCCTGCACGGGTGGCACGACGCGGAGCCGGTCCGCGGTCAGCCGTCGACGACGGGCACGTCGGTGAGCCGGAAGGGCGCACGGCCGGCGACCTGCACGCCGGCGATGCTGCCGTGGAACCGGGGGGCGACGTCGACCGTGACGGTGTCGGTCCCGGGGTCGGGCCAGACCACGGTGACCAGCCGCGTCTCGCCGGGGTCGATGCTGTTGACGATCCGGTCGGACAACGGCTCGCGCTCGTCGTCCTGCGGGTCGGTGCGGTAGTCGACGGGGTACAGGCGCGTGCCACCGGAGACGAGCGTGACGTTGGTGGGTGCGGTCTGCAGCTGCGGGTCGAACGACCCGCGCGAGTCCCACGCGCCGACCGAGAGGGAGCCCAGGGACAGGTCGGCGGCGCCGGTGTTCGTGACCTCGAGACCACCGACGACGTAGCGCCCGACCCGGCGGACCTGCTCGAGCCGCACGTCGAAGGCGTCGTCGCCGGCCACGGAGACGCCGGTCGGACCAGGGGCGACCGGGCCCTGGGGGTCCGGCAGCGACCCGACGGCCTCGACGACCTCCTCCGGCTCCGGCCCGCCCGAGGTCTCGAGCACCAGCTCCACGCGCCGGTTCAGGGCACGCTCGGCCTCACCGCTGCCCGCCACGGCCGGCTGCGTCTCCCCCCGCCCCTCGACGGCGACGTCGAATGCGGCCAGGTCCGCGAGCCCGGCCACGCGCGCCGCGACCGTCGCCGCGCGGCGCTGCGAGAGGTCGAGGTTGTACGCCTCGTCGCCCTGGTCGTCGGTGTGACCGACGACCGTGAGCCTGCCGCCGTCGTGCCCCGCGACCTGCGCGGCCGCGGCCTGCAGGACGCCGTCGGCGTCGGGGGCGAGCTGGTCGGAGTCGAACGCGAAGAGCACGTCTGACGACACCGCGACCTCGAGGCGCTCGGTGCTCTGCCGCGACCGCACCTGGCCGCCCAGCACCTCGGTGTACGCCTCGAGCGTGAACGCGTCCTGCTGGACCGGAGCCCCCTCGACCAGCTCGGACGGCGGGACGGTGAGCACGCCGGCGTGGTCGGCGCTGACGACCGGGACCCCGGGGACCCACCCGGCGGCGGGCAGCAGCACGTCGACCGTCGCCGCGTCGGGCACGGGGAACGCGACGTAGAGGATCACGACGTCGTCGCCGGCGGCCTCGTCGGCCGCGTCGGTCGCGGGCCCGCCCGGGGTGCCGTTGCGCGTCATGACGACCCTGTCGTCGTCGGTGCGCAGCGCCCGCGTCACGGTCCCGGCGTCCAGGTCGACCACCCGGACCCCGTTGGGGCCCGGGCTGCCGATGCTCTCGAACACGAAGGAGAACGCGGACATCAGCGTCGGGTACGTCGCGCTCGCCGCGAGCCTGAGCACCGCCGCGTCGTCGTGCACGGCCAGCGGCCCGACCTGGAGGTCGACGGTCTCACCGTCCAGCACGGTCTCGACGACGACCGGCTCGACCGGCTCGACCGGTGCAGCCGCGGTGGCGGTCGCGCTCGGGGTCCCCGCCGGCACCGGCACGGCGCCTCCCCCGGTGCAGGCGGTCAGTGCCACCACCGCACCGACGGCCACCGCCAGAGCGGTCCTGGTCCTGCTCACGCGCGTGCTCCCGTCCTCGGCGTCCCGGCGGGACACGGTAGCGGACGGCGCGCACCTGCCCGCCCGGGACGGGCACGGGCCACCCGTCAGAGCTTGGTGACCGGGGAGTACCGCAGCAGCAGCCGCTTCTCGCCGTTCGAGCCGAAGTCGATCTTCGCGACGGCGTTCTGCCCGGCGCCCTCGAGCGCGACCACCGTGCCCAGCCCGTAGGAGTCGTGCGTGACCTTGTCGCCGACGGCGAGGTCCGGGACGGAGGCCCGCGGCGTCGCCGAGCCGAACGACGCACCCGTGCGGGGCAGCGGCTCGCGCTTCTCGCTGCGCACCGGGCCGCTGCTCGACCCCGACGAGCCGCGCTCACCCCACGAGGACGCGCCGCGCGACCCGCCGCCGGAGCCGAAGCCCGAGCCCCACCCGCCGCGCAGCCGCGACGTCGAGGACTCCCGGCGCCGCCAGTCGACGAGGTCCTCGGGGATGTCGTCGAGGAACCGGCTGGGCGGGAACTCGTTGGGCACGCCCCACGCGGTGCGCACCGCGGCGCGCGACACGTACAGCCGCTGCCGGGCACGCGTCAGCCCGACGTACGCCAGGCGCCGCTCCTCCGCGAGCTGGTCCGGGTCGGCCAGCGACCGCATGTGCGGGAACGTGCCGTCCTCCATGCCGGTGAGGAAGACGACGGGGAACTCGAGGCCCTTGGCGGTGTGCAGCGTCATGAGCGTCACCACGCCGGCGTCGCGCGCGGCTGCGGCGGTGGCCTCGTCGTCGACGCCGTCCGGCACGGGGATCTGGTCGGAGTCCGCCACGAGGGACACGCGCTCGAGGAAGTCCGTGAGGTCGCCCTCGGGGTCGGACTCCTCGAACTCCGCGGCCACGGCGTGCAGCTCCGCGAGGTTGTCGACGCGCGAGCCGTCCTGCGGGTCATCGCTGCCGCGCAGGGTCGTCAGGTAGCCGCTGCGGTCGAGCGCGGCCCCCAGCACCTGCGCGGGGCCGGCGCCGGACGCGGCGAGGTCGCGCAGCTCGTCGAGCATCGCGGCGAACGCGCGCAGCCCGGTCAGGGCGCGGGTGCCCAGGCCCGGCACCTCGTCGAGTCGTGCCAGCGCAGCACCGAACGAGATGCGCTCCCGCTCGGCGAACGCCGCGACCATCGCCTCCGAGCGCTCCCCCAGCCCACGCTTGGGCTCGTTGAGGATGCGGCGGGTGCTGACGTCGTCGTCGGGGTTGGCCACGGCGCGCAGGTAGGCGATCGCGTCCTTGATCTCCTTGCGCTCGTAGAAGCGCGTGCCGCCGACGACCTTGTACGGCAGGCCGACGCGGACCAGCACCTCCTCGAGGGCACGCGACTGCGCGTTCGCCCGGTAGAAGATCGCCACGTCGCCGGGGCGCACACCCTCGGTGTCGCCCAAGCGGTCGATCTCCTCGGCGACGAACCGCGCCTCCTCGTGCTCAGTGTCCGCGACGTACGCGACGATCTGCGGCCCGGCGCCCGAGTCGGTCCACAGGCGCTTGGCCTGCCGGCCGGAGTTCTTGCTGATGACCGCGTTGGCGGCCGACAGGATCGTCTGCGTCGAGCGGTAGTTCTGCTCGAGCAGGATCGTCGTGGCGTCCGGGTAGTCCTCCTCGAACTCCATGATGTTGCGGATCGAGGCGCCGCGGAACGCGTAGATCGACTGGTCCGCGTCGCCGACGACCGTCAGCTCGCCGCGCTCGACGCCGCCCTCGGCCGGCGCGCCCACGCCCGCGAGCTCGCGCACCAGGACGTACTGCGCGTGGTTGGTGTCCTGGTACTCGTCGACCAGGATGTGCCGGAACCGGCGCCGGTAGTGCTCGGCCACCTGCGGGAACGCCTGCAGCAGGTGCACGGTGCGCATGATGAGGTCGTCGAAGTCCAGGGCGTTGGCCTGCTGCAGCCGCTGCTGGTACCGCGTGTAGACCTGCGCGAGGACGGTGTCGAACTCGTCCGCGCGGCCACCGCCGTTGCTCGCGGCGAACGCGTCGGGGTCGACCAGCTCGTCCTTGAGCGCGGAGATCTTGTGGCCCAGCGCCTTCGCCGGGTACCTCTTCGGGTCGAGCTCCAGCTCACGTGCCACGAGCGTGAGCAGGCGCTGGGAGTCGGCCTGGTCGTAGATCGAGAAGCTCGTACGCAGCCCCAGCGTCGCGGCCTCGCGACGCAGGATCCGCACGCACGCCGAGTGGAACGTCGAGACCCACATGCGCTGCGCGGACGGCCCGACCAGGTGCTCGACGCGCTCGCGCATCTCGGCCGCGGCCTTGTTGGTGAAGGTGATCGCGAGGATCTCCCCCGCCCGCGCCCGGTGGGTCGCGAGCAGGTGCGCGATGCGGTGCGTGAGCACGCGCGTCTTGCCCGAGCCGGCGCCGGCGACGATGAGCAGCGGGCCACCCGCGTGCAGCACGGCGGCGCGCTGCTGCGGGTTGAGGCCGTCGAGCAGCGCGGCGGCGCGCTGCTCGTCGACGGCGGCGTCGTGCCGCGCCGCGGCGTTCAGGCGGGCCCGGTCGTCCTCGGCGGCGGGGTCCCGCTCGTCGTCCCGCGGGGGGACGACCAGCGGCAGACCGGACGACTCACCGGCGTGCGAGCGCGCGACGGCGGCGCGCGCGGCCGGGGCTCCGGGGACGGGCAGGGCGAGGCTCTCGAACAACGACGTCATGGCACCTCCCAGCCTAGGCGCCACCGCCGACATCCCCGCCCCGCGACGTGGGGCGCGTCAGCGCCAGAGGACGGCGATCGCGACGTTGAGGGCCGTCAGGCCCACGATCCCCCCGAGGTACCCGCGCGTGACGAGCTCGGGGCGGCGGCGACCGACGACGATCATCGCCGTCACCGCGAGCGCGACGACGAGCTTGACCGCGATCTTCGCGTTGTCGGGCTCGTGGCCCGCGACGCCCGACGACGCGAGCCCGACCAGCAGGATGCCGGTGACCAGCGCGGTGAGCACCCCGTGGAAGGCGCCCGGGTTCAGGGTCACGCCCTTCATCCCCGCGAGCACGCCGCCGAACACCATCGCCCACCCGAGCAGGTGGAGCACCACAAGAATCCCGTACACCGTGTCCATGGCCCCATGGTAGGCGATCTGACGTCGTGTCAGATCACCTCCCGGGACGGGTCCGCCCTGCGCGTCCGTCCCGGCCGGTAGCCTCACGCGCACACGCACACCGACGCGCGCGGAGGAACCCGGATGACCGACCTGCAACGCCACCCGGCCGCGGCGCTCGACGTCCCGGCCCTGGTCGCCCGCGCACGCGCCGCCGCGGGTCCCGACGGCCGCCTGCCCGTCGGCGACGTCGTCACCTGGGACACCTTCCCGTTCGAGGCGGACGGCGTGTGGCTGCGCGAGCTCGACGACCCGGTGGTCCCCGAGCCGCCGCGGCACGACGAGGACGCGCAGACCTGCTCGCGCTGCGCCCGCCCCGACGAGCGCTTCGCCTGGACGGACGACGCGTGGCGGCTCAGCGCACCCGACACGGTCAGCGTCCCGTCGGTGATCCTCGACCGACGCGCGCACGGCGACCTGGGCGACCTCGACGACGAGGCCGCCGCCGATCTCGGTCGGATGATCGTCCGCGTGGAGCGCGCGCTGGCCGCCGTGCCGGGCGTCGGGCGGGTGCACGTGCAGCGCTGGGGTGACGGCAACGGGCACCTGCACGTGTTCTTCTCCGCACGCCCCGAGGGCATGCTCCAGCTGCGCGGTCTCGTCATGCCGCTGTGGACGCTCCACCTGCCGGCGCTGCCCGACGACGAGTGGGCCGCGATCGTGGCGTCCGTCGTCGCACGGCTCGACGCCGGGCGCGCCTGAGGTCCACCTCGGGAGGCGGGCGGCGCGCGACTCAGAGCAGCCGGCGCGCCGCCGCCCACCGGGTCAGCTCGTTGCGGTTCGACAGCTGCAGCTTGCGCAGCACCGCCGAGACGTGCGTCTCCACCGTCTTGACCGAGATGAACAGCTCGCCGGCGACCTCGCGGTACGTGTACCCGCGGGCGATGAGCCGCATGACCTCGCGCTCGCGCGCCGAGAGCCGGTCGAGCTCGTCGTCACCCGTGGCGATGTCACCCGCCGCCGCACCGAAGGCGTCGAGCACGAACCCGGCCAGGCGCGGGGAGAACACCGCGTCCCCGCCGGCCACCCGCACGACCGCGTCGGACAGCGCCTGCGGGTCGATGTTCTTGGTGACGTAGCCGCGCGCGCCCACGCGGATGACCGCGACGACGTCCTCCGCCGCGTCCGACACGGACAGCGCGAGGAAGCGCGTGCCCGGCACGTCGACGCACCGCCGCACGACCTCCGCACCGCCACCCCCGTCGCCGCCCGGCAGGTGGACGTCGAGCAGCACCACGGGCGGGCGCAGGTCGTGCACCACCTGCACGGCGGAGTCCACGTCGGCCGCCTCGCCCACCACGTGCACCCGGGCGTCGAGCGACGCCTTCACGCCCGCACGGAACATGTGGTGGTCGTCGACCAGCACCACGTCGACCGGTTCGCTCACGCCTCGTCCTCCTCGTCCTCGCCCCTGCTGGACCCGCCGCCACCCACGGGCATGCACAGGTGCACCTCGGTGCCCCGTGCCGGGCTGCTGGTCACGCGTGCGGTGCCGCCGCGGCGCCGCACCCGCCCCATGATCGACTCCCGGACGCCGAACCTGTCGGCCCCGACGTCCTCCGGGTCGAAGCCGTCGCCGCGGTCGCGCACGAACACCTCGACCGCGTCCGGCCCGACCTCGAGGTACAGCGAGACGGGCGGCCGCCCGTGCACCACCGCGTTCACCAGCGCCTCGCGCGTGGCCTGCAGCAGCGCCAGGGTGTCCGGGTCCGGCACGCGGTCCCCCACGACGACCACGTCGACCGCCACGGGCTCCCCGCTCGGGCCGGACCGCGAGTCCTCGACCTCGGCCACGACGGCACGCAGCGCCCCGACCAGCGACGTCCCGGGCTCGTGACGGTCGTCGTACAGCCACTCGCGCAGCTCGCGCTCCTGCGCACGGGCCATGCGGGCCACCTCCGCCGGCTCGTCCGCCCGCGCGCGGATGAGCGCGAGGGTCTGCAGCACCGAGTCGTGCAGGTGCGCGGCGATGTCGGCCCGCTCCGCCTCACGTGCCCGCGCGGCCCGCTCGTCGCCCAGCTCGCGCACCAGCCGCACCCACCAGGGCGCCATGACCAGCCCCACACCCAGCAGCACCGCGAGCGCGGCCACGCCGGACTGCAGCAGCAGCACCGGCTCGACGCCCTGCCCCACGGCCTGCCCCGCGACGAGCAGGACCCCGGCTGCCGCGAGCAGCCCGCCGCCGATCAGCCGCAGCACGCTGATCCGACGCCCGTCCGGGCGCTCCCGCTGCACGGCGTCGAGCTGGCTCCAGGCGAGCGCGACGCCGACCAGCACGACGAGCACGGGCAGGGCCCACGCCGCGTCGATGTCGGCGCCGAGCCGCATCGCCACCATCACGGCGGCGGCGAGGACCAGCAGCGCGCCGAGCGCGAGCTCCGCCCACGGCACACGACGGCCGTCGGAGCGCAGGGGCTGCCGTCGCGCCAGGCGCTGCAGCGCGCTCGGACGCGCCGCGGCGGCCACCGCGGCCGGGTCACCCTCGGGCACCGTGATCCACCAGAAGACGTAGGCCGCCAGGCCGGCACCGGCCGCCGGGACGAGCGCGACGAGGGTGATGCGCACCAGCGCGACGGGCACGTCGAGGTGCGCGGCCAGCCCGGTCGCGACGCCGGCGAACCACCGGCCCTGCTCCGGGCGGCGCAGGGGCAGGCGGACGCGCGCGGGCGCGGCGGTCTGCGGCGGGGCGCCGGGTGGAGGGGTCACGCCCCGATCGTCACACGTCCGCGCACCTCACGGACCCATCCGCGCGCAGGATCAGGGGTGGCCGCGACGAATCCGGGGTCCGGGCCAGGGTCGGGTCAGGGACGGTCCCCGATGCGGCGGCACGGGACGCCGCGGCAGGCTCGGTGCCATGGACACGCAGACTCCCGCCGGCGGCGACGCCGGCACGCCGGGCCCGGCGCCCGGACCAGGTACCGGACCGCACCACGGACCGACACACCCGCCCGCGCACCAGGGCTTCTGGGCCGGGGTCCGCCGCACGGGCCTGCGCCGTTCCGACGAGCGCTGGCTCGGCGGCGTCGCCGGCGGACTGGCCGAGCGGGTCGGCGTCGACCCGCTGGTGGTGCGCGGCCTGTTCGCGGTCACGTTCCTCGTCGGCGGCCTGGGCCTGGTCCTGTACGGGGTGGCCTGGGCGCTGCTCCCGGACGACCGCGACGACCGCATCCTGCTGGAGCGGATGGGCGCCGGCGACGCGGACGGCGCCCTGCTCGGGGCCCTCGCGTTCGTCGTCGTCGGCTTCGCCCGCGGCGACGGCTGGTGGTGGTTCTGGGACGGCGGCAGCCCGCTCGGCGGTGCCGTGTGGCTCGCGTGCGTCGTCGGTCTGACCGTCCTCGTGGTCACGGCGGTGCAGCGCCACCAGCGCGGCACGGCACCCTGGCAGCACGGCGACGGGCGGCAGGGCTGGCCCGTCCCGTCCGCGGGACCCCCGTCCACCCCGCCGGGCGCCGCGCCCTACGGCACGCCCTACGGCACACCCACCGGCACAGCGGCAGCGGGCACACCGGCCGCGGCCGCGTGGGCGCAGACCTCGACGGCACCCCTGCCGACGAGCTCCCCGCAGGACGGCGCGCCCGCGCAGTGCGCACCCGTCCCCCCGTACGCCGTCGCGGGCCACCGCCCGCCGGGCCCCCCGTTCGCGGGCAGTCCGCCGGTCGCCCCGCGTCCCCCCCAGCGCGGTGCGGACGGTGCGACGGTCGGCGCGGTCGTCGGCCTGAGCGTGGTCGGCCTGGGGGTCCTGCTGCTGGCCGAGCGGATCGGCGCCTTCGACGGGCCCGTCTGGCTCACCGCCGGGGGCATCGCCCTGGTGCTCGCCGGGCTGGGCATCGTCTCGCTGGCGGCGCGCGGCCGCAGCAGCGGCTTCATCGGCTTCCTCGCCGTCGTCGGCCTGCTGGTGGCGGTCCCTGCGGCCCTGGCGCAGCAGTCCGACTGGGCCGACGTCGCCCGCGGCTGGGAGAACCGGGGACGCGACGTCACGGTGACCAGCCGGGCGGTCGCGGCGAACGGGTTCGAGCTGAACGCCGGACGCTCCCGCATCGACCTCACGGCCGTCCCGATCGACCCCGACGAGGTGCTGCGGGTGCCGATCAACGTGGGCACCGGGCAGCTGACCGTGATCGTGCCCCGGGACGCCGCCGTGCGGGCCCACGTCGACCACGCCATCGGGTCGGTGCGCTGGGAGATGGACGACGACATGCACGAGCAGAGCGGCGTCGGGCTCGGCGACCTCCTGTACGAGGACGACGACGCGGCCGCGGGCTCGCCGGACCTGGTGCTCGACATCGACGGAGGGGTCGGGCAGATCCGCATCATCGACGAGGGGAACGCATGATGAGCGACGACGTGACCGCCGACGACGCCACGGGACAGGGCACCAACGGACAGGGCACCAACGGACAGGGCACCCACGGACAGGGCACCACCCGGCCGGGCACGACGCCGGACCCGGAGCGGGGGCACCGTCCCCCGGTCCGGGTGGGCGGCGTGGTGTGGGGGCTCATCGTGGTGCTGGTCGGCGCCGGCGTCCTGCTGGTCGCCGCCGGCTACACGATCGACGTCCAGCTCGCCGTGATCGTGCTGCTCATCGCCGCGGGGGTGGGACTGATCGTGGGACCCGTGATCCAGGGCCTGCGCCGCGGCCGCACGCCGTAGCACCGTCCCGGGGCCCGGCCTGGAGGGGGCGGTGTCCCGGGACGCGCGAAGGGCCGGTACCCCTGAGGGGTACCGGCCCTTCGCGTCTGCCGTGCGGTCCGCTCGCCGGACCGCGCGGTGCGCGACCCGTGGAGGAAGCGGGTCGATCAGACCCGCTCGACGGCCGGCGTCGCGACGGCGGGCGCCTCGACACGGACGGCGATGCGGCGCAGGGCCTCACCGGTGATGATGAAGACGACGCCCAGGCCGAAGACCAGGAGGCCGACGCCGAAGGCCACGACCGAGGTGAACAGCGAGGCCCGCAGGAAGGAGCCGTTCATGACGGACGCACGGGCCGGGTCCTCCTTGTCGAGCTCGGCGTAGGTCTTGCCGCCCGAGCCGGCGAGCGCGTGCTTGTTGATGATGTCGGCCTGGGCCCAGGCCTCCCACGGCGTGTCGACGGTCTCGCCGCCGAACGCCGCGGCGTCCTCGGAGACGGTGATCTGCTCGGCGCGCAGGTTGGTGGACACCGCGATCCAGGTGCCGGTGCCGGCGACGGCGAAGACGGCGCCGAAGACGATGACGATGATCGCCAGAAGCTTGATGTGGGCGGGCTTCGACTGGACTGCTGCTGCGTTGGACATCTCGATCTCCCCGATCGTCTCTGTTCCCCCACGGGACCGGATGTCCGGCCCGGTGAGCCATCTGCTCACAGGAACAGCGTCGTCCCAGGTGAGCCCCGCTCGGTGGGACTCTGGTCCCGCCCGCGCACTAGGGTACTCACCCGTACGAGTGAACGGATCAGGCTACCCGGACCAAAGGCCCGGGGCGACGGTGTGACCTGCGACGTCGCGACGTGCACGCCGCGACGGATCCCGGGGGGTCAGACGAGCCGGGCAGCCCGTGCGTACTGCGCGCGCGCGGCGGCCAGCACGTGGTCCCAGTCGAACGGCGGCGGCTCGGCAGCGGCGCGCTGCCGCATCGCGGCCAGCAGGTCGCGGTCCTGCACCAGCCGCACGACCGCGTCGGTCATCGCCTCGTCGTCCGCGACGAGGAACCCGTCCACCCCGTCGGTGACGAACTCCCCCACCCCGGTGCCGGCGTGCGCCAGGACCACGAGCCCGGCGGTGCGGGCCTCCAGCGCCGCGATGCCGAAGGCCTCCAGGCGCGCCGGTGCGAGGAAGACGTCGGCGTCGGCGTAGGTCGCGCGGACCTCGGGCCGGTCCAGGCGGCCCCGCAGGTCGACGACGTCGCCCAGCCCTGCGGCGGACACCCGCGCCCGCACGGCGTCGCGGGCCGGGCCGTCGCCGATCAGCGTCAGACGGACCGCACCGGCCGGCAGCCGTCGCGCGGCCCCGGCCACGACGTCGACGAGCGGCACCGCGCGCTTGCGCGGTGCGAGCCGCATCGTGGCCACGAGGCGCACCGGAGCCCCGGGGTCGAGGACGGCGGGGCCGGCCGGCGCCCACAGCGCGGTGTCGATGCCGTTGGGCACGACGTCGACGCGGGAACCGAGCATCGTCCGGACCCGCTGCGCCGCCGCCCCGCTCACGGCGCTCAGCGCGGCGGGCAGCCGCGCCCACCGGGTGCGCCGCACGACCGGACCGGCGACCCCTGCGACGCCGTCGAGCATGCAGTGCCACGTGATCGCCGTGGGCAGCCCCAGGCCGGTGGCCACCCGCACCCCGTCGAACGCGAACGGGGACAGGACGCCCGCGTGGACGTGCACCGCGTCGGGCCGCACCTCGCGCAGCGCCGAGCGGATCAGGCCGGGGCCCGCCAGCGGGTTGACCGGCAGGTCGAAGGGCAGGCGCGCGCCCAGCCGGTGCACGTGGACCCCGTCCTCGACGTCCACCACACCGCCGCGCTCCCCGCCGGGGCCGAGCGTCGCCGTGAGGACGTGCACCTCGTCACCCGAGCGGACCTGGTGCCGGGCGAGGTCCCCGACCTGCGTCTCGATCCCCCCGGTGCGGGGCGCGAAGCAGTCGGAGACGTGGACGACCCGCACGCCGTGCCGTCAGCCCTGGGGCGCGGACGCGTCGATGCGCGCCTGCGCGTCGGCGTGCACGCGACGCTCGAGGACGAACGACATGACCGGCACGACCCCCGCCGCGGCCAGCGACACCAGGCGCCCGAGCCGCCACCGCAGCGTCGACCACAGGTCGAACACCGTGACGAGGTAGACCACGTAGATCCAGCCGTGGGCGAACGCGATCCACGAGCCCAGCACCGGCAGCGCGTCGCCCTCGGCGTCGACGCCCCCGGCCTGGAACACGTACTTGAGCAGCATCTCGACGCACAGCAGCAGCAGCATCGACCCGGTGATCCACGCCATGACCCGGTAGCGGGTCAGGGAGCCGCGGGCCCTGCGCGCCCACGCGGCGGCGTCGGGCACCCCCGGGCTGGTCGTCGGTGTGCTCGTCGGTCCGGTGCTCACGCTCGTCCTCTCGTCGTCCGTCGGGTAGCCGGCGGCCGCGTCCGCGGCCGGCCCGCTCACTCCCACTCGATCGTGCCCGGCGGCTTGCTCGTCACGTCGAGCACGACGCGGTTGACCTCGGGGACCTCGTTGGTGATGCGCGTGGAGATGGTGGCCAGCACGTCGTACGGCAGGCGGGTCCAGTCGGCCGTCATCGCGTCCTCGGACGACACGGGGCGCAGCACGACCGGGTGCCCGTAGGTGCGACCGTCGCCCTGCACGCCGACGGACCGCACGTCGGCCAGCAGCACCACCGGGCACTGCCAGATCTCGCGGTCCAGCCCGGCACGCGTCAGCTCCTCGCGCGCGATGGCGTCGGCCGCGCGCAGCGTCGTCAGGCGCTCCGCGGTGACCTCGCCGACGATCCGGATGCCCAGGCCGGGGCCGGGGAACGGCTGGCGCCACACGATGCCCTCGGGCACGCCGAGCTCCAGGCCCACCGCGCGCACCTCGTCCTTGAACAGCGTGCGCAGCGGCTCGACGAGCTCGAACTGCAGGTCGTCCGGGAGCCCTCCGACGTTGTGGTGCGACTTGATGTTGGCCGCGCCCTCGCCGCCGCCGGACTCCACGACGTCCGGGTAGAGCGTGCCCTGCACGAGGAACTTCACGGTCTCGCCGTGCGCGCCGGCGTCCTCGACGACCTCGCGCGCCGCGTCCTCGAAGACGCGGATGAACTCGCGGCCGATGATCTTGCGCTTGGTCTCGGGGTCGGTGTGCCCCGCGAGGGCGGTGACGAAGCGCTCGCGCGCGTCGACGACCTTGAGCTGCACGCCCGTGGCGTCGACGAAGTCCTTCTCGACCTGCTCGGCCTCGCCCTCGCGCAGCAGCCCGTGGTCGACGAACACGCACGTGAGCTGGTCCCCCACGGCGCGCTGCACGAGCGCGGCCGCGACGGACGAGTCCACCCCGCCGGACAGCCCGCAGATGACCCGGGCGTCGCCCACCTGGGCGCGGATGCGCTCGACCTGCTCGGCCACCACGTTGCCCGGGTTCCAGTCGGGGGTGATCCCGGCACCGCGGTACAGGAAGTTCTCCAGCGCCTTCTGCCCGAGCGGCGAGTGCTTCACCTCGGGGTGCCACTGCACGCCGTACAGGCGCCGCTCGCGGTCCTCGAACGCCGCGACGGGGCTGCCGGCGCTCGTCGCGAGCACCTCGAAGCCCTCCGGCGCGGCGTGCACGGCGTCGCCGTGGCTCATCCACACGGTCTGCTGCTCGGGGCTGCCGTCCAGCACGGTGCCCGGCTCGGTGATCTCCACCGCTGTGCCGCCGTACTCGCGCTGCCCCGTCTGCGCGACCGTGCCGCCCAGCGCCTGGGCCATCGCCTGGAAGCCGTAGCAGATGCCCAGGACCGGGACGCCGGCCTCGAACAGCTCGGGGCCGACGAACGGCGCCCCCGTCGCGTAGACCGACGACGGGCCGCCGGACAGGATGATGGCCGCCGGGTCCTTGGCGAGCATCTGCTCGACCGTCGCCGTGTGCGGCACGATCTCGGAGTACACGTTCGCCTCGCGCACGCGCCGCGCGATCAGCTGCGCGTACTGGGCGCCGAAGTCGACCACGAGGACCGGCCGGTGCGTCGTGGGCGAGAGGCTCGTGGGCGAGGGGGTCGTGGCGGGCTCGGGCGTCTGCGTCACGAGGTCAGCCTAGTCGGCGGCGGCACGCGTCCCGGGCCGTCGGCACCCGTCGTGACGACCGCCACGGGCGGACGTCACGCGCGGGCGCCGTCCCCCGCGCGCAGCGCGCGCCGCGTCACCCAGCCGAGCAGGACGAGCACCGGCCCCAGGAGGACGAGCACCCCGCCGAAGCCGGAGCTGCTGCGCGGTCCGCCCGGGTCCGCCGACACCGCGACCTCGGCGAGGTCACCGCCGCTGCAGGTGACGTCGGCGGCGGCCGCCGTCCCCCCTGTCAGCGCGAGCAGCGTCCACTCCCCCGTCCCCCCGGCGTCCCGGACGGTCGCGGGCCGTCCCTCGGTGCTGCCGACGGGCAGCGTCGCGACCTCCTGCCCGGAGGACCGGGCGGTGGTGCACGTGACCCCCTCCGCCGACGGCCGGCCCCAGACCGCGGTGTCGCGTCCCGACGGCAGCAGCTCCACCGCGGAGCCCGCGGCCCCGGTGCGCCACATCTCCACCGGCCGCTGGGCGCCCGGTCCGGTGCCGGTGACCAGCAGCACGCCCATGACGAGCACGAACGGCCCGCCGAGCAGCGCGACCCAGGACCACAGACGAGCCGTGCGCCGCAGGTTGCCGCGCGTGAAGACAGCCACCGTCAGCCGACCGTCACGGACGCGAGCACGTCGTGCGCGCCCGACTCGTCGAACGTGTCCGCCGGCGCGACGACCGCGACGATCGCCTGCGCGTCGTCCTCGAGGTCGACCACGAGGTACTCGTAGCGCATCTCGACGTCCTCGCTGCCGACCGTGACCGTCGCCCGGTAGCCGATCCACCCGGCCGCCTCCGCGCCCGGCCACGTCAGCTCGGCCTGCTCGACGTCCTCGGCGCCGACGCTCGCGTCGCCGACCGAGCCCAGGTTCTCGATCGCAGCCGCCGCGTCACGCGTCCGCTGCGACGTGACCGACGTGTGGACCCCGGTGCCGGGACCCTCGCCGGCGGCGCGCAGCGCGAACGCCTCGTCCGCCCGGTCGCCGGGCTGGGTCTCGAACTCCTCCCAGTCCGCCGGGGCCGCGAGGGTCACGGGACCCATCGCGTGCGACTCCCACCCCGCCGGGGGGTCGGCGGGGACGAGCGGTGCGCCCGTGCTCGCCTCGGACGTCCCGCACGCGGCGAGGACGAGCGGCAGGATCGCGAGCGCGAGCACGCGGGGGGACTTCACAAGGACCTCCAGGGGATGGTGGGGCCGGGTCGAGCCGGCGCCGTGACCGACGAGCATCACACCACGCACTCGGCGCGATCGACCATGCCGGTGCCGTCGAAGTACCGGTAGCCCGTCGTGGAACGCCCGCTCTCGATGCTCTCGATGGCCAGGCCGAGCTCGAGGCCGACCTTGCCCTGGGCGTTGACGCCGTCCTCGTTCTCCCACTGCGTGTACGTCTGCTCGTAGATGTACCCGCGGTCGGCCGCCGCCTCACCCAGCTCCCGGCCGAGCGCGACGGGGTCGAACCTGTCGAGCAGGGTCTGCGGCAGGTCGACGGAGTCGGTGATGCCCGGGTAGTACGGCAGGCCGGCGGCGTGCATGACGCGGGTCGCCAGGCGGCGGTCGGCGGTCGTCTCCAGCGGGATCTCCACGACCCGCTCGGTGTAGCTCGGGTCGCCGTCGATGCCTCCCGGACCGGAGTAGCTGTTGTCACCGACCGGGTTCCACATCGTGACGCTGCGGATCCGCAACGCCACGGGGTTCCCGTCCTCGTCGCGGTCGACCTCCATGACGGCGGCCATCGAGCCGTCGAGCGTGAACTGCTGGTAGATGTCGTAGCCGGACGCGGTCACGCCGTGGCCCTGCAGCCCGCCGCCGATGCCCATGTCGGCACGCAGGTAGTCGGTCGACGTGCCGTCCTTGCGGTGCGTGCGGCCGACGTAGGCCTCGAGGAACGCCTCGGCGCCCGCCGAGCCGATGATCGCGTTGGCGCCCGCGGACGCCTCACCCTCGACACCGCCCTCGACGAACCACTCGTCCGGGTCGAGCTGCTCGTACTCGTTGCTGCCGCCGAGCTCCTCGTTGAGCCAGTCGACGCCGTCGCGCAGGGGGTTGTCGTCCCCGAACCACAGGTCCTTGGTCTCGTCGTTGCGCTTGTGGTCCAGCACGCGCCGGGCCTCGTCCGCCGAGTGCACGATGTACGACTCGCCGCCGCCGACGACCAGGGCCGCGCTCGCGTCGGCGGTCGCGCCCAGGCCGTAGGACTGCCCGTCGTTCGTCACGCTCACGTCGAACCCGACGCCGACGCCGATCCCGAGGCCGCCCTCCCGGGCGCGCGTCAGCCGGTACGTCCCGTCACCGAGCTGCTCGATGACCCACTGCTCACCGCCCTCGACCGTGACGACGACCGTCACGGACGCGTTGTCCTCCTGGCCGTGCGAGGACACGACGCACTCCTCCGGCGGGACGTAGTCCTCGGCGTCGCGGCCGGGGGTGGGGTCGCAGCCGCCACCCTGCCCGAAGGCCTCCATGATGCGGCAGAGCGCCGCCGACGCCTGGTCGGCGGGCCGCATCGACGTCAGCGACAGGACCACCGCGGTGATGAGCACCGCGGCGATCGTGATGATGCCGATGTACTCCAGCGTGCCGATGCCCGCGTCACCCTGCAGGGCGCGCTCGCGCGCCGTCCGCCACCGCCTCATCGCCCGTACCCCGTCACTCGCTCGTGCGACCGTGCGCGCACGGTCGCCACCGTCCCCAGCACGACCACCAGCCACCCCACCAGGTCCACCAGGAGCGTCCCGACGCCCGCCGGCAGCACCAGCTGCCCGACGAACGTGCGCGCCGCCCACGTGAACGGGTCGGCCAGGAAGCCGACGAGCGCCGCGACGGCGACAGCGACGGCGGCCCGCGGCGTCACGTCGACGCCCTGCAGCCCGCGCCACGTGACGACGACCAGCACGAGAGCGACCAGCAGCGCCTTGAGCACCAGGGCCGGCACCGTCGGGAGGCCCGACAGCGCGATCACCCCCGCCGCCAAGGACACCGCCGCCGCACCGGCCGCGTACGCCGCGGCCATGACCGCGAGCCGGACCACCGTCACCGCGCACCTCCAGGTCGATCCGCGACGTCGGTGCGTCGCAGCGACGCAAGTCTGACCGGCGGCGCACCGTCGGCGGTGGGGCCAGGGGTCCGTTCCGACGCGGCAGGCCTGGGTCGTCGGGCCCACCGGCGCACCCGGCCGATGTCCCTGGACGCGGCGGTGGACGCGACGGCGGAGGGCGTCAGCCCTCGGCTGCGGAGGGCGTCAGCCCTCGGCGCCCGCCCGCACCGCGATGCTCGACTCGATGCCGGCGACGATCTCGTCCGGCAGGTCGCGCCCGGTGAGCTGCAGCCCGACGGTCGTCCCCGACTCGGGGTCCGCCGCCGCCCAGAAGACGCCGCTCACGTCGTCGTAGGTGAAGTCGTTGCGCTGCACCTCGAGCGTCGCGGTGTCCACGGGCGTCGACATGCCGGTCGAGCCGTAGCCCCAGCCCCCGACCTGCGCACCCGCGACGAACGTGTCCAGGCCACGCTGCGCACCGTCCTGGCCGAGCGCGGGCGCGCCGACCAGCAGGAGCGAGTCCGGGCCCAGCTCGCTGCTGTCGGCCCAGCCCACGCTCCACAGGTCGTCGGACTGCGCCGCCTCGACCCAGTCCTCGGGGACGGCGAACGACAGGGCGCCCGACTCGACGCGCTGCCAGCCCTCGGGGGTCGACGGGGCGCTCTCGCCGGCGTCCGAGCACCCCGTCAGACCGGCGACGAGCACCGCTCCGAGGACGAGTGCCGGCACGGGACGACGGGACACGTCACACCACCTCCGCATAGGACGACCGGCTGGCCGGCGTCCAGCGTACGTGCGCCAGCAGACCACCGGCCCCACCGGTCGCGAGCAGCACGATCACGGGCACCGCCACGTCGACGGCGTGGACGAGGGGCGGCACGTCGGCGCGCGACGCGGCCTCGAGCGAGCTCGCGACGGACATGCCGAACGCGACGAGCGCCGGCAGGGACACGGCGACCAGGCCACGCCGGCGCGGGGGCCGGACCACGGCCCGCGCCGTCGCGACGAGCACGGCCACGGCTCCGGCGACCACGCCGGGCACCACGAGCAGCGGCCATGCCGTGACGACCTCACCGCTGCGCGCGGTCAGCACACCGACCAGCACCGCGCCACCGACCAGCACCGCGACGTACGTCACCGTGCCCGCCACCCACGCCCACACGAGCCTGCGCATCGTCGTCACCTCGTTCCTCGTCCGCCCGGTCAGTTGCACAGGGCGTCGTCGACCAGCTGCCGCGCACCGTCGCGGCCCGGCGCGCCGAGGAACTGCGCCTCGGTCTTGGTGGCCGTGGCCTCCTCGGCGCTGATGTTGAAGCCGAACTCCCAGCCCTTCTTCACGGCGGCACCGAACTCCCAGGAGTCCTTGACGTTGTGGTACGTCACCCGGCTGAGCCTGGCCTGCTCGTACATGAGCTGCATGAACGGGTCGTCCGACGGCTTCTCCGGCATCATCGCCGAGAAGGGCAGGGTGAGCGTGGTGCCGGCGGCGTGGTCGTCGATCCAGCCCTGCACCAGGGCACGGTTCGCGTCGGTGACGTCCAGCTTGGTGGTGGTGACCACCGAGCGGGTCTCACCCTCGGCGAGGCTGCCGCTGGCGGCCTTGAACGTGTTGTTCCCGAGGCTGCCCGTGCCGCCGACCTCGTAGGCCGACTTGAAGGCGATCTGCGAGAGGTTGCCGTCCTTGTCGTACGTCGTCGTGAACGCCCCGGTGATCGAGCCCTCACCGGTGGCGTGGCCGACGATCATGCTGCCGCCGAGCGTGCCCTTGCCGCTGAGCTCGTACGTGTAGCTCTTCGAGCCGGACTGCTTGTCGTTCATGACGATCACCGAGCCGCCGGCCGTGACCGACCCGTTGACACCCAGCTTGGGGTCGATGAGCTTGTCGTTGCCCTTGTCGTCCTTGCTGGTCCCCGGGATGCGGGTGCCGGCGCTGGCCTTGAGGGCTGCCTCGAGCGAGATCTTCGAGTACGAGATCTTGGGGTCCTTGGGCGCCTCGACCCAGCCGTCCGTGAGCCACAGGTAGAACGCCATGCCCGCGGCGCCCTCACCCTTCATCTGCTCCTGCTGGATGAGGTAGTCGTCGAGCTGCTCACGCATCGACTCCCACTGCTTCTTCGAGTCGAACTCCCACGTCGAGCCGTACTCGAACTTCAGGTTCCCGCCCAGGCTGACCTCGGCGCCCGCGTTGTCACCGTCGCCGAGCTTGCCGGCGTCGAACGTCTTGGAGCCGAGGTTGCCGCTCGCACCGATGCCGCCGCCGTCCGTCAGCGTCGCGCGCACCGTGCCGTCGGAGTACTCCTGGACGATGAAGCCCGAGCTGTCGCTCAGCTTGAAGAACCAGATCTTGACCTCGGCGGAGTACTTCTCCTTGGACTCGGACAGCATGCAGACGCCCGGGTGGTAGTCCATGTCGTCGTCGGGGTCGGTCTCGGGCGTGGTGTCGCACCCACCCGCCCCGCCGTCGAGCGCGGCCGTCACGCGGCACAGCGCCGCGGCGGCGTAGGGACCCACGTTCGTGGTCCCCAGGACCGTCGCCACCACGAGGATCGCCGCGAGCGCGACCACGCCCATGTACTCGAGCGTGCTGACCCCTCGGTCGTCACCGCTCATGCGCGCCCGCACGGCCGCCACCCTCACGTCGCCTCCCGGTCCTGAGCATCCGTCCAGGCAGGACGCTACGGTCCTGCTCCCGCCGATCCGAGGGCCCACGGTTCTACCGGCGGGCCGCCGCTCACGGGTGGTGGTGGGGCCAGGGGCCCACCGCGGGGCCCACGGTCCCGCGGGCGGCTCCCCGGCCCGGGGTCACTCCCAGGTGACCGGGACCGTGACCGGATCGGCGCCGGGGAAGACGAGGACGACCTGCGACGCCCCGGCCGGCACCGGCGGGAACAGCGCCGAGCGCACCTGCGCGGTCCCGCCCACGATCTTGGGGAACGCCCCGCACGCGCACAGCGCGTCCAGCTCGATGTCGGGCTTGTCCATGATCGTGTACGGCTTGATCGACGACTCCTCGTCGGGGCGCAGCTCCAGGGAGCGCAGGTCGCTCGCCGTGCTCGTGCCCCACGAGTAGTGCTCGCTGCGGGGGCCGTCGCTGCCGTCCGCGGTCCGCATCGCGAAGGTCAGGTCGGTGCCGCGCTCCGAGGCCGTCAGGGACACCACGGTGACCTCGACGTCGTACGGCTCGCTGGCCGAGGCGACCACGGGCACCGTCAGGGTGGCCAGCGGCTCGTCGCCGCCCGCCTCGGCGTCGGTGACGTCCTCGTCGACGAGGACCGAGGCCGCGAAGTCCTCGACGCTCATGTCCGCCGCCGCCGTCGCGGCCGCCGACGCGCTCGGCGTGGGGTCGCCCTCGGCGTCACCGCCCGTGCAGCCGGCGACCAGCACCGCGGTGGCCGCGGCCACGACCAGCGTTCGACAGGCCCTCACGACCCCTCCTCGATCTCGTAGACGACCTCGACGCGACGGTTGAGCTGCATGTTCTCCGGGCTGTCGTTCGGTGCGACGGGCTCGTTCTCGCCGCGCCCGACCGCCGTGAACGTGACCCTGCCGCCCGCGGCCGGCTGCAGCGCCGCGACCACGGCCGCCGCGCGCTCCTGCGACAGCGCGTCGTTCGAGCTGGTGGACCCGTCGGAGTCGGTGTGCCCCACGACCTGGACCTCGCCCGTGGCGCGCGCCGCGATGTCGGCCGCGACCTGGGCGAGCACCTCCTGCGCGGCCGGCGTCAGCGCCGCCGAGCTCTTGTCGAACAGCACGTTCGCGTCGAGGGTCGTGGCGACGCGCTCGGACGTCTCCGCGGTCTGCGTCGCCGCGGTCGCGGTCCGTGTGACCAGGTCGAACGTCGAGCGCGCGGGGTCGGCCCCGAGACCCGCCACGTCGGGCACCGCCGGCCAGCCCGTGCCCGCCCGCGGGCCCGGCTCGTCGGCCACGGGCTCGAGGAGCCCCTCCTCGACGGGGACGGCGAGGACGGCGGCGCGCTGGTCCCCGACGAGCACGTCGACAGTGCCCGTGCCCGCGGGCAGCTCGGGGAACACGGCGTAGATGACCGGCAGCTCACCGGCCTCCGCCTTGACGTCGTCGAACACCGAGGTGGCGTCCTGCGCGACCAGCGGCAGGTAGGCCTTGCCGCCGGTGCGGTCGACGAGCACGAGCTGGCTGATCGCGTCGAAATCGTAGGCACCGGTCCCCGGACGGAAGATCGAGCTCATGTGCAGGTACGCCCCGGAGGACGCCGTGGTCCCCAACGACAGGTACAGCACCGTGCCGCCGTCGACCCGTCGCACGCCGTGGACGGCGCCGCGCACGAGCGGACCGGTGCCCTCGCCGCTGGTCCGGGCCGTGAACGTGCCGCGGACGGGGACGTCCACCCCCTCGACGCGCACGTCCTCGCCGTCCGGCGCCGGGGACGACGCGGCGGGCGCGGCCGCGGCCGACGACGCCACGAGGACGGCACCCGCGACCACGGCGACCACCCGGGCCGACCTGCTCGCGCGGCGACGGACTGACGACATGCTCGACCTCCAGGAAGTGGCGGTGCGTGACGACCGGCTCGGCGGGACGCAGATCATCGCACGAGGCGCGGTTCCAGCCGCGCGTCCAGCCAGGCCCGCATGGCGGTCCGCACGACGGCGACGTCACGCTCCGGGCCGAGGCTCACGAGCACGGCACCGCCGCCCGACGTGCAGGTGAACGTGTGGTCCCACCCGAAGACCGGCACCGGCGGCGGGGGCGGCGGAGGGGTCGGGCTCGGCGTGGGCGTGGCCGACGGGTCGGGCTCGGGCTCGGGGGTGGGCTCCGGCGGCGGGGGCGGCGGCTCGTACCCGACGATGACGCGCTCGCGCGTCAGCTCGCAGCGGTCGAGGGCGACGCCGACCTCGGCCTCGGCCTGCCGGTAGGTGCCACCGCGCAGGCCCTCCGGGTCCGGCGTGCGGACCTCGACGCGCACCCGGTCCGCGCGCAGGTCCGCGTGGTAGCGGGCGCCGACCAGCTCGGAGCCGTTGCGTCGCGCGTACGTCTGGGCGTCGGTGATGCCGACCGACGGGGCCATCGTCCCGCCGACCGTCCCACCGACGGGCACGACGAGCGCGGCGTCCAGGGCAGCCTCCCGCACGCGCTGCGCCGCGGCGAGCGCGGCGGCGTCGGCGGCGGACGACGAGCGCCCGGCCATCCCGGTGCTCGTGACCAGGGGGACCAGGACGAACGCGAGGAGCGCGAAGGCGCACAGCACGACGCCGACGATGAGGCCGAGAGCGGCGGCACCGCGGTCGTGGGCACCGCGGTCGGCGTGACGGCGGCGCGCGTGCGGGGTGGTCACGGTGTCCTCGCTCCTCGTGTCGGTGGGCGTGTGGGGACGGCGGAACGGCGCTGCGCCGGGACCCGCAGGGGTCCCGGCACAGCGCCGTGGCGGAGAGGGACGTCAGCCCCCGACGACGCCCTCGATCTCCGTGATGGCGCTGTCGACGAAGCCCTTGGGGTTCCAGCCCTTGACCGTGCCGATCACGGCGACGAGCAGGAGGCCGGCGACCACGAGGATGCCGATGTACTCGATGGTGCCCTGGCCGGCGTCACGGCCGCCGGCGTTCTCGAGCGCCTTCTGGATGCGGACCTGCGTCTTGACGAACATGCGCGTCATGGCTGACTCCTGACTCTGCTGCAGCGGGCTCCCCGCTGACCTGACCTGTGGTGATCCGGTGCGGCGTCCCGCTGTGGACCTCTGACGACGAGGACGACACTACGGACGAGCCGGACGCGGGCGACGGGTCCGTGGACCCAACTCAGGGCCCATTCACCCGCCCCGCGGGACCGGGCCCGCCGCACCACCGAGCCACACCGCGACGGCCTCGGCCCGGGTCCGTACACCCAGCTTCGCGAAGATGTGGTTGATGTGGTTCTTCACCGTCTTCTCGGACAGGAAGCACGTCGCCGCGATCTCCCGGTTGGTCTGCCCCGCCGCGACCAGCTCCATGACCTCCGCCTCGCGGGCCGACAGTCCGGCGTCGGGACGCACGGGTGCCGGCGCGGGCGCCGGGCGCAGCGCGTCGCGCATCACGGCCGCGGCGTGCGGCGACAGCACGAACGAGCCGGCCGCGACCGACAGGATGGTGCGCTCGAGGTCCCCCGCCTCGAACTGCCCGTGGACCAGGTAGCCGCTGGCCCCGGCCTCCACGGCCGCCCGGACCACCTCGGGGGCGTCGGAGTACGTGAGCATGAGGACCTTGCTCCACGCGGACACCTCGGCGGCGACCTGCACGCCGTCGCGGCGCGGCATCCGCACGTCGAGCAGCACCACGTCGGGCATGGTGGCCCGCACGACGCGCACGGCCTCCTCGCCGTCGGCGGCCTGCCCCACGACGCGCAGCCGGTCGGAGGCGTCGATGAGGCTCGTGAGCCCCATCCGGATCACGGAGTTGTCGTCCACGACGACGACCGTCACGTCCGTCACGGCGCGGTGCGCGCTCGTGTCCGTCCCGTCGCGCGTGCCCGTCGCCTCAGCCATGGAGCTCCACCAGTCCTCCGCTCTGCGGGGCGCGCCCGCCCGACGTCGCGTGGACGATCTCCACGCGGGTGCCCGCGCCGGGCCGGGACGACACGGCGAGCCGCACCCCCGCCTCGCGCGCACGCTCGTGCATGCCTGTCAGGCCGAAGTGGCCGTGCGGGCTCGTGCCGTCGACCCGGGGGGCGAACCCCTGGCCGTCGTCGGCGACGACGATGCGGCAGGCGTCCCCGGTCGCGGCGAGCTCGACGGTCACGTGCGACGCGCCGGCGTGCCGACGCACGTTCTCCAGGGCCTCCCCGACGATCGCGAGGACCTCGTAGCGCACCTCCGTGGGCAGGTCGACGGCGAACCGCACGACCAGCTCGCAGGGGATGCCCGTCTCCGCCTGCCACGCCTCGCAGCGGTCCCGCAGGACCTCGACCAGCGGACGGTCCGGCTGGTCCGCGCGCAGGCGCACGAGGATCTCGCGCGCCTCCCGTGCCGCGTCCTCCGCGGCGTCCCCGAGGGCGCGCGCGAGCTCGGCCGCGCGCGCGGGGTCCCGGTCGACCCATCCGACCAGGCCGCGGGCCCCCAGCGCGATGCCGTGCAGGGTCTTGCCGACGGAGTCGTGCATCTCCCGCGCGAGCCGGGCGCGCTCGTCGGCCGCGACGAGCGCACGCTGCGCCGCCTGCGTCTGCGCGTGCAGCGACGCCTGCTCGGCGTGGGCGCGGCGGACCGCGGCGCCGAGCCCCACGAGGCACAGGTACAGCGTCGGGACCCCGAGGGCGAGCATGAAGCCCTGGTCCCGCCCGTCCGTGGCCAGCGTCCGCACCACGACGTACCCCGCCGCGAGGATCAGCGCACCGGCGACGGCGGCGCGTCGCTCGGTGAGCATCCCGACGAGCAGCGCGCTGGAGAACGTGGCCAGCACCAGCGGGCTCTCGACGCCCAGGGCCGCCACGAGCCCCAGGTTGATGAGCACGTCCACCACGAGCACGAGCGGGTGCCGCGTCACCGCGTCCAGCATCGGCGGGTGGACGAGCACCGCGAAGCCCGGGCCGGCCAGCACGAGGACGCAGATCAGCAGCACGGGCGTGACCTGCTGCCCGACCATGCCGAACAGGGCGACGACGATCGCACCGAGCCGCACGAACATCGCCGCGGACACCAGCCGGTGGTGGAACCCGGGGCGGCCGGTCATCCCAGCCCTTCGGTCAGCGAGCCGAAGTCGATGTCCGCACCGATCCACAGCCCGACGAACACGAAGATGACGGCGGCCGGCACCAGGACGAGCGACGTGACCAGCGTGACGCGCGGGGCCATCCGCGCCGCGGCCTGCCGCATCCGCTGCCCGCTGTCGCGGCGCATGTCCAGCGCGATCTGCTTGAGGGACGCGGCGAGCGGCGCACCGAGCTCCTGGGACTGCAGGAGCGCCGAGACGAACTGCGCGACGGGCTCGGACGAGCTGCGTCGCCGGAAGGCGTCGAGCGCGTCGCGCACCGAGGCGCCGTTGGCGACCTGCTGGAGCGTCAGCTGGATCTCCTCGGCCAGGGGCCCGGAGAACCGGTCCGCGACGCGGGCCATCGCCTGCCGGAAGCTGACGCCGGCCATGACCGTGACCGCGAGCACGTCCAGGAAGTCCGGCAGGTCCTTGTCGATCTGCTCGCGACGCAGGCGCTGGGCGCGTGCGACCTGACTGAGCGGCAGCACGAGGGGCGCGACGTACGCCAGCGGCACCCACAGCAGGTTGCCCTGGAGCACGAACAGCACCGCGATGGGCGTGACCACGAGGAGCCACCAGGCGACGCGCTCGAGGAAGCCGTCGACGGTCAGACCGTCGGGCCGCCCGGCCTCGTCGATGCGTCGCTGCAGCGACGCGAGCCGCGCGGGACCCAGTGCGCGCCGCAGACGCGGCACCAGCCGCCGCGCGAGGCGCTGCAGCGGCGTCGTGCCCTCGGCGCGCCGCCGACGCTGGCCCTTGAGCAGCGCGAGGTCCTCGACCGCGAGCGTGTCCAGGGCGTCCGTGCGCATCGCCCGGTACCCCAGCAGGCCGAGGACCGTCGCGATCGCGGCGAGTCCCCCGCTGAGCAGCAGGACCGTGCCCGCGGTCATGACGGGAACCTCGTCATCCGGCGGATCACGAGTGCGCCGCCCACGAGCAGCCCTCCACCCACGAGCAGCGCACCGCGGCCCAGCCACTCCTGCGTCATGCGCTCGACGGTGCCGGGCTGGATGACGTTGAGGAGCACGAGGATGCCGAAGCCCATGCCGACGACCGTGTAGCCGGTGGCCGTGGCCTGCGCGAGCACCGTGCGCACCTCGCGGCGCGTCTCCTTGCGCTGCTCCAGCGTGTCGGCGATGTCGCGCAGCGCGGTCACGAGGGACCCGCCGCTGCGGGCCGAGACGAGCAAGGTCGAGCTCAGGACCGCGACCTCGCGCGAGGTCAGCCGCTCCTGGAGCTCCTCGATCGCGGTGTCCAGCGCGACGCCGAACCGCAGCCGGTCGGCCACGCGCCGCAGCTCGGGCCCGGCCGGGGCGGTCAGCTCGCCCGCGGCGACGCCGATCGCGGCCGCGATCGACAGGCCGGCGCTCGTCGCATTCGACAGCACGCGCGCGAGCTCGGGCATCTGGGAGATGAACTGCTCGTTGCGGCGCTGGCGCGTGCGGCCCAGCCACGTGCGCAGGCCGACGACCATCGCGACGACGCCCAGCACACCGAACGCGGGCGCGAGCGCCACCGACAGCAGCCAGGCCGCGACGGCACCCGAGGCGAGCGTCACCGCGGCGACCAGGGAGGGCGAGCGCTCCTCGCCCGCGAGGACGAGCTGGCGGCTGACCCACCGCCCGGGGCGGGTCTGGACGAACGACCGGTCCCACGCGTCGACGCGCGCGTTCCAGGACGCGGGGTTCTCGTCGACCACACCCTCGACGATCGCGCGGCGCCGGCTGTGCACGAAGGAGATGTCGGCGATGCCGACGACGAGCAGCACCGAGGCCGCCGCGACGCCGACGAGGATGAGCAGGACCGTCACGACGCGGCCACCTCGTCCTGCGCCTCGGCGGCGGCCGGCACGTCCTGCGGCTCGGCGACGGACGGCACGGCCTGCGGTGGGACCGCGGCACGGCCGATCGCCTCGCCGGCGATGCGCAGCCGGTCGAGCAGCCGCTGCGGGATGGGGTGCAGGACGAAGCGCCCCGGTGTGCCCGTCGGGCCCTGGGCCTCGGGGTCCCAGCGCATGATCGGCTGGACCTCGAAGTCCTCGCGGTGCTTCGACGCGACCCACCCGATCTCGACGACGCGCCGCGTGCCGTCCGCGCCGCGCAGCAGCTGCACGACGATGTCGATCGCGTTGTTCACCTGGTCGCGCAGCGCGTGGAACGGCACGTCGACGTCGCTCATCGACGCGAGCGTCTCCAGGCGGATCAGCGCGTCGACCGTGGAGTTGGCGTGCACGGTGGCGAGCGAGCCCTCGTGGCCGGTGTTCATCGCCTGCAGCATGTCGAGCGCCTCGCCGCCGCGGACCTCGCCGACGATGATGCGGTCGGGCCGCATGCGCAGCGCGTTGCGCACGAGGTCGCGGATCGTCACCTGGCCGTGGCCCTCGACGTTGGCCGGTCGCGTCTCGAGCCGGACCACGTGCTCCTGCCCGAGCGAGAGCTCGGCGGCGTCCTCGATCGTGATGATGCGCTGGCGACCCTGGATGAACGCGGACAGCGCGTTGAGGAAGGTCGTCTTCCCCGAGGAGGTACCGCCCGAGACGATGATGTTGGCGCGCGCGCGGACGCACGCGGCGAGCAGCTCGGCGCTGGCGGCGTCGAGCGTGCCGCGGCGCAGCAGCTCGTCCAGACCGTACGAGCGCGGGAAGAGACGGATCGTGACGGTCGGACCGTTGAGCGTCAGCGGCGGCAGGACGACGTGCACGCGCGCCCCGCGCGGCATGCGCTCGTCGGCGGGCAGGCGCGCGTCGACCATCGGGCTCGACTCGTCGACGCGGCGGTTGACCGTCGAGACGATGCGGTCGATGGTCTGACGCAGCTGCTCCTCGGTCGCGAAGGTGGTCGCCACGCGCTCGATCTGGCCGAACCGCTCCACGTAGATGGTGTCGTGCCCGTTGATCATGATCTCGGACACCGTCTCGTCCGCGAGCAGCGGCTCGAGGACGCCCAGGCCGATGGACTCGTCGACGACCCGCCGGATCAGGGCGTTGCGCTCCCGCGTCGTGAGGATGACGCCCTCGGTCGACACCAGGTGCGCCACGACCCGCTCGAGCCGCACGCGCCGCTGGCCGGTGTCGAGCCGGCCGAGCTCGTGCAGGTCGACCTCGTCGAGCAGCATGCGCTTGAACTGCGAGACGAGCTGCTCGTCGAGCTCGCTGCGCGCGAACGCCGACCCCGCGGCGACGGGGCTCGCGTCGGACCGGCGGTCCCAGTCGGAGAACCCGCTCATCGGCCGGTCCTCGGCATGGCGACCTGGCGGTCGACCTGGATCTGCGGGAACCCGGCGACGCGGCGCACGTCGAGCGTGACCTTCACCGTGTCGTGCGCGGGGTACGTGACGCGCGCGTCGAGCGTGCCGGGCAGCGACCGCTCCACGGCCTGCTGCACCGGACGACCGAGGCTCAGCGCGCGCGCACCGTCGCGGGCGGCCTGCGCGGCGGCGTCCGCCGCGACGACGTACCAGACGAACTGCATGATGCAGACGACCGCGAGCGCCACCGCGACCAGCCCGCCGACGACCTCGATGGTCGCCGTCCCCTCGTCCCGGCGGCGCAGGTCGCGCACGAGCCTGGTCATGGTTCCACCACCACTTCCCGTCCGATCGTGATCCGCCACGGCGTCGACGCGAGCCCGGGTGCCAGGATCGGCACCGCCATGCTGACCTCCACCTCGCGCCCCGTGGGGTCGCGCCGCACACGCAGGTCCGAGTGGTACCCACCCGGCACGGCGTCCTGCGTCGCCTGCCGCAGCTCGCTCGACGAGGCGTGCACCGCGGCCGCACGGGCCGCGGCCGACGCGCCGTAGCCGGTCCACAGGGCCGTCAGCCCGACGACCGCGAGCTGCACCACGACGACGCACACGACGACCACCGTCGGCAGCACGCCGACGAGCTCGATCGAGGCCGAGCCCTCGTCGGAGGCGGCGGTACGACGGCGGCGCCCGCGCGCGGCCTCCTCCCCGGCCGCCGGCGCCGAGGCTGCGGCGCGCCCGCGGCCGACGCCCACCGCGCGTCCGAACGCGCGCACCGACTGCCACCACGAGGCGTCCTCGACGTACTCGGGCGAGCGCGAGTTGACCGAGCGCTCGAGCTTGCGTCCCCGGTCCGTCAGCGTCACGTCGAGCACCGGGCTGGGCGAGAGCCGCGCGACGGTGTCGGGCTGGATCTCGTCGGCGCGCGAGTGCCGGTTGACCAGCACCCACGTGCTCTCCGGCTTGCGGACCGACAGCTGGTCCCACCAGCCGACGTTGCGGCGCAGGGCGCGCAGGCTCACCAGGTCCGGCGTCACGACCGCGACCGCCTCGTCGGCGATCTCGACGACCGCCGCCTGCAGCGGGGTGACCCGGGCGCCGGCGTCGATGACGACGAGGTCGTACTGCTGGCGCACCAGCCCGATGATCTGGCGGATCGCCGCCGGGGTCACCAGCGAGGCCTCGCGCACGTCCTCCGGCGGCAGCAGCAGGTGCACGCCGGACTCGTGCTCGAGGATCGCGTCGGCGACCGTACGGAACGACAGGTCGTCGGCGACCTTGGCGACGTCCGCGACGGACACCCGGTGCCGGGCCTCGATGAGGCTCGACACGTCGCCCTTCTCCAGGTCGAGGTCGATGACCAGGACGCGGTGGTCCGGGAGCTCGCGGCGCACGTCCCACGCGAGGTGGGTCGCGACCGTGGTGGCGCCGACGCCGCCCTTGGTGCCCGTGATCGCCAGCACGAGCGCCCGGTGGCCGGCGGTGCTGTCGGTCTGCTCGACCAGCAGGGACTGCAGGCGCGTCGACCAGTCGATCGCGTTCGTGATGCGCTGCTGCACCTCGGCGAACGACAGCGGGTACGTCAGCAGGCCGCGCGCCCCGGCGTCGGTGGCCTCGGCGAGCGTCTCGGGGTCGGAGTCGCCCGACACGATGAGCGTCACGCTCGCCGGGCGACGCAGGCTCAGGTCGCGGACGACCTGGTGGACCGGCTCGGGACCGAGCTGGTCGTGCAGCAGCACGAGGTTGGGGTCGCGCTCCACGACGACGCGAGCCAGCTCGGCGGTCGACTCGACCACGGCGAGCACCTCGACGTCCGCCACCTCCGCGAGCTGCGAGCGGAGGTCGTACGCGAGCGTCTGGTCCGCGCACCCGATGACGACTGTCCCGGCCATCAGCCCTGGCTCCCCTCGGGCACCGCGACGCCACCGAGGTCCTCGGCGTCGAACTCACCCTGCTCACCGGTGCGGTCCTCGCCCGTGCCGGTCGGCAGACCGACGAGGCGCACCTCCTGGGCGAACGCGGCGGCGTACGTCACCGCGAGCGCGTCGTTCGGCTCGAGCGCGAGCGTCACCGGGACGACCGCGGCCTCACCGGTCGGGCTGTCCTCGTCGAGGCGCACCTGGCTGCCGCGCACGGAGACCACGCGCACGTTCTGCACGAGCACGCGCACCTGCTTGGGCAGGCCGGGCACGTCGGCGAACACCGCGTAGATGTCGACGTAGTCGCCGGGCCGCACGCGGTCGGCGATGCCGGTGATCTGGTTCACCTGGATCGCGATCTCGCGCTCGGTGGCCGACAGCTCGGACGGCGGCACCAGCATGTCCTCCGACAGCAGCGTGCCCTGCGCGATGTTGAACCCGATGCGGCGGCCCACGAGGTCCTCGGCGTCGAGGCGGGCCGACTCGGACAGCCACCGCGCCGGCACCTCGTCGGCGACGATCGACGACTCCTCGATCGTGGCGAAGGCCGGCATGTCGTCGGCCGTCCGGTACACGGTCACCACCGACCCCACCTGGCTGGCGACGTTGTTGACGTAGGAGGCGACGACGAAGAACACGACGACGGCGAGGACGACGGCGAGCAGGACGAACAGCACGCCACGGCGCTGGCGGGGGTTCACGCGGGGACTCCTCGGGGGTCGGCGGCAGAGGGCCGCACGTGGCAGAACGGGCAGGTGTCGGAGAAGACGAGGGCCTCGCACACGTCGCAGCGGCCTCGGGCCGCCGGCAGCTCCAGGCGCCGGTCGGCGGGCAGGGCGACCAGCTCGACGGCCCCGTCGGACCCGGTGCGTCCGGCGGTGTCGAGCGCGAGCGCGGGGACGTCGGCCGTGCCGGTGGCGCCGGACGTCGTGAGCGCGTCCTGCAGACCGGCCGCGGGCACCCGTCCCAGGCCGGCGCCGTACAGCTCGCCGCGGGCCAGCACGGGCTCGGCAGGTTCCGCGCGGCCCACCGCGCGGGCCGCCGGCGCGGGGCCGGAGAACGTCACGACGAAGCCGTCGCCCCCGGGCAGCCACGAGCGCAGGTGCTGGCCGACCGCCACGGGCGGGTGCTCCAGCCTCGCGACGCTCGGCGTCCAGGCGCCGCTCCACGTCTGCTCGAGGAGCTGGTCGGCCACGACGCAGGCGATGCCGGCGTCCACGCCCGCCGCCGCGACCTGCCCGGCGACCAGGACGAGCGCGGCCGGACCGTGGTGCGCGACGCGCCACGCGACGGGCATCCCGGCGTCGGACAGCACCGCGGCGTGCCGCCGGACGAGTGCTTCGTGTCGCTTTTCACCCAGAATGAGGACGTGGCCGTCGCCCGGACGGAGTCGTTCCCGGAGTGCCGGGAGGTCGTGCGGGTCGACCAGCAGGAGGCCGTCGTTCTCGACCAGCTCCCGTGCGTCCGGCACGAGCGGCACGAGCGCCGACACGACGATGCGCTGCATGGATACCGTGATCTCCTCGGGGCCGTGGCCTGCGTTGACGCTATGACTGGCTGCGGTGCCGACACCTGGGAAAGGTGCATCAGGAATGCATCGGACACGTCGTAGGACATATGGCCCGGTGATGACCCGCCCGACGGATGATAGTGGGGAAAAAGCAATGGCCAATTCCAGCGCTCGGCTGTTCGTGGACGGCCGCGAGGTGGCCGACGTGGTGATCGCGGACACGTGGGCGCGGCGCGCCCGCGGCATGCTCGGACGCCGTCCCCTCCCCGACTCGATGTGGTTCGTGGGCGAGGCGGGCGTGCACGGGATGGGCATGACGCAGCCGCTCGACGTGGCCCTGCTCGACGACGCCGGACGCGTCGTCGCGACCACCGTGCTGCGCCCGTTCGGCATGACGCGGCCGCGGCGCGGCGTCGTCGACGTCCTCGAGGCACCCCGGGGCAGCTTCGCCGCGTGGGGTCTCGTCGTCGGCAGCACGCTCGCACGGCACGCCGACGACGCGGCGGCGACCGGCACGGGCTGAGGCATGCCCACATGCTCGGTGCCCACGGCCCTCCGGACGCAGGGCCCGTGGGCCGGTTCGACCCCGCCCGGCCTGGGCCCGCCGTGGGCCCGTCGACCCACGCGTGACCTGCGCGCCGGCGCGCTCGCGCGGGTCGCCGGGACCGACGGCGCGGGCGGCGGGCGGGACCGGCGGACGGGGACCGGCGGACGCGACGGGAACGACCGTCGCGGGCTGCACAAAACGCTTCTGGCCTGTCGGTGGCGCGACGTACGTTGACGGACGTGCGCTCACTCCCTCTCGCCGATCCCGGCACCCCGCCGCTGCGCGGCCCCGCCGCCTACCTCGGGTGGCTGGCCCGGCGCCAGTGGGGCATCCTCCTGGCGGCCGTCACCTGCGGCGTGGTCCAGTTCGCCTGCCAGGCGTTCCTGCCCTACCTGACCGGCCGGGCGATCGACGACGGCCTGGAGCAGGGCTTCGGCCCCGGCCTGCTGAGCGCCGCCGGCGCCCTGCTGGCCCTCGGCGTGCTGAGCGCGGCCGCGTCGGCCGTGGGCCACCGGTTCGACGTCGCCAACTGGCTGCGTGCGGCGTTCACGACGTCCCAGCTCGTCGGGCGGAGCACGGCGCGCACCGGGCACGCCGTGACGGCGGAGCTCCCGACGGGTGAGGTCGTGTCCGCCGTCGCGAACGACGCGCTGCGGGTCGGCGACCTGTTCGCCGTCACGGCCCGGTTCATCGGCTCGCTCACCGCGTACGCCGCCGTCGCCGTGCTCATGCTGCAGGTCTCCGTCCCGCTGGGCCTGGTCGTGGTGCTCGGCCTGCCCACGGTCGCCGCGGTCCTGGGCCTGCTGGTCAAGCCGCTGCAGCGTCGCCAGTCCGCGCAGCGCGAGGCCTCCGGGCGCCTGACGACCCTCGGCTCCGACACCGTCTCCGGGCTGCGCGTGCTGCGCGGGATCGGCGGCGAGTCGGTGTTCACCGGTCGCTACCGCCGCCAGTCGCAGCTGGTGCGCGAGCGCGGTGAGCACGTCGCGGTCACGCAGTCGTGGCTGGACGCGCTGCAGGTGCTGCTGCCCGGCATGTTCGTCATCGCGCTGGTGTGGCTGGGCGCCCACATGGCCCTCGAGGGCACCATCACGCCCGGGCAGCTGGTCACCACGTACGGCTACGCGGCGTTCCTCGGCTGGCCCGTGCAGAACGCCACCGAGTTCCTGCAGTCCGCGACGCGCGCCGTCGTGGCCGCCCGCAAGGTGCTGACCGTGCTGCGGGTCGTCCCCGCCGCCGGTGCGGCACCCGCGTCCGTCAGCACGCCCCCGCCGCCGGGCTCGCCGCTCGTGGACGAGGCGAGCGGCGTGACGCTCGAGGCCGGCCGGGTCGTCGCGCTGGTCTGCGCCGACCCGGACGAGTCCGCGCGCATCGCGACCCGGATGGGACGGTTCGACGACGACGCGGAGGCCGCGACGCCCGTGCGCCTCGGCGGGGTCCCGCTGCGCGACCTGCCGCTGGCCGAGGTGCGGCGGCGCGTCGTGGTCGCCGAGGCCATGCCGCAGCTGTTCTCCGGCTCGCTGGCCGCCGGCCTGGACGTGCGCGGCGGCGCGCTGCGCGAGGACCTGCTCGACGCGATCGCCCTCGCCGACGCCCAGGACGTGCTCGACTCCGTGCCCGACGGGCTGGACGGCGAGCTGCCGGAGAAGGGCCGGTCGCTGTCCGGCGGTCAGCGCCAGCGCGTCGCGCTCGCCCGCGCGCTGCTCACGCAGGCCGAGATCCTCGTGCTGGTCGAGCCGACCAGCGCGGTCGACGCCCACACCGAGGCGCGGATCGCCGCCCGGCTGTCCGACGCGCGCCGCGGGCGCACCACGCTCGTCGTCACCGCCAGCCCCCTGGTGCTCGACCACGTGGACGAGGTGCAGCTGGTCGTCGACGGCGCGCTCGTCGCCCGCGGCACCCACGCCGCGCTGCTCGACGGCGCGGCCGGCCCCGAGGTCGCCGCGACGTACCGCCGCGTGGTGGGCCGCCGCATGGACGACGACCTGCCCGTCGAGGAGTCGTTCGACCGCACCGACCCCCGCGGCCCGTCGTCGACGGACCGCTCCGCCGTCGACCTGCCCACCGGAGGTGCCGCATGAAGCTGCCCGTCGCCGACGCGGCCACCGTCCGCGCGTACGCGACCGAGCTGCTCGGCCGGCACCGCCGCCGGCTGGGCGGCCTGGCCGCGCTGCACACGCTCGCCGCCGTCGCCGGCCTGGCCGGGCCCCTGCTGCTCGGGCGTCTCGTCGACGCCGTGACGTCGGGCACCGACGCGCGGTACGTCAACACGCTCGTCGTGGTCGGGGCGGTCGCCGTCCTCACCCAGACCGGGCTCATCCGGTACGCGCAGCGCGCCTCGATGCTGTTCGGCGAGCAGGTCTTCGCCGAGCTGCGCGAGGAGTTCCTCGAGACCGTGACGTCGCTGCCGCTGTCGGTGGTCGAGCGCGCCGGCACCGGGGACCTGGTGGCCCGCACCACCAACGACGTCAACAAGCTGCAGCACGCCGTGCGGTTCGGGGTGCCGCGGGTGATCGTCGCCGTGGTGACGATCACGCTCACGGTGGTCGCGTGCCTCGTGATCGACCCGCTCGTGTCGCTCGCGCTGTTCGTCGGCGTGCCGACGATGGTGATCATGGTGCGCTGGTACCTGCGCCGTGCCACCCCCGCGTACGTCCGGGAGTCGGCGGCCTACGCCGTGCTCAACGGCACCATCACCGAGACCGTCGAAGGGGCGCGCACCGTCGACGCCCTGGGTCTGGGGGACGCCCGCGAGGAGCGCGTGCGCGACGACCTGCGGGAGGCCTTCGCGGCCGAGCGGGCGACGCTGCGGCTGCGGACCATCCTGTTCCCCGGCGTGGACCTGGCCTTCGTGCTGGCACCCGTCGCGGTCCTGGTGTGGGGCGGGTACCTCGCGTCGACCGGTCACGTGACGCTCGGGGCGGTCACCACGATCGTGCTGTACGCCTACCAGGTCACCGGTCCGGTGTGGGAGCTGATCTTCTGGGTCGACGAGATCCAGGTGGCGGCCACCGCCCTCGCGCGCATCGTGGGCGTGCGGCTGGTCGGGACCGACCGCGAGGCGGGTGACGCGCGCCCGGCCGACGAGCGCATCGCGACCCGCGGGCTGCGGTACGCGTACCGCGAGGGCCACGACGTGCTGCACGGGATCGACCTGGACCTGGCGCCCGGTGAGCGGCTCGCGGTCGTGGGCCCGTCGGGCGCGGGCAAGTCGACGCTCGGCCGCATGCTGGCCGGCATCCACCCGCCCACGGCCGGCACCGCGACCGTCGGGGGCGTCCCGCTGGTCGACCTGCCGCTCGAGGACCTGCGGGGGCACGTCGCCCTGGTGACGCAGGAGCACCACGTCTTCGTCGGGACCGTCGCGGAGAACCTGCGGCTGGCCAAGGTCGACGCGGACGACGACGACCTCGAGCGCGCCCTGCGCGCGGTCGACGCGTGGGACTGGGTGCAAGGGCTGCCCGAGGGGGCGGCCACCGAGGTCGGGTCGGGCGGCACCGCGCTGACCCCGGCGCAGGCGCAGCAGCTCGCGCTCGCGCGCCTCGTGCTGCTCGACCCGCACACGCTCGTGCTCGACGAGGCGACGTCGCTGCTCGACCCCCGCGCCGCCCGGCACCTGGAACGGTCGCTGTCGGCGGTGCTGGCCGGGCGCACGGTGGTCGCGATCGCGCACCGGCTGCACACGGCGCACGACGCCGACCGGGTGGCCGTGGTCGACGCGGGCCGGATCAGCGAGATCGGCCCGCACGACGAGCTGGTCGCGGCGGGCGGCGAGTACGCGGCGCTGTGGAGGTCGTGGCAGCACGAGGGCTGAGGGCGCCCGGGGCCCGCGCGCGGGCCCCGGCGTCCGGCTCCTCGCTCAGGGGCAGGGCTCAGGGGCAGGGCTCAGGCGCCGGGTCGCGCCTCGACCGGTGACGGCGCGGTCCGCCGGTCGTCGTCCTGACGCCCGCCGTCGTCGGGCGGACCGGCGGCGGGTGCCGCGCCCGGCAGCGGTGGGCGCCCCGCGGCCTCGTCACGCACCATCCGCCACCACAGCCCCGCGGCGAACAGCCCGAAGATCCACCACTGCGCCGCGTAGGCGAGGTTCTGCACGTTGAGCCCGGCGCCCGCGCGCGTCGGCGGCGCCAGGCCCTCGAGCCCGCCGGCCGTGGCCGGGTCGGTGGGGTCGCTGGTCTGGACCACCAGGTAGCCCGTGTAGACCGGTCCGCCCCAGGCGGCGAGGAGCTGGGCCGCGCTGATCGCGTCGGTGCGCCCGTCGACGATCGGCGCGCCGGCCTCCTCCGCGTACTGCAGCCACCCGACGACCTCGACGTGGCCGGCGGGCGCGGGGGCGACGTCGGGCGTCGCCGACCAGCCCCGGACGACCGGCAGCACGGCGGTCCCGTCGTCCGTCGGCACCCGCAGCGGCGTGAGCACCAGGTACCCGTCGGTGCGCCCGGCGTGCGCGCGGCCGGTGACCAGGAGGGTGTCCTCGTCGTCGTAGGTGCCCGTCACGACCACCTTGTGGGCCACGAGGTCGGCGCTGAACGTGTCGCCCGGTGCCAGCAGGTCGGCCAGCGGCTCCGGGTCGGCGGTGACGATCCGCTCGGCCTCCCGCGCCGCGGACGCCGCGCCGCGGACCTCGGCACGCTCGAGCTGCCACACGCCGAGCCGCGCGCACACGGCGGCGGCGGCCAGCAGCACCACCAGCAGCACCAGCATCCGGGGCCGGACCGCGGCGCGCCACACGGAGGTCGGGGTGTCGGCCACGCCTTCACGGTACCCGGGCCGACGCGCGGTCCCGTGCGATGCACCCCACCGGGCGGCGGTCCGTGGCGGACGTCACCCGATGCTTCTGCGGCACGGGCGCATCTGCGCTTGTATGGCTGTGATCAGGAGTACGGGCGCTGGTGGGCCGGACGTCCCAGGTCCCGCCCGGGCCTCACGGAATGCTGGGCTCCGCCCGGCCACTGGTACTTCCCTCGGGAGGGGACATGACATCCACCGCCGCGGACCCGCAGTCCGTCGTCAAGGCAGGTCCGATCGCATCGGGGAAGTTCGCCGCGACGGAGGCCCGCACGTCGTGGCGGGCCGGCTCCGGACAGCTCGACGACGCGACGCTGGAACGCATCGAGAAGTGGTGGCGTGCCGCCAACTACCTGTCGGTGGGCCAGATCTACCTGCTGGACAACCCGCTGCTGCGCCGCCCGCTCAGCCGTGACGACGTCAAGCCGCGGCTGCTGGGGCACTGGGGCACCACGCCGGGCCTGAACTTCCTGTACGCGCACCTCAACCGCGCCGTCGCGGAGCGCGAGCAGTCGACCATCTACATCACCGGCCCGGGCCACGGCGGCCCCGGCCTGGTGGCCAGCGCCTACCTGGACGGCACGTACTCGGAGGTCTACTCCGACATCACGCACGACGAGGAGGGCCTGCGCCGGCTGTTCCGGCAGTTCTCCTTCCCCGGCGGCATCCCCTCGCACGTGGCACCCGAGACGCCGGGCTCCATCCACGAGGGCGGCGAGCTCGGCTACGCGCTGAGCCACGCGTACGGCGCCGCGTTCGACAACCCGCACCTGCTGGTCGCCGCGGTCGTCGGCGACGGCGAGGCCGAGACGGGGCCGCTGGCCACCAGCTGGCACTCCAACAAGTTCGTCAACCCGCAGCAGGACGGCATCGTCCTGCCGATCCTGCACCTCAACGGCTACAAGATCGCCAACCCGACGGTCCTCGCGCGCATCAGCGACGAGGAGCTGCACGACCTCATGGTCGGGTACGGGCACAAGCCGCACGTCTTCGTGGCCGGCTTCGACGACGAGGACGTCCTGGAGGTCCACCGCCGGTTCGCCGTCCTGCTCGACGAGGTGCTCGACGAGATCGCCGAGATCAAGGCGCGGGCGGCGCGGGGCGACCTCACCCGCCCGCTGTACCCGATGATCGTCTTCCGCACCCCCAAGGGGTGGACGGGCCCGGCGGAGATCGACGGCAAGAAGACCACCGGCTCATGGCGGGCGCACCAGGTGCCGCTGGCCAACGCCCGTGACACCCCCGAGCACCTCGCGGTCCTCGAGGAGTGGCTGCGCTCGTACCGCCCGGACGAGCTGTTCGACGAGCAGGGGGCCGTCGACGAGGACGTCACGGCCCTGGCGCCGGAGGGCGACCTGCGGATGAGCGCCAACCCGCACACCAACGGCGGCCTGCTGCTGCGCGACCTGCGGATGCCGGACTTCCGGCAGTTCGCGCAGGACGTGCCCGCCCCGGGCGCGACGTTCGCGGAGGCACCGCGGGTGCTGGGCCAGTTCCTCACCGAGGTGATCCGCCGCAACCCCGAGAACTTCCGGATCTTCGGTCCCGACGAGACCGCGTCCAACCGGCTGCAGGCGGTGTACGAGGCCACGGACAAGCAGTGGAACGCGGAGTTCTACGGGCCCGACGTCGACGAGCACATGGCCCGTGCCGGACGCGTCATGGAGATGCTCTCGGAGCACCAGTGCCAGGGCTGGCTCGAGGGCTACCTGCTCACCGGGCGGCACGGCCTGTTCACGTCGTACGAGGCGTTCATCCACATCGTCGACTCGATGTTCAACCAGCACGCGAAGTGGCTCAAGGTCACCAACGACATCCCGTGGCGACGCCCGATCGCGAGCCTGAACTACCTGCTGTCGAGCCACGTGTGGCGGCAGGACCACAACGGCTTCAGCCACCAGGACCCCGGGTTCATCGACCACGTGGTGAACAAGAAGGCCGAGGTCGTGCGGGTCTACCTGCCGCCGGACGCCAACACGCTGCTGAGCACGTACGACCACTGCCTGCGCAGCAAGCAGTACGTGAACGTCGTCGTGTCCGGCAAGCAGCCCGCGCCGAACTTCCTCACGATGGACCAGGCGGTCGCGCACTGCACCCGCGGGCTGGGCATCTGGGAGTGGGCAGGCTCCGAGGCCCCCGACGAGGAGCCCGACGTGGTCCTGGGGTGCGCGGGCGACGTCCCGACGCTCGAGGTGCTGGCCGCCGCCGACATCCTGCGCCGCGAGATCCCGCAGCTGAAGGTGCGGGTCGTCAACGTCGTGGACCTCATGCGGCTGCAGGACGCCCGCGAGCACCCGCACGGGATGACCGACGCCGAGTTCGACACGATCTTCACGCACGACCGGCCGATCGTGTTCGCGTACCACGGGTACCCGTGGCTGATCCACCGCCTCACCTACCGTCGCAACGGGCACAACAACTTGCACGTGCGCGGGTACAAGGAGGAGGGCACCACCACGACGCCGTTCGACATGGTGATGCTCAACGACCTGGACAGGTACCACCTGGTGATCGACGTCATCGACCACGTGCACTGGCTGCGGGCGTCCAAGGCGGGCCTGCGTCAGCGTATGGTCGACGCGCGGATCCGCGCCCGGCAGTACACCCGCGAGCACGGCGAGGACATCCCCGAGGTGCGGGACTGGGTGTGGCCGGACGTCGGCGAGACCGCGACGGAGGAGGGTGGGCCGCAGCCCACCCGCAGCCCCGCCGCCGCCGCCGACACCGGCGGGGACAACGAGTAGCCCCACCGTCAGTGGTCGCGTCCGGGCACACCCGCCCGGACGCGACCGGACGACAGACAGCCCCTACCGGGGCGACGAGGAGTGAGCAGCACAGTGGCCCGGACGATCTACGTCATGTCGGCCGAGGGGGACACGGGCAAGTCCGTCGTCGCCCTCGGTCTCGTCGACCTGCTGACCCGCACCGTGCAGCGGGTCGGCGTGTTCCGCCCCGTCGCACGGTCGACGGAGGAGCGGGACTACGTGCTCGAGCTGCTGCTCGAGCACGACGGTGTCGACATCGCCTACGACGAGGCGGTGGGGGCCACGTACGACGAGGTCATCGCCGACCCCGAGGCGGCCCTCTCGCGCATCGTGTCCCGCTTCCACGACGTCGAGCGCCGGTGCGACGCCGTCGTGGTGGTCGGTACGGACTACACCGACGTGGCCGGCCCCACCGAGCTCGCGTACAACGCCCGCATCGCCGCGAACCTCGGCGCCCCGGTCGTGCTCGTCGTCAACGGCGCCCACCGCTCCCCCGAGGACGTGCACCACGCCGTCGACGTCGCGGCCACGGCCATCGCGGCGGACCACGCGCAGGTCGTGTCCGTCATCGCCAACCGCTGCGCGCCGGGCTCGCTGGACCGCATCCGTGAGGTGCTCGACGGCGCCGTGCCCGTGTGGGCGCTGCCGGACTCCCCGCTGCTCTACGCGCCCACGCTGCGCCAGCTCATGGACGCCGTCGGCGGCACCCTGACCGGGGGCGACGAGGAGCTGCTGGGCCGCGAGGTGCTCGACGTCCTGGTCGGCGCCATGTCGATCGAGAACCTGCTGGACCGGCTGCAGGACGGCGCCGTCGTCATCACCCCCGGCGACCGCGCGGACGTCCTGCTCGGCCTGCTCATGGCCCACCAGGCGGACGGCTTCCCGTCGCTCGCCGGTCTCATCCTCAACGGCGGCGTGAACCCTGCCCCGACGATCCAGCGCCTGGTGGAGGGTCTCGGCTCGCGCCTGCCGCTCATCACCACGTCGCTGGGGACGTTCCGCTCCGCCAGCGCGGCCGGCTCGACCCGCGGGCGCCTCACCCACGACGCGCAGCGCAAGGTCGACACGGCCCTCGCGCTGTTCGAGCAGCACGTCGACGGCGAGGCCCTGCTCGCGGCGCTGGACGTGTCGCGGCCCGAGGTCGTGACCCCGCTGATGTTCGAGTACGCGCTGCTGGACCGCGCCCGCAGCGACCGCAAGCGCATCGTCCTGCCCGAGGGCAACGACGACCGCATCCTGCGGGCGGCCTCCACGCTGCTGCAGCGCCAGGTCGCGGACCTGACGATCCTTGGTGACGAGGCCACGATCCGGACCCGGGCGAACGAGCTGGGCCTGGACCTGGACGGCGCGCAGGTCATCGACCCGAAGAACGGCGAGACCCTCGAGCGCTTCGCGGAGGTCTACACCGAGCTGCGCAAGCACAAGGGCATGACCGTCGAGCGCGCCCGCGAGATCGTGTCGTCGGTGTCGTACTTCGGCACGCTCATGGTGGAGCTCGGGCTGGCCGACGGCATGGTGTCCGGCGCCGTGCACACCACCGCGCACACCATCAAGCCGTCGTTCGAGATCATCAAGACGACGCCCGGCGTCGGCAGCGTCTCGTCCTGCTTCCTCATGTGCCTCGAGGACCGGGTGCTGGTCTACGCGGACTGCGCGGTCATCCCGGACCCGACGGCGGAGCAGCTCGCGGACATCGCGATCTCCTCGGCGGAGACCGCCACGCAGTTCGGCATCGAGCCGCGCATCGCCATGCTGTCGTACTCGACCGGCGAGTCCGGCTCGGGTGCCGACGTCGAGAAGGTGCGCGAGGCGACGCGGCTGGTCCGCGAGCGCCGCCCGGACCTGTCGGTCGAGGGCCCGATCCAGTACGACGCCGCCGTCGACGCCTCCGTCGCCCAGACGAAGATGCCCGACTCGGCCGTCGCCGGGCGGGCCACGGTGTTCGTCTTCCCGGACCTCAACACGGGCAACAACACCTACAAGGCGGTGCAGCGCTCCGCCGGCGCCGTGGCCATCGGCCCCGTGCTGCAGGGGCTGCGCAAGCCGGTCAACGACCTGTCGCGCGGCGCGCTCGTGCAGGACATCGTCAACACCGTCGCGATCACCGCGATCCAGGCGCAGGCACTGGCCCAGGCCGCCGCCTCGGCCGGCGAGGCCGGCGCCGTCACCACCCCGGAGGGATCCGCCCGATGAGCACCACCACCCCGTCCGAGCAGCCCCGCGCGAGCGTGCTCGTCATCAACTCGGGCTCCTCGTCCATCAAGTACCAGCTGGTCTCGCCGGAGGACGGCGAGGCGATCGCGTCCGGCATCGTCGAGCGCATCGGTGACACGGTCGGCGCCGTCAAGCACGTGGCGCACGGGACGACGACGAAGCGCGAGCTGCCGGTACCGGACCACGCCGAGGGGCTGCGCATCGTCCTGGGTCTGTTCGACGAGCTCGGGCCCGACCTGGAGTCCGCGCACGTCGTGGCCGTCGGGCACCGCGTGGTGCAGGGCGGCGCCCTGTTCGACGGTCCCGCACTCGTGACCCCCGAGGTCGAGCGGGACATCGAGGACCTGGCGCCCCTGGCGCCGCTGCACAACCCCGCGAACCTCACGGGCATCCGCGTCGCGCAGACCCTGCTGCCGGACGTGCCGCACGTCGTGGTGTTCGACACCGCGTTCTTCCGTCACCTGCCCGAGGCGGCGGCGACGTACGCCATCGACGAGGACGTGGCGACCCGCTACCGGGTGCGCCGCTACGGCGCCCACGGCACGTCGCACCAGTACGTGTCCCAGCAGGTCGCGCAGATCCTGGGCCGCCCGCTGGAGGACCTCAACCAGATCGTCCTGCACCTGGGCAACGGCGCGTCCGCGTCGGCCGTGCGCGGCGGTGTCGCGGTCGAGACCTCGATGGGCCTGACGCCGCTCGAGGGCCTGGTCATGGGCACCCGCTCGGGCGACGTCGACCCGGCGATCCTCATCCACCTGTACCGCAACGCGGGCATGAGCATCGACGAGCTCGACGACCTGCTGAACCGGCGCTCGGGCGTCAAGGGCCTGTCGGGCGTCAGCGACTTCCGTGCGCTGCACGACCTGGTGGCGCAGGGCGAGGCGGGTGCGCGCCGCGCGCTCGACGTGTACCTGCACCGGCTGCGCAAGTACATCGGCGCCTACCACGCGGTGCTGGGGCGGCTCGACGTCATCACGTTCACCGCCGGGATCGGCGAGAACGACGACATCGTGCGCGCCGGCGCCCTCGCGGGCCTGGAGGCCCTGGGCATCGAGGTCGACCTCGCGCGCAACGAGGGCCGCAAGAGCGAGCCCACGGTGATCTCGCCCGACGGGGCGAAGGTCACGGTGCTGGTGGTGCCGACCAACGAGGAGCTGGCGATCGCCCGTCAGGCCCTGGAGGTCGTCGGCGCCTGAGCGCCGGCCCCCCGTCCCGCAGGACACCGAGAGGTCGGTCCGGCCCGTGCCGGACCGGCCTCTCGTGCGTCAGGGGGTGCGGTGCGCGCCCGGTTCAGGGCAGTCGCAGGGCGCGCTCGAGGCGCAGCAGCCGCGTCAGCGCGCGGGGCCACACGTCGGACCCGAGCTCGTGGACCTGCCGCATGCCCAGCCCGCGGGACCCGTGCACGCCGCGCTGGGCCACGACGGACTGCGTCCACGTGGTCTCCCACAGCCCCTCCCGGCCGTGGCGCCGCCCGTGGCCGGACGCCCCGACCCCACCCAGCGGCGCGCCGACGCTGCCCCACAGCAGCTGGTGGGTGTCGTTGACGGACACCGCGCCGGCCCGCACCCGGGCGGCCAGCGCGGTGCCGCGCGCCGTCGAGCGGGTCCAGACGGCAGCGACCAGCCCCAGGTCGGAGTCGTTCATGGCGGCGACGGCCTCGTCGTCGGACGCCACCGGGTAGACCGCGACCACGGGGCCGAAGGTCTCCTCGCGGTGGGCCCGCGCCTCGGGCGGCACGTCGGTCAGCACGGTCGGCTCGTAGAAGTACGGCCCGAGGTCGGGTCGCTGCTCCCCGCCCGTCAGGACGGTGGCACCGTGCCCCACGGCGTCCTCGACGTGCTCGACGACCCGTGCCAGCTGGGCCGGCCCGACGAGGGAGCCCATGTCGGCGCGGTAGTCCAGGCCGGACCCGAGCCGCAGCGCGGTCGTGCGCCGGACCAGCGCCGCGACGAACTCGTCACGCACCTCCTCGCGGACGTAGATCCGCTCGACGGAGGCGCACAGCTGCCCGGCGGAGCCGAAGCACGCGCGCACGGCGCCCTCGGCGGCCGCCTCGACGTCCACGTCCTCCGCCACGTACATCGCGTTCTTGCCGCCGAGCTCCAGGGTGACCGGCACGCCGAGCTCCCCCGCGCGCTGCGCGACGACGCGCCCGGACCGGGTCGACCCCGTGAAGCCGGCGTGGTCGACGTGCTCGAGCAGCGCCATGCCCACGTCGGGACCGCTCACGACGACCTGCAGGAGGTCCGCGGGCAGACCGGCGTCCTCGAGCAGCTCGGCGCACCACAGCAGCGTCAGCGCGGTCTGCGGGTCGGCCCGCAGCAGGACCGCGTTGCCCGCGACGAGCGCGGGCAGCGCGTCGCCGAGGCCGAGCGACAGCGGGTAGTTCCACGGGGTGAGCACCGCGACGACGCCGAGCGGGTGGCGCAGCACGCGGCCCCGCGAGAACGGCCCCCACAGCCCACGCACGGCGCGCGGCGCGAGCAGGCGGCGCGCCCGCAGCGCGTAGTACCGGGCGGCGTTGGCGACCTCGCCGAGCTCCTCCCAGGCGTGCCCGCGGGCCTTGCCCGTCTCGACCTGCACCAGGTCGAGCACGTCCGACTGACGTTCCAGCAGCAGGTCGTGCACCCGCAGCAGGACGGCGGCGCGCTCCGCGACGGGACGGGCGGCCCACAGCCGCTGCGCGGCACGTGCCCGGCGGGCGGCGTCCGGCAGGTCGGCCGGCGTCGTCAGCGGCACGGCCGCGATGGGAGCGCCGGTGAACGGGGCGATGGACGCGGCCGTCGCGTGGCCGGCGGCGGCGACGACGCGGCCCAGCAGCGGGCGCACGTCGTCGGGCTCCAGCACGTACGTGGCGAGCGGGTCGGTCTCCGGGTCGTGCAGGTCGGCATGCTCGTGCGCCATCGCGCCAGGCTACGCCGCGCACCGGGAGCGCCGCCCGGACGCGCCGCGCCGCCGTCCCGCGGGACGTCCGCCCGACCGCGCGGGCCGGTGGCGGCTCGCAGGACGAGCGGGGCGTCAGAGGGCGAGGGTGGTGCGCACCTCGGGGTCCACGAGGGCCAGGGCCGCGGCGCGCGCCTCCGGGGCGGTGCGCGCCGCCAGCGCGGCGTCGGCGACCTCCTCGCAGGTCAGCAGGGTGTGCCGGCGCAGCGCGTACCGGACGGCCGGGAGCGCGCCCGGGGCCATCGACAGGCTGGTGACGCCCAGGCCGACGAGCACGAGCGCCATCAGCGGGTCCCCCGCGGACTCCCCGCACACCCCGACCGGCTTGCGCGTGGCGCGCCCGGCGCGGGCCGTCGCGGCGACGAGGTCGAGCACGGCGGGCTGCCACATGTCGAGCAGGTCGGCGAGCTCCCCGCGCAGCCTGTCGGTCGCCATCGCGTACTGCGCGAGGTCGTTGGTGCCCAGGGAGACGAAGTCGACCTCGGCGAGGACGTCCGCCGCCCGCAGCGCGGCGGCCGGCACCTCGACCATCACGCCCACGGTGTCCACCCCCGCCGCGCGGGCCCGGGTCGCGAAGTCGCGGGCCTCGTCGGGCGTCGCGACCATCGGCGCCATCACCCACGGCGAGGCGCCGGTCGCCGCGCGGGCGCGGCCCAGCGCGGCCAGCTGGGTGTCGAGCAGCTCGGGGTGGGCGCGCACCAGCCGGTACCCGCGGACCCCGAGCGCGGGGTTCTCCTCGTCGGGGAGCGTGGCGAACGCGAGCGGCTTGTCGGCACCGGCGTCCAGGGTGCGCACGACGACCTTGCGGCCGTCCGCCGCGCGCAGCACGGCGGCGTAGGTCTCGGCCTGCTCCTCGACGCTCGGCGCGGTCGCGCGGTCGAGGAAGAGCACCTCGGTGCGGAACAGCCCCACGCCCTCGGCGCTCGCCACGAGACGCTCCGCGTCCGCGGCGGTGCCGATGTTCGCCAGCAGCCCGACGGTGCGGCCGTCGGCCGTCGCCCCCGGTGCGGTGTCGTCCGCGAGCATCGCCTCGGTCGCGCGGCGACGCTCGAGGGCGGCGCGCACGTCCTCGCCGGGGTCGGGGAGCACGGTGCCCGCGGCGGCGTCGACCGCCACGACCGTCCCGTCCTCCAGGCCCGTGGCGCCGGTGACCCGGACCACGCACGGCAGCCCCAGCTGGCCGGCGATGATCGCGGTGTGCCCGGTGGGACCGCCGAGCTCGGTGACGATGGCGACGACCTTGGTGAGGTCCAGCGCGGCGGTGTCCGCCGGGGCCAGGTCCCGCGCGACCACCACCGAGGGACGCTCGAGGTACGGCACCCCCGGCTCGGGCAGCCTGAGGGTGCGGGCCACGACGCGGTCGCGCACGGAGCGCAGGTCGGTGACCCGCTCGGCGAGGTACCCGCCCGCCTGCTCGAACATGCCGGCGAACGTCTCGACGACGCCGTCGACGGCCGCGACCGGCGGCTCCCCGGAGTCGATGCGGGTGAGCACCTGACCGCGCAGCGCCGTGTCGTCGGCCATCTGGGCGGTGGCGGCCAGGACGTCGCGGACCGTGCCCGTCGCGGCGGCGGCCTGCTCGCGCAGTCCTGCCGCGACCTCGTCGAACGCACGCTCCACCGTCTCCCGGACCCGGGCCGGGGCGGCCTCGACGCCGTCCACCAGGAGCGGTGCGCCGGGGTCCACCGCCGGTGCCGCCCGCACGAGCGCCACCGGCCCCACGGCGGCCCCGCGTCCCACGCCGACGCCGTGCAGCGCGCCCGCGGGGGCGCCGACCGGTGCGCCCGTCACGACGCCGCCCCCGACGGCGCGGTCGGCTCGGGCGCGTCGAGGTCCGTGGCGAGCAGGGCCACGAGCTCGTCGAGGACGCGGTCCGCGTCGGGCCCCTCGGCCGCGAGCGTCACCTCCTCGCCGTGCGGCACACCCAAGGACATCACCAGCAGGATGCTCGACGCGTCGACGGGCGCACCGCCCGGCCGGGCGATGGTGACGGGCACACCGCCGGCGGCGACGGCCTGCGTGAACAGCATCGCGGGGCGGGCGTGCAGCCCGACACGGGACGCGACGGCGACGGTGCGCTCGGCCATGGGGTGGTCTCCTTCGACGGCGGTCGGGTGACGACGGGTGGTGCCGGGTGCTGGGGTGAGCCGCTCAGGTCGCGGTGAGCTCGGGGTCGCGCGCCTCCTCGGCGGCGCGCTCGGCCGCGACGGCGGGGTCGTGCGCGAGCGTCTTGAGGACCACGACGACCAGCGCGCTCACGAGGGTCCCGACGACGACGGCCAGGAGGAACCCGACGGGGTTGCCGATGAGCGGCAGGACCCAGATGCCGCCGTGCGGGGCGACGAGCGTCGAGCCGACCGCCATGACGATCCCGCCGGTGGCGGCCGACCCCACGACCGAGGACACGATGACGCGCCAGGGGTCGGCAGCCGCGAACGGGATGGCCCCCTCGGAGATGAACGAGGCGCCCAGCAGCCACGCGGCCTTGCCGTTCTCCTGCTCGGCGTGCGTGAACAGCCGCTTGCGCACCGTGCTGGCCAGCGCCAGGGCGAGCGGTGCGACCATGCCGGCGCCCATGACCGCGGCCATGATCCGGTACTGCGTCGCGTCGGTCGCCAGCCCCTCGGTCGCCAGGCCCGTGACGGCGAACGTGTAGGCCACCTTGTTGACCGGGCCGCCCAGGTCGAAGCCCATCATGGCGCCGAGCAGCAGACCCAGCAGCACGGCGCTGGACCCGGACAGGCCCTCGAGCCAGCTCGACAGCCCGTCCATGGCCGCGGCGATGGGCCTCCCGATGAGCACGAGCATGACGACGCCGACGATCGCGGACGACAGCAGCGGGATGACGACGACGGGCATGATCCCGCGCACCCCCCGCGGCACCTTCCACCGGCTGATCCAGAGCGCGACCCCACCGGCGAGGAAGCCGGTGACCAGACCACCGAGGAACCCGGCGCCGACGAACCCGGCGGCGGCGCCACCGAGGAACCCGGGCACGAGGCCGGGGCGGTCGGCGATCGCGTACGCGATGTACCCGGACAGCACGGGCACGAGGAACCCGAAGGCGAGCTGCCCGGTCGCCAGCAGCACGACCGACCAGTCCTGCAGCGACGCGAAGTCGAACGAGGCGACGACCTCGGCCTGGTCCACCGCGGTGACCTCGATGGCCCCCTCGGCCCCGCCCCACGCGACCTGCGCCAGCATGTAGGACAGCGCGATGAGGATCCCGCCGGCGGCGACGAACGGGATCATGTACGACACGCCCGTCATGAGCCACTGCCGCACGCGGGTTCCCGCGCCGACGCTGCGGGCGCCGGACCGTGCAGCGGGCGTCGCGGCGGGCCGGCCGCCGGGGGCCGGCGTGGCGGACCCGGAGGCGCCCGCACCGCCGCCGCCGCCGGCCGCACCGGCTCCGGCTGCAGCGCCGCCGGTCGCCGCACCCGCGGGCGGCGGCGTCTCCCCCGCGCCACCGCCCGCCCGGCTCGCCTCGACCGCCGCGACCGCCGCCGCGAGGACACCGGGCGCGTCGTGCACCGCCTTCTGCACCCCGACGTCGACGAACGGCTTGCCGGCGAACCGCTGCTTGTCCTTGACCTCGAGGTCCGCGGCGTAGATGACGCCGTCCGCCTCCGCGATGATCGCCGGGTCCAGCGGCGTGGAGCCGGCCGACCCCTGCGTCTCGACGTGGACCTCGTGGCCGGCGGCGCGACCCGCCTGCTCGAGGGCCTCGGCGGCCATGTACGTGTGGGCGATCCCCGTGGGGCACGAGGACACGGCGACGATCTTCATGCGGGGACCACCTCTCGCGTCACGATCTCGGACACCGTCGCGGCGTCCGGCGCCTCGAGCAGCGAGGTGCGGAACGACTCGTGCACGAGCCGTCGCGCGAGCGCCGCCAGGATCTGCAGGTGGTCCGCGTCACCGGACGCGGGGGCCGCGATGAGGAAGACGAGGCGCGCGGGCCCGTCGGGTGCCCCCCAGTCCACGCCCTCGGCGAGCTTGCCGACGGCGAGGCTCGGCGCGACGACGTGCTCGGAGCGGGCGTGCGGCAGGCCGATGCCACCGGGCATGCCGGTGGCCATCTGCGCCTCGCGCGCGGCGACGTCGGCCGCGAACCCGTCGGCGTCCGTCACCCGACCGGCCGCGACGAGCAGGTCGACGAGCCGGCGCGTCACGGCCGTGCGGTCGGCGGCGACCAGGTCGACCGCGACCAGGTCGGGGGTGATGAGCGGGGTGGTCGTGCCCATGTCAGAGCTCCTTGAGTGCCAGGTCCGGGTCGGGGTCCTCGACGACGCGGACCGCGTCGAGGTCGATCTGCTCGGGAACGGGGACCGCCGTGCCGGGCAGCAGCACCGCGGCGCGCCCCCACGCCACGGCGGTGCGGAGCTTGGCGGCGGCCGTGCCGGGCGTGGCGACGAAGCCCGCGAGCGTGGCGTCGCCCGCCCCGACGGTCGACAGCGGCACGAGAGGCGGTCCCCCCGCCCACCAGGTGCGGTCCGCGTGGACGAGCAGCGCACCGTGCGCGCCCAGGCTCACCAGGACGGCCCGCGTGCCCAGCGCGATGACCTCCCGCGCGGCGGTGACGACCTCGCCCACCGTGCCCAGGGCGCGGCCCACCAGCTCGGACAGCTCGTCCTCGTTCGGCTTGACCAGGGCCAGGCCGCCCGAGCGGACGGCGCGCGCGAACGGTGCCCCCGAGGTGTCGAGCACCACGGGCACGCCGTACCGCCCGGCCATGCCGCTGAGCCGCACGTAGAACGAGTCCCCCGCGCCCGCCGGGAGCGATCCGGCGCCCACCACCGCACGGGGAGCGGCCCCCAGCTGCATCTCCACCGCGGCGAGCAGCGCGTCCAGCTCGGCGCCGGACAGCGTGTGCCCGGGCGCGTTGACCTTCGTGGTGGCGCCGTCCGCCTCGGACAGCGTGATGTTGCTGCGGGTGCTGCCCGCGACGGGCACGGGGACGGCCGGCACACCGTGCTCGGCGAGCAGGGCGACGAGCTGGGCGCCGTCGGCGCCGCCCACGGGCAGCACCGCGAGCGCGTCCACGCCCTGCCGGCCGAGCGCACGGGCGACGTTGAGCCCCTTGCCGCCGGGGTCCACGTGCGTGGCGTGGGCGCGGTTCACCTCGCCGACGACGAGGCGGTCGAGGTCGAGCGCCCGGTCGAGGCTGGGGTTGGGGGTCACGGTGACGATCACGCGCGCACCACCCGCACCCCGGCCGCCTCGATGTCGTCGGCCGCCTCGGGCTCGACGTCCGAGTCCGTGACGAGGGTGTCGACCTCGGCGACGTCGACGACGCGTGCCAGGTCGACGTGCCCGACCTTCGTGTGGTCGGCGAGCACCACGGTGCGGCGGGCCGCGGCGACGAGAGCCCGCTTGACGGCGGCCTCGGCGAGGTCGGGGGTCGTGACGCCGTGCTCGGCGGTGACGCCGTTGGCACCGAGGAACGCGACGTCGACGTGGATCTCGGCGAGGTCGCGCAGCGCCCACGTCCCGACGGAGGCCAGCGTGCGCCCCCGGACCGTGCCCCCGATCAGGTGCAGGACGACACCGGGCCGGGCCGCCAGCACGGTCGCGACGGGCAGCGCGTGGGTGACCACGGTGAGCTCGCGGTCGGCGGGCAGCATCTCCGCGAGCCGGAGGGTCGTCGTGCCGGCGTCGAGCAGCACGGCGCCGGTATCGGGCAGCTCGTCGAGGGCGGCCTTGGCGATGCGCTCCTTCTCCCCCGACAGCAGGTCCTGACGGTCGACGAGCCCGGGCTCGAACCCGAGGCGCTCGACAGGGAGCGCCCCACCGTGCACGCGGCGCACCAGGCCGTGGCGCTCGAGCGCGGTGAGGTCGCGGCGGATGGTCTCCGGGGTGACGTCGAGCTCGACGGCCAGGCGCGTGACGTCGACGCGGCCGTCGGCGCGAGCACGCGTCAGGATCTGCTGGTGCCGCTCCGGTGCGTACACGTCGACTCCGTCCGGTGCCACCGAGACGGCGGCTCCTTCAGCATCACCCCGACCGCGGGAGGGGGCAACTCATCCGGACATGTCCGGATCTGGACAGATGTCCGCTCCTGCGAGGCCGCTCGACCGGGCGGGCGACCGGGCGGGCCCGTCGTGACGACGTGTCCCACGTCACCCTCCCGAGCCTCCGCGGCGTGCGGTAAGGTAAGCCTCACCTACGAAGCCCGCGCTCGCGGGCCCGTCGGGGCGTCCCGGACGCGCCGACGACTGCGACCCCAGCGAAGGACACCATGCGCACTGCGCCCTCCCGCCGCGCCCTGCGACCCCTGGTCGCCCTGACCGCCGCGTCGCTCCTGCTCGCGGCCTGCAGCACCGCCGACCCCGAGCCCGCCGCCACCGACCCGGCGGCCGGGTCGGGCTCCGACACCTTCCCCGTGACGCTCGAGAACACCTTCGGCGAGACCACGATCGAGGCCGAGCCGACCCGCGTCGCCACCGTCAACTGGGGCAACCACGACGTGCCGATCGCCCTGGGCATCGTCCCCGTCGGCTTCGCCAAGGCGTCCTACGGCGACGACGACGCCGACGGCGTCCTGCCCTGGACGTACGAGGGCCTCGAGGCCCTCGACGCGACCGGCGACGCGCTGCCCGTGCTGTTCGACGAGACCGCGGGGATCCCGTTCGAGGCCGTCAACAACACCGAGCCGGACGTGGTGCTCGCGGCCTACTCGGGCCTGACCGAGGAGGACTGGACCACGCTGTCCCAGATCGCCCCCACCGTCTCGTACCCCGAGGCCGCGTGGGGCACGAACTGGAAGGACATGGCCCTGATCGACGGCCGGGCGCTGGGCCGCGAGGCCGAGGCGCAGGAGCTCGTCGACGACGTCCTCGCCCAGGTCGACGCCGCGCTGGCCGAGCGCCCCGACGTCGAGGGCAAGACGTTCGCGTACACGTACCTCGACCCGTCCGACCCCAGCACCATCGGGGTGTACACGCCGCTCGACGCGCGCGTGCAGCTGGTCGAGGACCTCGGCATGACCGTCGCACCGTCGGTCGTCGAGCTCGCGGGCGACACCGACCAGTTCTTCGTCGACCTGTCCGCCGAGCAGGCGGACGCGCTGTCCGACGTCGACGTCCTCATCACGTACGGCGACGAGTCCACGCTGGCCGCGATGCAGGCCGACCCGCTGCTGAGCAAGATCCCCGCCGTCGCGCGCGGCTCCGTCGCGGTCGTGCCGGACGGCGCGCCCCTCGCGTCCGCCACCTCCGGGCCGACGATCCTGTCCGTGCCGTGGGCGCTCGACGCGTACCTCGACCTGTTCCAGGCCGCCGCCGAGAACGTCGGATGACGCTGACCGCCGCGCCGGGCACGCCGGCCGCACCCGCAGGGGTGCGGCCGGCGGCCCTGCGCCGGCGGCGCACCGTCGGGGTCGCGCTGTGCGTCCTGGCGGTGCTGCTGGCCGTCGTCGCTTCCCTCGCCTTCGGGACGCGCGTGGTCGGCTGGTCCGACGTCGTGGCCGGGGTGCTCGCCCCCGACACGTCCGACATCGCCCAGGCGGCCGTCCGCTCGCGGGTCGCCCGCACGGTGCTGGGGCTGCTGGTCGGGGCCGCCCTCGGTGTGGGCGGGGCCGTGCTGCAGGGCCTGACCCGCAACCCGCTGGCCGACCCCGCGCTGCTCGGCATCAGCTCGGGCGCATCGCTCGCCGTCGTGCTGGGCATCATGCTGCTGGGCCTGTCCACGCTCTCGCAGTACGTGTGGCTGGCCTTCGCCGGCGCCGCGGTCTCCTCGGTGCTCGTGTACGCCATCGCCTCCCTCGGCCGCGAGGGCGCCACACCCCTCAAGCTCGCGCTGGCGGGCGCGGCCACCACCGCCGCGCTCGGCTCCGGCGTCTCCATGGTGCTGCTGTCACGCACCGACGTCCTCGACACGTTCCGGTTCTGGCAGGTCGGCTCCCTGGGCCGCGCCTCGTTCCCCGAGATCGCGCAGGTCATGCCCTTCCTCGTGGTGGGTGCCGTGCTGGCGCTCGGCTGCGCCCGCGGCATGGACGCCATCGCGCTCGGCGACGACGTCGCAGTCGCCCTGGGGCGGCGCGTCGGTACCGTCCGGGCCGTCGGCGGGGCCGCTGCCGTGCTGCTGTGCGGCACCGCGGTCGCGGCCGCCGGACCCATCGGGTTCGTCGGCCTGGTGGTCCCGCACCTCGCCCGCACCTTCACCGGCCCCAGCCACCGGTGGCTGCTGCCCTCCTCCGCCGCCCTCGGCGCCGCCCTGCTGCTCGCCGCCGACGTCGTCGGGCGCGTCGTGGCCCGCCCGCAGGAGATCGAGGTCGGCATCGTGACGGCCGTGCTGGGAGCCCCCGTGTTCATCGCCATCATCCGGCGGCGCAAGGTGGCCGAGCTGTGACCGCCGTGCTGCCGACCGCCACGACCGCGCCCGCCGGCGCGGCCGTCGCCCGCGGGCGACGTGCCCGGCTGCGCCGACGGCGGGTCGTGCTGCTGGTCCTCGCGGTCGCCGTCGTCGCGGTCGCCGTGGTGGCGCTGTGCGTCGGCGAGCGCACCTACCCGCCGGGTGAGGTGCTGCGGGTGCTCCTGGGCGAGCAGGTGCCCGGCGCGTCGTTCAACGTCGGGGTGCTGCGCGCCCCGCGCGTGCTCACCGGCGTGCTCGTGGGGCTCGCGTTCGGCATGGGCGGCGTCGTCTTCCAGACGATGCTGCGGAACCCGCTGGCCAGCCCCGACATCATCGGCGTGAGCGCCGGGTCGAGCGCCGCGGCGGTCGTCGCCATCACGATGTTCGGGTTGTCCGGCACCACGCTGTCCGTCGTGGCGGTGGTCGCCGGCCTGGGCGTGGCCGCCGCGATCTACGCGCTGTCCTGGCGCAGCGGCGTCCAGGGGGCACGGCTGGTGCTGATCGGCATCGCCGTCGGCGCGATGCTGGACTCGGTGATCGCGTACGCGCTGACCCGCGCCGGCGTCTACGACGCGAGCGAGGCGCTGCGCTGGCTCACGGGCTCCCTGAACTCCGCCTTCTGGCCCGGTGTCGCACCGCTCGCCGGCGCGCTGGCGGTCCTCGTGCCCGTCCTGCTGGTGCTCGCCCGCCGCCTGCCCGCCCTGCAGCTGGGCGACGACGCGGCCGCCGGGCTCGGCGTGCGCCCCGACCGCTCGCGGCTGGCGCTGCTGCTCGTGGCGGTCGCCGTCATCGCCGTCGCCACCGCGGCGACCGGCCCGATCGCCTTCGTCGCGTTCCTCTCCGGCCCCATCGCGCACCGCCTGGTGCGCGGCACCGGGTCGCTGCTGGTGCCCGCCGCGCTCGTCGGCGCGCTGCTCGTGCTCGTCGCCGACCTGGTCGGCCAGCACCTGCTGGTGCACCGCTTCCCCGTCGGCGTCGTCACCGGCGTCCTCGGGGCGCCCTACCTGCTCTGGCTGCTGGCCAGGACCAACCGCTCCGGAGGATCCCTGTGACGGACCCCGTCCACACGCTCGCGGTCGAGGGCGTGACCGTCGGCTACGACGAGCGGGTCGTGGTGCACGACATGACCCTCGAGGTCCCGCCCGGCGCCGTCACGGCGATCGTGGGGGCCAACGGCTGCGGCAAGTCGACGCTGCTGCGGGCGATGGCCCGGTTGCTGCGCGCCCGCGCAGGCCGCGTGCTGCTCGACGGCACCCCCATCGACGCCATGCCGTCGCGCGAGGTCGCCACCGTGCTGGGCCTGCTGCCGCAGGCGCCGGTCAGCCCCGAGGGCATCGCCGTCGCCGACCTGGTCGGGCGCGGCCGGTACCCGCACCAGGGCTGGTTCCGCCGGTGGACGGCGCACGACGACGCCGTGGTCGAGGAGGCGCTGCGGGCCACCGACATCCTCGACCTGGCCGACCGGCCGGTCGACGAGCTCTCCGGCGGACAGCGGCAGCGCGTGTGGATCGCCATGGCGCTCGCCCAGCAGACCGACATCCTGCTGCTCGACGAGCCCACGACGTTCCTCGACGTGGCGCACCAGGTGGAGGTCCTCGACCTGCTGGTGGACCTCAACCGCGACCACGGCACGACGATCGTCATGGTGCTGCACGACCTGAACCTGGCCGCCCGCTACGCCGACCACCTGGTCGCCATGACCGACGGGCGGCTGTACGCGCAGGGCGACCCGTCCGACGTGGTCACCGAGACGATGGTGCGCGACGTCTTCGGGATGGCCGCGCGCGTCGTGCCCGACCCGGTGAGCGGCTGCCCCCTCGTGCTGCCCCTCGGCCGGCACCGCACGGGCCGGGCCGCGCAGCCGACCGAGGACGGCACCAGCGTGCCGCCCGCCGAGCGCCCGGCGGCCCAGCCCGTACCGTGAGGTGATGACGTCCGGCGGCGACGCTGCGGACCCGGCGCCCGGGTGGCGCCCGGACGTGCTCGGCGCCGGCTACGAGCAGCACACGCTGCCGCTGCCGCCGGACGACGCCGGGCCCGTGGTCGCCACCCTCGTCCGCCGCGTCCCGGCCGCGGACGACCCCGACCTGGGGCTGGACGTGCTGTACGTCCACGGGTGGTCGGACTACTTCTTCCAGACCGAGCTGGCGGACTTCTGGGGCACCCAGGGCGCCCGGTTCTTCGCTCTCGACCTGCGCCGTTACGGCCGCAGCCTGCGCCCGGGCCAGATCCCGGGGTTCGTGACGGACCTGGCCACCTACGACGAGGACGTCGCCGCCGCGCGCGCGGTGATGGCGCAGGACGTGCCGACGGACCGGCCGCGGCGGCTCGTCCTCATGGGCCACTCGACGGGCGGGCTGACCCTCAGCCTGTGGGCGGCGCGCCACCCGGGCGAGGCAGCCGCGCTCGTCCTGAACTCCCCCTGGCTCGAGCTGCAGATCCGCGAGGTCGGCCGCGCGCTGCTCGAGCCCGTGCTGCAGGTCGACGCGCGGCTGCGGCCCGCTCACCGCCTGCCCGTGGTCGACCGCGGCTACTACACCCGCGTCGTGTCCGACGCCTACGGCGGCGAGTGGCACTACGACCTCACGTGGCGTCCGGAGCGCGGGTTCCGCGTCACCTCCGGCTGGCTCGCAGCGATCCTCGCCGGGCAGGACCGGCTCGCCCGCGGCCTGGACCTGGCGGCGCCGGCCCTCGTGCTGCTCTCGACGCGCAGCGCGCTGCTGCCCCGCTGGGACCCGTCGATGACGCGGGCGGACGTCGCGCTCGACGTCGACGGCGTGGCCCGCCGGGCGGCCGACCTGGGCCGGCACGTGACGATCGCGCGCATCGAGGACGCCCTGCACGACGTGGTGCTGTCCCCGCCGGCCGTCCGTCGGGAGGCCTACGCCACGACGGCGCGGTGGGTGGCGGGCACGGTGACGCTCACCGACGCGGCAGCCGCCGCCGGCCGTGCGCCGCGGCCCCACGGCCCCGCACCGTCGCGCCCGCGCCTGCACGTGCGGGGACCGGACCGGCGCCGACGCCGCTGAGGCGTCGGCGCAGGTCGGGTCACGACGACCGGGTCACGACGACGGGGTCATGACGACCCGGGTCACGACGACCGGGTCAGGACGACCAGGTCATGACGATCAGGTCAGAACGGCTGGTACGGGGAGACGACGACCTCGATGCGCTGGAACTCCTTGAGGTCGGAGTAGCCGGTCGTGGCCATCGCGCGGCGCAGCGCGCCGATGAGGTTGAGCGTGCCGTCGGCGGTGCGGCCGGGACCGAACAGGATCTGCTCGAGCGTGCCGACCGTGCCGACCTCGACGCGCTCGCCGCGGGGCAGCTGCGGGTGGTGCGCCTCCGGCCCCCAGTGGAAGCCGCGACCGGGGGCGTCGCTCGCCCGCGCCAGGGCCGCACCCAGCATCACGGCGTCGGCCCCGCAGGCGATCGCCTTGACGAGGTCCCCGGAGCGGCCCACGCCGCCGTCGGCGATGACGTGCACGTACCGGCCACCGGACTCGTCGAGGTAGTCGCGCCGGGCGGCGGCGACGTCCGCGACCGCGGACGCCATGGGCGCGTGGATGCCGAGGGACACGCGCGTGGTGTGCGCGGCACCCCCACCGAAGCCGACGAGGACGCCGGCCGCACCGGTGCGCATGAGGTGCAGCGCCGCCGTGTACGTCGACGCACCGCCCACGATCACGGGGACGTCGAGCTCGTAGATGAAGCGCTTGAGGTTGAGCGGCTCGGCGCGACCCGACACGTGCTCCGCGGACACCGTGGTGCCGCGGATCACGAACAGGTCCACACCCGCGTCGACGACCGTGCGCCAGTGCTCCTGCGTGCGCTGCGGGCTGAGCGCGCCGGCCACGACGACACCGGCGTCCCGCACCTCCTGCAGGCGGGCGCGGATCAGCTCGGGCCGGATCGGGGCGGCGTAGACCTCCTGCATGCGGGCGGTCGCGTGCCGGGCGTCCAGCGTGGCGATCTCCTCGAGCAGGCCCGACGGGTCCTCGTAGCGCGTCCACAGACCCTCGAGGTCCAGGACGCCCAGGCCGCCGGCACGCCCGAGGGCGACGGCCGTCGCGGGGCTCATCACGGAGTCCATCGGCGCGGCGAGGACGGGCAGGTCGAAGTGGTAGGCGTCGATCTGCCAGCCGACCGACACCTCCTCCGGGTCGCGGGTGCGCCGCGAGGGCACCACCGCGATGTCGTCGAAGGAGTACGCCCGGCGTCCCCGCTTGCCCCGCCCGATCTCGATGTCGCTGGTCACCCGACGAGAATACCGGCGCGCGCCGGTGGCCCGGCGCGCAGTGCGCTCAGCGACCCGTGTAGTTGGGCGCCTCGACCGTCATCTGGATGTCGTGCGGGTGCGACTCCTTGAGCCCCGCGGGCGTGATGCGGATGAACTGCCCGCGCTGCTGCAGCTCGGGGATGGTGTGCGCACCGACGTAGAACATCGACTGGTGCAGCCCGCCGACCAGCTGGTGCGCGACGGCCGACAGCGGACCGCGGTACGGCACCTGGCCCTCGATGCCCTCGGGCACGATCTTCTCGTCGGTGGTGACGTCCGCCTGGAAGTACCGGTCCTTGGAGTAGGACACGCGCCCGCGCGACGCCATGGCCCCGAGCGAGCCCATCCCGCGGTAGTGCTTGAACTGCTTGCCGTTGACGAACACGAGGTCGCCGGGCGACTCGTCGCAGCCCGCGAGCAGCGAGCCGAGCATGACGGTGTCGGCCCCGGCCACCAGCGCCTTGGCGATGTCCCCGGAGTACTGCAGGCCGCCGTCGCCGATGACCGGCACACCCGCCGGACGGCACACCTGGGAGGCGTCGTGGATGGCGGTGACCTGCGGCACCCCGACGCCCGCCACGACGCGGGTGGTGCAGATGGACCCCGGACCGACGCCCACCTTGACGGCGTCGACGCCCGCCTCGACCAGCGCCTGCGCGCCGGCGCGGGTCGCGACGTTGCCGCCGATGACCTGCACGTGCCGGGTGGCCGGGTCGGACTTCAGGCGCCGCACCATGTCGAGCATGAGCCGGGCGTGGCCGTTGGCCGTGTCGACCACGAGCACGTCGACGGCCGCCTCGACCAGTGCCGTCGCCCGCTCCCACGCGTCACCGAAGAACCCGATCGCGGCGCCGACGACCAGCCGGCCCTCGGCGTCCTTGGTGGCGTGCGGGTACTGCTCGGACTTCACGAAGTCCTTGACGGTGATGAGGCCCGCGAGCTTGCCGTGCTCGTCGACGAGCGGCAGCTTCTCGACCTTGTGCTTGGCCAGCAGGGCGGCGGCGTCGGCGCGCTCGATCCCCACCGGGGCGGTCACCAGCGGCATCGACGTCATCTCGTCGCGCACCCGACGGGTCGCGAACTCGGCGGGCGGCACGAACCGCAGGTCGCGGTTGGTGATGATGCCCACGAGGCGCCCGTCGGCGTCGACCACGGGCAGGCCGGACACCCGGTAGGTGCCGCACAGCGCGTCGAGCTCGGCCAGCGTCGCGTCCGGCCCCACCGTCACGGGGTCGGACACCATGCCGGACTCGGACCGCTTGACCAGGTCCACCTGGTGCGCCTGGTCCTGGATCGAGAGGTTGCGGTGCAGGATCCCGACGCCGCCCTGGCGGGCCATCGCGACGGCCATCCGGGACTCGGTGACGGTGTCCATCGCCGCCGACACCAGCGGCACGCGCACCGAGATCTCGCGGGTCAGTCGCGAGGACGTGTCGACCTCGGACGGGATGACGTCCGTCTCACCGGGCAGCAGCAGGACGTCGTCGTACGTGAGTCCGACCCGGGCGAACGGGTCCGCGGGAGACGTGGAGGAGTCGGGCGCCGTCATCCCGTCAGGATACGTGGCCCGCGGGACGACGGGGACGTGCGGTCAGTCGATGATCCCGCGCCGCAGACCGATCGCGACGGCCTGCGCACGGTCCGACGCACCGAGCTTGCGGAACAGTCGCCGCGCGTGCGTCTTGACCGTGTCCTCGGACAGGAACAGCTCCTGGCCGATCTGGGCGTTCGACCGCCCGTGGCTCATGCCGACGAGCACCTCGATCTCGCGCTTGGTCAGCACCGGGGTCGGCTCGGCGGTGCGGGCGGCGACACCGGCGTCGCTGCGCGCCGCGTGCGGCTCCTGCAGGGGCGACGCCGGGTGCGGCACCGCCTGCTGACCGCCCGGCACCGACGTCACGGGGCTCGCCTGCACGTGCGCGGCGACGGCCGCGAGCTCCGCGCGGCCCACGTCGGGCGCGAGGAAGCCCCGCGCACCGAGCGCCAGCGCCCGGTCGAGCGCCTCACCGTCCTCGGGGCCGGCCAGCAGGACGACCGCCGCGGAGGGCGCGACCGAGCGCAGGCGACGGATCGCCTCGGCGGGGCCCGCACCGGGCAGGTGCGCGTCGAGCAGGACGACGGTGGGAGCGATGCGTCGCGCCAGGGCGATGAGCTCGTCCGCGGACGCGGCAGCTCGCACGGGCGCCAGCGACGGCACACCGATCGATGTCACGACGAGCCGCTCACGCACGGTCGCCGAGCCGTGGCAGACCACGACTCCAGCCATGGGGTTCCTCCTCGCGCCGATCCCGGTTACCACATGCGTGCACGGGTCCATGCCTGCATCGGCGTTACCGGTGGGTCACGTTAGCCTCCGGGACGCACCGGAGAGAATCTGGCGTCCCGTTTTCTCCCGGTTGTCGGGCCCCACGTGCTATGTCGTCACGCGAACGGGTCACCCGTCGCGTCCCGGACGGCACCGGGTCATGGCGCCGACGACTGCGCGACGGCCGCCAGCGCCTCGTGCAGCAGGCCCGGCAGGGTGCGGGCGCGGTGCACGGTGCGGTCGAGCGGCACCCGGTCCTCGGCACCCTCCGCCACCATGACGAACTGCGGCAGGTCCGTGCGCTCGCCCGCCAGCCGTGCCACGACCGACAGGTCCGGCGCGGGCGACTCGGAGAGCGTGACCACGGCGCGGGCCCGGGTCATGAGCGCGAGCTCGCCGGCGTGCCGGGTGGACACGGGCCCGGCGACGAGCCGCGCGTCGACGCCGCCGTCGACGAGCGCGGCGGCCAGCACGTGCGCGAGGACCGGACGCACCTCCCCCGGCACCGGCAGCAGCAGGACGACCGGCGCACCGGTCGGCGGCGGGGCCGCGGTCCGGGCACGCAGCGCCGCGAGCACGGCACCGAGCAGGGTCTCGCGGGCGTCGACCCCGGGCCGCTCGACCACCGTGCGGCGCGCCAGCGCCGCGAGGGCGGGCTGCACCAGGTCGGACCACCAGACCGTGAGGTCGGTGCCGGCGGTGTCCAGCAGGGCGGTGCACCGGTCCGCACGGCCCGCCAGCGCGGCGTCGACCAGCGCGACGACACCGCCGGCGCCGGGCGCCGCGCGGCCGGGGACGTCCCCGGCCGCGGGTGGCGCGTCGGGCACCCCCGCGGGCAGCCGGCCCGTCAGGTCGTCGCTGGCGGCCGTCGGCGGCGGCCCCGTGTCGGGCGCCTGCGCGAGCCGCGCCGCCTCCGCCGGGGCGACGCCGTCGATGGTGAGGCGCCGCATCACCAGCAGGCGCTCGAGGTCCTGCGCGGTGTAGCGGCGGTGCGCGCCGGCGGAGTGCTCGGAGGGGCCCAGCCCGTAGCGCCGGTCCCAGGTGCGCAGCGTCGCGGGAGCCACGCCCAGACGGCGCGCGACGGCGGCGACGGTGAGCGCCGGTGCGCCGACGCTCTCCTCTCCTGCGGGGACCATGACGCGATTGTGCCAGTCCCGTGGCGCGATCCGGGTGGCGACCTCCCGGACCCGCCGCGGGTCGCGGACGCACGTCCTGCACCGACGTCCAGATCGCGCCAGTGAAACGCGTCACGAGATCGCGTCGAGGAAGGGTCTTGAACAACTTCTGGCGCGGTTGTACGGTTGCGGCACGTCGACCCGGGAAACCGTGGACGACCACCGACTTTCGTCCCGGCGTCGCCGCTGGACGTCAACGCAGGAGCCAAGGAGGAGCACATGGCCGAGATCTCGCGTCTGCCCGGACCGGTGATGGACCTGTGGGAGTGGCAGTTCGACGGCGCGTGCCGCGACGCCGACCAGGACCTGTTCTTCCACCCGGAGGGCGAGCGAGGCTCGGCCCGCCGCCGACGCGCGGAGGCCGCCAAGGCCATCTGCGCCTCGTGCCCCGTGCTGAACGAGTGCCGCGAGCAGTCGCTGGCGGTCCGCGAGCCCTACGGCGTGTGGGGCGGCCTGTCCGAGGAGGAGCGCGCGGCGGTCCTCGCCGAGCGTGCCGGACGCCGCGTCACCGCCTGACCTCCGTCCCCGTCGACGCCCGTCACCGCTGACAGGCGTCGACGGGTGACGGACGTCCGGCCCGACCGCAGCAGGTCCGGCCCCGCTCCCGCCCGGACCCGGCGAGCAACGACGACGAAGGCCCCCTCCCGCGGGAGGGGGCCTTCGTCGTGCCGTGGACGACCCGCCGTGGTGGCGGGCGGCCGTCCGGGCGGCGTGCTGCGAGCTGTCGTCAGGCGACGATCGCGAGGATGTCGCGCGCGGAGAGGATGAGGTACTCCTCGCCGTCGTACTTCACCTCGGTGCCGCCGTACTTCGAGTAGATGACCTTGTCGCCGACAGCCACGTCCAGCGGGACGCGGTTGCCGTTGTCGTCGATACGACCCGGGCCCACCGCCAGGACCTCGCCCTCCTGGGGCTTCTCCTTGGCGCTGTCCGGGATGACGAGACCAGACGCGGTCGTCGTCTCGGCCTCCAGGGTCTTGACGACGATCCGGTCCTCGAGGGGCTTGATGGAGACCGACACAGCGGACCTCCCCTTCGCATGTTGAGTAGTTCAGGCAGGGTCTGCGCCGCACCGTCGCCGCCGTCGTCGCGGGTGCCGGGGCCACCGGAGCGGTTGGCACCCTCCCAGGGAGAGTGCCAGCTCCTCACTCTAGGAACGCGTTAGCACTCGGTCAACCCGAGTGCCAACGACACGACCACGCGGGTGACCACGGTGCACGTCGTCGCACGCTGCGCGGACGTCGGGTGGTGTCCCCACGGCGAGGGGCGTGGGAAGGTGGGGCCGTGGACGACGCCGGACTGGTCAAGCTCCTCAGTCCCGACGGCTGGGCGCTGCTGCAAGCCCTGCCCCCGTACGACGAGCGGCTCGCGCTGCCGATCGCGGAGCGCCTGCAGAAGGACGGGCTCGACCCCGCCCTCGTGGCCGCCGCGCTCACGCAGTCGCGGCTCCGCCTGCGGGCCCGCGCCAAGCTCGGCGAGTTCGCCGACGGCATGCTGTTCACGGTGCACGGGCTGGAGCAGGCGACCCGCCTCGAGGTCGCGGCGCACCACGCCCGCCGCTACCGCGACGCGGGCTGCACGTACGTCGCCGACCTCACCTGCGGCCTGGGCGCCGACGCGCTCGCCATGGCGGGCGTCGGGCTGCGGGTGCTGGCCACGGACGTCGACGAGACGACCGCGGCGCTGGCGACCGTGAACCTGCGCGCGTTCCCGGAGGTCCAGGTACGCCTGGGCGACGGCCTCGCGCTCGACCTGGCGGCCGAGGGCGTCGACGGCGTGTACGCCGACCCCGCACGCCGCACGGGCACCGGGCGGCGCGTCTTCGACCCCCGGGCGTACTCCCCGCCGCTCGACGAGGTGCTCGCCGTGCGCGGCACCGTCCCGGCGCTCGGCCTCAAGCTCGGCCCCGGGCTGGCGCACCGGGACCTGCCCGTGGACGCCGAGGCGCAGTGGGTGTCGGCCGACGGCGAGGTGGTCGAGCTCGGGCTGTGGTTCGGACCGCTCGCACCCGACGGGCCCGGGCGCTCGGCGCTCGTCCTGCGGGCCGGCGCGGCGCACACGCTGCGCGCGGACCCCGACGGCGACGACGACGCACCACCCGTCGGCCCGGTCGGCGGCTACCTGTACGAGCCGGACGGCGCCGTCATCCGCGCCGGCCTGGTCGGCACGGTGGCGCACCGCGTGCGGGGACGGCTGATCGACCCCACCATCGCCTACGTGACCTCCGACGCCCTCGCCGACCGGACCGCGTGGCACCCGCTGGCCACGGCGTACCGCGTGCTGGACGACCTGCCGTTCGGCCTCAAGCGCCTGCGCACGTACCTGCGCGAGCGGGGCGTCGGCCGCCTGACCATCAAGAAGCGCGGGACCGCCGTGGTGCCCGAGACGCTGCGGCGCCAGCTCGACCTGCGGGGCGACGCCGAGGGCACGATCGTCCTGACGCGCGTCGCCGGGCAGCAGCGGGTCCTCGTCGTGGAGCCGCTCTGATGGCGGCGCCCGTCGCCCTGCCCTTCGCGCAGTCGGAGCGGTCGACCGTCGGCATCGAGTGGGAGGTCGCGCTCGTCGACGCCGACTCGGGCGACCTGCGTCAGGCGGCCCAGGCGATCTTCGAGGCCGTGCGCCCCGCGGAGGGCGCCGACCACCCGCACATCACGTCCGAGCTGCTGCTCAACACCGTCGAGGTGTCGTCCGGCAAGTGCTCGACCGTCGCCGAGGCCGGCGCGGACCTGCAGCGCGCGCTCGACGAGGTCGCCGCGGCCGCGAGCCCGCTGCGCATCGAGCTCATGGGCGCCGGGACGCACCCGTTCGCGAACTGGGCGACGCAGCGCGTGACGGACAAGGAGCGCTACGCCACCCTCATCGACCGCACCCAGTGGTGGGGCCGGCAGATGCTCATCTACGGCGTGCACGTGCACGTGGGCATCGAGGACCGCGACAAGGTCCTGCCGCTGAGCCGCGCGATGCTGACGGTGTTCCCGCACATCCAGTCGCTGTCGGCGTCCTCGCCGTTCTGGGGCGGCAAGGACACGGGGTACGCGTCGAACCGCGCGCTGCTCTTCCAGCAGCTGCCGACGGCGGGGCTGCCCCCGCAGTTCGAGCGGTGGGCGCAGCTCGAGCAGTACGTGGGCGACATGATCCACACCGGCGTCATCGACCGCGTCGACGAGGTCCGGTGGGACATCCGCCCGTCGCCGCGGTTCGGGACGCTGGAGATGCGGATCGCCGACGGCGCCGCGAACCTGCTCGAGGTGACGGCGATCAGCGCGCTCACGCACTGCCTGGTCGAGCACTTCTCGTCGATGATCGACGCGGGCGAGCCGCTGCCGACGATGCCGCCGTGGTTCGTGCAGGAGAACAAGTGGCGCTCGGCGCGCTACGGCATGGACGCGATCGTCATCACGAACGCGGCGGGCGACGAGGAGCTCGTGACGGACTCGGTGAGCCGGTGGATCAGCGAGCTGGCGCCCGTGGCGCAGCGGCTGGGCTGCACCGCCGAGCTGGAGCAGGTCCGCACGATCCTGCGCCGCGGCGCGTCGTACCAGCGGCAGCGTGCGGTGGCACGGCGTCATGCCGGCGAGCTCGAGCCGGTGGTGCGGGCACTGGTCGCGGAGCTGGCGGCGGGTCGACCGCTCTGACCGCAGGGTGCTGCGGTGTCGGTGCCGACCTCAGGTCCACCGCCACGACGCGAGGAGCCCGTCGAGTGCGGGCACGGGGCCGGAGTCGTGCGCCGTGCGCGTCAGCGCCCACGTCCAGGTGCGCCCCGCCCGGTCGGCGCGCGCCTCGGTGCGCAGCACGCCGTCCCCCACGGCGAACGTGCGGACCAGCACGTCACCCGCAGGCGTGGCCCGCGCCGTGACGGGTCCCACCGCGCGCACCGACGGCCCGTAGGGGTGCACGTACGGCGTCTCGAGCGCCGTCCGGGCGTCGCGTCCGTCGGCAGACGGCGCCGACGTGACGACCAGCGCCGCACCGCGCGTGAGCCGCACGTACAGGTGCGTCCACGTGTCGTCACTCCCCGGCACGTCGACGGCGGTCGGCGCCGCCGGCAGCAGGCACGAGGCGACGTCGACGCCCCCGGGTCCGCCGACCGCGACGGGCACGGTCGCGACGCACGGGTCGTCGGGGATGTCGGGCGGGGCGGGGCGGGCAGGTGCGGCGGGGTCGTCGGGCAGCCATCTCCAGGTCGCGAGCACGGCGTCGACGAAGCGGTCGGCGTCGAGCTCCGTGTCCGCGTCACCGCGCATCACCCCGATGGCGAAGGCCCACCCGTCGTGGTCGACGTGCGTGTCCGTGACGCGCCGGTTCCCCACGACGAACGTGGTGCGCCAGGCGGGACCGGCGGCCGTCACGGCGTGCACGACGTCACCGACGTGGCGGGTCCCGTCGCCCCCGAGCGCGCGGCACATGACCGGACGGTCGGGGGCCGCGGGCATCACCTCCCCGCGCGTGACCGCCCCGACGCGACCGTTGCACGCGACGAGCAGCGCGCGCCCGGGACCCAGCCCGACGACGACGTCCGTCCGGTTGCCGCCCTCCCCCAGGCGGCCCGCGCGCGGGTCGTTGGGACCGGGCGCGAGGAACGCCTCCCCGGGGCGACCGTCGCCGAGCGGCGCGACGCGGACCGGCACGGTGGGCACGGCGGGGTCCGCTCCCTGCGGGAGGGCCGCGAACCCGCGCGGCGCCCGCGCGACCGGGACGATCTCGCGCACGTGACGCACGGCGACGGCCCGGTCCTGCGGCGACAGGTGGGGGTCCAGCCTGCGGATCATGCGGCGGCGAAGCCGCCACCGCCCGAGCGGGCCGAGGTCACGCACGAACAGCCACACCAGCTGGAGGCCGACGACGACCACGAGGAGGGCGTACACATCGCTCACCCCGTCGCTGTCGGCACCGGGGCGGGTGGCCTTGACCCGCCCGTCCGGACACCGCGAGGACCGGCTATCTTGCATAGCCGGCTACCCGGCGTTACTGTTCAGCGGTGCACCGACCCCGCGACCCCCAGCTGCTCAAGGGCGTGCTGCCGATGCTCGTCCTCGCCGCGCTGGCGCACGACGAGACCTACGGCTACGAGCTCGTCACGGCGCTGCGCGAGGCCGGCCTGGACGACCTGTCGACGGGGACGCTCTACCCCGTCCTCAGCCGGCTCGAGCACGACGGGCTCGTGACGTCGCGGCTCGTCCCGTCGTCGTCCGGCCCCGCACGCAAGTACTACCGCCTGAGCGCACCGGGCGTGGCCGCCCTGGACGAGCGGCGGGCGGCCTGGGACACGCTCGTGCACACCGTCGAGGGCGTCCTCGACGCCGTTCCCCCGCCCGACGTCCACCCGTACGTCCCACCCCGCGCCGACCACCCGAGGAGGACCCCATGACCCTCACCGCCGACCTGCCGGGGCGACCCGCCCCACAGCCGGGCCTGCACGTCGGGCGCCGGGACCGGCTCCGGCTCGAGGTGTGGCTGTGGCGCCTCGCGCAGGCGATGGACGACTACCCGCGGCGTGCCGCTCGCGAGATCCGCCGGGACCTGCGCGCGTCCGCGCTCGACGAGGCGTCGCGCGTCGGCATGGCGGCGGCGCTGCGCGACCTCGGCCGGCCCTCCCGCCTCGCGGCGGCGTACTTCGCCGAGCTGGACCGGCCGCGCCCGCGCTGGACGGACGGCGCCGTGCTCGCCTTCCTGGTCGGGGCCGCGTTCCCCGTGTACCTGGCCTGCGCGTGGGCCGTGGGGGCCACGCAGGCGGTCGCTGCCATGGGCGGCGGCACCGTGGAGCTCACGTGGCTGTGGGCCCCGGTCACGGTGGAGAGCACCGACGACGCGATGGGCGTCGAGTTCGCGACGGCGTGGCAGCCGCTGGCCGTCGCCCTGGGTCTCGGGTCGATCGCGTTCGCGCTGGGCGCGCGCGTGTGGCGGCTGTGGGGGACGCCCCGGCCCTGACGACCCTCGGATGCGGCGCCCGCCAGGGTGGGGTCAGACCAGGACCTGGGTCAGCGGCATCGTCGAGTCCACCGGCAGGTCCAGCGGCGACGGCGGCATCCCGCGCCGCACGACCGCGGACCCGAGCGCCGCGATCATCGCGCCGTTGTCGGTGCAGTAGCGGATCGGCGGGATGCGCAGCTCGATGCCCGCCTCCGCGCAGCGGGCCGCGGCCATGTCCCGCAGCTGGGAGTTCGCGGAGAACCCACCCCCGACCACGAGCGTCGAGACTCCCTCGCGGCGGCACGCGGCGATCGTCTTCGCGGTGAGCACGTCGGCCACGGCGGCCGCGAACGACGCCGCGACGTCCGGCAGCGGGACGTCCTCACCCGCGTCGCGACGGGCCTCGACCCACCGCGCGACCGCGGTCTTGAGGCCGGAGAACGAGAAGTCCGTGGCGTGCTTCGCCTGGTCCTTGGGTGCGGTGAGCCCGCGGGGGAACCGGATCGCCTCCGGGTCGCCCTCACGCGCGAGGCGGTCGATGTGCGGACCGCCGGGGTACGGCAGCCCGAGCAGGCGCCCGACCTTGTCGAACGCCTCACCCGCCGCGTCGTCGAGCGTCGAGCCGAGCTCGGTGACGTTCACGGTGTCGTCGATCATCAGCAGCGACGAGTGCCCGCCGGACACGACCAGTGCCATGACGCGCTCGGGGAACGCGCCGTCCACCAGCTCGTCGACCACGGCGTGCCCGATGACGTGGTTGACGCCGTACAGCGGCTTGCCCAGGCCGACCGCGAGCGCCTTGGCTGCCGCGGCGCCGATGGTCAGCGGCCCGACGAGGCCGGGGCCCGCGGTCACCGCGATCGCGTCGACGTCGTCGAGCGTGACCTCCGCCGTGGCGAGCGCGCGCTCGATCGTGGGAACCATCGCCTCGAGGTGGGCGCGCGAGGCGATCTCGGGGATGATCCCGCCGAACCGCGCGTGCTCGTCCACCGAGCTGGCCACGGCGTCGACGAGCAGGTCGTAACCGCGCACGAGGCCGACGCCGGTCTCGTCGCAGGAGGTCTCGATCCCGAGGACGAGGGGTGCAGTCACGCCGTCCAGGATAGGCGCGCGCGACGACGTGGCCGATCTCATGGTTGCCCCGGGGTATCGATGCGTCCGCATGGACTGTTGCGGGGACCGTGACCACCAGCGAGATCATCGACGACCCGACCCTCGACCCGACCGCGCTCGAGGGCGCTGCGGACCCCGACGCCCTCGCACCGGTCCCCCCGGTCGTCGCCGCGCTGTTCCGCGACGCCCGCACCGTGGGCCGGTTCCGCGACGCGCCCGTGCCCGACGACCTGGTGCGCGACGTCCACGACGCCGTCCGCTGGGGGCCCACCGCCAACAACTCGACGCCGCTGCGCCTGCTCGTCGTCCGCAGCCCCGAGGCCCGCGAGCGCCTCGCGGCGCACGTGGCCGAGTTCAACCGGGAGCGCGTCCTCGCGGCACCGCTCACGCTCGTCGTCGCGGCGGACACCGACTTCCACCACCACTTCCCCACCCTGGTGCCGCACGCCCCCACGTCGGGCGAGCGCCTCGCCGGCGTGCCCGACGTGCGCGAGCGCATGGCACGCGAGAACGCGTGGCTGCAGACCGGCTACCTCGTCGTCGGCCTGCGCGCCGCCGGGCTGGGCGTCGGCCCGATGACGGGCATCGACGCCGCCGCCATCGACGCCGACCTGCTCGCCGGCACCTCGTGGCGGACGCTGTCCGTCCTCAACGTCGGGTGGCCCGACGGCACCGGCACCGAGCGGCCGCGTGCCCCGCGCCTGGGGTGGGACGTCGTCGCGCGCGAGGTCTGACCCGCCGGCGCGGCCGGTCCGTCAGTCCGTGGCGACCGGCCGCGCGGGGTCGTGCGACCACTGGGACCACGAGCCCGGGTACAGCGCGGCGTCGACACCCAGCGAGGCGAGCGCCGCGACCTCGTGCGCGGCCGTCACCCCCGAGCCGCAGTAGACCCCGACCGGTCCGGGCGTCGGGTGCCCCGTGCCCGCGGGGGCCCCGGGCACCGGCACGCCGAGCGCCGCGAAGCGGGCCGCCAGCGCCCCGGCGTCGAGGAACCGCCCGTCCGCCGTGAGGTTCCCGGCCGTCGGCGCGCTCACCGCCCCGGGCACGTGGCCGGCACGCGGGTCCACGGGCTCGACCCGCCCCGCGTAGCGCTCGGCCGCGCGCGCGTCCAGCAGCAGACCGTGCACGGCGAGGTCCGCCGCACCGTCGGCGTCGACGGTGCCCAGGCCCCCCGGGACCAGCACGACGTCACCCGGCTCCGCGGTCACCTCACCGGGCTCCACGCGGTAGCCGGCGCCGGTCCACGCGGGCAGGCCGCCGTCGAGGATCCGCACGTCGCGCACACCCGCCCAGCGCAGCAGCCACCACGCACGGGCGGCCGAGGTGCCTCCCGCGTCGTCGTACGCGACGACCGCGGACCCCTCGCGCACGCCCCAGCGCCGGGCCGCCCGCTCCAGGTCGGCCACGTCGGGCAGCGGGTGCCGCCCCGCGGCCGGGGACGGCGGCGCGGCGAGCTCGGTGTCGAGGTCGACGTACACGGCGCCGGGCAGGTGCGCCTCGAGGTACCGCTCGTGGCCGTCCGTGCGTCCCAGCGCCCAGCGCACGTCGAGCAGCACCGGCGGCTCGTCGTCCGCCAGCAGCCGCGCCAGCTCGTCCGCGTCGACGAGGACCCGCCGGCGTACCGTGTCCGCGCTCATCGCTCCTCCTCCTGCGCACCCGTCCCGCGGGGCAGCAGCAGCTGCATGGTCCACGCGTCGACGTTCTCCGGCTGGTAGTAGCCGCGGCGGCGGCCGAGCTGCGTGAACCCGAGGCTCTCGTAGAGGTGGATCGCGGGGGCGTTGTCGACCCGCACCTCGAGCAGCACGGACTCCGCACGGAGCTCGCGCGCCCGGTCCAGGAGGGTGACCAGCATGCGACGGGCGATGCCGCGGCCCTGGTAGCCCGGGTCGGTGGCGACCGTCATGATCTGGACGTCACGACCGTCGAACCACATGCCGGCGTACCCGACGAGCGAGCCGCCCGGCAGCTCCGCGCCCACGTAGGTGCGCCCGGGCCCGACGAGCTCGTCCGCGAGCATCTGCCGTGACCAGGCGCTGACCCCGAACAGCGTGCGCTCCATGCGGTCGAGCGCGGACAGGTCGGCGGCGACCAGCGGCCGGACCAGCACGTCGACGGATGCGCTCACGCGAGGACCCGCTTGGCCCCCGTCGGGGGGACGGCGTCGGGACGGCGCAGGTACAGCGGGTCGGCGGGCAGATCCTCGCCGGCGGCGAGGCGACGCTGCGCGATCCACACGAGGAGCGCGGGGTTCGGGTGGCGCAGCGTCGGGTAGCGCGCGTCCAGGCGCGGGTCGGGGGCGCCGAACACCTCCGGGTACAGGTCGCGGCCCGCACCCAGCACGACGTCGTCGGGGGTCCGCGGGACGTCCGCCGGTGCCGCGACGTCGGGGCCGGCGACGGGCACCGCGGCACGGTCACGTACCTCGTACCGCGACCAGTAGACCTCGCGGCGGCGCGCGTCCGTCACGACGAGCAGCGGCGTGCCGTCCGTCAGGTCGGCGAACCGGGCCGCGGCCTCGGCCACGGCGTCCAGGCTCGGCACACCGTGCACGGGCACACCGAGCGCCAGGCCCAGGACCCGGGCCGTCACCAGGCCCACGCGCAGCCCCGTGAACAGCGCGGGCCCGGTGCCCACGACGATGCTCTCGATGTCCCGCACCGACCGCCCCTGCCGCTCGATCAGCTCGGCGACCAGCGGCGCGAGCAGCTCGGCGTGGCGGCGCGGCTCGCCGTCGGAGAGCGTCTCGGCGCGGACGTCATCCAGCACGAGCGCCGCGGCGACCTCGTCCGACGTGTCGATCCCCAGGTGCATCAGGACTCCCCCTGCTCGCGTGCCGTCGGCGTCGCTGCGGCCTGACCCGGCAGCTCGACGCCCTCCCACCGGTCCCCCACGCCCTGCACGGTGAGCACCCGCTCACCGGCGGCGGCGTCCTCGACGTCGTCGCCGACACCGCCGTGCGGGCGCTCCAGTCGCAGCTCGAGGCGGTCGTCCGTCAGCCCTTCGACCCAGCCCTCGCCCCACTCCACGACCGTGACGGCCTCGTCGAGCGCCGCGTCGAGATCGAGCGCCTCGACCTCGTCCAGCGACCCGAGGCGGTACGCGTCGACGTGCACGAGCGCGGGACCCCGCGTGCCGTCCGGCCGCGGCAGCGGCGGGTGCTCGCGCGCGATGACGAACGTCGGCGACGCGACCTGCCCGCGCACGCCCAGGCCCTCGCCGAGGCCCTGCGTGAGGGTCGTCTTGCCGGCACCCAGGTCACCGGTGAGGACGAGCAGGTCACCGGGCTTCAGGACGCCCGCGAGAGCGCGGCCCCACGCGCGCGTCGCCTCGGCGTCGGGCAGGCGGACCTGCGTGGTCATGCGGCACCTCCGGTGCTCGTGGTCGGCGCGGCCACCGCCGGCTCGCCGCGCTCGGTGTCGACGTAGGTGCGCGGCACGCGCGCACCGAGGCGGGTGACCACCTCGTAGGAGATCGTGCCCGCGACCTCGGCCCAGTCCTGGGCGGTCGGGGCGCCGTCACGACCGTCGCCCCACAGCACGACGCGGTCGCCCGCGGCCTCCTGCGCGCCCGGTCCGAGGTCGAGGACGACCTGGTCCATGCACACGCGCCCGGCGACGCCCAGGCGACGCCCGCCGACCTGCACGGGGCCGCCCCACCGGTCACGGCTGCCCGACGCGTGCCGCGGGAGACCGTCGGCGTACCCCAGGGGCACGACGCCGAGCACCGTGTCGTGCGGCACGACGTACTCGTGGCCGTACGACACCCCGGACCCGGCGGGCACGTGCTTGACCGTCGCCAGCTGCGCCTCCAGCGTCATGGCGGGCACCAGCCCGAACCGGTCGTGCGAGCCCACCTGCGGCACGGGCGAGAGCCCGTAGACCGCGATCCCGGGCCGTACGAGGTCCCAGTGCAGCGCCGGTGCGGTGAGCGTGGCGGCCGAGTTGGCCAGGTGGCGCACCTCGAGCCGCGCACCGGCGGCCTCGACGAGCGCGACCGCCTCGGCGAACACCGCGGCCTGCTGCAGCACCACCGGGTGGCCCGGGTCGTCCGCGAACGCCAGGTGCGACCACACGCCGACGACGCGCACCAGGCCCTCCGCCTCGGCCGCGAGCGCGGCCGTGAGGACGTCGGGCAGGTCGCCGGGCATGAGCCCGTTGCGGCCCAGCCCCGTGTCGACCTTGAGGTGCACACGCGCGGTGCGGCCCGCCGTGCGGGCGGCGGCGACGACCTCGTCCAGCGCCCAGCGCGACGCGACGGACAGGTCGACGTCCGCCTCGACGGCCTCGCGCAGGGGTGCACCGGGGGCGTACAGCCACGTGAGGATCCGCGCGCCGGTGACCCCGGCCCGTCGCAGGTGCAGCGCCTCGGGGACCTGCGCCGTGCCGAGCCACGTGGCACCGCCCTCGAGTGCCGCGAGCGCGGCGGGCACCAGCCCGTGCCCGTACGCGTCGGCCTTCACGACGGCCATGACCTGCGCGCTCGGTGCGTGCGCCGCCAGGGCGCGGACGTTGCCACGCACGGCGCCCAGGTCGACCACCGCACGTGCCGGGAAGTCGTTCACGCCCGCCAGTCTCTCACCGCGGTGCGCTGCCACGTGACGACGGCCGACCGGCCCGCCGGGGACGCGCGACCGGCCGCTCAGCCCAGCAGGTCCGGGCCGACGACGAGGTCCGCGCGCGCGGCCGTCGGCGCGACCAGCCGGGCGTTGGCGGCGTCCGGGCCGGTCGACCACGCCAGCGCCGCGGCGGGCGGCTTGCCGAAGCGCTCGTGCCGCGCGACGAGGCGGGCGAGGCGCAGGTCGTCCGGCGGCGCCACGAACCACGACTCGTCCAGCAGCCCGGCGACGGGACCGAACCCGTGGTCGTCGAGCAGCAGGTAGTTGCCCTCGGTGACGACCAGGGGCACCTCGGCGGGCACGGCGACCGCACCCGCCACCGGGTTGCGCAGGTCCCGGCGGTACTCCGGGGCGTACACGACGTGCCCGGGGCGGGGCACGCGCAGCCGCCGCAGCAGCGCGACGTAGCCGTCGGCGTCGAACGTGTCCGGCGCCCCCTTGCGGTCGGCGCGGCCGATCCGCTCCAGCTCGGCCTGCGCGAGGTGGAACCCGTCCATCGGCACGACGACGCAGGCGTCCCCGAGCGTCGCGGCCACCTGGGCCGCCAGCGTGGACTTGCCGGCGCCCGGTGCACCGGCGATGCCGAGCACGCGCCGTCCGCCGACGCCCAGCAGCGCCCGCAGCCGCCGCTCCAGCGCCGGGGCGAGCGGCTCGACGACGTGGTCCGCGGGGGCCGGGCCCGGTGCGCGGGGTCCGGTCATGCGCGCAGCAGCCCGGCGACGACGGCGGGCAGCGCGTCGGCCACGTCCCCGGCGGACACCGGCCCCCCGGGGTTGGCGTGGTGCGCGGCGCGCCCGTGGACGAGCGCGGCGGCGGCCGCGAGCGCCGCCGGCAGGGTCGGGTCAGCCACCGCGTCGGCCGAACGGCCGGCCAGCAGGGCACCGAGCACGCCGCCCAGGACGTCGCCGGCACCGGCGGTCGCCAGCCACGACGGGCCGTCTGCCTGGGCGTACGCCGCGCCGTGGGGCCCGACGACGACCGTGGTGCCGCCCTTGAGCAGGACGGTCGCACCCGTCAGGTCGTGCGCGCGGCGCGCGTGGACCAGCGGCGCCGCCTCGACCTCGGCGCGGGTGGCGTGCGCACCACGCGCGACGAGCAGTGCGGCGAGCTCCCCCGCGTGCGGCGTGAGGACCACGTGGGGCGGCACCCGGTCGGGCAGGATCTCGAGCGCGCCCGCGTCGACCACCGCCGGCTCGTCGTGCGCGAGCGCGTGGCTCAGCGCGTCGCGCACGCGGGCGCGCTGCTCGGGGTCGTCGGGCGCGACGCCGGAGCCGACGACCCACGCCTGCACGCGCCCCTCCCCGACGACGACCTCCGGGTGCGCCGCCAGCACCTGCGGTCCGGCCGACCCGAGGTAGCGCACCATGCCGACACCGGCACGGACCGCGCCCGCCGCCTGCAACACCGCGGCACCCGGGTACCGGGCCGACCCCGCGACCACGCCGAGCACGCCGCGCACGTACTTGTGCGCGTCACGGCCCGGCAACGGCCACAGGGCGGCGACGTCGGTCGCCTCGAGCCGCGCCACGGCGGGGCGGGGCGGCAACGTCAGCCCCAGGTCGACCACCTCGACGCGACCTGCCGCATCCGCCGCGGGTGGCAGCAGCAGCGCCGGCTTGCACGCGCCGAAGGTCACCGTGAGGTCGACATCCGGTACCTCACCGGTGCGGGTGCCGTCGTCGACGCCGACCCCGGAGGGCACGTCGACCGCGACGACCAGCGGGCGGGCGTCGGCGTCGAGGGTCCGCAGCCGGGCCAGCAGGCGCGCGCCGGGGCCGCGCACCCCGCCGCGCCCGCCGATGCCCAGCAGCCCGTCGAGCACCACGTCCGCGCGCGCCAGATCCTGTGCGGCGTCGTCCGCAGCGGCGTCGTCGAGCGTCGGGACGACGCGTCCGTGCGCGGCCCGCAGGGCGTCCAGACCGCCGGCGTGGGTGCGGTCCGACGTGAGCAGCGCCGTGACCTGCGCACCGCGTCGCGCCAGCAGCGCCCCGGCGTGCAGCGTGTCGCCGCCGTTGTTGCCGGACCCGACCAGCAGCGTCACCCGCGCGCCGCCGACACGGCCGCGCGTGGCACGCAGCTCCCGCCCCACGTGCACCGCCAGCGCGAACGCCGCGCGCTCCATCAGCGGCACCCCGGACGCGAGCAGCGGTCGCTCGGCCGCACGCACGTCGTCCGCGGTCCACGAGGTCAGCACCCGACCATCCTGCCGTGCCGGCGGGAACCGCGCCCGGACGGCTGCCCACCGGACACCGGCTTCCGCGCGTCGCCACGGACCGGTACTTTCCGGACCGACGGGCTCTCGGGGCGGCAGTCACACGGCGGGGAAGGTGCGTGACGGTGCGCGTGGTGGAGGTCAGCGCGGACGCGGTCGCGGGTGTGCGCTCGGACGTCGCGGCGGTGCGGGAGTCGCTGGACGCGGACTGGGGGTCGCTGCGGTCACGGGCGCTGGCACTCGGAGTGCGCACCTCGGGGTTCGACGACGTGCTGGGCGCCGGTGACCGCCTCGGCACCCACGTGCTGCCCGTGGTCGACCGGCACCTGGACCGGGCCCGGGCGCTGGAGCAGCTGCGGTACGGGACGACCGGCCGCCCGCTGCCCGTGCTCGACGTGGACCCCGCACCCCTCGCCGTGCCGTTCACCTCCTCCCCCATCGGTGACGGCGGCACGACCCTGACCTGGGCGGCCACCTCCTCGGCCGAGGTCGCCGCCGACCAGCGGCAGACCGAGGAGTCCCGCGGCATCGGCGACTGGTTCTCCGACCGGTGGGACGACGTGTCCGACGCGGTCGACGACGGCACCGACTGGGTCCCCGACACCGCCGGCGAGGCCTGGGAGGCGGTCACCGAGGCCGGTGCGGCCGTCGGGGACTGGTGGGAGCGCACCACCGCCGACCTCGGCACGTGGATCGACACCCACCTGACAGGGGTCCGCGAGTTCATCGGCCGGCACGTGGCGGTCTTCCGGTTCCTGGCCGACGCCCTGCGGATCGTCGGGTGGATCCTGGTGGTCGTCGGGGTCGTGCTGTCCGTCGCGCTGGCGATCATCGGCGCCATGGGCGGCACCGCCGCCGGCGCGGTCTTCGGGTTCGGCGTCGGCGCTGTGCCGGGCGGTGCGGCCGGCGCGGTCGCGGGGCTCTCCTTCGGTCTGAAGGTCCTCGGCGTCGGGTTCACCCTTGTCGCCGTCGGGGACTTCCTCGACGTGGCTGCCGACTGGGGCGAGGGCAAGATCGCCGGGCAGGACCTCGTCAAGCTCGGGTCGCTGGAGCTCGGGCTGGCCCTGACGTCCCTCATCGGCGTCGGGGTCGTCGGGAAGATCCTGCAGAAGGCCGTGAAGCACCTGCCCGCGTCGTGGCGGCGGCGGATCCTGGATCTGGTCCACAGTGACCCCACGCTGCCGTCCCGCGCGCCCGACCCCGAAGCCGTCCCCGGCGGGCGCCCCACCCGGATCAAGCCCCGCGACGACCCGCCGACACGCCGGAGCCTCGAACGCGAGAACGACAGTGCGAGGACCCTGGCCCGGGAGGGGTACGACGTGGTGCAGAACCCCGTGGTGCCGGGACGGAAGAAGCCGGACTACCTGATCGAGGGACGCGTCTTCGACGCACTGTCCCCCTCCACCCCCACGGCCCGCAACGTCCGGTCCGCCATCGACAAGAAGATCCAGTCCGGTCAGACGTCGCGCATCGTCCTCAACCTGGACGACACTGTCGTGACCCGCGCCCAGGTCATCGCTGCCTTGCGCGCGGAGCCGGTGGAGGGGCTACGGGAGGTGCTCGTCGTCGAGGACGGTGCCGTCAGCCACCTACGCTTCTGACCGCCCGTCCACGTCCAGGCCCGGCGCCGTACCCGTCCGAAGGGGATCCGTGTTCATCTACTCGCTCGCCTTGCGCACCAGCCGGACGTCGGAGGACGTGGACGCCGCGCTGCAGGACGGCCTCGCTGCCCGAGGGCGCGGGCCGGACGACGATTCCCTGACGGGTCACGCCCAGCCCGTGACCAGTCCGTCGTTGCAGGCCACACTCGACGAGGCGCTCGGTGAGCACGTCGACGTCGAGGTGAGCCTCTGGCTCGACCCGAAGTCCGACGGGTACGAACAGGCCCGGCAGGACCTCGCCGTGGTGTCCGCGGTCGTCGCGGCACGGACCGCGCAGGCCGCGTGCCTGGTCTTCCAGTACGAGCTCGTGCTGATGCGGTTCTCCGGCGGCCGACTGACGCTGCACGACTGGTACCCGGAGTGGCAGGACCCGGAGGTCGTCGCGGCCCTGCCGGTGCCCTTCGACCGCACGGACGACCCCGGGCTCCTCTGAGCAGCGGCGGCACACGCTTGCCGCTGCGAGGCCGTGAGGGGCGCGCGCGGGTAGCGTGCGTCCCATGCGCTTCGGACTCTTCATCCCCCAGGGCTGGCGGCAGGACCTCACGGGCATCGACGCCCGCGACCACTGGAAGGTCATGCACGGCCTGGCCCGGTGGGCCGACGACGGCGACGTCTTCGAGTCCATCTGGGTCTACGACCACTTCCACGCGGTCCCCGAGCCCAACGGCGAGGCGACCCACGAGGCCTGGAGCCTCATCAACGCGTTCGCGGCCTCCACCTCGCGCGTCCGGCTCGGCCAGATGTGCACGTGCATGGGGTACCGCAACCCGGCCTACCTGGCCAAGGTGGCCACGACGGCCGACGTGATCTCGGGCGGCCGGGTCGAGATGGGCATCGGCGCCGGCTGGTACGAGCACGAGTGGCTGGCCTACGGGTACGGGTTCCCGTCCGCCGGCACCCGCATCGCGATGCTCGACGAGGGCGTCCAGATCTTCAAGCAGATGTGGACCAACGGCACCGCGACCCTGCACGGCGAGCACTACCAGGTGGACGGCGCCCAGCTCTCGCCCCTGCCGCTGCAGGTGGACGGGCCGCCGCTGTGGATCGCCGGGGGCGGGGAGAAGAAGACGCTGCGCATCGCCGCCGAGCACGCGCAGTACACCAACTTCGACGGATCGCCCGCGGGCTTCGCCCACAAGTCGCAGGTGCTGCGCGACCACTGCGACGCGATCGGCCGCAACTTCGACGAGATCACGCGCTCGGCCAACTACAACGTCGTCATCGGCGCGACGGAGGCCGAGGTCGACGACCGCATCGCGTGGATCGAGGAGCACTACGCGAACACGGTGCCCGCGAAGGCCCCCTCGGTCGCCGAGGAGTTCCGCAACGGCCCGCTCGTCGGCACGCCGGACCAGATCGTCGAGAAGCTGCGCGAGCTGCAGGGCCTGGGCATGACGTACGCGATCTGCTACTTCGCCGAGGCGGCCTACGACCGCTCCGGCATCGAGCTGTTCGCACGCGAGGTCGCCCCGCGCCTGCGCTGAGCGCCGTACCGGGTCGCCCCTTCCCCGCGGGGAGGGGGCGACCCGTCGCTCTGCCCGCCCTGCGCCCGGTCGGTCCCGCCCGCACGCAGCGCGAGCGCGGCCCGGTCAGGGCGGCGGGCGCACACGGTCGCGCGTCCGGCGGGTGGTCAGGCGTCGCGCTCGGCGACGACGACGGCCGACGCGATGCCCGCGTCGTGCGAGATCGACAGGTGGAACCGGTCGACCCCCAGCTCCTGGGCGCGTGCCAGGACGGTGCCGACGACCTCGACGACCGGCTGCGCGCCCGCGACGCGCCGCACCGTCGCGTCCTGCCACCTCATGCCCGGCGGTGCGCCCAGGGCCTTCGCGATCGCCTCCTTGGCCGCGAACCGGGCGGCCAGCGACGTGTCGGGCAGGTCGCGCTCGTCCGGCGTGAACAGCCGGGCACGCAGCGCCGGGACCCGCTCGATCGTCGCCATGAACCGCGCGACGTCGACCACGTCGATGCCGACGCCGACGATCACCCGGCACCCCCGGCACCCTGGGCGGGCGTCACTCGACCGTGACGGACTTCGCCAGGTTGCGCGGCTGGTCCACGTCGAGGCCCTTGGCGTGCGCCAGCTCGGAGGCGAACACCTGCAGCGGGACGACCGCCAGCAGCGGCGCCAGCAGGGTCGAGCTCTGCGGCACGGAGAACACCTCGTCGGCGTACGGCACGACCGCCTCGTCCCCGTCCTCCGCGACCACCAGGGTGCGGGCGCCGCGGGCCCGGATCTCCTGGATGTTGGAGACGACCTTGGAGTGCAGCGAGTTGCGCCCGCGCGGTGAGGGGACCACGACGAAGACCGGCTGCCCGGGCTCGATCAGCGCGATCGGGCCGTGCTTCAGCTCGCCCGCGGCGAACCCCTCGGCGTGGATGTAGGCCAGCTCCTTGAGCTTGAGCGCACCCTCCAGCGCCACCGGGTAGCCGACGTGCCGGCCGAGGAACAGGACCGACTGCGTGTCGGCCATCCACCGGGCGATCTCCCGGACCCGGTCCGAGCGGTCGAGCACCTGCTGGATCTTGTCCGGCATCTCCCGCAGCTCGGCGAGCGTGGCCGCGACCTCGTCGGGGAACTTGTTGCCGCGCAGCTGGGCGAGGTACAGGCCGAGCAGGTAGGCGGCGGTGATCTGGGCGAGGAAGGCCTTGGTCGACGCGACCGCGATCTCGGGCCCGGCGTGGGTGTACAGCACCGCGTCGGCCTCGCGCGGGATGGTCGACCCGTGCGTGTTGACGATGGCGAGCGTCGTGGCGCCCTGCTCCTTGGCGTGCCGCAGCGCCATGAGCGTGTCCATGGTCTCGCCGGACTGGGAGATCGCCACGACGAGCGTCCGCTCGTCGACCACCGGGTCGCGGTACCGGAACTCGTGCGCCAGCTCGACCTCGACCGGGATGCGGCACCAGTGCTCGATGGCGTACTTGGCCACGTGCCCCGCGTAGGCGGCCGTGCCGCACGCGACCACGACGATCTTGTCGACCGAGCGCAGCACCGTCTCGTCGATCCGCATCTCGTCGAGGACCAGGCGACCGGCCAGGTCCAGGCGGCCGAGCAGCGTGTCGGAGACGGCCTGCGGCTGGTCGTGGATCTCCTTGTCCATGAAGGACCGGAAGCCGCCCTTCTCGGCGGCGCTGATGTCCCAGTCCACGGTGTAGGGCGTGGCCTGCACGGGACTGCCGTCGAGGTCGGTCACGGTCACGGACGTCGGCGTGATGGTCACGACCTGGTCCTGCCCGAGCTCCAGGGCCCGCCGCGTCGAGCCGATGAACGCCGCGACGTCCGACCCGAGGAAGTTCTCGCCGTCACCGAGCCCGACGACCAGCGGCGAGTCGTGACGGGCGCCGACGACCGTGTCGGGGAGGTCGGCGTGCACGGCCAGCAGGGTGAACGTGCCCTCGAGACGCCGTGCCACGGAGGCGAGGGCCGCCGTGAGGTCCTTGCTCGCGTCGTAGGCACGCGACACCAGGTGCGCGACGACCTCCGTGTCGGTCTCCGACAGGAACTCCACACCCTCGGCGAGCAGCTCGGCCTTGAGGACGGCGTAGTTCTCCACGATGCCGTTGTGGATGAGGGCGAGGCGGCCGGCCACGTGCGGGTGCGCGTTGACGTCGGTCGGGCCGCCGTGGGTGGCCCAGCGGGTGTGGCCGATCGCCGCGGTCGCCGGGGGCAGCGGGCGCGCGTCGAGCTCCTCGACGAGGTTGGCGAGCTTGCCCGCCTTCTTCGCGACCGCGAGCTCGCCGCCAGGGACGACCAGCGCCACGCCCGCCGAGTCGTAGCCCCGGTACTCCAGCCGTCGGAGCCCTTCCAGCGACACGTCCAACGGCCGCCCGCTCGGACCGGCGCTGCCCACGTACCCGACGATTCCGCACATGCGCCCGATCCTAACGGGCCAACCTCCGCCCGACGGCCTCGCGCGGCGCGACGGCACAACACCCGTCATGGGGAACAATCGTCAGGTGCCGTCCCTGGTCCCCGCCACCCCGTACGTCGACCTCGACCGTGCTGCCTGGACCCGGTTGTCGGCCTCGACGCCCCTGCCGTTCACCGACGACGACGTCGAGCGCCTGCGTGGTCTGGGCGACCCGATCGACCTGGCCGAGGTCGACGCGATCTACCGGCCCCTGTCACGTCTGCTCGACCTGTACATCCAGGCGACCCGCGGTCTGCACCACGCGACGAGCACGTTCCTGCGGGAGGACGTCGGTCGCACGCCCTTCGTCATCGGCGTGGCCGGCTCGGTGGCCGTGGGCAAGTCGACGACCGCACGGCTCCTGCGCGAGCTGATCGCCCGGTGGCCCGCCACCCCGCGGGTGGAGCTGGTGACGACCGACGGGTTCCTCCACCCGAACGCCGAGCTCGAGCGCCGTGGGCTGCTGCAGCGCAAGGGGTTCCCGGAGTCGTACGACCGCCGGGCCCTGCTGCGCTTCGTGTCGAAGGTGAAGGCGGGACGCCCCGAGGTCACCGTCCCGGTGTACGACCACCTGACCTACGACATCGTGCCCGGTGCGCACGTCGTGGTGCGCCAGCCGGACGTCCTCATCGTCGAGGGCCTCAACGTCCTGCAGCCCGCCCGCCCGACGCTCGAGGGCACCTCCAACCTGGCGCTGAGCGACTTCTTCGACTTCTCCATCTACGTCGACGCCCGCACGTCCGACGTCAAGCAGTGGTACATCGACCGCTTCCTCTCGCTGCGCGCCACGGCGTTCGCGCGGCCCGAGTCGTACTTCCACCGCTACGCGTCGCTGTCCGACGACGAGGCGGTGGCGCGCGCCGAGAGCATCTGGGACAGCATCAACGCGCCCAACCTCGAGGAGAACATCCTGCCGACCCGCAGCCGGGCCACGCTGGTCCTGACCAAGGGGCCGGACCACGCCGTCCAGCGGGTGCGGCTGCGCAAGATCTGACGTCCGCGGCGCGGGCCGGTCAAGGGGCGGAGGCGGCGACCGGCTGCGCGAGCGCGACCGGGTGCTCGGTGCGGTCGAGCACGTCGAGGGCGTCGAGCGCCTCGGCGGTCGCGGCACCCTCGCAGGCCGCGTCGGCGGGGAGCAGCACGGCCGCCCCCATCGCGTCGACCAGCCAGACCTGGGGGACGACGGCGGTGCCGCACTCCCCCGGGGCCGCGCGGGTCACGAGGTCGACGAGGGGGTCGAGGTCGCCCTCGAGCCGGGTGGCGGTGACGGCCCACCACCGGCCCGCCGAGTCGCGCAGCGTCTCGCCGCGGTCGCACACGAGCGCGGTGTCCGCCACGAAGTCCGCGGGCGGCAGGCCGCGGGCGGCCGGGGCCGGCGCGTCGGCCGCACGTGACGCGTCGAGCTCGAGGCCCAGGGCCTCGAGCACCCCGGCGTCCAGACAGCTGGCGTCGGTGCGGACCTCGGCCGTGGCCGCGTCGGGAGCCGCGGGCGCGGGGCCGGCGCAGCCGCCGAGCGCGAGGGCGACGGCTACCGCCGCGCCTCGTCCCGCTGCTCGCACCCTCGTACTCCCGCCTGGTCGCCGACCCCGGACGCACGACGGACGACCCCCGGGTGGTGGCCGGGGGCCTCGCGTGCGCGGGGAGGCCGACGTCGACGTCGTCCTGGTCCTACGGTAGGTCGCCCGACGCGGCCCTGCGCGGTCACCCGGACGGTCGATACCGGATCGTTGTCACACCGACACCTCCGCGAGGTCATTGTGACCTCGACCACGAGTCATGCGGCCGTGTCCTCGCTGCGGTGCGCGGCCACGTCGGTGCGGACCCCACCGTGACCGGCCGGGTCCCCCGACGGTGACGGCTCCCCGTCCTCACCGGTCGACGCCGCCGGGACCGCCGGGGTGTCGATCCCCAGCCACCGCCGCAGCACCTGGTCGACTGCCAGGCCGATGAGGAACCCGCCGACCACCCCGGTGGCGACGCCGACCAGCGGAGAGTGCCCCAGCACCACACCGGTGCCGATCCCGATCAGCGTCGAGTAGAGCGCCCACGTCACCGCGGCGATCGCGGTGAGCAGGACGAACCGGCGGCGGCGGAACCCGAGGGCACCGGCGGTCATGTTGACCGCGACCCGGCCGACGGGGATGTAGCGGGCGGCGATGATGAACGCCGCCCCGCGCTCGCGCAGCGCGTGCTCGGCCCAGTCGAGGACGCGCTGGCCGCGCCGGCCGCGGAACAGGCGCAGCCGGCGGACGGGGACCCGCGTGCCGACCTGGTAGGCGAGCTGGTCACCCGTGAACGCGCCGAGCGCCGCGACCACCACGACCGCCCACAGCACGGGACTCCCCGTCGAGGTGGACAGCGACGAGAGCGCGATCACGACCGACTCGCTGGGGATCGGAGGGAAGATGCCGTCGACGGTGGCGAACACGAACAACGCCGCGAAGACCCCCGGCGACGCCGCCATCTCCAGCACCCACTGCTCGAGCACGTGCTCTCCCCTCGTCGTGCCCACCCCCCGACGAGGCCGACACGACCACGCTAGGCGCCGGTCCGCGGCCCGTACATGGGGGCACCCCCCGAATCAACCCCGAGCGACCCCGATCCCGTTCCCGGGGATGACGGTGCGGGAGCGCCCGTGGTCCCGTGGACGGACGTGTCGTTCGACGAACGCCCGCAGCACCGGCGGCACGGTGTGCACACCGCTGCGGCGCGCGGCGGCGACCACGTCCTCGGCCTCCTCGGGGTCGAAGTACCCGTCGAACCGGTAGGCGTCGACGCGGGTCTCGAGCCCGGCGACGTCCAGCTCGGGATGGAACTGGGTGGCGTAGACGTTGCGGCCCACCCGGAAGGCCTGGACCGGCGCGCCGGCCGACGTCGCGAGCAGCACGGCGTGCGGCGGCAGCACGCTCAGCGACTCCTTGTGCCCCACGAACGCCTGGAACGTGGCCGGTCCTGCCCCCAGGACAGGGTCCGCCACGCCCTGCGCGGTGAGCTCCACGGTGACCGCACCGACCGGCTCCGCGTGCTGCCCGTCGACCACGCCGCCCTGGTGACGCCCGAGGGTGCCGATGCCGTAGCAGGCCCCGAGGAACGGCACGTCCGCCGGGACCACCGCGTCGAGCAGCCGCGCGAGGTCGGCCTCGACCCGGCGCTGCACGGCGGACTTGGTGGGCTCCGGGTCGCTGACGCAGAACGGCCCGCCACCCAGCACGATGCCGGACCAGTCGTCCAGGTCGACGTCGCGCAGCGGCGCCGCCTCCAGACGGACCCGCCGCATGGTCGACTCGTCGAGGCCGGTGCACCGCAGCACGGCCGCGTACTCGTCGTCCGCGGGCCCGTCCTCGGGACGCACGCCCAGGAACAGGAACGGCTTCATGGCGACTCCTCCCCGGCACCGCCTCGTGCCGTGCCCGGCAGCTCGAAGCCCAGCGCCCGCGCGGCCGCGCGCGGGACGGGCTCCGCACCCCAGTGTGCGCCCCAGGCGTCCGTCGCGGACAGCGAGCGGGTCAGGGCCCGGTCGACGTAGAGCGTCCCCCGCAGGTGGTCGGTCTCGTGCTGGACGATCCGCGCGGGCCAGCCCGTGAGCACCTCGTCGAGGTGCGCGCCGGTCTCGTCGAGCCCCGTGAGGTGCACGGCGCGGGGCCGCGGGACCACCGCCTGGTAGCCGACGACGCTCAGGCAGCCCTCGTAGAAGGCCGCGACGTCGTCGCCCGCGGGCACGTACGACGGGTTGACGAGCACCCGGTACGGCAGCTGCGGGCGCTCCCGCACGCGCGCCACGTCGTCGTCGCCCGCCCCGGGGTCCTCGACGACCGCGAGCGCGAGCGGCAGGCCGATCTGCGGCGCGGCCAGCCCGACGCCCGGCGCCGCCCGCATCGTGCGGCGCATGAGCGCCAGCAGGTCCGTCAGCTCGGCCGCGTCGACCTGCCCGTCGTAGGAGACCGTCGACGCCCGCAGCACGGGGTGACCCGCCTGCACGATCGGGGCGACGGCGTCCGGTCCCGCGGCGTGCGCCGCGTCGAGCGTGCGCAGCACCAGGTCCCGCACGACCCCGTCCCGTCCGTCCACCACGGTCGGCCCCTTCCGTCGTGCCGCTGCGTCAGAGCGCCAGACGTGTGCGGACCACGTCGGCCAGCTCGTGCGCGATGCGCTCCGCCTCGTCCTGCGTCCCCGCCTCCACCATGACCCGCACCAGCGGCTCGGTGCCCGACGGGCGCAGCAGCACCCGCCCCGAGTCGCCGAGCAGCTTCTCCGCGTGGGCGACGGCGTCGACGAGCACGGGGTCGTCGGTGCGCGCGCGGTCCACACCGGGCACGTTGACGAGGATCTGGGGCAGGCGCCGCACGATCGCCGCGAGGTCCGCCAGGGGACGGCCGGTCTCGACGACGCGCGCGGCGAGCTGCAACGCCGTGAGCAGACCGTCACCGGTCGTGGCGTGCGCGGCCAGGATGATGTGACCGGACTGCTCGCCGCCCAGGCCGTAGCCGCCGGCACGCATGGCCTCGAGGACGTACCGGTCGCCCACGCCGGTCTCGACGGTCGCGATGCCCGCCTCCCGCATGGCGATCCGCAACCCCAGGTTGCTCATCACGGTCGTCACGAGGGTGCCGTGCGGCAGCGCGCCGCGCTCGTGCAGCGCGACGGCGAGGACGCCCATGATCTGGTCCCCGTCGACGAGCACACCCTGCGCGTCGACCGCGAGGCAGCGGTCGGCGTCGCCGTCGAGCGCGACACCCAGGTCGGCGTGCGCGGCGACGACGGCGGCCTGCAGCTGCTCGGGGTGCGTCGACCCGCACGCCTCGTTGATGTTGCGACCGTCCGGCGAGGCGTTGATGACGACGACGTCCGCACCCGCGTCCCGCAGCGCGGCGGGCCCGACCTCGCTGGCCGCGCCGTTGGCGCAGTCGACGACGATCCGCAGACCCTCCAGCCGCGTGCCGACGGTCGTGACGAGGTGGTCGACGTACTCGCGACCCGCCTGGCCGTTGTCGATGCGGATCCGTCCGACGTCGGCCCCCGTGGGCCGGTCCCACGCCTCGCCCATGCGTGCCTCGATGGCCGCCTCGACGTCGTCGTCGAGCTTCTGGCCGCCCCGGGCGAGGAACTTGATGCCGTTGTCCGGCATCGGGTTGTGCGACGCCGAGAGCACGACGCCCAGGTCGACGCCCCGGGCCGCGGTCAGGTAGGCCACGGCGGGGGTGGGCAGCACGCCCACGTCGTCCACGTCGACCCCGGCCGACGCGAGGCCGGCGGAGACGGCCGCCGAGAGGAATTCCCCCGACGCCCGCGGGTCGCGTCCCACCACGGCACGTGGCCGGTGCCCGGCGAACGCTCCCCGGGTGGCGAGCACGTGCGCGGCGGCCACGGACGCGTCGAGCGCGACCTCCGCCGTGACATCGCGGTTCGCCAGACCACGCACCCCGTCGGTACCGAACAGACGACCCATCACCTGACTCCTTCGCGTGCCGGTCGGCGGCCCCCCCGAGGGGTCCCGCGCCCGACGTCCTGACTGATCCGTCCGCGGCGCCGCACGCTGCGCGCCGGTGCTGCCCTGCTTCCCGACATGCCGATGGCCTCGGCGGTCTGTCGACCGCCGAGGCCATCGGGCCGAGGCGCTGGGGTCAGCGCTTCGAGTACTGCGGCGCCTTGCGGGCCTTCTTCAGACCCGCCTTCTTGCGCTCGACCACACGCGCGTCACGCGTGAGGAAGCCGGCCTTCTTCAGGGCCGGGCGGTTGTTCTCCTCGTCGATGGCGTTCAGCGCCCGGGCGATGCCCAGACGCAGGGCGCCGGCCTGGCCGGAGACGCCACCACCGGTGATGCGCGCGACGACGTCGAAACGACCCTCGACGTCCACGAGCTTCAGCGGGGAGTTGACGAGCTGCTGGTGCACCTTGTTGGGGAAGTACTCCTCGAGCGCACGGCCGTTGATCTTCCACTGGCCGGTGCCGGGCACCAGACGGACGCGGGCGACAGCCTCCTTGCGGCGGCCGAGCGCCTGGCCCGGTGCCGTGAGGGACTGTCCGCGGCCGGTGGGCGCAGCGGTCTCGGAGGTGTAGCTGGTGGGCGTGTCGTCGCCCTCGTACTCGGTCTCGACGGTGGTCTGAGCCACGGGATCCTCGCGTTCTAGTTTCTCTGCCGCAGCAGCCGGGGGCTTACTGCGCCACCTGGGTCAGCTCGAACGGCTTCGGCTGCTGGGCCGCGTGCGGGTGCTCCGCACCGCGGTAGACCTTGAGCTTGCTGAGCTGTCCACGACCGAGGGTCGTGTGGGGCAGCATGCCGCGGACGGCCTTCTCGATCGCCCGCTCGGGGTGCTTCTCGAGGAGCTCGGCGTAACGGGTCGCCCGCAGGCCACCCGGGTAGCCGGAGTGGCGGTACGCGAGCTTGGTCTCACGCTTGTTGCCGGTCAGCGCGACCTTCTCCGCGTTGATGACGATGACGAAGTCACCGCCGTCGACGTGGGGGGCGAAGGTCGCCTTGTGCTTGCCGCGCAGCAGCGTGGCCACGTGGCTGGCCAGGCGGCCGAGCACGACGTCGGTCGCGTCGATGACGTACCAGTTCCGCTCGACGTCGCCGGGCTTCGGGGTGTACGTGCGCACGGGGTGCCTCTGTCTCGTGATACGTGTCGTGGCCGGGCGCGCAGGGCGACCGGCCGAGGATGGCTGCCGGAGCATCCCGCCCGGCGAGTGGGATCGCACCAGGACGGCCATCGGCACCCGGTGGTGAGAAGCCACCGGTGCGCGACAGGGGACGCACAACGACACAACAGACTACGGCACGGTCCACCCAGGGCCAAACCGGCGTCCGCTGGGCTCCCTGGAGGCGCCCCGGAACCGCCCCGGAGCACGCCCGGGACGACGCCCACGCCCTCAGCGCACCCGCTGCACGCGTCCCGCGTCCCACACGGGCTCCGGCGTCTCGACGACCGAGCCGTCGGCGCCGAACACGAGGAAGCGGTCGAACGTGCGCGTGAACCACCGGTCGTGCGTCACCGCCAGGACGGTGCCCTCGAACGCCGCCAGCCCCGCCTCGAGCGCCTCGGCCGAGTGCAGGTCCAGGTTGTCCGTCGGCTCGTCGAGCAGCAGCAGGGTCGCACCACCGAGCTCCAGGAGCAGGATCTGCAGCCGCGCCTGCTGCCCGCCCGACAGCGTCTCGTAGCGCTGCTCGGCCGCGTCGACGAGCTCGTAGCGGTCCAGCGCACGGCTCGCCGCCTCACGGCCCAGCCCGACGCGGTGCCCGTCGCCGCGGTGCAGGACCTCCAGCAGCGTCCGGCCGACGAGCTCGGGGTGCGCGTGGTTCTGCGCGAACCAGCCCGGCCGCACCCGTGAACCGAGCACGACGCTCCCGGTGTGCGCGACGGGTGCGACCGGCACGTCGCCGGCCGGGGCGTGCTCGGGGTCGCTGCCACCGGCCGCGAGCAGCCGCAGGAAGTGGGACTTGCCCGACCCGTTGGAGCCCAGCACCGCGACCCGCTCGCCGTACCAGACCTCCAGGTCGAACGGCTTCATGAGCCCGCTGAGCTCGAGACCCCGCGCGACCACTGCCCGCTTGGCGGTCCGTCCGCCGCGCAGCCGGACCGCGACGTGCTGCTCGCGCGCGACGACGGCCGGCGGACCGGCCTCCTCGAACTTGCGCAGCCGCGTCTGCGCCGCGTGGTAGCGGGACGCCATGCCGTCGTTGAACGTGGACCTCAGCTTGAGCGAGGCCACGAGCTCGCGGAGCTGGACGCGCTCCTCCTCCCAGCGCCGCAGCAGCTCCTCGTGCCGGGCCCGGCGGTCGGCGCGGGCCTGCGCGTACGACGCGAACCCTCCCCCGTGCACCCACACCCGCGCACCGCCCGGCGTCGGCTCGAGCGTGGCCACGTGCGTGGCGACCCGCGCGAGCAGCTCACGGTCGTGGCTGACGAACAGCACGGTGCGCCCGCTCGTCACGAGCCGGTCCTCCAGCCAGCGCTTGGTCGGCACGTCGAGCGCGTTGTCCGGCTCGTCGAGCACCAGCACCTCGTCCGGCCCTCGCAGCAGCGCCTCGAGCACGAGCCGCTTCTGCTCCCCGCCCGACAGCGTCCGCACGTCCCGGTGCTGGGCGCGCTCGAACGGCAGCGACAGCACCGCGTCGGTCACGCGGTCCCAGCCCACCTCGGCCTCGTACCCGCCGACGTCGGCCCAGTCCGCCAGCGCCTGGGCGTAGCGCATCTGCGTCGGCTCGTCGTCGCGCTCCATCATCGCCAGCTCCGCGGCCGTCAGCTCGGCCGCGGCAGCCGCCACCGCCGCCGGCGCCAGCCCCGCCAGCAGGTCGCGGACGCTGCGGTCGTCGTCGATCCGGCCCACCTCCTGCCGCATGACGCCCAGGCCGCCGCTGCGCTGCACCGAGCCCGTGTGCGCCGTGGCCTGCCCCGTGACGACGCGCAGCAGCGTGGACTTGCCGACGCCGTTGGGTCCGACCAGGGCCGTGCGGGAGCCCTCACCGACCCGGAAGGTCACGTCGTGCAGCAGGCGCCGCCCGTCGGGGAGCGTCCAGCCGACACCACCGACGTCGAGATGACCCATGCGCGTCAGTCTCCCGGGAGGACCGCCACGGCAGGAAGCGCAATGTGCAGCGCACGGGCGCCGTCCTGTGGCGGGCGGTGCTGACCGGTGCTTGGGTCGGGGGCATGAGCGAGGACACCCCAGCCACCAGCACCGACCCGGCTCTCGGCTCCGAGGGCGACAGCAACCAGCTGCCCGGCGAGGACACGTTGGTCGAGCGCGGCGTCGAGGACCCCCTGGACGAGGGCGTCGCCCCGCCCGAGCGCCCCCGCCCCGCGTCCGCCCACTTCGGCGAGACCGCCTGGGAGGAGGCGCGCGGCGAGACCCTCGACCAGCGCGTCGCGCAGGAGGAGCCCGAGGTGTGGGAGGTGGACCCGGTCGCGCCGGCCAACCGCGAGGAGCTGCGCGCCGGTCGCCTGGTCGAGGACGACGACGCGGTGGACGCCGGCGGCACGGACGGGTTCGCCGTCGACGTGGGCGTCTCCGGCGGCGCCGCCTCGGCCGAGGAGGCAGCGGTGCACGTGATCGAGGAGGAGTACGTCATCGAGACGGTCGACGACGACCTCCGGGACGACGTGCGCTGACACGACGTCTCAGCCGCAGCACCCCGACACGGGACGCACGCCGTCCACGTCGTCCGCTGCGCGCCGCGCACGCGTCTGCGCGGCGCGCAGCGCGAGCTCGTCGTCCGACGGGTAGCCGACGTGCTCCAGCGTCAGGCCGTGCGGCGCGACCACGGTCGCACCGCCCTCCCGGCGGCGGCCGTCCAGCAGCTCGCGGGGCCAGGTCACCGGGCGCCGCCCCTCCCCCACGGCGAGGCTCGCGCCGACCAGCGCCCGGACCATGGAGTGGCAGAAGGCGTCGGCCTGCACGTCGGCCACGACCAGGCCGGCATCCGGGCCGTCCGCGGGGCGCGACCACGCGAAGCGCTCGAGCGTGCGGATGGTCGTGGCGTCGGGCCGCGGCTTGCAGTACGCGGCGAAGTCGTGCCGCCCGACCAGCGTCCGCGCCGCCGCGTCCATCGCCGCGACGTCCAGCGGGCGGCGGTGCCCGAGCACCCAGCCGCGACGCAGCGGGTCCCGCAGGGCGTCCGCGTCGCACACGCGGTACGCGTAGCGGCGGCGCAGCGCCGAGAAGCGCGCGTCGAAGCCCGCGGGCGCCCGCGTCACCGCGTGCACGACGAGGTCCGCCGGCAGCACGCCCGCCAGGCGCGTCGTCAGGGCGTCGACGTCGGCCCGGTCCGAGCGCCCGCGCGCCGCGGCCAGGGCGCCGGCCACGACGTCGACGTGCGCGACCTGGCCGCGGGCGTGCACCCCGGCGTCGGTGCGCCCGGCGACGGTCACGCGCGGCGGCGCCTCCCCGCGCGGTCCGCTGCGCAGGACGGTCGCCAGGGCGTCCTCGAGCACCCCCTGCACCGTGCGCAGCCCGGGCTGGCGCGCCCAGCCCGCGAACCCGGCGCCGTCGTACGCCAGGTCCAGACGCAGCCGCACGGGGGGTTCGTCGACGCCGGTCACGGGCCCACCGTAACCGGCGGGCTACCGTGGCACGGTGACCCGGGGCCCCGAGCCGTACACGCTCGCCGTCGACTGCGGCGGCAGCGGCATCAAGGCGTCGGTGCTAGACGCCGCCGGCACCCTGCACGTGCCCGCGGTCCGGGTCCCGACGCCCTACCCGCTGCCCCCGGACCGGCTGGCCGACACGATCCGTGACATCGCCGCCGGGCTGCCGACGGCCCAGCGGGCGACCGTCGGGGTGCCCGGGATGATCCGGCACGGCGTCGTCGTGGCCACACCGCACTACGTGACGCGCTCGGGCCCCCGGTCCGCGGTGCTGCCCGAGCTGCTCGCGGCGTGGTCGGGCTGCGACGTCCAGGCGTTGCTCACGCAGCGGCTCGGCATCCCCACGCTCGTGCTGAACGACGCCGAGGTGCACGGTGCCGGCGTCGTGTCCGGGACCGGGCTGGAGCTGGTGCTCACGCTCGGCACGGGCCTGGGGTCCGCGCTGTTCGACGGCGGGCGCCTGGCACCACACCTGGAGCTGTCGCACGCGCCCGTCCGGTGGGGCACCACGTACGACGCATACATCGGCGAGCACGAGCGCGCGCGCCTGGGCGACGCGCTGTGGTCACGCCGGGTCCGCAAGGTCGTCGAGGGGTTCCGGCCGGTCTTCCGCTGGGACCGGGTCTACCTCGGCGGCGGCAACGCCCGCCGCGTGACGGCCGCGACGCTCGACAGGCTCGGCGACGACCTCGTCGTCGTGCCGAACCAGGCGGGCATCGTCGGCGGGGTGCGTGCCTGGGAGCTCGCCGGGCGGGACGGCTGAACGACGAGCCGCGAGGTCGTCGAGGACATCCAGCAGCACGCGCGTGAACCGGACCGGGCGCACGAGGCTCACGAGGTGGGTCGCCCCCGGCACGATCACCAGGTGACCGTCCCGGCACGCCGCGAGGAACCGGCGCTCGTCACCGCGGAAGTGGTCGTACCGGCCGTTGACCAGCCAGACGGGCGCCTGCACGGCGGCCAGGTCGGCGACGGGTGAGGCGTCACGCATGGCCCGCATGACGTCCCCGACGACGCCGAGCGCGAACCCACCCGCCCCGACGTCGGCCGCGCTCGTCGGCGGCATGGTGCGGTTGACCAGCGCCTGGTTGATGGCTGCACCGTGGTCGGGCAGCCGCGCGAAGAAGGCGTCCGCGGCCAGCCCCCACGCCCGTACCGCGGCCGGGCGCGGCACCGAGCAGCAGGCTGCCGCGACCAGCCCCGCGACCTGCTCGGGGTGCCGTGCCGCGTAGGCGATGGCGGTGTACCCGCCGAGCGAGAGCCCGACGACCAGGGCACGACCACCCACGGCGCTCACGGCGTCCCGGACGACCGCCACCGCCCCGTCGAGCGTGAACCGCTCGTCGAGCCGGTCCCCGTGGCCCGGCAGGTCCACCGCGACGACGACGTGCCCGGCGCGAGACAGCGCGTCATGCTGCGCGCGCCACATGGTGCGGGACGCCCGCATGCCGTGCACGAGGACCACCGGGGGCGCGGATGCCGCCATGCTGCGAGGTTACTGCGCGGGCCGGGGCCGCTCCCGCCGGCCGGTGCGGGTGCTCCGCGGGACGCAGCAGGGCCCGGGCACCGTGAGGTGCCCGGGCCCTGCCGGCGGTGCGGGTGCGTCAGGCCTTGTCGGCGGGGGCGTCCTCGACGGGAGCGTCCTCGACCGGGGCGTCCTCGACGGGCGCGTCCTCGACGGGCGCGTCCTCGACCGGCTTCTCGGCCTTCTTGGGCGCGGCCTTCTCGGTGGCCTTGGTGGCCTCCTTGACGACGGCCTGCTTGGGCGACAGCGGCTCGAGGACGAGCTCGATGACGGCCATGGGGGCGTTGTCGCCCTTGCGCGGGCCGATCTTGGTGATGCGCGTGTAGCCGCCCTGGCGGTCGGCCACGGCGGGCGCGATCTCCGTGAACAGCGTGTGCACGACGCTCTTGTCCCGCACGACGGTCAGCACGCGACGACGCGAGTGCAGGTCGCCGCGCTTGGCGAACGTGATGAGCCGCTCGGCGAGCGGGCGCAGCCGCTTGGCCTTCGTCTCGGTCGTGGTGATCCGCTTGTGCTCGAACAGGGCCGTCGCGAGGTTCGCGAGGATCAGCCGCTCGTGCGCCGGGCTACCACCGAGCCGGGGACCCTTGGTGGGCGTGGGCATGGTCTCTACTCCTTGAGTTCCAGGTGAGGGCGACGTCCCCGGGTCCGGCGCGTCAGCGCGCGGGCCCGGGACCACTCACGTCAGTACTGCTCGTCCTCGACGAAGTCGGTCTCGTCGTCCCCGTAGTAGCCACCGGCGGCCGAGGGGTCGAAGTCCAGCGGGCTGTCCTTGAGCGTCAGGCCCAGCTCGGCGAGCTTCTCCTTGACCTCGGTGATCGACTTCGCACCGAAGTTGCGGATGTCCAGCAGGTCCGCCTCGGACCGAGCCACGAGCTCACCCACGGAGTGGATGCCCTCGCGCTTGAGGCAGTTGTACGACCGGATGGTCAGCTGGAGGTCCTCGATCGGCAGCGCCAGGTCGGCGGCGAGGGCGGCGTCGGTCGGCGACGGGCCGATCTCGATGCCCTCCGCCTCGACGTTGAGCTCACGCGCCAGGCCGAACAGCTCGACCAGCGTGCGGCCGGCCGACGCGAGCGCGTCGCGCGGGCTGATCGCCGGCTTGGTCTCGACGTCGACGATGAGCTTGTCGAAGTCGGTGCGCTGCTCGACACGGGTCGCCTCGACCTTGTAGGTCACCTTGAGCACCGGCGAGTAGATCGAGTCGACCGGGATGCGGCCGATCTCGGCGTCGAACGACTTGTTCTGGTTCGCCGACACGTAGCCGCGGCCGCGCTCGACGGTCAGCTCGATCTCGAGCTTGCCCTTCTCGTTCAGCGTGGCCAGGTGCAGGTCGGGGTTGTGGACCTCGACACCGGCCGGCGGCACGATGTCCGCCGCGGAGACCTCGCCCGCACCCTGCTTGCGCAGGTACATCACGACCGGCTCGTCGTTCTCCGAGGAGACGACGAGGTTCTTGATGTTGAGGATGATCTCGGTGACGTCCTCCTTGACACCCGGGATCGTCGAGAACTCGTGCAGCACGCCGTCGATCCGGATGGACGTGACGGCGGCGCCCGGGATGGACGACAGGAGGGTCCGGCGCAGGGAGTTGCCGAGGGTGTAGCCGAAGCCGGGCTCGAGAGGCTCGATGGAGAACCGCGAGCGGTGCTCCGAGATGACCTCTTCGGTCAGGGTGGGGCGCTGTGCGATCAGCACGGTGTGATTCCTCTCCGCGAGCGTCCGCCATATGACGCTGTCGCAGGTACTGCATGCCTGGACGTGCCTCGGTCTGCAGGTCCGGGCGAGAGTGCGGGTGCGATCCGCCGCCTCACGCGGGCCGGCACCCCGGCGGGGTGACGGCCGACGAGCGCGGCGGACACGCGAGGGCCGGGACCGGCACCGTGAGGCACCGTCCCGGCCGTACGCGGGTCAGACGCGGCGACGCTTGGGCGGACGGCAGCCGTTGTGGGCCTGCGGCGTCACGTCCTGGATCGAGCCGACCTCGAGGCCGGCCGCCGTCAGCGAGCGGATCGCCGTCTCGCGGCCCGAGCCGGGGCCCTTGACGAAGACGTCGACCTTGCGCATGCCGTGCTCCTGGGCGCGACGCGCGGCTGCCTCGGCGGCGAGCTGCGCGGCGAACGGGGTCGACTTGCGCGAGCCCTTGAAGCCCACCTGGCCGGACGAGGCCCAGGCGATCACGGCACCCGAGGGGTCCGTGATGGAGACGATGGTGTTGTTGAACGTGCTCTTGATGTGCGCCTGGCCGTGGGAGACGTTCTTCTTCTCCTTGCGGCGCGGCTTGCGCACGGCGGTGCGGGACTTGGGAGGCATCTCTTCTTCTCTCGAGGTCTACGGGTCGGTGGGCCGACGGGCGGGCGGTCAGCGACTGGCGCGACCGGCCCGCGTCGTCACTTGCGCCCGGCCTTCTTCTTGCCGGCGACGGTGCGCTTGGGGCCCTTGCGGGTACGCGCGTTGGTCTTGGTGCGCTGACCACGCACCGGGAGGCCGCGGCGGTGACGCAGACCCTCGTAGCTGCCGATCTCGACCTTGCGGCGGATGTCGGCGGCGATCTCGCGACGGAGGTCACCCTCGAGCTTGAAGCTTCCCTCGAGGTAGTCGCGGAGCGCGACCAGCTCGCTGTCGCCCAGGTCCTTGACCCGGACGTCGGGGCTGATGCCCGTGGCGGCCAGGGTCTGCTGCGCGCGGGTGCGCCCGACCCCGAAGATGTAGGTGAGAGCGACCTCGACCCGCTTGTCGCGGGGAAGGTCGACACCGATGAGACGTGCCATGTGCCTGGTGGCTCCTGTACGGCGTTCGGAGGTCTGCCGCACCGTCCTCCCGCGAGTCTGCGGGCCCCAGCCTCCGAGCTGGGGGTTCACCGTGGTGCCGGGCCCGGAGGCCGTCGTCACGGAGCGGCGGTGCGCTTGCTGGCCCGTGCGGGCCGGTGGTGCGTGCTGCTCAGCCCTGGCGCTGCTTGTGGCGCAGGTTCTCGCAGATCACCTGGACGCGACCGTGCCGGCGGATCACCTTGCACTTGTCGCAGATCTTCTTGACGCTCGGCTTGACCTTCATCGCGTTCGTTCCTCCGCCGCCGCGTCCCGAGCCACGTGGGCCCGACCGACGGCGTCTCGATGGGGGTGGTTACTTGTAGCGGTAGACGATGCGCCCGCGGGACAGGTCGTACGGGCTGAGCTCGACGACCACCCGGTCCTCGGGGAGGATGCGGATGTAGTGCTGCCGCATCTTTCCCGAGATGTGGGCCAGCACCTTGTGGCCGTTCGCGAGCTCCACGCGGAACATCGCGTTGGGGAGCGCCTCGATCACGCTGCCCTCGATCTCGATGACGCCGTCCTTCTTGGCCATGTCCTCCGCTAACTGTCGTGCTCTCGACGTGTCCTGCAGGTTGGTCGTCCCACCCCGCACCACCGGCCGGCAGACGTGCCGGACGCCGCCAGACCGTGACCGGTCCCGCGGACGAGCGAGGGGTGACTGGTCGCCGATGAACGGCGCACACAACCAACGAACGATCATACGGCATCCCGGCGGCGGTCGGTACCGGCGGGCGCCCGGCACGGGCACGGGGCCGGCCGACGTCGCCGAGCTGCTCGTCGTCCGTACCCCTACGGTGCCCCGGCGCAGCGGGTCCGGGGAGGGCTGTCGCGCAGGGCGCGACGCGGCGCCGCCGGTGGGCGGACGGGCGCGCGCACGGGTCGGGCCCGCGCCGACGGCGTCAGAGCGCCGCGACCTCCACGCCGAGCGCCCGCAGCCGCTCCGCACCGCCGTCACGAGCCGTGAGCACGACGATGCCGTCCTCGAGCAGCGCGACCGTGTGCTCCCAGTGGGCGGCGCGCGAGCCGTCGTCGGTCACCACGGTCCAGTCGTCAGCGAGCACGTGGTTCGCCTCCGCGCCGCGCACCAGCATGGGCTCGACGGCGACGCACAGCCCCGGCTTCAGCCGGGCGCCGCGGTCGCGGGTGCGGTAGTTCGGGACGTCGGGCGGCTGGTGCATCGCGGTGCCGATGCCGTGGCCGACGTAGTCCTCGACGATGCCGAACGGCGCGGCGCCCGTGCGGGCGGCGGCCGCCTCGACGACGTCCTCGACGGCCTCGCCGACCGCGCCCAGCCGATCCCCCGTCGCCAGGGCGGCGATGCCGGCCCACAGCGCGTCCTCGGTGGTGCCCACCAGGGCGAGGTCCGCGGGGTCCGCGGGGTCCAGCACGGCCGAGAACGCCGAGTCGCCGTGCCAGCCGTCGACGATCGCGCCGCAGTCCACGGAGACGACGTCACCGGGCTGCAGCACGCGGGAGCCCGGGATGCCGTGGACGATCTCCTCGTTGACGGAGACGCACAGCGACGCCGGGTACCCGTGGTACCCGAGGAAGGACGGGGTGGCGCCGGCGGACCGGATCACGTCCTCCGCGACAGCGTCCAGCTCGGCCGTCGTCACACCCGGGGCCAGGGCCGCCCGCACCGCGTCCAACGCGTCCGCGACCACCAGGCCGGCACGCCGCATGACCGCGACCTGCTCCGGCGTCTTGTACTCGATGCGCTCGCGACCGAACACGACCGGGCCCTCAGGGCAGGACGGGGCTCAGCGCCGCGAGGAGCCGGGCCGTGACGTCGTCGACCTCACCGAGACCGTCGACCTGCACCAGCAGGCCGCGCGCGGCGTACACCTGCGAGATCGGGGCCGTCTGCTCGGCGTAGACGCCGAGCCGGTGGCGGATGACGTCCTCGGTGTCGTCCGCACGACCCTCGATCTGCGCGCGGTTCGTCAGCCGCTCGATGACCACCTGGGGGTCCACGGTCAGCTCGACGGCGAGGTCGATGCTGCGGCCGGTCACGGCGAGGATCTCGTCCAGCGCCGCGACCTGGGCCACGTTGCGCGGGTACCCGTCCAGCAGGAACCCGTCGACCGCGTCGGCCTGGGCCAGACGGTCGCGCACCAGCTCGTTCGTCAGCTCGTCCGGGACGAGCGCGCCGGACGCCGTGATGTCCTGCACCCGGCGCCCGAGCTCGGTGCCGTTCTTGATGTTCGACCGGAAGATGTCGCCCGTCGAGATGGCCGGGACACCCAGCCGCTCCGCCAGACGGACGGCCTGCGTACCCTTCCCCGCTCCGGGGGGGCCGAGCAGGACCAGACGTGCACTCAACGCAAGAACCCTTCGTAGTGCCGCTGCTGCAGCTGGGACTCGATCTGCTTGACGGTCTCCAGGCCGACGCCGACCACGATGAGGATGGACGCGCCGCCGAACGGGATGTTGGAGCCGACCCCGAGCACGATGAACGCGATCATGGGGATCAGGGCGACCATGGCGAGGTAGAGCGAGCCCGGTGCCGTGATCCGCGTGATGACGTAGTCGAGGTACTCGGCGGTGGGGCGGCCGGCCCGGATGCCCGGGATGAAGCCGCCGTACTTCTTCATGTTGTCCGCGACCTCGTCCGGGTTGAACGTGATCGCCGTGTAGAAGTAGCAGAAGAAGATGATGAGGACGACGTAGAGACCCATGTGCAGGGGCGCGCCCGGGTCGGCCAGGTTCACGCTGATCCACTGCACCCAGCCCGCGGTCGGGTCACCGAACTGCGCGATCAGCGTGGGCACCGCGAGCAGCGACGACGCGAAGATCACGGGGATGACGCCGGCCATGTTGATCTTGATCGGGATGTAGGTGCTCGACCCGCCGTACATGCGGCGGCCGACCATGCGCTTGGCGTACTGCACGGGCACCCGGCGCTGCGACTGCTCGACGAACACGACCAGGCCGATGACGAGCACGACGATCGCCAGTACGGCGATGAACTTGCCCGCACCGCCGGCGCCGCCGGCGATCGACCACATGGCGCCGGGGAACGACGCGGCGATCGACGTGAAGATGAGCAGCGACATGCCGTTGCCGACACCGCGCTCGGTGATGAGCTCGCCGAGCCACATGATGAGGCCGGTGCCCGCCGTCATGGTGATGACCATGATCAGCAGGGTGATGGGGCTGTCGTCCGGGATGACCTCGAGCGAGCAGCCCTGGAACAGGTTGCCGCTGCGCGCGAACGTGATGATCGTCGTCGACTGCAGGACGGCGAGCCCGATGGTCAGGTACCGCGTGTACTGCGTGAGCTTCGCGGTGCCGGACTGGCCCTCCTTGTGGAGCTCCTCGAACTTGGGGATCACCACGCGCAGGAGCTGGATGATGATGCTCGCGGTGATGTACGGCATGATCCCGAGCGAGAAGACCGAGAGCTGCAGCAGCGCACCACCGCTGAAGAGGTTCACCAGCCCCAGCAGGTCGCTCTCGGCGGTCTGCTCGATGCAGGCCTGCACGTTCGGGTAGCTCACCCCAGGGGTCGGCAGGAACGACCCGATGCGGAAGAGCACCATCATGCCGATGGTGAAGAGCAGCTTGCGCCGCAGGTCGGGCGTCCTGAACGCCCGAACGAATGCACCTAGCACCTGTCGTCCTCCTGCTGTGTGGGCCGTCCTCAGACCCCGTCGCCGTCGAAGAGCGGGACGGACCGCCGGTAGAGACTACCCCGCAGACGGCGCGGGACCGCACCCCCTGCGGACGGGTGGCCCCCTCAGGCGGGTCCCCGGCCCCCCGACGCCCCGTCCGACCGGCGCCGGCGACGCACCGCCGCGACCAGCAGCCCGCCGGTGGCGACGGCACCGAGCGCGACCAGCGCGGTGCGCGCCAGGTCCGCCCCGGTCATCGCCAGCGGGCGCACGGCGCTGCCGGACGGCGCACCGGGCGTCGCGCTCGGGGGCGTGCCGGGCGTCGGACCGGGCAGGTCGCCGCCGATCTCCAGGTGGACGACGAACGACGCCTCGCGCGCACCGACCTCGGCCCGGTTGCCGGTGGTCGCCTCGACGGGGAACGTGTACCCGACCGTGATCACGGTGCTCTCCCCCACGGCGAGGGGAACCTGCGCGACCTGCGTGCGCTGCGCGGTCGCCAGGTCGCGGAACGAGGCCGCGCCGGTGCCCGACGCCGTGGACCAGTCGAGCCGCAGGTCGTCGTAGAAGGCGTCCTCGACCGCGGCCGGGGCGGTCTCGACCTGCTGGACCCAGGCACGCAGGGTCCCCGCCGCGGGACCGTCGTTGCGCACGCGCAGGGTGCGCACCGCCCGGTCGCCCGGGACGGTCACGGGGACGCCGACGAACGACTCGTCGGCGGTCATGACGGCCGACCCGTCCCAGGCCAGGGAGACGGTCGGCGTCTGCCACTGCGTGTCCACCGCGGCGGGCACCGCGGCGGCAGGTGCGGCGGCAGTCGGCGCCGCCGCCGCGGGGACGCCCGCCGCGAGGACGGTGGCCAGCGCCAGGGCCGGGACCAGGACCGCCCCGGCGACGGTGCGTGCGCGTCTCACGGCTGCTCCCCGGGTCGGAACGTGCGGAAGGTGAACGTCAGCGCGTGCTCGGGCTCGTCGGCGGGGTCGACGTCCTCGGTGACGGTCGCCGACCACCTGTCGCTCCCGGTGACGGTGACCGGGTCGCCGACACCGGGCACGGTGGCGCTGCCCGTGGCCGTCACGGTGTCCTCGTGCGTGCCGGAGACGGGGGTCCACCGCGCGACGAGGCACCAGTACTCGGTCGTCGGCGCGACCGCGTCGGTGTAGGTCGCGTCCCACGGGGTCGACGTGCGGGGCGACTCCCCGGTGACCGACGTCGTGCACGCCTGCGCCGAGCCCACCTGCGTGAGCGACCAGGTGGACAGGCCGAACAGACCACCGTCGACGGACGGCTCGACCGTGTAGGTCAGGCCGTGGTTGCCCTGCGCCAGCGAGTCGACCTGCACGGGGACCGCGACGGCGCCCGCGCTGCGCAGGGTCCGCGCCTCCTCGGGCCCGAACGTGTGGGCCAGGCTCGTGGTCCCGGACGTCGCGTAGCGCACCTCGCCCGGCGCGCCGACACCGAAGACGACGCCACCGAGCGGGAGCCGCGCGTCCACGCCGACGGCGTCGCGCCACAGCGCGGCGGTCCCGCCGACGCCGAGGCCGAGCAGCGCCGCGGCCAGGACGACCAGCGCCGTCGCGCGGCGGCGTGCGGGGCGTCGGACATGGGTCGTCATGACGTGAACCCCTCCCCGTCGCGCACCTGCGCGAGCTCGATCCGGATGCCGCCGAGCGCGGCCATGGGTGCCTGGCTGATCGCCGGGACCGTGCCGGACGCACCGGGCACCAGCAGCGGGACGTCACCCGCCACGTGCGCCGTCACCACGACCTGCCACGACGCGTCGTCCCACGCGTCGACCTGCGCGGGGGTCAGGTTGTCGGGCGCGGACGGCACGACGACGGCGGTCCCCAGGGCGGTCGGCGCGGTGGCAGTCCCCTCGGGGTCCACCACCACGTACGTCGCCGTCACACCGGCCGGCGCGGTGAACCCCTCGGCCCACGTGACGGTCATCCGGGCGGCGAGGTTGTCACCCTCGAGCCGCGGCCGGAAGCCCTGCGTGAGGACGAGGGTGTCCCCCGGCGTCGCCAGGTGACCGATCGCGCCGTTCCGGACCGTGCCGGCACGCCGGTCGGCGGCGGGCACGTCCGCGCTCGTCTCCTGCCAGGCCGCGTCACCGACGAGCTCGACGCCGATGTCACCGTTGCGGACGAGCTCGCCGGCACCGGTGCCGTCACGCCCCCACAGGGCGTAGGTCGACCCGGCGGCCAGGGCCGCGACCACGACCCCCGTGATCGCGAGCCTCGTCGCGTCGCGGCGTCGGCTCATGGTGCACCTCCTGGGGTGGGGACGGGGGCCGCGTCGGCCCGGTCGCCCCGGGCGACGCCGGAGAGGTCGTCGCCGGGACGCCCGATCGGGCCGGGCCCCGGGATCGGGGCCCGGGCCCTCTCAGGACGCAGGAGCATGAGCACCGAGTAGGTGATCAGTGCTCCCGCGACGGCGACCACGAGAGTTCCTCGGTGGCCGCCGAGCCACAGCGACACGTGCCCCACGAACGGCACGTGGTAGACCGCGACGCCCTTGATCTGCTCGGGCACCAGCGGGTCGTCGTCGGCGGTGTTCGCGTCACCCCGGGTGACGAACGTGGTGCCGTCCGAGGTGAAGCTCTTGCCCACCACCCGGTGCGTGACCAGCGCCGGGTCGTCGGACACCGGCTGGAACGTCACGACGTCGCCGACCTGGACCTCGGACGCGGCGTCCTCCACGCCGCGCACGACGACCACGTCGCCGGGCTGGTACGTCGGCGCCATCGAGCCGGTGAGCACCGTGAGGGCGGCACCGCCGAGCGCCCGCGGGACGACCGCGAGCGCGCCCGCAGCCGCGAGCGCGACGAGCAGCACGCACGTCGCCACCGCGGACAGGACGCGGCGGACCCAGCCGACGCGGGTCGCGGTGGCACTGGTGGTCACGGTGGGCCTCCCTCCGGGTCGTGGGTGCGGAAGGTGGTGGGGCGGGCGGGGCCCGCCCCACCACGGCGGGTCAGGGCGCGGTCGTGGGCGCGGTGAAGTCCGCGCCCTCGCGGACCTGCTGCAGCGTGACCCCGATCTCGCTCAGGTCGGTCGCCGCCCCGGCTGAGGTCGTGCCGGTGACTGCGCCGCTGAACGTCGCGGTGACGACCACCTTCAGCTCCGCCGTGCCGTCGGCGCCGACCACGATGGTGGGCGACGGGTTGGTCGGGTTCCCGGCCGCCTGGCCTTCCCGGCTGGCGGCGAACCGCAGCGACGTGTCGTCGCCGAGCGCGCCGGTGGCGACCGGCGTGGTCGTCGCGCCGTCGTAGACGGCGTACGTCACCGTCATGCCCGCGGGCAGGTCGGCGTCCGAGGCCGTGGTGTCGACGCCGAGCTCGGCCACGAGGTTGTCGCCGACCAGGGTGACGTCGATCTCCGAGGTGCCCTCGACGACGTCACCGGGCACCATCCGCCACGTCGTGAGGTTGGAGATCGCGTGCCCCTTGTCGGCGCGGTCCGGCGACGCGTCGACCCACGCCAGGGCGCTCGCCTCCACGTCGAGCTTCCCGTTCGTGATCGTGCCGCCGGCGACGTCTGCGCTGTCGCTCCACAGCGCGAACGTCGTGCCACCGGCCAGGAGGGCGACGCCTGCCACGCCGGCGACAACGCCCTTGGTCCTGTTCTTCATGGTTGCCTGCCTCTCTGGTAGACGCCCGGGGTGGGCGGGGCCGCACCTCCCGGGCGGGAGGCTGCGGGGTCGGGGGTGTCGGGTCTCGCGGGGTGCGTGCCCGATCAGGTGCGGGGCGGGACGACCGGCCGTTCGGCGGTGCAGGTCACGCTCCCGCCCACGGCGAGCTCGGTGAGCGTCACGTCGGTGCCGCTGCCGTGCCGGCCGCAGTCGAGGGGGATGCGGAGGTCGGTGACGAGGGGCGAGCCGTTGCGGGTCTCGGTCACCAGGTCGGCGACCTTCACGTCGTGCAGCGGCAGCGAGCCGGTGTTCCTCACGACGTACGTCCACGTCACGGTGGTCCCGGGTGCCAGCCGGGCGCCGTCCGCCAGGGCTGTGCCGCCTGCGGCCGCGGACTTCTCCACGCTCAGCCCGACGCCGGGCAGGTCGACGGTCGTGCAGCGTCCGGCACGTTCGTCCACGGACCCGGGCTCGCAGGCCACGGGGTCGTCGGGGCCGGGTGCCGCGGTCGTCGCGCGGGCGACGTTGTGGATCGTCTCGTCCTGCGTGCTGGGGATGCGGTGGAGGCCGGTCAGCTGGTAGGTGAGCGTCACCGTCTCGCCGGCGGCGAGCGACCCGGACCAGGTGACGCGGTCACCCACGACCGCAGCCGTACCGGACGTGGCGGTGGCCGACGCGACCGTCCCGTACGTCCGCACGTCGCTCACGTCGTCGACCACGTGCGCGTCCGGGACCGCGACGTTGCCGGTGTTGGTCAGCGTGACCGTGTAGCGGACGGCGGTGGTCTCGGGGGTCACGTGCGACACGTCCGCGGACTTCGCGAGCGCCAGTCGCGTCACGAGCAGCTGGACCTGCCAGTCCTCGGTCTCCCCGGCCAGCGCCGGGCCGGTGGCGGACCCCAGCTCGGCGGTGTCCGCCGCGGCCCGCAGCCGCAGGTACGAGGTGCCGCCGACGACGTCCGCGGGCACCGACGACCAGGTGAGGTTCACGGTGCCGGCGCTCGAGCCGCCGGGGCAGGGCACCACGTCGGACCGCTCGTCCTCATCGAACCGGCCGTTGCCGTCCCAGTCCAACCAGGCCGCGACGTGCGCCTGACCTTCCCGGCAGCGGGCCGTGCCCAGCGTGTACGAGGTGACCACGACGGGCTCCACCGCGACCGCGGCCGGCGAGGCGCCCTGGCCGAACGCCTCCTCGTCGGGGATGTCCCCCGTGGCGTCCGTGCTGAAGGGCACGGTCGTGTTGGCGCGCGCGTCCGCGCCGAGCGTGACGGTGGGGACGACGCGGGTGCTGATCGGCGTCATGACCTGCTGGCCGGGCCCGGTGTAGCCCGCCAGGTGGTGCGTCCCCTCCCAGAGCAGCGGACCCTCCCACCGCGGCCGGACGAGGGCACCGGCCATGCCGTAGTCGGCCGGCGCGTCGCCGTGGTCCACACCGAGCACGTAGCCGACCGCGACAGCGCTGAGGCCCTGACCGAGCAGGTCGATGTCGAGCGTCTGGACGCCCTCTGCCAGCAGCACCGCGGTGGACGAGCCCTCGAGGCACTGACCCTGGTCGGCGGCCGCGGTGTTGTGCAGGTTCGCGGTCCAGTGCCGCGTGCTGCCCACGTCCTGCGGGCTCACCGTGGCGGTCGCCGTGTGGGTGCGGTACGAGCACCCGCCGTGGTAGCTGTCGATGACGCGCCAGGGGGTGTTCCAGCCCGTCGGGGCGGCGGTGGCCGCGACGTGCTCCGTGACCACACCGTTCTTCTCCCCGACGTTGAGCGACTCCGCGTCGGCGAGCACCAGCCCACCCAGGTCGACGGGGGTGCGCCTGATCGGACTCCCCTCACGGTTGCTCGCGGCGTACCCGACGACCGCGGCGTCGCACGCGACGGTGAGGGACGTGGAGTTGGGGTACTCGGAGTTCTCGTAGCTCTTGTCCTGCCGGATGCCTGCGGGCGGCATGCCGGGGTACAGCTGGCCGAGACCGTCCTTCGACGACCCGACGGTCCCGTCCGGCTCGACCCACGTGTTCCCGAACGGCTTGTAGGCCGTCACGGGGACGCCCGACAGGTTCGTGAGCGTGCACGTGACCTCCAGCCACGTGTCGTCACCCATCGCGTGCCAGTTGGTCACGCTGGTCCCGTTCGCGATCGCCTGGCCTTCCGGCGCCCAGGAGACCCACGCGATCTCGGGGAACTGCGCAGAGCTGTGCGCGTCGCTCGAGTAGATCGCGGCGCCCGTCGTGCTGCCCGTGGCCGGCACGTCCGCGGAGGCCGCGGTCGTCACACCCAGAACGGGCACGAGGGCGAGTCCGAGCCCGGCCGCGACCGTCCCCGCGAGGATCCGCGCGGCGGTGCCGCGCGTGACGCCCTTCGTCGACCGACGTCCGGTGCTGTGCATACCGAGCCTCCTGCCGCGTCCCTTCCTGTCGCACACCCCCGTGGCAGGTAGGGGGCGACCTTCCCTCCTCAGAGGGAACGGGATCACGGTAAGCAACCCGTATGGACTAGCGTCCAGTCCGACATTCGCCGGAAGATCCGGCGTGGCGGGACGATCCGGCGGACCCGTCCCTCGCCCGTTCGGACCAGCAGGCCGTGGGCGAGGACGTTGGTCCCCCGCGTGGACGCGGCCCGCGGGCGCGCTCCTGCCGTCCTCACCGACGGTGCGTCGTGCCCCGGCGGCTGCGTCGGGCGGGGTGGAGCGGCCCTGGCCCGTCCGTCGAGGGGCCCGACGGGAGGTGGCTACCGCGCGGGCGGCGCGGGGCGGGACGCGCCCGCGTCCCGGGCGTCACGACGTCGCCGCGCGGCACCCAGCAGCAGCGACCCGACCCCGATGCCGATCACCGCGAGCAGGGCGGCCCGCAGCCCGTGCAGGACCGTGTGGGCGAGCGGCCCCGCGCCGGCCCCTCCTGCCGCCTGGACCTCCGCGATCGTCACGATGGTGTCGACCCGCGGCGTCACGGCGTCGACGTCGGTCCCCGCGGACCCGGAGCGCGACGCGGCCCCGGCCCTGGCCCACGTGCTGCCGTCGAGCCGGAGCAGGACCTCGTACGTGGCCTCCCGCGGCGGGACGTTCGCGCGGTTGCCCGACGTCGCGTCCGTGGCGAGCGCGGTCACCACGGTGACCTGGGTGCTCGCCCCGCGCGCGAGCAGCACGTCGACGACGGGCGTGGCACCCGCCGTCGCGAGCCGGCGGAACGACGAGCGCCCGTCCCCCGACGCGGTGCGCCACGTGAGCGTCAGGTCGGTGTAGAAGTCCGCCCCGGGCGCACCGTCGGCGAGGTCCGCGTCGTCGGCGTCGGCGTCGGGGTCGAGGAGCTGCACGTCCTGCACCCAGCCACGCAGCACCGCGTCGGTCGGGCCGGCGTTGGTCACGGTGATCGTCCTGCCCTGGACGCCGCCGGGCACCACGACCGGCGCACCCGAGAACGTCGCGGAGCTGGCGGTGGCCGGCAGGCCGTCCCAGGCGAGGTCGACGGTCGGCCCGTCCCACGTGGTCACGAGCCCGTCGCCGGACGCCGCGACCGCGACGCCCGGCGGCACGACGAGCGCCAGGACGACACCCGCCACCAGGGCCCGGCGGGCTGGGGTCGCCCGCGTCACCGGCCGGGCCGGAACGTGGTGAACGCGAACGTCAGGCGGTGCGTCGGCTCGTCCGCCGGCACGCGGGCCTTGCCGACCGACGCGCTCCACCGGTCCTCGACGGTCACGCGCTGCGACGTGCTCCCGCCGGAGGTGGCGACGCCGGCGTCGACGGACGCCGTGCTGTCGTACGTGCCCTGCACGGGGTCGAAGGCCGCCACGAGGCACCAGTACTCGCTGGTCAGCCGGCGGGTGTCGCTGTAGTCGGCCGGCACCGGCGTCGACGCGCCGGCCTCGGGGCCGGCCACCGTGGGCGTGCAGGCAGCCGGCCCGGCCACCTTGACGAGCCGCACGTCCGACTCACCGAGGATGCCGCCCGTGATGTGCGGCGTCACGGTGTACCGCAGGCCGCGGTGCCCCTGCGAGAGCGCGTCGACCTGGACGGGGACGGCGACCGACCCGGTCGCCAGGAGCGTCGCGGCCTGCGCGGGACCGAACGTCAGCTCCACCGTGTCGCCGGGGCCCGTCGCGTAGTCCGCGAGCGCCCCGGGCTCACCGGGGGTCCCGACGCCGAACACGACGACACCGGCGGGCATGCCGGCCGTGACGGTCTCGACGTCGCGCCACAGCGCGAGGGTCCCGCCGCCGACGACCCCCACCAGCGCGGCGAGCGCGACGGTGAGTGCCAGCACCCCGGCGGTGGGCAGGCTGACGAGCCGGCCGCGCAGGCCGCTCACGGCGCGAGCCCGTCGCCACGCACCTGCCGCAGGTCAACCTGGATCGTCCCGCCGACCGAGGTGGCGGGCTGGCCGGTCAGGGTGGACGGTGCCACCACCCGGTCGACGCCGTTCCACACGAGGGTCGCGACGAGCGTCCACTCCCCCGTGCCGAGGGGCAGGCTCTCGCCGGCGCCCGCCGGCAGCGTCAGCGGCGTGCCGAGCGGGGTGGGGGCGCTGGGGGCCCCCGACGGCGGCGTCACGACGTACGTGCCCTCGACGCCCGCCGGGACGTGCCCCGTCGGCAGCCAGGAGACCGTGAGACGCGCGTGCAGGTTGTCGCCCTCCAGGGTCGTCCGGAAGCGCTGCGTGACCGTGAAGGAGTCACCGGGGACCGCGAGGTGGCCGGCGGTGCCGTCCGCACCCGACGCGACGGCGTGACCGCCGAGACCCGGGGACGTCTCCGCCCACCGGAGGTCGCCGACCAGCTCGAGATCGAGGTCCCCGGAGCGCAGGACACCGATCGAGGCCTCGGCGTCGGTCGACCACAGCGCGTAGGTGGCGCTGCTCATGACGGACGCCGTGAGCACGGCGGCCACCGCCGCGGCGGCCAGTCGGCGCCGGCTCATGCCTCGACCTCCGCGGCGGGCCGGTCCTCGTCGGACGCGGCCTCGTCCGTACCTGCTGCGCCGTCCGCGCGCGCCGGGCGACGCCCTCGGTCGGGGCTGAGCACCATCCACGCCCCGTACACCAGCAGCACGGCGGCACCGGCCATGACCACGGTGGAGCGGTGGGCGCCGACCGCCACCATGACGTGTCCCACGGCGGGCACGTGGTAGACGACCTCGGCCTTGATCTGCTCGGGACGCAGCGGCTCGTCGTCGGTGGCGTTGGCGTCACCGCGCGTCACCCAGCGCAGGCCGTCGGACGTCGAGCGGATGGCGACCACGCGGTGCGTGACGAGTGTCGGGTCCTCCGGGAAGGGCTGGAACGACACGACGTCGCCCACCTCGATCTCGGCCGGCACGTCCTTCACGCCACGGACGACGACCACGTCGCCGGGCTCGTAGGTCGGCGCCATCGACCCCGTGAGGACGGTGAGCGCGACGCCGTCGAGCATGCGCGGGACCAGCGCCAGGGCCACGGCCAACGCGAGGACCACGACGACCACGGCCGTGCTGAGCACCGACAGGACGGTCGGGAGCACGCGGCGGCGCACGGGGCGGGGCCGGTTCATGGCGTCCTCCTGTCGGTGCGGGGTGGTGGGTCGGTCGGGTGGGGACCCGGGCGGCGCGCCGCGGAGGCGCCGCCGCCCGGGTGGTCCGTCAGGCGCCGGCGACCTGCGTGAGACTCACGCCCACCTCGCCCAGCTGGTAGACGGTCGCGGACATGTCCGCCGCCTTGTCCGAGGCGAAGTCGACGGTCACGACCACGTGCACGTCGGCGGCCGTCGTCTTGTCGACCGCCACGTTGCCGGCCGCACCGCGCAGGTCGGCGCCGGCGTCGGGGCCCACGAACGTCAGCTTGCCGCCGACGGCCTTGCTCGTGATCTCGTTCATCTTCCCGTCGTAGACCTTGAACGCCGCGGTCCCGCCGTTCGCGGCGACGACCCGGAGGTTCGAGACGTCGAGCTGCGCGGCGAGGTTGTCGCCCTCGAGCGCCACGTCGAAGGAGTACGTCGCCTCGGCGCTGTCGCCCGGGACGGTGCGCCACGTCGCCAGGTCGATCGTGTGCCCGGCACGCCCCGTCACCGGGGTGGTCGCGGCGGCGTCCGACCGGCCGGCCGTCACGTCGTACCAGACCGGCGTGCTGACACCCGTGATGTCGAGCTTGCCGGAGGTGATGGTGGCGCCGTCCTGCGTCAGCGTCTCGCTCCACGTCGCGAACGTGGTGCCGCCCGCGAGCAGCGCGATGCCGGCGACACCGGCGAGGACGCCCTTGGTCTTCTTGTTCATGGTCGTGCCCTTCTGAGAGGAGAGATGTGCCCGGAGGCGGTGTCCGAGACGTCCGGAGGGGCGCCTCGAGAGATGGATCAGGTCGGTCGGTCTGGTCGCCGGTCAGCGGTGCGCGTCGTCACAGCACCCCCGTGGACCGGCAGCTGATCTCCTGGCCGGGGGCCAGGGACGGGATGGTGACGGACGCCCCGGCGGGGATGTCGGTGCGGCCCGGGCACGCGATGGTGGCGTCGCCCGTGGTCGTGGCCCCGCCGACGGTGACGGCGGCGTAGGCGTCGCGCAGCCGGATGTCGACGAGCGTGGTCTGGCCGGTGTTGCGCACCGTGTACCGCCGCACGATGTGCGTCCCGGCGGTCCGCCGCTCGCCGGTGGGGAGCGGTGACGCGAACGCCGTGTCGTCGGCCAGGAACGTCTGCGCGACGACCTCGACACCGGGCCGCAGGTTCACCACGGTGCACGTGTGGCTGCGTCCGCGCTCCATCCGGACGTCGTACGGGTTCCCGGTGGTGGTCACGGGCGCTGCGCCGCCGTCGTCGCGGCGGCAGGTCACGGTGTCGACGACGTAGCCGGCGGGCACCGCCTCCGTCACGCGGACCACACGGGTCGCGCCGGGCACGGGGACCGTCGCCGCGGCGGAGCCGCCGGGTCCCGTGACGAGCGGCGCCGCACCCAGTGCGTCGACCGTGAACTCCCAGCCCGCGGTCGGGACCCCCGCGCCCGGCGCCGCACCCGCGGGCACCGTCACACTGACGAGCGTGAGGGTCGTGGGTGCCACGTAGCTGCTGACGAAGGTGCAGACGATCGGGGCGGCAGCGGCGGTCGCGGCCTCGGGGACGTTCTCCAGCACGACGCTGCGCGCAGCCAGACCCACCGTGGCGCCCGGCGCCAGCACGACGCCGCGCCCGTCCCGGCACGTGATCGAGGAGAGCTCCCACGAGGCCGGCGGCGCGTCCGCGGTGAGCACGACGCGGTCGCGGCGCGCGAGGACCGTGCCCGCGGCGGTCGACGCGCTGCTCCCCGGGCCGGTGACAGCCGTCGGCGACAGCGTGTACCTGACCGCCGGGGCGGCGTCACGCGCCGCGGTGACGACGAAGCCCGGCGGCACCGACGCGGGTGCGTCGCCGACAGCCGCGGCCTGCTGGACGACCGTCACGGGGCGCACCTGGTCCAGCCGCGCCCACAGGCACGCGGTGGTGACCGCACCGTGCGGCGCGGTCACGCCGGTCGTGGGCGCGCCGGTCGGCGCCGTGCCACAGCCGGCGCCCGCCGCTGCGACGGTGAATCCCTCCACGGTCAGGCGGTGGTCGACGCCGTCGTGGACCACCGGGAACGTGCGCGTCAGGTCACCGAACGTCAGGGTGTCGTCCCCGGCCGCCGTGTCGCGCAGCACGTACGTCGGCTCCAGGGTCCCGCGCGTCCCCAGGCGCAGCCCCAGGACGCCCTCGTAGTGCGACGAGACGGACTGGGTGGGGTTGTTGGCGTAGCGGAGCGTGCCGACGAGGAACGAGGTGCCGGTCGTGACCGACGCGACCGTGGCGGGCGCGAACCCCAGGGTGCCCTGGCCCTTGGTGCGGTACTCGGTCGGCAGCAGGACCCGGCCGTCGTCCCAGCTCCGCTCGGTGCCCAACGCGTCGGGGCACTGGTAGGAGTGGTGGCTCCACGCGCCCCACACGAACACGCGCGTGCGGGAGTCCACCTGCTCCCGGCCGTGCCCGACGCGCACCTCGGTCCTTGACGGGGTCCCGGGCGCCGGCGCGTACCTGATGCAGCCGGCGGCAGCGTTGTCCGCTGCCGGGACGAGGGCGCCGCGGCCGTCGGTCCCGCGGTGACTCCTCAGATCGGCCTCGACCGGGCCGATGGTGACGGCAGCAGCGGCAGCGGAGGACGCCGCGACGACGCCGACGGCCGGCGCGAGGACCAGGGCCAGCGCGACCGACGCGGCCGTCCTCGCCATGCGCCGACGCAGGCGCGCACGGCGCCCTGCTGGCATGTTCCCTCGCATCGTTCCCTCGGCCCGCGGCGGACGTCCGGGGCGCTCACCTCGAGCGCCGACGCGCGGACGTCCACATCCCGCGAGTGCCTAGTAGGACACTTGTCCAGCACGCGTGCCACGGCTGCGAACCGCCCGAACCGGACGAGACGGGGTCATCGCCCCACAACGGCGGGTGCCAGCACCCAGGCGGCGCCGCAACTTTCACCCCGGCGACCGAAAGTCGAAACGCTCCGTCGTGGGCCCGCGCGCCGGCGGCGGCCGTCGTGGCGTGCGGGCGGGTACGACGAAGCGGCGGGTACGACGAAGCGGGCGGCCCCGGGATCTCTCCCGGGACCGCCCGCTGCGTGTGGTCCGACCGTGCGGACGTCAGGCGGGGCGTCAGCCCTGCGCGACGCTCCCGCCGGCGGCCTCGATCTTGTCCTTGGCGGAGGCGGAGCACTTGTCCACGTCCACCGCGACCTTGACGGTCAGCTCGCCGTCACCCAGCACCTTGACGGGCTGGCCCTTGCGGACCGCGCCCTTGGCGACGAGGGACTCGACCGTCACGTCGCCGCCGTCGGGGTACAGCGCCGAGATCTTGTCCAGGTTGACGACCTGGTACTCGACGCGGAACGGGTTCTTGAATCCGCGGAGCTTGGGCAGCCGCATGTGCAGCGGCATCTGCCCACCCTCGAAGCGGTCCGGCACCTGGTACCGGGCCTTGGTGCCCTTGGTACCGCGGCCGGCCGTCTTGCCCTTGGACGCCTCACCACGACCCACGCGGGTCTTGGCGGTCTTGGCGCCCGGTGCCGGACGCAGGTGGTGCACCTTGAGGGTGCCACCGGCGCCGGGCTGGGCAGCGGCCTCGGCGGCGGCCTTGGCGGCAGCCGTCGGGGCCTTCTTCTTCGCGGGGGCCTTGTCGGCCTTCGCGGAGGACTCGGCCGTTGCGGAAGCGTCCTTGGCGGCAGCAGCCGTCTTGGTCGACTTCTTCTCCGCAGCCGGAGCGGACTCCGTCTTCGCGGCGGCCTTCTTCGCCGGAGCCTTCTTGGCGGCCTTGGGCGCCTCGGTGGTCTCCGTCGTCTTCTCGTCGGCCTTCTTGTCGTCGGCCATGGTCACTCGACCTCCTCGACCGCGACGAGGTGCGTCACCGTCTTGACCATGCCGCGGATCTCAGGACGGTCCTCCTTGACGACGACGTCGCCGATCCGCTTCAGGCCCAGGGTGCGCAGCGTGTCGCGCTGGTTCTGCTTCCCGCCGATGGCGGAACGGGTCTGGGTCACCTTCAGACGCGCCATCACGCACCTGCCTTCGCGGCCACCGCGGCGGCACGGCCCTCGGCCTGCGCCCGCAGCAGCGAGTGCGGCGCGACGTGGTCGAGCGGCAGCCCACGACGGGCGGCCACGGCCTCGGGCTCCTCGAGGGAGCGCAGGGCCTCGACCGTGGCGTGCACGATGTTGATCGCGTTGGACGAGCCGAGCGACTTGCTGAGCACGTCGTGGATGCCGGCGCACTCGAGCACCGCACGCACCGGACCACCGGCGATCACACCGGTACCCGGCGACGCGGGACGCAGGAAGACGACCCCGGCGGCCTTCTCACCCTGGACGGGGTGAGGGATGGTGCCCTGGATGCGCGGGACGCGGAAGAAGTTCTTCTTCGCCTCCTCGACACCCTTGGCGATCGCCGCGGGCACCTCCTTGGCCTTGCCGTAGCCGACGCCGACCGTGCCGTCACCGTCGCCCACCACGACGAGCGCGGTGAAGCTGAACCGGCGGCCGCCCTTGACGACCTTGGCGACACGGTTGATCGTCACGACGCGCTCGACGAACGCGCTCTTCTCGGCGGCGTCACCGCGCCGCCCGCCGTCACGACGGCCGCCGTCCCGGCGGTCGCCGCCGGTGCCACCGGCACCGGTGTTGCTGCGCTGAGGAGCAGCCATCAGAAAGTCCTCTTCTTCGATGCGGAGTTCGTCGTCACAGGTTCAGACCACCCTCGCGGGCGCCGTCAGCAACTGCAGCCACGCGACCGTGGTACTTGTTGCCACCGCGGTCGAACACGACCGCCTCGACGCCGACGGCCTTGGCGCGGGCGGCGATGAGCTCGCCGACCTTCTTCGCCTTGGCGGTCTTGTCGCCGTCGTTCGCGCGCAGGTCGGCCTCGAGGGTCGACGCGGACGCGACGGTCTTGCCGATGGCGTCGTCGACGACCTGGGCGGTGATGTGCCGCGCCGAGCGCGTCACGACGAGGCGGGGACGAGCGGCCGTACCGACGACCTTCTTGCGAAGGCGCAGGTGGCGGCGACGACGGGCGATGGACGTGCCCTTGCCCTTGATGCCGATAGCCATGGGTTACTTCCCAGCCTTTCCGACCTTGCGGCGCACGTTCTCGCCCGCGTACCGCACACCCTTGCCCTTGTACGGCTCGGGCTTGCGGATCTTGCGGATGTTCGCGGCGACCTCGCCCACCTGCTGCTTGTCGATGCCCTGCACCGAGAACTTGGTCGGCGCCTCGACGACGAACGTGATGCCCGCCGGCGGCTCGACGACGACCGGGTGGCTGAAGCCGAGCGCGAACTCGAGGTTGTCACCCTTCGCCGTCACGCGGTAACCGGTGCCGACGATCTCGAGCTTCTTGATGTAGCCCTCCGTGACGCCGGTGACCAGGTTGGCCAGCAGCGTGCGGGTCAGGCCGTGCAGCGAGCGCGAAAGGCGCTCGTCGTCGGGACGCGTCACCACGAGGGCGCCCGCGTCGTCGCGGTCCACCACCAGGGGGGCGGCGACCGTGTGGCTGAGCGTGCCCTTGGGGCCCGTGACCGTCACAAGGCGGTCGTCGATGGCGACATCGACGCCTGCCGGCACCGGGACGGGGATCCTGCCGATTCGAGACATGGCTGTTCTCCTCTCCGTCTCGGACTTACCAGACGTAGGCGAGGACTTCCCCACCCACGCCCTTCTTGGCGGCCTGCTTGTCGGTCAGCAGCCCGGAGGACGTGGACAGGATCGCCACGCCCAGGCCGCCGAGCACCTTCGGCAGGTTGGTCGACTTGGCGTACACGCGCAGGCCCGGCTTGGACACACGCTTGACGCCGGCGAGCGCACGCTCGCGGTTGGGGCCGTACTTCAGGGTGATCGTGAGGTTCTTGCCCACGGGCGCGTCCTCGACGGTCCAGCCGGAGATGTAACCCTCGGCCTGCAGGATCTCGGCGATGTGGCTCTTGAGCTTCGAGAACGGGATCGTCACCGTGTCGTGGTGCGCCGAGTTCGCGTTGCGCAGACGCGTCAGGAAGTCTGCGATCGGGTCGGTCATGGTCATCGGGCGTCAGCCCTTTCTCGCCGGGGTATCCGCGGCCCTGGGACAGGGCCGCGGACCTACCGACGTCAGGAGGGTGTTACCAGCTGCTCTTCGTCACGCCGGGGAGCTCGCCACGGTGGGCCATCTCCCGCACGCAGATCCGGCACAGGCCGAACTTGCGGTACACCGAGTGCGGGCGACCGCACTTCTGGCAACGCGTGTACCCGCGGACCGCGAACTTGGGCTTCGCGGCCGCCTTGTTGATGAGGGCGGTCTTCGCCATGTCAGTTCTCCTTGAACGGGAAGCCGAGGAGCTTGAGGAGCGCGCGGCCCTCGTCGTCCGTGGTCGCGGTGGTCACGATCGTGATGTCCATGCCGCGCACACGGTCGATCTTGTCCTGGTCGATCTCGTGGAACACGGACTGCTCCACGAGGCCGAACGTGTAGTTCCCGTGCCCGTCGAACTGCTGCGGCGACAGGCCGCGGAAGTCGCGGATGCGCGGCAGCGCGGTCGACAGCAGGCGGTCGAGGAACTCCCAGGCACGGTCGCCGCGCAGCGTGACGTGCGCGCCGATCGGCATGCCCTCGCGCAGCTTGAACTGCGCGATGGACTTGCGTGCCTTGGTGACCTGCGGCTTCTGGCCCGTGATCTGGGTCAGGTCGCGGATCGCGCCCTCGATGAGCTTGGAGTCCTTCGCGGCCTCACCGACGCCCATGTTGACGACGACCTTGACCAGCCGCGCGACCTGGTTGATGTTCTCGTGGCCGAACTGCTCGAAGAGCGCCGAACGGATCTCGTCGTTGTAGCGCGTCTTGAGGCGCGGCAGGGCCGGGGCCTCGATGGTGGTCTCGGTCATCAGATGTCCTTACCGGAGCGCTTGGCGACGCGGACACGCACGGTGCGCGTGCGTCCGTCGCGCTCGACCTGCTCGGTGCGGTAGCCGACCCGGGTGCCCTTCTTGGTCTCCGGGTCCACCAGCATCACGTTGCTGATGTGGATGGGGGCCTCGATGGTCTCGATGCCACCGGTGCGGGTGCCGCGCGAGGTCTGGCCGGCCTTCGTGTGCTTCTGCACACGCTGGACGCCCTCGACGACGACGCGCTGCGTCTCGGGGAGGACCTCGAGGACACGCCCCTGCTGGCCCTTGTCGCGGCCCGAGATGACGACGACGAGGTCGCCCTTCTTGATCTTGGCCATGGTCAGATCACCTCCGGAGCGAGCGAGATGATCTTCATGAACTTCTTGTCACGCAGCTCACGGCCCACGGGGCCGAAGATGCGCGTGCCACGAGGCTCACCGTCGTTCTTGAGGATCACGGCCGCGTTCTCGTCGAACTTGATGTAAGAGCCGTCGGGACGCCGACGCTCCTTGCGGGTACGGACGATGACGGCCTTGACGACGTCGCCCTTCTTGACGTTGCCACCGGGGATCGCATCCTTCACGGTGGCGACGATGACGTCGCCGATACCGGCGTAGCGACGGCCGGAGCCGCCGAGCACACGGATGCAGAGGATCTCCTTGGCACCCGTGTTGTCGGCGACACGCAGTCGCGACTCCTGCTGGATCATCTACTTACTCCTGTCGTCTGGCGGGTTCTCGCTCACGCGATGGCGGCGAGCCTGGCCATCCGGATGGTTGCCGTGGTGCACACGCCGCGGGCGGGAGACCCGCCCGCGTCGTGGGCAACTGTCGTGGTGCTGTGCTGCTCGAGGCCTTGCGGCCGCGGCAGGGTTACTTGGCCTTCTCGACGACGTCGAGCAGCCGCCACCGCTTGGTGGCGGACAGCGGCCGGGTCTCCATGATCTCGACCAGGTCGCCGACGCCGGCGGCGTTCAGCTCGTCGTGGACCTTCACCTTGCTGGTGCGGCGGATGACCTTGCCGTACAGCGGGTGCTTGACGCGGTCCTCGACCTCGACGACGACGGTCTTGTCCATCTTGTCGGACACGACGTAGCCGCGACGGGTCTTGCGGTACGCGCGGTGGTCCGCCGTGGCCGTGGTGTGCTCGTGCTTCGTGGTCATTGCTGCCTCACTCCGCGCTCGGGGCGGTACGGATGCCGAGCTCGCGCTCGCGCAGGATCGTGTAGATGCGCGCGATGTCGCGACGGACCGCCTTGAGACGCCCGTGGCTCTCGAGCTGACCGGTCGCGGACTGGAAGCGGAGGTTGAACAGCTCCTCCTTGGCCTTCTTCAGCTCGGCGACCAGCTTCTCGTCGTCGAAGGTGTCCAGCTCGCTGGGAGCCAGCTCCTTGGTTCCGATAGCCATCAGTTACCACCCTCGCGCACGATGAAACGTGTCTTCATCGGGAGCTTGTGCTGCGCGCGGCGCATGGCCTCACGCGCGAGCGGCTCCGGGACGCCGGCGAGCTCGAACATCACTCGACCCGGCTTGACGTTGGAGATCCACCACTCCGGCGAGCCCTTGCCGGAACCCATGCGGGTCTCGGCGGGCTTCTTGGTGAGGGGACGGTCCGGGTAGATGTTGATCCAGACCTTCCCACCACGCTTGATGTGGCGGGTCATCGCGATACGTGCAGCCTCGATCTGCCGGTTCGTGACGTACGCCGGCTCGAGAGCCTGGATGCCGTACTCACCGAACGAGATCGTCGTGCCACCCGTCGCGGCGCCGGAGCGCCCGGGGTGGTGCTGCTTGCGGTGCTTCAGCCTGCGCGGGATCAGCACGGCTCAGGCCTCCGTTCCGGACTCGGTGGGCGCAGCCTGCTCCGCGGGCGCCTGCTCGGCGGCCGGGGCGGCAGGAGCGTCCTGACGCTCGGGACGACGACCGCCACCGCGGGGACCACGGTCACCACGGTCGCCACGGTCGCCGCGCGGGCCGCCACGCGAGGGGCGCGGAGCCTGCGAAGCCTGCTCGCGGGCCCACTCCTTCTCGGTGACGTCGCCCTTGTAGACCCAGACCTTGACGCCGATGCGCCCGAAGGTCGTGCGGGCCTCGAAGAAGCCGTAGTCGATGTTCGCGCGCAGCGTGTGCAGCGGCACACGACCCTCGCGGTAGAACTCCGTACGGCTCATCTCCGCGCCGCCGAGGCGGCCGGAGACCTGCACCCGGATGCCCTTGGCACCCGCGCGCTGGGCCGACTGGATGCCCTTGCGCATGGCGCGGCGGAACGAGACGCGGCTCGCCAGCTGCTCGGCGATGCCCTGGGCGACCAGCTGAGCCTCGATCTCGGCGTTCTTGACCTCGAGGATGTTCAGCTGGACCTGCTTGCCCGTGAGCTTCTCGAGCTCGCCACGGATGCGGTCGGCCTCCGCGCCACGACGCCCGATGACGATGCCCGGGCGGGCGGTGTGGATGTCGACGCGCACACGGTCACGGGTGCGCTCGATCTCGACCTTGGCGATACCGGCGCGCTCGAGACCCGTGCTCATGAGCTTGCGGATCTGCACGTCCTCGCGCACGTAGTCGCGGTACCGCTGGCCCGGCTTCGTCGAGTCCGCGAACCACCGCGACCGGTGGTCGGTCGTGATGCCGAGGCGGTACCCGAGCGGGTTGACCTTCTGTCCCACTAGCGGGTCCCTCCCTTGGTGGACGTCGCCTTCTCGCGCTGCGAGACGACGACCGTGATGTGGCTCGTGCGCTTGTTGATCCGGCCGGCGCGACCCTGCGCGCGCGGACGGAAACGCTTGAGCGTCGGGCCCTCGTCGACGAAGACCTCCGAGATGAAGAGGTCTGCCTCGTCGAGCCGCTCGCTGTTCCGCTTGGCCCCCTCGACCGCATTCGCGACCGCGGACTGCACCGTCTTGAGGACGGGCTCTGCCGCGGCCTGCGGCGCGAACTTCAGCACCGCCACGGCCTCGGCCGCCTGCTTGCCACGGATGAGGTCCACGACGCGGCGGGCCTTCTGGGGCGTGACGCGGACGAACCGCGCCTTCGCCTTGGCTTCCATCGCTGTCCTGCTCTCTTGTCTCTGCCGTCAGGGCGTCACCAGGCTGACCCGGGGGTCAGCGGCGACGGCCCTTCCGGTCGTCCTTCTCGTGGCCGCGGAACGTCCGCGTGGGGGCGAACTCGCCGAGCTTGTGCCCGACCATCGACTCCGTCACGAACACCGGGGTGTGCTTGCGGCCGTCGTGGACCGCGAAGGTGTGGCCGAGGAAGTCGGGCGTGATCATCGAACGACGCGACCACGTCTTGATGACGTTCTTCGTGCCGGACTCGTTCTGCGCGTCGACCTTCTTCTGCAGGTGGCCGTCGACGAACGGGCCCTTCTTGAGGCTGCGAGGCATTCTCTCGGGCTCCTATCAGCGCTTCTTGCCGGTGCGCCGACGGCGCACGATGAGCTTGTCGCTCGGCTTGTTCGGACGACGGGTGCGGCCCTCGGCCTGACCCCAGGGGCTCACCGGGTGGCGACCACCGGAGGTCTTGCCCTCACCACCACCGTGCGGGTGGTCGATCGGGTTCATGGCGACACCGCGGACGGTCGGGCGCTTGCCCTTCCACCGCATGCGGCCGGCCTTGCCCCAGTTGATGTTGGACTGCTCGGCGTTGCCCACCTCGCCGACCGTGGCGCGGCAGCGCAGGTCGACGTTGCGGATCTCGCCGGACGGCATGCGCAGCTGCGCGTACGGCCCGTCCTTGGCAACGAGCTGCACCGACGCACCGGCCGAACGGGCGATCTTCGCGCCGCCACCGGGCTTGAGCTCGATGGCGTGGATGACCGTACCGGTCGGGATGTTGCGCAGCGGCAGGTTGTTGCCGGGCTTGATGTCGGCACCCGCGCCGGCCTCGAGCATGTCACCCTGCGACACCTTGTTGGGGGCGAGGATGTACCGCTTCTCGCCGTCCGCGTAGTGCAGCAGCGCGATGCGCGCGGTGCGGTTCGGGTCGTACTCGATGTGCGCGACCTTGGCCGGCACGCCGTCCTTGTCGTGACGACGGAAGTCGATCACGCGGTAGGCGCGCTTGTGCCCACCGCCCTGGTGACGCGTCGTGATGCGACCGGTGGAGTTGCGCCCACCCGTCTTGTGCAGCGGACGGACGAGCGACTTCTCCGGCTGCGAGCGCGTGATCTCGACGAAGTCGGCGACGCTCGAGCCGCGGCGGCCGGGCGTCGTCGGCTTGTACTTACGGATTCCCATGAAAGTAAGTCCTCTTCGCTCTCGGTCAGCCGACCGGTCCGCCGAAGATGTCGATCGAGCCCTCGCGGAGGGTGACGATCGCACGCTTCGTGTTCTTGCGGCGGCCGATGCCGAAGCGGGTCCGGCGGGCCTTGCCCTGACGGTTCGCGGTGTTGACCGACTCGACCTTGACGCCGAAGACCTGCTCGACGGCGATCTTGATCTCGGTCTTGTTGGCACGCGGGTCGACGAGGAAGGTGTACTTCCCCTCGTCCAGCAGGCCGTAGCTCTTCTCCGAGACGACCGGCGCGATCAGGATGTCGCGCGGGTCCTTGCCGGCGGCGGTCACTTCGTCTCCTCGTTGGCCTCGGACTCGGAAGCGACAGCCTTCGCGCCCTTGACCGGGCCTGCGAGGAACGCGTCGAGCGCACCCTGCGTGAAGACCACGTCGTCCGAGATGAGGACGTCGTAGGTGTTGAGCTGGTCGGCGACGAGCAGGTGGACCCGCTCGACGTTCCGCAGCGACTTCCAGGTGATCTCGTCCTGGCGCTCGACGACCACGAGCACGTTCTTGCGACCGGAGAGGTTGTCGAGGACCGCGAGAGCGGACTTGGTCGACGGGACCTCGCCCGGGGCGAAGCCCGTGACGACGTGGACGCGGCCGGCACGCGCGCGGTCCGAGAGAGCACCGCGGAGCGCCGCGGCCTTCATCTTCTTCGGGGTCCGCTGCGAGTAGTCGCGAGGGGTCGGGCCGTGGACGACGCCACCACCCGCGAACTGCGGCGCACGGGTCGAGCCCTGACGGGCGCGGCCGGTGCCCTTCTGCTTGTACGGCTTCTTGCCACCACCGCGGACCTCGCCGCGGCTCTTGGTGTCGTGGGTGCCCTGGCGCGCGGCAGCGAGCTGGGCGACGACGACCTGGTGGATCAGCGGGACGTTCGTCGTGACGTCGAAGACGTCACCGGGCAGGTCGGCCGTACCGGCCTTCTTGCCCTTCTCGTCGAGGACGTCGACGGTCAGCGTGTCGCTCATCGAGGTCACGCACCCTTCGCAGCGGAACGCACGACCACGACGCCGCCCTTGGGGCCGGGAACCGCGCCCTTGACGAGCAGCAGACCCCTCTCGACGTCGATCGCGTGCACGGTCAGGTTCTGGGTCGTCTGGCGGTCCACGCCCATACGACCGGCCATGCGCAGGCCCTTGAAGACGCGCGACGGGGTCGATGCCCCACCGATCGAGCCGGGCTTGCGGTGGTTGCGGTGCGCACCGTGGGAGGCGCCGACGCCGGAGAAGCCGTGACGCTTCATCACACCGGCGGTGCCCTTGCCCTTGGTCGTACCGGTCACGTCGACCACCTGGCCGGCCTCGAAGGCCGCCGCGGTGATCTCCTGGCCGAGGGTGTACTCGGCCGCGTTCGACGTGCGGATCTCGGCCACGTGCCGACGGGGGGTGACCCCCGCCTTCTCGAAGTGGCCCTTGAGCGGCTTGGTGACCTTGCGCGGGTCGATCTGGCCGTAGGCCAGCTGGACCGCGGTGTAGCCGTCGCTCTCAGCGGAGCGGACCTGCGTCACGACGTTCGTACCCACGGCGAGGACCGTGACGGGCACGAGGCGGCCTGCCTCGTCCCACACCTGGGTCATGCCGAGCTTGGTGCCGAGCAGCGCCGTGACGGGGCGCGCGTTCTGCTGGGTAGCCATGAAGATCAGTCCCTTCCCAGCGATCAGAGCTTGATCTCGATGTTCACGTCCGCAGGCAGGTCGAGTCGCATGAGCGAGTCGACGGCCTTCGGCGTGGGGTCGATGATGTCGATGAGCCGCTTGTGCGTTCGCATCTCGAAGTGCTCGCGGCTGTCCTTGTACTTGTGGGGCGACCGGATGACGCAGAAGACGTTCTTCTCCGTCGGCAGCGGCACCGGACCCACGACCGACGCACCAGCGCGAGTCACCGTGTCGACGATCTTGCGCGCCGAGCTGTCGATGACCTCGTGGTCGTAGGACTTGAGCCGGATGCGGATCTTCTGTCCCGCCATGGCGTCGTCTACTTCTCTCTCTCGAAAAACCGGTCCTGTCCGACCCCCGCACTCGGGCGTGTCGCCTTGCGCGACACGCCTCTGCGCTGCGTACCGTCTCCGGGACAGGGGCCGTGGTTGTCGACCGCTCCCCACCGGGTCACCCCGAGGTCCGAGCGTTCGCCACGTCTGTTCGCCCAGCCGGCAGGCGCGCGAGAACGCACACCCCGGCGGGCAACCCCGCAAGTCTGCCAGACCCGAGCCCGAATGGCCAACTCGTGAGGTCAGGAGCCCGGGGGGACGACGCAGGGCCCGGGAGCGGTGCTCCCGGGCCCTGCGTGGTGGATCAGCCCCGGGGGGCGATGATCACTTGATGATCTTCGTGACCCGGCCCGAGCCGACGGTGCGGCCACCCTCGCGGATGGCGAAGCCGAGGCCCTCCTCCATGGCGATGGGCTGGATCAGCGTGACGGAGATCTCCGTGTTGTCGCCGGGCATGACCATCTCGGTGCCCTCGGGCAGCGTGATGACACCGGTGACGTCCGTCGTCCGGAAGTAGAACTGGGGACGGTAGTTCCCGTAGAACGGGTTGTGACGCCCACCCTCGTCCTTGGACAGGATGTAGACCTGGCCCTCGAACTCGGTGTGGGGCGTGATCGAGCCGGGCTTGACGACGACCTGGCCGCGCTCGACCTCCTCGCGCTTCGTGCCGCGCAGGAGCAGACCGACGTTCTCGCCGGCCTCGGCGTAGTCGAGCAGCTTGCGGAACATCTCGACGCCGGTGACCGTGGTCTTGATCGCCTTCTCCTTGATGCCGACGATCTCCACCTCCTCGTTCACCTTGAGCTGACCGCGCTCGACGCGACCGGTGACGACCGTGCCACGGCCGGTGATCGTGAAGACGTCCTCGATGGGCATGAGGAACGGCTTGTCGATCTCGCGGACCGGGTCCGGCACGTTCTCGTCCACGGCGTCCAGCAGGTCCTCGACGGACTTGACCCACTGCGGGTCGCCCTCGAGGGCCTTGAGGCCGGAGACGCGCACGACGGGCGCGTTGTCGCCGTCGAACTCCTGCGACGACAGCAGCTCGCGGACCTCCATCTCGACGAGCTCGAGGATCTCCTCGTCGTCGACCATGTCGGCCTTGTTCAGCGCCACGAGCAGGTAGGGCACGCCGACCTGGCGGGCGAGCAGCACGTGCTCACGCGTCTGGGCCATCGGGCCGTCGGTCGCCGCGACCACGAGGATGGCGCCGTCCATCTGCGCCGCACCCGTGATCATGTTCTTGATGTAGTCGGCGTGACCGGGGGCGTCGACGTGCGCGTAGTGACGCTTCTCGGTCTGGTACTCGACGTGCGCGATGTTGATGGTGATACCGCGCTGCTTCTCCTCCGGCGCCTTGTCGATCTCGTCGAACGGCGTGAAGGGGTTCAGGTCCGGGTACTTGTCGTGCAGCACCTTCGAGATCGCGGCGGTCAGCGTCGTCTTGCCGTGGTCGACGTGACCGATGGTCCCGATGTTGACGTGCGGCTTCGTCCGCTCGAACTTCGCCTTGCCCACTGGGTGTCCTCCTCAGGACTTGGTAGAGATTGCCCGACGGCAGCCACCTGACGGTACCTGCTCGACGTGCGGTCCTACGGGTCGGATGTGTAGCTGGAACTGCAGGGTTCGACCTGTGGGACTACTCGCCCCGGGTCTTCTTGATGATCTCTTCGGCAACGTTCCGAGGAACCTCGGCGTAGCTGTCGAACTGCATCGAGTACACGGCGCGACCCTGGGTCTTCGACCGCAGGTCCCCGACGTACCCGAACATCTCCGAGAGCGGCACCTGGGCGCGGACGACCTTGACGCCGGTCGCGTCCTCCATCGACTGGATCATGCCGCGACGGGAGTTGATGTCGCCGATCACGTCGCCCATGTACTCCTCGGGCGTACGCACCTCGACGGCCATGATCGGCTCGAGGAGGGCCGGGTCCGCCTTGCGCACCGCCTCCTTGAGGATCATCGAGCCGGCGATCTTGAACGCCATCTCCGAGGAGTCGACGTCGTGCGCCGCACCGTCGAGCAGGATCGCCTTGACGCCCACGAGCGGGTAGCCCGCGAGGACGCCCAGCTGCATCGCGCTCTGGATACCGGCGTCGACCGACGGGATGTACTCCCGCGGGATGCGACCACCGGTGACCTTGTTCTCGAACTCGTACAGCTCGCCCTCGGCCGGGTCCAGCGGCTGGAAGGTCATCTGGACCTTCGCGTACTGGCCCGAGCCACCGGTCTGCTTCTTGTGCGTGTAGTCGATCTTCTCGACCGCACGGCGGATGGTCTCGCGGTACGCGACCTGCGGCTTGCCGACGTTGGCCTCGACCTTGAACTCGCGCCGCATGCGGTCGACGAGGATGTCGAGGTGGAGCTCGCCCATGCCGCCGATGACGGTCTGGCCGGTCTCCTCGTCCAGGCGGACGCGGAAGGTCGGGTCCTCCTCGGCGAGCTTCTGGATGGCCGTGGAGAGCTTCTCCTGGTCACCCTTCGTCTTCGGCTCGATCGCCACGTCGATGACGGGCTCCGGGAAGGTCATGGACTCGAGGATCACCGGCGCGCTCGGGTCGCAGAGGGTGTCACCGGTGGTGACGTCCTTCAGACCGATGAACGCGTAGATGTGCCCGGCCTGCGCCTCGGGGACGGGGTTCTCCTTGTTGGAGTGCATCTGGAAGAGCTTCCCGATGCGCTCCTTCTTCCCCTTGGTCGAGTTGAGCACCTGGGCGCCCTGCTCGACCCGGCCCGAGTACACCCGGACGTAGGTCAGCTTGCCGAAGAACGGGTGCGCGGCGACCTTGAACGCGAGGGCCGCGAACGGCTCCGTGGCGTCCGGGTGGCGCTCGACGACCTTCTCCTCGTCCTTGACGTCGTGACCGGCGACGGCCGGGACGTCCAGGGGCGTGGGCAGGTAGTCGATGACGGCGTCGAGCATGGGCTGCACGCCCTTGTTCTTGAACGCCGAGCCGCACAGGACCGGGTAGGCCTCCGAGGTGATCGTGAGCTGGCGGATGCCGGCCTTGATCTCCTCGAGCGTGAGCTCCTCGCCGCCCAGGTACTTCTCGAGCATCTCCTCGTTCGTCTCCGCGACGGCCTCGATGAGCTCGGCCCGGTACTGCTCGGCCTTCTCCTGCAGGTCGGCGGGGATGTCCTCGATCTCGTACTTCTCACCGAGGGCGGTCTCGCCGCGCCACACGAGCGCGCGCATCTCGACCAGGTCGACGACGCCGATGAAGTCGTTCTCGGAGCCGATCGGCAGCTGGATGACCAGCGGCTTGGCCTTGAGACGCTCGACGATGGTCTTCACCGTGAAGTAGAAGTCCGCACCGAGCTTGTCCATCTTGTTGACGAAGCAGATGCGCGGGACGTCGTACTTGTCGGCCTGGCGCCAGACCGTCTCCGACTGGGGCTCCACGCCCTCCTTGCCGTCGAACACCGCGACGGCGCCGTCGAGGACGCGCAGCGAGCGCTCGACCTCGACCGTGAAGTCGACGTGGCCGGGCGTGTCGATGATGTTGATCTGGTTGTTCTTCCAGTAGCAGGTCGTCGCGGCCGACGTGATCGTGATGCCGCGCTCCTGCTCCTGCTCCATCCAGTCCATCGTCGAGGCGCCGTCGTGCGTCTCACCGATCTTGTAGTTGACCCCCGTGTAGAACAGGATCCGCTCGGTGGTCGTCGTCTTGCCGGCATCGATGTGGGCCATGATGCCGATGTTGCGGACCTTCGTCAGGTCCGTGAGCACGTCCAGTGCCACGTGATAGCCCCTTGTCGGTTGGCTTGAGGTCGGTGCCGTCCGCGCCGCCGCGGGCCGGTCCTGTCGAGCAGGGCCGGCCCGCAGCGGCGGCCGGGATCACCAGCGGTAGTGCGCGAACGCCCGGTTGGACTCGGCCATCTTGTGCATGTCCTCGCGACGCTTGACCGCGGCACCCAGGCCGTTGGACGCGTCGAGGATCTCGTTCATGAGGCGCTCGGTCATGGTCTTCTCGCGACGAGCACGCGAGAAGTCCGTCAGCCAGCGCAGCGCGAGCGTGGTCGCCCGCACCGGACGGACCTCGATCGGGACCTGGTAGGTCGCGCCACCGACACGGCGGGACTTGACCTCGATGGAGGGACGCACGTTGTCCAGCGCGCGCTTGAGCACGACGACCGGGTCGGACTGCGTCTTCTCACGGACACCCTCGAGGGCGCCGTAGACGATGGACTCCGCGACGGTCTTCTTGCCGTCCAGGAGAACCTTGTTGATGAGCTGCGTGACCACCGGCGAACCGTAGACGGGGTCGACGATCAGCGGCCGCTTCGGAGCGGGACCCTTGCGAGGCATCTGTCTCAGCCCTTCTTCGCGCCGTAGCGGCTGCGTGCCTGCTTGCGGTTCTTGACACCCTGGGTGTCGAGCGCACCGCGCACGATCTTGTAGCGGACACCGGGCAGGTCCTTCACACGACCGCCGCGGACGAGCACGATCGAGTGCTCCTGCAGGTTGTGGCCGACGCCGGGGATGTACGCGGTGACCTCGATGCCCGAGGAGAGGCGCACACGCGCGACCTTGCGGAGCGCGGAGTTCGGCTTCTTCGGGGTGGTCGTGTAGACGCGGGTGCAGACACCGCGTCGCTGGGGGGAGCCCTTGAGGGCAGGCGTCTTCGACTTGTTCGTCTTCGCCTGCCGGCCCTTGCGGACCAGCTGCTGGATCGTAGGCACTACGTCTCCGTCTGTCGGTGTTCTCTGGTCTGACCGGCACCCGTCACCCAGGACGGCCGGCTCGTCCCGGATCGTCGCCCGTCGCGCGACTACCCCGGAGGCCTTTCCTCCCGCACCGACCCCCGCGCCCGGGCGTGTCGCCCCGGTCCTCTACCCGGCGACCGTCCCTGAGGACCGTTCCGGTAGGAGGTGGGGAGCCACCCGGTGCCTCTCGTCCCCACCCCGGCAGGGGGCGGTCGACCGAGTGCACGCGCAAGGGCCCGACGGCGCGGGCACGGTCTCCTACGTTACCCGGCGCGGAACGGGCCGTCAAAGGAGCCGATCACAGCCCCGCCGACGGGCCGTCGGACCCGCCGGATCCCGCGCCGCGTCGCGCCCGGACGCCCGAGGGGCCCGTCGGGCGAACCGACGGGCCCCTCGGGGACGGACGACGAGGACGGACGTCAGCGGTAGTCGCCGAAGTCGATGTCCTCGAGCGGGATCGCGTCGCCGGAGCCGAGGCCCAGCGCCGGGAAGTCGATCTCGTCGTAGCCGAAGGCCGGGTACAGCTCGGCCTTCGCCTCCTCGGTCGCCTCCACCGCCACGTTCCGGTACCGGGGAAGCCCGGTGCCGGCGGGGATGAGCTTGCCGAGGATGACGTTCTCCTTCAGACCCAGCAGCGGGTCGGACCGGCTCGACATCGCGGCCTCGGTGAGGACCTTCGTCGTCTCCTGGAAGGACGCCGCGGACAGCCACGAGTCGGTCGCGAGCGACGCCTTCGTGATGCCCATGAGCTCCGGACGACCCGAGGCCGGCTGACCACCCTCGGCGACGGCCTTGCGGTTGAAGTCCTCGAAGCGACCGCGCTCGGCCAGCTCGCCGGGCAGCAGACCCGTCTCGCCGGAGTCGAGCACCGTCACGCGCCGCAGCATCTGCCGCACGATGACCTCGATGTGCTTGTCGTGGATGTCCACGCCCTGGGAGCGGTAGACCTCCTGGACCTCGTCCACCAGGTGCTTCTGCGTGGCGCGCGGGCCGAGGATGCGCAGGACCTTCTTCGGGTCGACCGCACCCTGGACCAGCTGCGTGCCCACCGAGACGTGGTCGCCGTCCTGCACCAGCAGGCGCGAGCGCTTGGTGATCGCGTAGCGGATCTCCTCCGAGCCGTCGTCCGGGGTGAGCACGAGTGCGCGCGCCCGGTCGGTCTCCTCGATGGTGATCCGGCCCGAGAACTCCGCGATGTGCGCCTCACCCTTGGGGGTGCGGGCCTCGAAGAGCTCCTGGACACGCGGCAGACCCTGCGTGATGTCGTCGGCCGAGGCCACACCACCGGTGTGGAACGTCCGCATCGTCAGCTGGGTGCCGGGCTCACCGATCGACTGCGCCGCGATGATGCCGACGGCCTCACCGATGTCGACGAGCTTGCCGGTGGCCAGCGAGCGGCCGTAGCACTTGGCGCACGTGCCGACGCGGGACTCGCAGGTGAGCACCGAGCGGATCTTGAGCTCGGTGACACCCGTCTCGAGCAGACGGTCCAGCAGGACGTCGCCGACGTCGTCACCGGCGTGGCCGATGACCTCGCCCTCCACCTCGATGTCGGTCGCGAGCGTCCGCGAGTACACGGAGGTCTCGACCTTGTCGTGGCGCCGCAGCGTGCCGTCCGCCGCCGCCACGCCGATCGGCATGGTCAGGCCGCGCTCGGTGCCGCAGTCCTCCTCGCGGACGATGACGTCCTGCGAGACGTCCACCAGACGACGCGTGAGGTAGCCCGAGTCGGCGGTCCGCAGAGCGGTGTCCGCCAGACCCTTGCGGGCACCGTGCGTCGCGATGAAGTACTCGAGGACGGACAGGCCCTCGCGGTAGTTCGCCTTGATCGGGCGCGGGATGATCTCGCCCTTCGGGTTGGCCACCAGACCACGCATGCCCGCGATCTGGCGGACCTGCATCCAGTTGCCTCGTGCACCCGAGCCGACCATGCGGAACACGGTGTTGCGGGCCGGGAAGTTGGCCTGCATCGCCTTGGCGACCTTGTCGGTGGCGTTCGTCCAGATCTCGATGAGCTCCTGGCGACGCTCGTCGTCGGTGATCAGGCCCTTGTCGTACTGGCCCTGCACCTTCGCCGCACGCGCCTCGTGCTCGTCGAGGATCTCCTGCTTGACCGCCGGGGTGGCGACGTCGGAGATCGCGATCGTGACGCCCGAGCGGGTGGCCCAGCGGAAGCCGGCCTCCTTCAGCGCGTCGAGCGAGGCCGCGACCTCGACCTTCGGGTACCGCTCGGCCAGGTCGTTGACGATCGCCGAGAGGCGCTTCTTGTCGACCACGCCGTTCTCGTACGGGTAGTCCACGGGCAGCAGCTCGTTGAACAGCGCACGGCCCAGCGTCGTCTCGAACAGCAGCGGCTGACCGGCCTCCCAGCCCTCCGGCGCGTGCTCCTCGTCGAGGACCAGGTCGTCGAACCGGATCTTCACGACCGCGTTGAGGTCGAGGCTCCCCTGGTCGAACGCCATGATCGCCTCGGCGACCGAGCTGAACGACCGGCCCTGACCCACCGGGTCCTCCTTGTCGGAGGTGAGGTGGAACAGGCCGATGATCATGTCCTGCGAGGGCATGGTCACCGGGCGGCCGTCGGACGGCTTGAGGATGTTGTTGCTCGAGAGCATGAGGATGCGGGCCTCGGCCTGCGCCTCCGCGCTCAGGGGCAGGTGGACGGCCATCTGGTCACCGTCGAAGTCCGCGTTGAACGCGGCGCACACGAGCGGGTGCAGGTGGATCGCCTTGCCCTCGACCAGCTGCGGCTCGAACGCCTGGATGCCCAGACGGTGCAGCGTGGGTGCACGGTTCAGCAGCACCGGGTGCTCGGTGATGACCTCCTCGAGCACGTCCCACACGACCGGGCGCGCGCGCTCGACCATGCGCTTGGCCGACTTGATGTTCTGCGCGTGGTTGAGGTCCACCAGGCGCTTCATCACGAACGGCTTGAACAGCTCGAGCGCCATCTGCTTGGGCAGACCGCACTGGTGCAGCTTGAGCTGCGGGCCGACGACGATGACCGAACGGCCCGAGTAGTCGACGCGCTTGCCGAGCAGGTTCTGGCGGAACCGGCCCTGCTTGCCCTTGAGCATGTCGGAGATCGACTTCAGCGGACGGTTGCCGGGACCCGTGACGGGGCGGCCGCGGCGGCCGTTGTCGAACAGCGAGTCCACGGCCTCCTGGAGCATCCGCTTCTCGTTGTTGACGATGATCTCCGGCGCGCCCAGGTCCAGGAGCCGCTTGAGGCGGTTGTTCCGGTTGATGACGCGGCGGTACAGGTCGTTGAGGTCCGACGTGGCGAAGCGGCCACCGTCGAGCTGGACCATCGGGCGCAGGTCCGGCGGGATGACCGGGACCGCGTCGAGGACCATGCCCGTCGGCGAGTTGTTCGTCGTGAGGAACGCGTTGACGACCTTGAGCCGCTTGAGGGCACGGGTCTTGCGCTGGCCCTTGCCGGAGCGGATGGTCTCGCGCAGCGACTCGGCCTCCGCGACCAGGTCGAACGCCTCGAGACGCTTCTGGATCGCCGAGGCGCCCATCGAGCCCTCGAAGTAGTTGCCGTAGCGGTCCTGCAGGGCGCGGTACAGCATCTCGTCGCCCTCGAGGTCGGCGACCTTGAGGTTCTTGAAGCGGTCCCAGACCTGCTCGAGCCGGTCGAGCTCGGCGTCCGCACGCTTGCGGATCTGCGCCATCTCGCGCTCGGCGGAGTCACGCACCTTGCGGCGCGCGTCGGCCTTGGCACCCTCGGCCTCGAGCTCGGCCAGGTCGGCCTCGAGCTTCTGGGCGCGGGCGTTGATGTCGTTGTCGCGCCGGTCCGAGATCTCCTTCTTCTCCAGGTCGATCTCGTTCTGGAGGTTGGGGAGGTCCTCCTGGCGGCCGTCCACGTCGACCCACGTGATCATGTAGGCCGCGAAGTAGATGACCTTCTCCAGGTCCTTCGGCGCCAGGTCGAGCAGGTAGCCGAGCCGGCTGGGCACACCCTTGAAGAACCAGATGTGCGTGACCGGGGCTGCCAGCTCGATGTGGCCCATGCGCTCACGGCGCACCTTCGAGCGCGTCACCTCGACGCCGCAGCGCTCGCAGATGATGCCCTTGAACCGCACGCGCTTGTACTTGCCGCAGTAGCACTCCCAGTCCCGGGTGGGACCGAAGATCTTCTCGCAGAAGAGCCCGTCCTTCTCCGGCTTGAGGGTGCGGTAGTTGATGGTCTCGGGCTTCTTGACCTCGCCGTGCGACCAGGCACGGATGTCGTCGGCCGAGGCCAGGCCGATGCGCAGCTCGTCGAAGACGTTGACGTCGAGCAAGGGGGTCCTACTTCCTTCGCTTGCCGGTTTCGGGAACCAGCGGAACGGAAATCGTGCTGAGGGGTGCGGGCACCCGGTCCGGCGTCACGGATGTGCGCGCCGGACCGGGGCTCGACGTCAGATCTCTTCGACGCTGCTCGCGTTCGGGCGACGCGACAGGTCGATGCCGAGCTCTTCCGCGGCGCGGTAGACCTCGTCGTCGTTCTCCTTCATGTCGATGGAGACGCCGTCCGAGGACAGCACCTCCACGTTCAGGCAGAGCGACTGCATCTCCTTGAGCAGGACCTTGAACGACTCCGGGATGCCGGAGTCCGGGATGTTCTCGCCCTTGACGATCGCCTCGTAGACCTTCACGCGGCCGGGGACGTCGTCCGACTTGATGGTGAGCAGCTCCTGCAGCGTGTAGGCGGCGCCGTACGCCTCCAGGGCCCACACCTCCATCTCGCCGAACCGCTGGCCACCGAACTGCGCCTTACCACCCAGCGGCTGCTGCGTGATCATCGAGTACGGGCCGGTCGACCGGGCGTGGATCTTGTCGTCCACCAGGTGGTGCAGCTTGAGGATGTACATGTAGCCGACGGACACCGGCTCGGGGAACGGCTCACCGGAGCGGCCGTCGAACAGCCGCGCCTTGCCGTCGCCCTTGACCATGCGCTCGCCGTCACGGTTCAGCGTCGTGGAGCTCAGCAGACCGGTGAGGGTCTGCTCGGGCACGCCGTCGAAGACGGGGGTCGCGACGGGGGTGCCGGGCTCCGAGCGGTGCGCGACCGCCGGGACGCCCTCCTTCCACGTCAGGTCGCCCTCGGCCAGCTCGATGTCCCAGCCCTGCTTGGCGATCCAGCCCAGGTGGGTCTCGAGCACCTGACCCACGTTCATGCGTCCGGGGACGCCGAGCGGGTTGAGCACGACGTCGACCGCCGTGCCGTCCTCGAGGAACGGCATGTCCTCGACGGGCAGGATCTTCGAGATGACGCCCTTGTTGCCATGACGGCCGGCGAGCTTGTCGCCGTCCGTGATCTTGCGGCGCTGGGCGATGTACACGCGGACCAGCTCGTTGACACCGGCGGGCAGCTCGTCGCCGTCGTCGCGGCTGAACGTGCGGACCTCGATGACCGTGCCGGACTCGCCGTGGGGCACCTTGAGCGACGTGTCGCGGACCTCGCGGGCCTTCTCGCCGAAGATCGCGCGCAGCAGGCGCTCCTCCGGGGTCAGCTCGGTCTCGCCCTTGGGCGTGACCTTGCCGACGAGGATGTCGCCCGCCGCGACCTCGGCGCCGATGCGGATGATGCCGCGCTCGTCGAGGTCGCCCAGGACCTCCTCGGAGACGTTCGGGATGTCCCGCGTGATCTCCTCGGGGCCGAGCTTGGTGTCGCGCGCGTCGACCTCGTGCTCCTCGATGTGGATCGAGGACAGCACGTCGTCCTGCACGAGGCGCTGCGACAGGATGATCGCGTCCTCGTAGTTGTGGCCCTCCCACGACATGAACGCGACCAGCAGGTTGCGTCCGAGCGCGAGCTCGCCCTCGTCCGTCGCCGGGCCGTCGGCCAGCACGGAGCCGGGCTCGACGCGGGCGCCGTGCTCGACCAGCACGCGCTGGTTGTAGCAGGTGCCCTGGTTGGAGCGACGGAACTTGGCGATCCGGTACGTCGACGTGGTCGCGTCGTCGTTGGCGACGGTGACCAGGTCGGCGGAGACCTCGGTGACGACACCGGGCTTGGTCGCCACGACGACGTCGCCGGCGTCGACCGCCGCACGCCGCTCCATGCCGGTGCCGACCAGCGGCGCCTCGGAGCGGACCAGCGGCACGGCCTGACGCTGCATGTTGGCGCCCATGAGCGCACGGTTGGCGTCGTCGTGCTCGAGGAACGGGATGAGCGCGGTCGCGACCGACACCATCTGGCGCGGCGAGACGTCCATGTAGTCCACGTTCGCCGGCGGCACCAGGTCGGGCTCGCCGCCCTTGGTGCGCACGAGGACCGCGTCCTCGACGAACTGGCCGTCGGCCGTCAGCGGCGCGTTGGCCTGCGCGATGATGTGCCGGTCCTCGTCGTCCGCGGTCAGGTAGTCGACCTCGTCCGAGACCTTGCCGTCCTTGACGCGGCGGTACGGCGTCTCGACGAAGCCGAACGGGTTGATCCGCCCGTAGGTCGCCAGCGAGCCGATCAGGCCGATGTTCGGGCCCTCGGGGGTCTCGATGGGGCACATGCGGCCGTAGTGCGACGTGTGGACGTCACGGACCTCCATGCCGGCGCGGTCGCGGGACAGACCACCCGGGCCCAGGGCCGACAGACGCCGCTTGTGCGTCAGGCCCGCGAGCGGGTTGTTCTGGTCCATGAACTGCGACAGCTGGCTGGTCCCGAAGAACTCCTTGATGGAGGCGACGACGGGACGGATGTTGATCAGCGTCTGCGGCGTGATGGCCTCGACGTCCTGCGTCGTCATGCGCTCGCGCACGACGCGCTCCATCCGGGACAGGCCCGTGCGGACCTGGTTCTGGATGAGCTCGCCGACCGCGCGGATGCGACGGTTGCCGAAGTGGTCGATGTCGTCGGGCTCGACGCGGATCTCGATCGACTCCCCGTTGCGCGTGCCGGGCAGCGTGGGCTTGTCGATGTGGAGTGCGGCGAGGTACTTGATGGTCGCCACGACGTCGGACAGCGTCAGCACGGAGTCGGACAGCGGGGCGTCCTGGCCGAGCTTCTTGTTCACCTTGTAGCGGCCGACCTTCGCCAGGTCGTAGCGCTTGGGGTTGAAGTAGAAGTTCTCGAGCAGCGCGCGGCCGGCCTCGACCGTCGGCGGCTCGCCCGGGCGGATCTTGCGGTACAGGTCGAGCAGGGCCTCGTCCTGGGTCTGGACGTGGTCCTTCTCGAGCGTGTCGATGACCGCCGGGTACTCGGCGAACTCCTCGCGGATCTCGCTCTCGGTCATGCCGAGCGCCTTGAGGAGCACCGTCGCGTTCTGCTTGCGCTTGCGGTCCACGCGCACGCCGACGTTGTCGCGCTTGTCGATCTCGAACTCGAGCCACGCACCACGGCTCGGGATGACCTTGGCGGTGAGGACGTCCTTGTCGGACGTCTTGTCGGCCGTGCGCTCGAAGTACACGCCCGGGGAGCGGACGAGCTGCGAGACGACGACGCGCTCGGTGCCGTTGATGATGAAGGTGCCGCGCTCGGTCATGAGGGGGAAGTCACCCATGAACACGGTCTGCGACTTGATCTCGCCGGTCGTGTAGTTGACGAACTCGGCGGTGACGAACAGCGGCGCGGCGAAGGTGAAGTCCTTCTCCTTGCACTCCTCGGCCGTGTACTTCGGCGGCTCGAAGCGGTGCTCACGGAAGGAGAGGGACATGGTCCCGCCGAAGTCCTCGATCGGGGAGATCTCCTCGAAGATCTCCTCGAGCCCGGCCGTCTCCGGCACGTCGGTGCGGCCGGCCTCGAGGGCGGCGGCCACGCGGGCCTGCCAGCGCTCGTTGCCGAGCAGCCAGTCGAAGCTCTCGGTCTGCAGACCGAGCAGGTCGGGGACCTCGAGCGGCTCGTGGATCTTGGCGAAGGAGATGCGGCGGGATGCGGTGCGGTTCGCGACGGCGTCGGCGGACGGTGCAGAAGGGATGCGCGAGGCAGCCAAGAGGGGTCCTTCCCTGCGGATCGTGGCACGCTGCGCCGCCTGGCGAGGCGCGATCACCGGCCACAACACGAGGTCACGACGCGCACGTACGTCGGGGCCGGAGTCGGGCTATCTGAGATCGCGGGCACAGGCCAGCGCAAAGCGCTAGCGTACGCGCCTTCATGGGCGCCGTCAAGCACACCCACGGGCAGGCCCGCTGCGGGCCGCACCGCCCGCACCGGCGACCCCGTCGTCGCCGCGTGCCATGGTGGCACAACCTCCCCCGCGGGGGAAACGGAGGGCCCGCGCCCCGCGACCGGGCGCCCGGCCCCGGGCACCCTCCGCACGGACGGCACGAGGCCCGGCCCCCTGACGGGGACCGGGCCTCGGGAGTGCACCGCCGGCACGAGGGCCGGCTCAGATCACTTGAGGGTGATCGTGGCGCCGGCGCCCTCGAGGGCAGCCTTGGCCTTCTCGGCCGTCTCCTTGTTGACACCCTCCAGGACCGGCTTCGGCGCGCCGTCGACGAGGTCCTTGGCCTCCTTCAGGCCGAGGCTCGTGAGCGTGCGCACCTCCTTGATGACCTGGATCTTCTTGTCACCGGCGGCCTCGAGGACGACGTCGAACGAGTCCTTCTCCTCCTCGGCCGGGGCGTCGGCGCCACCGCCGGCCGGCGCGGCGACGGCCACGGCGGCGGGGGCAGCGGCGGTGACCTCGAAGGTCTCCTCGAAGGCCTTCACGAAGTCCGACAGCTCGATGAGCGTGAGCTCCTTGAACGCGTCGATGAGCTCGTCGGTGGTGAGCTTCGCCATGGTGGCGGTTCCTTCCGTTCGGACCCGCCGTCCGGTCTCGGACGGCGGGAGGTGCTGGGGCTTGCTACGAGAGCGTGCGGCCGGAGCGTCGGGCTCAGGCTGCGGCGTCGGACTCCTGCTTCGCGCGCAGGGCCTCGACGGTGCGCACGGCCTGCGAGGCAGGAGCCGTGAACAGGTACGCGGCCTGGTAGAGCTTGGCCTTCATCGCGCCGGCCGCCTTGGCCAGCAGGACCTCGCGGGACTCGAGGTCCGCGAGCTTGGTGATGTCCGCAGCGGTCACGGGGCGGCCGTCGACGACGCCCGCCTTGATGACCAGTGCAGGGTTCGCCTTGGCGAAGTCACGCAGTCCCTTGGCCGCCTCGACCGGGTCACCGGTGACGAAGGCGATCGCCGACGGGCCCTCGAGCGCGTCGTCGAGGCCCTCGAGGCCGGCTTCCTTGGCCGCGATCGCGGTCAGCGTGTTCTTCACCACGGCGTAGTTCGCGTTGCCGCTGAGCGCCTTGCGCAGGGTCTTGAGCTGCGCGACGGTGAGCCCGCGGTACTCGGTCAGCACGGCCGCGTTCGAGCCGCGGAAGCGCTCCGTCAGCTCCGCGACAGCGGCAGCCTTGTCCGGCCTCGCCATGGCATTCCTTCCGATGGTGGTGCCACCGGTCGTCTTCCTCGCTGCCGTGAGACGACAAGAGCCCCGCGCAGGCGCGGGGCTCGAAGGCACGGCGGGCCGGCACGGACCTTCTCAGGCCACGGCCGGGCACTCACATGCATCTGAACTCTCACCTGCGCAGGCCCCCGCGTCACGCGGAGCTTCGGCCGGTCCGACGAGCGGACCGACGACCGGCGGTCTTGGGCCACACGAGACTACGGCACCGGGTGGGGTGCGACCAAATCGCGGCGCCGGCAGACGGCACCCGGGGGGTCAGGCGGCGCCGTGCGCCGTGAAGGTGCACCAGTTGACGAAGCCCGACGGGGACCGGCGGTCGATCTCGCCCCGCGCCCCGTGCAGGGCACGCGCCATCGTCTCCCCCGCCGCCAGCCGGCGGTGCAGGGCCAGCATGAGGTCGACGACCTCGACGTCCGGGACCGCGGCGATCGAGGCGACGACGCCGGCGGAGCCGCGGGAGAGCATCGCCGACACCAGCCCGAGCACCTCGTCACCCTCGTAGGCCACGTCCGCACCGGAGTGGCAGGACGCGAGCACCAGCCGCCGCGGCGCCACGCCCGCGCGGTGCAGCTCCTGCACCGTGACCGGACCGTCGGCCAGCACGATCGACGAGAACATGGGGTTGTCCGAGCGCAGGGACCCGTGGCAGGCGAGGTGGGCCAGGTCCGCCGCGGCGATCGCCGCGACCACGTCCTCCGCGCGGCTGTCCCGCGCCCCGAGCACGCGCACGTCCCGGTGCAGCCGGCGCAGCGCCTCCACCTCGTCCTGCGCCCCGCGCAGGTCGGGGCCCGCGACCAGCACGGTCGGTGCCCCCGCGACGCGCCCGCGCTCGGTCGTCCGCAGCCACGCCGCCGCGGACGGCGCGACGGCGACCGGCACGTCGACCAGCGCGGACCAGGGCACGCCGTGCAGCGGGCCCACCGGGACGACCACCAGCTCGGCGTCCGGCGGCAGCGCCAACGGGGCGAGGAGCATCGCGCGCAGCGCGACCAGGCGCAGGTCGGCGCTCGTCCGCGCCGCCTCGGCCGCGGCCGCGCTGCTCGGGTCGACGAGCCTCCGCAGCGCGAACACCAGCGCCCGCAGGGCGTCGGTCACGTCCGACTCGACCGCGCCCAGGTCGACCACCCGCGTCCTGCCCTCGCCGACCACGACGGCCACGAGCCGGCCCGCGTAGCGGCCGTACTCCACGAGGTGCCTGCCGTCGAGCGCCCCGCGAAGGGCACCGGCCCGGGGCACGGGCCGCGCGGGACCGCGCACCGGGTCCGCGAGCCAGGCGGACCGCCGCACGTCGGCCGCGCCCTCGTCGTCCGCGACGATGACCGTGCGCTGCCGCCCCGCCCCCTGCGGAGCGGACGCCTGGCCGTTCCCCTCCGCGCTGCGGACGGGAACCTCGCCCCGGGGCCACTCGACCTCACCGGTCGGCGCCTCCAGCCACAGTGCCGCCGCGCGGGTCTGCTCCATCCAGCGCAGCACCGCCGCCGGCGAGCCGCTGCGCACCACGACCTCGAGCCCGATCTCGCCCAGCTCCGCCCCGTGGCCGGAGGCGAGCGCCCGCAGCTCCATCGTCGGCAGCGCCGCACGGTGACGGGCGAGGTCCCGCAGCCCCGCCCGGCACTGCGCCAGCAGCTCGCCGTCCTGTCCCTGCAGGCGGGCCGCCAGCGCGGCCGCGACCCGGCCACGCAGACGCACCGACAGCGGGCCGCCCCGCGCCAGCTGCGCCGCCGCGGCGAACCGGGCCGCCGCACGGCGCCGGGCGCCGACCACCAGAGCCACCCGTCCTCCCACGAGGTGGCCCTCCGCCGCCGCCGACAGCTCGCCCGACCTGGCCAGCCGTGTCGCGGCCCGCTGCACCGAGTCCAGCTCGGCGACGCCGACGCGACCGAGCCGCGCGAGCGACCGGACCGCGACGAGCACGGCGACGTCGTAGGCACCGGGGCGCCGCTGACGCCGCGCACGGCCCCCTGCCGCGAGCGCGTGCTCGGCCGCGCCGTGCGGGTCACCGGCGAGGAGCAGCGTCTCGGCCAGCGAGATCCGTGCGTCGACCTCCACCAGGTCGGCGCCCGCCGCCGTCAGCTCGTCGATCGCGCGACGCCCGGCCGCTGCCGCCTCGGGGAGCAGCCGCAGCTCCCGCATCGCCTCGGCGTACCCGAGGTAGTACTCCACCGGGGACTGCCCGGCGTCCCTCGACGCGCGCGCCGCCGCCTCCAGGTCGCGCAACCCGTCCGCGGGCCGGCCGGTGTGGACCGCGATCAGCGCCCGCGTCAGGTACGGCCACGCCCGCAGCGCCGGGCCCAGCCGGGCGGCCCCCTCGACGGCGAGCTGGACCCAGCGCGCCGCCTCGGCGTACTGCGCCTTGCTGACCAGGACGACCGCGAGGTTGTTGGCCGCCCGCACCGCGTCGGGCCCACCGGCCACCGCGTGCCGGGCCACGGCGCGGTAGCGCTCCTCGGCCTGCACGAGCCGTCCCGCGTTGTGGTCCATGACGCCCAGCTGGAGCTGGAGCCGTGCGTCGAGCCCCTCCAGGACCGGGTCGCCGTCCACCAGCTGGACGACGGACAGCGCCGCGAGCGCGTCGGCCCGCGCCTGCGCCGTCCTGCCGAGCTCGAGCCGCGCGACCGACCGGCTGGCCAGCACCCACGCCTCGACCGGCGCGAGCCGGGCACGTCGGGCGACCCTCGCGGCCTCGCCCAGGAGGCGCTCGGCCGACGCCGGGTCGCCGTCGTGACGGTGGACCACCCCGACCGCGCGCAGGCCCCACGCCAACGCCTCCGGCTCGCCGAGGGCGCGTGCACCGGCCACGACCCGTGCCGCCTGCACCCGAGCCGCGTCCGGATCGGTGTCGAGCGTGGAGCGCAGCGCCCGCGCGTCGCGCAGCAGCCGGGCGCGCGCGTCATCACCGACGGGCTCGGACGGCGTCTGCTGCGACACCCTCGGATGGTAGGGCGACGGTGTATCACGGGGGCACGTCGCCCACTCCTCGGGCTGGACCCACCCCGAGGACGAGGAGCCCGACGTGACGCGATTCCCCGACCGACCTGCCGGTCGACCGTTCCGTGACGAGTACGACGGCCGCCTCACCGGCCGCACCGGCCCGGCGGCGCGGGTCGCCGCGCCCGCCTCCCGCGCGGCGGCTCGACCGGCACCCGACTACGTGGCCGGGCTGAGGCCGGACCTGGATCCGGGCGGGGGCACCGCGGACGTGCGGGCACGACGTGACGCGGTCGTCGCGCGGCTCCAGGACGGGTGGTCGCAGCGGGGTGAGGAGCTGGAGGTCGTGCGCAACCGCCACGGGTCGGACGTGTTCCCCGTCGTCGGGGAGCTCCTCGTCGCGCCCTCGACGTGGCAGGACATCCGCGCGGAGGCCACGGCCGCCGGGGTCGAGGAGGTCGACCTGGGCCACCCCGAGCTCGCCGGACGCGTGGTCCGGCTGCGCGCCCGCGACCCACGGCGCGCACGCCGCCTGAGCGGTCTGGTGAGCTCGCTGCGGGCACGCGGCCACGCCGTGTCGCCGTCCTACGTGACCCCGCTGGGCGGGGGCCCGATCATGAAGCCCACGTCGGGTGCCTTCGCACCGCAGGTGGCGACGTTCGGGGAGTACGCGCAGGACGGCCCCCGCCACGGCGACGGTGTCGTCGTCTCCGTGATCGACACCGGGATCACGGCGGAGGACCGCGCGGACGGCTGGCTCGCCGCCGTGGGTCGGGTCGCCGCCGACGACGACGCCACCCACGACGCGGAGACGAACGTCGACCCGCTCGACGCCGAGCCCCACGACGGCTACCTCGACGTCTACGCCGGCCACGGCACCTTCGTCGCGGGCATCGTCGCCCAGGTGGCACCGGGCGCGGAGATCCGGGTGTACAAGGCCGTCGGGCCCGGTGGCGCGGGCAGCGAGCTCGACGTCGCGTGCGCGCTCATCCGGGCCGTCCGCGACGGTGCGCACGTCGTCAACCTGTCGCTGGGGACGCAGACGCTGTTCGACGAGCCGTCGCTGCCGCTCGGTGCGGCCCTCGACGTGGTGCGTGAGATCGAGGACGACCGGGGCTGGCAGAGCGTCATCGTCTCGTCGGCGGGCAACTACGGCGACGACACGCCCACGTGGCCCGCCGCGTTCGGGCGGGTCGTCGCCGTCGGCGGTCTGACCGCGGACCTGCGCCCCACGACCTGGTCGAGCCGTGGCTCATGGGTGGACCTCTCCGCTGTCGGCGAGGGCGTGCTGTCCACGTTCGTCCAGGGACGGCAGAACCCGGCGTTCGGCGCGGACCCGAAGGACTTCGGCCCCAGCTCCTTCGCGCGCTGGGTCGGCACGTCGTTCGCCGCACCCCAGGTGTCGGGCGCGGTCGCCCGGACGATGACCGAGCTGGGGGTGGACGGGCCCCGGGCGGTCCACGCGCTCCTCGCCGCCGGCAAGCCCGTCGCCGGCTTCGGCAAGGCACTGCAGATCCTGCCGGGAGCCTGACGTGCTGGGCACCTGCCTCGCGGAGCGCCATGATGGCCTTCGGGACAAATCCGACAGGCGAGGGGGCCGTGCCGTGAGCAGCCGACAACAGCTGGGCGGACCGTACGACGAACGGACCGCGACCCAGCTCGTCGCGGGCGCCCTCGTGGGCGACGAGGGATCGTGGTCCGAGATCGTCCGGCGGCACGCGAACCTCGTGATGGCACGGGTCCGGCAGTTCCGTCTCAGCCCGCAGCAGGCCGAGGACGTCGCGCAGACCGTGTGGCTCAACCTCCTCGAGCACCTCGGTGACCTGCGCGAGCCGGAGGCGCTGCCGGGCTGGATCGCGACCGCGACGCGGCACGAGTGCATCCGCACCGCGAACCTCTCCCGCCGGTCCGTCCCGGTCGACCCGACGACCGGGCGTCTCGACGCGCAGGACGACACCGAACCGGACAGCGACCTCCTGCGCGACGAGCGTCACGCGGCCCTGCGCGCCGGCCTGGCCGAGCTGCCCGCGCACCAGCGCGACCTGCTGCTCATGCTGTCGACCGATCCGCCCCCCAGCTACCAGGACGTGTCCGCGCGCCTGGGCATCCCGGTCGGGTCGATCGGACCGACCCGGCAGCGCGGCCTCGCCCGGCTCCGCCGGACGGATGCCATCCGCACCTACCTCGCGACGCCCGCCGGCGTCGTGGCACGTGAAGGAGGCCACGATGTCCTGGCACTCGGATGACCTGGGCCTCCCCCAGCCCCGACCGGCGGACGCCTGGGAGAACGACGAGGTGCTCGCCGCCGACCTCGCCCGCGCGGTCGCGACCGAGGAGACGCTCCGTCGCGTCACCTCCGCCGCGTCGACGGCGTTCGTCGCCCACCGCGGCATGCTCGCGCTGCGCGAGGAGCTGGCGACCGACCTGCTGCTCCTCTCCCTGGTCCACGACTCGTGCGCCGAGGACCGGCTGTCGGGCGTCCGCGACCGCACCGGCCGACCCTCGCGGACCCTCGTCTTCGAGGGGGACGGCGTCGGGGTCGAGGTGGAGCTCACCGACGGGCTGATCGAGGGTCAGCTGATCCCGGCGCGGCCCGGCCGCGTCGAGCTGCGCCGACCCGACGGCGGCGTCGGGGGTGTCGAGACCGACGAGGTGGGCTACTTCCGCCTCGAGGCCCGGACCGAGGGGCCGGTCCGCCTCGTCTGCGAGACCACGGACGGCACGTGCGTGACCGAATGGCTGCCCTGGTGAGGGGCTGACGCACCGGTTCGCCGGTGCGTGCGCGGGGCCCGGTCCGCAGGGGGGACCGGGCCCTGTCGCGCTGCCGCCAGGGCACGGGACGCCGGCCCGGACGCACGACGGCCCGGCACCCTCGCGGGTGCCGGGCCGTCGTCGCGCGGTGGGCGCGACCGTCAGGCCGCGTCCTCCTCCGTGAGGTTGCGCGTCTTGCTCTGGTCCAGCGGGATGCCGGGGCCGTTCGTGGTCGAGAGCGTCGCCTTGGTGATGTAGCGACCCTTCGACGCGGACGGCTTCAGACGCAGGATCTCGTCGAGCGCGGCGGCGTAGTTCTCCACCAGCGCGGTCTCCGAGAAGGAGGTCTTGCCGATGATGAAGTGCAGGTTCGCGTGCCGGTCGACACGGAACTCGATCTTGCCGCCCTTGATGTCGGACACGGCCTTGGCCACGTCCATCGTCACCGTGCCGGTCTTCGGGTTCGGCATGAGGCCGCGGGGTCCGAGGACCTTGCCGAGGCGACCGACCTTGCCCATGAGGTCCGGCGTGGCGACGGCGGAGTCGAAGTCCGTCCAGCCGTCCGCGACCTTGGCGATGAGCTCGTCGCCACCGACCTCGTCGGCGCCGGCCGCGCGGGCCTGCTCGGCGCGCTCACCGGTGGCGAACACGATGACGCGGGCCGTCTTGCCGGTGCCGTGGGGCAGGTTGACCGTGCCACGGACCATCTGGTCGGCCTTGCGGGGGTCGACACCGAGACGGAAGGCGACCTCGACGGTCGCGTCGTACTTGGTGGTCGACGTCTCCTTGGCGAGGCGCACGGCCTCCAGGGGGGCGTAGATCCGGCCGTCCTCGATCTTCTCGACGGCGGCGCGGTACGCCTTGCTGTGCTTGGGCATCTGCCTGTTCTCCTTCGTCAGCAGTCGTGGTCATGCGGGCCGCACACGGGCCCTGCCACCTGACCGCCGGTGCGGGTCGCACCGGCGGACGTGTCGTGCGGGGGCTGGGTCAGCCCTCGACCTTGATCCCCATGGAACGCGCGGTCCCGGCGATGATCTTCTCCGCCGCGGCCAGGTCGTTCGCGTTGAGGTCCTCGAGCTTGGTGGTGGCGATCTCGCGCACCTGGTCGGCCGTCAGCGTCGCCACCTTGACGGTGTGCGGCGTCGGCGAGCCCTTGGCCACGCCCGCGGCCTTCTTGATCAGCTCGGCGGCCGGCGGCGTCTTCGTGATGAAGGTGAACGAGCGGTCCTCGTACACCGTGATCTCGACGGGGATGACGTTGCCGCGCTGCGACTCCGTCGCCGCGTTGTACGCCTTGCAGAACTCCATGATGTTCACGCCGTGCTGACCGAGCGCGGGCCCGATCGGCGGCGCGGGGGTCGCCGCGCCGGCGTTGATCTGGAGCTTGATGAGGCCGGTGACCTTCTTCTTCGGGGGCATGATGCCTTCCGTTCCTTCTCGTGGGCCGACGCCATGGGCGATGACCCGGTTGCAGAGCCCCGCGGCGCGGGGCGGTCAGCAGGTCAGATCTTCGAGACCTGGCTGAAGGACAGCTCGACCGGGGTCTCCCGGCCGAAGAGGGAGACGAGGACCTTGAGCTTCTGGTTCTCGGGGTTGATCTCGGAGATCGTCGCGGGCAGCGTGTCGAACGGGCCGCCGTCGGTGACGGTGACGGACTCGCCGACCGTGAAGTCGACCTCGACCGGCGTGCTGGCGGCCTTCGACGACTGCTGCGCGGGCATCTTGGACTCGATGGTCGGCGCGAGCATCGAGAAGACCTCGTCGAGCGTCAGCGGCACGGGCTGGTGCGTGTGGCCGACGAACCCGGTGACGCCGGGCGTGTGGCGCACGGCGCCCCACGACTCGTCGGTGAGGTCCATGCGGACGAGGACGTAGCCGGGGATCCGGACGCGCTTGACGACCTTGCGCTGCGCGTTCTTGATCTCGACGACCTCCTCCATGGGGACCTCCACCTGGTGGATGTAGTCCTCCATGTTGAGGCTCTGGGTGCGCGACTCGAGGTTCGCCTTCACCCGGTTCTCGTAGCCCGCGTAGGAGTGGATGACGTACCAGTCACCGGGCAGCCGGCGCAGCTTGGCCTTGAACGCGGCGACCGGGTCCTCGTCGGGGTCGATCTCGTCGTCCGCCGCGACGGGCGCGTCGTCGTCGGCGTCGTCGGCGTCGTCGTCGGCGTCGTCGGCGGCGTCGTCCTCGGTGGTCTCCTCGGCGACGTCGCCGGCCTCCGTGTCGTCGACCTCGTCACCCGCGGTCGCCTCGACGGCCTCGACCGACGCCAGGGCGTCCGCCAGCTCGGCCTCGGCGCCCGGCGTGGGCTCCTGCGACTCCTGCGACACGTGCAACCTGCTTTCTCCGTGGTGGGCCGGCGTGCGCGCCGGCGGTGCGCGGCTCGCCCCGCGCGGGTGGGGTGGTCGCCGGCTCAGGGGCCGGCGGGCGTCACCCGAAGATCAAGAACGTCAGCTTCCCGATGCCCAGGTCGATCAGCGTGACGAAGAGCATGACGACCGTGACGAACACGAGCACGACGCCCGTGTAGGTGACGAGCTCGTGCCGCGTGGGCCGGACGACCTTCTTGAGCTCGGCCACGACCTGGCGCACGAAGAGGGCGATGCGCGCGAAGAACCCGCGCTTCTCCTCACCGCGACGCGGCGCGTGCTCGCTCCTGCTGGCGGCCGAGCCCTCGGCGTCGGACGCCGCGGCGGCAGCGGTATCGCTCACGTCAGGCCCCTGTCTCGTCGTCGTGCGGCACCCGGACGGGCGCCGCGGTTCGCGGACGCACGGGCTCACCGACGCGACGCGCCGGACCGACCGGCGGTCCTGCTCACGACGCCGACCCGGACCTCGGGGGATCCCGAGGTCGGGCCGGTCCGCGTGCGCAGGGCAGACAGGACTCGAACCTGCAACCTGCGGTTTTGGAGACCGCTGCGCTACCAATTGCGCCACTGCCCTACGACGGCCTGGTCACCATGACCCCGCGCACCAGTGCACCGAGCTGGGGGCTCGGCTCCGGGCGTGCTTCATCATGGCGGACGTCAACCGCCGGTGGACCACTGTACGCGACGCCGGGCGCGGGGTCGAACCCGTCCCGGGACGCCGACGGCGCCGCGCGCGCCGGCCCCGCTCGGCGACGCCCCACGGGCCGGTGCACGTCACCCGCACGGACGACACCGGGCACCGGCGTACCACCCCGTGATATCCGTTGGCCGTGCACCCGCCGGGCTCTGCGAGGATGGGGCCCGTGAGCCAGCACAGCGCACCGACGACGACGTCCACCCGCGCCCGGGTCTCCGAGCGCATCGCCGCGATCGCGGAGTCCGCGACGCTGGCGGTCGACGCCAAGGCCAAGGCACTCAAGGCCGCCGGCCGGCCCGTGATCGGCTTCGGCGCCGGCGAGCCCGACTTCCCGACGCCCGACTACATCGTCGAGGCGGCGGTCCGCGCGGCGCAGGACCCGGTCAACCACCGCTACTCCCCCGCAGCCGGCCTGCCCGTGCTGCGCGAGGCCATCGCCGCCAAGACGCTGCGCGACTCGGGCTACGAGGTGAAGCCCTCGGACGTGCTGGTCACCAACGGCGGGAAGCAGGCGGTCTTCCAGGCGTTCGCGGCGGTCCTCGACCCCGGCGACGAGGTGCTGCTGCCTGCCCCGTACTGGACCACGTACCCCGAGGCGATCGCACTGACGGGCGCCGTGCCCGTCGAGGTGGTGGCCGGCGTCGACCAGGGCTACCTCGTCACCGTCGAGCAGCTCGAGGCGGCGCGCACGCCCCGCACCAAGGCCCTGCTGTTCAACTCGCCGTCCAACCCCACGGGCGCCGTGTACTCCCCCGAGCAGACCGCGGAGATCGGCCGCTGGGCGCTCGAGCACGGCATCTGGGTCATCACCGACGAGATCTACGAGCACCTCACCTACGACGACGCCGTGTTCACGCCGATCGTCCGGGCGGTCCCCGAGCTCGCCGACACCACGATCGTCCTCAACGGCGTCGCCAAGACCTACGCCATGACGGGCTGGCGCGTCGGCTGGATGATCGGCCCCACCGACGTCATCAAGGCCGCGACCAACCTGCAGTCGCACCTGACGTCCAACGTCGCCAACGTGTCCCAGCGCGCGGCGCTCGCGGCGCTCACCGGCGACCTGTCCGCCGTCGAGCAGATGCGCGCGGCCTTCGACCGCCGGCGCCGGACGATGGTCGAGATGCTCTCGACGATCGACGGTGTGCGGTGCCCCGCGCCGCAGGGCGCGTTCTACGCCTACCCGTCGGTCGAGGGCCTCCTGGGCCGCACGATCCGCGGCGTCACGCCCACCACGTCGGCCGAGCTCGCGTCGCTGATCCTCGACGAGGTCGAGGTCGCCGTGGTGCCGGGCGAGGCGTTCGGCCCCAGCGGGTACCTGCGGCTGTCGTACGCCCTGGGGGACGACGACCTCGTCGAGGGCGTCACGCGGGTCCAGGGCCTGCTGGCCGAGGCGGTCTGAGCGCCCGGGTCCACCGACCGGTGGACCCGGGGCACGGCCGGGCGGTCGTCCCCACCGGCCCGGCCCCCGCAGGACACTGGTGCCATGGCGACGACGGACGCCCCGGCCGTGCTGGTCGAGGGCCTGCACAAGCGGTACGGCGAGAAGCGCGCGGTCGACGGGCTCGACCTGCGCGTGGAGCACGGCGAGATCGTGGCGGTCCTGGGCCCCAACGGCGCGGGCAAGACGACGACGGTCGAGACCCTCGAGGGGTTCCGGCGGGCCGACGCAGGGCACGTGCGCGTGCTGGGAGCCGACCCCGCGCGCGCGGGGCGGGCCTGGCGCTCCCGGATCGGCGTGGTGCTGCAGGACAACCACGACCTCGCCGAGGCGACGGTCCGCGAGATCGTGCACCACATGGCCGGTTTCTACCCCGCGCCGCGCGACCCCGAGCAGGTCATCGACGCCGTGGGCCTGCGTGAGAAGGCCACGACGCGCACCCGCGCGCTGTCCGGCGGGCAGCGGCGCCGGCTGGACGTCGCGCTCGGCGTCGTCGGCGACCCCGAGCTGCTGTTCCTCGACGAGCCGACGACGGGGTTCGACCCGCAGGCGCGTCACGAGTTCTGGGACCTGGTCGAGTCGCTGCGCGACGAGGGCACGACGATCCTGCTGACGACGCACTACCTCGAGGAGGCCGAGCGGCTCGCCGACCGCGTCGTCGTCGTGGCGCGGGGACACGTCGTGGCGCAGGGCGCCCCGGCGGAGCTGGGCGGACGGCAGGCCCGACGCGCGCGCGTGCGGTGGACCGTCGACGGGGCCCCGCGCGAGGAGGCGACGGACACCCCGACCGCGCTCGTCGCGCAGCTCGCGTCGCGTCTGGGCCGTCCCGACGGCGAGGTCCCGGGCCTGCAGGTGCTGCGGCCCACGCTCGAGGACGTGTACCTCGGGCTCATCGGTGAGCACGGGACCGCGGACGCGCCCCACGAGGAGGCGGCACGATGACGACGACCACCGGCGCGCCGGACGGCGCCGTCGCGCCCCGCCCCCACGCCGCACCCGGGCTGCCCGGACTCGCGCGCCTGGCCTGGTCGCGCACGGTCTTCGAGGTCCGCGGCTTCTTCCGCGAGCGCGACGCCGTCGTGTTCGTGTTCGCGTACCCGATCCTCATGCTCGCGATCTTCGCGACCGTCTTCGGGTCCGACGAGGAGCTGATCCCGGGTTCCGGCGTGCGCTTCCCGCAGTACTTCCTGCCCGGGATGGTGGCCACGGGCGTCATGCTCTCGAGCTTCCAGAACCTCGCCATCTCGATCGCCGCCGAGCGCGACGACGGGACCCTCAAGCGGCTGCGCGCGACGCCGCTGCCCGCCACCGCGTACTTCCTCGGCAAGACCGGGCAGGTGCTCTTCTCCACGGCCGTGCAGACAGCGCTCCTGCTCGCCGTCGCCGCCGTGGTGTTCGACGTCCCCCTGCCCATCGACGCCGGGCGGTGGTGGACGTTCGCCTGGGTGCTGGTGCTGGGCACCGCCACCGGCGCGGTCTGCGGCGTCGCGTTCTCCTCGGTGCCGCGCTCGGGGCGGTCGGCGAGCCCGGTGGTGATCCCGGTGGTGCTGGTGCTGCAGTTCGTCAGCGGGGTGTTCTTCCGGTTCGACGAGCTGCCGACGTGGATGCAGCAGGTCGCGTCGGTCTTCCCGCTGAAGTGGGTCGCGCAGGGCATGCGGTCGGTCTTCCTGCCGGACGAGGCGGCGGTGCTCGAGCCGTCCGGCACGTGGCAGCACGGTGCCACGGCCGCGGTGCTCCTCGCGTGGCTGGTCGTCGGCCTGGTCGTGGGCGTGCGGACGTTCCGCTGGCGCCGGCGGGACGACGGGTGAGGGGCGTCGACCGGCACGGGGACGCCGTGGCAGAGTCGCGCGCATGAGCACCGACGCCGGGCCGACGCCGGGCACCGTCGAGCGGCACGGGTTCTGGCAGCGCACCCTGCGCATGTGGGACCTCGTGTTCGCGGGGATGACCGTGGTGTACGTCGTCGCGGTCCTGGTCGGCGCACCGGACCCGTCGGCCGCGCGCGTGCCGCTGGCGTCGATGGCGGTGCTCGCCCTGGCCTACGTCCTCCTGGGGCGCCGGGCCGCCCAGCGCGGCGACCCGCGGCTCGCGGACACGTACCTCGCCGTGCTCGTGGTGGTCATCGTCGTCCAGGTCGCCACCGGCGACATCGGCTCCGTACTGCTCTTCCTGGCGTTCCACCAGATCTGGTACTTCTCCCGCCGCCGGGTGGCCGGCGTCCTGTGGTCCGTGGGACTCACGGCCGGGATCACGGTCGCCGCCGTGCTGCGCGTGGAGGCCACGGGACCCCGGATCGCGGAGATCGCCGCGCAGTTCGCCGTGGCACTGCTGTTCGCCGTCGTCCTGGGGCTGTGGATCACGCAGGTCTCGGAGCAGAGCGAGGTGCGCGCGTACCTGCTCGACGAGCTGCGCGCGACGCAGGACGCCCTGGCGGCGTCGCACCACGCGGCGGGCGTCGTCGCGGAGCGCGAGCGGCTCGCCGCGGAGATCCACGACACGCTCGCGCAGGGGTTCACGTCGGTCGTCATGCTCGCGCAGACGGCGGGCGTCGAGCTCGAGCGGGGGCAGGCCGGGCGGGCCGCCGTCGGCCTGGCCCGCATCGAGGACGTCGCCCGCGACAACCTCGCCGAGGCCCGCGCCCTGGTCGCCGCGTGGACACCGCCGGACCTGCAGGACGGCGACCTGACCGGCGCGCTGCGCCGGATCGCGGTGCGGTTCGGCGCCGAGACGGGGACGGCGGTCGAGGTCGTCGACGACACGCACCACCACGTTGCAGGGGGTGCGATCGGACCGGAGGCCCAGGTCGTGCTGCTCCGCGCCGCGCAGGAGTCGCTCGCGAACGTCCGTCGGCACGCGGGCGCCTCACGGGTGGAGCTGCGGCTGGCGCGGACGGACGGCGCGGCCGTCCTCGAGGTCGTCGACGACGGACGTGGTGTGCCCCCGGACGTGCCGGAGGGCACCGGGCTGCGCGGCATGCGGGCACGCGCCGAGGCTGCGGGCGGCCGGCTCGACGTCGCTGCCGCGCCCGACGGCGGGACGCGGGTGCGCGTGCTGGTCCCCGTCACGCCCGCGGCGGCCACGACGCCCGAGGTGCGTGAGGTGCTCCGTACGGACGCTGAGGTGGTCCCGTGACCGTCCGTGTCGTCGTCGCGGACGACCACCCGGTCGTCCGCTCGGGCATCGCCGCCCTGCTCGACCTCGAGCCCGACCTCACGGTGGTCGGCGAGGCGGGCGACGGCGACGCCGCGCTCGCCCTGGCGCACCGGCTGCGGCCCGACCTGGTGCTCATGGACCTGCGGATGCCCGGCACCGACGGTGTGGCGGCCACGGCGCGGATCGTCGCCGAGCTGCCCGGCGTCCACGTGCTGGTGCTCACGACGTACGAGACGGACACCGACATCCTGCGGGCCGTCGAGGCGGGCGCGACCGGGTACCTGCTCAAGGACACGCCGCGCGACGAGCTCGTCGCCGGCGTGCGCGCCGCCGCACGGGGCGAGTCCGCGCTCTCCCCGTCCGTCGCGGGGCGCCTCGTCCGGCAGGTGCGCGGCGAGCGCACCGAGCGGCTGACGGCGCGTGAGCAGCAGGTGCTGGCGGGCGTCGCCCGGGGGCTGTCCAACGCCGCGGTCGGCCGCGAGCTGTTCATCGCCGAGGCCACGGTCAAGACGCACCTGCTGCGGGCGTTCGCCAAGCTGGGCGTCGACGACCGGACGCGCGCGGTCACGGTCGCCCTCGAGCGGGGCATCCTGCCCGCTCCCTGACGGCTCCCGGCGCACCGTGAGCCGTCGTCACGCGCCGTCCCGGGACGACTCCGGACGACCCTTCTGCCCCGGTTGTCGCACGACCATACTGAGCGCATGCGGAACGGGCCGGCGTCGGGGCGGACCCTCGCCGCGCCCTCGGAGGCCCTGCGGGCGACCGGTGCGCGCGTCACCGTCCGCGGCCGGCTGATGACCGCCGTCGTCGCGCTCACCGCGGCCGCGATGACGGTCGCCGGGATCACGGGGCTCGCGCTGCAGCTGCGCGCGACCGACGCCCGCATCGACGAGTCGCTGACGCGGGCCGTCAGCGCGCTGCGGACGAGCCAGGCCGAGGGCGAGACCCAGCCGGACGGCACCCGGGTGCCGTGGACGTCCGTCCGGTCGCTGCTGCGCGACGCGGTCGAGGCCCGGGTGCCCGCCGAGCACGAGGGCATGCTGTCCGTGGTCGACGGCACGTTCCACCTGCGCCCGGCCGACGAGACGCGCGCGATCCGGCTCGACACGGACGAGGAGCTGCTCGCGTGGCTCGCGGCGCTCACGCCCGACGACCCGCTCGCGGACACGCCCCGGACCGTGCGCACGTCGGTCACCGAGTACCGGCTCGTGGTCGTCCCGGTCCTGCTCGCCGCGGACCCCGCGGCGACGGGTGCGTTCGTCGTGGCCACCGACCGCACGGCGCAGACCGCGGGCGTCTGGCGGATCTTCCTCACCTACTCCGTCGTCGGCCTCGTGGCGCTGGCGGTGACGTCGCTGGTGGCCTGGTTCGTCGTGGGTCGCATGCTGCGCCCGGTGCGGGTGCTGCGCGACACGGTGCGGCGGGTCACCGGCTCGGACCTGTCCGAGCGCATCACGGTCACCGGCAAGGACGACCTCGCCGACCTCGCGGCCTCCGTGAACTCGATGCTGCAGCGCCTCGAGCGCGCGTTCGGGTCGCAGCGCGAGCTGCTCGACGACGTGGGGCACGAGCTGCGGACGCCCCTGACGATCGTCCGGGGACACCTCGAGCTGCTCGACCCCGCCGACGAGTCCGACGTGCGCGCCACGCAGTCCCTCGCGCTCGACGAGCTCGACCGCATGCAGCGGCTGGTCGACGACCTGGTGACGCTGGCGACCGTCGACCGGCCCGACTTCGTGCGCCGCGCACCGGTGGACGTCGGCCGCCTCACCGACGACGTGCTCGAGAAGGCACGAGGGCTGGGTGAGCGGCGGTTCGTCGTCGTGGCCCGCGCGGACGTCGTGGCGGACGTCGACGCGCAGCGCGTCACGCAGGCGTGGCTGCAGCTGCTGGCCAACGCCGTGCGGTTCTCGGCACCCGGCTCGACGGTCCGGCTGGGCAGCGAGGTCGCGGACGGCCGGCTGCTGGTGTGGGTGCGCGACGAGGGTCCCGGCGTGCCGCCCGAGGAGGAGGCCCGCATCTTCGAGCGCTTCCACCGCGGTCAGGCCGACCGGGTGCAGCACGGCGCCGGGCTCGGGCTGCCCATCGTCGCGGCGATCGCCGCCGCCCACGGCGGGCGCGTCTACGTGGAGCACCCGCCCCCCGGCGCCGGTCCCGGCGTCGGGTTCGTCCTCGACCTTCCCGCCGTCGGTCTCGTCGACGGCGGGTCCGAGTCCCTCGAGCTCGTGGAGCCGCACCGATGACGCACATCCTGATCGCCGAGGACGAGGAGCGCATCGCCGCCTTCGTCGCCAAGGGCCTGCGCGCCCACGGGTACGAGGCCACCGCCGTCCTCACGGGCGAGGCGGCGCTGGAGCACGTCGAGGCCGGTGGGGTGGACCTGCTGGTGCTCGACCTGGGACTGGGTGACATGGACGGCTTCGACGTCCTGCGGTTCCTGCGGGCCGAGGGGTACGCCGTGCCCGTGATCGTCCTGACCGCGCGCTCGTCGGTGACCGACACGGTCACCGGCCTGGAGTCCGGGGCGGACGACTACATGGCCAAGCCGTTCCGGTTCGAGGAGCTCCTGGCGAGGGTGCGCCTGCGGCTCCGCAGCCAGCCCGCGGCCCCGGCGCGGGGCAACGTGCTGGCCCACGGCCGCCTGCAGCTCGACCTGCGCACCCGGCGGATGCGGGTCGGGGACACCGAGGTCGACCTGTCGGCCCGCGAGTTCGCGCTCGCCGAGACGTTCATGCGCAACCCGGGTGACGTGCTCACCCGCGAGCGCCTGCTCTCGGAGGTCTGGGGGTACGACTTCGACCCCGGGTCGAACGTCGTCGACGTCTACGTGCGGTACCTGCGGCGCAAGCTCGGTGCCGAGCACTTCGACACCATCCGCGGCGTGGGCTACCGGCTGGTCGACGCACCGGGCTGAGGTCGGCCGACCCGGTACCGGCCCGCGCGACCGGTCCCGTGCCGGCTGGCAGACTGGACCCGATGCGCGACCTCAGCCTGCTGCCCAAGGCACACCTGCACCTGCACTTCACGGGGTCGATGCGCGTGGAGACGCTGGCCGAGCTCGCGGAGCTGCACGGCATCCGCCTGCCCCACGTGCTGCTCGACGCCGACCCGCTGGTGGTGCCGGCGGACGAGCGCGGCTGGTTCCGGTTCCAGCGCATGTACGACGCGGCCCGTGCGTGCGTGCGCTCCGAGGCGGACATGCGCCGGATCGTCGCGGAGGCCGCGGCGGACGACGCCGCGGAGGGCTCGGGCCGGCTCGAGATCCAGGTGGACCCCACGTCGTACGCACCGTACGTCGGCGGCATCACCCCCGCGCTGGAGATCGTGCTGGACGAGGCGCGGGCGGCGCAGGCCGCGACCGGCGTCGAGGTGGGCGTCGTGGTCGCCGCGTCCCGCATGCGGCACCCGCTGGAGGCACGGACGCTGGCGCGGCTGGCGGCGCGGCACGCCGGTGACGGCGCAGGCGGCGTGATCGGGTTCGGCCTGTCGAACGACGAGCGCCGCGGGGAGACCGAGCAGTTCGCCCCCGCCTTCACGATCGCGCACCGTGCGGGGCTGCGGTCCGTCCCGCACGGTGGGGAGCTGCTGGGCCCGGCTCACGTCGAGGAGGTGCTCGACCACCTGCGCCCGGACCGCCTGGGGCACGGTGTGCGCAGCGCGGAGGACCCGCGGGTGCTGGCCCGGGTGGTCGAGGAGGAGGTCGCGCTCGAGGTGTGCCCCGCGTCGAACGTGTCCCTGGGCGTGTACCCCACGGCGGCCGACGTCCCGCTGCGGACCCTGGTGGACGCGGGCGCGCGGGTCGCGCTCGGGGCCGACGACCCGCTGCTCTTCCGCTCGCGCCTGGGCGACCAGTACCGCATCGCGCGCGAGGAGCACGGGTTCGACGACCACGCGCTGGCGGACCTGGCGCGCTCGTCGATCACGGCGAGCGCGGCCTCACCGGCGACCCGCGCCCGGCTGCTGGCCGGGGTCGACGCCTGGCTCGCGACGGAGCCGACGCAGGACTGACGCCGACGCAGGACCGACGCGGTCGGCGGTCCGACGCGGTCCGGTGCCGTCCGCCGCGTTCAGAGCGTGACGCCCACCAGGACCGGCTCGGGCTCCAGGACCACGCCGAAGCGGTCGCGCACACCGTCGCGCACGGTCCGCGCGAGGGCGAGGAGGTCGTCCGCGCGCGCCTCGCCGCGGTTCGTGAGCGCCAGGGTGTGCTTGGTCGACAGGGTCGCCGGGCCGGGTGCGCCGTACCCGCGCGAGAACCCGGCGTGCTCGATGAGCCACGCGGCGCTGGTCTTCACGGCTCCGTCGGGCATCGGCCAGCGCGGGGCGTCGGCAGGCAGCGAGCCGGCGTCCGCGACGACCGGGTTGGTGAAGAACGACCCCGCGCTCCACGTGTCGCGGTCGGAGGCGTCGAGCACCATGCCCTTGCGTGCCCGCAGGGCCAGGACGGCGGCGCGCACGTCGGCCAACGGTGCCCGCTCCCCCACGGTGATGTCGAGAGCACGCGCCAGCTCCGGGTACCCCACGGGCGCCGACAACGAGCCCTCCTTCATCTGGAAGGTCACGTCGAGCACCACGTACCGGGGCGTCGGACCCCAGGGCGCGGCCGGGTCTGCCGGGTCCGGGCGCATCGAGCGCTTGAGCACCGACGTGCGGTAGCCGAACCCGAGGGTGACGAACGGCAGGGTCCGCACGCGCCCGCGGCCGCGGTCCCACACCCGGACCTGGGCGACGGTCTGGGCGACCTCCTGACCGTACGCGCCGACGTTCTGCACGGGGGTCGCGCCCGTCGAGCCCGGGATCCCGGAGAGCGCCTCGACGCCGACGAGCCCGTGCTGGACGGCGTAGGCCACGACGTCGTCCCACACCGTGCCCGCAGGGACCGTCACCGTCACCCCGCCGCACGCGGACGCGTCGGGGACCTCGATGCCACCGCGGACGTCGCGCACGACCACCCCGGGGAACCCCGCGTCGCCCACCAGCACGTTGGACCCACCGCCCAGGACCAGCAGCGGCTCACCGGCGGCGTCGGCCGCGCGGACCGTCTCGACGAGCTCGGCCTCGGTGGTGGTCTCGACGTAGCGCGTGGCAGGCCCGCCGACGTGCAGCGTCGTGAGGTCCGCGAGCGCAGGGGTGCCGGGGTGCGTCGGGACGGCCGGGTGGGCCGGCTCGGGGGGCGGGCCGGGCAGGGCGCAGGTGTCGAGCTCCACGCGACCAGGCTAGTCCGCGGGACCGTCCGCCACGTCCGCGGGGGCCGCGTCACGCACGGGCAGGGGGCGTGCGGCGCCGGTCACCACGAGTCCGAGCACGACGGGCACGAGGATGGCGAGCAGCGCCTGCCGGTAGCCGACGTGCTCGGCGAGCAGACCCAGCAGCGGCGGGCCGGCGAGGAACGCGGAGTACCCGATGGTCGACACGACGGCGACGCGCTGGGCGGCGCGCACCGGGTCGTCCGCCGCGGCGCTCATGCCCACCGGGAATCCCAGGGCGGCACCCATGCCCCAGACCACCACGCCCGCGAGCGCCAGCCACAGCTGGTCGGCCAGGCCGAAGACGATCAGACCGACCCCCGCGAGGAGCGCGCACAGGCGCAGCACGACGACGCGCCCGTACCGGTCGAGCAGCACCGTGCCGAACATCCGCATGGCGGTCATGGCGGTGACGAAGAGCGCGAACCCGACGGCGCCGGTGGCGTGGGTGGTCCCGAACCCGTCGACCACCGCCAGGCTGACCCAGTCGTTGGCAGCGCCCTCGGTGAGCGCGGCGGCCAGCACCACCAGGCCGATGAGCAGGGTGCGCGGCTCGAGCCACGCCCCCACGGCGGCGCGCGCGCCGCGCGGCGCGGCGGCCTCCGTCGACGCCGGGTCGTGCTGGTGGGCCGGTTCGGCGAGGAACGAGCGGACCGCGACGGCCGTGGCCACGCAGGACAGCGCGACGACGACGGGGAGGTGAACCTGCACCGGCACGTGCAGGGCCGCCAGCACGGCGGCCAGGCCTGCGGCGCCCATGGTCCCGAAGGAGAACCCCGCGTGGTACCGCGGCATGACGGTGCGGTCCAGGCGCTGCTCGACGACCGCGCCCTCGAGGTTCATCGCGGCGTCCCAGACCCCCGCCCCGATGCCGACCAGCACGAGGCCGGCACCCACGAGCACCACCAGGTCGAGCGCGACCCCGACCGACGCGACGCCGTAGCCGGCCCCGTTGACGACGGCGAAGGCCAGGACCGTGCGCCGGGCACCCAGCCGCTCCACGACCAGGCCCGACAGGGGAAGCGCGACCAGCGACCCCGCGGCACCGACCAGCAGCAGCACACCCATGCGCTCGGGGGTCAGGCCGAGCGCGTCACGCACCGCCGGCAGCCGCGCCGCCCACGAGGCGAAGTTGACACCGGAGAGCAGGAACACGGCGAACACCGCCGCCGACGCCACCCGGACCTCGCGGGTCGGGGTGCTGCGGACGTCCTCCACGCGGCTCATCGTGCTCCTCCCGGTGTCGGGGGCCGATCCGGCGTCCGACGGCGTCGCGTGCGCGGTCGGGGCGCCGGACGGTGCCGGCGGACGCGCGCGGCGCGGTGCGGGGCGTCGTCGCCCGCCGCGGGTGCGGGGGCGGGGACGTCCGGCGTGCCCGACCCGGTGACGACCGCGTCGTCGGCGGGCGGCCGGGGGGTGGGGATCCCCGGCGTCACCGCGGCGACGGGGCGACGTGCGACGGCCGGTGCCACCACGACGCTGGCGATCATGGCCACGACGATGAGCACGAGCGCGCGACGTGCCCCCACCGACTCGGCCGCCAGGCCGAGCACGGGCGGCGCGACCAGGGAGGCCATGGAGGCGAAGGCGGACACCACGGCGACACGTCCGGCGGCGCGGACGGGCTCGTCGGAGGCGGCGGCGATCCCGATGGGGACCGCCAGCGCGGCCCCCGCACCCCACAGCAGGACGCCCGCCCCGGCCAGGCCGAGCGTGGGGGCGAACCCGAACGCCAGGAGACCGGTGACCGACGCGGCACCCGACGCACGGAGCACGGCCACGCGACCGAACCGGTCGAGCAGCCGCGTGCCGACCAGCCGCACCACGGTCATCGCCGCGACGAACAGGCCCAGCACGGCACCCCCCACGGACTCGCTGCGGCCGAACCCGTCGACGACCGCGAGGGACAGCCAGTTGTTGGCAGCGCCCTCGGAGAACGCCGCGGCCAGCACGACGACGCCCACGAGCAGCGTGCGCGGCTCCCGCCAGGCGTCGAGCGCCGTCCCCAGCCGCCGCGCGCCGTGCTGCAGGCGGGAGGAGCCGGCGGCGCGCACGAGCGGACGGACCCCGGCCCGCTCCCCCGCCTCGACCTCGGAGGGCGGCAGCACGACGCCGCGCAGGGACGCGAGCCGCCACACCACCACGACGGCGGCGGTGACGGGCAGCTGGACGCCCACCGGGACCCCGACGGCGGAGGCGAGCGCACCGGCGCCGGACCCGACGACGGCACCGACGGAGAACGCGGCGTGGAACTGCGGGATCACGGTGCGCCCGAGCGCCCGCTCGACGCGGGCGGACTCCACGTTCATGGCGACGTTGCCCAGGGCCACGGCCACGCCGTTGAGGAAGATGCCCACGGCGAGCAGGGCACGCGAGCCGATCGTCGGCCCGACGCCGAGCAGCACCAGCGCGGTGCCCAGCAGCACCGTGGAGGCGACCAGCACCCGGCGGGTGCCGAGGCGCTGCAGCACCATGCCGGAGACGGTGACGGTGACCAGCGAGCCGATCGACCCGACCAGGAGCAGGAGCCCCAGGTCCGCGGTGCCGAGGTCGAGCAGGTCGCGCACGGTGGGGATGCGCGCCAGCCAGCTCGCGAACGCGGTGCCGGCGACGGCGAACAGCCCGACGAGCAGGAGGCGGGCGCGGGCGACGGCCGGCGCGTAGGGGCGGGTCACGGGAGGGCTCCGGGGTACGGGTGCTGCGGGCCGGGCGACGCGGGCCGCTGCGGCCTCGAATCGATTCGATCGATGGGATGCGCGGTCGAATCGATATGAGGGGACGCGACCATCCTGCGGGTACGCTGACCGCGACGTCAAACGTCACCCACGCCCGTCGCCGGCCCCGGAGGTCAGCCCTGTCCGTGCAGCGCACCACCCTGGCCGACGTCGCCGCGAGCGCCGGGGTGTCCGTCTCCACCGCCTCGCTGGCGTTCTCCGGCTCCGGGCCGATCGCGGAGGCCACCCGCGCGCGGGTCCTGCAGGCCGCGCAGGAGCTCGGGTACGCGGGCCCCAACCCGCTGGGCCGCCAGCTGCGCCGCGGCCGCTCGGGCATCGTCGGCGTCATCATGGGCGACGCCCTGCGCCGCGCCTTCCGCGACCCCGTCGCCGTCCAGGTCCTCGACGGCCTGACCGCCACCCTCGGCCCCCTCGGGCTCGGCGTCCTGCTCATCCCCGGCCCCGACGACGCGTCGCAGCCCGCGGTCGACCCGCTGCTGAGCTCCGCGGCGATGGACGTCGCCGTGCAGATGTGGGGCGGCACCAGCGACGACCCCGTGCTGGAGATGCTGCGCCGGCGCGGCACGCCCGCGGTCCTGGTCGAGGGCACGCCCCAGCCCGACGTGGCCGCCGTCGGCATCGACGACCACGGTGGCATGGCCGAGCTCGCGCGGCACGTGCTCGACCTGGGGCACACCCGCATCGCCACGGTGACGCTGCCGTTCGACCGCGAGCGCGCCGAGGGCCCCGCGGACGCCCGTCGCCTGGCCCAGCTCTCCTGGGAGATCACCCGACGTCGGCTCTCCGGGCTCACCGACGCCGGGGTGTCCCCCACGGTCGTCTACGAGACGCCCGCGTCCCTGGTCGAGAACGGTGCCGCCGCCGGGCGCGCGCTGCTGTCCGGCCCGGACCGCCCCACGGCGGTCGTCTGCCAGTCGGACCTGCTGGCCTCCGGCGTCGTGCTCGCCGCCCGCGAGCTCGGCCTGCGGGTGCCGCAGGACGTGTCGGTCGCCGGGTTCGACGGGCTCGACCTGCCGTGGCTGGCACCCGACGTGCTGACCAGCGTCGCCCAGCCACTGGCCGAGAAGGGCGCCGCGATCGGGCAGGCGGTCGAGGACCTGCTCGCGGGCCGCATGCCCGAGCCCCGCGTGCTGCCCGTGCAGCTGCGCGTCGGCACCACGACCGGACCGGTCCCGCCGGACGCCTGACGTCCGCGGACGACCGACCGGCCGCCCGCCGGCCCGGTCAGACGAGCCGGACGACCGCCTGCGCGCGGCCGAGCACGCGCGCACCGTCGACGCTCACCGTGAGGTCGAGGCGCACGGTCCCGGCCTCGGCGTCCAGGGCGCCGACGGTCGCGACGACCTCGACGGCGACCTCGCCCGGGTCCGGGACCACCACGGGGCGCGTGAAGCGCACCTGGTAGTCCAGGACCGCGCCCGGGTCGCCCGCCCAGTCGGCCACGACGGCCGCCGCCGCACCCATCGTCCACATGCCGTGCGCGATGACGCCCGGCAGACCGACCGCCGTCGCGACGCGCTCGTTCCAGTGGATCGGGTTGAAGTCGCCGGACGCCCCGGCGTAGCGCACGAGGCGCGCACGGTCGACCGTGACCGTGCGGCGCGCGACCTCCTGCCCGACCGCCAGGTCGGCGAGCACGGGGCGGGCGGGGGCGCTCACGCGGCGTCCTCGGGGCGCACCGCGAGGGTGGACACCACGGTGGCGACGGGGGCCCCGTCGGCATCGGCGATCTCGCAGCGCGTCGTGATCATCGAGAGCCCCGCACGCTGGGTGACGGCGTCGACGTGCAGCGTGGTCGCCAGCCGGTCACCGGCGTGGATCGGGCGGTGGTGCGTGAAGTGCTCGTCGGCGTGGACCACGCGGCTGAAGTCGATGCCCGCGGCCGGGTCGTCCACGTACTGCGCCTCGGCGCGCTGCGCCACCACGACCGCGAACGTCGGGGGCGCCACGACGTCCGGGTACCCCAGGGCGCGTGCGGCCTCCGGGTCGGTGTGGGCCGGGTGCGTGGCACCCGTCGCCTCGGCGAACTCCCGCAGCTTCTCGCGCGAGACCACATACACGTCGCCGGGCGGGTAGCCCCGCCCGGCGAAGGAGGTGTCGACCGGCACGTCGGCGGTCAGTGGGTGACGAGGACCGCGTCAGCGGGTCTCGCGGTGCACCGTGTGCTTGTTGTCACGCGGGCAGTACTTCTTCATCTCGAGCCGGTCGGGCGTGTTCCGACGGTTCTTCTTGGTGATGTAGTTCCGCTCCTTGCACTCCGTGCAGGCGAGCGTGATCTTCGGGCGGACGTCCGCGCTCTTGCTGGCCATGTTCGTGTCACCTCTCGCGCCCCGCTGGGGCTGCGCTCTTCTCCTGGCGCGCGCCGGCCGACGCGCGCTGCTGCGACGGATGATCGCCGTACGTGGTAGCGGGAGCGGGATTCGAACCCGCGACACCACGATTATGAGCCGTGTGCTCTAACCACCTGAGCTATCCCGCCACAGCGGTCGTGTCCCGGGCCGACCGTCCGAGGACGATCGGCCCGTGACATACCACAGAGCCCCGAAAGGGAATCGAACCCTTGACCTTCTCCTTACCATGGAGACGCTCTGCCGACTGAGCTATCGGGGCAGCGCGGACCAGAGTACACGGGCTCTGCCGTGGTCGGAAATCGGCTCCGCCACACCCCCGTCCGGACGTCTCCGTCGGTCGCCCGAGCGCGATCCGAAGCGTTTCAGTTCGTCGCGCGCACCGAGGGTGCGTGCCACGATCCGGCGCATGCGCACCCACCCGCGCGGCCGCCTCGCCGCGGCCGCCGCCCTGTCCGCCACCCTCCTCCTGGCCGCCTGCAGCGGCGACCAGGGCGTGGACCCCTCGACCGCCGACTGGCCGGCAGCCGTCACCCCCGCCGACGCCGACGGCGAGTTCTGGGTCGTCTGGACCGCGATCGCCGAGAGCGGCGACGACCCGGCGCTCGCGACGGAGGTCGAGCGGCTGGCCGAGGAGGGCTACGAGGTGGAGCCCTGGGCCCCGAGCTGCCAGTCCGGCGCGCAGGACGCGCTCAGCGGCGTCACGGGCTACGGCGAGCCGGTGGGCGTGGGGGTGGCGTTCGGGTCCGAGGAGGACGCCGGCGTCTTCGACACCCGCGACGAGGGCAGCACCGTGAGCATCACGCAGGGCACCTGGACCTGCTGAGGCCCGCGCGCCGCCTCACGGGGCGGCGCGCACCGGCCCGGGCGGCGTGACCCCGGGGACGGCGAAGGGGCCGTCCTGGTCAGGACGGCCCCTCCGGTGCGTGGCGGGTGAGGGATTCGAACCCCCGTAGGCGTTGCCAGCTGATTTACAGTCAGCCCCCTTTGGCCACTCGGGTAACCCGCCAAGGAGCACCGACCCGTCGACCACGTCGACCCCCACGGACGGCGGGGCCGGCGCGTCCGCGCGAGCGGCGTGCGGATGGAAGGATAGCAAGTCCGAGGGGGGCTCGCGCACACCGGCCCGTGGCCGGACCCGCGACAGGGGTCCGACGGCACCGGACGTGCCCCGCCCACGCCCTCGTCGGACGGACCAGCAGGCACCCCCACCGGGGGGCCGGGAGGGAGCAGCATGGCGAGCGAGTCGTCGTTCGACGTCGTCAGCAAGGTCGACCGCCAGGAGGTCGACAACGCGCTGAACCAGGCCGCGAAGGAGATCGCGCAGCGCTACGACTTCAAGGGCGTGGGGGCGTCCATCGCGTGGAGCGGCGAGAGCATCCTCATGGTCGCCAACTCCCCCGAGCGCGTGCTGGCGGTGCTGGACGTCTTCCAGACCAAGCTGATCAAGCGCAACATCTCGCTGAAGTCGCTCGACACGGGCGACGGCGAGCCCAAGCCCTCGGGCAAGGAGTACCGCCTGGCCGCGTCCATCAAGGAGGGGCTGAGCACCGAGGTCGCCAAGAAGCTCGCGAAGATCGTCCGCGACGAGGGCCCCAAGGGCGTCAAGACGCAGATCCAGGGCGACGAGCTGCGGGTCTCCGCCAAGAGCCGTGACGACCTGCAGGCCGTCATCGCGCTGCTGAAGGGCGCCGACGTGGACGCGGCGCTCCAGTTCGTCAACTACCGCTGACGGTCCGCACAGCGCGCAGGCCGACCGGGAGCCCGGTCGGCCTGCGGCAGCGCGTCGTGCTCAGTAGCGGGTGACGGGCCCGCCCGCCATGGCCTCCAGGCGCGCGATCCGGTCCGGCATCGGCGGGTGGGTCGCGAACAGGCGACCGACGCCGGCGCCGCGGAACGGGTTGGCGATCATGAGGTGGGAGACGTCCACCAGCTCACGGTCCTGGGGCAGCGGCCGGGCGGCGGCCCCGGCCTCGAGCTTGCGCAGCGCGGACGCCAGGGCCAGCGGGTCGCCGGTGAGCCGCGCGCCGTCCTCGTCCGCGTCGTACTCGCGGGTGCGGGAGATCGCGAGCTGCACCATGGTCGCGGCCAGGGGCGCCAGGAACACCATCAGCAGGCCCGCGACGGGGTTGGCGCCCTCGCGCCGGTCCCCGCCACCGAAGAACATGGCGAACTGGGCCAGCGACGTGATGACGCCGGCGACCGCCGCGGCCACCGACGACGTGAGGATGTCGCGGTTGTAGACGTGCATGAGCTCGTGGCCGAGCACCCCGCGCAGCTCGCGCTCGTCGAGGATCGCGAGGATCCCCTCGGTGCAGCACACCGCCGCGTTCTGGGGGTTGCGACCCGTCGCGAACGCGTTGGGCGCCATCGTCGGCGACACGTACAGCCGCGGCATGGGCTGCCGGGCGGCCGTCGAGAGCTCGCGGACGATGCGGTACATCGTGGGCTGCTCGATCTCGCTGACCGGCCGCGCCCGCATGGCGCGGATCGCGATCTTGTCGGAGTTCCAGTAGCTGTACGCGGTCATCACCAGGCCCAGCGCCGTGAACAGCCAGAGGTACTGCGGACCGCCGCCCAGCAGCCATCCGATGCCCAGCAGCACGGCCCACAGAGCGCCGAACAGCGCCGCCGTCTTCAGCCCGTTGTAGTGCCGGTGACCCATCTGCGTCCTCGTCCTCCCCGCGTCCGGCACCCACGTCCGTCCGCACCAGTCACAACGCCACGCGGCGGGCCGACGTTCCCCGGCGTGGGCGCGTGGCGTCGTGACGCCGTCCGGCGCGCAGGACCCCGGCACAGCGCTGCCCCGGACGCGTCGGCGTCCGGGGCAGCGGTCGTGCTCAGTCCTGCGGGAGCTCGCGTCCCAGGGCCACCGCGACCATGTGCTCGCGCGGCACGAGCTTGACGCGCTCGCGCCCCTGCGGCTCGCCCAGCGACCGCTCGTACGCGTCCAGCAGCTCCCAGCCCTGCCACTGGATGGCCTCGACGCCGCGCTGCTCGAGGAAGTCCACCACGGCCTGCGGGTCGCGCTCGGTGGCCGTGAAGAAGGCCTCCCCCGCCTCGGCCACGTCCTCGCCGAGGTGCCGGATCGTCTCGGACGCGTCCGACTTGGTGTGACCGATGAGGCCCACGGGGCCGCGCTTGATCCAGCCCGTGGCGTACACCCCGGGCAGCTGGTCACCGTCGACGTCGATGACGCGACCCTCACGGTTGGGGATGACCCCCGCGACCTCGTCGAACGGGATGTCGACCAGCGGCGAGCCGAAGTAGCCGACGGCGCGGTAGACCGCCTGGACCGGCCAGTCGTGGAACTGCCCGGTGCCGGTGACGTTGCCGTCCCCGTTCAGGGCGGTGCGCTCGGTCCGCAGACCGACCACCTTGCCGTCCTCGCCCAGCACCTCGACCGGCTTGTGCAGGAAGTGCAGGTGGATGCGGCGCGAGGCGGTGAGGTCCTCGGGCTCCTTGAGCGTCCAGTCCGTGAGGGTCTTGACGACCTGCTTGGTCTGGTTGCTCGAGTGGATGGCGGCCATCGAGCCGTCGTCGAACTCGAAGTCCTCGGGGTAGACGATGGTGTCGACGTCCGGCACGTGGCCGAGCTCGCGCAGCTCCAGCGGCGAGAACTTGGCCTGCGCCGGCCCGCGGCGCGCGAACACGTGCACGTCGGTGACGGGGTTCTGCTTGAGGATGTCGTAGACGTTGGCCGGGACCTCGGTGGGCAGCAGGTCGTCGGCGTGCTTCGCCAGGATGCGTGCGACGTCGAGCGCGACGTTGCCGGCGCCGAGGACGGCGACGTGCTGCGCCTCCAGCGGCCACGTGCGCGGGACGTCGGGGTGCCCGTCGTACCAGGACACGAAGTCCGCGGCGCCGTAGGAGCCGTCCAGGTCGATGCCGGGGATCGGCAGCGCCGCGTCCCGGATCGAGCCGGTGGAGAAGATGACCGCGTCGTAGAAGGTGCGCAGGTCGTCGAGCTTGAGGTCCGTGCCGTAGTCCACGTTCGCCAGCAGCCGGATGTCCCCCCGCTCCAGGACCTTGTGCAGCGCGACGATGATCTGCTTGATGCGCGGGTGGTCGGGCGCCACGCCGTAGCGGACCAGGCCGAACGGCGCGGGCAGCCGCTCGAACAGGTCGATGCTGACGTCGAGACCGGTCTTCGACAGGATGTCGGCCGCGTAGATGCCGGCCGGGCCGGCGCCGACGATCGCGACGCGTAGGGTCGGGGTGCTCACGTGACCAGGTTGCCTTCCGCTGTGGGGGCGCTCGCACGTCGGACGTCCGGACCCGCTGCGGGCTGCCCCTGCGGCCGTACGCCTCGCCGTCGGTGCGAGAGCAGTGCGCCGACAAGTCTAGGACGCGACGCCGATGATGCTCGACGTCCACTCCACGATACGGACATCCCGCCATGTGGACACCAGGCCGTGGCGCGCCGAAGGCTTACAGTCACCCCGTGCCCGCACCAGCCACCACCCAGCGCGCCGGGCTCGCCGCGGGGGTCGCGGCGTACGCCCTGTGGGGCGCGCTCCCCCTGTACTTCCCGCTGCTGTCCCCCGCCGGGCCCGTCGAGGTCATCGCCCACCGTGTGGTGTGGTCCCTGCTGTTCTGCCTCGTCCTGCTGCTGGTCACCCGCACCTGGGGCGCGTTCGTCGCCCTCCTGCGCGACCGCGGGCTCGTCCTGCGCCTGACGCTGGCGGCCGTGCTGCTGGCCGTCAACTGGCTGGTCTTCGTCCACGGCGTCACCACGGGCCACGTCGTCGACGCGGCGCTCGGATACTTCATCAACCCGCTCGTGACCATCGCGCTGGCGGTGGTCGTGCTGGGTGAGCGCCTGCGCCCCGTGCAGTGGGCCGCCGTCACCTTCGGCGCGGCCGCCGTCGTGGTGATCACCGTGGGGTACGGGCGACTGCCCTGGATCGCCCTCGTGCTCGCGGCGAGCTTCGGGACCTACGGGCTCATCAAGAGCCGCCTCGGGCCCCGCGTCGGCGCGCTGCCGGGGCTGGCGGCCGAGACCGTCGTCCTGGTGCCCGTGGCGCTCGGCTACCTGCTGTGGCTGCACGCGGCCGGCCAGGGCACGTTCGCGCCGAGCCTGCACGGCCTGGCGCTGATGGGCACCGGCGTCCTCACCGCCGTCCCCCTGCTGCTGTTCAACTCCGCCACGCGGCGCCTGCCCCTGTCGACCGTCGGGCTGCTGCAGTACCTGACGCCCGTGCTGCAGCTGGCGATCGGGGTCCTGGTGGCGGGCGAGCAGATGCCGCCTGCCCGCTGGTGGGGCTTCGCGCTCGTGTGGGTGGCGCTGATCGTGCTCACCGTGGACGGTGTGCGGCACGCCCGGCGCCGACCCGGGGTGCCGACCCCGCCCTCGCCCGCGCCGCCGACCGTCTGACCGACGGCCCGTCCTGCGCAGCAGGCGTCAGTCGTCCTCGACCCGCGCCTCACGGTCGCCCAGCCGGACCGTCCACCCCGCGCGGACCACCGCACGGGCGCCGGCGGGCAGCACCCGGGCCGCGCCGGCAGGATCGACGACGACGGTCCCGTTGGTGGACCCGCGGTCGCTCACCCAGATCGCCGCACCCTCGTCCTCGCCGGGCTCCGGCCCGAACTCGGCATGCACCCGCGACAGGGAGCGCGCGGCGTCGCTCAGCACGACGACGTGCAGGATGTCCTGGCCGTCCTCGGCGCGCGGCCCCCGGCCCACCAGCCCTCGGCCGACGACGCGCACGCGCTCGCCGGTGTCGAAGTGCAGGGCCAGCGTGCCGGTGCGACGTCGCAGCGTGCCGGGGTCGCGCACGCGGGTGTGCTCCAGCTCGGCCAGGTCGTCCTCGGTCGGCAGCCCCGGCGCGGCGGGAGCCGGGGTCACGGGCGCGCGCGCCCCGCCCCGCTCACGCCGGCCGACCTCGGGCGGCGGGGGAAGCAGGTCGGGCCGTGCAGCGGCCGGTGCCGGGGCAGGGTCCAGGGCCGTGGGCGCCGGGCGCACCAGGTCGGGAGCCGGGGGTGCGGGCGCCTCGGCCGGTGCCACGGGCGGCAGCCGGAACGACACCTCCAGCGGGGCGCCCACGGCGGGGAACCCGTCCGTCGACGGCTCGGTCGCCGGGGACGTCGACGTGGGCGGGCCGGCCGACGGCACCGGCTCGCGCCCCGGCGGCGGGGTCGGCGTCCAGGGGCGGGCGTCGGCCACCCGCGGCGCCGCGCTGCGCGTGGCCGCGCTGCGCGTGGCCGCGGGACCGGCGGAGGGCTGCGACGGTGCACCGGCCGCGACGACCGCGGTGCCGGATGCCCTGTCGTGCCACCCGCGGCGCTGCGGCGAGGAGTCCCACGCGGCCGACGCGGCCACGACCCAGTTGCCCACGCCCGCGACCAACGAGCCGAGTGCCACCACCAGCTGCCGGACGAACGCGCGCGGCACACCCGGCGTGCCACCCGTGCGCGCGTCGACCGTGCGCAGACCCGTGAGGTACGCGCCCAGGGTGGCCCCCCGCAGACCTTCGGCGAGGAGCTGGCCGAGACCGACGAGCGGCACGACCACGAGCGCCGCAGGAGCGGCCGCACCGTCGGTCACGCGGACGACGAACACCATGAGGACCGCCACGACGACCAGCAGGAGCAGGTCGATCGCGTACGCGAGCACGCGCGGCCCGACGCCCGGCACCGCGCCGTCACCCTCGGGCCGGGGCGGGCGCCCCGCGGCGCGCACGTCGCGCGCGGCCGCTGCCGCGTCGTACCGGGGAGGCGTCGCGGGTCCGGCGGGGTCGGCCACCTGCGCCGGGGGTGTCGCCACGCCCACGACCGTCAGGACGTCGGTCGGGGCCGTCGGCACGGACGGCGTGAGCACGCGGTCGTCCACGACCGGTGGCACCGGCAGCGCGCCGACCGGCACGGCACCGGACGCGGGGCGGACCTCGTCGTCGCCGGCGCCGTCCTCGTCGACGGCGGGCCGGGCGATCAGCGGGACACGCGCCCCGCAGACCGCGCAGGACTCCGCGTCCGGGGCGAGCGGCATGCCGCACGAGGCGCAGCGGGGTGCCGAGGCACGGGTGCTCACAGACGCTCCTCGGGGGTCGGGTGAGCCGTCATCGTGCCATGCCGGGGTCGTGACCACCGGCAGGCGAGGGGGTGACTCCGAGCGCGTCCACGACCACCACGGTGACGTTGTCCTGCGCGCCCGCCGCGAGCGCCTCGCGCACCAGCCGGTCGGCCGCCGCTCCCGGGTGACGCTCCGCCCGCAGCACCGCCTGCACCCGGGCGTCGGGCAGCGCGTCGGTCAGGCCGTCGGAGCACACCACCATCCGGTCCCCCGCGCTCACGGGGAACATCCTCAGCTCGGGGTCGACGTTCGACGACGCCCCGCCGAGCACCCGCGTCACGACGTGGCGCCGGGGGTGGCGCGGTGCGTCCTCCACCGCGACGAGGCCCTGCTCGACCAGCTCGGCGACCTCCGAGTGGTCCCGGGTGAGCTGCTCGAGCATGCCCCCGACCATGCGGTAGGTGCGCGAGTCACCGACGTTGAGCACCACCCAGCAGGGCACCCCCGCGTGCTCGGTGACGACCACCCCGGTCAGGGTCGTGCCGGGCCGGCGCTCGCCCTCGGCGGGCAACTCCCGGACGCGGCGGTGCGCCTCGCGCACGACGTGGGTGACGTCGTCCAGCGTGGGTCCGGTCCCGGCCAGGGTGGCGACCACCTCGACGGCGAGGCGGGACGCGACCTCACCGGCCTCGTGGCCGCCCATGCCGTCGGCGACGACGAACAGCCCGTCGGCCGCCCAGGCCGTGTCCTCGTTGGTCTCCCGGGCCGCCTGGTCCGTGGCGACGCCGGACCGCAGCCGCACGCCCCCGACCATCACCGCTCCCGCGTCACGACGCCCGGTCGACGAGCGCGTCGGCGAACGCGACCAGGGCGTCCTTCACCGGCCCGGCGGGCAGCGGGGCCAGCTCGGTGACGGCCTGGCGGGCGAGGTCGACGGCGCGGCGGCGCGTCAGCGAGACGACCTCGTGCTCCCGCAGCGCCTCGACGGCCGCCGAGAGGTCGGCGTCGTCCGACAGGTCCGCGTCGAGCAGCGCCAGCACGTCGCGGTCCGCGGACCCGACCGGCGCCGAGGCGGCGCGCGAGCGCAGCAGCAGGGCCGGCATGGTGGGCACGCCCTCACGCAGGTCCGTGCCGGGGGTCTTGCCCGTCACGGTGCCGTCGGAGGTGAGGTCGATGACGTCGTCGGCCAGCTGGAACGCGACACCGATGGTCTCGCCGAACTGCGTGACCGTGCGCACCGCGTCCGGGCGGCAGCCGGCGAACATCGCGCCGAAGCGGGCGGACGTCGCGATGAGCGAGGCCGTCTTGTCGGCCAGCACCTGCAGGTAGTGGGAGACCGGGTCCTCGTCGGGCCGCGGGCCGACCGTCTCGTGCAGCTGGCCGAGGCAGAGCCGCTCGAACGTCTGCGCCTGGATCCGCACGGCCTCGGGGCCGAGCCCCGAGACGATCGACGACGCCCGCGCGAACAGCAGGTCGCCGGTGAGGATCGCGACGGAGTTGCCCCAGACCTCGTGCGCGGACGGCGCACCGCGCCGCAGCGGCGCGGAGTCCATGACGTCGTCGTGGTACAGCGTCGCCAGGTGCGTGAGCTCGACGACCGCGGCCGCGTCCACCACCTCGCGCCGACCGCCGTCGCCCAGCTCGGCCGTGAGGAGGGTGAGCAGCGGGCGCAGCCGCTTGCCGCCCGCGTTGACCAGGTGGCTCGAGGCGTCGTGCGCGATCGGGTCGGCGTACGTGACGGCGTCGCGCAGGAGCTCCTCGACGAGCCCGAGACGCCCGGTGAGGCGCTCGGCGAGTGCGGCGTCGTGGAGCGGGAGGGCGAGTGCGGTTGTCACGGCACGAACCTATCCGCCCCACGGCGCAACGGCGGAACCGGACGACCGCGATGTCCGGTGGCTCCCGGTTCGCACCGCACCCCGCACGTCCGGGTGCTCACGGCAGCAGGAGCGCCACGGACGCGATGGCGTCGAGCACGGGCGACGGGGCGACCCCGAGCACGACCGTGAGGACGGCACAGATCCCCACCGCGACGACCGTCAGGCCCTCGCCGGCGGCGACGGTCGTCCGGGCGGCCCGCACGGGCTCCGCGACGGCCACGGACGGGACGCCGAGGGTCTCGACGGGCTCGACGCCGGTCGCGGGCTCCGGTGCCACATCGGGGGTCGCGTCCGACGTGAGACCGGGCGCGGTCTCACCGGCGACGCCCGGCGCCTCCTGCGGGTCCGTGAAGAACATCAGGACGATGATCCGGACGTAGAAGAACGCCGCCGCCGCCGACGCCAGCACGCCCACCAGGGCGAGCTGCCAGGCGCCGCCCTCGACCGCCGCGGAGAAGACCGCGAACTTGCCGACGAAGCCCGCGGTCAGCGGGATCCCCGCGAACGACAGCAGGAACAGCGTGAAGGTGACCGCCGCGACCGGGTGGCTGCGGCCCAGGCCGGCCCACTGCGACAGGCGCGTGGCCTCCCCGAGCACGACCGGGCCGTCGTCGTCCCCCGTGCCCTGCTCGCGCACCAGGCTGACCAGGCCGAACGCACCGACCGTGGTCGCGCCGTACGCCAGCAGGTAGAACAGCACGGCGGTGATGCCCGCCTCGTCGAGCGCCACGATGCCCGTCAGGACGAACCCGGCGTGCGCGATCGAGGAGTACGCCAGCAGCCGCTTGACGTCGGTCTGGACCAGCGCGGCGACCGTGCCCACGACCATGGTGACGATGGCCACGATCCACAGGACCACCTCGAGGTCCCAGGCCATGGTCGGGAGCATCCCGTAGACGACCCGCAGCAGCGCCCCGAAGGCGGCGACCTTGGTGCACGCCGCCATGAACGCGGTGACCGGGGTCGGCGCGCCCTGGTAGACGTCCGGCGTCCACATGTGGAACGGCACGGCGCCGACCTTGAAGAACAGCCCGGCCAGGAGCAGCAGGGCGCCCACGACGAGCAGCCCCTCCATCCCGTTGGGCGTGGTCGTCGCCGCCGCGATGTCCGCGTACCGCAGGGACCCGGCGTACCCGTAGAGCAGGCCGATGCCGAACAGCATGAGGGCGGAGACGAAGGCACCCAGCAGGAAGTACTTCATCGACGCCTCCTGCGACAGCAGGCGGCGGCGGCGTCCCATGCCGGACAGCAGGTACAGCGGGAGGGACAGGACCTCGAGCGCGACGAACAGCGTCAGCAGGTCGGTGGTCGCGGGGAACAGCATCATGCCGCCGGTGGCGAACAGCAGCAGCGGGTAGACCTCGGTCTGGCGCAGCCCCTTGCGCCGGGCCAGCTCCTCGTAGTCCGAGCCGGGCACGGCCGCCGCGGACGGCGCGAACGCGTCCTCGCCGCCGGCGACCCGGTCCGCGAACAGGAGAGTGGACAGCAGGGCGAGCAGCGCGATGGTCGCCTGCAGCACGAGCGTGGGGCCGTCGACCACCAGCGAACCGGACAGCACGTCGGTGCCGCCCGTGCGCTCGACGTCGGACCACAGCGCGGCGACGGCCAGCAGCGCGCCGGCCAGGGCACCCAGCGTGAGGACGAGCTGGACGGTCCGCCGGCGCGCGGCGGGCACGAACGCCTCGACGAGCACACCCACGACGGCCGCCAGCAGCACGACCAGCAGGGGCGTCATCGGCCCCCATGCGATCTCCGGGGCGGTGAAGCCGCTCACTGGTCACTCCCTTCCGTACCGGCGGGGGTCGCGGTGCTCACCGCGGGCTGGACGTCGTCGAGGCCCAGCTGGGCGACGCTCTCGACCGCGGGTGGCCGGACCAGGTCGAGCGCCGGGCCGGGCAGGAACCCGAGGACCAGCATGAGCGCGATCAGCGGGCCCACGACCCACCGCTCGCGGCCGGACGCGTCGGGCAGGTCCGCCAGCTCGGGGCGCACCGGACCGGTGAACACCCGCTGGTAGAGCCAGAGCACGTAGATCGCGGCGAGCACCACGCCGAGCGTCGCGACGACCGCGGCAGCGGGGTGCCGGGCGAAGGTGCCGACGATGACGAGGAACTCGCTGACGAAGGTCGACAGCCCGGGCAGCGACAGCGCCGACAGGCCGACGACCAGGAAGAGACCCGCCATGACCGGGACGACCTTCTGCAGCCCACCGAAGTCCACGATCTGCTGCGAGCCGCGCCGCGCCGCGAGGAAGCCCACGAGCAGGAACAGCGCACCCGTCGACAGGCCGTGGTTGACCATGTAGAACGACGAGCCGGCGATCGACGTCGAGGTGAAGGCGAAGATGCCCAGGACGATGAAGCCGAAGTGCGACACCGAGGTGTACGCGACCAGGCGCATCATGTCCTTCTGCCCGATCGCCAGCAGTGCGCCGTAGAGCACCGAGACGACCGCGAGCACGATGATCACGGGGGCCGCCCAGCGGGACGCCCCCGGGAACAGCGGCAGGCACAGCGTGAGCATCCCGAAGGTGCCGACCTTGTCGAGCACGCCGACCAGGAGCGTCGAGGTGCCGGCGGGCGCCTGCTGCGCCGCGTCCGGCAGCCACGTGTGCACCGGGAACATCGGGGCCTTGATCGCGAACGCGAGGAAGAACGACAGGAAGAGCCACTTCTCGACCGTCGGGTCCAGGTCGAGCCCGACCAGGTTCTCGGTGAGGAAGCCCTCGGGGCCGCCGGGGCCCTGCAGGTACAGCGCGATCACGCCCACGAGCATGATCAGCCCGCCCGCCAGCGAGTACAGCAGGAACTTCACCGCGGCGTAGCGCCGCTGCGCGCCGCCGAACGCCCCGATCATGAAGTAGACGGGGATGAGCATCGCCTCGAAGACGACGTAGAACAGGAACACGTCGCGCGCCGCGAACACGAGGACGATGAACGCCTCGAGCAGCAGCACGAGCGCCAGGTAGTGGCGCAGCCGGTCGGTGGGGCCGTCGGCGGAGCCCTGCTCGCGCCAGGCGGCCAGCACGACGAGCGGCACGAGCACCGCGGACATCGCGATCAGCGCCAGGCCGACGCCGTCGACGCCGAGGGCCCACGACACGCCGAGCGCCGGGATCCACGGGGCGGTCTCGACGAGCTGGTGCGTCGCTGCGGCGCCCGTGTCGAAGGCCGCGAAGGCCCCGACGACGAGCAGGACCTCGGCGAGCGCGAACCCGAGCGCGACGGCACGCATGCGCGGTCGCGCGCCGGCGGGCAGCAGCCACAGGGCCACGGCTCCGAGCAGCGGCAGCACCACCAGCGCGGTGAGCCAGGGGAGGTTCGACATCTGTTCCGGTTCTCCTGTCGACTCTTCGGTCAGCCGCGCACGGCGAGGACGACGAACGCGAGCACGACCACACCGACGACCATGGCGGCCGCGTAGGAGCGGGCGAACCCGTTCTGCACGCGCCGCACCAGGTCGCCCAGGGCGACGGTGGCACGGCCGAGGCCGGTGACCGCACCGTCGACCACGGCCTTGTCGCCGTACACCAGCGACCGCGTCAGGTACTGGCCGGGCTCCACGAGCAGCGCGTCGTTGACGGCGTCCTGGTAGAGGTCCACGCGGGCGGCGCGCGTCAGCGCGGTGCCCAGGGGCGGCGTCACCGGCACGGCCGAGACCGCGTAGCGGCGCCACGCCAGCACGAGGCCCAGGGCGACGGCGATCAGCGTGAGGGCGATGAGCACGGGGACGGCGAGCACCGGCTCCTCGTGCTCGGTGTGCCCCACGGACGGCTCGAGCCACTCGACGAACCCGACCGTGCTGAGCACCCAGCCCAGACCCACCGAGCCGACCGCGAGGACGATCATCGGCCACGTCATGAGGGCGGGCGACTCGTGCGGGTGCTGCTCGGAACCGTCACGCCGGGTGCTCCAGCGCCTCTGGCCCTCGAACGTCATGAAGAACAGGCGCGACATGTAGAACGCGGTGATGCCTGCACCCACGAGCGCCACGGTGCCGAACACCCAGGCGCGCCACGGCTCGCCGTCCACGGGGACGAACGCGGCCTCGATGATCTTGTCCTTGCTGAAGAACCCGGCGAACGGCGGGATGCCGAGGATCGCCAGCCAGCCGGCCATGAACGTGAAGTACGTGATCTTCATGTACCGGCCCAGGCCGCCGAAGCGCCGCATGTCGACCTGGTCGTCCATGCCGTGCATGACGGACCCGGCGCCCAGGAACATGCCGGCCTTGAAGAAGCCGTGGGTCACGAGGTGGAAGATCGCGAAGGCGTAGCCGATGGGCCCGAGGCCTGCGGCGAGCACCATGTAGCCGATCTGGGACATCGTCGAGGCGGCGAGCGCCTTCTTGATGTCGTCCTTGGCGCAGCCGACGACCGCACCGAACAGCAGCGTGATCGCACCGACGACGGCGACCACGAGCTGGGCGGTCGGCGCCGCGGTGAACACCGCGCCCGAGCGGATGATGAGGTAGACACCCGCCGTCACCATGGTCGCGGCGTGGATGAGCGCCGAGACCGGGGTGGGGCCGGCCATCGCGTCGCCGAGCCAGGACTGCAGCGGGAACTGCGCCGACTTGCCGCACGCGGCGAGCAGCAGCGCCAGGCCCACGAGGGTCAGGGTGCCCTCGGACGCCCCGGCCACGCCGGCGTCGACGGTCGCGAAGTCCAGGCTCCCGAAGGTGGCGAACAGCAACCCCATCGCGACCAGGAGGCCGACGTCGCCGACCCGGTTGGCCACGAACGCCTTCTTCGCCGCCACCGCGTACGGCGTGTGGTGGTTCCAGAAGCCGATGAGCAGGTACGACGCGAGACCGACGCCCTCCCAGCCGACGAACAGCAGCGCGTACGAGTCCGCCAGGACCAGCAGCAGCATGGCCGCGACGAAGAGGTTGAGGTAGGCGAAGAACCGGCGGCGGGCCGCGTCGTGCTCCATGTACGCCACGGAGTACACGTGGATCAGGGTGCCGACGAACGTCACCAGCAGCACGAACGTCAGCGACAGCGGGTCCACCCGCAGGCCGGCGCCGATGCTCAGCGCGCCGGCGTCCAGCCAGGTGCCGAGGTCGACGTCCTGGACGCGCTGGTCCGCGGGCAGCCCCAGCAGGCCGACGAGCAGGACCAGGCCGACGACGAACGACGCGGCCGAGGCCAGCACGCCGAGCCAGTGGCCCCACCGGTCGGCGCGGCGGCCGAGCAGCAGCAGCACCGCGGACGACAGCAGCGGCAGCGCCACGAGCCACACGGCCGCCTGGGCGCCGGACCAGGCGACGGAGGAGACGCCACCGGCGGCCGTCGGCACGACGGCAGGGGCGGTCAGGGTGATCAGGGTGTGCACGTCGGAGCCCCTCAGCTCTTCAGCAGGTTGACGTCGTCGACGGACGCCGAGCGTCTGGTCCGGAAGATGGACACGATGATCGCCAGGCCGACCACGACCTCGGCGGCGGCGACGACCATCACGAAGAACGCGAGGACCTGGCCGGACAGGTTGCCGTGCATGCGCGAGAACGTGACGAGCAGCAGGTTCGTGGAGTTGAGCATGAGCTCGACACCCATGAACACGATGATCGCGTTACGGCGCAGCAGCACCGTGGTCGCGCCGATCGCGAACAGGATCGCGGCCAGGACCAGGTAGTGGGTCAGGCTCACCGGCCGTCCTCCTCGGGGGTCGCGTCCTCGGCCGGGGCCTGCGGCTCGCGGATGGTCACCGCACCCTCGACGGGGCCGTCGGGCCCGCCGCGGTACGACTCGTCGGACGTGAACGTGCCCGCACCGACGGCCCAGCCGCCGGCGAGCACCCGGTCGATCCGCGCGGCGTACGCACGGGCGTCCGCCTCCTGGCCGCGGACCCGCAGCACGCGCGGCACGGAGCTCTCCAGCGGCGTGCCGTCGGGGCCGAGCGCGGGGACGTCCATGGCGTTGTGCCGGGCGTAGACGCCCGGGGCCGGGAGCGACACGGGGTGCGCCCCCGCGCGCAGCCGGCGCTCGGCCAGCTCGCGCTGCCCGACCTTCGGCGTGAGCCGCCCGCGGTGCGTCAGCACCAGCGCGCCCAGCGCGGCGGTCACCAGGAGCGCCCCGACCACCTCCATCGCCAGCACGTGCTGCCCGAAGATCACGTGGGCGACGGCCTGCGGGTTGGACGGCAGGTTCGCCTCGGCCAGGCCGGTGGGCGGACCGTAGGTCGCCCGCCCGACGACACCGGCGAGCACCACGGCCAGGCCGAGGCCTGCCAGGCCACCGATCCACCGCTGGCCCCGGATCGTCTCGACCAGCGAGTCCGAGCGGTCGACACCGACCAGCATGAGCACGAACAGGAAGAGCATCATCACGGCGCCCGTGTAGACGACCACCTGGACGACGCCGAGGAACTCGGCTCCCTGCGCGACGTACATGAACGCCAGCGAGATCATGATGAAGATGACCGCGAGGGCCGCGTGCACGGCCTTGCGGGCGAACAGCAGGCCCAGGGCGGCGAGCACCATGAGGGGCCCGAGCGTCCAGAACAGCACGGCCTCCGCGGTGCTGGTCTGGCCGGACTCGGTGAGCGCGCCGGCGGCTGCCGGCAGCGCGGTGAACAGCGGGCTCACCGGGCACCTCCCTGGCGGTGCGCGGCCGCCGTGATCGCACGCTGCGCGAGGCGCGTCGTCCCGAGGTCCGGCACGGTGGCGCCCTTCGCGGCGTTCTCGGGCAACGTCGGGTCGTCCGGGCGGTGCTCGGCGACCCAGGCCACCTGCTCGTCGGTCACGCCGGTGACCTCGCCGCGGTAGTAGTCGGTGTCCGACGTGCCCTCGACCATCGGGTGCGGCGTCGCGAGCTGGCCCGAGCGCAGCGGGGCCAGCAGGTCCTGCTTCTCCCAGATCAGGCCGGGGCGGGTCGGGCCCGCGAGCTCGTACTCGTTGGTCATGGTCAGCGCACGGGTCGGGCACGCCTCGATGCACAGGCCGCAGAAGATGCAGCGCAGGTAGTTGATCTGGTAGACGCGGCCGTACCGCTCCCCCGGCGAGAACTGCGCCTCGGGGGTGTTGTCCCCGCCCTCGACGTAGATCGCGTCCGCGGGGCACGCCCACGCGCACAGCTCGCACCCGATGCACTTCTCGAGCCCGTCGGGGTACCGGTTGAGCTGGTGCCGCCCGTGGTAGCGGGGCTTGGTGAGCACCCGCTCGCGCGGGTACTGCTCGGTCACGGTGGGCTTGAACATGTTCGCGAACGTGACGCCGAAGCCGGCGACCGGTGCGAGCACCTCACTCAGGCCAGAGCGCTTCTCGATGAGCGACTCGTAGCCCTCGGCCGGCCGGTCGACCTCGCCGCCGCCGCGCGCGGCGGGCTGCACCTGCGCGTCACCGCGGGCCGGTCGGCCCGCGCCCGGCGCCGCCTTCTTCTTGCGCTGCTCAGCCACCGCGCACCTCCAACGGGGTCTCGGGTCCGGACGTGTCACCGGTGTCGGTCGCCGCCAGGCGTCGCTGCGCGCGCGGGGACGGCGGCAGCACCTGCCCCGGCAGCGGCGGCACCGGGTAGCCGTCGGCGAAGGGGTCGATCTCCTGCGGGCCGGTCGGCCGGGGCGTCGGCTCCTGCCGCTTCTCCGGCACCAGGAACGAGATGACCAGCCCCACCAGCACGAGGCCCGCGAGGACGAACAGCAGGGTGCGCAGGTCGACGTCCCACAGCCGGCGGGCGGCCTGCACGAACGTCACGCAGACCACCCAGCCCAGCGCGGCCGGGATGAGCACCTTCCAGCCGATCTTCATGAACTGGTCGTACCGGAACCGGAGCACGGAGCCTCGGATCCAGACGAACAGGAACATGAACAGCCAGACCTTGGCGACGAACCACAGGAACGGCCACCAGCCGGTGTTGAACATGCCGTCGTTGATCGCCGACAGCGGCCACGGGGCGCGCCAGCCGCCGAAGAACAGCGTGGTGGCCACGGCCGACACGTTGAGCATGTTGATGTACTCGGCGAGGAAGAACCACGCGAACTTCATCGACGAGTACTCGGTGGTGTAGCCACCGACCAGCTCGCCCTCGGCCTCGGGCAGGTCGAACGGCAGGCGGTTGGTCTCGCCCACCATCGAGATCACGTAGATCACGAAGGCCGGCAGGAGCGGCAGGAACCACCAGATCTGCGTCTGGGAGTCGACGATCTGCGACGTCGACATGGAGCCGGCCATGATGAACACGCTGACCAGGGACAGACCCATCGCCAGCTCGTAGGAGATGACCTGGGCCGTGGAGCGGACGCCGCCGAGCAGCGGGTAGGTCGAGTTCGAGGACCAGCCACCGAGCACGATGCCGTACACGCCGACCGCCGCGCAGGCGAGGATGTAGAGCACGGCGACCGAGAAGTCGGTCAGCTGCAGCGGGGTGACGACGCCGAAGATGCTGACCTCGGGCCCGAACGGGATGACCGCGTAGACCAGCAGCGAGCACAGCACCGCGATCATCGGCGCGAGGATGTAGACGAACTTGTCCGCCGCCTTGACGGTGACGTCCTCCTTGACGAGGAGCTTCATCGCGTCGGCGAGCGACTGCAGCAGACCGAACGGCCCGTGCACGTTCGGACCCGGCCGCAGCTGCATGCGTCCCACGACGCGGCGCTCGAACCAGATGGCGATGAGGACGCTCGTCAGCAGGAAGACGATGATCCCGACGGCCTTGACCAGCCACACCCAGAACACGTCCTGGCTGAAGTCCGCGGTCACCGGGGCGACCGCCCCGTCACCGACGGCCGACGCCAGCACCATGGGCAGCACGCTCATGCCCGCTCCTCCTCGTCCACGCGGACGCCGGCGACGGCCTCCGCGGCGTCGCCCGTGAGCCCGGACGCGGCGTGCGCCGTCATCCCGGGGTGGTCCGACCGTCCGACGCGCTCGAGCCGGACCACGGTCCCGCCGACCGCACCGAGCCGGTCGCGCACGGCGCCGCCCCGGGGGTTGGTCGGCAGCCAGACCACGTGGTCGGCCATGTCCGTGACCTGCACGGGCGCGACGACCGTCCCGCGGTCGGTGCGGACGGCGACCTCGTCACCGTCCGCCAGGCCCGCTGCCGCCGCCGTGGCGGCCGACACGCGCGCGACCGACCGCTTGGCCGTCCCCGCGAGGTACGGCTCGCCGTCCTGCAGCCGGCCCGCGTCGAGCAGCTGGTGCCACGTCGCGAGCACCGCGTGGCCCGGGGGCACCGCGGGCGGCTCGGCGGGTGCGGTCGACGGGGCGTCGACACGCGCACCGTCCCAGCCGCCGAGCTGGTCGAGCTCGCCGTGCACGTCCGCGAGGGACCGCAGCCCGAGGTCCGCGCCGAGCGCGTCCGCGAGGCGGTCCAGCACCCGGAAGTCGGACAGCTGCGTGGTCGTCAGCGCCTGCGCGAACGGCCTGGGGCGTCCCTCCCAGGTGACGAACGTGCCGGGCTTCTCGACCGGCGGCGCCACGGGCAGCACCACGTCGGCGCGGTCGGTGACCTCGCTGTGCCGGACCTCGAGCGAGACGAGGAAGGGCACCGCGTCGAGCGCCGCGCGGGCGAGCGCCGGGTCGGCGTGGTCGGCGGGCTCCACCCCGCCGACGACGAGCGCACCCAGGTGGCCGTCGGCCGCTGCGGCGAGGATCTCGTCCGCGCTGCGGCCGGGGGCGGCGGGCAGGTCGTCGACGCCCCAGACCGCGGCGAGGTCGACCCGCGCGGAGGCGTCGGCGACAGGACGACCGCCGGGCAGCAGCGTGGGCAGCGTGCCCGCCTCGATCGCCGCGCGCTCCCCCGCGCGGCGCGGGATCCACGCGACGCGGGCCCCCGTGCGCTCGGCGAGCCGCAGCACGGCCGTCAGGGCGCCCGGCACGGTGGCCGCGCGCTCCCCGACGAGGATCACGGCGCCGTCGGCGGCGAGCGCCTCGGCGGTCTCGCCCAGGGCGTCGTGCGCGCCCGCGGCGATCGCGTCGAGCACCTCGGGCTCGGTGCCGGGAGCGGCGGCCAGCAGCGTGCCGTCGAGCCGCTCGAGGCCCCGGCTGGCCAGCGCGGCCACCGAGAACACCCGCGTGCGGCCGGCGACCACGGAGGACCGCAGCCGCAGGAAGAGGATGCCGCCCTCCTCCTCGGGCTCGTACGCGACGCACAGCACGGCGGGCGCCGCGACCAGGTCGCCGAACGTCACCTGCAGCGTGCGGCCGGCGACGTGGTGACCGAGGAACTCGGCCTCCTCCGCGGAGTGCGGACGGGCACGGTGGTCGATGTCGTTGGTGCCGAGCACCACGCGGGCCAGCTTGGCGTACGCGTAGGCGTCCTCGAGCGTGAGGCGACCGCCGGGCAGCACCGCCACGCCGGACCCGTCCGCGTCGAGCGCGGCCTGCAGGCCCGCCGCCGCGGTGTCCAGCGCCTCGATCCACGAGCACGGCTCGAGCTCGCCGCGCGTCCCGTCCGGGAGCCGGCGGCGCACCAGCGGCGTGGTGACGCGGTCCGGTGCCGACTGCCAGTGGAACGCGAAGCGGTCCTTGTCGCTGATCCACTCCTGGTTCACGGCCGGGTCGTCGCCGGCGAGGCGGCGCAGCACCACGCCGCGGCGGTGGTCCACCCGGATCGCGGAGCCGTTGGCGTCGTGCTCCGCGATCGACGGCACCGACACGAGGTCGAACGGCCGCGAGCGGAAGCGGTAGGCCGCCGACGTCAGGGCGCCGACCGGGCAGATCTGCACGGTGTTGCCGGAGAAGTAGGACGCGAACGGGCGTCCGCTCGTGTCGAGCGTGGAGGCCCCGACCGGGGTGTCCCCGGCGAACCCGAGCACCTCGGTGTCGAACGTGCCGATCTGCTGCTGCGCGCCGCGCTTCTGCAGGTCGATCCAGACGTCGCCGGCGATCTCCTCGGAGAACCGGGTGCAGCGCTGGCAGAGCACGCACCGCTCGCGGTCGAGCAGCACCTGCGTCGACACGGCGATCGGCTTGGGGAACGTCCGCTTGACGTCGACGAACCGCGTCGCGGCCCGGCCGTTGCTCATCGCCTGGTTCTGCAGGGGGCACTCGCCGCCCTTGTCGCAGACGGGGCAGTCGAGCGGGTGGTTGATGAGCAGCAGCTCCATGACGCCGTGCTGGGCCTTGTCGGCCTCGGGCGACGTGTGCTGCGTCTTGACCTGCATGCCCGGCGTGGCCTGCAACGTGCAGGACGCCTGCGGCTTGGGCATCTTCGCCAGGTTGCCGTCACGCCCGGGCGCCCACACCTCGACGAGGCACTGGCGGCAGGCGCCGGCGGGCGCCAGCAGCGGGTGGTCGCAGAACCGCGGGATCTGGATCCCCAGCTCCTCGGCGGCCCGGATCACCAGCGTGCCCTTCGGCACGGTCGTCTCGATCCCGTCGACGCTGAACGTGACGGTGTCCGACGGCTCCGCGGGCGCGGGCGGCGGTGCCGCCGGCACCAGCGGCGTCGTCTGCGTGCCCCGAGGGGTCGTGATCGTCATGCGTGCACCCCCGCCAGCTGCGTGCTGCGACGCGGCGTGTAGTCGAAGAGCGCGGCGCGCTCCGGCGGGAAGAGGACGTCGGCGGGCGTGTGCGTGCCCGCCTCGAACTCCTCCCGGAAGTACTGGATGGCGCTGGTCACCGGGCTGGTGGCGCCGTCGCCGAGCGCGCAGAACGCGCGGCCGAGGATGTTGTCGCACAGGTCGAGCAGCAGGTCGATGTCGGCCGACGTGCCCTGGCCCGCCTCGAGGCGGCCCATGATCTGCGCGAGCCAGAACGTGCCCTCGCGGCAGGGCGTGCACTTGCCGCAGGACTCGTGCTTGTAGAACTGGATCCAGCGCGACACGGCCTTCACGACCGAGACCGTCTCGTCGAAGATCTGCAGCGCGCGGGTGCCGAGCATGGAGCCGGCCTTGCCGACCGACTCGTAGTCCAGCGGCACGTCGAGGTGCTCCGCGGTGAAGATCGGCGTCGACGAGCCGCCCGGGGTCCAGAACTTCAGCTCGTGGCCCTCGCGGACGCCGCCCGCCATCTCCAGCAGCTCGCGCAGCGTGATGCCCAGCGGCGCCTCGTACTGACCGGGCCGCGTGACGTGGCCGGACAGCGAGAACAGGCCGTGGCCCGCGGAGCGCTCGGTGCCCATGGACGTGAACCAGTCGGCACCGCCGACGAGGATCCCCGGCACCGACGCCACGGACTCGACGTTGTTGACGACCGTGGGGCGCGCGTACAGGCCCGCGACCGCGGGGAACGGGGGCTTGAGTCGCGGCTGGCCGCGCAGGCCCTCGAGCGAGTCGAGCAGCGCCGTCTCCTCGCCGCAGATGTACGCGCCGGCACCCGCGTGGACCGTGATCTCCAGGTCGAAGCCCGACCCGAGGATGTCGGTGCCCAGGTAGCCGGCCGCGCGCGCCTCGCGCACGGCCTCGAGCAGGCGGCGGTACACGTGCACGACCTCGCCGCGCACGTAGATGAACGCGTGGTGGCACCCGATGGCGTAGGACGTGATGATCACGCCCTCGATGAGCTCCTGCGGGCTCGCCATCATCAGCGGGATGTCCTTGCAGGTGCCCGGCTCGGACTCGTCGGCGTTGACCACGAGGTAGCGCGGCCCGCCGTCGGGTGCGGGCAGGAAGCCCCACTTCATGCCGGTGGGGAAGCCGGCGCCGCCGCGGCCGCGCAGGCCCGAGTCCTTCACCGTCGTCACGACGTCGGCCGGGGCCATGCCCAGCGCCCGACGCAGACCGCGGTAACCGCCGTCGGCCTCGTAGCGCTCGAGCTTCCACGACCGGTCCGCGTCCCAGTGCGCGGACAGCACGGGGGTCAGGGTCGTCATCACGACTCCTTCGCGTCGTCGGACTTCTGCTTGCGCTGCTCGCCGGCCGGCGAGACGTCGGCGGGCGTCGTCTCCGGGCGGTCGGCGCTCGACTGCGCCTCGCCCGCGTCCGGCTCGCCGTGCGTGGCGCCGGTGGCGGCGCTGCGCTCGTCCGCGTCGAACGGCGGGGCCGTCCAGCCGCGCTCCTTCGCCAGCAGCGTGCCGCGCAGCGTCGGCTCACCGGCGCCCACGCCCTCGTCGGCGCGGCCGTCGGGGAAGCCGGCCAGCACGCGGCTCATCTCCTTGAACGTGCAGACCGACGACGCACCGCGGGTCGGCGCCACCGGCGCGCCCTCGACCAGCTTGTCGACGACCTCGACGGCGGAGGCCGGGGTCTGGTTGTCGAAGAACTCCCAGTTGACCATCACCACCGGCGCGTAGTCGCACGCCGCGTTGCACTCGATGCGCTCGAGCGTGATCGCGCCGTCGTCCGTGGTCTCGTCGTGACCGATCCCGAGGTGCTCGCTGAGCTCCTCCCAGATCGCGTCGCCGCCCATGACCGCGCAGAGCGTGTTGGTGCACACGCCCACCGTGTACGTGCCGTTGGGGTGCCGCTTGTACTGCGTGTAGAACGTCGCGACGGCCGAGACCTCGGCGGTCGAGAGGCCGAGGGTCGCCGCGCAGAACGCGATGCCCCGCGGGCTGACGTAGCCGTCCTCCGACTGCACCAGGTGCAGCATCGGCAGCAGCGCGGAGCGCGCCTGCGGGTAGCGGGCGATGATCTCCTGCGCGTCGGCCGTCAGCCGGGCGCGGGTCTGCTCGTCGTACCCCGTGGCGTGCCGCTCCCCCGGGGCCCGGCCGTGGTCGTGGGGCGCAGCCGCGCCCGCGTGCTCGACGGACATCAGCGGTCCACCCCTCCCAGCACCGGGTCGATCGACGCCACAGCGACGACGACGTCGGCGATCTGCCCGCCCTCGCACATCATGGAGACGGCCTGCAGGTTGTTGAACGACGGGTCGCGGAAGTGCGCCCGGTACGGCTTGGTCCCGCCGTCGGAGACGAGGTGCACGCCCAGCTCGCCGCGCGGGTGCTCGACGGTCTGGAACACCTGCCCGGCCGGCACGCGGAAGCCCTCGGTCACCAGCTTGAAGTGGTGGATGAGGGACTCCATCGAGGTGCCCATGATCTCGCGGATGTGGTCCAGCGAGTTGCCCATGCCGTCGGTGCCGATGGCCAGCTGCGCCGGCCACGCGATCTTCTTGTCCGCGACCATGACCGGCCCCGGCTCGGCGAGCCGCTCGAGGCACTGCTCGACGATCCGCATCGACTGGTAGCACTCCTCGATCCGCACCAGCAGGCGGCCCCACGAGTCGGCCGCGTCGTTCGTCGGCACGTCGAAGTCGTAGGTCTCGTAGCCGCAGTACGGGTCGGTCTTGCGCACGTCGTACGGCAGGCCGGTGGCGCGCAGCAGGGGGCCGGTGACGCCCAGCGACATGCAGGCCGCCAGGCTCAGCACGCCGACGTCCTTCATGCGCGCCTGCAGGATCGGGTTCGCCAGCATGAGGTCCTCGAGCTGACGCATGTAGCCCCGGACCTTGCCCAGCGCCTCGCGCACGGAGTCGATCGCGCCCGGGGGCACGTCCTGCGCGACGCCGCCGGGGCGGATGTACGCGTGGTTCATGCGCAGGCCGGAGATCAGCTCGAAGATCTTGAGGATCTCCTCGCGGGCCGTGAAGCCCAGGATCATGATCGTCGTGGCGCCCAGCTCGTTGCCGCCCGTGGCCAGGAACACCAGGTGCGACGAGATGCGGTTGAGCTCCATCATCAGCACGCGGATGACCGACGCCCGCTCCGGGACGTCGTCCGTGATGCCGAGCAGCTTCTCCACGGCCAGGCAGTAGCCGGCCTCCTGGAACAGCGGCGCGACGTAGTCCATCCGGGTGCAGAAGGTCACGCCCTGGGTCCAGGTGCGGAACTCCATGTTCTTCTCGATGCCCGTGTGGAGGTAGCCGATGCCGGCCCGGGCCTCGGTGACGGTCTCGCCGTCGATCTCGAGCATGAGCCGCAGCACGCCGTGGGTGGACGGGTGCTGGGGGCCCATGTTGACGACGATGCGCTCCTCGCCGAGGCGCGCGGCCTCCTCGGCGATGTCGGACCAGTCGCCGCCGGAGGCCTCGAACGAGGGCACACCCTCGGTCTCGGACAACGGGACGTGACGGGTCGCGTGGGGGGTCTGCGACGTGGGGGCGGTCATCAGCTGTACGACCTCCGCTGGTCCGGGGGCGGCACGGTGGCGCCCTTGTACTCGACCGGGATGCCGCCGAGGGGGTAGTCCTTGCGCTGCGGGTGGCCCGGCCAGTCGTCGGGCATCTCGATGCGCGCGAGCCCCGGGTGGCCGTCGAACACGATCCCGAAGAAGTCCCAGGTCTCGCGCTCGTGCCAGTCGTTGGCGGGGTACACCGCCGTGGTCGAGGGGATGTGCGGGTCGCCCTCGGCGACCGCGACCTCGAGCCGCAGCCGTCGCCCGTGGGTCACCGACACCACGTGGTAGACGGCGTGCAACTCACGTCCCGCGTCGTGCGGGAAGTGGACGCCCGACACCCCGAGCGACAGCTCGAAGCGCAGGTCCGGGTCGTCGCGCAGCGCCTGCACGACCTCGACGAGGTGCTCGCGCGCGACGTTCAGCGTGAGCTCGCCCCGGTCGACGACGACCGACTCGACGGCCGCGGCGTAGCCGGTGCCCGACTCGTCGAGCACCTCGGCCAGCACGTCGACGACCTCGTCGAACCAGCCGCCGTAGGGCCGCTCGCTGGGGCCGGGCATCGCCACGGTCCGCACGAGGCCGCCGTAGCCGGAGGTGTCGCCGGTGCCCGCCACGCCGAACATGCCGGTGCGGACGTCGACGATGTCCAGCGGCGTGCGCGGCGCGGTCGTCGGGTCGGGGCCGGCGGGCAGGTTCTGGGAGCCGGCCTCGAGGGCCGCGGCGCTGGTGCGCTGCGTCCCGGCGGGGGCGGGCTCACCCGGCTTGACCGCCGCGGAGGCGTCCGCCTTCTCGGCCGTCGGCTTGGTGCCCTCGGTGGGACGGTCGGCCGCGGGGGACGTGGCGTCCTCGCGCGGGGTCGACGTCGCCTCGGGCTTCGTGCCCGTCGTCGGGTCGGTGCCCTCGGGCGTGCCCTCGGCGGGTGTCGTGCGCTCGTCGCTCATCGCAGCAGTCCCGTCATGTGCGACGTCGGGGTCGCGGCCATCGCGGCCTCCTGCGCCTTGCGGGCGGCCTCCTGGCGGTTGACGCCGAGGGGCTCGTCCTGGATCTGCTGGTGCAGCGCGAGGATCGCGTGCAGCAGCATCTCGGGGCGCGGAGGACAGCCGGGCAGGTAGATGTCGACCGGGACGATGTGGTCGACGCCCTGCACGATCGCGTAGTTGTTGAACATGCCGCCGGAGGACGCGCAGACGCCCATCGACAGCACCCACTTGGGCCCGGCCATCTGGTCGTAGACCTGCCGCACCACGGGGGCCATCTTCTGGCTGACCCGGCCGGCGACGATCATGAGGTCGGACTGGCGCGGCGAGGCACGGAAGACCTCCATGCCGAGGCGCGAGATGTCGTACCGGCTGGTGCCGGCGGCCATCATCTCGATCGCGCAGCACGCGAGCCCGAACGTCACGGGCCACAGCGATGCCTTGCGGAAGTAGCCGACGAGGTCCTCGACCGTCGTCAGCAGGAAGCCCGAGGGCGCTTCCTCGATGCCCATGTCAGCCCCTCCTCAGGGTCGGTCGGCTGCGCGTCGTGGCGGGTTCCGGGCGCTGCTGCATCAGTCCCACTCCAGACCGCCGCGCTTCCACTCGTAGACGAACGGCACCGTGATGATCAGCAGGAACGCCATCATGGCCACGAGGCCGTACGTCGCGAGCTCCGTGAAGCCGACGGCCCACGGGTAGAGGAAGACGACCTCGATGTCGAAGATGATGAAGGTCATCGCGACCAGGTAGTACTTGATCGGGAAGCGCCCGCCGCCGATGGCGTGGGGCGTCGGCTCGATGCCGCACTCGTACGCCTCGAGCTTGGCGCGGTTGTAGCGCTTCGGACCCAGGATCGCGCTCGCGCCGACACCACCCAGGGCGAGGACGGCCGCGATCCCGATCATCACCAGGAGCGGGATGTACGGGTTGCTCATCGAGCGGTCCTCCTCGTCGAAGACGCCGGTCGGGTGGGCCGGACGGTGCGGGTGCGGGTGCGGGGTGGGGCGGCGTCAGGCATCGGGCGCCAGCCGGGCGAGCGCGGCGATGACGCGGTCCACGACGTCGCCACCTCGCGGTTCGTAGCAGTCGGCCAGCAGCTTGAGCACGAACTTCATCAGCAGCGGCCGGGGCAGACCGTACCGCGTGCAGACGTGCATCACCTGCGGGTGCTCGATGAGCCGCACGAAGATCCGACCGAGCGTGTAGTAGCCGCCCAGGTCGTCCTTCATGCGCTGCTGGTACGTGGCCAGCGACCGCTCGCGACCGGCGGCGGACCCGCGCGCGAGGCCCTGCGCGATCGCGTCGGCCGCCACGCGACCGGCCTGCAGGCCGTACGCGATGCCCTCGCCGTTGAACGGGCTGACCATGCCGGCGGCGTCGCCCGCGAGCAGCAGCCCGTCGGCGTACAGCGGGCCGCGGTTGAAGCCCATGGGCAGCGCCGCACCGCGCACGGGCGCGGTCTGGTTCTCCGGGGTGAACTCCCACTCGGCGGGGGCGTTCGCCATCCAGCGCGCGAACAGGTCCTTGTAGTCGACCTTCGTCGCGGCGGCCGTCGAGCTGACCGATCCCAGCCCGACGTTGGCGGTGCCGTCGCCGAGGGCGAAGATCCAGCCGTAGCCGGGCATGAGGTTGGACCGGCCGGGCGCGCCGTCCCACAGCTCGAGGTGGGACTCCATCCACGCGTCGTCGTGGCGCGGGGTGCGGAAGTACGTGCGCACCGCGACGCCCATCGGCCGGTCGTCGCGCTTGACGCGCCCGACGGCGGTGGCGAGCCGGGCGGAGACGCCGTCGGCGGCGACCACGACGGGGGCGCGGTAGGTGACCTCGTCGCCCGCGTCGACCGTGCGGCGGCCGTCGACGCCGACCGCCCGTGCCCGCACGCCCACGACGCGGCCGGTGCGCTCGTCGCGCACCGGGGCCGTCACGGACGTGCCCTCGAGCAGCTTCGCGCCGGCGGCGCGGGCGTGCTCGGCGAGGATCTGGTCGAACGAAGTGCGCGCCCGGGCGAGCCCGTAGGACGGGTAGCTCGACAGCTCGGGCCACGGCAGCTCGAGCCGGTGGCCGCCGCCGATGACGCGCAGGCCCTTGTTGCGGATCCAGCCGTCCTGCTCGCGGATCGGCACGCCCATGCGGACGAGCTCGGCCACCGCGCGGGGCGTCAGCCCGTCGCCGCAGATCTTGTCGCGCGGGAAGGTCGCCTTCTCCAGCAGGAGGACGTCGAGGCCTGCGGCCGCGCAGTGGTACGCCGCGGAGGCACCGGCCGGACCGGCGCCGACGACGATGACGTCCGCGTCATCGGTCGTTCCGTCCACCCTGGCCACCCCACTTGTGACGACGTTCACGTGCGACTCCGGCGAGTGTAACCAGCCCCTCAGACGCTGTCTGCGAAGGGTTGGCTTACCTCAACAGCTCCCCGGGACGAAGGTCCCGGTGAGGCGCCCGGAGCAGCACCGACGACCTTCCGCGAGCGTGCCGCCGGGCCCGGACCGCGGCGGGAGGACCATCGTCACCGACGACGCGGACCCGCGCAGCGCGGGGCCGGCGCGCAGCGCACACCCGCCGACGCTCCCTCGCGGCGGCCGCGACGCGACGAGCGTCACACCGGGGGCGTCCCGGCCGCGTGCGGGCGGGTCCGTCAGGGGCGTCGGCCGCGGTGCAGCGCGACCACGCCGCCCGTGAGGTTGCGGTACGCGACCTGCTCCCAGCCGGCCGCGCGCACCAGCCGGCCCAGCTCGCGCTGGTCCGGCCACTCCCGGATGGACTCCGCGAGGTACACGTAGGCGTCCGGCTCCTTGGACACCGCGCGGGCCACCGGCGGCAGCGCGCGCATGAGGTAGTTCGTGTACACGGTGCGGAACGGCGCGAACGTCGGCTGCGAGAACTCGCACACCACCAGACGCCCGCCGGGCCGCGTCACCCGCAGCAGCTCACGCAGCGCCGCGTCGACGTCCGCCACGTTGCGCAGCCCGAACGACATGGTCACGGCGTCGAACGACGCGTCGGCGAAGGGCAGGTGCAGCGCGTCGCCCGCCACGAACGGCAGGTCCGGGCGGCGACGGCGACCGACCCGCAGCATCCCGGTCGACAGGTCGCACGGCACCACGTGCACGCCGGCGTCGGCGAGCGGCTCGCTCGACGTGCCGGTGCCGGCCGCGAGGTCGAGGACCGTCTCGCCGCGCTGCGCGTCGAGCGCGGCGAGCGTGGCGCGACGCCACGCACGGTCCTGACCCAGGGAGATCACGTCGTTGGTGACGTCGTACCGGCGCGCGACGGCGTCGAACATGGCGGCGACGTCGCGGGGGTCCTTGTCGAGGGCGGCGCGAGGCATGTGCCCATGGTCGCAGGTCGGCGCCCCGGTGCGCGCACCGTGCTCGGGTAGCGTGGACGCGGCGCCGCCGGCGGCGCCGCACGACCGACCCGGGGGCCTCACCACCCATGCCGCAGTACGCGATCCTCGTCCAGCCCTCTGCCAACCGGGTGTACTCCCGCAACGCCGCGCGCCTCACCCGCAACGAGCTCCTCGGGCTCGACGAGCTGCTGCTCGACGGGCGCCTGCGCGCCCTCGGCGGACCGGTGGAGCGCACGATGGGCGGCGTCCCGTACCTCGTCGTCCCCGTCGCGGCACCGGAGCCCGAGGACCTGCGGGTCCTGGCGAACCTCTCCTCCCTGTTCGCGCTGTTCGAGCTGCGCGACGACGGCGCGCTCGTCCCCCTCGACCTCGAGCGGCTCGACCGCTACGACGACGACCTGCTGACGATCCTCAAGTACGTCGGCAAGACCAACGAGCAGCTCACCCGCCTCCTGCTGAACCTCACGGCCGCGGCCGCCACGACCCGCGAGGGGTTCCTGGGCTCCCGGCTGCGGGTGCTCGACCCGATGTGCGGGCGCGGCACCACGCTGAACCAGGCGCTCATGTACGGGTGGGACGCGTACGGCGTCGACGTCGACCGGCGCGACGTCGAGGCGTACACGGCGTTCGCCGCCCGCTGGCTGCAGGACAAGCGGCTCAAGCACCGCTCGGGGTCGACGCGGCTGCGCGTCGCCGGGAAGACCCTGGGGCGGCGCACCACGTTCACGCTCGCGGCCGACAAGGAGCTGTTCCGGGCCGGCGACGTGCAGACGCTCGAGGTCACGCAGGGCGACACGCTCGACGTCGACCGCATGTACCGCGCCGGGTTCTTCGACGTGGTCGTCGCCGACGCGCCGTACGGCATCCAGCACGGGTCGGTCACCGGGCCGCGCACGCCGTCGCGCGCACCGGGCGACCTGCTCGCCGACGCCCTGCCCGGCTGGGTCACGGTGCTGCGCCGCGGCGGCGCGCTCGGCCTGTCGTGGAACACCAAGGTGCTGCCGCGTCAGGACCTCGTCGCGATGCTCGTCGACGCGGGCCTCGAGCCGCTGGACGGCGACCCGTTCCTCGACCTGGCGCACCGCGTCGACCAGGCGATCGACCGCGACGTGGTCGTCGCCCGCAAGCCGCGCTGAGACGTGGGTCGCACCGCTCCGGGGCGAGCCCGCGGCGGTGAGGGCCTACCCTGAACGCGATGAGCACGTCGCCCAGCTCCCCCGTCACCGGGGGCGTCCCGCACCCTCTCGTGGTCCGCACCGTCGAGTGCCACGACCTGCCCGCGGGCGGCTCGACCGACCCGGCGGACCTGCTCGACCTGCTGGGGCCGGCGGCCCCGCTGGCCTGGGTGCGCCGCGGCGACGGCCTGGTCGCCTGGGGCGAGGCCGTGCGCGTCGAGGTGCGGGGCGCCGACCGGTTCGCCGCCGCCGAGCGCGCGTGGCACGAGGTGCTCGGGCGCGCGATCGTGCGCGACGAGGTGCGCCTGCCCGGCACGGGGCCGGTCGCCTTCGGCTCCTTCGCCTTCGACGACGACTCCCCCGCCGGCGGCGTCGTCGTGGTGCCGCGCGTGGTGGTGGGCCGCCGCGACGGGCGGACGTGGCTCACGACCGTCAGCACCGCGGGCGAGCTGGGCCCCGCGCCCCGCCTGCGGGACGTCCTGCCGCCGCGCACCGAGCCCCGCGCACCGGGCGACGTCACCTACACCGACGGCGCCGTGGCCGCGGACGACTGGATGGACGTGGTGGCGCGCGGCGTGGCCGCGATCCGCGCCGGTGAGGTCGAGAAGGTCGTGCTCGCGCGCGACGTGCGTGCCCGCACCGAGCACCCGCTGGACGTGCGGTGGGCGCTGCAGCGGCTCGCGGACCGGTACCGGTCGTGCTGGACCTTCAGCGTCGACGGCATGATCGGCGCCACGCCCGAGCTGCTGGTGCGCTCCGAGCGCGGGCTCGTCACGTCCCGGGTGCTGGCCGGCACGATCCGGCGCACCGGCGACGACGACGCCGACATGGCACGCGCCGCGATCCTCGCGCACTCCTCCAAGGACCTCGAGGAGCACGAGTACGCGGTCACGTCGGTCGCCCGCGCGCTCGCGCCCTTCTGCTCGTCGTCGAACGTGCCCGACGTGCCGTTCGTGCTGTCGCTGCCCAACGTGCTGCACCTCGCGTCCGACGTGACCGGTGTGCTCTCCGCGCCGCAGGGCGACGGTGCACACCCCTCGTCGCTGGCACTGGCCGCGGCCCTGCACCCCACCGCCGCGGTCTGCGGCACCCCGACGCAGGCGGCGCGCGCGCTCATCACCCGCATCGAGGGCATGGACCGCGGCCGGTACGCCGGTCCCGTGGGCTGGTTCGGCGCCGACGGCGACGGCGAGTGGGGCATCGCCCTGCGCTCCGCCGAGGTGGACCGCGACGACCCGCACCGGCTGCGGCTCTTCGCCGGGTGCGGCGTCGTCGCCGCCTCCGACCCCGCCGCCGAGCTCGCCGAGTCGCGCGCCAAGCTCGACCCGATGCGGTTCGCGCTGTCCTGACCCGCGCTGTCCTGACCCGCGCTGTCCCGACCCCCGCTGTCCTGACCCGCCGCACGGGGCCGCGCCGCCCGCCGGCGGGGACACCGCGGGCCCGCCGCGGGAGGGGGATCGCGGCGGGCCCGGTCGGGGGGGCGCGGCCCGGTGGGGCCGACCCGGGTCAGGGGGTGGGGCGGAGCGTCAGCCCTGGCCCCGCTGCTGCTGCTGCAGCCACTCCCAGAGCTGCTCGGGCGTCAGGCCGCCGGGCAGGGACTGGTCGCCCTGGCCCTGACCGCCCTGACCGCCCTGGCCCTGGTCGTCCTGGCGCGGCTGCGCCGAGCCGAGGTCGTCGGGCCGGGTGGCCAGCGTGACGTCCAGCTCGCGCGTCTCGCCGTCGCGCACCACCGTGACGGTCGCGTCGTCGCCCGACGACAGCGACCGGACGAGGGCCGTGAGCGCCTCCGCGCCGCCCACCGGCTTGTCGTCGACGGCGACGATGACGTCACCGGCCTGCAGGCCGGCCGCGGCGGCCGGCGAGCCCTCGTTGACCGACTCGACGACCGCACCGCGGCGCGTGACGCCGTCGGCCGTCGCGACACCGTCGGACAGCGAGACCCCGAGGAACGCGTGCTCGGCCTGGCCGTCCTCGATGAGCTGCGCGGCGACGCGCCGGGCGAGGTCGGACGGGATGGCGAACCCGAGGCCGATCGAGCCGGACTGCGCGCTCAGCGTGGCGATCGAGGACGTGATGCCGATGACCCGGCCCGTCGCGTCGAACAGCGGACCGCCGGAGTTGCCGGGGTTGACGGCCGCGTCGATCTGGATCGCGCTGGTCACCGCCGCCTCGCTGCCGCCGTCCTCCAGGGTCGAGACCGGACGGTCGACGGCCGAGACGATGCCGGTGGTCACGGTGTTGGCCAGGCCCAGCGGGTTGCCGACCGCCATGACCGGCTCACCGACCCGGACCTCGTCGGAGTTGCCGAAGGCCGCCGGCTGCAGGTCGTCGGGCGCGTCGAGCAGCTGCACGACGGCCAGGTCGGTGCTGGCGTCGGAGCCCACGACCTCACCCTCGAGGATCCGGCCGTCGGTGAGCGTCACCTGCACGTTGCCCTGGGCGCCCGAGACGACGTGGCTGTTGGTCAGCACGTGGCCCTCGTCGTCGATGATGACGCCGGACCCCTGCCCGCCGCCGGACTCCGTCTGGACCTCGATCGCGACGACGGACGCCTGCACGGCGGCCGCCACGGCCTGCCAGTCCGGGTCCTCGGCGTTCGAGCCCGAGACGGGCACCTCGTCGGTCGACGAGCGACCCACGTCGGCGAGCGAGGCGGACCGCGACGACGACCCGTCCTGGTCCAGCAGACCGGCCGCGGCGACGGAGCCGCCGCCCACCAGGAGGCCGACGACCGCTGCCGACGCGATCCACACCCACGCGCGCGACGAGCGCCGCCGCTCCTGGCCGGACCTCTCGCCCGGCTCCCCGGTCGGCGCGGCCCACGGGTCACCCGCGGGAGCGGCGGTGGTCGTCGGGGCGTAGCCGGGCGCGCCCGGGGCACCGCCGGCCTGCGCACGCTGGGCGGCCTCGTAGCGGGCCCACTCCTGCGCGGGCGACAGGCGCGGGGCGCCCTGCGGCGGCGTCGCGCCCTGCGGGGGGACTGCGCCGTGCGGGGGGACGGGCGTCGTCGGGTGGTGCTGGGGGTGGCTGCCGGGCTGCGGCTCGGGCGTAGTGGTCATGGCTGCCTCCTTCTCGACACCCATCACACCGCGTCGTCCTGGGATCGGCCTCCCAGGCGCCTGGGAACTTCCTGTGTGCCCGCCAGGAGGGACGGGGGCGCCTGCTCAGCCGCCGGACGACAGGGCCTTGTCCACCGCCGCCGCGACCTCGGCGGCGAGGCGCTCGGACAGGCCGCGGCGGTGCGTGCGGTCGACGCGGACCTCGACGACGCTCGTCCCGGTGCCGGGCGCCGCGAGCGCCGGCAGCAGGCCCTCGCTGTCGACCACGCGGGTGTGCCGCACGCCGTACGCGGCGCACAGCGCGGCGACGTCCACGCCGTGCGGGGTCGCGAACACGCGCTCGAAGACGTCGGCACGCTCGGGCGCGCCGTGCTCCAGGGTCGTGAAGACCGAGCCGCCGTCGTCGTTCGCCACGACGATCTGCAGGTCGACCGCCGGCTCGGCCGGCCCCCGCAGCAGCCCGCCCACGTCGTGCAGGAACGTGAGGTCGCCCAGGTACGCCCGCACCCGGCGCCGCGGCAGGGCGAGCGCGACACCGGTCGCGGTCGCGACCGTGCCGTCGATGCCCGCCAGCCCACGGTTCGCGAGCACCAGCGGAGCGAGGTCCCAGCGGGCGACGAGGTCGAGGTCCCGCACGGGGCTGGACGACCCGACGACCAGCACGTCGTCCGGCGCGCTGGCGCGCGCGACCGCCCGCGCCAGCGCCCAGCCGCTGACGCGCGGGCCGCTGCGGGAGCGACGGCCGTCCTCCGGGGCGTCGAGCGCACCCGCCAGCACGTCCTGCGCCGCCGCGTCGGCCGTGCGCCAGGCGTCGAGCCACCCGGCGGGCGCCCCGACGCGGCCCTGACGCATGCGCGCCGGCACGTCGAGCAGCACCTGGGAGGCGTTGCGCGCCGCGTCGGGCCAGTCCGCACCGCGGGGGGCGACCACGAGGACGTCGACGTCGGGGCGTGCCAGCAGCGCCTGCACGGGCCGCGACAGCGTGGGGCGGCCGAGCACCACGACGCGCCCCGTGCGCCCGCCGAGCCGCTCGTCGGCGAGCAGCAGGCGGTAGGCGCCGATCGCGGTGGGCCCCTGCCGCGCGCCCGACGACGGCTCGGCCAGCAGCGGCCAGCCGTTGGCCTCCGCGAGGCGGGCCGCCGCGGGACCGGCGCCGTCACCGGCGACGACCACCGTCGGCACCGGTCCGCGCGCACGCCGGGACGACCGACCGTCGCCCGGCTCGTCGAGCACGTCGACGACGACGGGCACCGCCCCCGTCAGCAGCCCGGCCGGCTCGGCGGGCAGCGCCCGTGCGGCCACGTGGGTCAGGCCCGCGTCGGACGGTGCGGGCCACGGCTCGTCACCCGGCACGAGCGGGTCGCGGAAGGCCAGGTCCAGGTGCACCGGCCCGGGGTCCTGCGTCCGCGCACCCGTCGCGGCGGCCACCGCCCGGGACACCGTGCGCCGCAGGTCGCGGTCCTCGCCGGGGCGTCCCACGGGGGCGGGCACGTCGACGGCCAGCCGCACCGCCGCGCCGAAGATCCCGACCTGCTCGGTCGTCTGGTTGGCGCCCGTGCCGCGCAGCTCGTGCGGGCGGTCGGCGGTGAGGACGACCAGGGGCAGCCCAGCATGGTGGGCCTCGAGCACCGCGGGGTGCAGGTTGGCGACCGCCGTGCCGGAGGTCGTCACGACCGCGACCGCCCGCGCCGGCACGGGACCGCGGTCGCCGGTGTGGGCCGACGCCTTGCTCAGCCCGAGCGCGAGGAAGCCCGCGTCGCGCTCGTCGATCCGCACGTGCAGCCGCAGCGCCGGGGCACCCGCGGGCCGCTCGTCGTCGGGGCGTGCGGCGTCGGCCAGCGCGTAGGCCAGCGGCGCGCTGCGGGACCCCGGCGCGAGGACGACGTCGCGCACGCCGAGCGCCGCGAGCGCCTGCACCAGCACCCGCGCGGCGGCCACCGCGGGCGCCGGCACGGCCGGGTCGCCCGCCGGCGCGGCCGCAGCCGTGCCCCGGCGCCGGCGGCGCGGTGCGGTCGGGTCCTGGGTCACGCCGGTCATCATGCCCGACCCGTCACGGCGGCGAGACGTGACTGCCAGTGCGCCACGACCTCCGGCGGCGCGGCCGCCGCCTCCAGCAGCCGCGGCGCGGGCACCGTCCGACGGACCTCGATCATCCCGTCGCGCGGCAGCAGGGGGTCCTCGACGAGGTCCTCGGCCAGCAGGGCGGCGGTCGCGAGCCCGCAGGCGTGCGGCAGGTCGGGCAGCGCGGCCGCGAGCGCCAGACCGGCGGCCAGCCCCACCGAGGACTCGAGCGCGGACGACACCACCACGGGCAGGCCCAGGCGCTCCGCCAGCTCCAGGCACGCCCGCACGCCCCCGAGCGGCTGCACCTTGAGCACCACGACGTCGGCGGCCTGCAGCCGCGCGACCGCGAGCGGGTCGTCCGACCGGCGCACGGCCTCGTCGGCCGCGAGCGGCACGTGCGTGCGACGGCGCAGGGCGGCGAGGTCCTCGACGCCCGGCACGGGCTGCTCGGCGTACTCCAGGCCGCCGGCCGCCCGGTCGAGCGCGGCGAGGCGTGCCACGGCGGTGTCGACGTCCCACGCCGCGTTGGCGTCGACGCGCACGGCCCCGTCGGGACCCAGCGCGTCACGCACCGCCTCGAGCCGGGCCTCGTCGGCACCGGCGGGCTGCCCCGGCTCGGCCACCTTGACCTTGGCCGTGCGGCAGCCGCCCGAGCCGCTGACGATGCGGTGCGCGAGCTCGGGGTCGACGGCAGGGACCGTGACGTTCACCGGGACGTGCGTGCGCACCGGCTCCGGCCAGCCCACGTCCGCGGCCTCGCGCGCCGCACGCCACCACCGGGTCGCGGCCACGTCGTCGTAGTCGCGGAACGGGCTGAACTCCCCCCAGCCGGCGTCACCCCGCACCAGGACGCCGTCGCGTCGGGTCAGCCCGCGGAACCGGGTGCGCAACGGCACGTCCCACACCACGGCCTCCGGCTGCGCGCTCACCGCCCCAGGCTACGGCGCTCGTTAGGGTGGGCCGGTGAACGACAGCGGCACCCCTGCCCCCCTGCCCGTGCGCGTCTCGCAGACGTTCGACCCGACGCGCTGGCGCGACGTCGAGGGCTTCGAGCACCTCACGGACGTGACCTACCACCGGGGACGCGCCCGCCCGACGCCCGAGCAGGCCGCCGCGGGTGCCGCCGAGCGGGACCTCCCGGTGGTGCGGATCGCCTTCCACCGGCCCGAGGTCCGCAACGCGTTCCGGCCCCACACGGTCGACGAGCTGTACGCGGTGCTCGACCACGCCCGGACCACGTCCGACGTGGGCACCGTCCTGCTCACGGGCAACGGCCCGTCGCCCAAGGACGGCGGCTGGGCGTTCTGCTCGGGCGGCGACCAGCGCATCCGGGGCCGTGACGGCTACCGGTACGCGGACGGCGAGACCGCTGCCGCGGTCGACCCGGCGCGCGCGGGACGCCTGCACATCCTGGAGGTGCAGCGGCTGATCCGGACGATGCCGAAGGTCGTCGTCGCGCTGGTGAACGGCTGGGCGGCCGGTGGGGGGCACTCCCTGCACGTGGTGGCGGACCTGACGATCGCCAGCCGGGAGCACGCCCGGTTCATGCAGACCGACGCGAACGTCGGGTCGTTCGACGGCGGGTACGGCTCCGCGCTGCTCGCGCGGCAGGTGGGGCAGAAGCGCGCGCGGGAGATCTTCTTCCTGGCCCGCGAGTACTCGGCGGACGACGCGTACGCGTGGGGTGCGGTCAACGACGTGGTCGACCACGCGGACCTCGAGGACGCCGGGCTGGAGTACGCGCGGATCGTGGCGACCAAGTCGCCCCAGGCGGTGCGGATGCTGAAGTTCGCGTTCAACCTGGCCGACGACGGCCTGGCCGGGCAGCAGGTGTTCGCGGGCGAGGCCACGCGCCTGGCCTACATGACCGACGAGGCGGTCGAGGGCCGCGACGCGTTCCTGCAGCGCCGGGAGCCGGACTGGTCGGGCTTCCCCTACGCGTACTGACGGTCGGGCGAGGGGACGGCGCACCGGGCGCCGTGAGGTGCCGGGCGCGGTGACGCGTCAGGCGCCGCCGACCCACGAGGCGAGGTCGACGAGGGTGGCGAGCATCGCACCACCACCCACGAGCAGGGCGACGAGCACGAGGCCCGAGGCGACGACCGCGACCGCCGACCGCAGGGAACGGTCCTCCGCGGCGGGACGGGGCGCACGCGCCGGACGGACGGTGACGGGGAGCGGGGTCTCTGCGGCCATGCGACCAGCCTGGCCGGGCACCCCGCACCGGCGCGTCGGACCGCAGGACCGCACGGGGCGCGGTCGCCTCGTCCCCGCGGGTGCCGCCGGTCCCCCGCAGGGACGAGGCACGTGCCCGCAGGGTCCACCCGGGGTAGCACAACCGCGGGGCCACCCGGGTGGCCGTGTCGCCCTGCCGGGACCCGGCGGGGACGGCCCGGTCGCGTCAGGAGACGGTGACCGACCCGCTGCCGGCCGGCACCAGCTCGACCCAGGTGTTGCCCGGCGCGAGGGTCGCGTCCGACCCGTCGGGCATCAGCAGCCGCAGCGGCTGGTCCTGCGCGTCCTTCTGCCAGCGCACCGGGACGGTCTTGCCGCCGGTCGCCACGACCGCGTCCCCGGAGCCGACCAGCTCGTACGTCGGGACCGGTGCACCGCCCTGCGCACCGAACCCGGTGGCGGGGTGGCCGGCGGTGATCATGACGACGTTGACCGCCGAGAGCCGGGCGCCGCTCGCCGCGACCGCCGGCTCGGCGCCCTCGGCGCGCAGCCAGGTGCCGGTCGCGGCGTCCCACGTCCACACGGGGTGCGACTGCGCGGACAGGCGCAGGTCGAGCGTGCCGGCCGGCGTGCCCGCCGTCGCGGCGGCGGCCTGCTCGGGCGTGCGGGCGAACGCGAACTGCTCGGGCGGGGCCGTACGACCCGCCTCGGCGGTCCCCCACCACGTGCTGAGCGAGCCGTAGACGTTGTGGGGCGCGCGCCGGCTGCCCACCCGGTACATGCCCGGCGCACCGGCGTCGTGGGACACGACCTGCACGCCGGACTGGTTCACCAGGTCGAGGATGCCGCCCTGCCCGCCCGAGAACGCGAACATGCCGTGCAGGGGCGCCACGATGAGGGGGTCCATCGGCCGCACGGAGCGGATCGGGCCGACCTCCTCGGGTGCCTGCGAGTGGAACACGGCGACGAACCGCGACACCTCGAACTCGACGATCGTCTCCCAGACCACGTCCGCCTGCTCGAGCCCCGACTGCGGGCGGGCCGCGGAGGTGTTCTCCACCTTCACGGCGACCGCGGGGCGCGGGTCGGGGGCGCCGGCGACGCCCGTCAGCGGCCACGTCGGCGGGACGTCCGGTACGGGGACGGCCTGCTTGTCGGCGACGACCTCGGCGCGCTCGGTCACCGTGGGAGCGGGCTCGGCGGCCGGCGACCCGCAGGCTGCCAGCGCGAGCGCGCCGAGCGCCGCCAGCGCGCCGGAGCGTGCCCGCCACCTGGGCGTCGTGCGCGTGCGTCCCACCGTCGATGCCATGCGTCCGTCTCCTGTTCCCCACCGGCGCGGCCCGCCCGTGCGCCCGTGCGCACGCCGGTGCCGGTCGCGCCCCGGGGCCCGACCACCGCGGCCGGACCGCGGGACACTCTACGACGCGCTGCCGGGTGGGCCGGTGAGGCTGTGGTCCCGCCCGTGGTGACGGCGCGTCGCACGGGCGGCCGCCCGACCACCTACGCTGTGCACGTGGACCGGCCGCTGCGCGACGTGCCCGCGCAGGCGCGGGACCTCCTCCCCGCACTGACCGCGGCGATCGAGGGCACGGGCCCCGCCGTGCGGGCGCTCGACGACGCGGAGCCGTCGCCCCGGGCGGGCACGCACGTGCCCGCGGACGTGGCGGTGGTCGTGCGCACGTCGGGATCCACCGGCCGCCCGCGCGACGTGATGCTGTCGGCCGCGGCCCTGCAGGCCTCCGCCGACGCCACCGCGGCACGGCTCGCCGGGCCGGGCAGCTGGCTCCTGGCGCTGCCCGTGCACCACGTCGCCGGCCTGCAGGTGGTGCTGCGCTCGGTGCTCGCGGGCCGGGAGCTCGCCACGCTGCCCGACGGGCCGTTCCGGGCCGCCGTCTTCACGCGTGCGGCGGGCGCCGCCACCGACGGACCGGGACCGCACTACACGTCGCTGGTCCCCACACAGCTCGTGCGGGTCCTCGACGACCCGGGAGCCACCGCCGCGGCGCGGGCCTTCGACGCGATCCTCGTGGGCGGCGCCGCGTGCCCTCCCCCGCTGCTGGCCCGCGCGCGCGCCGCCGGGCTGCGGGTGGTGACCACGTACGGCATGACGGAGACCTGCGGCGGCTGCGTGTACGACGGGCGCCCGCTCGACGGGGTGTCCGTCGCGGTGGACGCCGAGCAGCGGGTGTCGCTCACGGGACCTGTGCTGGCCACCGGCTACCTGCACCGCCCGGACCTGGACGCCACGACCTTCGTCACCACCGGCGGCCGGCGCTGGCTGCGCACGGCCGACCGGGGGCGGCTGGACGACGGCGTGCTGCACGTGCTGGGCCGGCTCGACGACGTGCTGGTCACCGGCGGCGTCAAGGTCGACCCGCTGGCCGTGGAGGAGGTGGTCGCCGGGCTGCCCGGTGTCCGCGACGTCTGCGTGGTCGGCGTGCCCGACCAGCACTGGGGCCAGTCGGTCGTGGCGGTCGTCGTCACCCGCGACGGTGCGGTCCCGCCCCTGACGGCGCTCCGCACGGCCGTCGCGTCGACGCTCGGCCCGGCGAGCGCGCCGCGGCAGGTCCTGGTGGTCGACGAGCTGCCGCTGCGCGGCCCCGGCAAGCCCGACCGACGGGCCGTCGCCCGCCTCGCCGCCCGGCGCATGTCCGAGCACCGCACCACCTGACCCGCACCGACCGACCCCGCGCGACCGGGGCGGTCCTGCCTCCGCGTCACCCGCCCCGCACCCGCCCACGAACAGGAGCACGATGGCCACCGCCTCCGACTGGCTCGCCGGTGCACGCCCCCGCACGCTGCCCGCCGCCGTCGCCCCCGTGCTCGTCGGTACCGGGGCCGCGGCCCAGGTCGACGCCGCGCACACCGGGCGGGCGCTGCTCGCCGCCGGGGTCGCGCTGGCGTTGCAGGTGGCCGTCAACTTCGCCAACGACTACTCCGACGGCGTCCGCGGCACCGACGTGGACCGGGTGGGGCCGATGCGGCTCACGGCCTCGGGTGCCGCGCCGCCGCGGCAGGTGCGCGGTGCGGCGTTCGCGGCCTTCGGGGTGGCCGGGCTGCTCGGCCTCTGGCTCGTCGCCCTGTCCGGCGCGTGGTGGCTGCTGGCCGTCGGGGCGCTGTGCGTCGTCGCCGCGTGGACCTACACCGGCGGGCGGCGGCCCTACGGCTACCTGGGCCTCGGCGAGGTCGGGGTGTTCGTGTTCTTCGGCCTGGTCGCGGTGATGGGCACCACGTACACGCAGGCGGGGACGGTCACGTGGCCGTCCGTGGTCGGGGCTGTCGCGGTGGGGCTGCTGGCGTGCGCGCTGCTCATGGCCAACAACCTGCGCGACGTGCCCACCGACGTCCTGGCCGGCAAGCGGACCCTCGCGGTGCGGCTCGGGGACCACCGGGCGCGCCGGGTGTACGCCGGCATGGTCGTGCTGCCGATCCTGCTGGGCGCGGTGTGCGCCGCCGTGGCGCCGTGGTCGCTGCTGGTGCTGCTGCTGCTCGGCCCCGCGGTGCTGCTCGCGGTGGCCGTGCTGGCCGGCGCCCGCGGCATCGCCCTGGTGCCGGTGCTCGGTGGCACCGGGCTGCTCGAGCTGGGCTTCGGGGTGCTCCTGGGGGTCGGGCTCGCGCTGTGACCCCGCGCGGCGTCAGCGCTCCGCGCCGCCGGTGCCGTGCGGCAGGACCGACGCCTCGGCGTCCTCGTCCTGGGCGTCCCGGGCCACGGTGCCGCCGGACGCCCCGCGGCGCGCGGCACGGTCGGCCAGGTGCCGTGCGGCGGCGTCGCGCTGCCGCGTGAGCAGCACGTACGACAGGGCGAACCCGATCACCGCACCGATCACCGGTGCGAGCCAGGAGCGCATCCCCACGCCCCACAGCACGCCGGTGGCGGCCAGGAAGAGGGCGATGCGCAGCAGGGAGTACGTCACGACGGGCACCCCACCAGGGTAGGCGTCCCACGGCACGCATAGGGTGGACGGGTGCTCAGGTACCTGCCGATCGTGATCGTCGTCGCACTGTCCGTCTACTGCGTCTTCGACGTGCTGGGCAGCGACGAACGCCGCCGACGCGGGCTGTCCCGGCACCTGTGGCTGCTCGTCGTCCTGGTGCCGCTGGTCGGCGCGGTCGCGTGGCTGCTGGCCGGGCGGGGATCGTCGCAGGGTGGCGTCGCACGGCGCGGCACGGGTCCGGTGGCACCGGACGACGACCCGGAGTTCCTGTTCCGGCTCGACCAGGAGCGCCGCCGCCGCCAGCAGGAGCGGGACGCGCGCGGCGACGGCGACGGCGGGAAGGGCGCCGACGACGCCCCCGGTGCGCGGGGCGGTGACGCCCCCGACGACGGCGACGGCACGGCCGACGGCACCGGGCCTGCGGCCAGCGACGACGCACCGTCCGCCTGACGGGTCGGCACGAGCGCCGTCGGTCCCGCGACACGCGAACGCCCCGCCCCGCGGCACGAGGCCGGGCGGGACGGGGCGGTCGGGCTCAGAGCCCGGAGTACGAGTGCTTGCCGTCGATGAACAGGTTGACGACCGTGAAGTTGGCGAGCACGACCGTGTAGGCGACGAACACGAGGTACGCGGCCTTGCGCCCGGACCAGCCGCGCGTGCTCCGCGCGTGCAGGTAGGCGGCGTAGACGACCCACGAGACGAACGTGCCGACCTCCTTGGGGTCCCAGCCCCAGTACCGGCCCCACGCCTCCTCCGCCCAGATGGACCCGCCGATGAGCGTCAGGGTCCACAGCACGAACCCGACGGCGTGCTGACGGAACGACGAGGCCTCGAGCCGCCGGGCGTCCGGCACCTGCTCGAGCCACGCGAACGCCGGACCGGTGACGCGTGCGCCGTGCAGCGCACGACGTACGCCGTCGAGCTGCGACCAGGGGCGGTCCAGGCGGGTGCGCCCGGTCGCCCGCGCGTCGCGCAGCACCTGCAGCGCGGTCGTCGCGAAGGCGACCGTGAAGATGCCCGTGGCGAGGATGGCGACGCCGACGTGCAGGACCAGCCAGTAGTGCTGCAGAGCGGGCTGCACGGCGTCGGCGCGCACGTGCAGGGTGTTGAGCGCGAGCACGAGCGCGAGCACCGAGATGCCGGACACCAGCACCCCGACGAACGCGATCGGGTACCGGCGCTGCACCACGACGAGCGCGGTCACGGCGCAGAACACGCCCACGATCGTGAACTCGTACATGTTGGCGGTCGGCCAGCGGCCCGCCGCGACGCCGCGCAGCACGATGGCCACGAGCAGCAGCAGCGCACCGAGGGTCAGCGTCGAGCGCGCGATGCCGGCCGCCCGGCCGCCGGCCGTGCCCGCAGCCGTGCCGTCACCGGCCACGGTCGTCCCCGCCGGGGGCGTCGCGGGGGCGCCGGCCCCCACCAGGGCGGGGGTGCGGACCTCCCGTGCCGCACGCGCGACCTCCGTGAGCCGCGTGAGGTCGACGGAGTACGCGATCAGCGCGAGCGTCAGCGCGGTCGCGGCCGACCAGACGAAGAGGTCGCTCAGCTCGGCGACGGTCATGACCTGTCCTCCTGCGGGACGTCGGGCCCGGTCGGGGGGTGCGACGGGCGGGGAGCGCCGAGCACGTCCGCGAGGACGCGGTCCAGCTCGGGCTGCAGACCGACGTCGTCGCCACGGGCGAGGCCGGCGGCCGTGACCACTGTAGCCGCGGAACCAGGACCTTCGTCCGTGGCAGCGGCGGGGGCGGCGCGCACCCAGAGCCGTCGGCGCGGGGCGAACAGCGACGCCGTGAGGCCGGCGAGGGCGAGCAGCGAGAACGTCAGCACCCACGTCAGCGACGGGTCGTGGCGCAGGTCGAGCGCGACGAACCGCGGCAGGTCGTCGAACGTGAGGGTGCCCAGCCCGTCCGGGAGCTCGACGGTCTCGCCGGGCCGCACGTAGAGGGTGACCACCTCGCCGTCCGCGTCGACGGCCTGCTCCATGCGCGACTCGTCCAGGCGGTACACGTTCTGCGGCACCCCGGTGTCCAGCCCCAGGTTGCCCGACCACACCGACAGGACCAGCAGCGGGTCGTCGGGCTGCGGGTGGACGGAGCGCCACAGCCCGGGCACGGGCTCCTGCGCGGTGGGCAGCAGGAACCCGACCAGGCCGACCTGCGGCTGGTCGCCCGACACGTCGGGCACCTTGACGACGCCCCGCGACGTGTACACGTCGTCCTGCGGCAGGAACGGCACGGGCCCGGAGAACGCGACCTCCCCCGAGGCGTCGTGCACCGTGACGGCCGGCGCGTAGCCGTTGCCCTGCAGGTACACCTTGGCCCCGCCGGCGACCGTGGGGTGGTTGACCTTGATGGTGCGCTCCTCCGGCTCACCGCCCGGCTCCGTGACCGTGACGTGCGCCGTGAAGTCGCGCGACTGCAGGGTCTCGGGGTCGAACTGCGCCTCGAAGTCGTCGAGCCGCATGGTGAACGGCACGAGGTCCGCGGGGTCGAACGCGGAGCCCCGCTCGAACGTGTCGTACGCGGCCTGCACGTTGGCGAACCCCGTGCCCTGCACGACGATGGCCTGCCCGCGGTAGTGCAGCATCTGGCCCGTCGCGATCGCGATCAGCAGCCCGACGAGCGCGAGGTGGAACACGAGGTTGCCGGTCTCGCGCAGGTACCCGCGCTCGGCGGACACCGACCAGACGCCGGCACCCTCGTCGTGCACGTCGACGCGGAAGCCGGGCACGCCCAGCCGGCGGCGACGCAGCACGGCGGCGGCGCGCGCCACGACGTCCGGCGGCGCGTCGGGGGACGTCCCGCCGCCCTGCGCGGGGAACCGCCCGAGCCGCCGCGGGGTGCGCGGCGGCCGGCCGCGCACGGCGGTCAGGTGCACGCGGGTGCGCGGCAGGATGCAGCCGATGAGGGAGACGAACAGCAGCAGGTAGATCGCCGAGAACCAGACCGACGCGTAGACGTCGAAGAACCCGAGCCGGTCGAGCCAGGGCCCCGCGGTCGGGTGGTCGGTGAGGTACGCCGACACGCCGCCGGGGTCCTGCGGGCGCTGCGGGAACATCGTGCCCGGCACGGCGGCGACGGCCAGCAGCACGAGCAGCAGCAGGGCGACGCGCATGCTCGTGAGCTGCCGCCACGCCCAGCGCAGCCAGCCCCGCAGCCCGAGGGCGGGCAGCGCGTCGGCGCGGGTCGGGGCCGTCGCCTGCTCACCGCCGTCGGTGAAGGCGTCGTCGAGACCCTCGGGCCGGTAGCCCGGGGTCGTGGTGGGGGTCGCGTCGGGGGTCACGGGGCCGCTCACAGCGCCGGCACGAACGGGTCGCCACCGGTCAGGACGCCCTGCAGCCAGGCCGCCCACGTGCCCCACGCGCCGGTGAGCAGCGCGACGCCGAGCACGACGAGGACGGCACCTCCGGTGCGCTGGACGGCGAGCCGGTGCCGCTGCAGCCAGCCCACGGCACGCTGCGAGCGCTGCAGCCCGACGCCCACCAGCACGAACGGCAGGCCCAGGCCCACGCAGAACACGGCAGCCAGCAGCGCGCCGCGCGCCGCGGACCCCCCGGTGAGGGACAGCGTGAGGATCGCGGCGAGCGTCGGGCCGATGCACGGGGTCCACCCCAGCCCGAACGCGACACCGAGCAGCGGCGCGCCCCACACGCCCGCGCGCGGCGCGAGCCGCGGCCGGCGCGCGGCCTGCAGGAAGGGCACGGCCCCGAGGAACGCCAGGCCCAGGACGACGGTGAGCGCGCCGAGCGCGCGGCTCACCGGGTCCTGCCACTGCCACAGCGCGGCGCCGAGCGTGCCGGCGAGGGTGCCGAACGCCACGAACACGAGGGTGAAGCCCGCGACGAAGAGCACCGCGCCGACCAGCAGCGTCCGGCGACCCACCGGCGCGGGCAGCGGCACCGCGGCACCGGCCGCGACGGCGGGGACCGCGGCCCCGCCGGCCGGCGGGGCCGTCGGGCGCACGTCGGCCGCGGCGGTCACGGGCACGGCGGGGGCGGCGCCCAGCCGGACGACGTCCGTGGCGTCCACGAACCCGAGCCGCGCGCCCGGCGCGCGGCGCACCCCACCGACGAGCCCGCCGAGGAGACCCAGGTAGCCCGGCACCAGCGGCAGGACGCACGGGGACGCGAAGGACACGAGGCCGGCGAGCAGCGCGACGGGCACGGCGAGCAGCAGCGAGCCGTCGACGACGGTGGTGCCGAGCCCGGCGGCGAGCGCCCCGCTCATCGCGCACCCTCCGCGGCGGGCGCCCACGCCGACGCGTCCGGCCCGCTCGACGCGCTCCCGGCGCCCTCCGCGAGCAGGTCCTCGACGAGCGCACGCAGCGTGGAGGGCTCGACGAGACCGAGGACGCGGGCGGCCACGCGACCCTCGCGGTCCAGCAGCACGGTGGTGGGGACCGCGTTGACGGGCACGACGCCCTGCAGCGTGGCGATCGCGGCACCGCTGGTGTCGTCGAGCGACGGGTAGGGCACGGCGAGCTGCCGCTGGAAGGCCTGGGCCGTGCCGGCGGCGTCCCGGCTGTTGATGCCCAGCACCCGCAGACCCTGGTCGGCGTAGTCGGTGGCGACGGCCGCGAGGTCGGGTGCCTCCGCGCGGCACGGCGGGCACGCGGCGTACCAGGTGTTGAGCAGCACGACGTCGCCGCGCCACTGCGCCAGGTCGTGCGCACCACCCTCGTAGTCGGTGCCCGTGATCGTCAGCGGCCCGACGCGGTCGTCCGGTGCCCACGTGGTGGTCGACCCGTCGCCGGACTGGTAGCCCTGGTCGACGACGTCGGGCACGTCCCCCGCGGGGTCGTCCGTGCCGCACCCGGCGAGCAGCAGGGCGAGTGCCGTGGCCACGGCCGCGGGGACGAGGGCCGCACGGTGCGGCCGGGCGGGGCGTCGGCGCACGTCAGGCCCCGGCGACGGGGGACGCTCCGGGCAGCAGGGACGCGGCGGGCTCGCCGTAGCCGACGCCTACCAGCACGTCGTCCTCGAACCGGAGGGTCGTGAGGGACGCCAGCGCGCACTGCCGGCGGCGGGGGTCGTGCCACAGGCGGCGGTTCTCGAGAGCCAGGCGCGTCACCCAGATCGGCAGCTGGTGGCTGACGAGCACGGCCTCGTGGCCGCGGGCGGCGACGCGGGCGGCGTCGACCGCGGCGAGCATGCGGTCGACCTGCTCGGCGTAGGGCTCGCCCCACGACGGGCGGAAGGGGTTGCGCAGGTAGGGCCAGTGGGCCGGGTGCCGCAGCGAGCCGTCGCCGACGCCGAACGTCATGCCCTGGAAGTGGTTGTCGGCCTCGATCAGCCGGTCGTCCGTGCCGACCGGGACGCCGAAGGCCGCGGCGAGGGGCGCGGCGGTCTCCTGCGCGCGCTGCAGCGGGGAGGACGTGACCACGACCACGTCGCGCCGTGGTGCGCCCTGCTCGCCGGCCAGCGTGGCGGCGACGAGCTCGGCCATCCGCAGCCCGCGCTCGGACAGCCGGTAGCCGGGCAGCCTGCCGTAGAGCAGACCCTCGGGGTTGTGCACCTCACCGTGCCGCAGCAGGTGGACCGTCGTGGCGACCATGTGCACAGTGTCGCAAAGTCTGCGGCGTCCCCGTGCGCGTCGGCGGGCTCAGCGTGCGGCGTCCCCGTCGGCGTCGGGCAGGCACCCCGGGCCGCGCAGGTGCGCGACGACGACGCGCATCGCCTCACCCAGCGCGGCCAGCTGGGCGTCGTCCAGCACGTCGACGAGGTGCCGCCGCACGGACTCGACGTGACCGGGCGCCGCGGCCACGAGCACCTGCCACCCGTGGTCGGTGAGCACGCAGTTCACGCCCCGGGCGTCGTCGAGCGCGGGCTCGCGGCGCACGATGCCGGCGCGCTCCATGCGGGCGACGGTGTGCGTCAGCCGGCTCCGGGAGTGCGCGAGGTCGTCCGCGAGCTCGGACATGCGCAGGGCGCGGCGCGGCGCCTCGGAGAGCCGCACGAGCACCTCGTACTCCCCGAGCGACAGCCCGCTGCCCTCGTCCAGCTCGCGCCCCAGGACGTCGAACAGCAGCGCGGTCCCGTCGCGGAACGCGCGCCAGTCGCGCTGCTGCGTGGCGGAGAGCCAGCGCACGTCGTCGGGCACGGGTGTCCTCCTCAGGGGTTGCGCTCGGCAGCCCACCGTAGTAGAAAGATCAACAACAGTTACTTGTCGAATCAACGAAATCGTTCGGCACCGAACCGCGGAGGACCCCATGACCGCTCTGCCCACCGGCCTCACCGCCGGCACCTGGAACATCGACCCGACGCACACGGACGCGTCGTTCACGGTCCGTCACGCCGGCATCTCCAAGGTCCGGGGCACGGTCGCCGTGACGTCCGGCACCCTCACGGTCGGCGAGGACCTGGAGTCCTCCGCCGTCTCGGTGACGCTCGACCCGTCCACGGTCACCACCGGTGACGCCAACCGCGACGGCCACCTCAAGAGCGCCGACTTCTTCGACGTCGAGACGTTCGGCGGGTGGACCTTCGCCTCCACCGCGATCCGTACGGACGGCGGCGACAAGCACGTCGTCGTCGGCGACCTGACGATCCACGGCGTCACGCGCGAGGTCGAGCTGGAGACCGAGTTCAACGGCACCGCGGTGGACCCGTTCGGCAACACGCGCGCCGGCTTCGAGGCGACCGTCACCATCTCCCGCAAGGACTTCGGCCTCACGTGGAACGCCGCGCTCGAGGCGGGCGGCGTCCTCGTCGCCGACAAGGTCCGCATCGACCTGGACGTGTCCGCCATCAAGGCCTGACGCTCCCCACCGGGGCACCACGCCCCGACCCCGTCCGTGAGGGCGCGACGTCCCCCGTCGCGCCCTCGCGGCACGTCCGGGCACCGTCGGCACCGACCCCGGGCGTCGCCGTTCACGACGCCCCGCCGCCGGCGCTGCGCGCGCGGTCGTGGAACGCCAGGATCTGCAGCTCGGACGCCACGTCCACCGCCCGCACGTCGACGTGCGGCGGCACGCGCAGCGCGCACGGCGCGAACGTGAGGACGCCGACCACCCCGGCGGCGACCAGCGCGTCGCACACCTGCTGCGCGACGGCGGCCGGCGTCGTCAGCACCGCGATCGTCGCCCCGGTGCGCGCCACCACCGCGGCCAGGTCGTCGGCCGGCTCGACCACGAGCCCGGCCACCGTCGTGCCCACCACCGCCGGGTCCGCGTCGACCAGCCCCACCAGCACGAAGCCCCGCTCGGCGATGCCGGCGTAGTTCGCCAGGGCGTGCCCCAGGTTGCCGACGCCCACCAGCAGCACGCGGCGCACGTCGGCCAGGCCGAGGGCCACCGTGACCTGCTCGCGCAGGTGCGCGACGTCGTAGCCCACCCCGCGACGACCGTACGAGCCGAGGTACGACAGGTCCTTGCGCAGCTGTGCCGGGGTCACGCCCGCGCGCTCCGCCAGCTCGTCGGACGACGTCAGGACGGCACCGGCCGCCGCTGTCGCCTCGAGCGCCCGCAGGTAGCCGGGCAGCCGCCCGACCGTGGCGGACGGCACGGCCTGGCCGTCACGTCCGGCGCGGCCGTCGGCCCCGCGTCGTGCTGCGCTGCGCCGACCGTCCACTGACCCTCCGCACCCGCGTCGCCGGGCACGGCCCCGGCGCCAGGATCACACGCTAGGGCCTGCCGCCCGCCGCCGCGAGAGCCCGCCGCAGGCGCGCCTCGTCGATCCGCCAGTACCCGCGCCGCACCCCGTCGACGTCGACCACCGGCACCAGCTCGCCCAGCTCGTCCGCCGGCAGCCGGCCGTCGGGTCCCGGCACGTCGACGTCGACCTCCGCCCAGGTCGCACCGACCTCGCCGCACACCCGCTCGACGAGCGCCCGCGCGTCGTCGCACAGGTGGCACCCGGTCCGTCCGTACAGCACCACCCGCGGTGCGCTCGTCCCGCTCACGGCGCCCACGCTAGCCGGGCCGCCCCGGCTCCGGGAGGCCCGCGGCGCGTGTGCGCACGTCGCGGCACGCAGCGGACCCTCCGTCGCGCGGGGCCGCGCGCTCGTTACAGTGTCCGGATGCGAACGGGCGACGGCACGGACGAGCCTGCCGTCGTCGCCGCCACCGCGCGGACGCCACGGGCGGCGGAGGTCGCCGACGGCACGCGCGTGGCCGCGTTCTTCGACGTCGACAACACGATCATCCGCGGGGCCAGCGCCTTCCATCTCGCCGTCGGCCTGTACCGGCGCGGGTTCTTCCGCAAGCTGGACCTCGTGCGCTTCGCCGGGCAGCAGGCCCGGTACCGGCTGTTCGGCGAGGACAAGGACCAGATCGACGACGTGCGCGCCCGCGCGCTCGACATCATGCGCGGGCACTCGGTGGCGGAGGTGACCGCGATCGCCGAGGACGTCTACGACGAGGTCCTCAGCCTGCGCATCTACCCGGGCACCCAGGCGCTGCTCGACGCCCACCTCGCCGACGGCCACGCGGTGTGGCTGGTCACCGCCACACCCGTGGAGATCGGCGAGCTCATCGCCCGCCGCCTGGGTGCGTCCGGGGCGCTGGGCACGGTCGCCGAGCACGTGGAGGGCTTCTACACCGGCCGGCTGGTCGGGGACCTGCTGCACGGCGAGGCCAAGGCCGCCGCCGTCCGCGCGCTCGCCGAGCGCGAGGGGTACGACCTGAGCCTCTGCCACGCCTACGGCGACTCCACGAACGACGTGCCGATCCTGTCCACGGTGGGCCGGCCGTGCGCCATCAACCCCGACCGCCGCCTGCGCCGGCACGCAGCCGAGGTCGGGTGGCCCGTGCGCGAGTTCCGCCACCGTCGCCGCCAGGCACGTCGCGGGGCGAACGCCGCGAGCCTGGCGGGTCTGACCTGGGCCGTGGCGGTCGTCGCGCGCGCCGTGCTGCGCTCGGTGCGGCGCCGGATGGGCGCCGAGTGACCGCCGCGACCGCGTGGTCCGTGCGGACGGCCGACGTGCGGGACGCCCCCGCCCTGGCGGCGCTCGCCGCCGTGACGTTCCCCCTGGCGTGCCCGCCCGGCTCGACGCTCGAGGACCAGCGCGCGTTCCTGGCCGCGCACCTGAGCGCCGAGCGGTTCGCGCGCCACGTGGTCGACCCGGCGCGCGTCGTGCTGGTCGCCGCGACCCCGGACGGTGAGCTCCTCGGCTACACCGTGCTCGTCGCCGGCGAGCCCGCGGACGAGGACGCGCGCGCCGCCGTGCACATCCGGCCCACGGTCGAGCTCTCCAAGTGCTACGTGCACCCCGACCACCACGGCGCCGGGGTCGCCTCCACGCTCCTGCGCGCGTCGTTCGACCACGGCCGCGCGCTGGGCGGCTCGGGCATGTGGCTGGGCGTGAACCAGCACAACGCCCGCGCGCAGGCGTTCTACGCCCGTGAGGGGTTCGCCGTCGTCGGCGTCAAGCACTTCCAGGTCGGCGGACGGCTCGAGGACGACTACGTCCTCGAGCGCCCGCTCTGACGACGGCCCGTCGACCCCGCGCCGCTCACCCCCGCGCCGTTCACCCCACCGCTCACCCCCGCGCCGCTCTCCCCCGCGCCGTTCACCCCCGGTCCGCGGCCTGCTCCTCGCGCGTCGTCGCCACCGGCCACCCGTCCGCGTCCCAGGCGAGCTCGCGGATGCCCAGGCGGACGTCGCCGCCGGCCGCCGCGTCGTACCAGTGGAAGGCGAGGAACCCGCGGGAGTACGACTGCCCGCCGGGCCCCACCATGTCCCCGCGGCCGGTCAGCAGGACCTCACCGCCGTCCATGGTCATGTCACGGCCCGCACGGTCGACGTACGGGCCCGTCACGTCGCGGGAGCGCCCGACCGCGATGCTGTACGTCGAGTCCGAGCCCCGGCAGCAGGTGTCCCGGGACACGAGGAGGTAGTACCAGCCGTCACGCCGGACCAGGTACGGCGCCTCGATCGCGTTGGGCGCGCCGACCCGGCTCGCGATGCGCCGCGGCGGGGCGTCGGGGTCGGCACGCAGGCCGTCCGGCCACGCCAGCTCGACCAGCTGGATGCCGCCCCAGAACGACCCGAAGGCCAGCCACGGCGTGCCGTCGACGTCGAGGACGCCGGCGTCGATGGCGTTCCAGCCGTCGCGCCCCGGCTCGGAGGACAGGACCTCCCCCCGGTCGACCCAGCCGTACGCCGGGTCGTCGGGGTCGAGCGTGGGGCTGGTCATGAGGCCGATGAGCGAGCGGTTGGAGCCGAAGGTCGACGCGGCGTAGTAGAGGTACCAGGTGCCGTCGTGCTCGACGACCTCCGGCGCCCAGAAGTTCTCGACGCCCGGGATGCGCTCCTCCACCCAGGCGGGGCGGGTCGCGGCGTCCCACACCGTCCCGACCAGCTCCCAGGTACGCCCGTCGTCCGTGGACCGCCGGACCTGCGGGGCGCCCAGCCCCACCCGCACGTCGCCGGTCGAGAACACGTACCAGGGCTCCCCCGGCTCGCCGACGACGAGGGCGGGGTCGTGCGTCCGCACGTCGCCCGCCGGGTCGAGGGCGGTGGCGGCCGGCGGCGCGGGCAGCAGCGTGCGCGGCAGCAGCACCGCGGCGCCGCCGGCGAGCAGGACCCCGACGACCGCGACGGCCGCCCACGCCCGCCGGCGGCGGACGCTCACGCGACGGGTCCCAGGCGCAGCACCGTCCACGACACGGGCGGCAGCTCGGCGCTCAGCCGACCGTCCGCGACCCGGGCCGTCGCGTTGGCCCGCGGGGCGACCGACGTGTCGTCGTCGGCCGTGGCCGACCAGGTGTGGTCGGGGTTGGCCAGCGTCGAGGCCTCGACCAGACGCAGCCCCGGCAGGGCGCGCAGGTCCACGTCGAGCGCGGCCGGCGCCCCGGTGGAGCGGTTGACCACGAACACGGCGACGTCGCCGGTCTCCTCGTCCCGCGTCGCGACCGCGTCGACGAGCGCGGCGTCGCCGTAGCGGGCCGTCTCGTACGTCGGGGACTCGACGGCCACCTGCAGCACGTCACCGCGGGCCCACCGGGCGGCGGCGGCGAACGGGTGGAAGATCGTCTGCTTCCATACCCGCCCGCCGGGCTCGGTCATGATCGGCGCGATGACGTTGACCAGCTGGGCGAGCGACGCGGCGTGCACCCGGTCGGAATGCCGCAGCAGGCTGATCAGCAGGTTGCCCACGACGACCGCGTCGGCCACGTTGTAACGGTCCTCCAGCAGCACGGGCGCCACCGGCCAGTCGTCACCGCGCGGCGGGCGGGACTCGGCACGCTTCTGGTACCAGACGTTCCACTCGTCGAACGAGATGTGGACCCGCTTGCTCCTGCGCTGGGCGGCGCGCACGGCGTCGGCCGTCGCGGTCACCGACTCCACGAAGTGGTCCATGTCGACCGCGGAGGCGAGGAACGAGCCGAGGTCGCCCTCCTCCTCCCAGTAGTAGGCGTGCGCGGAGATGTAGTCGACCTGGTCGTACGCCTCGGTGAGCACGATGCGCTCCCACTCGCCGAACGTCTCCATCACCGAGCTGGACGAGCCGCAGGCCACCAGCTCGATGCCGGGGTCGACCATGCGCATGGCACGCCCGGTCTCGGCAGCCAGGCGGCCGTACTCGTACGCGGTCTTGTGCCCGGTCTGCCACGGCCCGTCCATCTCGTTGCCGAGGCACCACATCCGCACGCGGTACGGGTCGGGCGCACCGTTGGCCCGCCGCAGGTCGGACAGCGCGGTGCCGCCCGGCACGTTGCAGTACTCCAGCAGGTCCACCGCCTCCTGCACGCCGCGGGTGCCGAGGTTCACCGCCATCATCGGCTCGACCTGCGCACGCTCGGCCCAGCGCATGAACTCGTCGACACCGACCGTGTTGGGCTCGGTGGAGTGCCATGCGAGGTCGAGGCGGCGCGGCCGCTGCTCGACAGGACCGACGCCGTCCTCCCACCGGTACCCGGACACGAAGTTGCCGCCCGGGTAGCGCACCGTGGACACCCCCAGCTCGCGGGTGAGCTCGAGGACGTCCTTGCGGAACCCGTCCTGGTCGGCCGTGGGGTGCTCCGGGTCGTGGATGCCGGTGTAGACGCAGCGCCCGAGGTGCTCGACGAACGAGCCGAACGTGCGGCGGCGGACGGGCGCGACGCGGAACGCCGGGTCGAGGGTGAGTCGGACGGGGATCATCAGGGCTCCTGTCGGTGGTGCGGGTGGTGCAGCTCCACCCACCGCACACCGTGCGGCGGGACGTCGAGGTCGATCGAGCCGAGGGGCTCGGGCGTGGTGACCACGGGGCCGGGAAGGTCGGCGCCGGACCACAGGTCGCGCACCGCCCAGGGCCCGCGGCCGGCGTCGGCGTCGCCGAGCAGCGCGGTCAGCGGCAGCCGCTCGGTGCGCGGGTGGGCTCCGGTCCAGAACACGGCGACGTAGACCGACCCGCTGCCGTCGCCGGCACGCGCGGCCCACACGACCACCTCGCCGCTGTCGTGCTCGTCCCCGGCGGGCTCGCGCAGCAGCTCGCGCCCGTCCGTGCCCGTGCGCAGCACGTGCCCCACGGCCGGTGTCGTGAGCAGGGCGATCGTCGCGGGGTCGGAGGTCGGCAGGTCGCCGCCCATCATCAGCGGCGAGCGCGCCATGACCCACAGCGTGAGCAGGGTGCGCTGCTCGTCGGGCGTGAGCCGGCTGCTGCGGTCCTCGCCCCGCTCGGCGCGGATGCCGATGCGCCCGAGCGGCAGCATGTCCGCGTCGGCCCAGCCCCCGGGCCGCTGGTGCGGCGCCCACCGCGCGAGCCGCGCGAAGTTGGCGTGCACGTCCTCCCAGCGGTCCCAGAGGTCGTCGCAGACGCGCCACATCTGCGCGTGCTCGCGCAGCACCGGCAGGTGCTCGGTGGACAGGCGCGTGCCGGGCGACAGGGACAGCACGATGTCCCGGCCGGACCGGGCGATCGCGGTGCCCCACGCCGCGACGGCGTCGGCGTGGAACGGGGCCAGCATGTCGTCGACCTTGACGAGGTCGACGCCCCAGGACGCGAGCTGCGCGACGAGCCCGTCCAGCCAGTCCTGGGCGCCCGGGTGGGTGTGGTCCAGGCCCACCATGTGCCCGTTCCACGGGCACGTGGACGTGGGGTCCGCGACGTCGGCGGTGGTCCAGCCGCCGTCACCGGGGACCGGCAGCGCGGCGGCCACCGCGCGCCGCGGCACCCCGCGCAGCACGTGGACGCCGAACCGCAGGCCCAGGGCGTGCACCTGCGCGGCGAGCGCCGTGAACCCCGTGCCGTCGGCGGCGGACGGGAACCGGCCGGGTGCCGGCTGGGGGTAGCCGTGCGCGTCGAGCACGAGCCGCGCGTCCTCGACGTAGCCGTGCGGGCGGGCGTCGGGGTCGGACCAGTCGATGTCGACGACGACCGTGTCCCACCCGGACGGCGCCAGGTGCTCGGCCATGAAGCGCGCGTTGGCGAGCACCTCGGCCTCGGTCACGGTCGTGCCGTAGCAGTCCCAGCTGTTCCACCCCATGGGGGGCGTGCGCGCCCACGTCATCGTCAGGCTCCTCGGATCGGCTCTACATCGTTGTAGGCCCACCCTGCCCGACGCCGCCGGGGGCGTCAACGCGCGGTGGCGACCTCGTGCGCGCACCGACCGCCGCGCCGCCCCGCACGCCCTTCACGCCGGCCGCAACGCCGCTCGGGCGTCGTTACGCGATCGTGGCTTGACCGGCGGCGGATCGCGTGGCACGTTGTGCAACGTTGTAGATCAACGTTGTAAGGCGACGTTTCAGACGACGTCGGAGGGTCAACGACGACCAGCAGGGGCGGACGGACGGCACGCAGGACGCAGCCTCCCCGCCCCCACCGCCGTGACCTGACCGACCCATGACAGGGAGGCAGGCAGATGAGGAAGAGCAGGCTGGCCGTCGGCATGACGTGCGCGGCGCTCGTGGGGGCCATGTCGCTCACCGCGTGCAGCGGAGGCAGCGGCGACGACGGGTCGCTGACGTTCATGTTCCGCGGCGGACCCGACGAGAAGGCGGCCTACCAGGCGGCCATCGACAAGTTCACCGAGGACACGGGCGTGAAGGTGGACGTCATCGTCACCGACGCCGACCAGTACGCGACCAAGCTGCAGGCCGCCGTCGCGGGCAACAAGGTGCCGGACGTGTTCTACATCGAGCAGGCGAACCTGCAGTCGTACGTGGCCTCGGGCGTCCTCATGGACATCACCGACCAGGTCGACGAGCTCGGCGTCGACCTCGACAACATCTGGGACTACGGCGTCGACTCCTACCGGTTCGACGGCGAGCTGCAGGGCACGCCCGAGGGACGCCTGTACGGCCTGCCCAAGGACGTCGGCCCGTTCGCGTTCGGCTACAACAAGACGATGTTCGAGGCCGCGGGCATCCCGCTGCCCGACCCCGACGTCCCCCTCACGTGGGACGAGTACGTCGCCATCTGCAAGCAGCTGACGACGGACACCGACGGCGACGGCACGGTCGACCAGTGGGGCACCGGCCCGAACGTCCAGTGGAACCTGCAGTCGCTGGTGTGGAGCAACGGCGGCGACTTCGTCAACGAGGACCGCACCGAGGTCACCGTCGACACCCCGGAGTTCGCCGAGGCGCTCCAGGAGTTCGCCGACCTCACCACGGTCGACGGCGTCACCCCGTCCGCGGCCGACGCCGCGACGCTCGACACGTACCAGCGCTGGATGGCCGGCGAGCTCGGCTTCTTCCCGGTCGGCCCCTGGGACGTCAGCGTCTACAACGACCTGGAGTTCGAGTACGACCTGATCCCCTGGCCCACCCTCGGTGACGGCGGCTCCGGCACCTGGGTGGGCTCGCTCGGCATCGGTGTCTCCGGCACCACGAACATGCCCGACGAGGCCGTGCAGCTGGTGACCTACCTGTCCGCCGACCCGACGGCGCAGCAGACGCTGGTCGACGCGAACATCCAGGTGCCCAACCTGGTCGACATGGCCGAGGAGTGGGCGGCCGAGCCCGACGCGCAGCCCGCCAACCGCAAGGAGTTCCTCGACATCGTGCAGGACTACGGCCGCGCCATGCCGGCCGCCTACACGTACGGCGCGGCCTGGTACGACGAGCTGTGGACCAACATCCAGCCGGTCCTCGACGGCGAGCGGACCGCGGCGGACTACCTCGCCGAGGTGCAGCCGCGCATGCAGGCGCTGCTCGACGAGTCCAACGTCAACGCCGAGCAGGCGTTCGCAGGCTGACCCCCGGCGCCCGGCCGCCGACCACCCGGCGGCCGGGCCCGCCTTCGCACGAGAGGAACCCTGATGTCGCGATCCGCGGCCCCCGAGGCCCCGCCGGCAGTGCCCGGCGCGCAGGGGACGGACGCCGGTGCGTCGCTGCGCACCGCCCGCCAGCGCCGGCAGCTGCACCGCAGCGAGCACCGCTGGGCGATGCTGTTCGTCGCACCACCCGTGCTCGGGTTCCTGCTGTTCACGCTCTACCCCGTGGCGTTCGCCGCCTACGCGTCGCTGACGAGCTGGAACGGGCTGGGACCGATGCGGTTCACCGGCCTGGACAACTACCGACGGCTGCTCGGTGACGAGTACTTCCACCAGTCGCTGTTCAACACGTTCTTCTACATGATCGGGATCCCGATCGGCCTGGCCCTGGCGCTGCTGCTCGCGATCGCCCTGGACCGGCGCATCCCCGGGCGGACCGCGTTCCGCACCATCTACTACGTGCCGGTGATCTCCTCGCTGGCCGCCATCGCGATCGTCTGGCAGTTCGCGTACAACGGCGACTTCGGCCTGGTCAACCAGGTGCTCGCCGTCGTCGGCGTCGACGGGCCCAACTGGCTGCAGGACACCGACACCGTCAAGCCCGCGATCATCCTCATGATGGTCTGGAAGGGCCTGGGCTACTCGATGCTCCTGTACCTGGCGGCCATCCAGTCGGTGCCCGCGTCCCTGCACGAGGCGGCCGCGCTCGACGGTGCCGGATGGTGGCAGCGGCTCTTCCACATCACGATGCCCATGGTGCGACCGGTGACGTTCTTCCTGGTGGTCACCAACATCATCGGCGGCGCGCAGCTGTTCACCGAGATCAACATCATGACGCCGAACGGCGGGCCCGAGTTCAGCTCCGCCTCCGTGGTCTGGTACATCTGGCGCCAGGCCTTCCGCTACCAGCAGATGGGGTACGCGACGGCCATGGCCATGGTCCTCGGCGTCCTCATCCTCGTCATCACCCTGATCCAGTTCCGCCTCAACCGGCGCAACAGCTTCAGCATCGACTGAGGGGCCCGCCATGACCACCATCCCCACCCTGCCCCCGCGCGACCTGGCCACCCGCGGCCGGCGCCCGTCCGGCACCGGTGCGCGCCGCGAGAGCCGCGCCGTCAACGCGCTGCTGCTCGTCGTGCTCTCGGTGTTCGCCCTGGCGATGCTCGCACCGCTGCTGTGGATGTTCACGACCGCCGTGAAGACCAAGCCCGAGGTGTTCGCGCTGCCGCCCGTGCTGTGGCCCGACTCCCCGCAGTGGGCGACGTTCGCGCGGATGTGGACCGAGGCCCCGGTGCTGTCGGGCTTCAAGAACTCGATCATCGTCGCCGGCACCGTCACCGTGATCGGCTCGGTGACGTCCTCGATCGCCGCGTTCGCGCTGTCGAAGATGCGCCTGCCGGGCAAGAACGTCATCTTCCTGGCCCTGCTGTCGGGCCTGATGATCCCCTACCCGACGCTGATGATCCCGCAGTTCGTCATGTTCTCGCGGCTGCAGTGGGTGGACACCCTGCTGCCCCTGATCGTGCCGCTGCTGTTCGGCAACATCATCATGATCTTCTTCCTGCGGCAGTACCTGGAGTCGGTCCCCGACTCGCTCATCGAGGCCGCGAAGATCGACGGCGCGTCCTACCTGACGATCTTCGGGCGGATGATCGTGCCGATGATCCGCCCCGCGATCGCGGCGCAGTTCATCCTGTGGTTCATGACGGTCTGGAACGACTACCTCGGGCCGATCCTCTACCTGAACTCCCCCGGCAAGCAGACGCTCCAGGTCGTGATCGCCAACCTCAACGTGGAGTACGCCACGCAGCGCGACTACCCGCTGATCATGGCCGCGTCCTTCGTCGCGCTGCTGCCGATCCTCGTGGTGTTCCTGGTCTTCCAGCGGCAGATCATCGAGTCCGTGGCGCTCACCGGCTCCAAGGCGTAGCGCCGTGACGACCCTCGACCCGGCCGGCAGCGTCGACACCACCGGCTGGGGGGCCGGGCACGCCCACGACCCGACCGCGGTGCGCGACGACGACGGCACGTACTGGCTGTTCTCGACGGACGCCCACGCGGACGGCCCGGTCCGCGGCGGCGTGCAGGTGCGCCGCTCGGACGACCTGGTGACGTGGACGTTCCACGGCTGGGCGCTCCCGGGCGTGCCGGCCGCCGCGGCGGCCCTCACGGGCGCGACCGGCCTGTGGGCGCCGGAGGTCGTGCGCGTGGGCGGCCGCTGGCGCATGTACTGGTCGGCGTCGTCGTTCGGCTCCCGGTGCTCGGCGATCGGTCTCGCCGAGGCCGATCACCCGGGCGGGCCGTGGCACGACCGCGGGCTGGTCGTGACGAGTGCGGCGGTGCCGCCCGACACGACCGGCTCCCCGCACGGCGACGGGCCGCCCAACGCGATCGACGCGGCCGTCGTGGTCGATGCCACGGGCGCCACCGAGCGGCACTGGATGGTCTACGGGTCGTTCTTCGGCGGGATCCACGCCCTCGAGCTCGATCCGGTCACGGGCCTGGCGCTCGACGCCCCGGCCCCCGGCGTGCCGAGCTCCGGCCCGGGCGTCCTGCTGGCGCGCCGGGCCCCCGAGGTCGAGGGGGCGGTCGAGGGCGCGTACGTCCTGCCCCGCCCCGGCGGCGGGTGGGCGATGCTCGCGTCGTGGGACTCGCTGTTCTCGACGTACCACGTGCGTGCCGCCGTCGCCGACGAGGTCACGGGCCCGTACCGCGACCGCACGGGCCGCGACCTGCGCGACCCGGCGCACGACGCGGGGACGGTGGTGCTCGCCGGGCACCGGCTCGCCGGCGGCCCGGGCCTGCGGGCGCCGGGCCACGGTGCGGTGCTCACCGAACCGGCCCGCGACGGCACGCCCGGCCGCCGGCTGCTCGTGCACCACGTGCGCGACGAGGACGACCCCACGCGCCACCGGGTGCAGGTGCGACGCCTGGTGTGGACGCACGACGGCTGGCCGCTGGTCAGCCCGCAGCCCTGGGCAGGGCAGGCCCGCGAGGTCGACGACGAGTCCCTGTGGCCGACGGACCCCGCGGTCCTCGCCGGCATCTGGGAGGTCCTCGACGTGGGCGCGGACCCGCGGACGGTCCGGCGCACGCACGAGGGCACCCTCGACCTGCTGCACGTGCGCGCGCTCGGCTCCGGGCGCTTCGCGGCGCGGCGGGCCGACGGCACCCCCGTGCAGGCGGTCGTGCTGCCCGCGTGGGACTCCGTGCGGGACGTGGCGGCGCAGGTCGCGGTGCTGCTCGACGACCACGGGCAGGTCACCGCCGCGACCCGCCCCGCCTGACGCACCTGGGAGGATCGGGGACGTGGACGCGCAGGGATGGGCCGGCGGGGTGATGACGGCCCTGCGGTGGGTCGCCCACCTGCTGGCCGTGCAGGCCCTCGTGGTCGTCGGCACCCTGGCCGGGGGCGTCGTCCTGGGACTGTTCCCCGCGCTCGACGCGGGCGGCCGCGTGCTGGCCCGCCTGCCCGCGGGCACGCCCTCGGAGCACGTGTGGCAGGACTTCTGGCACGCGTGGCGGGCAGGGTGGCGCCGGGCCGTGCTCGTCGGCGCGCCGCTGTGGCTGGTCGCGGCGGTGCTCGCGGCGGACGCCTGGGCGCTGTCGGCCGCGCAGGGACCGGTGCGCGCGGCGCTCGGCGCGGGCCTGGGCCTGGTCACGGCCTGGGCGGTCGTGGTCCTCGCGTACGCGGCCCCGGTGCTGCGGCGCTACCGCGCGCCCCTGCCGGCGACGTGGCGGTTCCTCGTCCTGGCGCCCGCCCTGGGCCCGGGCACCGCGGTGGGTGTGCTCGGCGTCGCCGCCGTGTGGGCCGCGACGTGCTGGGTCGCCCCGCCGCTCGCGGTGCTCGGCGGCGTGGCGGTGCCGTTGCTGGCCACCGGGTGGCTCGTCGACGTGCGGCTGGACCGGCTCGACGCCCGCTGACGGCCCCGCCGGCCGGGTGCCGCTCAGACGTGCGCGGCGTCGCCGATCGTGGACTCGCGCGCGACGACCGAGAAGTCGGCGACGACCTGGCGGAACGGCCGGTCGTCCTGCGCGCCGTCGATCCGGTCGACGAGCAGGTCGACCGCGGTGGCGGCGATCTGCTCGCGGCCGGGGTTCACGGTCGACAGGGTGGGTGCCGCGTAGGCCGCCTCGTCGATGTCGTCGAACCCGATGACGGCGATCTCGCCCGGCACCTCGATGCGGCGCAGGTGCAGCGTGTGCAGGGCGCCGAGCGCGAGCGCGTCGTTGAGGCCGAACACCGCGTCGATGCCGAGGTCGGCGTCCAGCAGCCGCGCCATGGTCTCGGCGCCCGTCGCGCGGTGCCACAGCCCTGCCTCGCCGACCAGCGCCGGGTCGTAGGGCAGCCCGTTCTCCTCGAGCGCCGCGACGTAGCCCTGCACGCGCAGCGCCGCCGAGCCGACCGACTCCCCCGCGTGCGCGCCCACGACGGCGATGCGCCGCCGACCCTGGTCGATCAGGTGCTGCGTCGCGGCCTTGGCGGCCTCGACGTTGCGCATCGTCACGTGGTCGGCCGGGCCGCCGAAGATGCGCTCACCGAGCAGCACCATGGGGTAGTCGACGCCCTCGAGCTCGCCCACGTCGTCGGGCCCGAGCGCGAGCGGTGAGTAGATGAGGCCGTCGGTGAACTGCCGGCGCTGACCGCGCAGCACCTCGAGCTCCCGCTCGCGCACCGCGCCGGTCTGCTCGATGAGCACCGTGAGCCCTCGCGCCTCGGCGGCCCGGATGACGGAGTCGGCCAGCTCCGCGAAGTACGGGAGCGACAGCTCGGGCACGGCCAGGCCGACGAGCCCGGTGCGCCCCCGGCGCAGGTTCCGCGCGGTGACGTTGAGCTGGTAGCCGAGCTCCGCGATCGCCTGCTCGACCTTCTCGCGGGTGCTGTCGCGGATGTAGGGGTACCCGTTGACGACGTTGGAGACGGTCTTGATCGACACCCCGGCGCGCGCCGCGACCTCGTGCATCGTCACGGCACCGCTGCGTCGTCCGTTCACCGTGTGCCCTCGCCCTCGTCGCCGCCCGCGGCCCGTGGTGTCGCCTGCCGACCCAGGGTGGCAGACGCCTTGATCCTACATCGTTGTAGATCCCCGGGGTTCCCCGGACACACGTCGGGCCCGGTCGTCCGACCGGGCCCGCGGTGCACTGCTCGCCGCGATGCGGCGTCAGCTCACTTCTTGTTACGACGCTGGTGACGCGTCTTGCGCAGCAGCTTGCGGTGCTTCTTCTTCGCCATGCGCTTGCGGCGCTTCTTGATGACGGAGCCCATGCGGTCCTCACTCTGTTTCCGGTCACGACCCGAGGGCCGTGAGTGGTGGTCGATCGACGCGCGGTGCGCATCGGGCCGACCCGAATCACCCACGCACGCAGAAGTCCGAGCACCCACCTTACGCGATCGGCCGCCGCGTCCGCGAACGGCTGCCCGCGCACCCGCGGCGGGGCGTGCTCAGGAGCTGCGCCGCTCCTCGCCGAGCCCCTCGGGCTCGACTGTCGCCGACGAGCGCAGGTAGGCGTCGAGCGCGTCCTGCGGCACCCGGAACGACCGTCCCACGCGCACCGCCGGCAGCTCACCCGCGTGCACCAGCCGGTACACGGTCATCCGCGAGACGCGCATGAGGTCGGCGACCTCGACGACCGTGAGGTACCGCACGCGGGCCGACCGCCCGCCCTGGTCCTCGCCCATGCCCCGGCCCTCCTGGATGGCCGGGCCGCGCCGGCGTCGCGCACCCGAGGTTCCGGGTGCCAGACCACCTTAGTTGCGCGTGTGACAGGTGGGAAGCACGGGACACCCGCCCGGCCCAGCGTCGCAGTCGGCCGCCGGTCAGTCGAGGTCCGGGTCCAGCCCCATCGCCGGGAAGACCGCCGTCCGGGTCGCCCGGATCGCCCGGTCCACGTCGTTCGCGGGGTCGTACCCGCCCGACCAGGGCCGGAACGTCGCCGGGGCGCCGTCGGTCATCCGCGCCACCGCCTCACGGCCGTACCGCTGCCGGACCACGGCCAGCCACTCCGCCGGCACGGGCGTGCTCGGCTCGACCGGCCGGTGCGAGGCGACGCCCAGCAGGTGCGTCCACGTGCGCGGCACCACGTCGAGGATGGCGTACCCGCCGCCGCCCAGCGCGACCCAGCGCCCGTCGCTCACCTCGTGCGCCAGGTCGTGCAGCAGGTGGGCCGCCACACGCTGGGCGTCGACCGACACCCGCAGCGTGGCCAGCGGGTCCAGGCGGTGCGTGTCGCACCCGTGCTGGGTCACCAGCACGTCGGGCGCGAACTCGCGGACCACGGCGGGCACCACGGCGTCGACGGCCCGCAGCCAGCCCGCGTCGTCCGTGCGCGAGGGCAGCGCCACGTTGACGGCCGTGCCCTCGGCGCCCCGCCCGCCGATCTCCGTCGGGTAGCCCGTGCCGGGGAACAGCGCGTGGCCCGTCTCGTGGATGGAGACCGTCAGCACGCGGGGGTCGTCCCAGAAGACGTCCTGCACGCCGTCGCCGTGGTGCGCGTCGATGTCGACGTACGCGACCCGCTGCGCCCCGGCCCCGAGCACGTCCCGGATGGCGACCGCGGCGTCGTTGTAGACGCAGAACCCCGACGCCGCCCCGGGCTGGGCGTGGTGCAGCCCTCCGCCGACGTTGACGGCGTGCTGCGTGCGCCCCTCCCAGACCGCGCGCACCGCGTCCAGGGTGCCGGCCACCACGCGGGCGGCGGCGTCGTGCATCTGCGGGAACAGCGGGTCGTCGCGCGTGCCCAGCCCGCGCGCCAGGTCCGGGACGCCGTGCTCGGCCGCCGCGTGCACCGCCCGGATGTAGGCCGGGTCGTGCACCGTGGCCAGCACCTCGTCCGACGCGGGCGCCGACCCGACGACCTCCACGTCCGGCCGGTCGAGCAGGCCGAGCTGCGCCGCGAGCGCGATCGCCAGGTCGATGCGGTCCGAGGTCATGGGGTGGCCGAACCCGAAGTCGTACCCCAGCAGCTCCGTCGACCACCCGACCCGCAGGGTCGTGGCCGCGCCGGCACCGCGCGCGGTGGGGTGGGCGTCGGTCGCGACCATGGGCCACACCGTCCCATCGCACGCCCCACGTGTCGACCCGACGTGCCGTAGCGTCCGCACCCGGTCCCGTGCGCGCGTGGGCCCCGTCCGCGCGTGCCAGAGTGTGCTGTCGGCACGATCAGCGGGAGGCGGGATGGCAGCGGGGCCCGGCCTGCTGTGGCGTGCTCGCGAGTACGTCGACCGGTCCGCGCGGCAGTCGCCGGCCCGCCTCGCCCTCGGGGTGTTCGCCCTGGTCATCGCCGGGATCACCGCCCTGCTGCAGATGCCCTTCGCGACGGCCGACGGGGAGCCGGCACCGCTCGTCGACGCCCTGTTCACCGCGACCTCGGCGACCACCGTCACCGGTCTGGTCGTCGTGCCCACGGGTGAGTACTGGTCCGGGTGGGGGCTGGCCGTCATCCTCGTCGCGATCAAGATCGGCGGCCTGGGCGTCATGACCCTGGCCTCCCTGCTGGGCATGGCCGTGTCGCGGCGCATCGGGCTCACGCAGCGCCTGCTGGTCTCCTCGGAGACCAAGGTGACCCGCCTCGGCGAGGTCGGGTCGCTGGTGCGCACGGTCATCATCACGTCCACCGTGCTCGAGGTCGCGATCGCCCTCGTGCTGTTCCCTCGCCTGCTGGTGCACGGCGAGCCCCCGGGCACCGCCGCCTGGCACGCCCTGTTCTACGCGGTCTCGGCGTTCAACAACGCCGGCTTCGTGCCCACCCCGGAGGGCCTCGCCCCGTTCGTCTCGGACTGGTGGATGCTGCTGCCGATCATCGTCGGCGTGTTCATCGGGTCCCTGGGGTTCCCGGTCATCCTCAACGTCGCCCACCACCTGCGCGCCCCCGGGCGCTGGAGCCTGCACTCCAAGCTGACGATCACCACGAGCGTCGGCCTGGTGGTGTTCGGCTCGGTCGTGGTCGCGGCGTTCGAGTGGACCAACCCCGGCACGTTCCAGCCGCTGGACGGCGGCGGGACGATCCTGGCCTCGCTGTTCGCCGGGGTGATGCCGCGCTCGGGCGGGTTCTCGACGGTCGACGTCGGGCAGATGCACGAGGGCACGTGGCTGCTGCTCGACGCCCTGATGTTCGTCGGCGGCGGGTCGGCGTCGACGGCGGGCGGCATCAAGGTGACCACGCTGGCCGTCATGCTCCTCGCGATCGTCGCCGAGGGGCGCGGCGACCGGGACGTCGAGGCGTTCGGACGCCGGATCCCGCGCGAGACGCTGCAGGTCGCCATCGCGGTCGGCTTCATCTCCGCGACCATCGTGCTGATCGCGTCCCTGCTGCTGCTCGCCATGACCGGGCTGACGCTCGACCGCGTCCTGTTCGAGGTCATCTCGGCGTTCGCGACCTGCGGACTGTCGACCGGCATCACCGCCGACCTGCCGACGCCCGCGAAGTACGTCCTCGTCGTTCTCATGTTCATCGGCCGGACCGGCACGATGACGCTTGCGGCCGCGCTCGCGCTGCGCAACCGTCGTCGTGTGATCCGCTACCCGGAGGAGAGGCCCATCATTGGCTGACAGCCTGCGTGCGGGCGGCGGCGAGCCGCGCACCGCACCGCGCACCCCGCGGAAGGGATCCGGTGTCCTGGTCATCGGGCTCGGACGGTTCGGGTCGGCCATCGCCGCGACCCTCGACCGGCTGGGGCAGGACGTGCTGGCGGTCGAGCGCAGCCCCGAGCTGATCGCCCAGTGGGCGGGTCGCGTCCCGCTGGTCGAGGCCGACGCGGTCAACCCCGAGGCGCTCGAGCAGCTCGGCGCCCGGGAGTTCCCCGTGGCCGTGGTCGGCGTCGGCTCGTACCTCGAGGCGTCGGTGCTCATCACGGGCAACCTCGTCGACATCGGCGTGCCGCAGATCTGGGCCAAGGCCATCAGCTCCGAGCACGCGCGGATCCTGCAGCGCATCGGCGCGCACCACGTGGTCCTGCCGGAGGCCGACGCCGGGTCGCGCGTCGCGCACCTCGTCAGCGGCAGGATGCTCGACTACATCGAGGTCGAGGACGGGTTCACGGTCGTCAAGATGCGCCCGCCCAAGGAGACACAGGGCTTCACGCTGGCCCAGTCCCGCGTGCGCGAGCGCTACGGCGTCACCATCATCGGGGTGAAGTCCCCCGGCATCGACTTCCAGTACGCCACCCCCGAGACCCGCATCTCGGCGAACGACCTGGTCATCGTCGGCGGTCACGCCGACCTGCTCGAGCGGTTCGCCGCCCGGCCCTGACCCGCCCACCCGCACGGCCCGCACGCCGCCCCCCGACCAGGAGACCACCATGGCGAAGAAGAAGTCCGGCACGAAGGCCTCTGAGAAGTCGTCCGACGCCAAGGGCTCCGGGAAGCCCGAGGGCAAGGCGGGCCGCAAGGCGCGCAAGAAGGCCGACGAGAAGCTGCAGAAGGCGGCCCGCAAGGTCGAGAAGGCCGAGCGCAAGGCCGCCGAGGCCGAGCAGGAGGCCGCCGCACGCGCCGCCGTCGCCCGCGACGCAGCGGTCGAGGGCCTGACCGCCCAGCGGGACACGGCGATCGAGCTGCTGCGTGCGCATCCCGGGTTCGTCCTGACCGAGCTGGACACCGCCTCCACCCCGGGCTTCGAGGGGTCCCGGGCGCAGTGCAAGGGCGCGCTCGGCGCGATCGGCAGCGACCTCGCCGACCTGCAGGAGCGTCTCTACGCCCACGGACGCACCGGTGGCGACCGGTCGGTGCTGCTGGTGCTGCAGGGCCTGGACACGTCCGGCAAGGGCGGGATGGTGCGCCACGTGCTCGGCCAGGTGGACCCGCAGGGCGTCGCCCTGCACGCGTTCGGCGTCCCGACACCCGAGGAGGCCCGGCACCACTACCTGTGGCGCATCCGGCGGGCGCTGCCCCGGCCGGGGCGGATCGGCGTGTTCGACCGCTCCCACTACGAGGACGTGCTCGTGGCGCGCGTGGACGGGCTCGTCGCGCCCGAGGTCTGGGAGCGCCGGTACGACGAGATCAACCGGTTCGAGGCGCAGGCCGCTGCGGCCGGGACCACGGTCGTCAAGGTGCTGCTGTGGGTCTCCCCCGACGAGCAGCTCCGGCGGCTGCGCAAGCGGCTGGAGCGGCCCGACAAGCACTGGAAGTACTCGCCGTCGGACGTCGACGCCCGGTCGCGGCGACCCGCGTACGAGGCGGCCTACCAGGACGTGCTCGACCGGACCAGCACGGACGCGGCCCCCTGGTACGTCGTGCCGGCCGACGACAAGTGGTACGCCCGGCTCGCGGTCAGCGCGCTGCTGCACCGGGCGCTCACGGACCTCGACCTCGGGTGGCCGGAGGCCGCGTTCGACGTCGCGGCGGAGATGGCCCGGCTCGACGCCACGCGCTGACGCAGGACGCGCGCCCGGGCGACCCGGGCGCGCTGCCGGTGCGTGCGGTCAGGATCCCGCGGAGGGCCGCCGCTGACGGGGCAGCGCGCCGTGCGGCAGCACCCGCAGGTCGGTGGGGGTGCCGGCACCGGGCGGCACCGGCGCGGGACCGTCGTGGCCGGGGCCGAGCGGGTGGGCCGTCCCGGTCCCGGCGACCGCCTGGTGGCCTGCACCCGTCCGCGGCTGCGGCGCGCGGCGCTGGGTCGGCACGAGGGGTGCGCGAGCCGCCGGACCGACGTCCGGGGCCTGCACCCGGCGGGGCCGGTGCAGGTGGACCACGGCGGTCGTCCCGGCCGCGGCCAGCAGGAGCGCACCGGGCAGGAGGTGGCCGCCGGCGCTGAGCAGGGCGCCAGCGGTGACGAGCGCGAGGCCGGCGGCGAGGCGAGCGGTCGGCAGGGTGCTGCGGAGGTAGATGTGCATGATCGACTTCCTTGCCTGGAGAACCGGGACGCCACGGGGGCGTCGGACGTCGCGCGCGGCGCGTCCGTCCGGTCAGGCAGGGATCGGCAGGACGTCGCGCTCGGGATCGGTCGGCGGCACGTCGGACGACGGGGACGTCGTCACGCGTGCGGGGACGACCGGTCGCAGGCCGGGCACCGGACCGCCGGTGGGGCCGGCACGCGGCGTGACGGCACCGGCGCCGGGGGTGCCGCCCCGGGTCGCGAGCGCCACCGGCGCGGGAGTCGTGGGCCGCTGGACCAGCACGGTCGGGACCGTGGGCGTCGTCGCGAGCGCGACCTGGCCGTGCGAGACGTGCGGCGTCGCCGTGACGACCGCCGGGGCCTCGGGCTGCGGGCCGACCGGCCCGGGTGCCGTGGGCCAGGGCGTCCGCAGGCCGGGTGACGTCGCGGTCGCCGGGGCGGGCGCGACGTCGTCGATGAGCGCCGCCGTGGTGCCGACGCTCGACGCGTCCGGCGACGGCACCGAGGGCTCGGGGCGCACCAGGGTCGCGGGACCCTGCTCGCGCGCGGAGGTGCTCAGCTCGCGCATCAGCCGGGCGGCGGCGTCCACCGCCGTGACCTCGTCAAGGGTCGCGACCACGACGACGGGGTCCAGGACGGCACGGTCGGTCGGGACGAGGGTGACCGTGGCAGGCAGCGCCGGGTCGGGGCGCAGCACAGCGGTCTCCCGGTCGATGCCGGCGACGGGTCGCACGTCCTCGAGGCCCTGGTCACCGGTCGCGGGCGGCGCGCTCCCCTCCGTCGCCGGCTCCACGGGCGGGTCGTCCACCGACGGCGCGGGGTCGACGGGCGCGGGGTCCACGGGCGTCGGGTCCACAGGCGCCGGGTCCACGGGCGTCGGGTCCACGGGCGTCGGGTCCACCGGGGTCGGGTCCACCGGGGTCGGGTCCACGGGCGCCGGGTCCGGGGGCTCGACGGCCTCCGGCGGCACGGCGGATCCGTCTGGGACCGTCGACTCCGCAGGGACCGTCGACCCGTCCGGGACCGTCGGCTCGTCCTGGCCCGACGGCTCCGCCGGGACGCCGGGATCCCCCGTGCCGGCGTGCTCGACGGCGGTGCCTCCGAGCGCAGCGACGGTGTCCGTCACCCGTGAGACCGCCACGTCCGGCAGGGCTCGGGCGTCCCCGGGGGTCCGGGCGTGGGCGGCGTCCCCCGCGGCGACCTGGATCAGGACCAGCAGCAGACCGCCCAGCGCAGCGAGCAGGACGCGGAGGACCCACGTCTCCGCTCTCCCGCGTCGCTGCGTGTCCATGCCGAGCCCTCCCCGGTGCGCGCACCGACGCACGTCCTGGACAGTATGCGACCTGAACCACCCGAATCACCATCTTTCACCCACCCCCACCGCCGGTCGCGCGGACGGGTCCGGCAGCGGCCGGGCGCCCGCGGCGGCACCTTCGGGCCGGTCGCTGTCTCCACCGGTCGGGCCGGCCGGCCGGGCCGCACGGCGCGACCGGTGCCGTGCAGGTGTCGCGACGCCGCCCTTCGGGCAGGATCGGCGCGTGCGGAGACGGCCGGGCCTCGTGGCGGTGCTCGTCGTGCTCGTGCTCCTGTCGACGCCGGTCGCGCTCGTCGGCGTCTGGGCACGCACCACGCTGCTCGACACGGACGACTGGCTCCGGCTGGTCGAGCCCCTCGCCGACGACGCCCGGCTGCAGGGTGCGGTGGCCGACCGGGTCGCCGGCGGGGTCACCGCGGCGCTCCCGCTGGACGACGTCGTCGGCCTGCTGCCCGGGACCCTGGGGGACGACGCCGCCGCGGGCGTCGAGCAGCGGGTGGCGGGCGTCGTCCGGGAGCGGTCCCTGGACGCGGTGGGGTCCGACGGGTTCGCCGCCGCGTGGGCGAGCGCGAACCGCACGTTCCACGGCCAGCTGGTCGGCACGCTGCGCGGGGGCCCCGGGGCGGCGGCCCAGGTCGACGCGCAGGGACGGCTCACCCTGGACCTGACCGGCCTGGCCGACACGGTGCGCGGTGCGGTCGTGGCCGTCGGGGTACCGGACAGGCTCGTGCCGCACGTGACCGTCGTCGTCCCGGTCCTCGACGGCGGGACGACCGCCCGGCTGCAGCAGACCGTCGGCACGGCGGAGCGCGCCGCCGGCTGGGCCCCGTGGGTCGCCGCCGCGGCCGCCGCGGGTGCCGTGGGGCTGGCCCGACGCCGGGCCCGGGCCGCCGCGTGGGTCGCCGGCGCGGTGGTGCTCGGCGCGCTCGTGGTGCTGGTGGGCGTGCGCGTGGTGCGGGCGGGGGTGCTGGCGGGTCCCGCCGCGGCGTTCCTCGGTGACCCGGCCGTCGCACTCGTCGCCGACCATGTCGCCGCCGGGCTCGTGACGACGACGTGGTGGGTCGGCGGCGCCGGCCTGGCGGTGCTCGTCGGCGCCGCGCTGGCGGACGCCGTGACCCGGCGCCCGGCTCGCGTCAGGGGTGACTGAGCACCGCGTCGACGATCACGATGAGCATGGCGCCCGTGGTGGCCAGGAGGGCGCGCAGCGCCCAGACCAGCGTGCGTGAGTGCGTCCGCACGACGACGCTCCCTTCTGCGCGTCACCGTTGACGCGCCCAGCACGTCACCGTTGACGCGCGTTCCTCCGACCGTACGTCGCGTCCCGGGCCCGCGCATCGGCAGGTCGGGTGACGTCGCACGTCAGAGGGCGAGGACGAGGCCGAGGCCGAGTCGGACGGCGGGCCTCCGGACGGTCGACGCAGGCTCTGGACACCCCGCCCCGGGGTGCGAGACCGTTCGCACGTTCCCCCACCGGTCCGGCAGCGCCGTGCCACGACGAGGAGTCCTCATGCGGATCGCCAGCACCGCCGCCAGGGTGGCCACGGTGGCTCTCCTGACTCTCACGCTGGTGGCCTGGGGTGCGGACTCCCCCGGCACCCGGGCGACCAGCACCCCGGAAGGCCCGGAAGACCGGCGAGGCGCCACGGCACCGGACGCCACAGCGGTCGGGGATGACGCAGCGTCCGGGGAGGACGCAGCGGGCCGGGTGGGAGCGGAGGGCGACTTCGCCGCGGTGCTCCACGAGTACCGGGCGACGATGGACGTCCTGACACTCCCCGCCGGGGTCACCCTGCCCGAGCCCGTGGACCCCGGGCCCGAGGAGCTTCCCGGTGCCACGTCCGCGGACGGCACGGACGAGCCCGGCCGCTTCGCCGCCGGCGCGTACGAGCCCGGCTACGGCATGACCGTCGCGCACAGGGGGTGGTTCTGCGCCTGGGAGCGGGAGTGGCTCGCCCAGCGGGGCGTCGACCCCGCGGCGGAGGCCGCGGCGCTCGCGACGCTGGAGACGATGCCCGCGACCGAGACCTGGGCCCGGTTCATGGACGAGACGACCCAGGAGAGCATCCGCGTGAACCTCGCGAAGGCCGCGGCGGGCGACCCGACGGGCGTCCAGGCCGACGTCGACAGGAACTGCCGATGACGAACGGCGGGGTCCTCGCCGAGCGGCTCGCCCGCGCCGCCGCGGACGCCGACGCGCGAGCCGGCACGGACTACGTGACGTTCACCGACCCCCGCCCGGCGTTCGAGGGCAAGGGGATCTGCGGGTCGCCGGAGAACATCCACGCGGGCGTGCTGACGCCGACGGACGGCGACATGCTCGCCATCGGGTCGCAGCAGTCCTTCCACCCCAAGGCCGAGGGTTACCTCGACTTCGCGTGGGCGATGAACCTGACGCTCAACCCACCGGTACCGTGAGTGGTCGACTGCGCACCATCGCCCTGGCTGTCGTCCTCTCCCTGGCCGGGACGACCGGGGGATGCGCACCGGGACGCGACCGCGAGGGCGAGGCCCGCGACGCCGCGCTCGACCGCGTCCGCTACCTGCGGTCGCTCCTGGGGGAGCTCCTGGAGGACGCGGGCCCGCTCCCGGACGAGGAGTTCGAGGCCTTCGTCACCACGGAGGTCGGCGACCGCTTCGAGGGATCGCTCGACCCGACCGGCTTCCACGACGGCCGGGCGACCTGGCGAGGTGCCGCGCTCGGCTCGGTCGCGGGACCGCTGAAGTCCCAGGTCGCCGCAGCCGCGTGCTTCGACGTCGAGATCGAACGGGGGACAGCGACGGTGACGTTCGACGACGCACCGTGCTCCGAGCAGGTGCAACGAACGCTCGGTGTCACTGGCAACGAGGACAACGTCGTCAGCGTCGACCTCCTGCCCACGGTCGACGACCCCACGCCATGACCGGCGGGCTCACGACCCCGGCGAGCCGCCGCTGACGGGCGAGGGCGGGCACCGGCCCAGGGCCGGTGCCCGCCCTCGTCGTGCGTGACGCGTCAGAGGCCCTGCGCGACCCGGTAGTACACCTGGTTCCACCGCACCTGGTCGGCGAAGCCGCGACGGGTCGTGGACTCGTCGATGACGAGCAGCTCGGTGCGGGCCAGCTCGGCGAAGATCTCCCACGCCTCGATGCCCACGGCCGTGCTCAGCACGGTGTGGTGCGCACCGCCGGCGGTCAGCCAGCACTCGGACGACGTGGTGAAGTCCGGGCGGGGCTCCCACACGGCACGCGCGACCGGCAGGTTCGGCAGGTCGGCCGTCGGCGGGACGATGTCCACGACGTTCGCCGTGAGGCGGAACCGCTCGCGCATGTCGGCCATCGAGACGACGACACCGGTCCCGGAGTCGGCGTTGAAGACCATGCGGACCGGGTCCTCCTTGCCGCCGATGCCCAGCGGGTGGATCTCCACGCGCGGCTTCGAGGTCGTGAGGGTCGGGCAGATCTCGAGCATGTGCGCGCCGAGGATCTTCTCCGCACCGGGCGTGAGGTCGTAGGTGTAGTCCTCCATGAGCGAGGCACCGCCGGGCAGCCCGGCGCCCATCACCTTGGCGACGCGCACGAGGACGGCCGTCTTCCAGTCGCCCTCGGCGCCGAACCCGTAGCCCTTGGCCATGAGCCGCTGCACGGCCAGGCCGGGCAGCTGGCGCAGGTCGCCCAGGTCCTCGAAGTTCGTCGTGAACGCCATGGCGCCGCGCTCGGTGAGGAAGCGCTCGAGCGCGATCTCCTGGCGGGCGGCGTAGCGCAGCGACTCGTGACGGTCGCCGCCGCGGCGCAGCTCGGGGACGACGTCGTACAGGTCCTCGTACTCCGCGACGAGCGCGTCGACGCTCGCGTCGTCGACGGCCTCGACCGCGGCGACCAGGTCGTTGACGCCCCAGGTGTTCACGGAGACACCGAGCCGGATCTCCGCCTCGGTCTTGTCGCCCTCGGTGACGGCGACGTTGCGCATGTTGTCGCCGAAGCGCACAAGGCGCAGGTCCTGCGCGGCCTGCCAGCCGGCGGCGGCGCGCACCCAGGTGCCGATGCGTGCGGTGACGGCCGGGTTCGACACGTGGCCGGACACGGTGGTGCGGGCGACGCCCAGGCGCGTGGCGATGTACGCGTACTCGCGGTCGCCGTGCGCGGCCTGGTTGAGGTTCATGAAGTCCATGTCGATGCTGTCCCACGGCAGCTCGACGTTGGCCTGCGTGTGCAGGTGCAGCAGCGGCTTGCGCAGCAGGTCCAGGCCCGTGATCCACATCTTGGCGGGGCTGAACGTGTGCATCCACGTGATGACGCCCAGCACCTTGTCGTCGCTGTTGGCGTCGAGCACCGCGCGGCGGATGGCGTCCGAGTCCTTGAGGACCGGCTTCCAGACGACCTTCGCCGGGACGTCGCCGGACGCGTCGAGCGCCGCGGCGACCTCCTGCGACTGCTCGGCGACCTGGCGCAGCGTCTCCTCGCCGTACAGGTCCTGCGAGCCGGTGAGGAACCAGATCTCCTGGTCGGGGTAGGCCTTGCTCATCGTGCATCTCCTCCGTGGGCCGGCATCAGTGCTGGCCGTAGACGTTCTGGTAGCGGGCGTACAGCGAGTCGACGTCGCTCTGCGCGATCGGCAGCGGCTCGCCGAGCTGGCGGCTGATGTGGACGGTCCGCGCGACCTCCTCGACCATGACCGCGGCCTTGACGGCGGCCTTGGCGTCCTTGCCGATCGTGAAGGGGCCGTGGTTGCGCATGAGGACCGCGGGGCTGCGGGACTCGCGCAGGGTCTCGACGATGCCGCGGCCGATGGAGTCGTCGCCGATGAGCGCGAACGGACCGATGGGGATGTCCCCGCCGAACTCGTCGGCCATCATCGTCAGCACGCACGGCACGGGCTCCGCGCGGGCCGCCCAGGCCGTGGCGTACGTCGAGTGCGTGTGCACGACCCCGCCGACGTGGGGCATGTGCGTGTAGACGTACGCGTGCGCGGCGGTGTCGGACGACGGCGCGCGGTCGCCCTCGACGAGGTTCGCCTGCAGGTCGCACACGACCATCGACTCCGGCGTCAGCTCGTCGTACGTCACGCCCGACGGCTTGATGACGAGCAGGTCGCGCTCGCTCGGGCCGGCGGGGTCGACGACGACGCGCTGCGAGACGTTGCCGGCCGTCCACACGACCAGGCCCCAGCGGGGCAGCTCGGCGTGCAGCGCGCTGACCTTCTCGCGGGCGTCCGCGACGGCCTCGCGGACGTCGGGCCCGTAGGCGTCCAGTGCTGTGGTGGTCATCCGGCCTCCTGCGTCGGTGCCCGCGGTGGCGGGCGGTGTGGTCCGGCGCGCGGGCGCCGGTGCGCGGTCGTGCCGCGCGTGGTCCGGGACGGTGCTCAGAGCACCTCGGTCGCGGTGCGCTCGACGGCCAGGCCGGCCTCGTAGCGCTCGAGCCAGGCGGCGTAGCCGGCGACGTCCGCCGGGTCCGGGTGCACGACCTCGATCTCCGCGTCCGCGAAGACGTGCGTCGTCAGGTAGTCGCCCAGGTCCTGCGTCGCGCCGCTCGCGAGGTACCCCGCCAGCACGGCGATGCCCCACGCGCCGCCCTCGCCCGCGGTGCGTCCGACGGCGACCGGGGTGTCGACGGCCGCCGCGAGCAGGCGCTGCGCGACACCGGCCGTGCGGAACAGCCCGCCGTGCGCGTACATCGCGTCGACCTCGACGCCCTCGGCCGCGAGGATCCGCATGCCCAGGCTCAGGGTGCCGAACGCGCCGTAGACCTGGGTGCGCACGAAGTTCGCCAGCGTCAGCCGGCTGTCGGGGGTCCGCACGATCAGCGGACGCCCCTCCTCCAGCCCGGTGACCGGCTCGCCGGCCAGGTAGTTGTACGCCAGCAGCCCGCCGCCGTCGGCCTCGCCCTCGAGCGCCTCACGCAGCAGGACGCCGAAGACCTCGTCCGCGCCGGCGTCGGAGCCCAGCGCGGTGGCGAACCGGCCGAACACGCCGGCCCACTCCCCCAGCTCGCTGGCGCCGTTGTTGCAGTGGACCATCGCGACCAGGTCACCGGCGGGGGTGGTCACCAGGTCGATCTCGTGGTGCACGGTCGCGAGCGGCTTCTCGAGGACGACCATCGCGAAGATGCTGGTCCCGACGCTGGTGTTGGCGGTGCGCGGGGCGACCGAGGCGGTCGCGACCATGCCGGTGCCGGCGTCACCCTCCGGCGGGCAGAGCCGGGTGCCGGCGTGCAGCGTGCCGGACGGGTCGAGCAGCGCGGCGCCCTCGTCGGTGAGGTGGCCCGCCTCCTGCCCGGCGACCAGCACCTGCGGGAGCAGGTCGGCGAGGTGGTCGACCGGCAGCCGGTCGGCCACGTGCGCGTCGAAGCGGGCGAGCAGGTCGGCGTCGTAGTCGCGGGTCGCGGGGTCGACGGGGAACATCCCGGACGCGTCGCCGACACCGATGACCTTGCGGCCCGTCAGACGCCAGTGCACGTAGCCGGCGAGCGTCGTGACGAACCGCACCTGCGGCACGTGCGGCTCCTCGTCGAGGACCGCCTGGTACAGGTGGGCGACGGACCAGCGCTGCGGGATGTTGTACCCGAGCAGCTCGGTCAGCTCGGCCGCCGCAGGCCCGGTCGACGTGTTGCGCCACGTGCGGAACGGCACGAGCAGGTCGTCGTCGGCGTCGAAGGCGAGGTAGCCGTGCATCATCGCCGAGACGCCGATCGCGGCGACGGCCGACGGCCGCACGCCGTGGCGCTGCTCGGTGTCCGCGATCAGGTCGGCGACGGCCGCGCGCAGCCCGTCCCACACCGCGTCCAGCGAGTAGGTCCAGACCCGGTCGACGAGCTGGTTCTCCCACGCGTGCCCGCCGCTGGCCAGCGGGACGTGGTCGTCGCCGACCAGGACCGCCTTGATGCGGGTCGAGCCGAGCTCGATGCCGAGGGTCACCCGCCCCTGCTCGATCGCCTCGCGGGCCCGGCCGTCACGGGTGTCGTCGTCGTGGTGCACCATCGCGCGCTGCTCCCTCTCCGGGCCGCATCGCCCGGGGTCCGTCGTGCCGTCCGGGCGATCGTGCCACGTCCGGCGCCCGATGTTAACGCTCACATGAGTCGGGGCGCCAACCCCGCGGTCAGCGCCCCTGCCACGCGCCCGACGACGCCCGCACCACCAGCTCCGGCGCGATCGACTGGTGGCCCGGGGCCCCGCCCGCCAGCGCGTCCGCGACGGCCTGCACCGCCCGCCGGCCCAGCTCGTCGAACCCCTGACGCACCGTCGTCAGCGGCGGGGTGTAGAACGCCGTGCCCGGCTCGTCGTCGAACCCGACGACCGCGACGTCGTCCGGTACCCGCGCACCGGCCTGTGCGAACGCGGCCAGCAGGCCCAGCGCCAGCTGGTCGTTCGCCGCGAAGACCGCGTCCGGCAGCCCCTCACGCAGCAGGTCCTGCCCCACGGCGAACCCGTCCGCCGCGGACCAGCCACCGCGGCGCTCGTCGGGGACCGCCGCGCCCGCGGCCTCGAGCGCCTCGCGCCAGCCGCGCAACCGGTCCCGCGCGTCGTACCACTCCTGGGGTCCCGCGACGTGGACGACCGTGCGCCGGCCCGTCGCCAGCAGGTGCTCGGTGGCCAGCCGGCCGCCGGCCACCTGGTCGACCGCCACCGTCGGCAGCCCGACGCCCTCGCGACCGGACGACACGAGCACGACCGGCACGGGCAGCCGCACCCCGCCGACGGCGTCCACCGTCCCGCTGCGCGGCGCCACGACGACCACACCGTCGACACCCTGCGCCAGGAAGTGCTCCACCGCGGCGACCACCTCGGCCCCGCTGAACTCCCGCAGCGTCGCGACCGACACGTAGAAGCCCGCGTCGCGCGCGGCCTGCTCGAACGCGACGAGGGTGCTGGTCGGGCCGAAGAGCGCCGAGGCGGGCGTGATGACGCCCAGCGTCCCCGTACGCCGCGTCACCAGGGCCCGGGCCGCGAGGTTGGGCCGGTAGCCCAGCGTGGCGATCGCCTCGAGCACGCGCTCCCGCGTCGCGGGGCGCACGCTCGGGTGGTCGTTGAGGACGCGCGACACGGTCTGGTGGCTGACGCCCGCGAGCGCCGCGACGTCGTTCATCGCCGGCGGGCGCCCGTCGCGCCGCGTGCGCGGGGACGCCGGCCGCCCGGTCGTCGCCGGCCGTGGTTCCGGAGCCACCGCTCAGCCCGCGCCGAGCTCGCGCGACCGTTCCGCCGCCGCGCGCACCCCCGCGACCAGCCCGGCCCGGACCGCGTGCGCGTCGAGCGCCGCGACGCCCGCGACCGTCGTCCCGCCGGGCGACGAGACGCGCTCGCGCAGCACGGCCGGGTGGTCACCGGTCTGCGCGACCATCGCCGCGGACCCCTCGACGGTCGCGACGGCCAGCCGCGACGCGAGGTCGCGCGGCAGCCCCAGCAGCACGCCCGCCTCGGCGAGCGCGTCGATCACGTAGAAGGCGTACGCCGGCCCCGAACCGGACAGCGCGGTGACCGCGTCGAGGTGCTTCTCGGCGACCCGCTCGACCAGGCCCGTGGCGGCGAGCATGCGCTCGACCAGCGCGAGGTGCTCCGCGTCCGCGTCCCGGCCCGGGGCGATCGCGCTCGCGCCCTTGCCGATGAGCGCCGGGGTGTTCGGCATGACCCGCACCACCGGCGTGCCCGCGGGCAGCGCCTCCTCGTACACCCGCAGCGGCACGCCGGCGGCGACGCTGACGACCAGCGCACCGGCGCGCAGGCCGGGCGCGACCTGCGCCAGCACGGCCGGCACGACGTCGGGCTTCACGGCCAGCAGGACGACGTCCGCCCCGGCGACCGCGTCGTCGTTGCCCGCCGTCCGCACGCCGTGCTCCTCGGCGAGCGCGGCCGCCCGCGCGACGTCCTGGTCGGCCACCGTGATGCGGTCCCCCGGCCAGCCGCCCGTGCGCAGCGCGGCCACGAGCGTGCCGCCCATCACCCCGCCGCCGAGCACCGCGACCGTGGGCGTCCCGCCGTGGTCCTGCGTCGTCATCGTGCCTCCTGCACTCCCGGCCGCGCCGCCGCGGCCAGGGCGAGCCTACGACCAGCGGGTACCGCGCCCGGGGCGCAGCGCCCCGGGTGGGACGCACGGTGGTCGCCCGAGGGTGGGGACGACGCGGCCCACGCCCGCGGTCGGGGCGGGCGGGGCCGGTCAGGCGGGCGTGAGCAGCCCGTCGGCGAGCAGGCCGCGGACCGTCGGCAGGACGTCGGCGGCGACGTCCGACGCGGGGACGTCGAGCAGCGCGCCCAGCGCGCCGATGATCTGCCCCGCGGTGAGCTCCCCGTCGCAGGCGCCGACGAACGCGGCCAGGGCGGTGCCGACCTGCACGGTGCGACCGAACCCGCCGCCCTGCCGCAGGAGCACGACGCGCGGGTCGGACGCACCGGGCTGGAGGTAGCGCTCCTCGGTGACGTCGGGGGCGTGCACCAGCCGCAGGTCCGCCAGCGCGGTGTCGGACAGGCCCCTGACGAGGTCGTGCGCGGCGAGACCCGCGGCGATGACGGGACCGAGCGGCTGGCGGACCGAGCCGGTGACCGACTCCAGGCGTCGCAGGGTCGGCGGCCCGTCGACCGGACGACGCAGCGTGACCACGCCGAACCCGACGGCCGCGACGTCCCGCGACGCCAGGTCGTCCAGCCACGCGCCGTAGCGGGAGGTCCACGCGTCCCGGTCGGCCGGTGTCGTGCCGCCGTCGCGGATCCACGTCTCGGCGTACTGCGCCGGGTCCTGCTCGTCACGCTGCACGACCCACGCGTCCAGCCCGGAGGCGTCGACCCAGGCGCCGATGCGCTCGTGCCACTCCTCGCCGTCGCGCACCTCCCAGTTGGCCAGCATCTGCGCGACCCCGCCGGGCGCGAGCACGGCGCCGACGCCGGTGACCAGGTCCCGCACGAGGTCGTCACCCGACCGCCCGCCGTCGCGGTAGTCGTACGCCGGCACGTCGGCGCGCCGCGGGGTGATGACGAACGGCGGGTTGCTGACGACCAGGTCGAACGCGTCGCCTGCGACCGGCTCGAGCATCGACCCGGCGCGCAGCTCGACGCGGTCCGGCCCGAGCCCCGCGAGCGCGGTGGTGAAGCGTGCGAACGCCAGCGCGCGCGCCGACAGGTCGGTGGCGACGACGTGCTGCGCGTGCCGGCTGGCGTGCAGCGCCTGCACGCCGCAGCCGGTGCCCAGGTCCAGCACCCGACGGCGGGGGTCGCGGACCGTGGCCTGGGCGAGGGTCACGGACGCCCCGCCGACGCCCAGCACGTGGTCCGTGCGCAGCGCCGCCCCGGTGGCGAGCTCGCCCAGGTCCGAGGCGACCCACCACGCGGCCTCGCCGGTGCCGTCCGTGGCGGCGTACGGGCGCAGGTCGACCGTGGCGCGCACCTCGTCGGCGGAGCCGTGGCCGGCCGCGTCGACCAGCCCCAGGCGGCGGGCACCCTCGACGCCGAGCGTCGGCAGCGCCCCGGCGAGGGCGTCGGCCCGCACCGGCGCCCCGAGCACGAAGGCCCGGGTCAGCACGGCTGCCGGGTCGCCGCCGGCGGGCGCCCCGGGGGCGGTGGCGCGCAGCGCGGGCAACGACTCGCCGCGGTCGAGGGCGCCGGACGCGACGGGTCCCAGCAGCTCGGCGACGTGCTCGACGGTGTACCCGGCCGTGGTGAGGTCGGCGCGGAGCGCGTCGAGGAGCTCGGGGACGACGACGGGGGTCTGCGGGGTGGCGCTCACGGGCTCCATCGTCCCAGGCGGCCGCACCGCTCAGGGCACGGGCAGGCGCAGGTCCACCACGAGGGGACGGTGGTCGCTGGCCACCCCGGCGCCCGCGTCGTCCGGCACGCGGGCGCCGAGCACCGCGAGCCGGGCGTCGGCCAGGACCACGTCGATGCGCAGCCGCGGGACGTCCGCCGGGTACGTGGGCGTGTCGACGCCCACGACGCTCGCGGCGTCCAGCAGCCCGCCCGCACCGAACGCGCCCCACGACGGGCCGCCGGGTCGCTCGTTGAGGTCGCCGGCGACGACGAGCGGTCCGTCGCCGCCGTGCAGCAGGCGACGCCGGACCAGGTCCACGTGCCGGGCCCGCTCCTCGGCACGCAGCCCGAGGTGCACGACGACGACCCGCACCCCGTCGACGAGCGCGGTGGCCGCGCCCCGCCGGGTGAGCCCCGGCGTCAGCGGCAGCCGCACGGCGGAGGCGCCGCGGACCGCGCGGTGCGGCACCACCAGCAGCGCGGTCGTGCGTGCACCGCGTCCGCCGACCACCACGCGCAGCCCCGTGCGGGACGCGAACCGCCGCAGCAGCCACCGGCCCCGCCACCCCCGCGGCGGCTCCTGGACGGCCAGCACGTCGGGTCGCGCGGCCCGGACGACGTCGACGAGCGCGCGGACGTCACCGCGCAGGCCACGCAGGTTGTAGGTCATCACCCGCAGGGTGCCGACGTCGCTCGCATCCACCGTCCGTCCCTCCGTCGGTCCACGGGTTGCGCGCGAGCGTACCGGCCCGCGGCGTGGCGTACGTTGGGCGCGACCGAGAACCGCTGCGCGTGCGCGCACGACGAGGGGACGGACCGTGCCACGTGCGACAGCGACGGCCCTGACCGCCGCGACCGCGCTGCTGCTGGCGGCCTGCACCGGTGGCGGCGACGCCCCGCCCGCGCCGACGACCGCGGGCGCGACCACGCAGTCCCCCGGCGCCACGGCCGCGCCCACCACCGGCGACGACTCGCCCGTCGCGGGCGACGCCGTCCAGGACTGCCTGCTCGGCACCTGGCGGCTGGACCTCGCGGCGATGCAGGACGACCTGCGCGGGATGCTGACCGCGGCGGGGAACGACCAGGACGCGGTCGAGGTCGTCGTGGGTGGCTCGTCGACGTACGAGTTCGCCGCCGGAGGACGGTTCGGCGCCACCGTGGACTCCACGTCGTCGATGACGATCGCGGCCGACGGTGCCGAGCTGTCGTCGTCGTCACGGTCCGCGGGCGACCTGACGGGCACGTGGTCGCTGGCGGACGACCAGCTGACCATCTCCGACGTCGACACCTCCGGCCTGCGGGTCACGACCACGGGCACCCTGGACGGCGAGGAGCTCGACGTCCCGGACGGCGCCGCCGAGGACGCCATCGAGGCCCTGCCGCCGACCGTGTCGACGGCGACCTGCAGCCCGAGCACGCTGACGCTGGTGTCGACGCTGCAGGCCGACGAGAGCAGCGAGCCGACCACGTTGACCTACACGCTGCGCCGCTGAGCCCGGCACCTCGCCGAGCGCGGCGCCGCCCTCCCCCGCGGCGCGGAGGAGGGCGGCGACCCGGCGCTCAGGGAACCAGCTGGACCTCGTGCTCGAGGCGACCCTCACGGTCGACGCGGGCGGCGCGCAGCCGCGAGGCGATGACCGCGCCGAACGCGATGGCCGTGGCGACCAGCGCGATGGACAGCCGCACCACGTGGTTCGCGTCGTCGCCGACCGACACGGCGACGATGGCCGGTGCGATGAGCACGGACACGAGGTTCATGACCTTGATGAGCGGGTTGATCGCCGGTCCGGCGGTGTCCTTGAACGGGTCACCGACCGTGTCGCCGATGACGGCGGCGGCGTGGGCCGGCGAGCCCTTCCCGCCGTAGCTGCCGTCCTCGATGATCTTCTTCGCGTTGTCCCAGGTGCCGCCGGAGTTGGCGAGGAACACCGCCATCAGCACGCCGGACCCGATGGCACCGGCCAGGAAGCCCGCGAGGGGCCCGACGCCGAGCCCGAAGCCGACGGCGATGGGGGCGAACGCCGCGAGGAGGCCCGGGGTCGCGAGCTCGCGCAGCGAGTCGCGGGTGCAGATGTCGACGACGCGCGCGTACTCGGGCCGCACCTCGCCGGTCATGATCCCCGGGTGCTCGCGGAACTGGCGCCGCACCTCGAACACGATGGCGCCCGCCGCGCGGGTCACGGCGTCGACGGCCAGGCCGGAGAACAGGAACACGGTCGCGCCGCCCAGGATCACCCCGACCAGCGTGATCGGGCTGATGATGTCGTACGACATCATCGCGACGACGAGGTCCCCGCCGACGTCGCCCGTGATCTGCGACAGCGCCTCGCGCACGGCGTCGGCGTAGGAGCCGAACAGCGCCGTGGCGGCCAGCACGGCCGTCGCGATCGCGATGCCCTTGGTCACCGCCTTCGTGGTGTTGCCCACGGCGTCGAGGTCCGTGAGGATCTGTGCCCCCTCGGGCGACACGTCGCCCGACATCTCCGCGATTCCCTGCGCGTTGTCGCTGACCGGGCCGAACGTGTCCATCGCGACGATGACCCCGACAGTCGTCAGCAGGCCGCAGCCCGCGAGCGCGATGAGGAACAGCGCGAGCGGCACCGAGCCGCCGGCCAGCAGGAACACGCCGCAGATGGCGGCCGCGATGATGCCCGCGGTGTACACCGCGGACTCGAAGCCCACGCCGATGCCGGACAGCACGACCGTGGCCGGGCCGGTGAGCGTCGTGCGGGCGACGTGCAGCGTCGGCTTGCTCGTCGTGCCGGTGAAGTAGCCGGTGACCCACAGGATGACGCCGGCCAGCACCACGCCGATGAGCACGGCGGCCGACGCGACGAGCCGCGGGTCGCCCGCGTGCCCCTCGAGCCCCGCGGTGCCGCCGGTGAGCGTGGCGAACGACGCCGGCAGGTACGCGTACGCGGCGACGGCGGCGAGCACGACACCGACGAGCGCCGAGACGTAGAAGCCGCGGTTGATGGCCGTCAGGCCGCTCTCGGCGCCGCGCACCTTCGTGATCGCCACGCCGAGCGCGGCGACGAGCGCCCCGACCGCGGTGACGATCAGGGGGAAGACCATGCCCTCCTCGCCGAACGCCGCACGCCCGAGGATGAGCGCGGCGACGAGCGTGACCGCGTAGGACTCGAACAGGTCGGCGGCCATGCCCGCGCAGTCGCCGACGTTGTCTCCGACGTTGTCGGCGATCGTCGCGGCGTTGCGGGGGTCGTCCTCCGGGATGTTCTGCTCGACCTTGCCGACCAGGTCGGCACCGACGTCGGCGGCCTTGGTGAAGATGCCGCCGCCGACACGCATGAACATGGCGAGCAGGGCGGCGCCGAACCCGAAGCCCTCGAGCACCGCCGGGGCGTCCCCGCGGTAGACCAGCACGACCAGCGCCGCACCGAGCAGACCGAGCCCGACGACGGCCATGCCGACGACGCCGCCGGTGCGGAACGCGATCCGGGCGCCCTCCGCGCGACCGTCCGGCCCCGACGCGGCGGCCGCGACGCGCACGTTGGCGCGCGTGGCCAGCCACATGCCGAGGAACCCGATCGCGGCGGAGAACCCGGCCCCGACGAGGAAGAAGATGGAACGCCCGAGCTTGACCCCACTGTCCCCCGGCAGCAGGAAGAGCAGGGCGCAGACGATCGCGGCGAACAGCGCGAGGGTCCGGAACTGCCGGCTCAGGTAGGCCGACGCACCCTCCTGCACCGCCTGGGCGATCTCCTGCATCGAGGCCGTGCCCTCGCCCGCCGCGAGCACCTGGCGGCGCAGCACGGCGGCGACCACGAGGGCGGCCAGTCCGACGACGGCGATCGCCGCGACGATCGTGATGCTCGTGGTACCGAGCTCCATGCATCCTCCTCGACACACCGGCGCCGCCCCCTGAGCGCGCCGGGCCGCCCGGCCCCGTTGCCGGCGAACCCGGCGAGTCTAGCGACAGGTGTGACGTAGATCGCACCTGTCGAGACGTCCGGGACGCCGGGCCTCAGGACGCGAGCGCGCCCACCAGCGTGTCGTGGATGGTGAACACCTGCGTCAGGCCGGTGATGCGGAAGACCTTGAGCAGCCGCTCGGAGTCCACGACGAGCACGAGCCGGCCGCCGAGCAGGCGCGCGCGCTTGAGGGCGCCCACCAGCAGACCCAGGCCGGTGGAGTCCATGAACGTCACGCCGGTCAGGTCGACGACCAGGTCGGTGCGGCCGTCGGACAGCAGCACGGAGACACGCTCGCGGAGCCGGTCGGCGGAGGCGACGTCGATCTCGCCCGTGACGTGCAGCACCGTGCGCACGCCGAAGTCCTCGGTGGTGACCTGCACGTCCATCGACGTCCTCCCGGCTGTGGCGTCGAGGTGCATTCAAGCACCCGCCGGGGTTCATCCCTCATCGTTCTCGTGATTCGGTGCGCGAGACCCAACGTTTCGGACGCCTCGTCCGTCACCATGGATGACGGGGCGTGCCGTGCGCTGCCGTGCCGACGACGGGAGCACCGTGACGCCCTGGCCGGATGCGCTGGACGAGCTCGTCCGCACGCGCGGCCGCGCGCTCGTCGGGTACGCGTACCTGCTGACGGGTGACGCGCGCGAGGCGGAGGACCTGGTGCAGGACGCCCTGGTCCGCACCTTCACCCGCGGCCGTGGGACGCGGGAGGTCGCGTGCGCCGAGGCGTACGTGCGCCGCGCGATCCTCACGACGTACGTCGACGGGTTCCGCCGCCGGCGGCACTGGGCCACGATCCGGCACCTCGCCGCCGTGCCCGAGCCCACGCCGCCCGACGGGCCGGACGCCGGGCCGGAGCCCGTGGTCACCACGCGCATGGCTGTGCAGCAGGCGCTCGCGCTGCTGCCGCCCCGCGAGCGCGCGTGCATCGTCCTGCGCCACTTCGAGGACATGACGGTCGCCCAGGTGGCCGACGCCCTCTCCCTGTCCGTCGGCACCGTGAAGCGGTACCTGTCGGACGCCACCCGCACGCTGGAGTCGCGCCTGGGCTCGCTCGCCGACGAGGAGCCCGCGCACCACATCGACGAGGTCCTCGTCGACGTCCGGAGGTCACGATGAGCACACGGCTGGGTCTCGCGCTGCACGACGTCGCCGACGCCGCCGCGCACGCGAGCGCCTTCGGGGACCCCGACGACGGCACGACCGTCGCCACCGTCCACCGGCTCGCGAGCCGGGTGCGCCGGCGACGGGCGACCCGCGCGGCCGGCACCGTCACGGTGGCCGCGAGCGCCGCCGGTGCGGTGGTCCTGGTGGGCCCGCAGCTGACGGCCGACCTGTCCCCCGCCGCGGACCCGGACGCCGACCCGGGCACGTGCCGGTCCTCGGTGGCGACGCTGCCGTCCGGCGCGGACGACACGCTGGGGGTCGACCTGGGGTTCGCGGCCGCCGACGGCACGGAGACGGTCGGCGGCCCGGGCAACGACGGCGGCGTCGGCACCTGGCAGGCCGACAGCATCGACCTGGTGGTGGCCGTCTCGGAGCTGCCCGCCGCGACCACGGACCCGTCCCGCCTGCGGTTCCTGGTGACGCGCAAGGAGGTCGTCGTCGCGACGGCGCAGCAGCCGGTCGACCACGCGCCGACACCCTCCGGGCAGCTGCTCGCCGAGATGTACGGCACCGACCGTCCGCCCGTGGACGACCCCGGGACGACCCTGCACGCGCTGCGGGGCAGCAAGACGTTCTGGACGCAGTCCCTGGTGGACGGCGGCCCGGGCCCGATCGCGCAGCGGACCCCGATGGGCCTGGCGGCGTGCGACGGTTCCGGTCCGCTGCTGCCGGGCGAGTACGACGTGTGGGTGACCGCCGTCGACGCCGCCGGCACCGCGCACGGCGCGGCCGGACCGTGGGAGCTGACGGTCGCCCCCGCCGAGCGGCGGCTGGACGCACGGCTGCCCGACGGCTTCCCGCGCGACGTCCCGCTGATCGGTGGGCGCCTGGTGGCCGCCCACCCGCACGGGGCCGGCTGGGCCGCGGAGGTCGCCGCCGACGGCGAGGACCGCGGCCGCGTGGCGTGGGACCTGCTGGCGGACGCGCAGGCGGAGTCGCACGACGAGCCGGTCACCGTGCCGCCCGACCCGTTGTCGGGTGCGATGCCCTGGGCCGGGTACCACGTCGACGACTGGCTGGTCGACGCGATCCCGTCGCGGACCGCCGACGGTGAGCCGTCGGTGGTCTACGTCCTGCGGCCCGGGCCCGACGTCCGACCCTGACACCCGCCTCTCAGGCCCGGTGCAGCCGCTCGCGCGGCAGCGTCGCCAGGGCCCGCCGGTACTCGTCCGTCGTCCCGTCCGGGCGGACCTGCTGCAGCACGTGGTCGCGCACCCCCAGGTCGGCCAGCAGCGTGCTGAGCTCGGCGACGTCCTCGTCCATCAGCACCGTCGGGTCGACCGTGGTGCGGACCTGCACGTCGACGCCGCTGTCGAGGACCAGCCGCAGGGACGCGAACGCCTTGTCGGCGGCCGTCGTCGGGCCGCCCGTGCGGGTGATCGCCCGGTACAGGTGGGCGGGCGCCTTGACGTCCAGCCCGACCCAGTCGACGTACGGGAGCAGCGCGGGCAGCCGCGCCGGGTACGCGCCGGCCGTGTGCAGCCCCACGAGGAACCCGGCGTCCTTGACCTGGCGCGCGGCGGCCACGACCCCCGCCTGGCGCGTGGGCTCCCCACCCGACAGGACCAGCCCGTCGAGCAGGCCGCGTCGCCGGGCCAGCAGGTCGGTGACGTCCGACCACGGCACCACACCGGGCAGGCACGGGTCGAGGATCGCGCTGTTGTGGCAGTAGGTGCAGCGCCAGGGGCAGCCCTGCAGGAACGCCGTGGCGACCAGCCGGCCCGGCCAGTCGACCGTGGACAGCGGCACCAGACCAGCGATCTGCAGGGTGTCGGCACCCGCGTCGGGGGCTGCGTCGGGGGCCGACGGGTGGGGACGCGCCGGTCCGGGCGCACCCCGCACGGTGCGCCCGGACCCGGTGTCGTCGGGTGTCACGCCCGCGCCCCCGCGGGCTCGCGGAACGGCACGCGCTCGGCGTGCTCGCCCTGCTTGCCGATGTTGAAGGAGCTCACGGGCCGGTGGTAGCCCATGACCCGCGTCCACACCTCGCAGGTCGTGGTGACGCCGTCCTCCTCGCACGTGGGACACACGTGGTGCTCACCGGCCAGGTACCCGTGGGCCGGGCAGATCGAGAACGTCGGGGTGACGGTCAGGTACGGCAGCCGGAACCGCGTCAGGGCCCGCCGCACCAGCTCGCGGCACGCCTCCGGCGTGGAGATGCGCTCCGACATGTACAGGTGCAGCACGGTCCCGCCGGTGTACCGCGTCTGCAGCTCGTCCTGACGCTCGAGGGCCTCGAACGGGTCGTCGGTGAAGCCCACCGGCAGCTGCGAGGAGTTGGTGTAGTACGGGTGGTCCGGCGTCCCGGCCTGCAGGATCGTCGGGAAGCGCTTCTTGTCCTCCTTGGCGAAGCGGTACGTCGTGCCCTCCGCCGGGGTCGCCTCCAGGTTGTAGAGGTTGCCCGTCTCCTCCTGGAACTCGACCATGCGCGCGCGCACGTGGTCGAGCACGCGCAGCGCCATGGCGTGGCCGCGCTCGTCGGTGATGTCGTACAGGTCACCGGTGTAGTTGCGGATCATCTCGTTCAGGCCGTTGACGCCGATGGTCGAGAAGTGGCTGTCCAGCGAGCCGAGGTAGCGCCGCGAGTACGGGAACAGGCCGTCGTCCATGAGCCGCTGGATGGTGGTGCGCTTGAGCTCCAGGGAGGTGCGCGCCAGGCCCAGCAGCCGGTCCAGGTCGGCCAGCAGGCCCTCCTCGTCACCGGGGTGCGTGAAGCCCAGGCGCGCGCAGTTGATGGTGACGACGCCGATCGAGCCGGTCTGCTCACCCGACCCGAACAGGCCGTTGCCGCGCTTGAGCAGCTCCCGCAGGTCCAGCTGCAGGCGGCAGCACATCGAGCGCACGTCGCCGGGCTCCATGTCGGAGTTGATGAAGTTCTGGAAGTACGGCAGCCCGTACTTGGCCGTCATCGCCCACAGCCGCTGCGCGTTCTCGGACTCCCAGGGGAAGTCCTTCGTGATGTTGTACGTCGGGATCGGGAAGGTGAAGACCCGGCCCGACGCGTCACCCTCGGTCATGACCTCCATGTAGGCGCGGTTGATCATGTCCATCTCGGCCTGCAGGTCGCCGTACGTGAAGTCGCACGGCTCGTCCGCGACGAACGGCGTCTGGTCGGCCAGGTCCGCCGGGCACGTCCAGTCGAACGTGAGGTTGGTGAACGGCGTCTGCGTGCCCCAGCGCGACGGCACGTTCAGGTTGTAGATCAGCTCCTGGATGCCCTGGCGGACCTCGGTGTAGGTCAGGGCGTCGAGCCGCACGTACGGCGCCATGAACGTGTCGAAGCTGCTGAACGCCTGCGCCCCGGCCCACTCGTTCTGCATCGTCCCGAGGAAGTTGACGATCTGGCCGATCGCGGCGCTGAAGTGCTTCGGCGGGCGCGCCTCGACCTTGCCGGGGACGCCGTTGAGGCCCTCCTGCAGCAGCGTGCGCAGCGACCAGCCGGCGCAGTAGCCGGAGAGCATGTCGAGGTCGTGGATGTGCAGGTCGCCGTCCCGGTGCGCCTGGCCGACCTCCGCCGGGTAGATCTCGCTCAGCCAGTAGTTGGCGACGACCTTCCCCGCGGTGTTGAGGATCATGCCGCCGAGGGAGTACCCCTGGTTGGCGTTCGCGTTCACCCGCCAGTCGCTGCGGTCGAGGTACTCGCCGACGGTCGACCCGACCTCGACGACGACCGGAGTGCCGGTACGGCCCTGCTGCGACATGCGTGCGCTCCTTCGGTGTGCTGCTGCGTCCCTCTGAGTGGAACACCAGCCAACGCCGAACGACACAACATGTTGTGGTCCAACACGCGCGACACGCCCACATGTGCGGTCCTGAGTGGTCTCGCGCGGCCGCTCAGCAGGACGTAGGTCCCGCCGGCGAGGTGATTCCGGCGACGCGCGTCGGGTCGGCGGCGCCGTCGCACGGGTCCGGCGGCAGCAACCGCGTGAGCCCGTCGAGCATCCCCGGCCACCACCACGCCCAGTCGTGCCCGCCCGTGACCTCGACGACGTGCGGCGACCGGCCGTCCGCCACGAGCGCGGCCGCCAGCTCGCGCGTGCCGCGCAGCACCTCCGGCTCGTGGACCCCGGCCTGCAGCGCCACCCGCACGTGCCGGGGAGCGGCACGCAGCACGTCCCGCAGGTCGAACCGCCACAGCGACGGGGACTGCGCCAGCGCCGCGCCCACCCGGTCGCCGCCCAGGGCCACCAGCCACAGCGCGCCCAGCCCGCCGAAGCTCGCGCCGGTCGCCACGACGCGCGTGGGGTCGGCCGGCAGCGCCCAGCGTCCGGCCAGCACGGGCAGCAGGTCGTCGAGGACGAACCGCGTCGTCCCGCCCGGCACCCCCAGCTCGTCCCAGCGCGTGGCCACCGTGCCGGAGTCGACGAGCACCGCCCGCAGGGGCGGCAGGGCGCCGTCCGCGACCGCTGCGTCGAGCGACGCGGCCAGCGGCACGGACCGCGCCCACACCTGGCCGTCGTGGACGACCAGCAGCGGCGCCTCACGGTCGTCCGGCAGGCCCGGCGTGGTGTGCAGCCAGACGCGCCGGGCCCGCCGGTGCGCCGTCGCCGGCAGGACGAGCTCGGCCGGCGGTGTCGGGCGGCCCGGCACCCACCAGCGGTGCGGCGGGGCCGCAGGGCCCTGCGCCACGGACACCGCCGCATCGTGCATGGTCCCCATGACCCGGGGGTTGGCGGGGTCGGGCCGGCCGGCCATCGCGGCCAGCCGGACCGCGCGCCGGTCGTCCGCGGTGCGCCACGGCGGCGGTCCCTCACCCCGGTGCGTCGTCAGCACGTACGACCCGCGCCAGTCGCTCGGCAGCCGGTACGTGATCGTCCAGACGTCGCTGCCCCGCAGGGGCACCAGCTCGCTCGCCCCGACGTCCCGGTGGTCCAGCAGCCCGTTCGCCGCCAGCACCACGGCCCGGGCGTCCCCGTCCTCGTACCACCACGTCAGCGTGCACGTGCCGCCCTCGTCGACGACGACCGGCGAGCCCGCGGCGCGCAGCCGGGCCAGCAGGTCCCGGCGCCCGTCGTGGTCGGCACCGGCCCACGCACGCTCGACCGGGCCCACCACGCGCGGCACCGGCACCCCGGGCGGGGCGACCGGGTGCCGCTCGTCGAACCGCCAGCCGGCGGCCTCGTGCACACGCGGGGCCGGACGCTCAGCGGGGCGGGTCACGGCGTGCGGGGTCACGGCGTCCGGGGTCACGGCGTCACGGCCGGGCCGCCGCGGCCTCGACCTCGAGCTCGCCGTCCACCCGGTCGTGGTCCGACTCCACCGCGTACCCGACCTCGCTCAGCCCGCGGTGCCAGTACCCGATGACGAGCTGGCGTCGCCGGTCGAAGCCCAGGTCACGCAGGTGCCCGCGCGCGAACCGCACCACCTGCGACTCCGCGGACACCCACACCCGCGCACCACCGTCGCCCGGGAGGTCCACGTCAGCCATCGCGTCCTGCAGCAGCGTCGTCGTGCCCGGCTGCGCGCCGTCGCGGTGCAGCCAGCGCACCTGCACACCCGACGGTCCGGCGAGCACCTGCTCCTCGGCGGCGTCGGCGACCTCGAGCAGCGCGACGCCGCGCGTCGTGCCGGGCAGCGCCTCGAGGATGGCCGCAGCGGCCGGCAGCCCCGTCTCGTCCGCCACCAGCAGCAGCCAGTCGCACAGGCCGGGCACCAGGCCGCCGCCGCCCAGCAGCCCCAGCCGGTCACCGACACGCACCCGCTCCACCCACGCGGACGCCACGCCCGCGTCCCCGTGGCGGACCAGGTCCACGTCGATCGCGGACCCGTCGGGGTGCACGCGGCGCACCGTGTAGGTGCGCACCCGCTCGCGCTGCCCCGGCTGCCAGGTGTACCGGTGGCCGGCACGCTCGGGCAGGTCCAGCTCACCGTCCGGCCGGGGGAAGTACAGCTTGACGTTGGGCACCGACCGGCCGGACAGGTAGGCCTCGACCTCCGGCCCGGCGAAGGTGACACGGCGCATGCGCGGCGTGAGGTCGGTGACGGCCACGACACGCGCGGCGACGGGCAGGTGGGAGCGGTCGTGGTCGGTCATGCGGTCCGTCCGGGGAGGCGGGTGGGTGGTCCGTCGGCGAGGGCGCCGGCGGGGACGTCGTCGGGGAGCTCATGGTCCGGGTCGACCGGGACGACGACGGGTCGTCCCGTGACCGGGTCGGGCAGGCACAGGCAGCGGATGTCGTAGACCTCCCCGACCAGCTCGGCGGTCGCGACCTCCTCGACCGGGCCGGAGGCGACCACGCGCCCGTCCTTCATGGCGATGACGTGGTCGGCGTACCGGAACGCCATCGTCAGGTCGTGCAGCACCGCGACGATCGTGTAGCGCCCGGTCGCGTGCAGGCGACGGCACAGGCCGAGGACCTCCATCTGGTGCGCCACGTCGAGGAACGTCGTGGGCTCGTCCAGCAGCAGCAGCGGCGTCTGCTGCGCGAGCACCAGCGCCAGCCAGACCCGCTGCCGCTGGCCGCCGGAGAGCTGGTCGACGGGCACGTCCGCGAGCTCGGCGACACCGGTGGCGGCCATCGCCTCGCGCACGGCCCGCTCGTCGTCGGGCGACCACTGCCGCAGGAAGGACTGGTGCGGGAACCGCCCGCGGCCCACGAGGTCGGCGACCGTGATGCCGTCGGGGGCGAGCGACGACTGCGGCAGCAGACCCAGGCGACGCGCCACGTCCCGCGTCGAGTACTCGCGGATCTCCCGGCCGTCGAGCACGACCCGGCCGGCCGTGGGCGCGAGCAGGCGCGACAGGGCGCGCAGCAGCGTGGACTTGCCGCAGGCGTTGGGGCCGATGATCGCCGTGAACGATCCGTCCGGGATCTCGACGTCGAGGTCGGTCGAGACGGTCCGGCCGTCGTAGCCGAGCGTCACGCCGCGGGCCGCGAGCGTGGTCATGGGGTCCTCTCGTCGGGCGGCACGGGTCAGATCCTCCCCGGCCGGGTCAGCAGCCACAGCAGGTACACGCCGCCGAGCAGGCCGGTCATCAGCCCGATCGGCACGGCGGCCGCGAACGGCAGCCGCTGGGTCACCAGGTCGGTGGCGACGAGCAGGACCGCTCCCAGCAGACCCGCCGAGAGCACGGGCACCCGCGGGGAGCGCGTCAGGCGCAGCACCAGCTGCGGTGCCCCCAGCGCGACGAACGCGATGGGACCGGCCGCAGCGGTCGCGGCCGCCGCGAGGGTCACGGACGCCAGCACCAGCACCAGGCGGGTGCGCTCCACCCGTGCACCGAGCTGCTGGGCGGTGTCGTCGCCCATGGCCAGGAGGTCGAGGTGCCGGGCGTGCGCCAGCACCACGGGCAGCACGAGCACGAGGGCGACGGCCACGGTGGTGACGTGGTCCCAGGTGCGCCCGTTCACCGAGCCGGCGAGCCAGACCTGCGCACCGGCCACGTCGTCGATGTCACCGCGGGACATCACCAGGCTCGTCACGGCCTCGAGGACGGCGCCGACCCCGATGCCCACCAGGACGATGCGCGACGACCCGCTCACGCGACGGCGGACCGACAGCCCGTACACGACGAGCGCGGTGAGCACGCCCGCGCCGACCGCGGCGGCCGCCGTGGCTCCCGGCCCCGCGCCCACCAGGACGATCTGCACGACCGCACCGGTCGCCGCGCCCGCGGTGAACCCGATGACGTCCGGGGAGCCCAGCGGGTTGCGCGACAGCGACTGCAGCACCGCACCGGCGACGCCCAGGCAGGCGCCGACCAGGATCCCGGTCAGCACGCGCGGCGCACGGATGCGGGTGACGACCGTGCTCGCCGTCGTGTCCCCGCGCCCCAGCAGGACGTCCACGACGCGCGCCGGGGACAGCGCGAGCGAGCCGGTGCCCAGGGCCAGGACCGCGACGACCAGCAGCAGCACGCCGAGCAGCACGCACACGGTCACGGTGCGCGGGTGCAGGCGCCAGGACAGAGGGCCGCGGCGCAGGGTGACCGACGGCGCGGCGACGGTGCCCGTGCCGGCCGGGGCGGGCGTGGCGGTCACAGGCGCACGAACCTGCGTCGGCGCGCCAGCGCGACGAACACGGGCCCGCCGACGAGGGCTGCCATGACCCCGGCCCCGACCTCCTGCGGGTGGTCCACCAGGCGCCCGGCGACGTCGGCCACCAGCAGCAGGACCGTGGCCGCCAGGGCCGACGCCGGCAGGACGCGCCGCTGGTCGGGGCCCACGACGAGGCGCGCCGCGTGGGGTGCCGCCAGGCCGAGGAACGCGACCGGGCCCGCCGCTGCCGTCGCCGCCCCGGCGAGCACCAGCACCGCGACGGTGGCGAGCACGACGGTGCGACGCAGGTCGAGCCCGAGCGCGGTCGCGAGGTCCTGGCCCAGGCTCATCGCGTTGAGCCCGGGCGCGACCGCGACGCACACGAGCGCGCCGAGCAGCACGGCCCCGGCGACCACGGGCACCACCTCGGCCCCGCGACCCTGGAACGACCCCGTCATCCACTGCCGCAGCGCCTGCAGCACGCGGTCGCCGGTGTTCAGCACGACGAGCTGGGTCAGCGCGGCCAGGACGATCGACAACGCGGCGCCGGCCAGCACCAGCCGCACCGGGTTGGTGCCGGCGTCGTGCGCGCGGCCCAGCAGGAACACGGCGACCGCCGCGGCGCCGGCGCCGGCGAACCCGAACCAGACGTAGCCCGCGACCGTCGTCGCACCGAAGAAGGCGATGCCCACGACGATCGCGGCCGCGGCGCCGCCGCTCACCCCCAGCAGCCCGGGCTCCGCCAACGGGTTGCGCGTGACCGCCTGCAGGACCGCACCCGACAGCCCCAGGGCCACGCCGACCAGCAGCACCAGCGCGGTGCGCGGCACCCGCAGCTCCCGTACGACCAGGTGCAGGTCGTTGGTCGCGTCGTACGCCGTGAACGCCGTCCACGTCTCGTGCAGCGGGACGGTGCGGGACCCCAGGGCCAGGCTCGCCGCGGTGAGCACCAGCAGGAGGGCACCCGTGAGCACCAGCGCGGCCCGGCGCCGACCGGTGGTCGGCGCCGGGCTCGTGCGCTGCGGTGCGTCGGACGCGACGGGCACGGGTCGGTCAGCCCAGGTGCCCGACGACCGTGTCCACCAGCGCGGTCGCGCTGTAGTAGTCGAGGCGGAACGAGGTCGGACCCAGCTCGAACACCTGGCCGGTGGTCACCGCCTCCAGGTTCTGCAGGGTCGGCTCCGCGGTGAGCTCGGCGACGTCGTCGGGGGTGCCGGACAGCAGCCACACCTGCGTACCCGTGATCGCCGCGGTGAGGTTCTCGAAGGAGACCCACGCGACGTCCTGACGCACCTGCTCCGAGGTGTCGAGCTCGTCGGGGGCGCCGACGACCTCGAGGCCCAGGTCACCCAGGATGCCCGCCCAGGGGGACGTCTCCTTGGCGATCGCCGAGTCGTCGGTGGGGCCGTTGTAGGAGACGACGGACACCGGACCGTCCGGCAGGGTCAGGGATTCGGCCGCCTCGGCGACGTACGCGTCGAAGTCGGCGATCGCGTCGGCCGCGCCGTCCTCGTGACCGGTGATCTCCCCGAGGTCGGTGGCCAGGTCCTGCCACGACTTGTCCGAGTAGTTGACGACGACCGTCGGGAACAGCTCGGCGATCTGCTCGTACTGGTCGAGCACGGAGTCGGCACCCGAGGTGGAGACCACGACCAGGTCGGGCTCCGCGCTGATGATCGCCTCGAGGTCGAGCTCGAGATTCGGGTAGAGCACCTCGACGCCGCGCTCGCGCGCCACGTCGCCCCACTGGCGGAAGAACCCGTCCTCGTCCGCGACGGCCGTGCCCGGCGCTGTCGCGGCGCTCGCCACGACCGGGGCGCCGATCGCCAGGAGCGTGCCGGTCGCCGACGGCGTCGTCGACACGATCCGCTGCGGCGCGGCGTCGAGCGTGAGCTCGCCCTGCTCGTGGGTGACCGTGCGGGGCCACGACGCGTCCTCGGTGGCGTCGCTCGCCGGCGCCGATGCGGCCGGCGCCGCGGAGGACGACGCGCTGCACCCCGACAGGGCGAGCGCGACGGTCGCCGCGAGCGCGGCCAGGACGGTGCGGGGACGGACGTGCTTCACCTGTGCTCCTCGGGAGGGGGACGACGGCGGACGAGCCGCGGCAGGCGAGAACTTAGCACAGCCTTACCTACGCTCCGCGAGCGGTCCGGCGACGTCGTCGCTGGTCACGAGGGATGGATCGGCGGGACGTCAGTTCTGGTCAGGCGCACGCGCTGCCCGGGGCGCAGCTGTGCCGCGCGCGCCCGGCCCTCGCGCGTCAGCACGGCGACCACCGGGTAGCCACCGGTCACGGGGTGGTCCGCGCCGAACACCACCGGCTGACCGTCGGGCGGCACTTGGACCGCCCCGGCGACCAGGCCCTCGGACGGCAGCTCCCCGAGCGCCCGGCGCATCAGCGGCGCGCCCGCCAGCCGCACGGCGACCCGGTTGCTCGCGGGCGACACGTCCCAGACCGTCGCCCACAGGGCCGCGCGGCCGCGGGCGTCGAGGTGGTCCAGCCGAGGACCGTCCGACGCCGGGAGCAGGACGTGGCCGGGGACCTCGACATCAGGGCCCGCGACGCCCGGGACCGCGACGCCCGGGATCGCGACACCGTGGACCTCGACACCGTGGACCTCGACGGCAGGGACGGGACCGTCCGGCAGCGCCGGCTCCGGCAGGCCGTCGACGTCGTCCCCCAGCGGCAGCACGTCCCCCTGTCGCACCGCCGCCGGCCCGAGCCCCGACAGGACGTCGGCGGAGCGCGACCCGAGCACGCTCGGCACGGCGAGGCCCCCACGCACCGCCACCCAGGTGCGCAGGCCCTCCGGCGGCGACCCGAGCCGCAGCACGGCACCCGCGGGGGCGCGGATCGCAGCACCGTGCGGCACCGCCGCACCGTCGAGGTCCGCGGCCACCGGCGCACCGGTCAGGGCGAGGGCCGTGGTCGCCGTGCACCGCAGCACCAGGCCGCCCAGCACGACCTCGAGCCCCGCCGCGGAGGGCCGGTTGCCGACGAGCCGGTTCGCACGCCGCAGCGCGTCCGGGTCGGCGGCGCCGGAGCGCGGCACCCCGACCGCCGCCAGGCCCGGTCTGCCGAGGTCCTGCAGCAACAGCAGCGGCCCGGTGGCGAGCACCGTCACCGCCCGCGCGCCCGCGTGCGGGGCGACGGGTGGGGACGGGGCGACGGGTGAGGGCGGGGCGACGGGTGGGGACGGGGCGACGGGTGAGGGCGGGGCGACGGGTGGGGACGGGGCGACGGGTGAGGGCGGGGCGACGGGGCTGTCCGGGGCGACTTGGCTGTCCGGGTCGATGGGGCTGCCCGGGGCGACGGTGTTGTCCGGGGCGACGGTGCTGTCCTGTGCGACGGTGCGGCCCGGGGCGTGTGGTGCGGCCGACGGTGGCGCTGCGCGTGGCGCCGCGACCGCCCGCGGGACGGCCGGCGCGGGCACGAACCGCACGACGTCACCCGGCCTCAGCAGGGCCGCCGCGTCCCGCCCGCGGCCGACGTCGAACATCGCGACGGACGTCGTGCCCAGCAGCTGCCAGCCGCCGGGTGACGCCGCCGGGTAGACCGCGGTGTAGTCGCCCGCGAGGGCGACCGCGCCCGCCGGCACGCGGGTGCGGGGCGTCGCGAGCCGTGGGACGTGCAACCGCGGGTCGACACCCACCACGTACGCGAACCCGGGGGCGAACCCGCCGAACGCGACGCGGTACCCGCCGGGACCGCCTGCGAGGTGCCGCGCCACCACCTCCTCGACGGACAGGCCCGTCGCACGGGCGACCTGCGCCAGGTCGGGCCCGTCGTAGACGACCGGGATGTCGACGACCCGACCGGTCGGCCGGTCGCCCGCGGCGGGTCCGTCGGCGGCAGGTCCGGCGACGGCGGCGCGGGTCACGGCCGCCAGCCACACCGCGCGACGCCGCACGTCCCCACGCACGAGGACCGTGCGCGCCGCGGGCACGACGTCGACCACGCCGGGCGGAGGGTCGGTCCGGAGCACGTCCGCGAGGGCGGACACCCCGTCGAGGTCCGCGAGCTCGACGAGGACCGCGTCCTCACCGCACGGCAGGACCCGGGGCGTGCGGCCTCTCGCGTCCGTCCCGGGCGCGTCCGTCCCGGCGGCACCGCTCACCGAGCTGGTCCCTCGCCGCGCGCTCCATCACGCGGCGCCCGAGCCTCGCCGGGTCGGTCCGTCGCGGCATCGCCCGCGTCCAGCACGGCGTCGCGCGGGTCGGGCGCCGGGAGGTCGTCGGGACGTACGCGGGGCGCCGGGAGGTCGTCGGGGCGCACGCGGGGCGCGGCGACGTCGTCAGGGCGCACCCGCTGCGCACCGCCGGTGCGGGGTTGCGCCGCGCCGCCCGGCAGCAGCGGCACCTCGCCCGCCGTGCGGAACGGCCGGACCTCGACGCCCGCGGCGTCCAGCGCGGCGCGCACGGCGGTCGCTATGGCCACGGCCCCGGGGGTGTCGGAGTGCAGGCAGAGCGACAGCGCGTCGACCCGGACGACCGTGCCGTCGACGGCCGTGACGGTCCCGTGCACCGCCATCTGCACGGCGCGGGCGGCAGCCGCCTGAGGGTCCGTGACCAGGGCACCGGGCCGGTCACGCGGGACCAGCGTGCCGTCGGGCGCGTAGCCGCGGTCGACGAAGGCCTCGGCGACGATGCGCAGGCCGGCGGCCCGGGCCACCGCGAGCACGCGGGACCCCGGCAGACCCAGCACGGCCAGTGCGGGGTCGACCGCGAGGACCGCCTCGACGACGGCGCGGGCCTGCACCTCGTCGTGCACCACCGCGTTGTAGAGCGCGCCGTGCGGCTTGACGTGCGTCACGCGTGCACCGACCGACCGGGCCACCGCAGCGAGCGCGCCGAGCTGGTGCGCGACCTGGGCGCGCAGCAGCTCGGGTCGGACGTCGAGACGCCGTCGGCCGAACCCCTCGCGGTCGTCGTACGACGGGTGCGCCCCCACGGCGACACCGCGCTGAAGCGCCGCCGCGCAGGTCGCGGCCATCGTCGCGGAGTCACCGCCGTGGAACCCCGCGGCGACGTTCGCGCTCGAGACGAGGGTCAGCAGCGCGTCGTCCGCCGACGGCTCGAGACGCCACGGGCCGTCCCCCTCGCCGAGGTCCGCGTTCAGGTCGATGACACGCACCCCGCGATCCTCCCCCACCTGGCCTCCGACGACGCCCCACCCCACCGGCGGGTGCGCCATCCAGCCGTCACATGCCAGGTCAGGAGGGGCGCGGGCCGGGCCGCACTCTCTCGGGGGACGCGGGTGCGAGGGCGCTGCCGGTGCGGGCGAGGGTGGTGGGAGGATCGGGGGGTGGGGCCGGGCGAGCTGTTCGACGTGCTGCTCGCCGGTGGCCGGCGGGCGGACCGAGCGACCCACGTGCGGCACCTCCCGGCCCGGGAGGGCCGCCGCGCGGACTGGCCCGACTGGGCGGACCCGGACCTGGTGCGTGGCTACCGGGCCCTCGGTGTCGAGCGGCCGTGGGAGCACCAGGTCGACGCGGCGGACGCGGCGTGGTCGGGGCGTCACACGGTCCTGGCGACGTCGACCGGGTCGGGCAAGTCGCTCGCCTTCTGGTTGCCGGGGCTGTCGGCCGTGCGTCGCGGGGCCGCCGGGACGCTCCTCGACCCGGGGCGCATCGAGACGGTCCGTCGCCGACCCACCGTGCTCTACCTCAGCCCCACCAAGGCTCTCGCGGCCGACCAGCTCGCGGGTCTGGAGCGGCTGCTCACCGCTGCCGGGACGCGGGACGTGCGCGTCGCGACGTGCGACGGCGACACGTCGCGCGACGAGCGGCGCTGGGTGCGGGAGCACGCGGACGTCGTCCTCACCAACCCGGACTTCCTGCACTTCGCGATGCTCCCTGCGCACTCGCAGTGGTCGCGCCTGCTGTCGTCGCTCGCGTACGTGGTGGTCGACGAGTGCCACGCGTTCCGTGGTGTGTTCGGTGCGCACGTGGCGCTCGTGCTGCGGCGGCTGCGGCGGCTCGCCGCGGCGTACGGCGCGGCGCCGGTGATGGTCCTCGCGTCGGCGACGACGTCCGACCCCGCCGCGAGCGCCGCACGACTCCTGGGCGTGGCCGCGCAGGACGTCCACGCCGTCACGGTCGACACGTCGCCGGCGGGCCGCAAGACGTTCGTGCTGTGGCAGCCGCCGGAGCTCCCGGGCGGCGGCGGGCCGTGGGCGTCGCTGCTGCCCGACGAGGACCCCTGGGCGACGGTCGTCCCCGTGCCACGGCGCGACCTGCACGCGGCAGACCCCGGGGACGACGACGCCACGGATGACGTCCCGACGTCCGGCGGCGCGACCCCGCCGGACGTCACCGCGGCGCAACCGGCCGCGCCCGAGGCGGGCGAGGGCTCGGGGCCGTTGGGCACCGGTGAGGACCTCGTCGCGCTGCCGCAGGACAACCCGCGGCGGACGGCCACCGCCGAGGTGGCGGACCTGCTCGCCGACCTGGTCGCGGCGGGCGCCCGAGTGCTGGCGTTCACGCGGTCGCGGCGCGGTGCGGAGTCGGTGGCCGCGGCGACCCGCGACCACCTGGCTGCCGTCGACCCGACCCTGCCGTCGTTGGTGTCGTCGTACCGCGGCGGCTACCTGCCGGAGGAGCGCCGCGCCCTCGAGCGGGCCATCCGGGCGGGTCATCTCCGGGCGCTGGCGACCACCAACGCCCTCGAGCTCGGTGTCGACATCTCCGGTCTCGACGCCGTGCTGATCGCCGGCTGGCCGGGCACGCGCGTGTCGCTGTGGCAGCAGGCGGGCCGCGCCGGCCGCGCCGGCGCCGAGGGGCTCGTCGTCCTGGTCGCCCGGGAGGACCCGCTGGACACCTACCTCGTGCACCACCCGGAGGCGGCGCTCGACGCCCCGGTCGAGGCCACCGTGTTCGACCCCGGCAACCCCTACGTCCTCGCGCCGCACCTGTGCGCCGCCGCGGCGGAGCGCCCGTTGCGCACGGAGGAGCTGGAGCTGTTCGGTGACCGCGCCCTCGGGCTGCTCACGGAGCTCACCGAGCGCGGCATCCTGCGTCGACGCGTCTCGGGGTGGTACTGGACGCACGCCGAGCCCGCCAGCCGCATGACCGACCTGCGCGGCGCGGGTGGCCAGCCGGTGCGCGTGGTGGAGACGGCGACGGGACGTCTGCTGGGTACGGTCGACGCGGCCTCGGCCGATGCCACCGTCCACCCCGGCGCGGTGTACGTGCACCTCGGGGCGACCTACGTGGTGGACGAGCTGCACCTCGACGACGGTGTCGCCCTGGCGACCCGGCGGGACGTCGACCACGGCACGTGGGCACGGTGGATCACCTCGACGGCCGTGGTCGACGTCGAGCGCGAGGTCGTCTGGGGGCCCGTCACGTGGTGCTACGGACAGGTCGACGTCACCACGCAGGTCGTGGGCTACCAGCGACGACGGATCCCGGACCTGCAGGTGCTGTCCACGCACGAGCTCGACCTGCCGGCACGGACGCTGCGGACCACGGCGGTGTGGTGGACCGCCCCACCGGAGGTCATGGCTGCCGCGGGGGTGACCCTGGAGGCCGCGCCGGGCGCGCTGCACGCCGCCGAGCACGCGTCGATCGGGCTGCTCCCCCTGCTGGCGACGTGCGACCGCTGGGACCTGGGTGGCCTGTCGACACTGGTGCACCCCGACACCGGCCACGCCACGGTGTTCGTCCACGACGGGCATCCCGGTGGGGCGGGTTTCGCGGAGCGGGGGTTCGGGCTCGGGCCGGTGTGGTTGGCCGCGACGCGTGACGCGATCGCCGCCTGCCCGTGCGCGACCGGCTGCCCGGCCTGCGTGCAGTCGCCCAAGTGCGGCAACGGCAACGAGCCGCTGGACAAGGCCGCGGCCCTCCGCCTGCTCACCACCGTGCTGTCCCACGCCGTGGGCACGCCCTCGTGACCCGCGTCGCCCGGCTGCGGTCGCCCCGCGCGGCCCGGCCCGGGCGACCTGGTGCGCGGACCCGAGCACGGCCGGTACCTGCACCTCGACGGTGACCGCACCGTGCGGTCCGACCGCGCACGCGACCATGCTCGCCCCGTTCCTGCCGGCTGCCTCCGCCGCCCGGTCGCACGCGTCGGTCCCGCCGTCCGCGAGCAGCTGCGCGCCGGCCAGCGCCGCCAGGTCCGCCCCGGCCGCTGCCCGGGCCGCCGCGACGTGGGCCGACCCCACGAGCCCGGCACCCCCGGCCAGCGCGACCGCGACGGCGACCACCGCGAGCAGGAGCACGGACCCCGAGCCCGCGTCGCGGGCGAGGGCGGCTCGCGTGCTCACGGTTCCGCCCGTGCGGTCGCGCTGGCACGCGCCTGCATCCCGCCCGGCCACCCGGTGAACGGGACACTCACGTCGACCGTCACCCACCCGTCCTCCCGAGTCAGGCCCACCCGTCCCTCACGGGCGCCGAGGACGCGGCGCGCTGCGGCACTCACCTCCGCGTCGGACTCACCGAGGGCAGCGACCCGTGCACCCGTGCGGGCGGCGTCCACGCAGGCCATCCGCGTGATCGTCGCCGCACCCGTGGCGAGGACGGCGAGCAGGACCACCGCCACGGCGACCAGACCCACGGCCAGCTCGGCGGTGACGGCGCCGCGGTCACCGCCGACGACCGCGGCACCGGCGGCCGGGCCGGCACCGCGGCGCCGCCGCGTCATCCGCCGAGCGCCTGCCGCACGATCCCCGTGAGCAGGCCCTTCACCTCGTTCCCCTTCAGCACGACCACCAGCACCCCCGCGAACCCGACGGCCGCCAGCGTCGCGATCGCGTACTCGGCGGTCGCCATGCCCGCGTCGCCCGCCCGCGCGTGCACGCCCCGCAGGCGCTCCACGGTCGACACCACCACCGAGCTCCGACCCACCGCGGCCCGTGCCCGCACCGCCGGCGCCCTGCCCGGGTGACCGGGCACCTGCCTCATCGTCCGTCCCATGCCGCACTGCTCCTTCGTCCTGGACCGGGCCCGCGACGCGGGCCGGGAGCCGGTCGGCTCCTGCGGCGAGCGTGCTCGGGCGGCACCTCACCGCGTGCGTCGACCGGGTGCACCGGTGGACGGCGCGCCACCACGGGTGGCTGTGGGTGGGTGAGCGGGGTGCGGCCCGCCCCTCCCGCCCGGCCGTCACCGACCACCGCCGAGCAGGTCACCGGCCAGGCCGACCACCACCGGGACGAGCCCGAGCAGGACGAACGCCGGCAGGAAGCACAGCCCCAGCGGCAGGGTGAGGCGCACGCCCAGCGCACCGGCGGCGACGCGCACGCGCGCACGGCGCTCACGTCGCAGGCGGGCGGCCGCGGCCCGCAGCTGCGGCCCGGGCGACGCACCCACCCCGCGGCCCGCGTCGAGCGCCCTTCCGAGCGCCGCGACGGACGGCGGCACCCCCGCCCACGCGGACTGCCAGGACGCCCCGAGTCCGAGCGCGGTCCCCACGTGCACGAGCGCCTGCCCCTCGGCGCCGGGCAGGTGGCGCCCGGTCGCCACGAGCGCGGTCGGCACGGCCGCACCGCCCCGCACGGCGGCGGCGCACAGGTTGAGGACGAACGCCGGGTCGAGGACGTCCGCGTCGAGCCGGCCGACGCGGCGACGGTGCACGCGACCGGCGGGGTGGGACCGGGCACCGGCCGACCACCGCCGGGCTGCGACGTCGGCGCCCCGCCACGCCGCGGCCCCGCCCGCGACCCGGCGCGGCGCACGCGCGACGACCCACGGCGACCCCGCCAGCAGCACGGCGACCGCGACGACCAGCCCGACCATGGGCGGGCTCACGATGCACCCGCCCGACGCACGAGGGCGGCGACCCAGCCGCGCCCCGCGGCGAGCAGCAGCACGCCGGTCACCGCCAGCCCGCTGCCCAGCCGGCCGTCCAGCAGGACCCGCCACGGCTGCGCGCCCATGGCCGTCCCGACCACCAGGCCGATCACCGGGAGCAGGGTGAGCACCCGGGCGGTGGCACGCGGGCCGGCGAGGGCGGCCTCCAGGTCGCCGGCGAGCTCCGCGTCCGCGGCCACCGCGTCGGCGAGGTCCGCCAGCACGTCGGCCAGCGGCGCGCCGGTCTCGGACGCGACACGGGCCCCGGCGACGACGGCGCGAGCGCGCGATCGCTCCCCGCGCGCACCGGTCGACCCGATCAGCACGTCGACGTCGGGAACCTGCCCGTCGACCGCCGTGCCCAGCACGTGCGCCCAGGCGGCAGAGGGCGGGGCACCGGCACGGAGCTGTGCCGCGACGGCGTGCAGGAGCCCGGCCAGGTCGGTGTCGGGCCCGGACGGTGCGCCGCGTCGGCGCCACGGCCCCCACCCGCCCCGCAGCCGTGCCGTCAGCCGGCCCCGCGGACCGCGGGCACGACCTCGGCGCGCCTCGGGCGGGCGCCGCACGGGCGGGCCCCCCGCGGCGACGACCGCGAGCGCCACGAGCACGGCGACGAGGCCGCTCACGGGCCGGCACCGACGCGGTCGGCACGGACCGCCGGTGTGCCGAGGCACGCCCTCACGGCTCGGACCCGATCCGCTCGGACAGACGCCGCGCGCCCGGGCCCGTCCGGGTGGTCCCGTCCTCCCCCACCACGACGGCCGGTGTGACGCGCAGCCCGCCGTCCGTCCCGCGGTCGACCACCGCCACCTCCGCGAGGTACCGGCGCCCGGCGTCCGCCCCGCGCCGGACGCGTCGCACGTGGAGCACCGCGTCGACCGCGCTGGCGGCCTGCGCGGCCACCGCCGCACGGTCGAGGCCCGCGAGCGCCGCCAGCGCCTCGAGCCGCGCGGGGACGTCCGCCGCGGTGTTGGCGTGCAGCGTGGCGCAGCCTCCCTCGTGGCCGGTGTTGAGCGCGGCGAGGACCTCGCGCACCTCCGCGCCCCGGCACTCGCCCAGCACGATGCGGTCCGGCCGCATGCGCAGCGCCTGTCGCACGAGGTCCGCAAGGCCGACCCCGCCGGCACCGTCGACGTTCGCCGGCCTGCTCGTGAGGCGGACGACGTGCGGGTGGTCGGCGACCAGCTCACCCGCCTCCTCGACCAGCACGATGCGCTCGTCGTGCGGCACCAGGGACAGCAGCGCGGCGAGCAGCGTCGTCTTGCCCGCGCCGGTGGCGCCGGACACGAGCACGTTGCTGCGGGACCGGACCAGCCCTTCGAGCAACGGCACGAGCGGTGGCACGACGGCCCGCGCCGCCACCAGGTCCGGGAGCGTGAAGCCACGCGGCCGCACGACACGCAGGCTCAGCACCGTGCACGCCTCGGCCAGCGGCGGCAGCACCGCGTGCAGCCGGGTGCCGTCGGGCAGCCGGGCGTCGACGGTCGGCGCCGCGTCGTCGAGGCGGCGCCCCGCGGCGGCCGCGAGGCGCACGGCCAACTCCCGGACGTCTGCCGGCGTGCCCAGGTCGACCGGGACGCGCACCAGCGCCCCGGCGCGCTCCACCCACACCTCCTGCGGCGCGTTGACCAGCACGTCGGTGACGAGAGGGTCGTCGAGCCAGGGCTGCAGCGCACCGGCACCGACCAGCTCGTCGGCCACCGCGCGGACCGTCTCCGCGAGCGGCACCGGCCCCAGGAGCGTGCCGTGGGCCCGCAGCGCCTCGTCCACCAGCACCGCGAGGTCCGCGGATCCCGCCGGACGTACCCGCAGGTCGGCGCGGACCCGGTCCAGGACGGCGACGGGCGGGGCACGCCGTGCGGGTGCGCTGCTCCGGGCAGCCGTCGCACCCGCCCCGCGCCCGCTCGGCACCACGCTCATGCGGTGAGCCCGAGCCGACGGACCACGGTGTCGGCGGTCCGCGCGGCGCGACCGCGGCCACCGGGCCCGACTCGCTCGGCCCGCGCCGCGAGGGCACGGTCCGCGCGCCCCAGGTGCCAGACCTCCAACCCGCTCGCCTCGGCCAGGTCCGCGGCACCCAGGCCCGCCGCCCCCTGGACGACGAGCCCGCACCGGGTCCCCGCCGCGTGCAGCCGCGGGCGCAGCGCGAGCGTGCCCGCGACGCTGCGCAGGTCGGGGCGTGCGACCACGACCACCGCGTCGCACGCGGCGAGCGGCGCGTCCCCGTCCACGACGCCCGCGCGGTCGAGGTCGAGCACGAGCGCCCCGACCTCGCACGCGAGCGCGTGCAGGACGTCGAGCCGAACCCCCGCGTCGACGGGTGCCGACCGCGTCCGGTCGCCTGACAGCACGGCGCACGCGCCCCAGCGGGGCAGCAGCGCGACGACGTCGACGCCGACCACGACGTCGAGACCGCCGCCGCCCCGGTCGAGGTCCACGAGCACCGTCGACGTGCTCCGTGACAGCCGCCGCGCGAGCAGCGCCGCGTGCGTCGACGCCCCGACCCCGCCGGCCGCGCCGACCACCCCCACCACCGTCGCCGTGCGTACCCGTTCCACCGTGCCTCCCTCCGCCACCGGTCCCAGGTCGGGCGTCCGTCGAGCCTGCTGCCCGGGGTGTGCCGGCACCGCACCCGGCGGGCACATCCGTGGACGACCCCTCCGACAGCCGGACGTGTGGTCGGGTCGACGCGGGATCAGGTGCCGCCTACCGGCCGGTCCGGGGCCCCGTCCACAGCCCTGTGGCACCGCGCAACATGCCGGACACCGACGCCGCCTACAGTCCGGCGCATGCTGCTCGACCCCGGTACCGGCCCCGTGCGCGCCGCCACCTACCTGCCGTCCACCCCCGAGAACGTGCTGTGGGGCCGGCTGCCGTGCGCGGGCGACGCCCCGGTCCTCACGGTGGACCCCGGCACCGAGGTCACGGTCGACACGCTCAGCCACGAGGGGCTGCTGGAGGACCAGGGCCGCGACCCCCGCGCGTACTTCGGCGCCCACGGGCTCACGGACGTGCTGTCCGACGCCGTCGCGCTCGCCGCGTCCGCGCACCCGCACGACCCCGTGCACGACGGCCCGCACGTCGTGACCGGGCCGATCGCCGTGCGCGGGGCGCGTCCCGGCGACGTCCTGGCCATCACGGTGCTCGAGACGCTGCCCCGCGTGCCCTACGGCGTGATCTCGAACCGGCACGGGCGCGGCGCCCTGCCGGGCGAGATGCCCGAGGGGGGCGCCGACGTCGTCAGCGTCCTCGCCCACCTGGACGCGTCCGGGACCCGCGCCGTCATGCCGCGCGCCGCCGGCAGCCCGCGCACCGTCTCGTTCCCCGTCGCCGCCTTCCCCGGCATCCTCGGGGTCGCGGTCGCGGGCGACGAGCGCCCGCACTCCGTGCCGCCCGGCGCGCACGGCGGCAACCTCGACATCAACCTCCTGCAGGCCGGTGCCACGCTGTACCTGCCGGTGCAGGTGAACGACGCCCTCGCCTACGTCGGCGACCCGCACTTCGCCCAGGGCGACGGCGAGGTCGCCCTCACGGCGCTCGAGGCCTCCCTGCGCGTCACGCTGCGGTTCGACCTGCTGCCGCGCGCGGACGCCGTCGCCGCCTTGGGCCCCCTGAGCGGTCCCCTGGTGCGCACGGCGGACCACCTGGTGCCCACCGGGCTCGACGTCGACCTGGACGAGGCGCTGCGCAAGTGCGTGCGTGCGGCGCTCGACCTCCTGCAGGCCCGGTTCGGCATGGACCGCGCCCACGCCCTGGCGTACCTGTCGGCGGCGACGGACTTCGACGTGTCGCAGGTCGTCGACCGCGTCACCGGGGTGCACGCCCGGATCCGCCTCGCGGACCTGGCGGAGCCCGCGAGCGGGGACACCCCCGAGGGCGGGCCGAGCACCGGGGTCGGCGCATGAGGACGGACCCGCCCGCCGGCCTGCTCGAGGCCTTCCGCGCCTACGAGCGGGCGTTGGGCACCGACGACCTCGACGCCCTCGACCGGCTCTTCGCGCCCGGCCCGGACACGCTGCGCGGCGACCCGACGGGGCTCCTGGTGGGGCACGACAGCATCGCGGCCTTCCGCGGGGCACGCGGCGGCGCCCCGGCGCGCCGCCTGGTGGAGGTGCACGTGCGCACCGTGGACGACGAGCACGCCCTCGTCGTCGCCGTCACCGAGCTGCTGCGTGGCGGGCGCGGTCAGCAGACCCAGCTGTGGGAGCGGGGACCCACCGGCTGGGTGGTCGTCGCCGCGCACGTGCACACGTCCGCGGCGGCTGCCGACACCCGCGTGTGGCGCGTCCTGGGCGACCCGCTGGTCGCGGGAGCCGCGGTCGGCCCCCTGGCGAGGCGGGCGGTCGCGGTGAAGGACCTGTTCGCGGTCGCAGGTCAGCGCGTCGGAGCCGGCAACCCGGAGTGGTTGGCCGACGCGGACGTCGAGGGGTCGCACGCGACGGCGGTCGCACGCCTGCTCGCCGCCGGTGCGGACGTGCGCGGCGTGGCCCGCACCGACGAGCTGGCCTACTCGCTCGCGGGCACGAACGCGCACTCGGGCACACCGCCCAACCCCCGGGCGCCGGGCCGGGTGCCGGGGGGCTCGTCGTCGGGCTCCGGCGCCGCCGTCGCGCTCGGGCAGGCGGACATCGGCCTGGGGACCGACACCGGCGGGTCGATCCGTGTGCCCGCGTCGTACCAGGGCCTGTTCGGGGTGCGGACGACGCACGGCGCCGTCACCACGACGGGTTTGGTACCTCTCGCGCCGACGTTCGACACGGTGGGGTGGCTCACCCGCGACGCGGACCTGCTCGCCGAGGTCGGCGACGTGCTGCTGCCCACCGGGACCACGGGGACCTGGTCGGGGCGGCTCGTCGTGAGCGACGCCCTGCTCGCCGCCGCCCAGGACGACGTGGCCACGCGGGTCGCCGCGTTCGCGGACGCGGCCGGTGCCACCCCGACCGACCGGTGGGACGACGTCGACCTCGGCGCGTGGGCCGAGGTGTTCCGGGTGCTCCAGGCGTGGGAGGCCTGGCGTGCCCACGGTGACTGGGTGCGCGCGCACCCCGGTGCCCTCGGGGCGGACGTCGCCGGTCGGTTCGCCGTCGCGTCCACGGTGACGGACGCCGCGGGCCGGGCCGCGGGTGCGGCGCGCGAGTCCATCCGCGACCGGATCGTCGACCTCGTCGGTGACGACGTGCTGGTCGTCCCCGCGACGCCGTCCGTCGCGCCGCGTCCCGCCCCCGCCGAGCTCGACGCCGTGCGGGCGGCCACGCTGCGGCTGACGTGCGTCGCCGGGCTCGGCGGCCTGCCGGCGGTGGTGCTGCCCGCACGGCGAGGGACGGGACCGGGCGATCTCCCCCCGGTCGGACGGCGGGCGCCGCTGCCCGTCGGCGTGTGCCTCGTCGCGGCACCCGGACGGGACCGCGACCTGCTGGCGCTCGCCCGCGACCTCGCCGGCACCGGCTGACCCGACGGGCACCGGCACCGGCCACACGTATTCACGCTGCTGAAACAACCGTTTCCCTCGGGGACACATCCAGCGCCTACGGTCGGCGCGGGCGAGAGGACACGGGATGCTGCTGCAGGAGTTCAACGCGTTGCCGGTGGCGGACGCGCAGGCCGTCGTGGGCGCCTGCGCCGACGTGCCGTGGTGGGTGGCGACCGTCGTCGCGGCGCGTCCGTACCGATCGGTCGGCGACCTCCGGGCCCACGCCGCCGAGCAGGCACTGGCCTGGGCGCACGTCGACGTCGACGGGGCGCTGGCCGACCACCCCCGCATCGGCGAGCGGCACCGCGGCGACGGCCCGACGGCCGCGATGTCGACGCACGAGCAGTCCGGTGTGGACGCCTCCGACGCGGACGTCGCCGCGCGGCTCGCCGCCGGCAACGCCCGGTACGAGCGGCGCTTCGGGCGCGTCTACCTGGTGCGCGCCGCGGGACGCAGCAGCGCGGAGATCCTCGCGCTGCTCGAGCAGCGTCTCACGCACGACGACCTCACCGAGGCCGAGGTCACCGCGCAGCAGCTCCGCGAGATCGCCCTCCTGCGCCTGACGTCGCTCGTGACGGACGCCCCGGCGCCCCGTGCCCCGCACGACGCCCCGCCGCGCGCCACGTCCGCGGACGCCGCACGCACGGTCCCCGCCGCCCCCGCGGCCGTCCCGGCGGGGGGCCCGGTCGCATGACGACCTGCTCCACGCACGTCCTCGACGCCGTCGCCGGCCGCCCGGCCGTCGGCCTCGCCGTGACCCTGCTGGCGGGCGACGGCACGCCCCTGGAGGCGGCTCGCACCGACGCCGACGGACGGCTGCGCTGGGACACGGTCCTGGGCACCGGCCGGTACGGCCTGCGGTTCGACACGGCGGCGTGGTTCGCGACCGCCGGCGTCCCGACGGTCCACGCCGCCGTCCACCTGGAGGTGCTGGTCGACGCCGACCAGCCGCACTACCACCTGGCTCTGCTGCTGAGCCCGTTCGCCTACACCACGTACCGAGGGAGCTGACGATGGCCGTGGGAGACGTGGTCCTGGGGACCAACCAGTACGGGAAGGCCGAGGTGCGGCTCGTGCGCGTCACGCGCGACACCGCGGTGCACGAGATCGAGGACCTCACGGTCACCACGCAGCTGCGCGGCGACTTCACCGCCTGCCACACCACCGGCGACAACGCCCACGTCGTGGCCACCGACACGCAGAAGAACACCGTGTACGCGTTCGCGAAGGAGCACGGCGTCGGCTCCCCCGAGCAGTTCCTGCTGCGGCTGGGTCGGCACTTCGTCCAGGAGTTCGCGCAGGTCACCGGCGGACGGTTCGCCGCCGACGTGCACGCCTGGGACCGCATCGCTGTCGACGGTGAGCCGCACGACCACGCGTTCGTCCGCACGGGGCGCGAGACCCGGCGCACCGTCGTGCAGCTGGGCGGCGACGGGGCGCACGTCGTCTCCGGGTTCACGGGGGCCACGGTGCTCAAGACGACGGGCTCGGAGTTCTGGGGCTTCCCCCGCGACCGGTACACCACGCTCGGGGAGACGAAGGACCGCGTGCTGGCGACGTCGGTGACCGCCTGGTGGCGGTGGCGGACCGCGGACGTGGACTTCGAGACCCGCTACCCGATCGTGCGCGACCTGCTGCTCTCGACCTTCGCGCAGGTGCACTCCCTCGCGCTGCAGCACACCATCTTCGAGATGGGCCGCGCCGTCCTCGAGGCGTGCGACGACGTGGCCGAGGTGCGGCTGTCGTGCCCCAACAAGCACCACTTCCTGGTCGACCTCGAGCCGTTCGGGCTGGAGAACGACAACGAGGTGTTCTACGCCGCCGACCGCCCGTACGGACTGATCGAGGCGGCCGTGCACCGCGAGGGCGACGCCCCGGTGCCGCACGTGTGGGCCTGCGTCCCCGGGTTCGTCTGAGGGCCGCGCCGTGACGACCACCGCACCCGACGACGACACGCGTCCCGCGACGCCGGGGCCCGGCACCGCCGTCCGCCTGGCCGCACCCGCCCCCGGCGACCTCGTCGCCGGCGTCCGCGGCCGCCAGGTCCTCGTGGACGGGACCCTGCGCGCCGCGACCCTGCACGTCGCGGACGGCCGCATCACAGCGGTCGACGCGTACGACGCCCCGGTCGACGGGCCCGTGCTCACGGCCCCGGACCACGCCTACGTGCTGCCGGGCGTCGTGGACACGCACGTGCACGTCAACGAGCCGGGCCGCACGGCGTGGGAGGGGTTCGCCACGGCGACGCGCGCCGCGGCGCTGGGCGGTGTCACGACCCTCGTGGACATGCCGCTCAACAGCATCCCGCCCACCACCACGACGTCCGGCCTGGCCGCCAAGCGGCGCGCGGCGACGGGTCAGCTCTCGGTCGACGTGGCGCTGTGGGGCGGCGCGGTGCCCGGCAACCTGGACGACCTGCGCCCCCTGTGGGACGCGGGCGTGATGGGCTTCAAGTGCTTCCTGTCACCGTCGGGCGTCGACGAGTTCCCGCCCCTGGGACCGGCGGCGTTCGACGCCGCGCTGCGGACCGTCGCGGCGTTCGACGGGCTCGTCATCGTCCACGCCGAGGACCCGGCGGTGCTGGCGGACGCGCCCGTGCGCCCCGGCGGTGCCTACCGGGACTTCCTCGCGTCGCGTCCGCACGAGGCGGAGACCGCCGCGATCGCGCGGGTCGTCGCGGGCGCCCGGACGACCGGCTGCCGCGTGCACGTGCTGCACCTGTCGAGCGCCCGCGCGCTGGACCTGCTCGCCGACGCCCGCGCCGAGGGGCTGCCCGTGACCGTGGAGACGTGCCCGCACTACCTGACGTTCGACGCCGAGGCGATCCCCGACGCGTCGCCGGCGCACAAGTGCTGCCCGCCGATCCGTGACGCCGGCAACCGGGAGGCCCTGTGGGACGGCCTGCTCGACGGGATCATCGACGTGGTCGTCACGGACCACTCCCCCGCGACGGCGCAGGAGAAGCTGCGTGGTGACGGGGACCTGCAGCAGGCGTGGGGCGGGGTCGCCGGGCTGCAGGTCGGCTTCCAGGCGGTCGCCCACGGCGCCGCGGCCCGGGGCATCGACGTCGCCCGTGTCAGCGGCTGGATGGCCACGGGGACCGCGGACCTCGTCGGGCTGCCCCACAAGGGCCGCCTCGCACCGGGTGCCGATGCGGACGTCCTCGTGCTCGACCCGCGGGTCCCGCTGCACGTGGACGCGCACGCGCTGGCCCACCGCAACCCCATCAGCGCGTACGACGGGGTCGAGCTCTCCGCGTCGGTCACGGGCACGGTCCTGCGCGGGCGCGTCGTGGTGCGCGACGGGGCGGTGACCGCGGGCACGGGCCGCCTCCTGGGGCGTCCGTGACCCGCGGCGCACCTGGCCGAAACCTCGGTGAAACGGCCGTTTCGTAGCGTGCCGCCCATGACCCTGAACCCCCCGCACCGCCTGCTCATGGGGCCGGGCCCGATCAGCGCCGACCCGCGCGTGCTGCGCGCGATGTCCGCCCCGCTGGTCGGGCAGTTCGACCCGGTGATGACGGGGTACATGAACGCGACGCAGTACGTGTACCGCCAGGTGTTCCGCACCGCCAACGACGCGACGCTGCTGGTCGACGGCACGGCCCGCGCGGCGATCGAGGCGGCGGTCGTGTCGCTCGTCGAGCCCAGGGACCGCGTGCTCGTCCCGGTGTTCGGGCGGTTCGGCCACCTGCTCGTCGAGATCGCCCGGCGTGCGGGGGCGGTGGTCGAGACCGTCGAGGCGCCGTGGGGGCAGGTCGTCGACCCGCAGCGCATCGCCGACGCCGTGCGCGCCCACCGGCCACGCCTCGTCGCGGTCGTCCACGGAGACACCTCCACGACGATGCGTCAGCCGTTGGCCGACCTCGGCGCCGTGTGCGCCGAGCACGACGCCCTGCTGTACGTCGACGCGACCGCGTCCCTGGGCGGCAACGACCTGCGCACGGACGACTGGGGCCTCGACGTCGTCACGGCCGGGCTGCAGAAGTGCCTGGGCGGACCGTCGGGCAGTGCACCGGCCACGCTGTCGGACCGCGCGCGGGACGTCGTGCAGGCCCGACGTCACGTCGAGGAGGGCCTGCGCACGGACGACGACGAGCCGCGCGGCGCGGTCATCCGCTCGAACTACCTCGACCTCGCGCAGCTCCTCGACTACTGGGGCCCGCGGCGTCTCAACCACCACACCGAGGCCACGTCGATGCTGTACGCCGCGCACGAGTGCGCGCGCATCGTCGTCGAGGACGGGCTCGACGCGACGATCGAGCGCCACCGCGTCGCCGGGGCGGCGATGCTCGCGGGCGTGCAGGGCCTCGGGCTCGGCGTGTTCGGCGACGTCGCGCACAGGATGCACAACGTCGTCGCGGTGGAGGTCCCGCAGGGCGTCGTCGCCGACGCGGTGCGCGCCTCGATGCTCGACGACTTCGCGATCGAGATCGGCACGTCCTTCGGCCCGCTGCACGGGCGGGTGTGGCGCATCGGGACCATGGGCGTCAACGCGCGCAAGGACGCGGTGCTGACCACGCTCGCGGCGCTCGAGCACGTGCTGCGCACGCAGGGCGTGGCCGTCCCGACGGGTGGCGGCGTGACCGCCGCGCAGGAGGTGTACGCCGCGTGACGTCCGCCGCCGAGGTGCTGCGCCGCTGCGACGCGCTCGCCGCGTGCAGCGAGCACGCGGAGCACCTCGACCGCGCGCACCTGACGCCCGCGCTCGCCGCGGCGCAGGGCCTGGTCGAGGGCTGGATGGCCGCGGCCGGGCTGCGCACGTGGCGCGACCAGGCCGGCAACCTGTGCGGACGCGCCGAGGGACGCGAGCCGGGCCTGCCGGCGCTGCTGCTCGGCTCGCACCTCGACACGGTGCCCGACGCGGGCCGGTACGACGGCATGCTCGGCGTCCTGCTGGCCGTCGCCGCTGCCGAGCGGCTGCGCGACGAGGTCCCCGCGTGGCCGTGCGCGCTGGAGGTCGTCGGGTTCACCGACGAGGAGGGCGCACGCTTCGGCACCGCGCTGCTGGGGTCCCGCGCGCTCGCCGGCACCTGGGACGACGCGTGGTGGGCGCTGCGCGACGCGCACGGCACGACGCTCGAGCAGGCCGCCCGCGACTTCGGGCTCGACCCGGCGCTGGTCGGCACGGCCGCGCGTCGGCCCGACGAGCTGGTGGCCTACCTCGAGGCGCACATCGAGCAGGGCCCGCTGCTGGAGGAGGCGGACCGCTCGCTGGGCGTGGTCACGACCATCGCGGGTGCGCAGCGGTTCCGCGTCGAGGTCGTCGGGGAGGCACGGCACGCGGGTGGGACGCCGTACCCCCGGCGACGCGACGCCCTCGTCGGGGCCGCCGAGGCGATCGTGCTGATCGAGCGGACGGTGCGCGACTCGGGGGCGATCGCGACGGTCGGGCAGGTCGCCGTGGAGCCCGGCGCCGTCAACGTCATCCCGGGCCGCGCCGTGTTCTCCGTCGACCTGCGGGCCGCGACCGACGGTGAGCGCGACGCGATGCGCGCGACCCTGCTGGCCGGGATCGCCGACGTCTGCGCGGCGCGCAGCCTGACGATGCGCGTGACCGACGTGTACGAGGCCCCCGCCACCCCGTGCGCCGGCTGGTTGCGCGACGCCCTGCGCGACGGCGTCGCGACGACCGGTGACACCGACCCCCTCGACGTGTGGAGCCGGGCGGGGCATGACGGCATGGCCGTGTCCGCCGTGACGGACGTCGGCATGCTCTTCCTGCGCTGCGGCGACGGCATCAGCCACCACCCCGATGAGTCGGTGCGCGAGGTCGACGTCGCGGCAGCGCTGGACGCGCTGACGGCCGCGGCGCGGACCGTCGCGACGCGGACCGACGCAGCAGCGGCCCACGCCGCACAGGCGGACGCCGCACAGGCCGACGCCGCCCGGGCCGACGCGGAGGCACCCGCGTGACGACGACGGTCCCCGCCGTCACACCGGCACCACCCGCACCCGCCGTGCCGGCCGCGCCGCCCGCACCCGAGCTCGACGGTCTGCGCCTCGACGAGCGCGTCGTCGCCCGCTACGCGGACCTGCCGCCCCAGGAGCGCAAGGGGGCCGACGTGCTGCTCGAGCACTTCGGCGACCTCGCGACGTACTCGGCCGCCGAGCTCGCGACCCTCGCGGGGGTATCGAAGGCGACCATGAGCCGCCTGTTCCGCAGCCTGGGCTTCGACGACTTCACGCAGGTGCGCGACCACCTGCGGCGCCTGCGCGGCCACGGCCTGCCGGTGACGCTCGGTGCCGCGCCGGACCTCGACGCGCACGCCGACGCCGAGAGCGCCGCCGTGCGCGTGGCCGCGGCGAGCCTCGCGGTGCACGTGGACGCGGTCGCCGACCTGCTCGCGCACGCGCCGCGCGTCGTCGTCGTGGGCCTGCGCAACAGCTACCCCGTCGCGCTGCACCTGCGTCAGCAGCTCACGCAGGTGCGCCCGCACGTCACGCTGCTCCCGCAGCCCGGGCAGTCGTGGTCGGAGGACGTCGTCGACCTGTCCGGGCAGGACGCCGTCGTCCTGGTCGCGTTCCGCCGCCGCCCGCCGGGCGTGCGCGCGCTCGCCGAGCGGCTGCACGCCGCGGGCACCCCCGTGGTGCTGCTCGCCGACCCCACCGCGCGAGCCCTGGCGGCCCACGCGACGTGGTGGCTGGAGTGCCCGGTGCAGGCCCGCGGTGCGTTCGACTCGTACGCGGCCGCGTCGTCCGTCGTCGCCGCGCTCGCCGACGCGGTCCTGGCCCGGCGCGGACGCACGGGTGAGCAGCGCGTCGCCGCGATCGACTCGGCGTACCGCACGCTCGGAGAGGTCGAGGCACGCTGATGGACCTCGCCGTGGAGTCCCTGCGGGCCGCCCGCACGCGTGCCGACCTGCGCCTGGCGCCCGGTGAGCGCCTGCTCGCCGGCGGCACCTGGCTGTTCTCCGAGCCGCAGCCCGGGGTCACGGGCCTCGTCGACCTGACGACGCTCGGGTGGGAGCCGCTGGAGCGCACCGCCGACGGCCTGCGCGTCGCCGCGACGTGCACGGTCGAGCAGCTCGCCGCGCACGTGCCCGACCCCGCGTGGGCCGCGTGGCCGCTCGTCGGTGCCTGCGCGGACGCCCTGCTGATGTCGTTCAAGGTCCAGGGGCAGGCGACGGTCGGCGGCAACGTCGCGATGGCGCTGCCCGCCGGTGCCATGACGGCGCTGCTGGTGGCCCTCGACGCGGTCGCCGTGGTCTGGACGCCGGACGGTGGTGAGCGCCGCTCGGCCGTCGCCGACCTCGTCGTCGGCCCCGGCTGCACGACGCTGGCGCCCGGTGAGGTGCTGCGCGCGTTCGACGTGCCCGGCTACGCGCTGCGGGCGCGGGCGGCGGTGCGGCAGGTGTCGCTGACGGCCGTGGGCCGCTCGGCGTCGCTGGTCGTCGCGCGGCGCGACGCCGACGGTGGCGTGACGCTCACGGTGACCGCCGCGACGCCCCGCCCGGCCCGGTTCCGGTTCCCGTCCGTGCCGACGTCGTCGCAGGTCAGCAGGGTCCTGGAGGGGATCACGTGGTACGACGACGTGCACGGCGCCCCGGACTGGCGGCGCGCCGTGACGACCCTGCTCGCGCACGAGGTCGTCGAGGAGGTGACCGCATGAGGGTCGACGGCCAGGACGTCACCGCGACGCCCGCACCGGGCCAGTGCCTGCGCACGTTCCTGCGCCAGGAGGGGCACGTCGCGGTGAAGAAGGGCTGCGACTCCGGGGACTGCGGCGCGTGCACGGTCCTCGTCGACGGGCAGGCGCGCCACTCCTGCCTCGTGCCGGCGGCCCGCGCGCTCGACTCCGAGGTCACGACGGCCGCCGGCCTCGGCACCCCCGACGCGCTGAGCCCCGTGCAGGAGGCGTTCGTCGAGGCCCAGGGCTTCCAGTGCGGGTTCTGCACGGCCGGCATGGTCGTCACCGCGACGGCGCTGGCCGACGACGCCGGCCACGTGCACCTCGACGAGGACGGGCTGGTCCGCCGGTTCAAGGGCAACCTGTGCCGGTGCACGGGGTACCGGTCGGTGCGCGACGCGCTGGCGGGCAAGGCGAACGTCGTGCGCGACGGCGGCGTCGGGGACCCGGTGGCCGTGCCCGCGGGGCGGCGGATCGTGTGCGGGCGCGAGCCGTTCACGCTCGACGAGGTGCCGACCGGCCTCCTGCACCTGGCCGTGCTGGGCTCACCGCACGTGCACGCGCGCGTCGTCGCGATCGACACGAGCCGCGCCGAGGCGCTGCCGGGCGTGCACCTCGTGCTGACGCACCGCGACTCCCCCGACGTGCTGTTCTCGACCGGCCGCCACCAGCACCGCACGGACGACCCGGACGACACGCGCGTGCTCGACGACGTCGTGCGGTTCCACGGGCAGCGCGTCGCGGCCGTCGTCGCGGACTCGGTGGCGCTCGCCCGGGCGGCCTGCGCGCTGATCGACGTGGAGTACGAGCCGCTGCCCGCCGTCCTCGACCCGGAGGAGGCCCGCCGCCCCGGGGCCCCGCTGGTGCACGGTGACAAGGACGCCGCGGCGTCCCGCATCGCCGACCCGGCCCGCAACGTGGTGGCCGCGAGCCACGGCGAGGTCGGCGACGTGGCGGCCGCGCTGGCGGCGTCGGCGCACGTCGTGCGGGGCACGTGGCGCACGGCCCGCGTGTCGCACACGGCGCTGGAGACGCACGCGGCGGTGGGCTGGCTCGACGACGACGGCCGGCTCGTGGTCCGCACCAGCACGCAGGTGCCGTTCCTGGTGCGCGAGGAGCTGTGCCACGTGTTCGGGCTCGACCGCGAGCGCGTGCGGGTCGTCGCGGCGCGCGTCGGCGGCGGGTTCGGCGGCAAGCAGGAGGTGCTCACCGAGGACCTCGTGACCCTCGCCGTGCTGCGCACCGGACGGCCCGTGCAGTACGAGATGACCCGCGAGGACGAGCTCGCCCTGGCGCCCTGCCGGCACCCGATGCGCGTCGAGGTCACGCTGGGCGCCGACGCCGACGGGCGCCTGACCGCGATGCACCTGGACGTGCTCTCGGACACCGGCGCGTACGGCAACCACGCGCCGGGCGTGCTGTTCCACGGCATCCACGAGTCGGTCGCGCAGTACCGGTGCCCGGCCAAGCGCGTGGACGCCGAGGCCGTGTACACCCACCAGCTGCCGTCCGGCGCGTTCCGCGGGTACGGGCTGGGGCAGGTGATGTTCGGGCTGGAGTCGGCGGTCGACGAGCTGGCGCGCGAGGTGGGGATCGACCCGTTCGAGATGCGGCGGCGCAACGTCGTGCGCCCCGGCGACGTGTTCCTCGTCAACCACGCCGACACGACGACGGACCTGGGGTACGGGCTGGTCGAGCCGGGCGACGACACCCCGTCCTACGGGCTCACGCAGTGCCTCGACCTGGTTGAGGACGCACTGGCGACGACGCGGGCCGGCGACGCCGCGCTGGTGCCCATGGGTGAGCGGTGGCGCGTGGGCGAGGGCATGGCCGTCGCCATGATCGCGACCATCCCGCCGCGCGGTCACCACTCGACAGCGACCGTCTCGGTCGACGCGGACGGGCGCTACGAGGTCGCGGTCGGCACCGCCGAGTTCGGCAACGGCACGTCGACCGTGCACGTGCAGCTCGTCGCCACGGCCCTGGGCACCACGCCGGACAGGGTGCGGCTGCGGCAGTCGGACACCGACCGCGCGGGGTACGACACGGGGGCGTACGGGTCGACGGGATCGGTCGTCGCGGGGCGCGCGGTCGCGCAGGCGGCGGCGCTGCTGCGCGAGGACCTGGTGGCGGCGGCGCGCGGGATCGTCGAGGGCGCCCACGAGGCAGGGGTCGCGGCGGGTCGCGCACCGACGTCGCACGACGCCCCCGTCGTCGGACCGGACGGCGTGCGCGTCGGTGACCGGCTCGTGACGTTCGCCGAGCTCGGCCCACGATCCGCCGAGGGGTCGCACCACGGCAGCCCGCGGTCGGTCGCGTTCAACGTCCACGGGTTCCGCGTCGCCGTCGACACCGCGACGGGCACCGTGCGGGTCCTGCAGTCGGTGCAGGCCGCCGACGCCGGCGTCGTGCTGAATCCCGAGCAGCTGCGCGGCCAGATCGAGGGCGGCGTCGCGCAGGGCATCGGCTCGGCCCTGCTGGAGGAGACGGTGCTGCGCGACGGGGTCGTAATCACGCGCGCGCTCCGCGGCTACCGCGTCCCGCAGATGGCCGACGTCCCCCCGACCCGTGTCCTGCTCGCCCGCACCCGCGACGGGCTCGGCCCGCACGGTGCGAAGTCCATGAGCGAGGCCCCGTACAACCCCGTCGCACCCGCGCTGGCCAACGCGGTGCGCGATGCGCTGGGCGTGCGCCCGCACGAGATCCCGATGACGAAGGACCGGGTCTGGCGGCTGGCGCAGGGGGCATCGGCGAGGTGAGCCCCATCGGCGAGCCGGTGCGCTGAGGTCCACCCGACCTGGGCAATGCCCCTAGTTGCCGGTCCACCCTCTCGACGCGCTCGTTCATCGCGCCGTGCCGGGCCGGCATCGGCGATGGCTGCGTAACATGGCATGCCTGGCACACGGAGGAGGCGGCCATGGAGCGTCGAGTCGTCGACAAGAACGCGGTCAAGCGTTCCGCCGAGCGTTCCACCCGAGCCTCCGCCAAGCTCGAGGGCCGAGTCGTCCCGCAGGAGTTCGTTCGCTCCCCCAAGGTCGAGAAGTTCGTCGCCGCGCGCACCCGCCGCGCTTCGTGACACCGCTCGAACCCGGCTACGGCGAGACACCTCTCGACTGGGACGAGCTTGCGGCCCTCCTCCCGGACGCTCGTGACGCGCTGCCCGACCCCCCGACCAAGGCCGACGTCTACGACCTCGAACAAGCGGTCCAGACAGCCGTCACCGAGGACCTCGTCAGCACTGTCCTCGATGGGACCGTCAGCGTGGCGGACGTCATCACCGATCGCTTCCTTCGAGACCTGCACGCCCGGCTCTACGGAGACATCTGGACGTGGGGCGGCAGGCTTCGGCGATACGAGCTCAACCTTGGTGTCGCCCCGGAACAGATCGCCATGGACCTGCGGGGCTCGCTCGACGGGATCCTGTACCGGTGGCAGCGCACCTCGGACTGGAGCGCCCATCAGCTAGGGATCGCTGTCCACGCGGAGACGGTCCGGATCCACCCCTTCGCGGACGGAAACGGTCGCTCGACCCGTCTGCTGGCGGACCTCACCCTTCTCGCCGCCCAACGTGCCGATGAACCACCGGCAACCTACGACTGGGACGTCGACAAGGAGCGGTACATCGAGGCGTTGCGGCGCTACGACCAGCATCGCGATCCGACCGAACTGGCGACCATCGTCCTGAGCCGACCCATCGGCGGGTAGCCCTCCTCGCCCTCACCACCGGCCTGGGCAAGGCGACTCTGGTACCGCCACCCGACCCCAGCGCGCAGCACGTCACCGTGAAGACCGCACCCTCCGACCCAGTGCCCGCCGACCCGACCGCCCTGGTGACGAGAAGTCGAGACGATCCCGTCTCGCTGCGGCCGTCGTGACGGGCATCTGCGCACGAGAATCGTTCTGAGCATCTGCGCAGGTCAGCGGGGACAGAACTACAGTCTGCCGGGCTCCGGGGCTACGGTTCGTCGGGCTGGACGTGGTCACATGATCCGGTCGCGGACGCGGAGGTGCCCACCGTGAAGGTCGACCTCGTCAAGCAGACGCCCACGTACCGCGCGACGCGCGGCCGGTTCGACGTCGTCACGGTCCCGCCCCTGCGGTACCTCATGGTCGACGGGCACGGCGACCCGAACACGTCCGACGCGTACCGCGACGCCCTGACGTCGATCTACCCGCTCGCGTACACCCTGAAGTTCCTCAGCAAGCGTGAGCTCGACCGCGACTACGGGGTCCCGCCGCTCGAGGGCCTGTGGTGGTCCGACGACATGGCCGCGTTCACCGACCGACGCGACAAGTCCCGGTGGGACTGGACCCTGCTCAGCCTGGTGCCCGACTGGATCACCGCCGAGCACGTCGAGACCGCCCGTGCCGCCGTGGCCCGCAAGGGCAGCGCACCCCTCATCGAGGCGATCCGTGTGGACGCGCTCGACGAGGGGCTCGCGGTGCAGACCCTGCACGTCGGCCCCTACGACGCCGAGGCCCCGGTGCTCGACGCGATGCACCACGAGTTCCTCCCCGCCCACGGCCTACGCCCGACGGGCACGCACCACGAGATCTACCTGAGCGACGCCCGCCGCACCGCACCCGAACGCCTGCGCACGATCCTGCGTCAGCCGGTCGCACCGGTCGAGGCATCGTGACGGAGCCGTCGACGCCCCCGGCGACCGTCCCCCACGTCCGCGACGCCCGGCCCGCGGACGTCGCGGCGATCTGCGCGTTCGGCCAGGAGCACGTCCGCGCGCACTACGCGCCGCTCATCGGCGACGAGGCGGCCGACGCGCAGGTCCGCGACTGGTGGAACCCGAGCTACGTCGCCGCCGGGGTCGAGGCCAGCTGCGTGGTGGTCGCCGACGTCGGCGGTGCGTGCGTGGGCGTCGGCCAGCGCGGGCGGTACGGTGCCGACCACGTCGTGTACAAGCTGTACGTCGACCCGGCGTTCCGGGGCCACGGGCTCGGGCCACGGCTCATCGACGGCCTCGTCCGCCGGCTGCCACCCGAAGTCACCGACCTGTGCGTCGAGCACGTCGCCGCGAACGCCCGGGCGGCGGCCTTCTACGAGCGCGAGGGCTTCACGGTGGAGCGCATCGACCCGAACCCGTCGGGCAACCGGGCCCTCGACGTCGTCTGGCGCCGCCGCCGCCTGACAGCCGACCCCTTGCGCTGAGCCCGGTCCCGCGGGCGGCACGGCGGGTCAGCGGCCGTGGACCGGACCGGTCGTCGTCGACAAGGACCGGCCGGTCGCGCCGTGCCGGGTCATCACGACCTCCGCCAGGATCGACAGCGCCGTCTCTTCCGGCGTCGACCCGCCCAGGTCCAGGCCGATCGGCGAGCGGAGCCGCGCGAGCGCCGCACCGCGCACCCCGGCCGTCCGCAGCGCGTCGACGCGTCGGGCGTGCGTCGTGCGCGAGCCCATCGCCCCGACGTACCGGGCCGGCGAGGCCAACGCCGTCGCCAGCGTCGGGACGTCGACGCGCTGGTCGTGGGTCAGGACGACGACCGCGTGCGTGGACGTCAGCGGGTGCGCCGCGAGCCAGCGGTCGGGCCAGTCGCGGACGACGGCGTACGCGTCGGGGAAGCGTTCCTTGGTCGCGAACAACGGGCGCTGGTCGAGCACGGTCACGGCGTACCCGCACGCCGCGGCGAGGTGCGTGAGCGCGACGGCGTGCTCGCCCGCGCCGACGACGAGGAGCGGCTGCGCGGCCGGCGTCCGCAGCGTGACCAGCGGCTCGGCGGTCGCGGCACGGCCGTCGTCAGCAGGCTCCGGGCACCCCACCTCGGCGGTCCACGCGTCGCCGTCGGCGTCGAGCGCGATCCACGCGTCCAGGCCCTCGGCGGCCCGGCGCACCTGGTGCAGCGCACCGGCCGGCAGCGCGGACACCTCGTGGACCAGCACGGTGATCGTGCCGCCGCACATGATCCCCGGCTCCCCCAGGTCGTCGCCGATCCCGTACGACGTGACGTGGGCGGGTCCGCCGTCGAGCACCGCCCGGCACCGCTCGACGAGGTCCGCCTCCACGCACCCGCCCGACACGCTGCCCGCCACGGTGCCGTCCGACCCGACGACGAACGAGGCGCCCACGGCCCGCGGTGCGCTGCCCTCGACGCGCACGAGCGTCGCCGCCGCGACGCGCTGACCGGCGTCGAGGCGGCGGCAGATCTCCGCGGCCTGGTCGAGCATGCCCGCGACGCTACGAAATGAATGTTTCGAGAACCGGCGCGCGGGGGTAACGGCACCGAAACAGCCGAGTCGGACGATCGGCGCAGGACAACGAGAGGACCTGCCATGTCGATCGTCGTGGACCCCGTCGCCGGCACCGCGCACCACGCCGCCTCTCCTCCGGGAGTCGACGCGCGGACCGACGCCGACGCCCGCTGGCTGGCGCGCGCCGTCGAGCTCGCCACCGCGAACGTCTCCGAGGGCGGTGGCCCGTTCGGTGCTGTCGTCGTGGCCGACGGCGTCGAGGTCGCCGTCGGGCAGAACCGGGTGACCCGGGACCTGGACCCCACCGCGCACGCCGAGGTCCAGGCCATCAGGGCCGCGTGCCGGGCCACGGGGACGTTCGCGCTGGACGGCATGACGCTCTACACGTCGTGCGAGCCGTGCCCCCTGTGCCTGGCGGCGTGCCTGTGGGCCCGGCTCGACCGCGTCGTCTTCAGCGCGGACCGCCAGGACGCCGCCCGGGGCGGGTTCGACGACTCCGCGTTCTACGAGCTGTTCGCCCGCGACCGCGCGACCTGGGACCGCACCCGGGTCGTCGCCCGGCGCGTGCCCGGGTCCACCGACCCCTTCGACGCGTGGCTGGCGCACACGGCACGCACGGCGTACTGAGCGCTGCGTACCGCGCGCCGGGCCGGGGCGAGAGCCCGAGACCGAACCGTGACCCCGGGCGGGTGCACGTTTACACCCGGGACACAGGGCCGCACCCGGCGCGACACGACCCGTCCGTAGCGTCACGGCCCGCAACGTCTGTTTCACAACGTCTGCTTCACGACCTCTGCTTCACGACGTCCGTCCCACGGCGTCGGCTTCACCGCTCGTCCCCCGCCGTGCCGGCGAGCAGCGATCGCACGGTGCCACTGCGCGAACCCCCTCGCGCCCGTTCCCGATGGAGTGCCGATGACCCTCCCCCTGCGCCCCCGCCGCACCCGCGGTGCCCGCCTGGCCGCCGCCGGCGCCGCCCTCGCGCTCGTGCTGGCCGCCTGCTCCTCGGGCGCCGACGCCGAGCCGGCCGACGACGACGAGAGCACCGACCTCGGCGCGATCACGGTCCAGCTCTCCTGGATCAAGAACGCCGAGTTCGCCGGTGAGTTCTTCGCCGACAGCAAGGGCTACTTCGCCGACGCCGGCTTCTCCTCGGTCACGCTCAACGCGGGTCCGGGCGCGACCGAGTCGATCGTGCTGTCGGGCGGGGCGGACTTCGGGCTGTCCAACGCCGTGTCGGTGGGCCAGGTCGTCGCGGAGGAGGACGCACCGCTGAAGATCGTCGGGACGACGTTCCAGAAGAACCCGTTCACGATCCTGTCCCTGAAGGACGGCGGCGACATCGCGACGCCGGACGACCTCAAGGGCAAGCGGATCGGCGTCCAGGCCGGGCCGAACGAGGCGCTGTTCGACGCCCTGCTCGCGATCAACGAGATCGACCCGTCGGAGGTCACCAAGGTCCCCGTCGAGTACGACCCGTCCCCGCTCGTCAACGGGGAGGTCGACGGCTTCCTGGCCTACGTCACCAACGAGTCGATCACGGTCGAGTCCGAGGGCCACCCGGTGACCAACCTGCTCTTCGCGGACAACGGCCTGCCGTTCGTCGCCGAGTCCGTCGTGACGACCGACGAGATGATCGCGAACGAGCCGGAGAAGGTGAAGGCGTTCCTCGAGGCCGAGATCCGGGGCTGGAAGGACGCCGTCGCCGACCCGGAGGAGGGCGCGCGCCTGGCTGTCGAGGAGTACGGCGCCGACCTCGAGCTCGACCTGGAGAAGGAGATCGCGCAGGCGACGATCCAGATCGACCTCATCGTCACCGACGAGACGAAGAAGAACGGGCTCTTCACCATCTCCGACGACCTGATCGCGCAGAACCTCACGACGCTCGCCGCGGCCGGCATCGAGCTGGAGGCCGAGGACCTGTTCGACCTGTCCCTGCTGACGGAGCTGCTCGAGGAGCAGCCCGACCTCGCGAAGTGAGGCGTCCGTGACGGATGTGCAGCACGACGCCGGTGCCCGGCGGACCCCCGCGGGTTCGCTGGGCACCGGTGTGCGCCTCGACGGCCTGGGCAAGACGTTCACGTCCGGCCGTCGCCACGTCACCGCGCTGCAGGACACGACCCTGTTCACCGACAAGGGCAGCTTCCTGTCGCTGCTCGGGCCGTCGGGCTGCGGCAAGTCGACGATCCTGCGGATCCTGGCCGGGCTGGAGGAGCCCACGACGGGCTCCGCGCTCGTCGAGGGGCGCACCCCGGTGGAGCTGCGCGCGGAGCACGCGCTCGGCATCGCGTTCCAGGACTCCGCGCTGCTGCCGTGGCGCAGCGTGGTGGCCAACATCCGGCTGCCGTTCGAGGTCGCCGGCACCCCCGTGGACGACGCCCTGGTCGCCGATCTCGTGCGGCTGGTGGGCCTCGAGGGCTTCGAGAAGGCCAAGCCCGCGCAGCTCTCGGGGGGCATGCGCCAGCGCGTGTCCATCGCCCGGGCGCTGGTGGTGCAGCCCTCGGTGCTGCTGCTCGACGAACCGTTCGGGGCGCTGGACGACATGACCCGCCAGCGCCTCAACCTCGAGCTGCTGCGCATCTGGACCGAGAAGCCTGCGACCACGCTCATGGTCACCCACGGCATCGGCGAGGCGATCTTCCTGTCCGACCAGGTCGCGGTCATGAGCCCGCGACCTGGCCGGGTCAAGGAGGTCCTGCAGGTCGACCTGCCCCGACCGCGCACGCCGGAGATGATGCGGACGCCGGAGTTCCACGCCCTGCACGACCACGCGTCCGAGCTGCTGTTCGGCGGTGCCGCGGCGCCGGAGGGCGCGGCGTGAGCGCCGCCGCGGACGTCGCACCCGGTGACGCGGGGGGCGGCACGACGACCGGCACCGTCCCGGGTGGCGCACCCGCCGCCGGCACCGGTGCGCGGCGGCTCGCGGGCCTCGGCCGCCGGGCCGCCCCCGGCGCGGCCGGCGTCCTCGGCATCGTCGCAGTCTGGTGGCTCGCCGCCGTCACCGTGCTCGCCGACAGCACCCTGCCCACGCCGGTGGGCGTGCTGCAGGGCTTCGCGGCGGACGGCGTGGGCTTCTACGTGACGCACCTGTCCGTCACGCTCCAGGAGGCCGTGCGGGGCTTCGCGGTCGGCAACGGCCTGGCCCTCTTCCTCGCGTCGCTGGTGCTCCTCGTGCCCGCGCTCGAGCGGCTGATCATGCAGGTCGCGGTCATCAGCTACTGCCTGCCGCTCGTCGCGATCACCCCGATCCTCTACATCGTCATCGGCCCGCCACCGTCCGGTGAGCCGTCCGGCACCGCCGTCGTGCTCGCCGCGCTGTCGGTCTTCTTCACCACCGTCGTGGGCGCCGTGCTCGGCTTCCGGTCCGCGGACCCCGCGAGCCTCGACGTCGTCACCGTCTTCGGCGGTGGGCGCTGGCAGCAGCTGGTCCGCGTGCGTCTGGTCGCGGCGCTGCCCGGCATCATCGGCGCCCTGCAGATCGCCGCCCCCGCGGCACTGCTCGGCGCGATCCTCGGCGAGTACATCGGCGGTGTGGACCGCGGCGTCGGACCGGCGCTCGTCAACGCCGGTCAGTCGCTGAACGCCGAGCGCGCCTGGGGCATCGCCCTGGTGTGCGGCCTGGTTGCCGGGGCGGGCTACGGCCTGTTCGCGCTGCTCGCTCGCCTCGTCACGCCCTGGGCCGGGGGACGCGACGGGGGTGCGTCGTGAGCGCCCCGGTCACCGCGCCCGTGGCGCCCGAGCAGCCGGTGCGGGCCGGTGCCCACCCGGCGTGGCGCCGCGCGGGCCGCGTGCTGCTCGACGCGACCGCGACCACCGTCGTCGTGCTGGTCGCGTGGGTGGCGCTGCTGACGGTGCTCAACGTGTCGCCGTACGTCGGCAAGGGGCCTGCGGAGGTGTGGGAGTACCTGGTGAGCGACCCCGACGCGCTCGAGAGCCGCACCGAGGTGCTGGCGCTCCTGGGGCGCACGCTCACCGACGCGTCGATCGGCTTCGTCACCGGCATGACCGCCGCGCTCCTGCTGGCCGCCGCCATGGTGCTCTCGCGCACGGCGGAGGGCGCGATCATGCCCGTCGCGATGCTCTTCCGGTCGGTGCCGCTGATCGCGCTGGCGCCGGTGATCGTCCTGCTCGTCGGGCGGGGCGTGGCGTCGGTCGCGGTCATGAGCGGCATCGTCGTGCTCTTCCCGGCGCTCGTGACGATCGTGCTGGGGCTGCGCTCGGCGTCGCCGCAGATGCGTGACGTCGTGACGGTGCTGGGCGGTGGCCCGCGCACGGTGCTGCGGCTCGTGCAGCTGCCCGCGGCACTGCCGGCCGTGTTCGCGGCCGTGCGGATCTCCGTGCCCGGGGCGATCACCGGTGCCCTGATCGCCGAGTGGCTGGCCACGGGCGGGGGCATCGGCTACGGCGTCGTGTCGGCGGTCGGCCGGGCGCAGAACACCAAGGTGTGGGCGCTGGTGGTCGTCGTGACCGTCGCGTCGCTGGTGCTCTACACGCTCGCCCAGCTGCTGGAGCAGTGGGTCCTGTCGCGGTTCGGACCGGCGGCGGGGCGTGCCTGAGCACCTGCTCGGGCTCGTCCTGGCCGCCGGGGCCGGCACCCGCATGGGCCGGCCCAAGGCGCTGTGCGCCACCGACGGCGTGCCGTGGCTGCACCGGGCCGCGGACGCGCTGCGCGGTGGCGGGTGCGCGGGCGTGCGCGTCGTGCTCGGGGCGGCCGCCGACGAGGCCCGCGCGCTCGTGCCGACGGGCACCGACGCCGTCGTCGCCGACGACTGGGCGCGCGGCATGGGGGCGTCGCTCGCCGCGGGGCTGGCCGGCCTGGACGACTCCCCCGCCACGGCGGTCGTCGTCACCCTGGTCGACCTGCCGGACCTCGACGCGCGCGCCGTGTCCCGGGTGGCCGCCGGACCCGTCGGTCCGGGCGACCTGCGTCGCGCCACCTTCGCGGGCGCACCCGGGCACCCGGTGCTCCTCGGTCGGGACCACTGGGCGGCCCTGCGCCAGGCGCTCGACGGCGACACCGGTGCCCGCGACTACCTGCGCACCCATCCGCCGGTGGCGGTCGACTGCACGGGCCTGCCCGGCGGGACGGACCGCGACACCCCCGACTGAGCGCGCGACCGGCGCCTGTCGGTCCCTCCCGCTACGCTCGCGCAGGTCAGGGTCCTCGTCCCCGAGCCGCGGAGCGTCATGGCCGACCAGCAGCCCGCCGACCCGTCGCGCGGCGCGCCGCCACGCAGCGGGCAGCCGCGCGCGCAGCACGCACGGCCGGCCGCCTTCTTCGACCTCGACAAGACGATCATCGCGACGTCGTCGGCGACGGCCTTCTCCCGCGGCTTCCTCGCCGAGGGTCTGCTGACGCGCCGCTCGGTCGTCGCGTCGGCGTACGCGCAGCTCGCGTACCTGCTGGGCGGTGCCGACGAGGCCGCGACGGAGCGCCTGCGGGCGCAGCTGTCGCGCACCGTGGTGGGCTGGGACGTGGACCTCGTGTCGGCGGTGGTGCGCCAGACCCTGCACGAGTCCATCGACCCCACGGTGTACGCGGAGGCGGTCGAGCTCATCAACGCCCACCGGGCCGCCGGGCGCGACGTCGTCGTCGTGTCGGCATCCGGCGCCGAGGTCGTCGAGCCGATCGCCGAGATGCTCGGTGCGGACGCCGTCGTCGCGACGCGCATGGCCGTGGCCGACGGCCGGTACACCGGGGAGATCGACTTCTACGCCTACGGCGAGAACAAGGCCGTCGCGATCCGGGAGCTGGCGGCGACCCGGGGCTACGACCTGACCACGAGCTTCGCGTACTCGGACTCGGTGACGGACGTCCCCATGCTCGCGGCCGTCGGGCGGGCGCACGTCGTCAACCCCGACCGCGCGCTGCGCCGGATCGCCGAGGAGCGCGGCTGGGAGGTGCTCGCCTTCCGCCGCCCCGTGCCGCTGCGCCGGCTCGACACGCAGGTGCGCGTGACCACCGGCGCCGTCCTCACGGTGCTCGCGGCGGCCGCCGTCACGGTGTGGTGGTGGCGCCGACGACGGCGTCCCGCGTGACGGTCCGCCGTTCTCACCATGCGACCCGGAAGCACCGATGACCTGCGAGGACACCCGTGGGAGTTGCAGCGGCTCCGTGCGCGGGTATAGGACACCACCTGCAGGGCCGCGGGAGCACCCACGCGCAGGAACGCCCCCCTAGGGCGGGTCGACCGGGCTGGTCCCGGAGCGACCGAGAGGTTGCACGCATGATCACTCCCGCGGTCCTCGCTCACGGCGACGGACCCGCCGCCCCCGACGTCGCTCAGGGGCCCGACGGACCCGCCGCCCGGCGCCCCGCCAGCACCTCGTCCGCGACGCCCCGCGCGACCTGCGCGCCCCGCACCACGGCCCCGGCGTACGCCACGACCCAGGCCGCGACCGCATCGGGGTCGCCCGCCGCGTAGCGCGCCGCACCTGCGAGGTACACCGGCGGCGCCTCCTGCCACACCACCTCCGGCAGCACCGTCCCCGTGGGGTCCAGGCCCGTGCGCACGGCCAGCAGTCGCGCCGCCGCGCGAGCGACCACGCCGTTGGCCGCGGCGAACGGCCGGACGGCCAGCAGCTCGCCGTGCACGACCGCCACCACCACGAGCGCGGGCGCCCGGGTGGCACCGGCGTCGGCGAGCACGGCGGCGGTCCGGGCCACCGCCTGGTCCGCCGACGGCGCCGTGCCCAGACCGCGCAGGTCGCCCGGGGGTCCGGTGCGCGGCCTGCCCACCAGGTCCGCCGGCAGCAGGTCCGCCGCCGCGGCGGCGTGCAGCCGCGCGAGCAGCTGCGGCAGGGGCGCGCCCGGGGCACCGCCGCGGGCCCCCAGCGCGGGCAGCTGCGACTCCACGACACCCTGCGCCCGCAACGCACCCGCGGCGACAGCCTCCGCGCCGCCCGTCGGCGCCGCCGTCCCGGTGGCCCACGCCCGCACGGCCTCCACGCCGACCGGCGCACCGTCCAGCGCCGCCGACGCCGCCGCGGCACGCAGACCGGCCTCGGCCCGCACCTCGCGCCACCGCCGCCGGAAGGCCTCGTGCCAGCGCAGCTCCTCGCACGCCGCGCGCGCCGCGGCCACGGCGTCGGTCACGCCGGGCAGGTCGACCAGGCCCGCGAGCGGGTCGCCCCCCGGACGGCTCACGCCGTGAACTCGGCCTCGCCCCGCGCCGGCAGCGCCGCCGCCACACGCGAGACCATGTCCGGCGCCATGGGCGGCAGGTCGTCCAGGTCGAACCAGCGCGCGTCCGTGTTCTCACCGTCCGCGGGGAACGGCTCGCCCGACACCCAGCGGCAGCGGAACGTCAGGTCGAGGTACTGCGACCGGTCACCGTTCTCGTACACCACCGGCCCCACGACGCTGACCTGCGCGAGCCGCTGCGCCGTGGCCACGACGTCGGCCTCCTCGAGCACCTCGCGCACGGCCGCGGCCGCGGGCTCCTCACCCGGGTCGACGATGCCCGTCACGGGCGTCCACTCACCGGTGTCGGCGCGCCGCACCAGCAGGAGGCGGGGGCGGGGGCCGTCCTCCCGCAGCACCACGGCGGTGGCCCCGGGCAGCCAGAGCAGCTGGTGCCCGACGCGTTCACGCAGGGCCAGGACGAACGGCGGGGTCGGCACGCGACGATGCTAGCGGCGTGGCGACCCGGCACGGTCCGGCGTGGCCGGAGGCGCTGCGGGCACCTGCACGTCCACAATGTCCGCATGGTCCTCGCGCCCTCCGTCTCGTCGTCCATCACCGCCCGTCTGGAGGTCCGCGCCCGCCCGACGGCGGTCTCCGACCTCACCACCGCGATCGAGCGCTCCGGGGGGATCGTCACCGCGCTGGACGTCACGGCGTCCTTCCACGAGACGATGACCGTCGACGTCACGTGCGCCACCCGCGACGCCGACCACGCCGCGGACGTCGTCCAGGCTCTCGACGAGCTCGAGGGCGTGGTGGTGCAGCGGGTGTCCGACCGCACGTTCCTCATGCACCTGGGCGGCAAGCTGTCGATCGAGTCCAAGGTGCCGCTGCGCAACCGCGACGACCTGTCGATGGCGTACACGCCCGGCGTCGCGCGCGTGTGCCGCGCGATCGCGGACCACCCCGAGGACGCCCGGCGCCTGACCATCAAGCGCAACACCATCGCGGTGGTCACCGACGGCACCGCCGTGCTCGGCCTCGGCGACATCGGCCCGCTGGCGGCGCTGCCCGTGATGGAGGGCAAGGCCGTGCTGTTCAAGCGGTTCGCCGGCATCGACGCGTTCCCGATCTGCCTCGACACGACCGACGTGGACCGCATCGTGGAGACGGTGGTGGCGATCGCGCCCGCCTTCGCCGGCATCAACCTCGAGGACATCTCCGCACCGCGGTGCTTCGAGATCGAGCGCCGCCTGCGTGAGCGCCTGGACATCCCGGTCTTCCACGACGACCAGCACGGCACGGCCATCGTCGTCGTCGCCGCGCTGCACAACGCGCTGCAGGTGGTCGGCAAGCGGATCGGTGAGGTCCGCGTGGTCATGTCCGGCGCGGGCGCGGCGGGCACGGCCGTCCTGCGGCTGCTGCTGGCCGCCGGGGTGCGCGACGTCGTCGTCGCCGACGTCGACGGGGTCGTGCATCACGCCCGCCCCGGGCTGAGCCCGTCGCTGCGCTGGACCGCGGAGGCCACCAACCACCGGGGCCTGACCGGCGCGCTGCGTGACGCGGTCGTCGGCGCCGACGTCTTCATCGGCCTGTCGGCGCCCGACGTCATCACCGGGGACGACGTGGCTCGCATGGCCCGCGACGCCATCGTGTTCGCGCTGGCCAACCCCCGCCCCGAGGTGGACCCCGACGACGCGGCACGCCACGCGGCCGTCGTCGGCACGGGCCGCTCCGACTTCGCCAACCAGATCAACAACGTGCTGGCGTTCCCCGGCGTCTTCCGCGGCCTGCTCGACGCGCAGTCCCGCACCGTCACGGAGTCGATGCTGCTCGCCGCGGCGTACGCGCTGGCGTCGGTCGTCCACCCGGACGAGCTCAACCCCACGTACATCGTTCCCAGCGTCTTCAACGCCGAGGCGACCTCGGCCGTGGCGGCGGCGGTGCGGCAGGCGGCAGAGGCGGAGCAGGGGCACGCCGGCCCGCGTCCCGAGACCGGTGAGATCGCCGCGGTCCGCCTGCGCACGACCTGACGGGAGCCGCGGCCCGCGCGCCCCGGGCACGCGGACGGGCCCCGCTCCGGTCGTCCGGAGCGGGGCCCGCCGTCGTCGGTCAGCCCTTGACGGAGCCGAGCATGATGCCGGACACGAAGTACCGCTGCACGAACGGGTAGATGCACAGCACGGGGATGATCGTGAGGATCATCGTGACCGCCTGGATGTTCGCCGCGATCTCCGACGTGCTGGACCCGGAGGCCGCCGCGCCCTGGGAGGCGGTCGACGAGGCACCCGCAATCATGTTGCGCAGGTACAGCGTCACCGGGAACAGCTCCTGCTTGTCGAGGTACAGGAAGGCCGCGAACCAGTCGTTCCAGATCGCCACCGAGTAGAAGAGGATCATCGTCGCGATGACCGCCTTCGACAGCGGCAGCACGATCCGCCGGAAGATCCCCCACCAGCCGAGCCCGTCGATCTGCGCGGCCTCCTCGAGCTCCGTGGGCATGTTCTCGAAGAACGACTTCATGACGAGGAGGTTGAACACCGAGATCGCTCCCGGGAGCACCACCGCCCACATCGTGTTCTTCAGCCCGAGGGTCTGGATGAGCACGTAGTTCGGGATGAGCCCGCCGTTGAAGAACATCGTGAACACGGCGATGCCGATGAGGATGTTCCGCCCGCGCAGTGCCCGCCTCGCGAGCACGTAGGCGAGCAGCGTCGTCAGCACCATGGCGATCGTCGTGCCGACGAGCGTGTAGACGACGGTGTTCTTGTACGACGACCAGAACAGGTCGTTCGCGATGACCACCTTGTAGGTGGTCAGGTTGAAGCCGACGGGCCAGACGTTGACCATGCCGGCCTTGACCGCGCCGGCACTGCTGAACGACTGCGCCAGCACCGTGACGAACGGGTACAGCATGAACCCGCACAGCACCACGAGGAACGTGCCGTTGAACCACGTGAACGCCTTGTAGCTCTTCGAGTCGCGCGGCCCGACGGACACACCGCCGCCGGCCGACGGCGTCGACGTGAGTGCGCTCTGGGTCACCACAGGCTTGCTCCTACCACTCGGCGCGACACGAAGTTCGCGGTGAGGATCATCACGAGGCCGATGATCGCCTGGAACAGTCCGATGGCCGTCGCGTAGCTGAAGTTGTTGGCAACCAGACCCACGCGGTAGAGGTACGTCGAGACGACGTCACCCGTGGCGTAGGTCAGCGGGTTGTACAGGAGCAGGACCTTCTCGAACCCGACGTTGAGGAACAGCCCGATGTTGAGGATGAGCAGCGTGATCATCGTCGGGCGGATGCCCGGCAGCGTGATGTGCCAGGTCTGGCGCCACCGGTTGGCGCCGTCGATCCGGGCCGCCTCGTAGAGCGAGGCGTCGACCGTGGTGAGGGCCGCGAGGTAGAGGATCGTGCCCCAGCCGACGGTCTGCCAGACCTCGGAGGTGACGTACACGGTGCGGAACCACTCGGCACGCTGCAGGAACGGGATGGCCTCCCCGCCCATCGCCTCGATGATCTGGTTGACCGTGCCCTGCAGCGACAGGAGCTGCATGAGCATGCCGACCACGATGACGACAGAGAGGAAGTGCGGCAGGTAGGAGATCGACTGGATGACTCGCTTGAACGCCTTCTTGCGCACCTCGTTGAGCAGGAGCGCGAGGACGATCGGCAGGGGGAAGCAGAAGATCAGGGTGAGCCCACCGAGGATCACCGTGTTGCCGAAGACGTTCCAGAAGTTGGGGTCGTTGAGGAACAGCTCGACGTAGCGCATCCCGACCCATTCGTCGCCGAAGATGCTGCCACCCGCCCGGAACCGCCGGAAGGCGATGATGTTGCCGAACATCGGCACGTACCGGAACACCAGCAGGAACAGCACCGGTACCAGCGCCATCGCGTAGAGCACCCAGTCGCGGCGCATGGTGTGCCGCCACCCGATCTTCCGCACGGGAGGCCGTGCGTCCTTCTTGCCGGGGTCCTGACCGTCCCTCGACGGGGAGGTCGTCCCCGAGGGTGGCACCGGGACCGTGGTCGCGAGTGCGTCACCCGTCGCGTGAGCAGCGCTCATCTCTCACTCCTTCGTGAGCGGTTCGGTGGTACGGCGGGCCGGCCCCGTGAGGGACCGGCCCGCCGCACCTCGTCGAGCGTCGGTCAGCTGTTCTCGGCGCGCTCACGAGCGCCGTTGATCAGGTCCATGTAGCCCGACAGGCCCTGGCCCTCGAGCCCGGACACGTAGGCGTCCCACTCCGAGAGGTCCTTCTGGCCGAGGATGAACCCGAGGGTCGCCGTGTCCACCGTGTCCTTGAGCGGGGTGCTCAGCAGCGAGGCCTGCTCGAGCTCGACCTCGTCGAGCGGGTGCGGCGGGAACGGGTCCCGCGGCGTGCGCGTCGACTGCACCGAGTCGATGTACTCGACGAACGCCGGGACGTTGTAGGACTCCTTGAGCGCGCGCGACTCGGTCGACCCGGCGAAGACGTCGTTGGCGTAACCGAGGTCCTTCTTGAGGTCGATCGTGCCGGACGGGTTCAGGTTGAGGTTCGTGAGCTTGAAGTCGGGCTCGAGGGTGTACTTGCCCTCGGCGTCCTTGGTGTAGTGCTCGCCCTCGACACCCCACTGGATGAGCTCGCGCGCCTCCGGGTTGTAGTAGAGCCAGTCCGTGAACGCGAGCAGGTCGCAGAAGTTCGGGTCGTTCACCGCGTCCTTGGTGAGCATGAACCCGTTCCAGAAGTTGCGCGGCTCGACGAAGTCGCCGGCCGGACCGGCCGGGGGCGCGATCTGGACGAGCTCGTAGTCCGTGACACCTGCGGCGTCGAGCGCCGTCGCGAACTCCTGGACGGTCCACGAGCCACCCGAAGCCGCGAAGACCTTCTCCTCCGCGAACTTCTCGGTCACCGTGCCGCCGCCGTCGTCGGCAGCCGTGAAGGACTCGCTGTCGAGCAGCCCGGCCTCGTTGAGCCCGGCGAAGTACGTGACCATGTCCTTGTAGCCGTCGGTCGTGGCGGCGTACACGAACTCGCCCTTGTCCTCGTCCCACCAGGCGCCGTCGCCGAAGCCCCAGCCACCGACCGTGCCGAAGGCGTGGGCCGCGTAGTTGATCATCGACTGGCCCTCGAAGCCGTCGGCCAGCGGCGTGCTGTCCGGGTACTTGGCCTTGATGAGCTCCATGCCCTTCTGGAGGTCCTCCCAGGTCTCGGGCGCCGGGGCGCCGACCTCGTCGAAGACGTCCTTGCGGATGATCAGCGTGAAGGTCGGGACGGAGACCTCCTGGAGACCCGGCGTCATGTAGTACTTGCCGTCCTCCTGCCGGAGGTCGTCGACCATGTCGCGCAGGTCCCACTCGTCCACGTACTTCTGGAAGTTGGGCATGTAGTCGGCGTAGTCGCTCAGCGGCACCACGGCGCCGGAGGCCGCGAACTGGCGCTCCTCACCCGTGTACACGAGCGGGATGATCTGGGGCGCGTCACCGGCGCTGATCAGGAGGCTGCGCTTCTCGGTCGCGTCGCTGAACGGGATGTTCGTCAGGTTGAGCTTGACGTTCGTCCGCTCCTCGATCTCGTCGAAGAACTCCCAGCTGTCCGTGATCGGGAAGTCGGCCCAGTCGGTCCAGAGCAGCGAGAACTCGCGCGGCTCCGCGGCCTTCCACGGCTTGTCCGCGACCGCCTCGGTCGAGCACTCGAGGTCCTTGGCCTCACCGTCGGCGGTGGCCTCCCCGCCGTCCCCGCTGCCGCAGGCGGCGAGCGCGAGCGCACCCACCAGCGTCAGCGCACCGGCCGCACGCGCCGATCGCGTCCGCCGTCCTGCCATATGTCCCGCACGTGCCATCAGGGCTCTCCTCTTCGAGATCCGGTCCCAGGCGACGACCCGGGCGTTGGAGCAGGGAAAAACGACACCGCTGACGCGTGCGGTCCGCCGCGTCACGCCACCGGCCCGACGCCCCGTCGGCGTCGTCGCCGGGGTACATCGGATGTATCGCCAGAAGTAGAGTATTAACGATACATCTGCCGATGTGCCGGACGCTATGCGCCCCCGTGGCCGCTGGTCAAGTGACCTCTGCGGTCGTTACCGGATCGACGCCGAGCGCGTGTTCCGGACGGGTGCTTTCGTCCCACCCAGGGCCTCTGACCGGGGGGGACGATGGTGCCGTGCTCACGATCACCGAAGCCGTCGCCGCGCACGCCGACGCCGCCACGCACAAGGTCGACCTGACCCGGTCACCGGGTCTGTTCCTGGTCCGGACGATGCTGGCCGGTGCCTACATCGGCATCGGCGTCCTCATCATGGTCACCGCCGGCGGTCCCCTGACCGTCGCCGGCTCGCCGTGGGCGCCGCTCGTCAACGGCGCCGTGTTCGGCATCGCGCTGACCATCGTGCTGGTGGCCGGCGGCGAGCTCGCCACCAGCGCCATGATGATCCTCACCCAGGGTGCGATGACACGCCGCATCACGTGGGGCCGGGCCGGCCTGACGCTGCTCGCCTGCCTGGGCGGCAACCTGCTCGGCGCGATGGCCTTCGCCGGGCTCCTGCACGCGTCGGGGGTGCTGGCGCCCGGGACCGCCGGCGGGGAGGCGATCGCCGGGATGATCGCCCACAAGGCGGAGGCGACGACGGCACAGCTCGTCGTGCGCGGTGTGCTGTGCAACCTGCTCGTCTGCCTGGCCGTGTGGTGCTGGGCCCGGCTCACGAGCGAGAGCGCCCGGATCGTCGCCGTCTTCGCCTGCGTGCTGGTCTTCATCACCTCCGGCTTCGAGCACGTCGTCGCCAACATGACGACGTTCTCGCTGGGCCTGTACGCCGGGCTGCCCGAGGCGACGGTCGCCGAGTTCGCCCGCAACCTCGTGGCGGTGGGTGTCGGCAACACCATCGGCGGTGCGCTGCTGGTGGGTGCGGCCTACGCGTACGGCGCGCGCGTGCCCGCGCTGCCGGGCGACGTCCAGGCGCCCGTCGCGACCGCCCCCGCACCGCACGCCTCCCCCGCGGACGACGGCCGCACCCCCGTCCGGGCGGCGGACGCGGACGCCTCGGCCCACGACGCGGTCGCCCCGGCACCGCCGCAGCCCGTCGGCCGCGGCTGACGCGCCGCCGCGGGCCGTGCGCCGCGCGCCGACCGGCGAGCGGCGCACGCGCGCAATAGCGTGGCCTCGCAGGGCGTCGCACGACGCGCCACCCCGACCCGAGGAGCACGCGTGAGCACCACGGACCCCGAGCGCCCGGGCGACCGCCCGACCACGGGCGGCACGCCGGGTGCGACCCCCGCCGACGCGAGCGAGACGGACACCGGCCGCCACGCGGTGCAGCGGCCCGCCCCCACGCCGCCCGACGCCGACGCCCCGGACCCCGTGCGCGCCCCGACGCCCACCGCCGGACGGCCCGCGCCGGCCGCCTCCCCCGCCGGTGAGGCACCGGAGGCCCGGACCGCACCCGACCCCGACGGCACCGACCACGCCGAGCGCGGCGCCCGGACGCGCACGGACCGCTCGACCGCGGACGACGAGCTCTTCCCCGACCCGAACGCCCCGCGCACACCCCGCACGGGCACGCACGTGCTCGGCGTGCTGGTCGGCCTCCTGCTGGCACCCGCCGCGCTCGGTCTGCTGCTGCTGGGCCAGAGCCGCATCCTGCGCGTCCAGGCCGACGGTTGGGACGCCTCGCTCGAGCTGCTGGGCATCGTGCTGGTCAGTGCGGGCGCCGTGCTCCTCGCGGCGCTGCTGCTGCTGGGCCTGTGGACCGCGGCCGTCCCCGTGACGGCGGGCCTCGTGCTGGGCGTCGTCGGCGGGGTGCAGCTGTACGCGCCGGGCATCGCCCGCTCCACCACGCTCGAGGTCGTGGGGTCCGACGCGTGGCACCTCACCGCGTCGCAGGTGACCGTCGCCGGCACGTCGGGGACGTCGATCGCGGCCGGTGTGCTGCTGCTGACCGGCGGCGTCACGGTCGCGCTCGCCCGACGCCACGGGGTGCGGCTCGGCGCCTTCCGCGAGCGCAACCGGGCGGCCTGAGGTCACGGTCGGCGCCGCGAGGCGGTGCGCGCGGACGGCTCCCGGGACTAAGGTCCGGGGACGAGGACCGCACTGGTCAGACCCACCATCGCACCGAAGCCGCTGCGTAGGAGACACCGTGACCGAACCGTCTGCCCCCCCGACGAACCCCCCGCCGCCGACTGCGGAGCCCTCCGCGGGGCTGGAGAACCTGCTGTCCGAGGAGCGTCGCTTCCCGCCCTCGGCCGAGTTCGCCGCCCAGGCCAACGCGACCGCCGACGTGTACGCGTGGGCCAACGCGGACCGGCCCGGCTTCTGGGCGGACCAGGCGCGCGAGCTGCTCACCTGGTCGACGCCGTTCACGCAGACGCTCGACTGGTCCGACGCCCCGTTCGCCCGCTGGTTCGCCGACGGTCGGCTGAACGCCGCGTACAACGCGGTGGACCGGCACGTCGAGGAGGGGCGCGGCGACCGTGTCGCCCTGCACTTCGAGGGCGAGGGCGGCGACACCCGGACGCTGACGTACGCGGACCTGCAGCGCGAGGTCTCCAAGGCGGCCAACGCGATCACGGCCCTGGGCGTGGGCACGGGCGACCGGGTCGCGATCTACCTGCCGCTGATCCCCGAGGCGGTCGTGACGATGCTCGCGTGCGCCCGCATCGGTGCCCCCCACTCCGTGGTGTTCGGCGGGTTCTCGGCCGAGGCGCTGAGCTCGCGGATCCTGGACGCCGAGGCCAAGCTCGTCGTCACGTCCGACGGCGGGTTCCGCCGCGGCAAGCCGTCCGCGCTGAAGCCCGCGGTGGACGAGGCGCTCGCCAAGGGCGCCCCCACCGTCGCGCACGTGCTCGTGGTGCGGCGCACCGGCCAGCCCGTGGAGTGGACGCAGGGCCGCGACGTCTGGTGGCACGACGCGGTCGAGGCGGCGTCCTCGCAGCACACGCCCGTGGACGTGGAGGCGGAGCACCCGCTGTTCATCCTCTACACCTCCGGCACGACCGGGAAGCCCAAGGGCATCTTCCACACGACCGGCGGCTACCTCACGCAGGCGGCGTACACGCACCTCAACGTCTTCGACCTGAAGCCGGAGACCGACGTGTACTGGTGCACGGCGGACGTCGGCTGGATCACGGGGCACACGTACGTCGTGTACGGGCCGCTGCTCAACGGCGCCACGCAGGTCATCTACGAGGGCACGCCGGACACGCCGCACCGCGGCCGCTGGTGGGAGATCGTCCAGAAGTACGGCGTGACGATCCTCTACACCGCCCCCACCGCCATCCGCACCTGCATGAAGTGGGGCGAGGAGATCCCCGGGGAGTTCGACCTGTCCTCCCTGCGCGTGCTCGGGTCGGTCGGTGAGCCCATCAACCCCGAGGCGTGGATGTGGTACCGCCGGGTCATCGGCGGCGACCGCACACCGATCGTCGACACGTGGTGGCAGACGGAGACGGGCGCGATCATGATCAGCCCCCTGCCCGGCGTCACCGGGACCAAGCCGGGGTCCGCGCAGGTGCCGCTGCCGGGCATCGCGGCGGACGTCGTGGACGACGACGCGAAGCCTGTGCCGAACGGGGGTGGCGGGTACCTCGTCGTCACCGAGCCGTGGCCCGCGATGCTCCGCGGGATCTGGGGCGACCCCGAGCGGTACAAGGACACGTACTGGTCGCGCTTCACCGACCTCTACTTCGCCGGCGACGGCGCCAAGAAGGACGCCGACGGGGACATCTGGCTGCTGGGCCGCGTGGACGACGTGATGAACGTGTCCGGCCACCGGCTGTCGACCACGGAGATCGAGTCGGCGCTCGTGTCGCACCCGTGGGTGGCGGAGGCCGCCGTGGTGGGGGCGACGGACGAGACGACGGGCCAGGCGGTCGTCGCGTTCGTCATCCTGCGCGGCGACGCCACGGAGGCTGCCGACGCCGAGGCCGCGGCCGTGCAGGAGACGCTGCGCACCCACGTGGCCAAGGAGATCGGCCCGATCGCCAAGCCGCGCCAGATCCTCGTGGTCGCCGAGCTGCCGAAGACCCGCTCCGGCAAGATCATGCGGCGCCTGCTGCGGGACGTCGCCGAGCACCGGCAGGTCGGTGACGCGACCACCCTCGCGGACTCCTCGGTCATGGACCTCATCGCCCAGGGACTCGCGAAGCCGGCCGCCGCGGCCGCGGACTGACCCACGCCCGCATCGTGTGAGGACGGCCCCGGGGCACTGCCCCGGGGCCGTTCTCGTGCCGGGTCACGGGCGCACGACGGGCGTCGTTGAAGCGGTTCCGCGCGATGCCGCGGCGAAACGCTTCACCGATGGAGTGGCCCCAGGGCTGCTGGTTGTCTGACGGCCGCGCCCGCCGCCGCACCACCACCGGCGACGAACAGCGCGCCCCGGACACCTTCGCGGAACGAGGACGTCGATGAAGAGCACCTCCCTGCGCGCAGCCGCTGCCTGCGGCACCGCGCTCCTGGCACTCGGCGGGCTGACCGTCGCGGCCACCACCGCCACCGCGGCCGACCCCGTCGGCCTGCACATCTCGGGCACGCAGCTGGTCGAGCAGGACGGCACGCCGTTCGTCGCCCGCGGCGTCAGCCACGCCCACACCTGGTACCCCCACGAGACCGACCGGGCGATCCCGGCGATCCGCGCCGCGGGCGCCAACGCGCTGCGGGTCGTCCTGTCCGACGGCGGGCGGTGGACGCAGAACGACGCCGCCGACGTCGCCGACGTGATCGCGCAGTGCCGCGCCAACCAGCTGGTCTGCATGCTGGAGGTGCACGACACCACCGGTTACGGCGAGCAGTCGGGCGCCGTCACCCTCGACGCGGCCGCCGACTACTGGGTGTCCCTGAAGCCCGTGCTCCAGGGCACCGAGGACTTCGTCCAGGTCAACATCGGCAACGAGCCGTACGGCAACGACGACGCCGTGTCGGCCGGCTGGGCCGCCGACACGGCGGCCGCGGTGAAGAAGCTGCGCGCCGCGGGCCTGCGCCACAACATCGTCGTCGACGCGCCGATGTGGGGGCAGGACTGGAAGGGCATCATGCGCGACCAGGCGCAGACCGTCGCCGCCGCCGACCCCGACGGCAACACCCTGTTCTCCGTGCACATGTACGGCGTGTACGCGCAGGCGTCGACCATCACCTCGTACCTCGACGCGTTCGAGGCGAAGGGCCTGCCGCTGGTCATCGGGGAGTTCGGGTACGACCACTCCGACGGCAACCCCGACGAGGCGACGATCATGCGCGAGGCCGTCGAGCGCGGCATCGGGTACTACGGCTGGTCGTGGTCCGGCAACGGTGGCGGCGTCGAGTACCTCGACATGGTCACCGCCTTCGACCCGGCGCGGAAGACCACGTGGGGCACGCTGATCTTCGACGGCGTGAACGGCATCGAGCAGACGGCCCGGACGGCGACGTTCTTCTCCGGCGCGACGCCCACGCCGACGGCCAGCCCGACGGTGACGCCCACCCCGACCGTGACCCCGACGGTGACGCCCACCCCGACCGTCACGCCGACCGTCACGCCGACGCCCGGCACGGGCACCGCCTGCACGGCGCGGCTCACGGTCGCCAACGCGTGGCCCGGCGGATTCCAGGGCACCGTCGACGTCACGGCGGGCTCGCGGGCGCTCGAGGGCTGGACGACGACGTTCACCCTGCCGGGCGGCGCGGGGGTCGCGCAGGGCTGGAGCGCCACGTTCAGCACGACCGGCACGACGGTGACCGCCACCAACGCCGCGTGGAACGGCTCCCTGGGCGCCGGCCGGACCGTCACCTACGGGTTCATCGGGTCGGGCACCGCCCCGACCGGGACCGTCCCGGTCACCTGCCGCTGACCACCCCCTGACCGGGCGTGCGCCGCGCGCACGCCCACCCCGTCGGCCCCGCCCCCTCCCCCCCGGGGCGGGGTCGACGGGCGTACCGGCGGCGTGCGGCTCAGGCCGGGCGGGTCCGGCTCACCAGCGCAGCTCGCGCCGCAGCCGGCGCGCCGCCTCCCGGCCTGCACGGTTGGCACCGACGGTCGACGCGCTCGGCCCGTACCCGACGAGCTGGAGGCGGGGCTCGGCCACGACCTGGGTGCCGTCCATCGCGATGCCGCCGCCCGGGGATCGCAGCCCCAGAGGTGCCAGGTGGTCGAGCGAGGCCCGGAACCCGGTCGCCCACAGGATCGTGCGCGCCTCGACGAAGGGCGGGCCCGGCACCCAGCCGCCGGTCCCCGACCGTCCGTCCGCCGCGGGGGTCGGCTCCGCCGCGCCCGCGGTCTCCCACACCACGCCGTCGCCGACGAGGCGCGTGAACACCGGGCGCGCGCGCAGCACACCGGCCTCGATCCCCGCGCGGTACGCAGGGGTCAGCGGCAGACCGGTGACGGAGACGACCGACTCGGGCACCAGCCCGGCGCGTACGCGGTCGTCCACCCGGGCCACGGCGTCGCGGCCCAGCTCCGGTGTGAAGTCCTCGTCGACCCACGCGGGCGGGCGGCGGGTCACCCAGGTGGTCGAGGTGACCTGCGCGACCTGCAGCAGCAGCTGCACGGCCGAGGTGCCGCCGCCGACCACCACCACGTGCCCGTCCGCCAGGTCGGCGGCGCTGCGGAAGTCGCGGGCGTGCAGCTGCCGACCCCGGAACGCACCGCGTCCGGGGTACGCCGGCCAGAACGGCTTGCCCCAGGTGCCGGACGCGTTGACGACCCCGCGTGCCGACCACACGACGACGGCGTCGGGGTGGTCGACGTGCCGCGTCGTGACGAGGAACCGGGGCTCGTCACCGTCCGGTGCCCGGTCGACGCGCTCGACCCGCACGGGACGCTGCACGTTGAGGCCGAACGCCTCCTCGTACTGGGCGAAGTAGTAGGGCACCGCGTCGGCCGCCGCCTCGGCCGGGTCGGCGACCGCCAGCGGCATCCCCGGCAGGTCGTGCACGTGGTGCGCGTCCGCCATGGTCAGCGAGCGCCAGCGGTGCTGCCAGGCGCCCCCGGCGCGGTGGTTCGCGTCCAGCACCACGAACGTGCCGCGCGCCCGCTCCCAGCCGCCCGACCCGACCGCGACGAGCCCCGTGCGGGCCAGGTGGTACGCAGCGGAGAGCCCCGCCTGCCCCGCCCCCACGACGACGACGTCGACGTCGACCACCCGCGGGGCCAGCGGCGCACGGAGCGCACGACGGCCACCGGCAGCGGGCGCGGCGACGGGGGGCTGAGGCATGGCGCGACCACGCTACCGGCAGATCCTGGACGTCGGTCCATACCCGTCCGGGCCCGTCGCGCGCCCGGCACCACGGGGCGCACGGCACGTGGTGGGATGGACGCATGGCCCCCGGCACCGAGGTCCCGACGATCACCGCCGTCACCGGAGCGCTGCCGCCCGCTCGGGCGGCAGCGGTACGCACGCTCCACCAGGACGCCGCCCGCGCCGACGGCGTGGCCCCCCTGTCCGAGCAGCCGCTGCTGTGGCTGCTCGACCCGCAGGCCCCGGTCGTCCACCTCCTCGTGGCGGACGACGGCGCCGACCCCGACGGGCCCGTCACCGGCTACGCCCAGCTCGACGTGGGCAGCAGCAGCACGGTGCGCGCCGAGCTGGTCGTCGCCCCCGCGCACCGGCGCCGCGGCGTCGCCCGTGCACTGCTGGCGCGCGCGGCCCAGGAGGCCGCGACGGTGCCCGGACGTCGGCTGCACGTGTGGGCGCACGGCGACCTGCCGGCCGCGCGTGCGACGGCACGCAGCGCGGGCATGGTCGTCGTGCGGGAGCTGTGGCGCATGGCGACGGACGTCGTGGGCACCCCACCACCGGGCGCGGCGCTGCCGCCCGGCGTGCAGGTCCGCGCGTTCGTCCCCGGGCAGGACGAGGACGCGTGGCGGCGGGTCAACGCCCGGGCGTTCGCCCACCACCCCGAGCAGGGCCGCATGACGTCCGCCGACCTGCGCGCCCGCGAGGGCGAGGCCTGGTTCGACCCGGCAGGGTTCCTGCTGGCCGAGCGTGACGGGCAGCTGCTCGGGTCCGTGTGGACCAAGGTGCACCCGGCCGGCGAGGCCCCGGACGGCGCGCCCGGTGAGGAGGTCGGCGAGATCTACGTGGTCGGCGTCGACCCGGACGCGCAGGGCCTGGGCATGGGACGCGCGCTCACGGCGCTCGGCCTGGCGCACCTGCGCGACCGCGGGCTGCGCACCGTCATCCTGTACACGGGCGCGGAGAACACCGTCGCGGTGCACACGTACGAGCGGGCCGGGTTCACCCGCACGGCCGTGGACGTCATGTACGGGCCGCCGCCCACTGGTACCCCGTCGGGGGACGTCGTCACGGTGCGCGCGTCGGACGACACGACGACGCCCCGCGGCGATGCCACGATGGGTTCATGACCGACGCCCCTGCGATCGATCCTGCCCTGGCCGAGCGGATCGCCGAGCACGTGGAGACCGCTGCCGAGCCGCTGACCACGGGCACCGGCGCCCTGCCCGACGACCGGTTCCTCGACCGCGAGCTGTCCTGGCTCGCCTTCAACCAGCGCGTCCTGGAGCTGGCGGAGGACGAGAGCCTGCCCCTGCTCGAGCGCGTGCGCTTCCTCGCCATCTTCGCGTCCAACCTCGACGAGTTCTTCATGGTCCGCGTGGCGGGGCTCAAGCGCCGCATCGCGACGGGCATCGCCGTCACGGCGGCGTCCGGACTGTCGCCGCGCCAGGTGCTCGAGGCGATCAGCGAGCGCGCGCACGCCCTGATGGAGCGTCACGCGCGCGTGCTGTCGACCGACGTGCAGCCCGCGCTGGCGGCCGAGGGCATCACGATCGTGCGCTGGGACGACCTGGGCGACGCCGAGCAGGACCGCCTGCACAAGTTCTTCCGTCGCCAGATCTTCCCGGTCCTCACCCCCCTCGCGGTGGACCCGGCGCACCCGTTCCCGTACATCTCGGGGCTGTCGCTCAACCTGGCGGTCAGCGTGGTGAACCCCGCCAGCGGCAAGGAGCACTTCGCGCGCGTGAAGGTGCCGCCGCTGCTGCCGCGGTACATCGCCGTCGACGCGGCCGGCCGGCCCTCGGCCCCGGTCCCCCAGACGGCGGCACCCGAGCGCGGACCGATGTCGTTCGTGCCGGTCGAGGACGTCATCGCCCAGCACCTCGACATGCTCTTCCCCGGCATGGAGGTCCGCGAGTTCCACACGTTCCGCATCACGCGCAACGAGGACGTGGAGGTCGAGGAGGACGACGCCGAGAACCTGCTCAAGGCGATGGAGAAGGAGCTGCTGCGCCGCCGCTTCGGCCCTCCGGTGCGTCTGGAGCTCGCGGAGGGCATCAGCCCGCGCGTCCGCAAGCTCCTGGTGCGCGAGCTCGGCATGTCCGAGGACGACGTCTACGAGCTGCCCGCCCCGCTCGACCACACGGGTCTGAACCTCATCGCCGACCTGGACCGTCCCGAGCTGCAGTTCCCCCGGTTCGTGCCGGCGACGCACCGCCAGCTCGCGGAGGTGGAGTCCGCGACCCCGACGAACGTCTTCGCGGCCATCCGCACCCGCGACATCCTGCTGCACCACCCGTACGACTCGTTCTCGACGTCGGTGCAGACGTTCCTCGAGCAGGCGGCCGCGGACCCGGCCGTGCTGGCGATCAAGCAGACCCTGTACCGCACGTCGGGCGACTCGCCGATCGTCGACGCCCTGATCGACGCCGCGCAGGCCGGCAAGCAGGTCCTGGCGCTCGTGGAGATCAAGGCGCGGTTCGACGAGCAGAACAACATCTCGTGGGCCCGCAAGCTCGAGCAGGCCGGCGTGCACGTGGTGTACGGCATCGTCGGGCTGAAGACGCACTGCAAGCTCTCGCTGGTGGTGCGCCAGGAGGCCGACGGCCTGCGGCGCTACAGCCACGTGGGTACGGGCAACTACCACCCGCGGACCGCCCGGCTGTACACCGACCTGGGCCTGCTGACCGCGGACCCCGACGTCGGCCAGGACCTCACGCGCCTGTTCAACCAGCTGTCCGGCTACGCGCCGAAGTCGCGGTTCCACCGCCTGCTGGTGGCGCCGCGCTCGGTGCGCACCGGGCTGGTCGAGCGCATCGAGCGGGAGGCCGCGGCGGCCCGCCGCGGGGAGCCCGCCTGGATCAAGATCAAGGTCAACTCGATGGTCGACGAGACCACGATCGACGCCCTGTACCGCGCGTCGCAGGCCGGCGTCCCGGTGGACATCAACGTGCGCGGGATCTGCGCGCTGCGCCCCGGCGTGCCGGGGCTGTCGGAGAACATCCGGGTGCGCTCGATCCTGGGCCGGTTCCTGGAGCACTCCCGCGTCTTCGCGTTCGCCCACGCCACCCCCGACGACGGCGACGGCTTCGAGGGCCCCGAGGTCTTCATCGGGTCGGCCGACCTCATGCACCGCAACCTCGACCGCCGGGTGGAGGCGCTGGTGCGGGTGGCCGACCCGGCCCAGATCACCGAGCTCGTCGAGTACCTGGACGAGACGATGGACGACGGCACGTCGTCCTGGCACCTGGGCACCGACGGCGAGTGGGTCCGTCACACGCAGGGCGCGGACGGGCCGCTGGCGGACCTGCAGGAGGTCCTCATCCACCGGCAGAGGCGGCGGCCGGGCGCCGCACGGTGAAGGCCGTCGCCGCGGGTCCGGTCGAGGCGGCCGGCGCGCTCGTGTGGCGGGAGCGGGCCGGGCGGCTGCAGGTCGCGCTCGTGCACCGCCCGCGCTACCACGACTGGTCCTGGCCGAAGGGCAAGCTGGACCCGGGCGAGCTGCCGCCGGTCGCGGCGGTGCGCGAGGTCGAGGAGGAGACCGGGCTGGCGGTCGTCCTGGGGCTGCCTCTGCCCGGCCTGGAGTACCGGCTGGCCGACGGACGGCAGAAGGTCGTGCACTACTGGGCCGCCCGCGTGGCCGGACGGGGTGACGAGGCGCCGCTGCGGGCGCGACCGCCCGTGCCGCACGCCGACCGGTCCGAGATCGACTTCTGGGAGTGGTTCGACGTGGCGCAGGCAGGCCACCGGCTCACCCGCGGCGCCGACAGCCGCCCGCTGGACGCACTCGTCGAGGCCCACGAGAAGGGCCGGCTGGACACCCACGCGCTGGTGGTCGCCCGCCACGGGCAGGCACGCAAGCGCAGCCTCTGGGACGGCACGGAGGACGACCGTCCGCTGACGGGCCTGGGGCTGCGCCAGGCGACGACGATGACGCCGGCGCTGGCCGCGTTCGGCGTGGAGCACGTGGTGACGAGCCGGTGGGAGCGCTGCGCGGCGACGGTGGCGCCCTACGCCGCGGCCGCGGGGGTGGACCCGCAGGTGGCGGAGGTGCTCACCGAGGCCGAGCACGACGCCTCACCGGCCCGCGTGGGCGGGACGGTCCGCGAGCTGCTGGACGGCCGCCGGGACACGGTGCTGTGCACCCACCGCCCGGTGCTGCCGACCGTGCTCGACGTGCTGGCCGAGCACAGCCGCCGCCCCGTGGCCGACGCGCTGCCCCGCGGCAACCCGTTCCTGGCCCCGGCGGAGCTGCTGGTGGCGCACGCCGGCCTGACACCGCGCGGGGTGCGGGTGCTGGCCGTCGAGCGCCACCGGTCGCCCGTCCCGGCGGCCTGACGCCGCTCAGCCCAGGATCGGGTGCAGCACCCAGAAGACGACGGCCGCCACCAGCGCGGCAGCCGGGATCGTGAGGATCCAGGCACCCGCGATGTTCTTGGCGACGCCCCAGCGCACGGCCGACAGCCGCTTGGTGGCGCCGACGCCCATGATCGCGGACGTGATGGTGTGCGTCGTCGAGACGGGCGCGTGCAGCGCGAAGGCGTTGACGTAGAGCACGACCGCGGAGACCGACTCGGCGACGAACCCGCGCGCCGGGTCGAGCTCGATGATCTTGCGGCCGAGCGTCCGCATGATGCGCCAGCCACCGGCGTAGGTGCCGGCCGAGATCGCGGCGGCAGCGGCGAGCTTGACCCACAGCGGGATGCCCTCGTCGGGGTCGGCCCACCCGGCGGTGAGGAGCGCCAGGTAGATGACGCCCATCGTCTTCTGCGCGTCCTGCAGGCCGTGCCCGAGCGCCATGGCGGCGGCCGAGACGGTCTGCGCGATGCGGAACCGGCGGTTCACGCGCGTCGGGGGGCGGTTGCGGATGAGCCACAGGAGCCCGACCATCACGGCGAACGCCAGGCCGAAGCCGATGAGCGGCGAGAAGATCATCGGCAGGACGACCTTGTCGACGATCGCCGAGCCGTAGATGCCGAAGCCGGCGGCGAGCCCCGCCCCGACCAGCCCGCCGATGAGGGCGTGCGTGGACGACGAGGGCAGGCCGAACCACCACGTGACCAGGTTCCACGTGATCGCGCCCACGAGTGCGCAGAGCACGACCACGAGCGCTGAGTGCGGTGGTTCGCCCTGCAGGTCGACGATCGACGTGGCGATGGTCTCGGCCACCTCGGTGCCGAGCAGGGCGCCGGCGAAGTTCATGACGGCCGCCATGATCAGCGCCGCGCGCGGCGTCAGCGCGCGCGTCGAGACCGACGTGGCGATGGCGTTGGCGGCGTCATGGAAGCCGTTCGTGTAGTCGAACCCGAGAGCGAGCGCGACGACGAAGACGACGAGCACAGGTTCCACGGGTGCTCAGGACTCCTTGAGCGCGATCGTCTCGACCGTGTTGGCCACCTTCTCGAAGGCGTCCGCCGCGTCCTCGAGCTTCTCGACGATCTCCTTGAGCTTCATGAGCAGGATCGGGTCGGCGATCTCGTCGAACATCTGCGCGAGCAGCTTGCGGTGCGACTTGTCCGCCTGGTTCTCGAGGCGGTTGACCTCGACCCAGTACTCCTGCAGCGAGTCCATCGACCGCAGCCGCGGCATCGCCTCGGCGGTGAGCTCGGCGGCACGCTGCAGGACCTGCACCTGGTCGGACACCCGCGCGGGCAGCTCGTCGACCTTGTACAGGACGATGAGGTCGGACGCCTCGTCCATGTAGTCCATGCAGTCGTCGAGGCTCGAGGCCAGGTCGTAGATGTCGTCCCGGTCGAAGGGGGTGACGAACGTCTGGTTGAGGCGGCGCATGATCGTGTGCGTCGCGTCGTCGGCGGCGTGCTCGGCCTCCGCCATCCGCTTGTTGATCTCCTTGCGGGTGGCGCGGTCGGCGCCGAGCATCTCCGCCAGCAGGTTCGCACCCGTGACGAGATGCGTCGCGGACGCGGCGAAGAGGTCGAAGTACGAGGTGTCGCGCGGTGTCAGGCGCAGGCGCACGGAAGGCTCCGGGTCGTCGACTGGTGATGAGCCCCGGGGATGGGGCCGTTGCTCAGCGTAACGGGCGCAGAACAGGGCTCGTGACGGACCGAGGTCTCATGCGGGACGCCGCCCCGTGGTGCACCCTCGCGTGCGAGACGACGCCGGGCCGGAGCGCCTCTCGGCGCGTGGCCGCTCGAAGCGGCTGATGATGGAGCCCGGGGCTACCGACCCGGCGTCGCGTGACCAGTGTACGCGGCGGGCGTCACTCGAGCCGGTCGAGCCGCCACAGCTGCGCCGCGCGCACGAGCTCCTCGGCGGTGCGGACCAGGGAGGCGGCGCCGCGCGTCTGGCGCACGGCCGCCCGCGGGTCCAGCTCCTCGAGGTGGTCCGCGTCGAAGGCGGCACCGGTGGCCAGGACCTGGCAGAACGCCGCCGCGCGCTCCAGCGCGACGGCGAGGTCGCCGGTGTACACGCCGGACAGCACGGCGTCCGCGACCGCGCGCACGTCCTGCGGTCCGGGCGCGTCGACCACGCCGGCGACCGCGTCGTGCACCGGCGCGGCGGCCACGCCCTGGCGGTACCGGTCGGCGACCGTCGCCGGGTCGCGCCGTACCCACTCGCGCAGCACGTACAGGCGCCACAGCGCCCCCGGCAGCGTCTCGGGCGGGCTGTCCGCCCACATCGCCGCCACTTCGTCGAGCCCCTCGGTCTCGACGAGCGCCACCAGGCGCGCCACCACCTGCGGGTCCTCCGTGGCCCGGCCGTGGCGCACGAGCGCACCCGCCGTGGTGTGCGCGATCTCGTCGCGCAGCGCCGGGTCCACGTCGCCCGGCAGCTCGTCGGCCGCGGCGGGGTCCATGACGACGGGACGGTGGTGCCGCCGCCCACCCCCCGAGCCGCCCGCCGCCGCGCCCGTCCCGTTCCCGTCCGTGCTCATCGCGGCATGATCCCCCGGCGGCGGGCGACGCACCAGTCGCCACCCGCCGTACCGCCGCCCCGCCCCGCGTGCGCACCGCACGGGGCAGGGCCACAGTAAGTCTGACCGGGAGGGGCCCGGACTTGGCGGGGGGTGTGCTGACCATGGGCGACGCGGGATCGGGGCAGAGGTCGCCTGCGGGCGCGACGAAGTACAAGGGCAAGGCGATCGGCCTGGCGGTCGCGGCCGCCGTCGGCGGGTTCCTCTTCGGGTTCGACTCCTCGGTGATCAACGGCGCCGTGGACGCGGTCGAGGGCACGTTCGAGCTGTCCGGCGTCGTCACGGGGTTCGTGGTGGCCGTCGCGCTGCTCGGGTCGGCCCTGGGCGCGTGGCTCGGGGGCCGGCTGTCCGACCGCTGGGGCCGGACGCGCGTCATGGTGCTGGGCGCCGTCCTCTTCTTCGTCTCCTCGGTGCTCTCGGCGTTCGCGTTCTCCGCGTGGGACCTGGCGATCTGGCGCGTCGTGGCCGGCATCGGCATCGGCATCGCGTCCGTCATCGCCCCCGCGTACATCGCGGAGATCGCCCCGGCGTCGCTGCGGGGCCGGCTCGGGTCCCTGCAGCAGCTCGCCATCACGCTGGGCATCTTCGCCGCCCTGCTGTCGGACCAGCTGCTCGCGACGGCGGCCGGGGGCGCGTCGCAGGAGCTGTGGTTCGGGCTCGCGGCGTGGCGGTGGATGTTCCTGGTGTGCGTCGTCCCCGCTGCCGTGTACGGGATCCTGGCGCTGCGGATCCCGGAGTCGCCGCGCTACCTCGTGGCGCAGGGGCACCGCGAGGAGGCCAAGGCGGTCCTCGCGGACGTCCTCGGTGCGGACGAGGACCCCGAGGAGCGCGTCGCGCAGATCGAGACCACGATCCGCACCGACCAGGAGCTGGCGAACCAGGCGAGCCTGCGCGGCCCGGTGCTGGGGCTGCTGCCCGTGGTGTGGGTGGGCATCCTGCTGTCGGTCTTCCAGCAGTTCGTCGGCATCAACGTGATCTTCTACTACTCCACCACGCTGTGGCAGGCCGTCGGGTTCGAGGAGAGCCAGTCGTTCCTCATCTCCACCTTCACCGCCGTGACCAACGTGCTGGTGACGTTCATCGCCATCGGGCTCATCGACAAGGTCGGGCGGCGCCCGCTGCTGCTCATCGGCTCGCTGGGGATGACCGTGGCGCTGGGGACGATGGCGTTCGCGTTCACGAAGGCCACGGGGACGGGCGACGCGATCAGCCTGGAGGGCTCGTGGGGCGTGATCGCCCTGGTGGCGGCCAACGCGTTCGTCGTGTTCTTCGGTGCGACGTGGGGCCCGCTGGTGTGGGTGCTGCTCGGCGAGATGTTCCCCAACCGCATCCGTGCGGCGGCGCTCGGCGTGGCCGCGTCGGCGCAGTGGGTGGCCAACTTCCTCATCACGCTGTCGTTCCCCGAGATGCTCGACCGCTTCGGTGCGTCCATCCCGTACGCGATGTACGCGAGCTTCGCGCTCATCTCGTTCTTCTTCGTGCTGACCAAGGTGCCCGAGACCAAGGGTGTGCAGCTCGAGGACATGGAGGGCCTGAAGGTCCAGCGGCGCGGCCGGCCCGCGTCCGCCTGACCTGCGGGAGCGGTGCGCCGCCCGGCCCGCACCCGCGGGGCCGCGGCGGCGCACCGTGACGGACCACCCCAAAGATGTTGCCCGGGGTAACGATCGGACGTAGAGTTGCCTGGAGCAACTGTCGGCACCTGCACCCGACCGCGCCCTCTCGACCGCTCACCCGCCCGGTCCGCCCGGCCGGCCGCGGCCGCCCTCAGCCCGTCCGACCCCCAGCCCGACCGCCGACGACGCCCGGTCGACCCGTCCCCGCGCCCGGAAGCGAGCACCGTCTGTGAGCAGCACTCCCCCCGTCGACGGCACCACCTTCGACAGCCCCACCCCCGCCGGGGCCTCCCCCGCACCGATGACGCACCGCGAGGTCCTCGAGGCCCTGTCCGGGATCCTGCTGGGGATGTTCGTCTCGATCCTCGCGACGAGCGTGGTGTCGACGTCCCTGCCCCGCATCATCACGGACCTCGGCGGCAGCCAGTCCGCGTTCACGTGGGTCGTCACCGCGACGCTCCTGACCACCACCGTCTCGACGCCGATCTGGGGCAAGCTGGCCGACCTCGTGGACCGCAAGCTGCTCATCCAGCTGGCGCTGGCAGTCTCCGTCATCTCCTCGGCGCTGGCCGGGCTCGCCCACACCACGGAGATGCTCATCGGGATGCGCGCCCTGCAGGGCATCGGCGCCGGCGGCCTGACCGCGCTGGGCACCGTGCTCATCGCCGACATCATCAGCCCTCGCGAGCGCGGGCGGTACATGGGACTCATGGGTGCCGTCATGGCCGTCGGCATGGTCGGCGGCCCGCTGCTCGGCGGCGTCATCACCGACGCGGCCGGCTGGCGCTGGAACTTCTTCGTCGGCCTGCCGTTCGCCGTCGCGGCGATCGTCGTGCTGCAGCGCACGCTGCACCTGCCCGCCCTGGCCCGACGGCGCGTGCAGATCGACTGGGCGGGCGCGGTCCTGCTCTCGGCATCCATCGCCACGCTCCTGCTGTGGGTGACGTTCGCCGGGTCCTCGTTCGACTGGCTGTCGTGGCAGACCGCGGTCATGGTCGGCGGCTCCGCCCTCGGCATCGTGGCCGTGGTCGCGGTCGAGTCGCGCGCGGCCGAGCCGATGATCCCGCTGCACCTGTTCCGCAACCGCACCGTGGTGCTCACGGTCCTCGCGTCGGTCGCGGTCGGGATCGCACTGTTCGGCACCCAGGTCTTCCTCAGCCAGTACATGCAGCTGGCCCGCGGCAAGACCCCGACCGAGTCGGGCCTGCTCACCATCCCCATGGTCCTGGGCACGTTCGTCGCCTCGACGCTCTCGGGGCGGGCGATCTCCCGCAGCGGGCACTACAAGAAGATCATGGTCGCCGGTGCGGTCCTGCTGACCGCGGGCCTGACGCTCATGGGCACCATCGACGAGCGCACGAGCTTCACGTTCGTCGGGCTGTCCATGCTGGTCATCGGCTCCGGCGTCGGCATGCTCATGCAGAACCTCGTGCTCGCGACGCAGAACACGCTGCCGATCACCGACATGGGCGCCGGCACCGCGACGGTCGCGTTCTTCCGCACCCTCGGCGGGGCGATCGGCGTGTCAGCGCTGGGTGCCGTGCTGTCCACGCGCGTGTCGCACCGGATCGCCGACGGGCTGACGGACCTCGGCGCCGACCCCGCCGCCCTGGGGTCCGGCGGTGCGGCGTCCCTGCCGGACCTCGCGACGCTGCCCGGTCCGGTCCGCCAGGTGGTCGAGCACGCGTTCGGGACCGGCGTGGCCGAGCTCTTCCTCATCGGGGCGCCCGTCGCGCTGCTGGCGCTGGTCGCCGTGCTGGCGCTGCGGGAGGTCCCGCTGGGTCGGGCGTCGGGCCTGGAGCAGCGGCTCGCCGCGCAGGCCGACCAGGGGCAGCCCGCCGCGGCTCGCTGACGAGCAGCCCGCCCCTCCGGGGCCGGCGCGCACGGCCCGGCCCGCCCGCCTCAGTGCGGGTCGGCGGGCCGCCCCGCGCCCCGGACCAGGTCGTCGTTGAGGCGCCCCAGCAGGTCGGCGAGCCGCAGCAGCTCGTCGTCCTGCCACCCCTCGAGCGAGCGGTGCAGGTACTCCTGGCGCGCGGCACGCGCGTGGGCCATCCGCCGCTCCCCCTCGGCCGTGAGCTCGAGGGGCTGGCTGCGCGAGTCGTGCGGGTCCGGGCGCCGCACCAGCAGGCCCAGCCGCTCCAGCCGGGTCACCTGGCGCGACATCGTGCCGCGCCCCACCCCCAGCAGCTCCGCGAGGTCGCTGGTCCGGGTCCCCGGCGTCCGGGCGACGGCCGACAGCAGCAGGTACGCGGAGCCGTCGAGGTCGGGGTGCACGGACCGCGCCACACCGGCGGAGGCCGCCCGCGCGCGGCGCAGGAACAGCCCCAGCTCCCGCTCGACACGCAGCACGGGCTCGTCGCTCATGCGCCCATCCTCCCGCAGCGGTCGCCGCGCGGTCAGCGCGCCCAGGTGGTGCGGCGGCGGGCCACCTGCGCGATGGCCGGGACCCGTGCCGGGTCGAGCCGCTCGGGCAGCCGGCGGAAGACGTTCGGCACCTCGTGCCGCGCCACCACGAGCGCGTCCTGCGGCGGGTCCTGCACGTCGCGGTCGAGGTCACCGGTGACCACGAGCACCGCACGCACGCTCACCCCCGCGCACCCGGCGGACTGCAGCAGACCCTGCACCCGGCCCGCCTCGAGCCGCGCGTCGCGCAGGTACGGCAGCGCACGGCCGTCCACCTGCAGGGTCCGCCCCGCGACCCGCACGTGACTGCCCGGGTGGCGCCGCTCGGTCACGGTCCAGATGCCGCCCGGCCCCAGCAGCAGGTGCTCGACGACCGTGCCCTGGCGCCCCAGCGGCACGTCGTGCAGGACCTGCCAGCCCTCCTCGGCGAGCCGCTCCAGCCGCGAGCCCACCGGGCTGCCGCGCTCGCCGCGGGGATGGTCCTCGTCCTCGCCCGGCCACGCCCCCGGGCCGACGCCCTCGAGGGCGTCGATCGAGGCGAGCGCGGAGGTGACGGGCAGCACGAGCTCGGGGACGTCCGAGCGCAGGTACGCCTGCGCCGCGCGTCGCACCCTGGCCTCCAGGACGGGGTCGTCCGCGACGACCTCGCCGGACTGGAGGTCGACGGAACCCACGCGCGCACCCGTCTCGTGCGTCACGTAGAGGCGGTCGGCACCGTATCGCCGCCATCGCCGAACAGTCAGGACCTCGTCCACGTCCGCATTATCGGCATGGCGTGCCGTGCACTTCAGTCGTGTCCAGGACGGACTTCCTCGACGGCGGCGTGTCGCGGCGTGTCGTCACCCGCTCGGCCCTCAGCCGGCGGTCGGCCCCGCGTCACCGGGGGACGCGCCCGCCGGCTCGAACGTCAGGCTGACGGAGTTCATGCAGAACCGGTCGCCCGTGGGGGTCTGCGGGGCGTCGTCGAACACGTGCCCCAGGTGCGACCCGCAGCGCGCGCAGCGGACCTCGGTGCGCACCATGCCGTGGCTGCGGTCGGTCAGCAGCTCCACCCTGTCGCCGGCCAGCGGGGAGAAGAAGCTGGGCCACCCGCAGTGCGAGTCGAACTTGGTGTCGGAGCGGAACAGCTCGTTGCCGCACGCGCGGCACCGGTACACGCCCGCGCGGTGCTCGTCGAGCAGCTCACCGGTCCACGCCCGCTCCGTGCCGGCGCGGCGCAGCACCGCGAACTCCTGGGGCTCGAGCTCGAGCGCCCACTGCTCGTCGGACTTGGTGACGGGGTACGTGCGGGGGTCGGTCACGGCCGCGCTCCTTCCGGTCCCGCCCGCGCGGCGGCACCGACGGTGACAACACGCCGGGTCGCCGGCGCGTTCCCGCACCACTGGACACGCGCGGCCTGCGGGGGCAGCCGCACCCCGGAGGCCCCACGGCATACCCTGGCGGGCGAGCCCCCCGTCCACCGGGGCCCCGAGCCGCGAGGTGCACGTGCCAGCTGGTCGCCGACGTCCGAGTCCCACGCGCCGGTTCGCCGTCGTGAGCCTCGTCGGGATGGTGCTGGTGGGCGTGGCGCTGGTGCTGGTGACGTCCACGCAGCTGCGGGGGCAGGCGCTGCGCGACGGCACCGGCTCGGCCACGCGCGTCGCGGTGTACGCCGCGGGTGTGGTGCCCTCCTCGGCGTTCGCCACCGGCGTGCTGTCCACCGCCGAGCAGGCGGCCGTGGCGACGGCCACCCGCGGGTTCGACGACGAGCTCGTCGAGCTGCGGCTGTGGAGCGCCGACGGGCGGCTCATGTACTCGTCGGACGCGGCGACCACCGGCCTGCCGCACGCGGAACGCCTGGCCCGTGTCATGCAGTCCGGCACGCCGGACGCCCTGGTCCAGCCCGACGTGCGCGCCGGGCGCGCGTCCAACGACCAGCGCACCGTCCTCGACGTCTACGTGCCGGTGACGCTGGCCGACACGGCGACACCCGACGCCCGGTCCGGCGTCAGCCCCGACGACCGGGTGGGCGCGGCGGAGGTCATGCTCGACCGCACGGCCACCCAGGAGACGCTGCGCTCGACGACGCGCACCGTCGGCCTCGTCGTCGTCGGCAGCCTGGCGCTGCTGTGGCTGCTGCTGTTCCGCATCGTGCACGCGACGTCACGCCGGCTGCGCACGACCGCGCTGGAGAACGCGCGCCTCGCCCTGCTCGACTCCCTGACAGGGCTGCCCAACCGCCGGCTGCTGTCCGACCAGATGCAGCGCGCGATCGACCGCGTCGCCGACGAGGGGGCCCGCGTCGGGCTGATCCTGCTCGACATCGACCGGTTCAAGGACATCAACGACACCCTGGGGCACGACCACGGCGACGAGCTGCTGCAGCAGGTGGCCGAGCGGCTGCGCCACGCGCTGCGGGACGACGACGTGGTGGCGCGCCTCGGCGGCGACGAGTTCGCGATCCTGCTGCCCGACGTGCGGACGGTCGCCAACGCCGAGCGCCTGGCGCGGCGCGTGCGGGGCCTGTTCGCCCAGCCGTTCGAGCTCACCGACATCGCCCTGCACGTCGAGACGTCCGTGGGGGTGGCGTGCCTGCCGGACCACGCGGCCGACGCCTCCTCGCTCATGCGCACCGCGGACATCGCGATGTACGCGGCCAAGCACCACCGCGCCGGCGTCAGCGTGTACTCGCCCGACGCGGACGACTCGTCCCCGGCCCGCCTGGTGCTCCTCGGTGAGCTGCACCGGGCGCTCGGGGAGCGTCCCGACGACCGGCCGGCGCAGCTCGAGATGCACTACCAGCCCAAGATCGAGCTGGCCTCGCAGCGCACCGTCGGCCTGGAGGCGCTGATCCGCTGGCGCCACCCGACCCGCGGCCTGCTGCCGCCGGGCGTCTTCGTGCCGCTGGCCGAGCAGTCCGGCCTCATCCACCGTGTCACGACGTTCGCGCTCGAGGAGTCGGTGCGCCAGCTCGCGCGCTGGCAGGAGCAGGGGCACCAGGTCCCGGTGGCGGTCAACCTGTCCGCGCACGACGTCGTGAGCCCTGCCGTGGTCGACACGATCGAGCGGCTCCTCGCGGAGCACGGCGTGGCGCCCTCGCTGCTCGAGGTCGAGATCACGGAGACGGCGCTCGTCGCGGACCCCTCGCGCGTGGTCCCCGTGCTGGAGCGCCTGCAGGCGCTGGGCGTGGCCGTCGCGATCGACGACTTCGGCACAGGGACGACCTCGATCTCCCAGCTGCGCGACCTGCCGGTGGCCGAGCTGAAGATCGACCGCCTCTTCGTCGCCGACCTGGGCGAGGGCGGCCGGGCGGGGTCGGAGGTCGTGGTGCAGGCCATGGTGGACCTCGCGCACTCGTTCGGGCTGCGCGTGGTCGCCGAGGGCGTCGAGGACGAGGCGACGGCCCGCACCCTGGCCCGCCTCGAGGTCGACCGTGCGCAGGGCTACCTGTGGGCCCGGCCGGCCCCGGCCGGCGACGTGCACCCGCCCGGCACCCCCGCGCTTCACCCCATCGGGTGAAGCGCGGGCGGTCCGCTCAAGGTTCGTGACCGGGAAGCCGACTCCTGCCGAAGAGGGTGGGGTGCGTCCGCGGGCCGCGGGACGCGCCGACCGCCCCGGGCACGCAGGAGGGACCGCCCCATGATGGACGAGCTGCTCGAGGAGATGATCGACCCCGCGCCGTCGCGGCAGGACGTCGCACGGCACCGGCGCGCGTGGGCCACCGGCTCGATCCTCGTGCTCGCCGCCGTGGGCGTGACGTCGCTGACCACGTCGGCGCTGTTCACCGACCAGGACACGCTGCCCGGTGCGCTACGGACGGGCACCCTGGTGCTCGCCGCCGAGGGCGCGTCGTTCGAGATGCCCATGGGCGGGCTGGCGCCGGGCGGCACCGTGGTCGCGCCCGTGACCGTGCGCAACACCGGGTCGCTGGAGCTGCGGTACGCCGTGAGCCTGTCGGCGGCGCAGGGCGCGGACGACGCCGCGGACCTCACCACCCAGCTGCGCACGCGCATCCTCCAGGACGCCACGTGCACGCTCACGAGCGTCGAGGACGCCCTCGTGCTCGGGGACTCCCTCGAGCTGGTGGAGCGGGAGTTCGGCCTTCCGGGGGCGGTGACGCCGATCGTGGGCAGCCCGACGCCCGGCGCACAGACGGGTGACCGCGTCCTGGCCGCGGTCACGGGCGCGGAGACGCTGTGCGTCCGCGTCGACATGTCGCGCGACGCGGGCAACGAGTACCAGAGCACGACCGCCGCGCTGACGTTCCAGGTCGACTCCGAGCAGACGGTCAACAACTGATCCGACCGTGAACGCCACGACGACCACCCGGCCTCTCGTCGAGCGCCGCGCCCCCCGGGCGACGGTGCGCCCGCGCGTGCCGTGGTGGCGCCGGGCGACGGGCGTGGCGCTGTGGGCGGTGGTCGCCGTGGGCGTCGTGGCGTACCTCGTCTCGCTGGCCGTGCCGCTGTGGTTCCAGGCGCAGGGCGAGCGGCTGCTCATCGTCACCTCGGGGTCGATGGCCCCGCAGTTCCTGGCGGGCGACGTGGTGGTGCTGCACGCGGTGACGGAGCCGTCGGAGCTCAAGCCGGGCCTCATCGTGACGTTCCAGCCGGTGGGATCCGCCGGCCTCGTCACGCACCGCATCGTGTCGTTGCACAACCTGCCGGCGATGCAGGAGGTCGACGACGGCTCGGGGCGGATGGAGCCCCTGCTCGAGCCCGACGGCTCGCCGGTGCTGCAGGCGTACATCCGCACGCAGGGCGACGCCAACCCCGCGCCCGACGCCAACGCGACGCCGGTCGAGCGGGTGCGGGGGGTGGTGCTGGACGTGCACCGCGGCTGGGGCTCGCTGCTCACGTGGGCGACGTCGGCCCAGGGCCGTGCCGTGATGCTGGTGCCGCCGCTGCTGGCACTGGCGACGCTCGAGGTGATCTCGGTCGTCGAGACACGCCGGGCACGGCCGGTGCGTGCCCACCACGAGGACCGGAGGGTCGATGCGTTCGTCGGCGAGTGACGGCGCCCGCGGCGGGGGCCTGCGGCGCGGTACGCGCGTGCGGCTCGGCCTGCTGCTGCTGCTGGTGGCCGCCGGGCTGGTGGCGCAGGAACCCGGGATGACCCGGGCCCTGATGACGGACACGGACCGGCTGACGACGGTCGTGTCCACGCGACCGGACTTCCCGTCGCCGACGCCCACGCCGGCGGAATAGTCGGGCAGCCCGCGCGGTTGAGGTGCCTGATCGATGCAAACGCATCGACCTGGACCAGCGAGGTGCACCATGCAGTTCGGGATCTTCTCCGTCGGAGACGTCACGACGGACCCCACGACCGGCCGGACCCCCGACGACACCGAGCGCGTGCGCGCCATGCTGACGATCGCCGAGCACGCGGACGCCGCCGGGCTCGACGTCTTCGCCACCGGTGAGCACCACAACCCGCCGTTCGTGCCGTCGTCCCCCACGACCATGCTCGGCTACCTCGCCGGCCGCACCAAGAACATCGTGCTGTCGACCGCGACCACCCTCATCACCACCAACGACCCCGTCCGCCTGGCCGAGGAGTACGCGATGCTCCAGGTCATCGCCGACGGGCGCATGGACCTCATGATGGGCCGCGGCAACACCGGCCCGGTCTACCCGTGGTTCGGCAAGGACATCCGCCAGGGCATCCCGCTCGCGATCGAGAACTACGCCCTGCTGCGGCGCCTCTGGGAGGAGGACGTCGTCGACTGGAGCGGGAAGTTCCGCACACCCCTGCAGGGATTCACGTCCACGCCGCGCCCGCTCGACGGCGTCGCGCCGTTCGTCTGGCACGGGTCGATCCGCTCCCCCGAGATCGCCGAGCAGGCCGCGTACTACGGCGACGGGTTCCTGCACAACGCGATCTTCTGGCCCATGGAGCACACCGCGCAGATGGTGAGCTTCTACCGGCAGCGGTACGAGCACCACGGGCACGGCCGTGCCGACCAGGCGATCGTCGGGCTCGGCGGCCAGGTGTTCATGCGGAAGAACAGCCAGGACGCCTGGGACGAGTTCCGCCCCTACTTCGACAACGCGCCCGTCTACGGGCACGGGCCGTCGATGGAGGACTTCACGCGCGAGACGCCGCTGACCGTCGGCAGCCCGCAGCAGGTCATCGACCGGTACGGCGCCTTCTGGGAGCAGGTCGGTCACTACCAGCGCCAGCTGTTCCTCATGGACCACGCCGGCCTGCCGCTCAAGACCGTGCTGGAGCAGATCGACATCCTCGCCGAGGACGTCGTGCCCGTGCTGCGCCGCGAGGCCGAGTCGCGCCGCCCCGCGGACGTGCCGGCGAACCCCCCGACGCACGCCGAGCGCGTGGCCGCCGCCCGCGCCGCGGGGCAGCAGGCCGCACAGCCCGTCGCGGCCGCCGACCACTGGACCGGCCGCACCGCCGAGGACGACCTCGCCGCGGCGGACGCCGCCACCCGCTGACGGACCCGGTCGCCCTCCGCGCAGGGCGACCGGCGTCCCACCCCGCCCGCGCCCGGGCGCACCGGCCCCACCCAGGAGGACCCCATGCCGTCCCGTTCCCTCGTCGTCGTCTCCGGCGGCCTGTCGCAGCCGTCGTCGACGCGCCTGCTCGCCGACCGGCTCACCGAGGCCGCCGTCGCCGACCTCGCCGCCCGGGGCATCGACACCGTCGTCGAGGTCGTCGAGCTGCGCCCGCTCGCCCACGACGTCGTCGACATGACCCTGACGGGCTACGCCCGCCCCGAGCTCGCCGCCGCCCAGAGCGCGCTCGCGGGTGCCGACGGGGTCGTCGCCGTCTCCCCCGTGTACGCCGCGTCCTACGCGGGGCTCTTCAAGTCGTTCGTCGACGTGCTGGACCCGCAGGCGCTGCGCGCCACGCCCGTGCTGCTGGGCGCCACCGGCGGCACCGTGCGCCACTCGCTGGCGCTCGAGCACGCGCTGCGCCCGCTCTTCGCGTACCTCCAGGCGGACGTGGTCCCGACCACCGTGTTCGCGGCCACCGACGACTGGGCCGACGCCGGCACCGAGCAGGTCTCACCGCTGCCGGCACGCATCCGGCGGGCGGCGGGCGAGCTCGCGGCGCGCGTCGCGGCCCGCGAGCCGGTCGCCCGCGGCGGGATCTACGACGCCGTGCCGTCGTTCGAGGAGATGCTCGGCGGCGCCTGAGCGCCGCCGGACCCGGACGACGAGGGGCCGACCACCGGGTGGTGGCCGGCCCCTCGTGCACCCGCCGGGCCGCGTCAGGCCGCGGCGGGTGCCGACCGGGTCACTGCGGCGTCAACGTGAACGACGTCCCGGTGCCCGACGCCTCGACGTCCAGCTGCTGGGCGGCGAGCGTCCGTGACGCGCGGGGGTCCACGTAGACGCGGGCGTCCCCCTGCGCCACGACGTCGTCACCGGGGTCCGGGCCGGCCACGAGCGCGAGCTCGAAGCCTCCCGACTCCTGCTCGGCGATGCGCAGGCCGCCCTCGTCGGGCAGGCCGGCGCGGCTGGTGAGGGTCTCGACGGCGGTGCGGGCGTTCTCGGTCAGGGTGAGCACGGGTGCTCCTCTCCGATGGCCTGGTGACGTCGGCCGGGACGCGCGGCCCCGCACCTGCGGTGCACGAACGGGTCGCACCGCGGGCGGGGCGACGTACCCCGGTCCGACGCCGTCGGACGTCGACCACCGTGACCCGGCGTCGCGCCGGCCCGCAACCGCACGTCCGCTGCGCGAGACCGCTCGCCACGCACCGGGCCGCGGGCTGCGGGAGCGCGCGGTGGCCCCTGCCCTGCACGGCCGGCAGTCCCGCCCCGCCCGGCCGTCACGTCGGCTCAGCGCGTGATGTCGACGACGAGCGCCCGGTGGTCGGACAGGCCGAGGTCGAGCGCCTCCCCGCCACCGGCCGCCCGCAGCCCCGGGCCGGCCAGCACGTGGTCGAGCTGCCGCACCGGCTCGGCGACCGGGAAGGTGTCCGCCACCACCAGCGAGCGCAGACCGGACAGGCGGGCGGGCTGCTCCCCGGCCAGGTTGAGGTCGCCCATGACCACCGTGGGACCGGGCAGGGTGCGCGCCACCCGCACCAGGTGACGCAGCTGGCGCACGTTCCACCCGGGGATGAAGGTCAGGTGCGTGCCGACCACGGTCAACGGGCCCCGATCGTCCTCGACGACCGCCGCGAGCGCCGTGCGCGGCTCGTCGCGCACGAACGCCGGCCAGCGGGCACCGGGGAACCGCACGGGTGCGCGACGGCGCAGCGTCGGCAGCGTCAGCACGTGCCACGCCACGACGGGCCGGCGGGACAGCAGCGCGATCCCGTACGCCGCGATGTCGGGCTGCTCCTCGCCCGTGCCGGCCACCCACAGGCCGGGCTCCCCGTGCAGGGTGGCGACGAACCGGTGGTGGGAGGCGCCCATGGCGTCGGCCGCCACGGCGGTGAGGTCCGCCCCGTGCGAGCGGGGCTGCGCGCGGTCCACCTCCTGCAGGGCCAGGACGTCCGCGTCGAGCCGCCGCACGGCGTCGGCGAACCGGTCCAGGTCGACCCGCCCGTCCACGAGCGAGCGCCCGTGCAGGATGTTGAAGGTCGCGAGCCGCACCTCGCGATTGTCACCGGTGGGCGGGCCCGTCGCACCCCGCGGGCCGGGACGGCGCACGCCTCGCGCGGTCGGTCCCGCTCGGCGCGCGGCCCACGCCGAGCCGGTGTAGACACCGTGCATGCCCCAGACCCCGACACCGACGGACGCCCCGCCGCCCCTCACCGGTGCCGCCCCGGCGCCGCTGCCCGTACCGGCCGGCGCCGCGACCCCGGACGACCGTGCCGCCCTGCAGGACGGACTGCGCCGCACGGCGGTCGCCCTGCTGGAGGCGGACATCCCGTTCGCCCTGGTGGGCGGGTACGCGGCCTGGGCGCGCGGCGCACCGGAGCCGAGCCACGACGCGGACTTCGCGGTCGCGGAGGACGACGTGGACGCGGCCCGCGCGGCCCTGGCCGCCGCGGGCCTGGACGTGCAGCAGCCCGCCGAGAACTGGCTGTTCAAGGCCTACCACCACGGCCAGCTCGTCGACGTGATCTTCCGGATGGTCGGCGAGCCCGTGACCCACGAGCAGCTGGCCCGGGCCGACCAGCTCGAGGTGCTGGCGGTCCGGATGCCCGTGCTGCCGGCCACCGACATCATCTCGGCCAAGATGCGCGTGCTCGGTGAGCACTACTGCGACTTCACGTGGCTGCTGCCCATGGCACGTGCGCTGCGCGAGCAGATCGACTGGGACCGGGTCCGGCAGGACATCGCGGGCCAGCCGTACGCGCGGGCGTTCATGTACCTCGCGGACGAGCTGGGCCTGACCGGCCACCCCGGCGAGCGGCTCGAGGCCGGCCCCGGACGCACCGGCCCCGGCTCGGAGGAGTAGGCCTCGCGCACGGTGCCCGCCCGCGGCAGCATGGCGGCATGGACGTCGACCACGTGCGACGGCTCGCGCTGGACCTGCCGGAGGTGGGCGAGCGGCTGAGCTGGGGCGAGCCCGCCTGGTTCCACCGCCGGCTGGTGGCACGCATGTGGGACGCCCACCGTCTGACGGTGCACGTGGAGGACGACGGGGAGCGCCGGGCGCTCGCCGCCGAGGACCCCGCCGTGTACTCCACGACCGACCACCACCGCGGGACGGACCTGCTGCTCGTCGACCTGCGGGTGGCGGACGGTGCGCTCGTGGGGTCCCTGCTGCGGGAGTCGTGGTGGTGGGCGGCGCCGGCCGTGCTGCGGCGCCGCCACCCGGGGCTCGGCCCGCCGGCGGGTGGGCCTGGCTGACGTCCGGCGGCGTCACCCGACGTCGGCGTCCGCGGGGACATCGGTGATCCGCAGCGCCTCCACGAGGTCCCGGTACAGCTGGTCCGACGCGAGAAGCTCGGCGTGGGCCCCCCGTGCGCGGACCCTGCCGTCCTCCAGCACGATGATCGTGTCCGCGTCCACGACGGTGGACAGCCGGTGCGCGACCGTCACGACGGCGCCGGTGGTCGCCAGCACGCGGATCGCGTCGTGCACCGCGGCCTCCGTGAGTCCGTCGACCTGCGCCGTCGCCTCGTCCAGCAGCATCACCTGCGGGCGGCACAGCAGCGCGCGGGCGAGCGCGATGCGCTGACGCTGTCCGCCGGAGACGGACGTCTCCGTCAGCCGGGTGTCCAGCCCGTCGGGAAGCGCGTCGAAGGCGCCGTCGAGGCGTACCGCCGCGAGCGCCCGGCGCAGCTCCTCGTCGGTCGCGGCCGGGTTGCTGAACAGCAGGTTGTCGCGGATCGTGCCCGGCACGACGGGGGTCTCCTGCTCGACGTACGCGAAGCGGGAACGCACGTCGGCGTGGCTCCAGCCGGCGTACGGACGCCCGTCCAGCAGCAGCTGCCCCGACTGCGGCTCCAGGAACCGCAGCAGCAGCGAGAACACCGTCGTCTTGCCTGCACCGGACGGCCCGACGAGCGCCGTGTGCCCGTGCCGCGGGACCGTCAGCGACAGCTCGCGCACTGCCGGGGGCAGGCCCGGACCGTAGGCGGCCGTGACGTCGCGCAGCTCGATGACGTGGACGCCGTCGGGGCCGTCCGGCGCGGGGCGTGCGGGCACCGGCGCGCTCGCCGCCTGCGGCTCCACGTCCATCGCGGCCACCTCGCTGATGCGCCCCGCCGCCGCGATCCCGGACTGCAGCTGCGTCAGGGACTGCGTGAGGTCGGTGATGGGCCCGACGATGTTGAAGGCGTAGAGCAGGAATGCCACGAGGCTGGAGACGGCGAGCTCGCCCTGGCCGACGCGCCACGCGCCGAGCCCCAGGATGACGATGATGGCGAGCTGGATGCCGCCCCACGACACGCTCCACGCGACCGCGGCGGTCCGCACCGCGCGCACCGCGTGGTCGCGCGCCTCGCGCGCGGCGCCGAGGACGGTGGCCGCCTGGCGGTCCTCCGCGCGGCTGGACTTGACCGTGCGGACGGCCCGCAGCGACCCCTCCAGCGTGCCGCCGAGCGTGCCCAGGGCCTCCTGGGAGGCCCGCTCGGCGGCGCCGATGCCGGGCAGGAGCACGGCCATGAGCGCGCCCACGACGACGATCGCGGCGATGGTCGTGCCGAGGAGCACGCGGTCGAGCACGCCCATGAGGACGAGGGTGCCGACGAGCGCCACGACCCCGTTGACGAGCCCGACGATGCTGGACGACGTCGCCTCGCGCAGCAGGACGGTGTCCGAGGTGACGCGGGTGACGAGCTCGCCGGTGGGGCGGCCCGTGACGGCCGCGACCGTGGCCCGCAGGTAGCGGCGCACGAGCGACTCGCGCGCGTCGAGGACGATCCGCTCGGCCAGCGTCCCCATGAGGACCCACTGGGCGTACCCCACCACCGACCCGACGGCGAACAGCGCCAGCAGCCACCCGACGGGCCGCGCCAGGGACTCACCCGTCCCGAGCGTGTCGAGGACCCACTTGGTGACCATGGGGGTGGCCAGGGAGAGGCCGGTGCCGGCGAGGCCGAGCAGGAGGCCCGTGCCGAGGGTGCGTCGGTGGGGCCGGACCAGCTCGAGCAGGATGCGCAGGCGGCGGCGCCCGTCCGGCTCGGCTGCGGCGGTGGGCGTCTCGGGCGGTGACGGTGCGGCGACCATCCTGCGAGTGGAACACTCCTGTTCCATTGTGGTCAATAGCAATCCCTCCCAGTTCTCCGGTGTACCGTTCGCTCGTGGCGAACCAGGCACCCCCACCCGTGACGGGCCCCCGCGCCCGGACCCGGCAGGCGATCCTCGAGGCCGCCATCCGCGCTCTGGCCGTCGACCCCTCGGCCCCTCTGGGCCGGGTCGCCGAGCTGGCCGACGTCGGTCGGACCACGCTGCACCGCTACTTCCCGGAGCGCGACGACCTGCTCGCCGCCGTCGGCGTCCACGCCGCCGCCTGTCTCACCGCCGCGCACGCGCGGGCGCGGCTCGACGACGACACGGCCCTGGACGCGCTGCTACGCGTCGCGCAGGAGTACCTCGAGCTGGGTGACCTCCTGACGGTGCTGTTCACCGGCATCGTCCCCGAGGACTCCTGGGCGCAGGACCCGACGAACGACGCCGCCCTGGGCGCCCTGTACGCACGCGGCCTGCGGGACGGCTCGATCGACCCCCGGTTCGACGCCGAGTGGGCGCTGGGCGTCGTGTGGTCGGTCCTGTACCTCGCGTGGTCGACCGTGCGCACCGCCCGGGCCGACCGCCACACCGCCGTCACCCGCCTGCTGCTCACGCTCGAGAAGTCGCTCGCGCCGGAGCGCCCCGACCTGCGATGACGCACCCGGTGGGCAAGGATGGAGCATGCCCGACTCCCCCACCCCCACCCTGTCCCTGCCCGGCGGCGCCATCCCCGTCCTCGGCCTCGGCACGTGGCAGTCGGAGGGCTCCGACGCGGAGCTCGCCGTCAGCACGGCGCTCCAGCTGGGCTACCGCCACGTCGACACCGCGACCGGCTACGGCAACGAGGCGCAGGTCGGGCGCGTGCTGTCCACGCGCGGCATCGACCGCGACGACGTCTTCCTGACGTCGAAGCTGCCCCCGGACCACGCGGGGCGCGAGCGGCAGACGCTCGCCGAGTCCCTCGTCGCGCTCACGACCGACCACCTCGACCTGTGGCTGATCCACTGGCCGCCGGGCAAGGAGGCCCGCCCGGACGTCTGGCAGCGGTTCCGCGAGGCGCGCGACGAAGGCCTCGTGCGATCGATCGGCGTCTCGAACTACTCGATCGCGCAGATCGACGAGCTGATCGCGGCGACGGGCGAGGCCCCGGCCGTCAACCAGATCCCCTACTCCCCCGTCGACCACGACCCGGCGCTGCTCGCGGCGCACCGCGAGCGCGGCGTCGTCGTCGAGGGGTACAGCCCGCTCAAGCGCACCGACCTGGACGCGGAGCCGATCGTCGCGGCGGCGCGCGCGCACGGCGTGACACCCGCACAGGTCGTGCTGCGCTGGCACATCGAGCACGACGTCGTCGTGATCCCGAAGTCGGTGCGACGCGAGCGCATCGAGGAGAACCTCGCGGTGCTGGGCTTCACGCTGACGCCGGACGAGGTCGCGGCGATCGACACGCTGGGACGCTGACGGCGCGACGCACCTGGCAGGAGCGGGGCCCGGACGTGCGCGTCCGGGCCTCGTGCACGTCGAGGGATGCGACGAGGGGATGCCACGAGGGGATGCCACGAGCGGGACTGCTGCCGAGGCCTTCGGGGGCGGTGGTCGCGCTCCCACCTCGCACGTGCTCGCCGCCGTCGCGATGCGACCGGCGAGCACGTCGGGTCTCGGCCTACCGAGGAACCGGACCCGTGTCCTGCGATCGGCGTCACGCCGTTGTGCCGCCGGCCCAAGGTCTACCGGACCCGGGCACGTGACGTCAACCACAGCCCTCCGCCGCACCTCCCGGTCGGGGGAAACGGACGCAGCCCGACAACCCGGACCGGTACCGGCCGTGCGGCGGGCCGCTCAGGGCACGACGACGGTCATCCCCGCGGCGTCGCCCGCCGGACGGCCGGACGACATGGCCGCCAGGGCGTCCGCCGCCTGGTCGAGCCCGACGGTGCGCGACACGAGGGCCGCGGGGGCGAGCCGGCCGGCCGCGATCGCCGCGAGCATCGCCGGGTACTCGTGGGCCGCCATCCCGTGACTCCCGTGCACGGACAGCTCCCACGCGACGACGCGGTCCATCGGCAGCGCCGTCCACGCGTCCTCACGGAGCAGCAGCCCGACCTGCACGTGCCGGCCACGGCGGCGCAGTGCGAGCACGCCCGCCTGTGCGGTCGCCGGGCTGCCGAGCGCGTCGAGCGACGCGTGCGCCCCGCCCCCGGTCGCCTCGACGAGGCGCGCCGCGAGGGCCGCGGGCGCGTCGTCCCCGGGGTCCAGGGTCACGGCCGCCCCTGCCTCGTGCGCAGCACGCCGGGCGGCGGGCACCGGATCGACCGCGACGACGTGCGCACCGGCGGCCGCCGCGACCATGACCGCGGACAGGCCGACCCCGCCGCAGCCGAGCACCACGACCTCGTCGCCGGGCGCCACGGCCGCGTGCACGGTGACGGCGCGGTACGCGGTGGCGAACCGGCAGCCCAGTGCGGCGGCGGCGACCGGCGACATGCCGTCCGGGACGCGCACGAGGTTGGTGTCGGCGTGGTCGAGCGCCACGAGCTCGGCGAACGACCCCCACTGCGTGAAGCCGGGCTGCGTCTGGTGCGGGCACACCTGCTGGTCCCCGGCGCGGCACGTCGCGCAGTCCCCGCAGGCCATGACGAACGGCACCGTGACCACGTCGCCGACCGCCCAGCCGCGCACGGCCGGACCCACCTCGACCACGGTGCCCGCCAGCTCGTGGCCGGGCACGTGCGGCAGGCGCACGTCGTCGTCGTGCCCCTGCCAGGCGTGCCAGTCGCTGCGGCACACGCCCGTCGCGGCCACCCGGACCACCACGCCGTCGGGCGGGCACACGGGGTCGGGGACCCTCCTGACCTGGGGCGTCACTCCGAACTCGTCCACCACGACCGCGCGCACGAGCCCATCCTGCCTGCTGACGGCACAGGACCGGTCCGCCCGCCGGCCGGCGAGGCGCTGCGGGAGCGGGTCGCACGGCTGCTCGGCGCCGTCAAGCGGGACACCGCAGGTCCGGGCACGCTGCACGGAGCCCCGACGCGCGGGCGCCCGGGCTGAGCCACCGGCGCGGCGTCACCCGTCGGGGTCGAGGAGACCCTCGTCGGCCCGCCAGGGGCCGACCTCGACGGTCGCACCTGCCAGCACGTCGAGCGTGACCGGCGGCACGAGGTCGACCGCCGGGCCGTCCCGGACCGCCCAGACCGTGACGCCGACGGCCACGTCGGGGTCCTGCGACGTCGACATGGCGCGCCACCGGACCTGCGCGAGCGCGGCGGCGCCGGGTCCCAGCACGACCTGCGGCGGCACGTCGGGCGCCACGAGGTCCGGCAGCTGCGTGAGGTCGGGCGTCCGGGTGCCCGACTCCCGGGTGAACGCGAGCGTCGGCACGCCCGACAGCACGCACGGCGCCGCGCCCGTCCACGTCGCGCGCAGCACGAGGAAGCGGGCGCCGAGCGCCGCGTCCACGGCCGCGACCTCGAGCCGCAGACCGTCGCCGGTGCAGGCGGGCACCCCCGCGGGCGCGGCCTCCCCGGACGCATCCGGGGCTCCGACGTCCGGTGCGTCGGCACCCGCGGCGTCGGGGCCGGCAAGGACGCCGTCCAGGGTGCCGGCGTCGGTCGTCACGTGGTAGCCCAGCGGCGGTCCCGTGCGGAGCGTGGAGGCCAGCCGGGACGCGACGTGGGACCGGTGGGCGTCGTCGTCCGCGTGGACCGTGAGGTCGGGCGCCGCGGGCTCACCGCCCCGCAGCACGACGCGCCACACGCCCTCCCAGGCCGCGACGTCGACCGCCAGCGCCACCGCCTCGGCGTCCGGCCAGGCCCCGGGGTGCACCTGCGCCACCTCGAGCCAGTGGTCGAGCGCCTCGACCGTCGTGACGGGCAGGTCCCGCCCGGCGACGGCGGCCAGCGCGTCGGCGACCGCCTCCCCGCCCGCCACGACCACCCGCCCGGCCTCGGGCCCGAACCACACCTCGTCGACCCCGGGCACACGACGCACCGCCAGCGCGTCCACGGCCAGGTCGGCGTCGCCGCCGGGCGCGAGGGCCACGGCGAGCGTCCGCGCGGCGTCGTGCACGTCGAGGCGCCACGCGCCGGGCCCGGCCGTGACGGCGCCGAGCACCGCCTCGGCCGCGACCGGGAGCGCGTCGATCCCCCCGACCTCCGCGTCCACACCGACCTCCCACACGGCGGGGTCGGCAGCCGGGTCCGGGGCGCCGAGGCCGGTCGGCGCGGTCGTGTCCACCAGGCGGCACGTCGTGGTCACGGTCGCCGTGGCACCGCCGACGACCTCGTGCACCCGGGCGACCGCCTCCCGGACCACCTCCGGCGGGCGCACGTCGCGCTCCCCCGCCAAGACCGTGCAGCCGCCCGCGTCGAGCACCGCGCGCAGCGGCGTCGTCCGGAGCGCCAGGGCGCCCAGCACGGCCACCACCAGGACGACGACGGCCGCGACCGCGAGGCGGCCGCGCTCCGCGGCGGGCGGCGGGAGCGTCCCGGGCGGCGGCCCGGCCGGGGCGTCCGGCGCAGCTGTCACGACCCGCGACCCTACCGATGCCGGACGCATGGGCGGCTCGTCGTAGGGTCCGCCCGTGAGCGCAACCCCCCGCGTGGGTGTCGTCGTGACCGACACCTACCCCGCCGAGGACCCGGACCACGACACCGCGCCGCTCGTCACCGCGCTGCGGGCACGGGGTGTGGCAGCCGCGCCCGTCGTGTGGCACGACGCGACCGTCGACTGGGCCGCGCACGACCTGCTGGTGCTGCGCTCCCCGTGGGACTACCCGGAGCGGCTCACCGAGTTCCTCGCGTGGCTCGACGTCGCCGAGCAGGCGACGCGGGTGCTCAACCCCCCGTCGCTGGTGCGCTGGAACCTCGACAAGCGGTACCTCGCCGAGCTCGCCGACCTCGGGGTGGGCGTGGTCCCGACGACGTACCGGACGTCCCTCGACGACGTGCGCGACGACCTGGCCGCGACCGCGCCGGACGCGCACGTGGTGCTCAAGCCCGCGGTGTCCGCCGGGGCGCGCGACACCGGGCTGTTCCGCGCCGACGACCCGCGGGCCCTCGACCTCGCGGGCCGGGTCCTCGCGGCCGGCGGCGTGGTGATGGTGCAGCCGGAGGTGCCCGAGCTGTCGCAGGGACGCGAGAAGGCGCTGTACGTCGTCGACGGGACGCTGACGCACGCGATCGCCAAGGGCGCGCTGCTCGCCCCGGGCGGCGGGCTGATCGGGGGCGTGTACGCCGAGAACCCGCAGCGGGTCGACGTCACCGCGGCCGAGGCCGAGTTCGCGCTCGACGTGGTCGGCGCGGTCGACCGGGCCACGGGCAGCGGCGTCCCGCTGTACGCGCGCGTCGACACCGTGGACTCCGTCGAGCACGGCCTGGTGCTGCTGGAGGCCGAGCTGTTCGAGCCCGCGCTCAACCTGCACGTGGTGCCCGAGGTCACGGACGTGGTCGCCTCGGCGGTCGTCGCCCGGCTGGGTTAGTCTCCGGCGCACCGGGCACGCCCCGGCGGTCCCCGCCGTTGAGGGAGCAACGGGCGCAGCGGCGTCCCGACAGGGAGGTGCCGTGGCGGGTTGGTCGGACCGGTGGACGCGCGTGCGCGCGCAGATCGACGCGCTCCCGCGTCCCGTGCGCGTCGTGGCGGTGACGGTCGTCGGCGGCACGGTGGTGCTCACGGGCGTGGCGATGCTCGTGCTGCCCGGCCCGGGCATCCTCGCGATCCTCGCCGGGCTCGCGCTGCTCGCGACGGAGTTCGCGTGGGCGCGGCGCTGGCTGGACCGCGCGCGGGCCGCAGGCCAGGCAGGCGTCGACAAGGGGCGTGAGGTGTGGGACCGCCGGCGGCCCGCTGCCGCGACCGACCCGGTGCGCGCGACCGAGTCGGTGGACGCGGCGGAGCGGGCCGACGCGCAGCACCCGGTCGAGGTCCGCGACCACCGCGACCCCCAGGACCCGGTCGACCCGGTCGGCACGTCCCGCTGAGACAGGGGTGCGCGGCGCGCTCCCACGCCGAGCACGTGGGCCACCTCGACCGCCGAGGGGCGCCGCCGTGGCCGACGGCACAGCCGCCGAGCTGTGGCACACACATACCCCCGGGGGTATCGTGGCGCCATGTCCACCAGCACCGCGCCCCACCCCGTCCGGCGCATCGTCGTGGTCGGTGGCGTCGCCGGCGGCATGAGCGCCGCCGCCCGCGCCCGCCGGCTCGACGAGCACGCCGAGATCGTCGTCCTCGAGCAGTCCGACTACGTCTCGTTCGCCAGCTGCGGCCTGCCGTACCACCTGTCCGGTGAGATCGCGGAGCGCGGCTCCCTGCTGCTGCACACCCCGCAGTCCCTCGCCGCCGCGCTCGCGCTCGACGTGCGCACCGGCAGCCGCGTCACCGCCGTCGACACCGCCGCCCGCACGGTCACGGTCGTCACCGCGGACGGGCGGTACACCCTCGGCTACGACGCCCTGCTGCTCGCCCCCGGTGCCGTCGCGGTGCGCCCGCCCGTCGACGGGCTGGACCACCCGGCCGTGCACTCCCTGCGCACGGTGCCCGACCTGGACGCCCTCGGCGGGCGCGTCACGCAGCTGCTCACCGGCCGCGCCGCCGACGCACCCGCACCCACGGCCGTCGTCGTCGGCGCCGGGTTCATCGGGCTCGAGGCCGTCGAGGCGCTGACCGCCCGCGGCCTGCGGGTGCACCTCGTCGAGCTGGCGGACCACGTGCTGCCCCCGCTCGACCCGGAGCTCGCGCCCCTGCTGGCCGACGAGCTGCGCGCCCACGGCGTGGGCCTGCACCTGGGCGTCGCGGCCCAGCGCGTCGCACCGCGCGGCGAGGACGGCTCCGTCACGGTCACGCTGTCGGACGGCACCGAGCTGCCCGCCGACGTCGTCGTCGTCAACGTCGGCGTGCGCCCCGCGAGCGACCTGGCCCGCGACGCCGGCCTCGCGCTCGGCCCCACCGGCGCCATCCGCGTCGACGCCGACCAGCGCACGTCCGACCCGCACGTGTGGGCCGTCGGCGACGCCGTCGAGGTCACGCAGGCCGTCACCGGCGCCGTCGGGCCCGTCCCGCTGGCCGGGCCGGCCAACCGGCAGGGCCGGCGCGCCGCCGACTCCATGGTCGGTCACCGCACCACGCCGCAGGCGCCCGTGCTCGGCACCGCGATCGTGCGCGTCTTCGGCCTGACGGCGGCCGTGACCGGCCCGAACCAGGCGGCGCTGACCCGCGCGGGCCTGGACCACGAGGTGGTCCGCATCCACCCGGCCCACCACGCCGGGTACTTCCCCGGCGCCGAGCAGATCCACCTGGTGGCGACCTTCGCCCCCGACGGTCGCCTGCTGGGCGCCCAGGCGGTGGGCCGCGACGGTGTCGACAAGCGCATCGACGTGCTGGCCACGGCCCTGCGCGCCGGGATGACCGCCGACGACCTCGCCGAGCTGGAGCTCGCGTACGCACCGCCGTACGGCTCTGCCAAGGACCCGGTGAACATGCTCGGGTTCGTCGCGCAGAACGTCCTCGACGGGACGACACCGCAGTGGCACCCCGCCGATCTCGACGCCGCCCGGGCGGGCACCCTCGTGCTCGACGTGCGCTCGCCCGGCGAGTTCGCCCGCGGGCACGTGCCCGAGGCGCTGAACGTCCCGCACACCGAGCTGCGCGGCCGGCTCGACGAGGTGCGCGCGGCCGCGGCCGGGCGGCCGGTCAGCGTGCACTGCGCGAGCGGGGTGCGGTCCCACATCGCCACCCGCGTGCTGCTCCAGGCCGGTCTGGACGCCCGCAACCTGTCCGGCGGCTGGCTGACGCTCAGCGCCGTGCACCCGTCCCTGGCCCAGCCGGCCGCGACCCCCCGGACCGCTGCGTGAACCACCCCCGCCACGCCGGCACCCCGGCGTGGCAGGCTGCGGGCACCCCCGCCCGCCGCTGACCTCCCACCCTGACCTCACCCCCCGAAGGAGCCACCATGTGCTACCCCGTCCGCTGCGCCACCTGCCAGAAGACCACCTGGGACGGCTGCGGCCAGCACGCCGAGGACGTCATGGCCGAGGTGCCCCGCGACCAGCAGTGCACCTGCCCCCGCTGACGGGCCGCACCCCCACGCCACCACCCCCGCACGCCCGTGCCGCGGCACCCCACGGTGCCGCGGCAGGTTCCCAGGAGGACGCATGGAGCTGGACAAGGACGAGATGACCAAGGTCGGCAACCGGCTCCGGCGTGCGCAGGGCCAGCTCGCCGCGGTCGTGCGGATGCTCGACGAGGGCCGCAGCTGCGAGGACGTCGTCACGCAGCTGTCGGCCGTCTCGCGGGCGCTGGACCGCGCCGGGTTCGCGATGATCGCGTCCGGCATGAAGCAGTGCCTGGTGCAGGGCGACGGCCCCACCGCCGACGGCGAGGCCCCGACCCTGGACGTCCAGAAGCTGGAGAAGCTCTTCCTGTCGCTGGCCTGACGCCGCCGCAGCGGGCTGACGCGACGCGGAGCACCGTCGCAGTCCGGACCCTCTCCCCGGGAGAGGGTCCGCCCTGGTGCCCGTGACGACGACACCCGACGCCCACGACAGCCTCCCGACGACCGTCCGCGGTGGTCGACCACCGCTTCACGACGGACGGGGGCCTGATCAGCGAGCTCGTCATCGGCTGACCACGGCTCCGTCCCTCAGGCGCGACGGGCACCGGCCGACACCAGGCCGCACTCGTAGGCGATGATCACCGCCTGCACGCGGTCGCGGGCGCCGAGCTTCGCGAAGACGTTGCCGACGTGCGTCTTCACCGTCGTCTCCGAGACGACCAGCTCGCGCGCGATCTCGGAGTTCGACGCGCCCTCCGCGATGAGCCGCAGCACGTCGAGCTCGCGCGGGGTGAGGCAGCGCAGCCGCGGGTCGGGCCCACGGTCGGGGTCGACGCGCTCGCCGTCCCCCGGCAGGTGCGGGGCGAACAGGTCGAGCATGCGGCGCAGCACCCTCGGCGCCACGACGGAGGTGCCCGCGTCGACGGTGCGGATCGCGTCGAGCAGCTCGTCGGGGCGGGCGGACTTCAGCAGGAACCCGCTGGCGCCGGCGCGCAGCGCCGCGAACGCCAGGTCGTCCACGTCGAACGTGGTGAGCACCAGCACCCGGGAGGCCGGGTGCTCCTCGACGATCCGCCGGGTCGCCTCGATGCCGTCCATGCCGGGCATCCGGATGTCCATGAGCACCACGTCCGGGGCGAGGGCGGCGACCTGCTCGAGCGCGACCCGACCGTCGGCCGCCTCGCCGACGACCTCGAGGTCCGGCTCGCTCTCGACGACCATCCGGAAGCCCACGCGCAGCAGCGACTGGTCGTCCACCAGCAGCACGGTCGTCACGGTCGTCCCCCGTCGTCGGTCCGGTCCTGGTCCGGCTCCCCGTCCAGCTGCTCCCGGTGCACCTGCTCCCCGTCCGCCCCGCCCTCGCCCGTCCACGGCAGCACGGCACGCACGCGCCAGCCGCCCTCCGGCCGCGGGCCGGCCTCGACGTGCCCACCGAGAAGCGCCGCGCGTTCGCGCATGCCGACGATGCCACGTCCCGTGCCACCGCCGGACCCCGGTCGTGTGCCGCCGGAGTCGGCCACGTCGACCTCGACGGTCGTCGGGGTGCGCCGCACCGCGACGTCGACCGACCCGGCACCCGGGGCGTGCCGCAGCACGTTCGTCAGCGCCTCGCCCAGGATCCGCAGCACCGCGAGGCGCACGGACGTGTCCGCCGGCAGCGCGGTGTCCAGGCCGTCCGCCGTCACGGGCAGGCCGGCGGCGGCGAAGCGCTCGACGACCGTCGGCAGGTCCAGCTCGGTCGGCTCGGCGCGCCGGTCCGTCCCGTCGACCACGGACGGGCCGAGCGCCCCCAGGACGCGCTGCATGTCCACCAGCGCCGACCGGCCGGTGCGCGCGACCTGCCGCAGCGCGTCGCGCGACCGGTCCGGCGCCCGCTCGAACGCGGCGTCGGCGCCGTCGGCCAGGGCGACCATGACGGTCAGGCTGTGCGCCACGACGTCGTGCATCTCCCGTGCGATGTGCGCGCGCTCGGCGGCGCGGGCCAGGGCGATGCCGTCGTCCCGCTGCCGGGCCAGCGCCCGGTACCGCTCGACGAGGTCGGCGGCGTGCTGGCGTCGGGCCCGCGCCGCGGACCCGACGGCGACCCCCAGCAGCAGCAGCGCGAGCAGCAGCAGCACCGACCCCGTGCGACGGCCGGCCGAGAACAGCGGTGCGTCCAGGACCGTCCTCCACTCCGACGGGTCCGACTGGGAGACCACGGCGTTGCTCCACAGGACCATCTCGAGCAGGCCGAGGTCCTGCCACGACCACAGCGCGACCGTGACGACCGTGAGGACGGCCCCGAAGACCAGCCACGTCGTCGTCGTCCCGCGTGACGCCGCGACGCTGTACAGCGCGCACGCGAGGCACGCGCCGAGCACCCCCAGGACCCCCGCCACCTGCAAGGACACCAGCGCGGCCACCACGAGCAGCACCGTCACGGTGATCGGGCGCACCCGCCGCAGCAGCAGCAGGCCGGCACCGGAGGCGGTACCGACCAGCCAGGTCACGGTCACGCGCTGCGCGACCCCGGAGTCGGGCTGGTACAGACCGAGGCCGACCGCACCGTTCGCGGTCTCCCAGATGAACATCGAGCCGACCAGCCCGACGAGGACGACGACGACCGCGACCGTGGCGTCCATGACCCACGGGCGCGCCGCGACCAGCCGCGCGACCGGGCTGCCACCGGCCACCTGCGCCTCGGTGAGCGGTGGCTCGTCGCGCGTGCTCGGCACCTGCACCACCGCCGCGCGTCGGATCACCGGCCCACCCTCCCATCCCGCACCGTCGGTGGGACCGGCCTGCCGGCCCGTGGCGCGCGCCGCCACCCCTGCGGGGGACGGGTCGGCGGGCGACGGCCCGGCGGTGGACGGGTCAGCGGACGTCATGCCGCCCCAACCGGTACGCCGCGGCGGCGAGGACCAGCACGACCCACGCCCCGACGACCGCTCCCCCGCCCCAGAGGCCGAGCTGCGGTCCGCGGGTCGTCGCGTCCAGCGCCGCGAGCGCCGCGTCGTCCTGCAGCAGACGCGCACCCGACGACGGCAGCAGGGCCCGGACCGTGTCCATGACCCGGCCGGGGTTGGCGCCGAGCGCGACGTCGAGGAAGAACACGAGCATCACCCCGGCGACGAGCGGGTCGGCGGGCCGCCGCAGGAGCGAGCCCAGCCCGAGCCCGAGCAGGGCCACCGCCACGGCGACGACCACGAACCCGACCAGTGCGCGGGTCGTGCCCGGCACGGCCAGGTCGACGGCGGGCACGTCCCCGCCACGCGCCCCGGTGGTCGCCAGGTACGACGCCCCCAGCGCCACCGTGGCCGTCACCCCTGCCGCGACGGCCACGACGACGGCCTGCGCCGCGAGCACGGGCAGCCGGCGCGGCACCGCCGTGAACGTCGTGCGGGCCGTGCCGGTGGTGTGCTCGGCCGTCCCGACGACGGACCCGAGCACGAGGAACCCGAGCTGCGCGAGCACGAACCCGGACACCACCACCCAGGACCCGGACCGGCCGTCGCCGGTCCGCACGAACAGGCCGAGCCCGTACGCGGTGCCCGCCGCGACCGCGACCGTCCCCAGCGCCAGCCAGCCGTTCGACGGGACGCTCGTCAGCTTGGTCCACTCCGCGGCGAGCACGCGGAGGAACGTCGGGCCGCGGCGTGCGGGCGCACCGCGGGGCGGGCGTGTGGCAGCCCGGCCGGGGTCGAGCGTCGTCATCGCACGTCCCGGGTCCGCAGCCGCACCGCAGCCACGGCGAGGAGGAGGACGATCCACGCACCCAGGACCAGGCCACCGCCGACGGGGCCGAGGTCCGGCATGCCGGGCATCGGACCGGACGAGGCGGGGGTGATCAGAAGCTGGCCGGCGGTGCCGGGGGTGAACGCCCCGATCGTGCCGGGGGCCGTGACGCTGTGGGGAGCTGCCGCGCCCATGGAGCCGCCGCCGGGGTCGCCCACCATCGCCAGCACGATGGGCAGGATCAGCACGACGCCGAGCGCGGTGACCAGCGCCGGCACGGTGCGGCGCAGCAGGGTGCCGAGCGCGTACCCGACCAGGGCCACCCCCACGACGAGCAGCACCATGCCCACCAGGACGCCCGGGGTGTCCCCGACCGTCAGGCCGAGCGGCAGGTCGCGCGACGCGGCCGGGGGCAGGACCCCGACGACGCTGGCCGCGACGGTCAGGACGCCCACCACCAGTGCGAACACCGCGACCACGGCGACCTGCGCCGCGAGCACCGGCCACCGGCGCGGCACCAGCGTGAAGGTCGTCCGCGCCGCACCGGTGCGGAACTCCCCCGCACCGACCAGCACCCCCAGCACCAGGGGGCCCACCTGGGCCAGCATCAGGCCGGTGGCCAGGTCACGGGTCGGCTCGAACCCGGGGTCGACGGACGACGCGGTCGCGAACATGAAGGCGAGCGCACCGGCCACCACGACGGTGACCAGACCCGTCCACCACGGGGACCGCAGCGACGTCAGCTTCGTCCACTCGGACGCGACGGCACGGGCGAACGTGGGGCCGTCGGTGCGGGCACCGGCCGCGGCACGGGATTCCCGGGGCGTCGTGGTGGCGCTCATCGGGCACCCCCACGGGTGTCGGCCGTGCGGTACTCGACGGCATCGCCGGTCAGCTGCAGGTAGGCCTCCTCGAGGGTGCCGGACTCGGCGGCGAGCTCCAGGACGGTCACCCCGCAGCGGCGGGCGGCGGTGCCGACCTCGTCGACGGACGCGCCACGCACCTGCAGCACCCCGCCCTCCTGCGGCACGACCTGGGCGCCGGCGGCGAGCAGCTCGCGGGCCAGCGGCTCGGGGTCGGTGGTGCGCACGCGCACCGCACCGGCCCGCTCGGACCGCTCGACGATGTCATGCACCGTCGCGTCCGCGAGGAGCCGGCCGCGGCCGATGATGACGACGCGGTCGGCGCACAGCGCGAGCTCGTGCATCAGGTGCGACGAGAGCAGGACGGTGCGGCCCTCGGCGGCCAGCTCACGCACCAGGCGACGCACCCACAGCACGCCGTCGGGGTCCAGGCCGTTGACCGGCTCGTCGAGGACCAGGGTCTGCGGGTCGCCCAGCAGCGCACCGGCGATGCCGAGCCGCTGGCCCATGCCGAGCGAGAACGTGCCGGCACGGCGGTGCGCGGCCGGCTCGAGGCCGGTCTGCGCGATGACCTCACGGACGCGGGCCTTGCCCATGCCGTGCGTCTGGGCCATCGCCAGCAGGTGCTTGTAGGCCGTGCGGCCGGGGTGCACGGAGCGGGCGTCGAGCATGACGCCCACCGCGTGCAGGGGCGCCGGCAGGTCGGCGTAGCGCCTGCCGTCGACCCGCGTGGTCCCCGACGTCGCGCGCTCGAGCCCGACCACGACGCGCATCGTCGTCGACTTGCCCGCCCCGTTGGGCCCGAGGAACCCGGTGACCGTCCCGGGCCGGGCGGTGAACGTGAGCCCGTCCACCGCCGTCGTGCTGCCGTAGCGCTTGGTCAGCGCGTCCACCTCGATCATCGCGTCTCCTCCGTCGGGGGCGGGCCCGTGCCGGGCGTCCGTCGGCGACGCTACGGAGACGCACCCCGGCGTCGTCACCTGCCGTCGTCGGAGACGTCGCGGCGGTCGCCCTCCTCCCGGAGAAGGAGGGCCGCGGTCCCGCGGCACGGCTCGTCGTTCCCCTTCCACCCCGCCTCGAGGTTCCGATCCGTCCGGTTCCTGTTACTTTCGATCAGCGCGCCCTCTGCGGCGCGGCGCCATGCGAACTGGGGGGGACGCCATGGACAACGGCTCGCGACGCCTGCGTCGGATCGGGGCAGCACTGGCTTCGGCGGCGCTCGCGCTGGGTCTGGCGGTACCGGTCGCCCTGGTGGGCGCCCCGCCCGCCGAGGCGAACTCCCCCGCAGCCGCGCCGCTGGCCGTCCCGCCGGCGACCGGCGACAACGCGGTCATCACCGTCCGGGTCGGCGCCGACCGCCAGGGCACGACCGGCGTCTCCGGCCTGGCCGGGGTGACCCTGCAGCTCTACGACGGCACGACCGCCCCCACGACGCCCGTCGCCGACGCCTGGGCGACGTGCGTGTCCGACGCGGACGGCGACTGCAGCTTCGTCGTCCCCGACACCGAGACCGGGCTCTTCGGCTGCCAGGTCGGGGCCGGCGCCAACTGCGACCGGCGGTTCTGGGTCGTGCAGACCGGCGTGCCGGAGGGGTTCACGCAGAACTCCACCCTGCGCACGGGCAACGGCGACGGCAGCGGGTCGCAGCTGACGCCGTACCAGTTCCGGACCGGCTCGACCCTGCGCGCGGGCAACACGTACACCTCGCAGTCGAACTTCATGATCGGGACGGGCGGCACCAACCGCTCGGCGTCGGGCGGCGTGTGGCAGCAGTCGCGGACGAACCCGGCGCCCCTGCAGCAGTGCGGGCTGCGCGTCGCGCTGATCCTCGACCTGTCGGGCTCGGTGACGTCGCAGCAGCTCGTCAGCCTCAAGGCCGCGGCCGACACGTTCACGAACTCGCTCGTGGGCACACCGTCCGAGATGGCCCTGTTCTCGTTCTCCACGGGGAGCCCCGCGGCCGGCGCGACCCAGAACTACCCCGGCCTGACCTCGGTGTCGACGCAGGCGGGCGCGGACGAGTTCACGTCCCGCTACGCCTCGTGGACCGCCACCGGCGGGACCAACTGGGACCGCGGGATCGCCGCGGCCGCCGAGGCCGCGGCATCGTACGACGTCGCGGTGGTCATCACGGACGGCGACCCGACGTTCTACTCCCAGCCTGCGGAGGGTCCGGGCAACTTCACCCGCTTCCGCGAGATGGAGAACGGCATCTTCTCGGCCAACGCGCTGAAGGCGCAGGACACCCGCGTCCTCGCCGTGGGCGTCGGGGCCGGGGTCAGCGACCCCGCCACCGCCCAGAACCTCGCCGCCATCTCGGGCCCCACCGCGTACGACGGCACCAACACCGGGACCGCGGACTACTTCCAGGTCGCCGACTACACCGTCGTGGGACAGGCCCTGCGCCAGCTCGCGCTCGGCGACTGCACCGGGTCCCTGTCGGTCGTCAAGCAGCTCGTCGACGCGTCCGGCGACCTTGCGAGCGCCACGCCCGCCGGCGCCGGGTGGACCTTCGGTGCCTCGACGAGCACGGCCGGGGTGACGCTGCCGACCACGAGCGCGACGACCGACGCCTCCAGCGCCGTGAACTTCCCGATCACCTACGCGGGCGGGACCGCCACCGGGACGATCGAGGTCCAGGAGGAGGCCCAGGAGGGCGCTGTCCTGTTCCCCGTCGCCGGGGCGAACGCCGTCTGCACCGACCTCGTGACGGGGCAGGGCGTGACGGTCACCAACGTCGGGGCGGCGGGCTTCACCGTCGACGTCCCGAACACGGACGCCGTGAGCTGCACGGTCTACAACCAGGTGGCGGCACCTGCCACCGTCACCGTCGACAAGGAGTGGGTGATCGACGGCGCCGCACCGGTGCCGAACGGCAACCAGCCGCCCGGCTTCACCTCCGAGCTGACGCTCACGGGTCCGGGCGCCGACGGCGCCACCAGCCAGGCGTGGGGCGTGACCCGCCCCGGGTACGTCGCCGGCGAGAGCGTCACGGTCGACGAGCAGGTGGTGCTGCAGGCCCCGGACATCGACCCGGACCTCTGCGTGGTCTCCACGCCGCAGGTCGTCGAGATCGACGGTGCAGCCGTCGACCCGACCCCCGTCCCCACGGGCGGCTACGGCCTGACCCTGATCGAGGGCGCCAACACGCTGACGCTCCGCAACACCGTCGACTGCGAGTCCCGCCTGACGCTCGCCAAGTACGTCGAGGAGGGCACGGCCGACCCCACGCTGTGGGACCTGGCGGCCCTCCCGGCGCCGGACGCGCCCGCCGGGCAGCTGCCCGGGCCGGCCGGGACCAGCGGGAGCGCGGGCGCGACCGACGTGCCCATCACCCCGGGCGTCGCCTACCAGCTCGCGGAGTCCGGCGGCCCGGCGACGTACCTGCAGGTGGACCAGCGCTCCGACCTGCAGGAGTTCCCCGCGTCGACGGGGTCGTGGTCCTGCATCCGGGTCGACACCGAGGGCAACCAGATCTCCGGCTTCGCCGACGGCCTCAACGGGGGCGTGACCGCGCCGATCGCCGCGCGCGTCCTGTGCACGGCGACCAACCAGACGGCGCAGCTGACGCTGGTGAAGGAGGTCGTCAACCAGGCCGGCGGCACGGCCGTGCCGTCCGACTTCACGCTGCGCGCCACCCCGGGCACGACGCCCGAGGTAGAGGGGCTCACCGAGATCGAGACCCCCGGCGCCGCCGAGGCCGACGCCCAGACGTTCGAGATCCGGCCCGGCCACCCGTACACGGTCAGCGAGACCGGGCCCGCCGGGTACGAGCAGACCGACCTCGAGTGCCTCGTGAACGGGACCGCCGTCAACGGCACCGAGATCACGGCCGGACGCGGCGAGAGCGTGGTGTGCACGTTCACCAACGCCGACGACCCCGCGTCACTCACGTTGCGCAAGGCCGTCGACGCCGGGTCCACCGGTGCGACGCAGACGCCCGCCGACTGGACGCTGACCGCCACGCTGCAGGGCACCGGCGAGCAGGACCCGGTCTCCGGGAACGGGGCCGACGGCGTCACCGACGTCGAGGTCCTCGCCGGCACGTACGCGCTGTCCGAGTCCACCGTCGCGGGCTTCGACGCGGGCGCGTGGGAGTGCGTCGACGCCGGTGGTGACGAGGTCGCCGTCGACGACGACGCGGTGGTCCTCGCCAACGGCGCGAGCGTCACCTGCACCGTCACGAACACCGCCCAGCAGCCCACGCTGACGCTGGTCAAGGAGCTGACCAACGACCAGGGCGGGACGTCCGGCACGGACGACTGGACCCTGACCGCGGACGGGCCGACCGCCGGCGTGAGCGGGGTGACCGGCGAGGAGGCCGTCACCGGCGCCCCCGTGGCGATCGGGAGCTACGCGCTGTCGGAGTCGGGCCCCGCCGGGTACACGGCCGGTGAGTGGACCTGTGCGGACGACGGCGGCGCCGTGCCCGTCACGGACGACGCGGTCGAGATCGGGCTCGGTCAGGACGTGACCTGCACGATCACGAACGACGACCAGCCCGCGGCCCTGACGCTGCGCAAGGTCGTCGACGTCGGGACCACCGGGGCGACCCAGACCCCGGCCGACTGGACCCTGACCGCCACACCGCAGGACATCGAGGGCCAGGACCCCGTGTCCGGTGACGGAGCCGACGGGGTCACCGCCGTCGAGGTCTTCGCCGGCACGTACGCGCTGTCGGAGTCGACCGTCGCCGGCTTCACCGCCGGGACGTGGGGCTGCGTCGACGCCGACGGCGGCACGGTCGCCGTCGACGGGGGCGCCGTGACCATCGGCAGCGGGACCGATGTCACCTGCACGATCACCAACACCGCGCAGCCCTCGACGCTGACCCTGGTCAAGCAGGTCGTCAACGACGAGGGTGGCACGGCCGCCGCGACCGACTGGACCCTGACCGCCGCCGGGCCGACGACCGGGCTGACCGGGGTCACCGGGGACGCCGCGATCACCGCGGCCCCGGTGGCGATCGGCACCTACACGCTGAACGAGTCCGGGCCCGCGGGCTACGCCGCCGGCGACTGGGTGTGCGCGACCGACGAGACGTCGGTGCCGGTCGCGGACGGTGCGGTCGAGATCGCGCTGGGCCAGGACGTGACCTGCACGATCACCAACGACGACCAGCCGGCGGCCCTGACGCTGCGCAAGGTCGTCGAGGCGGGGACCACCGGGGCGACGCAGACGCCGGCCGACTGGACGCTCACCGCGACGCCCCAGGGCATCGAGGGCCAGGCGCCGGTCTCCGGTGACGGCGCCGACGGTGTCACCGGTGTCGGGGTCTTCGCCGGCACGTACGCGCTGTCCGAGTCGACCGTCGCCGGCTTCACCGCCGGGACGTGGGGCTGCGTCGACGCGGCCGGCACGGCCGTCGCCGTCGAGGCCGACGCCGTCACCCTGACCACCGGGGCGGACGTCACCTGCACCATCACGAACACGGCGCAGGGCGCCACGCTGACGCTCGTCAAGCAGGTCACCGCCGACGACGGCGGTACGGCCGTCCCCGGCGACTGGACGCTGACCGCGACCGGACCGACCACGGGGCTCACCGGCGCCACCGGTGACCCGGCGATCACGGACGCGCCCGTCGCGATCGGCACCTACGCCCTGACGGAGTCCGGCCCCGCCGGGTACACCCCGGGCGACTGGACCTGCGCGACGGACGAGACCACCGTGCCCGTCACGGACGGCTCCGTGACCGTCGCCCTGGGGCAGGCGATCACGTGCACCGTCGTCAACGACGACCAGCCCGGCACGCTCACGCTGGTCAAGCAGGTCACCAACGACTCCGGCGGCACCGCGGAGCCCACGGACTGGACCCTGTCCGCCGACGGCCCGACCACCGGGGTCACCGGCGCGACCGGCAGCACCGCGGTCACCGACGTCGAGGTGGCTGCCGGTGACTACGCCCTGTCCGAGGCCGACGGCCCGGCCGGGTACACCGCGTCGGCGTGGACGTGCGAGGGCGGCGCGCTGAACGGCACCACGGTCACGATCGCCAACGGCGCCACCGTGACCTGCACCATCACGAACGACGACCAGCCGGCAGCCCTGACGCTGCGCAAGGTCGTCGACACCGGTGCCACCGGGGCACCGCAGACGCCCGCCGACTGGACGGTGCGCGCGGCCCCGGAGGACATCCCGGGCCAGGAGGTCGTCGAGGGGAACGGGGCGGACGGGGTGACAGGCGTCGCCGTCTTCGCCGGCACCTACGCGCTGTCCGAGTCGTTCGTCCCCGGGTACGAGGCCGGGGAATGGGGCTGCGTCGACGCGGGCGGCGCTGACGTGCCGCTGGACCAGGGCTCGTTGACCCTCGCCAACGGCGCGGACGTGACCTGCACGATCACCAACACCGCCGTGCCGTCCACCCTCACTCTCGTCAAGCAGGTCACGAACGACGACGGCGGCACCGCGGACGCACGCGACTGGGTGCTCACCGCGACCGGCCCGACGACGTCCCACAGCGGTGCGACCGGGGACGACGCCATCACCTCGACGGAGGTCGAGTACGGCAGCCACACGCTGTCGGAGTCCGGCGGCCCCTCGGGGTACACCACGAACGACTGGGCCTGCGAGAACGACGAGGGCGACCTGCCGGTCGAGTCCGGCGCCGTGCTGCTCGACCTGGGGCAGGACGTCACCTGCACGGTCCTCAACGACGACCAGCCGGCGACGCTCACGCTCGTCAAGGAGGTCGTCAACGACCACGGCGGGGACGCGGAGGCCACCGACTGGACCCTCACTGCCGACGGCCCCACCACCGGGGTCACCGGGGAGACGGGCAGCGACACCGTCACGGGCGTCGACGTCAGCGCGGGTGACTACACCCTCTCCGAGGCCGACGGACCGGCGGACTACACCGCGTCCGACTGGTCCTGCGAGGGCGGCACGCTCGACGGCGACACCGTCACCGTGGCCAACGGTGAGGCCGTCACCTGCACCGTCACCAACACGTTCGCCGCACCGCGCCTGACGCTGGTCAAGGACGTGCTCAACGAGCAGGGCGGCACGGCGACCCCCGAGGAGTGGACGCTGCGGGCCGAGGGCCCGGAGACGGTCACCGGCGCGACGCGCGGCCCCACGGTCACGGACGTGCCCGTGACGCCCGGGGCGTACACGCTGTCCGAGGTCGACGGGCCGGAGGGCTACACGCAGGTGGGCTGGGTGTGCGAGGACGCGGCCGGGCCCGTCGCGGTCGACGGTGACGTGCTGGAGCTCGCCGCCGGTGACGACGTGACCTGCACGGTCACCAACACCGACGCGCAGGCGACTGCCCCGTGGACCGCGGTCAAGAGCAGCGACCCGCCGTCGGGCACCGAGGTCCAGCCCGGTCAGGTCGTCACCTACACGGTGACGCTGAGCCCGGTCGACCCCGGGGGCGAGATCCCCGAGTTCCTGGTCACCGACGACCTGACGGACGTGGTCGACGACGCCACGCTGATCGAGGACAGCATCGAGACCACCACGGGCGGGGTCGCCGTGGCCCAGGGGGGCGTCGAGCTCGTCTGGAGCGGTGGCCCGGTGGCGGGCACGCAGACGCTGACGTACCGGGTCCGGGTCGACGACGACGTGAACGGCCAGGTGCTGCGCAACGTCGTGACGGCGCCGGGTGCCGAGCCGTGCGTCGACGACGCCGACGTGACGTTCGCGGTCGCGGCGCTCGCCGACGTGACGTTCGCGGTCGCGGCACTCGCCGACGAGGTGCTCGCCGACGAGGTGCTCGCCGACGAGGAGTGCCGGACCACGACGCACCCGACGCCCACCCGCGCCACGCCGGGCGGCCGACCGGGCAGCGCGGGGACGTCGGACCGCGGCTGGTTGTCGAGCACCGGCGGACCGGGCGCAGGGCTCGCGCTCGTCGCGCTGTGGCTGGTGGCGGGCGGTGCGGCGCTGGTCGGGATCACACGGCGCCGTGAGTCCGGTGGCACGGACGACGAGTCGCGGCCCGACGTGACGTGACGGCCGCGGCGCGTCCTGCGGGGCGCGCCGGCGGTCGTCCGCCGGGCAGGACCATGTCCCAGCAGAGGGTAGCCTCCCCTAAGTCGTCTTAGGGTGCCCTTCCCTGGGATCGACGCGCCTCGTCGCGCCCGTCCACACCTCCCGGAGCTCAGCCATGCACTCCCGCCACCCTGCCCGCCGTCTGGCCGTCGCCCTCACGGCCGCCCCGCTCGCCCTCGTCCTCGCCGCCTGCGGTGCGGGCGCCGACGCCGCGGAGCCGGCCGCGTCGGCCGAGCCGACCACCGCCACGACGGTCACGATCGAGGACAACCACGGCACCGTCGAGGTGCCCGTCGACCCGCAGCGGGTCGTGGCGCTCGACAACCGGGTGTTCGAGACCCTGTCCGCGTGGGACGTCCCGCTGGTGGCGGCACCCAAGGGCGTGATGGGCTCGGGCATCTGGCCCGTGTACACCGAGAACGAGGACGTCCTGGACGTCGGCACGCACCGCGAGCCGAACCTCGAGTCGATCGTCGCGGCCGAGCCCGACCTGATCATCGGCGGCTACCGGTTCGGCAACCACTACGACGACATCGTCGCGCAGAACCCCGACGCGACCGTCATCGAGATCGCCCCCCGCGAGGGCGAGGAGATCGCCGACGAGCTGATCCGGCAGGTCGAGATCCTCGGCCAGATCTTCGACCGCGAGGACGAGGCCGCGCAGATCGTCGCCGACTTCGAGGCGGCCGTGGCCGACGCCGCCGAGGCGTACGACGGCACCAGCACGGTCGTCGGGCTCATCACCTCGGGCGGCGACATCAGCTACGCCGCGCCGGTCACCGGGCGCAGCATCGGCACGGTCTTCCCGACGCTCGGCCTCGTGCCCGCGATCGACCAGGCGAGCGAGGACACCACGCACGGCGACGACATCGGGGTCGAGGCCATCGCCGCGGCGAACCCGGACTGGATCCTCGTGCTGGACCGCGACGGCTCCGGCGTCGGCGAGGGCGACTACCGCCCGGCGACCGAGCTCATCGGCGCGTCCGAGGCGCTCGCGTCCGTCACCGCCGTCATGAAGGACCAGATCGTCTACCTGGACCCGAACTTCTACGTCACCGAGGACATCCAGGCCTACACCGCGCTGTACGAGCAGATCGCACAGGCGTTCTCCGCCGCCGCGTGACCTCGACCCTCACGGCACCCGCGCCGGCCGCCGCCCGTCACGGGCGGCGGCCGGTCGGCCTGCTGCTCGCCGTGCTCGTCACCCTCGCGCTCGTCGTCGCCTCGCTGTTCGTCGGCGTCTACGACCTGTCCGCCGAGGGCGGCGGCGCGATGTTCCAGATCACGCGGGTGCCGCGCACCCTCGCCCTCGTGCTCGCCGGCAGCGCCATGGCCGTCAGCGGGCTCGTGCTGCAGCAGCTCACGCAGAACCGGTTCGTCGAGGCCACCACCAGCGGCACCAGCGAGTGGGCGGCGCTCGGGCTGCTGCTGTCCGTCATCCTCCTGCCGACCGTCGGTCTGGCCACACGCATGGTGATCGCCTCGGCCGCCGCGTTCGTCGGCACCATGGTCTTCCTCGCGGTGCTGCGCCGCGTGCAGGTGCGCACCACGCTCGTCGTGCCGATCGTCGGGCTCATGCTCGGCGCCGTCGTCAGCGCGCTGACCACGCTGATCGCCGTCTCGACCAACTACCTGCAGCTGCTCGGCACGTGGTTCATGGGCTCGTTCACCTCGGTCGTGCGCGGGCAGTACGAGCTGCTGTGGGTCGTCGCCGCGGTCTGCGTCGCGATCCTCGTGCTCGCCGACCGGCTCACGGTCGCGGGCCTGGGCCGCGACGTCGCCACGAACCTCGGGCTGGACTACGACCGCGTGCTGCTGCTCGGCACCGCGATGGTCGCGGTCGCGTCGGGCGTGACCACCGTCGTGGTCGGCTTCCTGCCGTTCCTGGGGCTGGTCGTCCCGAACGTCGTGTCCCTCCTGCGCGGTGACGACCTGCGCTCGAACCTGCCGTGGGTGTGCCTCGGCGGCATCGCGCTCGTCACCGCCTGCGACATCCTCGGACGCGTCGTGCGGATGCCGTTCGAGGTCCCGGTCGGGATGATCCTCGGGCTCGTCGGCGCGGCCGGGTTCCTCGCACTGGTCCTGCGGGTGCGCCGCCGTGGCTGAGCTCCGCACGGCACCGGCGACGGCCGTCGCGTCCGCCCCGCCGTCCCCCCGCGTCCCGCTGCGCCACACCGCCCGCGGCTACGGCCTGCGCCTGGCGCTCGTCGCGCTGGTCGGCGTCGTCGCCGCCGTCGGCATCCTCGTCTGGGACAACCCGGCGGACCCCGGGTCGAGCGGGTTCTGGGTGATCGTCCGCAGCCGGCTGACGTCGGTCGGCACGATCCTCGTCGTGGCGTTCTGCCAGGGCGTGGCCACCGTCGCCTTCCACTCGGTGACGGACAACCGGATCCTCACCCCCTCGATCCTCGGCTTCGACGCGCTGTACCGCGTGATCCAGACCGCCCTGGTGTTCCTGTTCGGCGCCGGTGCCCTCGCCGCGACGGACGGCCTGCCCAAGGTCGCCCTGCAGAGCGTGCTCATGGTCGCGTTCGCGTCCCTGCTGTACGGGTGGCTGTTCACCGGCAAGCGCGCCGACCTGCACCTGCTGCTGCTCGTCGGCGTCGTGCTGGGGATGGGGTTCGGGTCGCTGTCGACGTTCATGCAGCGGCTGCTCACGCCGAGCGAGTTCGACATCCTGTCCGCCCGGCTGTTCGGCTCGATCGGCACGTCCTCAGCGTCCTACCTGCCCTGGGGTGCGCTCGTCTGCGTGGTCGTCGGCACGGTGCTGTGGCGCCGTCGGCACGTGCTCGACGTCGTCGCGCTGGGCCGCGAGACCGCCACCAGCCTCGGCGTGCGCCACCAGCGTGAGGTCCGGGTGACGCTCGTGCTCGTCGCGGTGCTCGTGTCGGTGTCCACGTCGCTCGTCGGCCCCATGACGTTCTTCGGCTTCGTCGCCGCGCTGCTGACCTACCAGGTCGTCGGCACGAGCCGCAGCGCCCGGACGCTGCCGATGGTCGTGGCGATCGCGTCCACCGTGCTGCTGCTCGCGTACGTGGTGCTGCGGCACGTGTTCTACGCCGCCGGTCTCGTCACCGTCGTCATCGAGCTCGGCGGCGGGCTCGTGTTCCTCGTCTACCTCCTGCGGAAGGGCCTGCGGTGATCACCCTCGTCGACGTCTCCAAGTCCTACGGGGACGTGCACGCGCTCGGTCCCGTCGCGCTCGACATCCCGGCCGGCGGCGTCACCGCTCTCGTCGGGCCCAACGGCGCAGGCAAGTCCACGATGCTGACGATCGTCGGCCGGCTGCTCGCCGCCGACGCGGGGCGCGTCACCGTCGGCGGCATGGACGTCGTGACGGCCCGCCCGCGGGACCTCGCCAGGCGCCTGGCGATCCTGCGGCAGGAGAACCACTTCGTCGCCCGGCTCACGGTGCGCCAGCTCGTCGCGCTCGGCCGCTTCCCGCACTCCCAGGGCCGTCTGACCCGCGACGACGAGGCGGCCGTGGACACGGCGCTCGACTTCCTCGGCCTGGTCGACCTGCAGCACCGCTACCTCGACGAGCTGTCCGGCGGGCAGCGGCAGCGCGCGTACGTCGCGATGGTGCTGGCGCAGGACACCGAGTACCTGCTGCTCGACGAGCCGCTGAACAACCTCGACATGCAGCACGCCGTGGCGATGATGGCCCAGCTGCGCCGCGCCGCCGACGAGCTCGGCAAGACCGTCGTGCTCGTCGTGCACGACGTGAACTTCGCCGCCGCCTGGGCGGACCGCGTCGTCGCCATGACCGAGGGCCAGGTGCGGTACGTCGGGTCCCCGGCGGAGATCATGACGGCGGAGATCCTGTCCGAGGTGTTCGCGACACCGGTGACCGTCGTCGACGGCCCGGGGCACCCGCTGGCGGTGTACTACCGGCCCTGAGCGGCGCCGTGTGGCGGGGGTCGCACCACCGACCTAGGCTCGCCGCGACGGGCCTCGCGGCCGGGACACATCCGCCACGGGCCCGCGGCGCACGAGCCGGTGCGTCGGGGCGGACGGGGGACCGCGATGAGAGCAGCCGTGGTGCCGGCACCGGAGGAGGCCCCCCGGTACGGCGAGTTCCCGGACCCGCAGGCGGGCCCCGACGACGTGCTGCTGGACCTCGTCGCCGCTGCCGTGCACCCGCTGGTGCGCTCCCGCGCCCGCGGGACGCACTACAGCAGCGGGCAGCGGTACCCGATGGTTCCCGGCGTGGACGGCGTGGGCCGGACCCGCGAGGGTGCGCTCGTCTACGCCGGTGAGGTGCACGAGCCGTGGGGCACGTTCGCCGACCGGTTCGCCGCGCCGCGCACCCGGACCGTCCCCCTGCCCGACGGCATCGACCCGGTGGCCGTCGCCGCGAGCATGAACCCGGGGATGTCGTCGTGGATGCCGATCACCGAGCACCTCGCCGGCGGTGGGGCCCTCGGCACCGTCCTGGTGCTCGGTGCGACGGGCACGGCCGGCGGCCTGGCGGTGCAGAACTCCCGCCGGCTGGGCGCCGGGCGGGTCGTGGGGGCGGGCCGCGGTGCCGACGCGCTCGTCCGCGTGCTGGCCCTCGGCGCCGAGCCGGTCGAGCTCACGGGTGACGCCGACGCCGACGTGCAGAGCCTCGCGGCGACGCTCGACGGCGAGGCACCCGACCTCGTCCTGGACTACCTGTGGGGCGCACCGGCGGAGGTCGCGTTCCGCGCGCTGGCGGCCGGCCCGGCCGGTGACGGCACGCTGTACGTCGAGGTCGGCGCCGTCGCCGGCCCGACGGCGGCCATGCCCGCCGCGCTGCTGCGCAGCCGCCGGTTCCGGGTGCGCGGCAGCGGCATCGGCTCGGTCGACATGAGCCGCTACCGCGACGAGGCCGTCGCCTACCTGGGGCGGATCGCGTCGGGCGCCGTGGTGGTCCCGACGGTGACGTTCCCCCTCGAGCGCGTCGCGGACGCGTGGCAGGCGACGCACGGCCCGCGCGCCGTCGTGACGCCCGTCTGACGACCGCTCGTCCGCAGCGCGGTCGTCCGACGTCGGAGCCGTGCCTACAGGGCATAGGCTGCATCCTGTGACGTATAGCGAGACGCCTTGATGGCAGGCCGCGCGGGCCTGACCGTGCCGGCCCTGACGACCGCCGCGGCCGAGCTGGCCGACGAGGTGGGCTTCGACCAGGTGACGGTCTCGGCGCTCGCCCGCCGCGTCGGCGTGCAGCCCGCGAGCCTGTACGCGCACCTGCGCGGCACCGACGACCTGCGCACCCGGATCGCCGTGCGCGCGCTGGAGGAGATCGGCGACCGGCTGTCCGTCGCCCTGGCCGGGCGGGCGCGGCGCGAGGCGCTGCAGGCGCTCGTCGACGTCATGCGGGACTACGCCCGGGAGCACCCCGGCCGCTGGGCCGCCACCCAGGTGCGCGTCGACGTGACGCGGGCCGGCGCCGCGGGCGCCCGCGTCTCCGCACTGACCGCCGGCGTGCTGCGCGGGTACGACCTGCCCGACGCCGAGGTCCCGCACGCCGTGCGGTTCGTCGGCAGCACCGTCAACGGCTTCCTGCACCTGCAGGCGATCGGCGGGTTCGACCACTCCGCGCCGGACGCCCAGCAGTCGTGGGCGCGCACGACCGACGCCCTCGACGCGGCTCTGCGCGCGTGGCCGACCGCCTGAACCGCACACCGACACCGCGAGAGACGACGAGACGATGACCTCCCTCACCCCGACCCCCCTGACCGACGACCTCGTCCACGGCGCCCTGGAGCTCGAGCGGACGCCCCGCGGCGTGCAGCCCCACCGGCTGCCCGCCTGGGTGCGGCGCCAGCTGCCCGACCCGCAGCTGCTCATGGCCGAGGCACAGCCGTCCGGCGTGCGCCTGGTCCTGCGCACCCGCGCGACGGTCGTCGAGCTCGACGCCCACCCCACCCGCCTGGCGTACGTGGGCGGCCCGGCCCGCCCGGCCGGCGTCTACGAGCTGCTGGTCGACGGCGAGGTCGTCGCCGGCGCGACGGTGGACGGCGGCGACCTCCTGCTGATCGACCCGGTCACCGGCGGCCGCGAGGTCCGCCCCGGCGAGCCGGGGACGGTCGCCTTCACCGGGCTGCCCGACCGCGACAAGACCGTCGAGCTGTGGCTGCCGCACAACGAGCTCGCGACCCTCGTCGCGCTGCGCACCGACGCACCGGTGCACCCGGTGCCGACCGGTGACCGCCCGGTGTGGCTGCACCACGGCTCGTCGATCAGCCACGGGTCCAACGCGACCACCCCCACCGGCACGTGGCCCGCGCTGGCGGCACGGGCGGCCGGGGTGGACCTGGTCAACCTCGGGTTCGGCGGCAGCGCGCTGCTGGACCCCCAGACCGCACGGACGATGCGCGACACCCCCGCCGACCTGATCTCGGTCAAGATGGGCATCAACATCGTCAACGGCGACACCATGCGGCTGCGGACGTTCACCGCCGCGGTCCACGGGTTCCTCGACACGATCCGTGACGGCCACCCCGAGACCCCGCTGCTGGTGGTCTCCCCGGTCCTGTGCCCCATCCACGAGGACACCCCCGGGCCGGGCGCCTTCGACCCGAGCACGTTCGGGTCCGGGACGGTGCGGTTCGTCGCCACCGGCGACCCGGCCGAGGTCCCGGCGGGGCGGCTGACCCTCACGGTGGTCCGGGACGAGCTGAGCCGCATCGTCGCCCAGCGTCGGCAGGACGACCCGCACCTGGCCTACCTGGACGGTCGCGAGCTGTACGGGACGCCGGACGCGGCGGCCCACCCGCTGCCCGACGCGCTGCACCCCGACGCCGCGACGCACCGGGTCGTCGGGGAGCGGTTCGCCCGCCTCGCGTTCGGCCCGGGTGGTGTGCTCGCGTCGTCGCGCTGAGACCGGCGCCCTCAGCCCCGCGGGCCGAGGAGCCGCGCCCTGGCCCGTCACACGTGACGGGCCAGGGCGCCGCGCCTCACGCGGTCGAGCGGTTCGAGCGGGCGAAGTGCACGTCGATGCACGGCGCGAGCACGACCTCGGTGCTCCCGTCTGCTCGCGTCGCGCCCGTGGCGTACCCCCAACGGTGGGCGGCATCGAGATCGCCACGGACGATGACCGTCGAGGTCTCGACGTCCCACCGGACATCGAGACCCAGCGCGATGAGCACCGGCACGTCCCCGGGATCGGCCTGCCGGAGGTCGGCGTCGACCCACTCGGCGACGAGGTCGGCGCGCGTCGCGTACGACAGGGGGTCGACCGTCTCAGCCTCGGCCGGATCGCGCTGCTCGCGGTCCAGGCGAGCCACCTCGTCGAACAGCGCGAGAACCGGCCCCACCGAGATGTCCGGAGGATCGCCGAACCCCTCCGTCTGGGCCGCCAGCAGGCTCGCCTGGTAGCCCAGCTCGTGGCGCAGCGCGACCATCGCGCGCCAGGCGTCGTCGGACGCCGCGGCGTCCTCCGCGCCCATGAAGCCCGCCTGCTCCCGCCATGCGCGGCGTGCCGACACGCCCGCCGTGGCGCGTGCCCGGAGCCCCCGGGCCGCGGCGGGGTCGGCCGTCTCGAGCTCCGCTGCGAGCATCCGCTGCCCCTCGGGCGTGGCGTCGTACTCGGTCTGCGCGCGCAGTGCTGCCTGGTACTCGGGCGACATGGCCGCCTCGTACCTGCGCTGCGCCTGCTCGTACCTACGCTTCTCCTCGGCGTCCGCGCTCATCGGGACCGCCGCCTTCCGGCCACGACACCGAACCCGAGGAGCAGCCCTGCGGCGATGCCGACCACGGTGGCGACCACCGCGTCGGGCATCGAGTCGAGCAAGGACCCGCTGGCCGGGCCGGGCAACGAGGCGAACGCCGCGAACAGCCCGACCAGCGTCGCCACCGCCGCGACCCCTCCGAGCACCGTGAACCTGTCGTCCCACATCTCCCGCCGCGACTCGAGCCGCTTCTCCAGCTCCGCACCGGCCGCGTCGACGAGACGCGGCAGCGCATCGACCAGCTCACGGTCGGCGTCCGCGATGTCCCCGTCCAGCCGCTTCGTCAGCAGCGCCGGGTTCGACCAGGTCTCGAACTGCTCCGGGCTTGCCATGAGCGCGCCGAGCTCGCGCCGGAGCAGCAACTCACGGACGGTCGCGACCGTGGCGAGCTTCTCCGACACCTCGGACGACGCGTCGACGACCGTGGCGTGCACGGCCCCGAACGCGCGGTGCACCCGTGCCCTGTCCGCCACGAGCGGGACCGTCAGACCCACCATCGCCGCCATGCGGGCTCCTTCGTAGTCGTGGAACACGGACGTCGACTCCAGGTCGACCAGCACGGCACGCGCGTCGTCCCTGACGAGGCTGGAAGCCCCGGGCCGGACCGGCTCGCCGGCCATCGCGAAGCGCGACCACGTGTGGGGCCAGCCCGAGTCCTGCGACACCTCGACCGCGTCCTCGTCCTCGCCGGACTCGAGGACGTCCACGGCACCACCCGCATCGGGCGCGATGACGACGAGCAGCGCCTCCGTCACGGGCACACCGCGCACGTGGCGCACGGACCGTGCGACGAGGTCGACGAGCGCGGGGGGAGCGACCTTCCGCCTCCCGATTCCGAACGACGCCCACGGCGAGCGAGATGGGCGGACGTCGAACAAGGTCCACAGGTCGTCGTGCGCGGTCAGCCCGGTGCCCTGCAGCAGCCCGGTCAGCGCGAGCGCCACGTCGCGGTCGATCGCCGGGCCGCTCACCAGCGGGGCGACCCGGTCAGGGCGCCTGTCGAGGCGCTCGACCGTCAGGACCGGCCCGGCACCCGTCTCCCAGAGGGTCAGGCAGACCGCCGGGCGCACGCGCCAGCCGCGATCCGTGCCGGCATCGTGCTGGTCGGCCGTGCCGACCGACACACCGAACCGCACCTCGCCACCGCCGAGCTCGATCACGCGACGCCCGACCGCGCGTGCCGCGCCGGCGCCTGAGCCTGTCACCCGCGAGAAGTCCGCGCCGGGGCCGGCGGTGAAGAGCTCGTCGTAGGGAGCACCCTCGTCGAACGACACGTCGGTCCGCGGTAGTCCGCAACCCGGCGCGAGCGGGAGGACGAGGGCGCACAGCACCCCGTCGAGTCCGTGGGAGTGCGCGCGCGGCGCCTCCCGGGTCAGCTCCACCGGGCGGCTGCGATACGGATTGATCGCCCTCACGAGGCCTCGGCCTCCGAGCCCGTGCTGCGGGCCTCAGGCCGCGAGCTCGGCGGCGCTCCTTCGACTTCTGTGATGAGCACGTACGACATCCCTTCTCGCCGTCAAGGTGACGGCGCCCGGCCCATCGGGCGCACAGGCCACGATCTGAGCCGAATCCGACGGGAGAGAACGCGTGCAGGTCGACGACGCCCGGCACCACCACGTGCGGGTGACCGCTTACCGCGAGACGCGGCCAGTGGTTCCCCGAGCGGCTGACGAAACGTTTAGGACACCCCCGCACCCCTTCAGCCCCCCGGCCCGGCGTGGCAATGTGAAGGTTCACAATCGCCACCGCAGCGCCGGGCGACGACGAGGCCGACCCGGTGCTGTGACGTCACAACAGTCCCCCGCTCGATCCCGTGACTCGAAGGAGAGCAGCATGAGACCAGCACGTGCACCCGGGGCCGTGGCCCCCGTGCAAGGAGCGCGACGCCGGCTGGCGTCCGTGCTCGCAGCGGCGGCCTTGGCGGTCACCGCCGGTGGGCTCGCGGTCGTCACCGCCCCCGCGGCGTCCGCGGCGACGGTCGACACGAACGCGTCGTACGTGCTGATCAACCGCGGCAGCGGCAAGGCGCTCGACGTCTACAACCTGTCGACGGCCGACGGCGCCCGCATCACCCAGTGGACCCGCAACGACGGCTCGCAGCAGCAGTGGCAGTTCGTCGACGCCGGCAACGGCACCTACCGGATCAAGTCCCGCCTGTCCGGCAAGGTCCTCGACGTCCACAACTGGTCCACCGCCAACGGCGGCGCGATCGTGCAGTACACCGACCGCAACCAGGCCAACCAGCAGTTCCGGCTGCAGGACGTGGCCGGCGGTTACGTGACGCTCATCAGCCAGCACTCCGGGCTGGCCGTCGAGGTCCAGGGCGCCTCGACCGCCGACGGCGCGAACATCGTGCAGTACTCCAGCTGGGGCGGCACCAACCAGCAGTGGCAGCTCGTGCAGCTCGGGGGCGGCGGCAACCCGGCACCGAACCCGACGACGCCCGCGCCCACCGCCAACCCGACGACCCCGCCGCCGAGCGGTGGCACCTGCAACCTGCCGTCGTCGTACCGCTGGCGTGACTCCGGCGTCCTCGCGCAGCCGCGCTCGGGCTGGGTCTCGCTGAAGGACTTCACGGTCGCGCCGGTCAACGGCCAGCAGCTCGTGTACGCCACGACGAACACCGGCACCGCGTGGCAGTCGACCGCGTTCGCCCCGTTCTCGAGCTGGTCGCAGATGGCCTCGGCGCAGCAGCGGACGATGCCGTTCACGGCCGTCGCGCCGTCGCTGTTCTACTTCGCGCCCAAGAACGTCTGGGTGCTGGCCTACCAGTGGGGCGGCCCGGCGTTCTCCTACCGGACGTCGACCAACCCGACCGACCCGAACAGCTGGGGCGCGCACCAGACGCTCTTCACCGGGTCGATCTCCGACTCGGGGACCGGTCCGATCGACCAGGCGCTCATCGGTGACGACAGGAACATGTACCTGTTCTTCGCCGGCGACAACGGCCGCATCTACCGGGCCAGCATGCCGATCGGGAACTTCCCGGGATCGTTCGGGTCCAACTACACGACGATCATGACCGACACCCAGGCCAACCTGTTCGAGGCCGTGCAGGTCTACAAGCTCGCCGGTCAGCAGCGGTACCTCATGATCGTCGAGGCCATGGGAAGCCAGGGCCGCTACTTCCGGTCCTTCACCGCCACCAGCCTGGACGGGCAGTGGACCCCGCAGGCGGCCACCGAGTCGAACCCGTTCGCGGGCAAGGCCAACAGCGGCGCGACGTGGACGAACGACATCAGCCACGGCGAGCTGCTGCGCACCAGCGCGGACCAGACCATGACGGTCGACCCGTGCAACCTGCAGCTGCTCTACCAGGGCCGCAGCCCCAGCTCCGGTGGCGACTACGGCGCCCTGCCGTACCGCCCGGGCCTGCTGACCCTGCAGCGGTGACCAGCCCGGCCTGATCCACCCCGACGCGCCCCTGCGGCCCGCTCCTCGGAAGCGGACCGCAGGGGCGCTCCGTCGTCCAGCTCGGCGAGCTCGTGCCCGAGCTCACGGGCCGTGGGGCGTCGTGCTGGGTGCGGCGGCGGTTCCCCGTTGAGCGAACACGCTGGGGGATGGCCCCGCGATGGGCGATGGTTCAGGTGAGCAGAACCTGCGGCCTCCGTCATCCGGACGTGCGCCGCAGGCCCCGCGAGACGAGGAGACCGGCCATGACCGTCACCACTGCCGACGCCCCCACCGCCCAGCTCACCCGCCAGGACCGCTGCGACCGCTGCGGTGCCCAGGCCTACGTCCGTGCCACCCTCCCCGGCGGGTCGGACCTGCTCTTCTGCGGTCACCACTTCCGCGCGCACGAGGCCGCGCTGGCCGGCGCCGGCGCGGACGTCCTGGACGAGCGCCACCTCATCGACTGAGCGCACGGCCCGTGACGACGGGACGCCCTCGGAGACCGTCCGGGGCGTCCCGTCGTTCATGTCCCCCGTCGGCGTGGTGCCCGACGACGACGCACCATTCGACGACGCACCGTTCGACGACGACCCACCGTTCGACGACGACGGAGGCGCGCCCCCGACGCGGAGGCCGGACGCCACCGCACCGGGGCGGTCCCGCCGTCGCAGGGTCATGACCGCGGGAGCGGTCCTCGTGCGCGGTGCGCTTCTCGTCGTCGAACGTGATCTGCAGGGGGACGGTCACGCGGTCGTCGTGCCGACGCCGGTGGACCGGCCACGAGGGCATTCCGACGGACGGCTCCGCGACCGCGTGACGCGGCCCACCGCGCCCGCGCGTGCGCGGGCCACCGCACGGCACGTACGGTCGTGCCTCGTGCGTGACGGACGGGACGGGGGCGGCGCGGACCGCGTGCTCGCCGGCCTCGACGAGCAGCAGACCGCCGCCGTCGTCGCACCGCCCGGCCCCGTGCGGATCATGGCGGGCGCCGGGACGGGCAAGACACGCACGATCACGCACCGCATCGCGTACCAGCACCTCACCGGGGACGTCCCCGCGCACGTCGTGCTGGCGGTGACGCACTCGAGCAAGGCCGCGGGCGAGATGCGCGACCGCCTGGCGCGGCTCGGCGTGGGCGGTGTGCAGGCGCGCACGTTCCACGCCGCGGCGCTGCGGCAGCTGCGGTACTTCTGGCGCGCGACGGGCCTGCCGGGCGACGGCCCGGTGCTCATCGACGCGGACGGGCCGGGCGCGCAGTACCGCTACCTGCGTGGTGCGCTCGGTGCGGTGCTGCGGACGCCCGCGCGGGACGTCGACGCGTCGATGGTCACCGACCTCTCGACCGAGCTGACGTGGGCCGCCGCACGCGACCTGACCCCCGAGGAGTACGAGGTGCAGGCCGAGGCCGCGGGGCGCAGGCCCGGCATGCGGCTGTCGACGGTCGCGGGCGCCATGCGCCGCTACGCCACCGCCAAGCGCGCGGCCGGCGTGCTGGACTTCGCGGACCTGCTGGCCACGTGCGCGCGGCTGCTCGAGGACGACGACGAGGTCGCCGCCACCGTGCGACGGCAGTACGCCGCGTTCGTCGTGGACGAGTACCAGGACACCGACCCGGCGCAGCAGCGGCTGCTCGACGCGTGGCTCGGCACGCGCGACACGCTCGCCGTGGTGGGCGACGCCCGGCAGGCCGTCTACGCGTTCAAGGGCGCCGACACCTCGCTGCTGCGCGACTTCACCGTACGGTTCCCGCAGGCGGTGACCGTCGACCTCGTGCAGGACTACCGCTCGACCCCGCAGGTGGTCGACGTCGCGAACCGGCTCATGGCCGGGCGACCGGAGGCAGCGGGCCCGGTGCTCGTCGGCGTGCTCGGCGACGGGCCGACGGCGCAGGTGGTGCGGGCGGACGACGAGGACGACGAGGACGCACGCATCGTCGCGACGGTGCGCGGGTGGCTGGACGCGGGCGTGCCGGCCGAGGAGATCGCGGTGCTGCACCGGTTCAACGCGCAGGCCGTCGCGCTGACCGCGGCACTGCGCGACGCAGGGATCGCGGTCGTCGCCGCGGACGGGCAGGCGTACTTCGACCGCCGCGAGGTCGCGCACGTGCTCGCGCTGCTGCGCGAGCACGTCGCGCGCGCGCCGGACGAGGACGCGGCCGAAGTGCTGGACCAGGTGCTCGCGCGCGTCGGCCACGACCCCGACGCACCACCCGACGGCACGGGCGCCGCCCGTGAGCGCTGGGACGCCCTCGAGGCGCTGCGGTCGCTGGTCGCGTCCCTGCCCCCGGCCGGCACGGTGCGGGCCCTGTCCGCCGACCTCGACCGCCGCGCCGCCGAGGACCACGCGCCACCCGGCCGCGGCGCCGTCACCGTCAGCACCATCCACAAGGCCAAGGGGCTGGAGTGGGAGGCGTGCGTGGTCGCGCGCGCCACCGAGGGCTCGTTGCCGTCGGTGTACGCGACGACCTCCGCGGAGATCGCCGAGGAGAGGCGCCTCGCGTACGTCGCGGTGACGCGTGCCCGGCGGCACGTCGTCGCCACGTGGGCGGCAGCGCGGCGCGGCGGGCGGGCGAACACGCCGTCGCCGTACCTCGACGCGTTCACGGCGCCGCGGGCGGGACGCGGCCCGGACGTGCCGACGCCGCGCCCGACGTCCGCGCTGAGCGTCGGGCAGCGGGTCACGCACGACACGCACGGGCTGGGACGCGTGGTCGACGTGCGCGACGGCAGGGTGACGATCGACTTCGGGTCCGGCGGACGGCGGACGGTGGCGTCGGGGCGCATCGTCACGCTGTGACGGGCGCCCGGCGCTCAGCCGCCGGTGAGCAGCGTCGCCGTGCAGGTCGTGAGCGTGCGCCCGTCGAACAGCACCTCGACGTCGACGGGTGCAGCGCCCTCGAGCGGGAACGTCGTCATCGGGCCGTCGCCGGACCACGCCGCGTTCTCGACCGTGGCGCCGTCGGACGTCGTCGTGCGCACGAGCAGGGAACCGGGCTCGTGGGGGCCCGTCGGGCGCCACGCGACCTCGAGGGCGAGCCTCGTGGTCTCGGCGCGGCGCGCGTCGCCCTGCCACGGCCACAGGCGCTGCGCCTGCCGCCACTCGATCTCGCGGACGAGCGTCACGCGATCGACCCGGAGCGGGGCGTCGGCGTCCTGCGTCTCGAGCCGGCAGGACGCGGACGAGTCGCGCGTCACGCCGCCCGCGTCACCGAGCCGGACCCCGAGGACGAGTCCGACGACGATGACGACCCACGCGGCGGCGGTGACGGCACGGCCGAGGCCGTCGGACCTCGGGGGCCGCAGGACGACCGCGGTGCCGACGAGGCTGTCGGCGAAGGTGCGCCCCTCGGGGTGCCACAGCGGGCGCAGGTAGCCGATGAGCAGGATCGCGTCGAGCAGGTGGGCCCAGCACCGCACCACCGACCGCAGGACGCCCGGCTGGCCGCCGACCGGGCCGTCGGCGGGCGCGCGCACGACCTGGAGCCGGACGACGCGGCGCCCGGGCGTCTGGCCCGTCAGGCCCTGCAGCACGAGCATCAGCACCACGGCCGTCACGACCACGGCCGACGAGGTCCACGGCAGGAGGTCGGCGTCCGTGCCGGTGTCGAAGGTCGGCTGCAACGACGGGGCCGCGATCCGGTCACCGCCCACGAGCCACGCGACCGCCCCGAGGACCGCGCCGTCGAGGAGCGCGGCGATCACGCGCCGGCCCCAGCTCGCGACCTCCGGGACGCGGGGCGTGACGCGGGTCGACGGGTCGACGTCGGTGACGGTCACCGGCGCATCGTGGCAGGTGACGGCTGCGGGCACCAGGGCCGGACGGCGAGCGGGACGTCCTGCTCGCCGACGAGGTCGCGGGGCGACGGGCCGGGGACGGCCCGCCGCACGACGAGCACCACCACGGCGCAGGCCAGCACGGTCCACACGTCGGTCGCGTCGGGCTGGACCACGACCCGGACGGGCGCAGCCACCCCGCCGACGAGCGCGTCGACGGGGAACCGCAGCGCCCCGACCACGTCGACGTACACGCCCCGCGCCGCTGCGGAGAGCTTGACCGCGGCGAACACCAGGGCCGTGAGCGCGGCCGCGACCTGGGCCGCCGCGACGGTCGGCGCGCGCCGCGTCACGACGTCACGCGCTGCCAGCAGCAGGAACGGGAAGAACGCGAGGCCGGCGACGTCCGAGAGCTTGCCCGTCACCCAGCCGGGAGCGGCCGCCTTCAGCACGTGGTCGTTGAGCAGCAGCACCGCGAGCGCCACGAGCGGCACGGGGTGCAGCACGAGCTCCCCCGGAACGCGGCGCCCGGCGGTGGTCGGACGACTCACGGGGTGGCCGCGGGCGCGTCGGGCGCGTCGAGCGAGAGCCGGTCGAGCGTCGCGCTGCTCAGGTCACCGAGGTGCAACGACACGGGCGACGTCAGGTCGACGGGCAGCAGGAAGGTCACGCCCGCGTACCCCTCGACGGGCCGGGCACCCTCCGAGCGGGGCGGCACCCAGCCGCGCGCGGTCACCTCGGCCGGGAGCCACGTGCGGCCACGCCCGTCGCTCACCGTGAGGGTGCGCAGCACGTCGTCGGGGACGGGCTCGGTGCCCACCCCGCCGATCCGGAGGTCGACGTGCACGGGGACGTCGACGTCGTCGGCCGTGAGGCAGCCCGGTGCGCGCACCCCGACGTCGACCACGTCGTACCCGCCGCCCACGAACGCCGCGGGCGTCGCCGTGCGGTCCGTCCACGAGTCGTGCTCCTGGGGGCCGTAGAACTCCCCGACCTCACCGGCGGACGGCGGGTCCGGGCAGTCCTGCACCGGTGGCGAGGTCGCGACGGCCGCACCTGCCCCCACCAGCAGGACGACGGCGACGGCCGCAGCGCGCAGCCGCGGTGGCCGCGGTGAGGTCGTCGCCATGTCGGCACCGTAGGGCCCCGCCCGCCGCGGCGTGGGCGTCGATGCCGATCCGTCACCCGCTTGACACGTCCGGCGTGCGTCGTCGCGCTGTGACGAACCGCCCACCCGGCACAGGGCGCGCGCCGCCGGTGCGGCCGCGCCGCGCGGGTAGGCTCCCGGACGGGCCGGACCGATGGCTCACCAGGAGGAACGAAACGGTGGAGACCACGTCCGCACGCACCACGCCGACGCCGGGGACGACCCCACCACCGCGGCTCAGCCGCGACGGCAGCGTGCACGTCACCGACGAGCGGGTCAACACCGTCACGCACCTCGCGGCGAGCTGCTTCGCGCTCGTCGGGGGCGCCCTGCTCGTCACCCAGGCGGTCACCGGGGGCGACCTGTGGAAGATCGTCGGGCTCAGCGTCTACGCCGCGTCCGTGCTGCTGCTGTTCGTCGCCAGCACGCTGCACCACGGCATCGACCGGGGGCCGCGCGTCAACGGCGTGCTGCGGACGCTCGACTACGCGTCGGTGTTCGTGCTGATCGCCGGGTCGGTGACGCCGCTGGTGCTGGTGCTGTTCCGCAACGCCTACGGCTGGGCCGTGCTGGGAGCGGTCTGGGCGGTCGCCGCGGTCGGCATCGCGCTGCGGTCGGCGCTGCGCGAGCTGCCCAAGTACGTGACGAACACGCTGTACATCGCGATGGGCTGGATGCCGGTGGTGCTCGTCGGGGCAGGCGTGGACCTGCCCGTGGGGGCGTACGTGCTGATGGCCGCCGGCGGGCTGGTCTACAGCGTGGGGTTCGTCGTGTTCGTGGTCGAGCGGCCCAACCCCCTGCCCGGCGTGCTCGGCTTCCACGAGATCTGGCACGTGCTGGTGGTGCTCGCCTCCGTGCTGCACTACCTGCTGATGTACCGGTACGTGCTCCCCGCCTAGCACCCCGTGACGAGGTCCCGCTGGGCCGGATCGCCCGCCTCACGCGGCATGCCGCAGGATGGGCCCGTGACCGAGCTCCCCACCTTCACCGTCGCCGACCTCGAGGCCGAGCCCGTGCTCGACCTGCCGGCGTTCACGCAGGACGACGCCGTGGACCTCGGTCTGCTGGCCGTCGCCGTGGTCCGCGAGCGCGGCGCGGACCTCGCGGTGCGCGTCGAGCTGCACGGCGAGACGGTCTTCCTGGCCATGACCGGCTCGACGGGCGCGGGCAACCTCCCCTGGCTCGAGGGCAAGGCGCGCGTCGTCCACCGCTTCGGCGAGCCGTCGCTGCTGGTCCGTCGGCGCCACGAGGCCGCGGGCACGCCCTTCGACCAGCGCACCGACGTCGACCACGACCTCTTCAAGGCGCACGGCGGGTCGGTCCCCCTGCGCGTCGACGGCGAGGTCGTGGGCACCCTGACGACGTCGGGCGAGCCGGACGTCGTCGACCACGCGGTGGCGGTGGAGACGGTCCGGCGGTTCCTGGCGGCGCGCGCCGCCTGACGCACCTCACGCGGGACACCCGTGACCGGGTGCGACCGCGGGGCGGCGGACGTAGCGTCGAAGGGTTCGTCGACGCAAGGGGGCGCCGTGTTCGACAACCTGCTCAGCCCTGGCCGGATCGGCCGGCTCGAGGCACGCAACCGGATCGTCATGCCACCGATGCACGTCGGGTTCGGCCGACGCGTCGAGGAGCGGGAGGTCGCGTACTTCGCGGCCCGCGCCGCGGGTGGCGTCGGCCTGATCATCACCGGGACCATGACGACGACGTCACGGTTCGAGGACAACGAGGGCTGGCCCAAGGTCGAGGACGACTCGGTCGTCCCCGACCTGGCGCGGCTCGCGGACGCCGTCCACGCCGAGGGCGGTCTGCTGGCCGGGCAGCTCACGCCGGGGTCCGGCCGCGTGGGCCCGGCCGAGCCGGGCGGCGACGTCCCGGTGTCGGCGTCGGCGACGCCGTGGCTGTCCGACCCCACGCGCCTCTGCCGTGAGCTGACCACCGCCGAGGTCGAGCAGCTCGTGGCGGACTACGGCCCGGCCGTCGCGCGGCTGGCCGCCGCCGGGTTCGACGCGGTCGACATCCACTCCCACACCGGGTACCTGATCGACCAGTTCATGAGCAGCCAGTGGAACCAGCGGACGGACCGCTACGGCGGCTCGCTGGAGAACCGGCTGCGCTTCCCGCTCGAGCTCATCGCCGCCGCCCGCGCCGCCGCGCCGGACCTGGCCATCACCTTCCGCCTCACGGTCGACCACCACATGCCCGGCGGCCGCAGCCTGGACGAGGCGCTGCAGATGGCGCCGGTCATCGCCGGTGCGGGCATCGACCTGCTCATGGTCGACGACGGCGCGTTCGAGACCGTCGACTGGATCTTCCCGCCGTACTACATGGGCGACGCCCCGCTGCTGCCGGGCGCCGCGGCCGTCCGCCGCGTGGTGGACGTGCCCGTCATGGCGACGGGCAACATGACCCCGGAGATCGGGGACCGCGCGGTGGGAGCCGGCGAGGTGGACTTCATCGGCATGGGCCGTGCGCTCATCGCCGACCCCGACCTGCCGCGCAAGCTGGCGGCCGCCCGGCCCGACGCGGTCCGGCCCTGCATCCGCTGCAACCAGCTCTGTGTCGGCAACATCCTCGTCGGGCAGCCGATCGGCTGCGCCGTCAACCCCGAGGTCGGCGTCGAGGCGCACCTGCCCGGCCCCGCGCCGCAGCAGAAGCACGTCGTCGTCGTCGGCGCCGGGCCGGCCGGGCTGGAGGTGGCCCGGGTCGCCGCGTCCCGCGGGCACCGTGTCGACGTCTACGACGAGAACGACCACGCGGGCGGGGTGCTCTGGCCCGCCGCGACGCCGGACTTCAAGCGCGAGCTGCGGCGCATGGTCGACTGGTGGCAGGGGCAGCTCGCCGACCTGCCCGTCACCCTGCACCTGGGCCACCGCATCACGGCGGACTCCCCCGAGCTGCGCGACGCCGACCAGGTCGTCGTCGCCACGGGGTCGGTCCAGCTGGTGCCCGCGAGCATCCCCGGCACGGACCGGGATGACGTCGTCGACGTCCTGCGCTTCCACCAGGGCGCGCCCGTCGGGCACCGCGTCGTCATGGTGGGCGGCGGGCTCTCCGGCTCCGACGCGGCCCTCGAGCTCGCGCGCGAGGGGCACGACGTGACCGTCGTGGAGATGCTCGACGAGATCGCCCGGGACATGCTGCTGGTCAACCGGATCACGCTGCTGCGGGACCTGGACGAGGCCGGGGTGCGGCTGCTGACGAGCACCCGGGTGAAGGAGATCACGGACGACGGCGTCCTGGTCGAGGGGCCCGACGGCCCGGCGACCCTGCCGGCGGACACGGTCGTGCTCGCGCTCGGCAGCCGGCCGCGCACCGACCTGCTGACCGACCTGAGCGCCGCGGGCCTGCCCGTCGAGGCGGTCGGTGACTGCGTGGCGCCGGCCAAGGTCGGGGAGGCGGTCAACAACGCCTACGCGCTGGCGGCGCGGCTGTAGCGCGCAGGCGTACGGCGTCGGGCCCCCGGGGGGCCGGGGACGCGTCGGCCGCGAGCCGCGTCACCCCGCCGGGTCCCGGGACGGCGGGGGTTCGGCGCCTCCCTCGTCCGGCTGGTACCAGTCGGTGAGCACCGGGTCGTCGGTGTCCAGCCACGCGCCCGCGCCCTCGTCGGGCTCGGTGGCCACGACGCCCACGACGAAGTCGTCGCCGTGCTCCTCGATGCCGGCGCGGACGCCCTGCTCCAGGGCCTCGCGGGCGTACCGGCGCCGCAGCGTCAGCGGGTCGCGCGCCAGGTCCTTGGACCACGCGACCATGACGAAGATGAGCACCACGGCGAACGGCAGGGCCGAGACCATCATGAGGCTCTGCAGGCCCGAGAGCGCGACCTCGCCGCCCCCGACCAGCAGGACCGCCGCGACCGCCGCGAGGGCGCTCCCCCAGACCACCGTCGTCCACCGCCGTGGGCTCGGGTTGCCCTGCTCGGACAGGCTGGCCATGACGATGGACGCGGAGTCGGCGCTGGTGACGAAGAAGATGACGATCGAGACGATCGCGAGCACCGAGGTCACCGCGCCGAACGGCAGCTCCCGCAGCAGCGTGAACAGCATGTCCTGCCCGGACGCGCTCGCGCTCATGACCGACCTGGTCTGCTCGAGCCACATGGCGGTGCCACCGACGACCGTGAACCACACCAGGCACACGGCGCTGGGCACGACGATGACCGCGGTGACGAACTCCCGCAGCGTCCGGCCGCGGCTGATCTTGGCGATGAACATCCCGACGAACGGCGTCCACGACACCCACCACGCCCAGTAGTAGGTGCTCCAGGCGCTCATGAACTCCTGCGCGTCGGGCGACGTCGCCGCGGACTGGCCCATCATCACCGGCAGCTCGGCCACGAACGTCATCAGGACGCCGGGCACGAGGTTCAGCAGCAGGACGGTCGGGCCCACCACCAGGATGAACAGCCCGAGCAGGCCGGCCAGGACCATGTTGACGTTCGACAGCGCGCGGATGCCGCGCTTGACCCCGGAGACCGCCGAGAGGATGAACGCGACGGCCAGGACGACGATGATGCCGACGATCACCGCGTTGCCGAGGGGGCCGACGCCGCTGACGATCTCGATCCCGCGCCCGATCTGCAGCGCACCGATGCCCAGGGACACCGCGGTGCCGAACAGCGTGACGACGATCGCGAACACGTCGACGACCTTGCCGAGGGCGCCCTGGCTGCGCTCCCCGAAGACCGGCTCGAGCAGCGCGGACATCAGCGGCGCGCGGCCCTTGCGGTACGCCGCGTACGCGACGGCACCGCCGACCAGCGCGTAGAACGCCCAGGCGACCGGCCCCCAGTGGAACAGCGTCTGCGCGAGCGCGACGTGCATGGCCTGGCCGCTGCCCGGCTCGGTGCCCGTGAACGCCGGCGGAGGGTCGAGGAAGAACGACATCGGCTCCAGCGGGCCGTAGAACAGCAGCCCGATCCCGATGCCCGCCGAGAACAGCATCGTCACCCAGGAGACCGTCGAGAACTCGGGCTCCTCGTCGTCCTGGCCCAGGCGGACGGCTCGGTGCCGCCCGAAGCCCAGCCACATCATGAACACCAGCACGACGACGGTCAGGACCCCGAAGAACCACCCGAAGTCCACGGTGACGACCTCGAAGGCGGCGTTCGCGAAGTCCGCGAGGCCGGCCGGGAGCAGCAGGCCCCAGGCGATCACGGCGAGCACGACGGCCGCCGCGACGGCGAACACCACCCTGTCGATCCGGAAGGAGAGGTGCGTCTGCTCGACACCGATGCCCGGCAGCAGCGCGGGGTGCGGGCTGCCGAGGGTGCCCGGAGAGGTGACCTCCTGGAGGATCCGCGCAGCGCGTGCGCGCTGGGCCTCCGAGGTGCGGCCGGACTGGCTCCCGGTCGATCCGGTGCGCGTCTCGCTCACCACCGATTCGCCTTCTTCCTGCGTCAGGAACGGCCATCGATGGTAGGTGGCCCGGGCAACCGGGCGCGGCCGGTCCCTCGGCACCCCGGCGCGCCCGGTCGACGACGACCCGGCGTCCTGACGTGCGCCTCCGCGTCCTGACGAGGCAGCGGACGAGCCGGCCCCGCCCGGCCGGACGTCGCCCGGATCACAGGCGCCCGACGCACTGCGTGCAACCCGGGCGGCGGACGGCGGGACGCTGACGGCACGGCGGCGTTCCCAGCGGCGCGTCGTACGATCCGGCACGTGCCGGCCACCCCTGTCATCCACGTGAGCGCCGTCGTCCTGCGCCGGGCCTCGGGCGAGGTCCTCACCGTGCGCAAGCGCGGCACGCACCGCTTCATGCTCCCCGGTGGCAAGCCCGAGCCCGGGGAGAGCGCCGCCGCCACCGCGGTGCGGGAGGCGCACGAGGAGGTCGGCGTCGTGCTGGACGAGGCGCGGCTGCACGAGCTGGGCACGTTCCGCGCCGCCGCGGCCAACGAGGCGGGCCACGAGGTCGTCGGGACCGTCTTCGAGCACCCGCTCGTCGGCGCGACGGCACCCGCGGGCGAGATCGAGGAGCTGCGCTGGCTCGACCCCGCCGGCGACCTGCCCGACGACCTCGCCCCGCTGCTCGAGCACCACGTGCTGCCGGTGCTGGCGGGGACGACGCCGCCCGCCTGACACGACGACCGCCGACGGGCCGGCCGGCCCGTCGGCGGTCACCACGCATCCTGCTAGGCCCAGGCGACCCAGTCGGCCTTCGGGATCAGGCAGTGCACGCCCTTCACCGAGTCCACGACCTGGCTGACCTCGAAGTCGCCGGCGGCCGAGAGGTACGCCAGGGCCACGGCCCGCGGCACCCCGAACCGGCCGTGCAGGAACGCGACCGCGTGGCGCACGGCCTGCCGCATCGCCTCGTCGAGGTCCGCGTCCATGCCGGTCGGCATCCAGTGCGTCGCCGTCTCCACGACCGGGTTGCGCAGCCCGCCGAGCGCGACGTCCGCCTGCGCCGCCGGCACCACGCTCAGCCGCAGGGTCGCGCGCAGCGACGCCTCGAGCGCGGTGAGCGCGACCTCGCCGTTGCCCTGCGCGAAGTGCGGGTCGCCCGCGTAGAACAGCGCCCCGTCGACCGACACCGGCAGGTACAGCGTGGCGCCCACGCCGGCGTGCTTGATGTCCATGTTGCCGCCGTGGTCACCCGGCGGCACCGACGGCACGGGCGCGCTGGTGTCCGGGGCGGTCCCCATCAGCCCGAGGAACGGAGCGAGGCCGAGCTGCACGGTGCGCCCGGGGCCGGCCTCCATGACCCCGACGTCCCGGCCGTCGCGGTGGTCGACCCACGCGAAGTGGCTCACGGAGCCGTCCGTGATCATGCGGTCCACGTGGCGGGTGGGCGTCGAGTCCGCGTCCTGCGGGTACTCCCCCGCCAGGGCGCCGAACCCGTGCCGGTTGCTGACGAACCCGTAGGGCACGCGGTACGCCAGGTCCAGGACGTCGACCCGCAGCACGTCGCCGGGGCGGGCGCCGGCCACCGCGATCGGGCCGGTCACCACGTGCGGGCCGTCCTGGGGTCCGTTGACCAGACCGCTCGCCGCGACCTCCACGGCGTCGTCCAGCACGTCCACGTCGCCGAACTGGCGGATGTAGCGCGCGGGGTCCCGACCCTGGTCGGCCAGCAGCCCCTCGTGGGAGAGGGTGTCGACCGTCACCGTCGCACCGTCCGCGACCTGCAGCACGGGCGCCGCGTCGGCGTTGGGGAGCCAGCCCCAGCGCACCTCGTCGGCGCGCGAGGGCAGGTAGTGCTCACCGAGGATCGCGCCCCGGCCCGGCTGCAGCGTGGGGACGCCGACCGCCGTCGCGGCGCTCACGCCGGACCGCCCGGCATGCCGACCACCAGGTCGACCTCGACGAGCGCACCGACCGCCAGGCCCGTGACGCCCACGCAGGTGCGGCTCGGCAGCGGGTCGTCGAACCAGGTGCGGTACTCGGCGTTGAACGCGTCGAAGTCGTCGAAGTCCGTCAGGTAGGCGCGGACCATGAGCGTGTCGTCCAGCTCGGCGCCCGCGGCGCGGACGACTGCCTGCAGGTTCGCCATCACCTGGCGGGTCTGCTCCACCAGGCCGCCGGCGACGAGCTGCCCCGTCGCGGGGTCGGTGGGCATCTGCCCGGTGACGAACAGCAGGTCGCCGAACCGCACGGCGTGGCTGAACGGGCCGACCTGGGGCGGCACCCCTGCGGATGCCGGGAAGACGTGGTGCGTGCGTGCTGTGCCTACCGTGCTCATCTCAGACCTCCGCCGAGTCCATCGCGCGGACGAAGCGACGCGTCGCCTCGACCTGCGGGTCACCGATCACCTGTTCTGCCGTGCCCTGCTCGACGACCACCCCGCCCGCCATGAAGACGACCCGGTCCGCCACCTCGCGGGCGAACCGCAGCTGGTGGGTGGCGATGATCATCGTCAGACCGCCCTGCCGCGCGAGGCTCTGGATGACGCCCAGCACCTCCGCGACGAGCTCGGGGTCCAGGGCGCTGGTCGGCTCGTCGAGCAGCAGCACCTTCGGGCTGGACGCCAGCGCCCGGGCGATGCCCACGCGCTGCTGCTGACCACCGGACATGTGCCGCGGCAGGGCGTCCGCGCGGTGTGCCATGCCGACCTGCGCCAGCAGCTCGTCGGCGCGGGCGTCGGCGTCCTCGCGGGACCAGCCGTGCACCCAGCGCAGCGGGGCCGCGACGTTCTCGCGCGCCGTCAGGTGGTGGAACAGGTTGAACTGCTGGAACACCATCCCGACGCCGGCGTCGACCCGCTGCTGGGCGACGCGCCGCTCGACGAGCTCGTCGCCGCGCTCCGAGTACCCGATGGCCGTGCCGCCCACCAGCACCGCGCCGCCGTCGAGACCCTCGAGGTGGTTGATGCAGCGCAGCAGGGTGCTCTTGCCCGACCCGCTGGGGCCCAGCAGGGCGACGACCTCGCCCTGCCGGATCTGCAGGTCGATGCCGCGCAGCACCTCGTTCTCGCCGTAGGACTTGCGCAGACCGAACGCCTCGATGAGCGCCTGGCCGAAGCTGCGCGGCGGCGGGTCCGCGTGGGTCAGCGGGACCACCGTGCCGAGGCCGGCGTCGGTACGGTCCGGCGCCCGGCGCGGGTCCGGCTCGACCGTGGCCGGGACGGCCACCGCCGGCCGGCCGAGGCGCGCGGCCCACGTCCGCAGCGAGGTCCGCGCCGGACGGTCCAGGTCGAGCGCCCGCTCCACCGCGAGCTGTACCAGGGTCAGCGCCCCGGTCAGCACCAGGTACATCACGGCGGTGGCGAAGTAGATCTCGAAGTAGTCGAACGTCGCCGACGCGAGCTGCTGCGTGCGCAGCGTGAGCTCCGGCACCGCGATGATCGACGCGAGCGCCGAGTTCTTCATCGTGGTGACGGCCTCGCTGCCCAGCGCCGGGACCATCGACCGCAGGGCCTGGGGTGCCACGACGCGGCGCATCAGCAACGTCGGCCGCATGCCCAGGGCACGTCCCGCGGCGACCTGACCGGGGTCGACGCCCTTGATGCCGGACCGGAAGATCTCCGCGAAGAACACGGCCTCGTTGAGCGCGAGGGCCACACCCCCGGCCACGAGCGGGGACAGGGTGATCCCCGCTCGTGGCAGCACGGAGAAGACGAAGACGAGCTGCAGGATCAGCGGCGTGCCCCGGTAGAGGGTCACGTACGCCCGGGCGACCCAGGTCAGCGCCCGGAACCGGGTGAGCTGCATCGCCGCCAGGAGCAGGCCCAGGACCATGCCGCCGACGAACCCCATGGCGGTGAGCCGCAGGGTGAAGCCGATGCCCTCGAGCAGGTAGGGAAGGGTCAGGTAGTGCAGGAACTCGGTCATGGTCAGGCCGCCCTCGCGTCGCTCGTCATCTCGGTCGGTGCGACGGTCAGCCGACGCTCAGCACGGCGGGCTCGGCCAGCGCGTTCTCGTCGAGGGACCACTTCCCGGCCAGCTCCGTCTGGAGCCCGGACTCCTGGATCTCGACGAGCGCGGCCTGGACGGCGTCGCGGAAGGCGTGCTCGCCCTGCAGGACGCCGATGCCGATCTCGTAGTCGAGCATCACGGTCTCGGCGGTGTCGAGGTCGTCGGGGTGCTGCGCGACGTAGCCCCGCACGGTGTTGACGTCGTTGATGTAGGCGTCGGCGCGGCCCGCGAGGATCGCCTGCACGCAGTCGGCGCTGGAGTCGAAGAGGCTGACGGTGGGCCCCTCGAGGCCGGCGGCCTCGCACTCGGGGACCATCGCCTCGACCAGCGGCACCTCGACGTAGCCCTTGTTGAGGGCGACGGTGGTGCCGCACAGCGAGGTGTCGATGCCGGTGATGCCCTGCGGGTTGCCCGTGGTCACCAGGATCCCGTCGAAGACCTTGGAGTAGCTGATGAAGTCGACGCCGCCGTGCGCGCGCTCCTCGGTGGCGTACAGGTTGGAGATGATCCAGTCGGCCTGGCCGCTGGCGACCGTGGGCACGAGCTCCGAGAACCCGACGGGCAGGTAGTCGACGTCGAAGCCGAGGCAGTCGCCGATCGCCTCACCGAGGTCGATGTCGAAGCCCATGAACTCGTCGGGGTTCTCGGGGTTGACGACCTCGTAGCCGGGGGTGTGCGGGTTCAGCGCGTTGGTCTGGGTGGTGCCCACCAGGTCGGGGTTCTGCTCGCGCAGCTCGACGCAGGCCGCCGACTCGGCGAGCTCGGGGTAGGTGACCTCGCCGGCGCCCTCGGCGGCCGAGCTGGACCCCGCGCAGGCCGTCAGGGCGAGCAGCGTGGCGACTGCTCCGGTGATGAGGACTGCCGTGCGGGAGTTCTTCGTGGTGCGCATCGCGGGTGCCTTCCGGTCGCCGGGCACCGGCGTCGAGGCCCCACCGGACGGAGGTGCCGCGACGCCGCCCTTGGTGTCTCTCGGTCGGATGGTCTGACCGATGTGGCATGAAGGTAGACGCGCCTCCGAGGGCGGGAACGGGCATCCCGGACACGGAAACGCACTGTTTACCGAGTCGACCCAGGGCGAAACATTGGTCAGACCATCTGACCGGATCCCGTTGCTAGCGTGCCGGTACGCACACTCCCCGCACCGACGACGGCCACCGAAGGAGCACGCTCGTGACGACACCGGTACCGCCGCTGGCGCGCAGGTCACCGACCATCTCGGTCACCCTGGCCGCCCACCTGGAGCGCCTCATCGCCACCGGCGAGCTCGCGCCCGGGCAGCGACTCCCCGGCGAGCGGGAGCTCGCCGAGCAGCTCTCCGTCTCCCGCGCCTCGCTGCGCGAGGCGATGTTCGAGCTCGAGTCCAAGCACCTCGTCGAGCGGCGGCCCGGCCGCGGCACCGTGGTGGTCGAGACGTCGGCCGAGCAGCGCGACCTCGAGGGCCTGAACGCCGGCACGAGCGGCGTCGCGAGCGCCGACGCCGCCGAGCTGCGGCTCATCGTGGAACCGTCCGTGGCGGGCCTCGCCGCACGACGCGCCACGCCGGCGAACCTCCTGCAGCTGCACGACGTCCTCGACGCGTCACAGGGCCCGCTCAGCGCCGCGCGCTCGGTCGAGCTCGACCTGGAGTTCCACCTGCTGCTCGCCCAGGCGGCCCGCAACCCGCTGCTCACCACCCTGCACGGGCTCATGGCCGACTGGACCCTGCCCGTGCGCCGCCGCTCCCACGCCACCAAGGCCGCCCGCGCGAGCTCGCTCGCCGGGCACCGCGCCATCTACGCCGCGGTGGCGGCGCACGACGCGGACGCCGCCACCGCCGCGATGCGCGAGCACCTGACCGACATCCACGCCCCGCTGAAGGACGCCTGATGCGCCGCCCCACCACCGCCGGCCTGTACACCTCCGGCCTGCTGCTCCTGACCGCAGCGACCGGCGCGATCGACGCCGTGAGCTTCCTCGCGCTGGACGGCGTGTTCACCGGCAACATGACCGGCAACGTGCTGTTCCTGGCGTTCGCGCTGGTCGGGGTGCCCGACATCCCGCTGCTCAACAACGCGTTCGCGCTGCTGGGGTTCGCGCTCGGTTCCGTCGTCGGCGGGCGGCTGGTGCGCCGCGGGCACCCCGTGGGGCTGCCGGTGCGCAGCGCGTGGCTCCTGGTCGCCGGGACCGCCCTGGTCTTCGTGCTCGTCGGCGTGTGGGCCGCGGTCGGGGAGCTGGCGGGCGTCGGGCAGATCACGCTCACCGCCGTGCTCGCCGCGCTCATGGGGGCACAGGTCGCCGCGGTGAAGCCCGTCGGCAACACCGACATCACCACGGTCGTCGTCACCAGCACGCTCGCCAACGTCACGCGCGAGAGCCGGCTCGGCGGCGGACGTCAGACGCTCAGCCAGTGGCGGCACCGGACCTTCGCCATCGTCGCCATGGGTGCCGGTGCCGCGCTGGGCGCGGCGGTGCTGCGCCTGGCCGACGGACCGGTCGCGCTGGCCGCGTCGGGGATCGTGTTCGCCGCCGGGGTCACGATGCTGCTCGTCGCCCGGGCCGACCAGCAGCGGTCGGCCCGTCAGCAGGCGCACGCCGCAGCCGCCGCTGAGCGGCCGACGGAGGTGCTCGCCGCACGGTGACGTCCCGACGGCGGGGAGCCGACGGCGGGGAGCCGACGGCGGGGAGCCGACGGCGGGGAGGCCGGACGCACCGGGTGCCGCCCGGAACCCGTCAGAGGCAGCGCTCGGCGAGCAGCCGGCTGAGGCCGCGGACGTCGACGCCCGCCCCGAACTCGAGCTTGACCAGTCCCAGACCGCTGAACCACAGCTCGAGCTCGGTGTCCCGGTCGAACGTCCCCGCAGTCTCCACGGAGAACGCCTGGACCCGGCTGTACGGGAGCGACGTGTAGTCCTTCTTCTTCCCGGTCATGCCCTGCACGTTCACCGCGACGATGCGCTTCGTCGTGAACGTGACGGAGTCACGGATGCCACGGAACGCGACGAGCACCCGCTCGTCCGGGAGCAGCAGCTCGGCCAGGTCGGCGTGCGCGTCGGCGGGGTTCCGCTCGTTGAGCTTGACGTAGGCGGCGTTGGCGAAGTCGATCATGTCTCTCCTGGATGTCTCGCGTGCCCGGCCCTGCGGACCCGCGTCGTGACGAGCGCTACGGGACGCCCGGGGTGGGCACGACCGATGGTGGCGGACGCCGACGGCTGCCCGTCTCCGACGCACGGTACCGACCGCGCACCCCTCTCCCGCGGTGGCGCCGGAGGTCGGACGCCGTAGGCGCCCGGCGGTGCGACGCGTCAGCCGGCGAGCCGCTCGTAGGCGTCGACCAGGGAGACGAACTCCGCGCGCAGACCGTACCGGTCCTCCCCCAGGGCGGACTCGGCCCGCTCGCGCGCGCGGCGCGGGTCAGCACCCTCGGCGTGCTCCGAGCCGGTCACCGCCAGCCCGAACTCGGCGACCGCGGAGGCGAACCGGAAGTCGGCCGTGGGCGTCCGCGTGTAGGCGTCGGCCCGCGCGGGGTACACCACCTCCGTGCTCTCGGACGCGCCCGGCTGCTTGTAGCGCACGCGCACCGTCAGGAAGTCGTCGGAGTCGCCCGCCTCCACGTCCTGGTAGGTCAGGTCGTCGTCCCGGGTCTCGCCGTCCGCCGGGACCAGCTCGTAGAACGCCGTCACCGAGTGCCCGGCGCCCACGTCGCCCGCGTCCTTGGTGTCGTCGGCGAAGTCCTCGTCCGCGAGTCGCCGGTTGTCGTACCCGAGCAGCCGGTAGCGCGCGACGGTCGCGGGGTTGAACTCGACCTGCAGCTTGAGGTCCTGCGCGACGACGAACATCGTCGCGTCGAACTCGTCCACCAGCACCTTGCGGGCCTCGTCGAGCGTGTCGATGTAGGCGTAGTTGCCGTTGCCGTGGTCGGCGATGGCCTCCATCGTGCTGTCCTTGAGGTTGCCCATGCCGAACCCGAGCACCGAGATGTAGACCCCGGTGCGGGCGTGCTGCTCGATGAGCTCGGTCAGCTCGTCGGGACCCGACGGCCCGACGTTGAAGTCGCCGTCCGTCGCCAGCACGACCCGGTTGTTGCCACCCTCGACGAAGTTCTCGGTGGCCAGCTCGTACGCGGTCTGCAGACCCGCCGCACCGCCGGTCGAGCCGCCCGCGCGCAGCTCGCGCAGGATCCCCACGAGCTCGTCGCGGCGGTCGCCCGGCACCGAGTCGGCGAGCACCTCGTTGCTCCCGGCGTAGGTGACGATCGAGACGGTGTCATCCTCCCCCAGGCGCTCCACCAGCAGCGAGAACGACTCGGCGAGCAGCGGCAGCTTGTCGGGCGCCGCCATCGAGCCGGACACGTCGAGCAGGAACACGATGTTGTTGCCGGCGCGGGTGGGCGTCGCGTCGGTGGCCTGCACACCGATCATCGCGAGCTGGTGGTCGGACGCCCACGGGGCGTCGGCGACCTGCGTCGTGACGGTGAACGGGTCCTCCGCACCGGGTGCCGGCGCCGGGTACTCGTAGTCGAAGTAGTTGACGAGCTCCTCGATCCGCACACCCTCGGGCGACAGTCCGTCGCGCAGCTGGCGGCGCAGGTTGCTGTAGGAGGCGGTGTCGACGTCGGAGGCGAACGTGGACAGCGGGCTCGCGGCCACGTCCTGGAACGGCTGCTCCGGGGAGTCGTCGTACTCCTCGCCGCCCGGGGGGACCTCGCGCCACTCCTCGGCAGCGGGCAGCTCGTCGAGGGTCGCCCCCTCGTACGCGGCATCACTCATGCCGTCGGCGCTGCACGCGCCGAGCAGGGAAAGGGCGAGCGCGGCGCAGACCACCGCCGGCACAGCCTTTCCGCGTCGCGTTCCGGAACGCGGCGCGGATGGGTGAAGGACGCTCGTCGATGACCAATTGCGCATTGTTCGCCTCCGTTTGTGAGGCTTGCAGCGTGGCGTGCCACGCACCGCTGTGGCCAGCACAGGAGGGTCACGCACATGTCCCGGTCGGGTAACGGGAGGCGGGCGACCCGCGATCCGGTTCACCCGCCCCGGGCCGATTCACCGTCGCTCTCCGGGTGAATTCCTCGACGATTTTCTCGGGGTACAGCAGCATGAGGTCGGGGCCTTCGGCAAGATGCAACCGTGGTCGAGCTGGTACTGACACCTCACGCGCGCCGTCGACTCCTGCGCGCGAACGTGCCCGCCGCGCTGGTGCCCGCCCTGCTGCTCGGCTGCGGCCTCGGCGGCCTCCATCTCCTGGCCGGCCGCACGGGCCGGGCCGTGGTCTTCGTCGGTGTCGGACTGGCCCTCGCCGTCCTCGGCGTCGTGCTGCCCCTGGTCCACGCCCGCCGCGCCCGCGTCGTGTTCGGTGACGGCACGTACGCCCTGCGGTCGCTCGTCGGCGAGCGACGGTTCGCGGCGACGGACGTGGCAGCCGCCGCGATGGTCAGCCGCATGCCGCTCGGCGCCCTGACCTCCCACCACCTGGTGCTCGCGGGCGCCCGCGGCACGCTGGCCCACCTCGACGGCGCGATGTGGGACCAGGGACAGCTGACCGCGCTCGCGCACGACCTGGCAGCCCGCGGCGTCCCGGTGACGGCGTTCCCGCACCCGATCACCGCCGCCCAGCTCCGCGCAGTCGATCCGCGCTACCTGGCGCCCTGGCGCGCGCACCCCGCTCGCAGCGTGCTGCTCGCCGTGGCGGGCGCGCTCCTGACGATCGCGGTGGCCGTCGTCGTCGTGCTCACGATGCTGTGACACCCTGACCGCCCGCCCTCGAGGAGTCCTCACGACGCTCCCCGAGCAGCCGATTCGCGCGCTATGGTCCGGGTCCCGCCCAGCAGCGGCGCCGCCGTGCGCCACCGGGCCCGGACGAGGAGGACCACGACCGTGACGCGCACCGGGGACGCGAACCGTACGCCGCACGTCCGGGACATGGTCCGCGCCCACCGGGGGCGGTTCGTCGTGTCGTACGTCTTCCAGGTCGTCGGAGGGGTCGCGCCGCTGTTCCAGGTGCTCCTGCTGCGCGCGGTGGTCGACGGGCTGATCGAGGGACGGACGGGCACGGCGCAGGCGTTCGGCCAGATCGCCGGGATGGCGGGCCTGGGGCTGCTCGGCGTGTGGATGACGTGGGCGGCACGCGTGACGGCGACCGCAGCCGCGGGCAGGGTCATCGCGGACCTGCGCTCGGCGATGTTCCGGCGCCTGACCACGATGCCGATCCACTTCTACACGACGGTCCGGCCGGGTGCCGTCGTCAGCCGCCTCACCAACGACGTCAACGGCGCCGAGGAGATGTACACCTCGGTGATCCCCGTGGTGGTCTCCAGCGTGACGACGATCGCCACGTCCCTGGTCATCGTCGCGTTCATCGACCCGCGCCTGGTGCTGCTGCTCGTCGTGATCCCGGTCGCCATCGCGTACGTGCGCAAGGCCGAGGCGCGGATCAACGAGCTCATCGCGAAGTCCTTCGACGTCGTCAAGGAGCTGTCGTCGACCGCCGAGACGTTCGTCAGCCGCGACGGCGCCGTGCTCGCGCGGCAGAACGGGCAGACCGCCCGGGAGCAGGCGACCTTCCAGGAGCGGTCCGCCGCGCTGGCCGACCTGTCCACCGGCATCAGCCGGGCCGCCGCGACGTCGGGGGCGAGCTACGGGACGGCGTTCGTGCTCATCACCTCGGGCGCGCTGGCCACCGGCGTGTGGCTCGTGACGGAGCAGGGCATCACGGTCGGCAGCGTCATCCTCATCGTGCTGTACCTGCAGCAGCTCCAGGCCCCGGTGCAGGCACTGCTCAACACCCGCTACCCCCGGATGCGCTCGTCGATCGCGCTCGACCGGGTCGAGGCGGTGCTCGGCGCCGAGCCGGCACGTGACCGCGCAGCAGAGGCCCCGGCGCCGGGCACGGTCGACACCCCGCCGGCGGACGCGGCGGGCGCCGACGACGGACGGGCCGCTCCTGCGCCGGCCCTGCGCACGCGTGACCTGCGGTTCCGGTACCCGCCGGTGTCGGCGTACTCGATCGACGGGCTGTCCCACGCCGGCGACGCGCTCTCCATCCCGTGGCTGCCGCTCGTCGGCCTGTCCGGCGACGACGGCATGCGGGACGTCGGTGGGGGCCGCGACGGGGCGGGCGACGCCCTCGACGGGATCGACCTGACGGTGGGACGCGGTGAGGTCGTCGCGGTCGTCGGGGCGTCGGGCGCCGGCAAGTCGACGCTGGCCACGGTGATCGCGGGACTCGTCGACGCGGACAGCGGCATCGTCGAGGTCGACGGCCGGCCGCTGGCCGCCCTGGACGAGCAGCAGCGCGCCGGCCTCATCGCGTACATCCCGCAGGACCCGTACGTGCTGCACGCCTCCGTGCGGGAGAACCTGCGGTACGCGAAGCCCGACGCCACCGACGACGAGCTCCTCGCGGTGTGCGAGCAGGTGGCCCTCGGTGACCTCGTCCGCGGTCTCGACGACGGCCTCGACGCGGTGATCGGTGAGAAGGGGCACCGCCTGTCCGGCGGTGAGCGCCAGCGCCTCGCGATCGCCCGCGCCGCGCTCCGGCGTCCCGCGCTCGTGGTGCTCGACGAGCCGACCGCGCACCTGGACACCGCCACGGAGCACCGCGTCCGCACCGCGATGTCCACGCTCTTCGACGGCGCCGGCGTCGTCATGATCGCGCACCGGCTGTCCACCGTCCGCGACGCCGACCGCATCGTCGTCCTGGAGCACGGCCGCATCACCCAGGAGGGCCCGCACGACGAGCTCGCCGCGGTGGCCGACGGCGGGTACCGCCGGCTGCTGGACGCGGGGGCGATGGGGCGGGAGTGACCCGGGCGCGCGCCCGGGTGCCGATCTCCGTCCCGACGTCCGCTGGTCCGTCGTGACCCCTGGACCTCCGCGCCGGCGGGACCGTCTCAGCCCACCGCGCCCAGCACGTGCGGGTCCGCGCAGCCGCGCGCGAACCCCGCGATCCGACGGTCGACGTCCCGCTGCAGGACGACCCGGCCGATCCGCTCGGCCACCGGTGCCAGCCACGCCGGCCGGCACGTGAAGCTGTACCGCCAGACGGCGCGCGTCCCGCCGTCCGGCAGCGGGCTGAAGCGCCACCCGCCGGCCATGACGGCGAAGAACCACGGCCCCTCGACCATCTTCATCCCGACGTTCGTCGGCGGCTTGTACGAGACGTACTCGCTGACCATCCGCAGCCCGGAGCGGTGGCGCGTCAGCGTCCGCACGCCCTTGGCGGGGACCGTCGCGCCGTCGAGGAACGACTGCCGGCGGATGAACGGGTCCCAGCGCAGCCGGGTGGCTCCTGTCGTCTGCGACACCGCGAACGCGACGTCGGGCGGCACGGGCAGGTCGACGCTCGACTCGACGATCATCCGCCGACCCTAGGGCGCACCGGGCTTTCCGGCGTCCGGCACCGACCCCGTCAGCTGCAGTTCACCTGGACGTGGCTCGGCGGTCGCGTGCGACCAGTGGTTCGCCAGCGGCATCCGCCGGTCCCGCCCGAACGAGAGCGTGGAGATCTTGATCCGGATCGGCACCTGACGCCGCTTGAACTCGCTGCGGTCCACGAGCGTCAGCACACGGTTGACGGTGCTCGCAGCCACCTGCCGGTCCCACCCGTCGGCGACCAGGGTGTCAGCCAGCTCGCTGGCACAGGCGTGGTCCTCGAGGAACGCGAGCAGCAGACGGTCCAGGACCGGGTACTCCGGCAGCGAGTCGCTGTCCTGCTGCCCGGGGGCCAGCTCCGCGCTCGCGGGCTTGGTGATCGTCGAGACGGGGATCGGAGGCACCAGCCCGGCAGCGTCGGCCTGGTCGTTACGCCACTGCGCGAGTCCGTAGACGCCCGGCAGGACCGTTCCGTCCTTCATGGTGACGGTGGTCTTCAGCAGGTCGCCCAGCGGGTTGGGAGCCGTTCCGCAGGAGTCCCCGTAGAGCGTGAAGTACCCGACGGCGCTCTCCGAGCGGTTGCCCGTCGTGCAGACCAGTGCACCTGTCGCGTTCGCGATCGTCATCAGGGTCGTCCCCCGCAGCCGTGCCTGCAGGTTCTCCCATGCCACCGGGTGCCCGGTGTCGCCGGTCCTGGCGGTCAGCAGCCCGCCCAGCACCTGCTCGCGCTCGAGGTAGGCGTCCGTGATCTTCACGACGTCGAACCGGATGCCGAGGTTGTCCGCCAGGGCGCGCGCGTCGGTGACGGACCCGTCCGAGGAGTACGGGCCGGGCATCCCGATGCCCCACACCGCGTCCGGCCCCAGGGCGTCCACGGCGATCGTGGCAGCCAGGGCGGAGTCGATCCCGCCGGACAGGCCGAGCACGACCTTCGGCAGCCCGACGCGGGTGCAGTAGTCACGGAACCCGGTGACCAGGGCGGTGTACACCTCGTCGTGGACCTCGCGCGGAGCGGCGAGGGGCGGCGCGGGCAGTGCGCACCGCCGGGTGTGGGTGGCGCCCAGGTCCAGCACGTCCCAGTGCCGCCCCAGGTCGATCCGGGGTGCGACCGGGATGTCGACGGTGACGAGGTCGGTCTGGAACGACCGTGCCCGAGCGATGACGTCGCCGTCGCGGTCCACGGCGAACGACCCACCGTCGAACACCAGCTCGTCCTGCCCGCCGACACCGTTGACGTACGCGATCGGTACGCCCGCGTTCCTGGCCGCGGCCGCGACGGTCGCCTCGCGCAGCTGCTGCTTGCCGACGTGGTACGGCGAGGCGTTCAGCACGACGACGACCTGCGCCCCGCCCCGGCGCATCTGCTGCACGAGTGCCTTGTCCCACACGTCCTCGCACACCAGCACACCGAACGTGACCCGCCCGGTGGGGGTGTCGACGCGGTAGAGGTCCTGGCGCGTGGCCCCGGCCTCGAAGTGCCGGGCGTCGTCGAACACCGAGTACGTCGGCAAGAGCGTCTTGGAGTGAGCGCCGCGAAGAGCGCCCCGGTGGGCGAGCGCGGCGACGTTGCGAAGGGTGCGTCCGCGGGTGTCCGTCGCCCGGTGGGTCCGGCCCGGCCCGGCAGGCAGCGCGCTGGTGCGCCACGGCGCGCCGATGAGGGTGACCGTGCCGCTGGTCGCGCGGGCGGCCTCGTGGGCGGCGTCCATCGCTGCGTCGATGAGCTGCGGCTCGGACAGCAGGTCCTCGGCCGGGTACCCGGTCACGGTCAGCTCCGGGGTGATGAGCACGTCGGCGTCCACCGCCTCGGCCTGGTGGATGGCCTCGACCGTCGTGTCGGTGTTGCCGGCGATGTCGCCGACGCGCACGGGCAGCTGGGCGAGGGTCACGCGCAGGGTCGTCATGGGGTGCCCTTGACCGTGCGGGCGCCCTCGGGGCGCATCAGCGGCGGGGTCAGGGTCTTCGGGCCGTCGCCGACCGCGGTGTACAGGGCGGCGGGCCGACCCGCCCCACCCGTCAGGCGACGTTCGGTCCCGGTCGTCGGGCGCACGAACCCCTCGGTGCCCTTGACCCAGCGGCGGAAGTTCGAGCGGTCCAGGTGCGTGCCCCACACCGCCTCGTACACGTGCTGGAGCTCCCCGAGCGTGAACTGCTCGGCGACGAACGCGGTCGCCAGCGGCGTGTACTCGAGCTTGGCGGCCACGCGGTCCACACCGTCGGCCAGGATCCGCGCGTGGTCGAACGCGAGCTCGGGGCCGTCGCCGTCGTCGTTCCCGCCGGTCAGGCCGGGCAGGTCGAGGTCGGACACGTCCCACCAGCGGGCGTTGCGGGCGTCGGACCCGGCGGTCGGCTCGGGCAGGTTCGGAGCGAACGCGACGTGCGCGACCGACACCACCCGCATGCGGGGGTCACGTCCCGGCTTGCCGTACGTGCCGAGCTGCTCGAGGTGCCCGGCGAACTGCTCGACACCCGTCTCCTCGGCCAGCTCGCGCCACGCGGCGTCGGCGATGTCCTCGTCGATGTCCACGAACCCGCCGGGCAGCGCCCACGCACCCGCGTACGGGTCGTCGGCCCGCTCGATCAGCAGCACCTTGAGCGCACCGTCGCGGACCGTGAAGATGCACAGGTCCACCGTGACGGCGAACGGCGGGTAGTCGTGCGGGTCGTAGCCCTCGGGCGCCTGAGCGTCGGTGGTCATCGGTGCGTTCCCTTCGTGGGCCGTGGTGTCGAGCACGGCGGTGCCTGGTTCGGTCGAGGTCCGCGAGGTCAGCGCGACTCGTCCAGGATGATCTTGTTGCGGGCGAGCTCGGTCAGCGCCCTGCTCGCGGTGGCGGCACTGACCGCAGCGGTCAGGTCGGTCAGGACCGCCACGGTCGTCGGACCGTGGCGGCGAGCGTCCAGCGCGGTCGCCCTGACGCAGAAGTCCGTCGCGATCCCCACGACGTCCACGTGGGCGATGTTCCGCTCCATCAGCAGGTCCGCCAGGCGCTCGCGGCCGTCGACCGGGTCGACGATCCGGCCCTGGAACCCCGAGTAGTCCTGCCGGGACTCGCCCTTGACGACGTGCACGGTCCGCTCGGGCAGCACGAGGTCCGGGTGGTAGTCCGCGCCCGGGGTGCCGGCGACGCAGTGCACCGGCCAGGTGCTCACGTAGTCCGGGTCGCCGTCGGTGGCGAAGTGCCCGTCGTTGGTGTCCGGCAGCGGGGCGTGCCAGTCGCGCGTCGCGACGACGGTGTCGTACCGGTCCCCGGTGCGCGCGAGGTAGTCGCTGATCTGCTTGGCGACGGCCGCGCCGCCGGTCACGGCGAGCGCGCCGCCCTCGCAGAAGTCGTTCTGCACGTCCACGACGATCAGTGCGGTCCTCATGCTGCGGTCCTTCCCAGGAGGGGTGTGAGGGTCTGGCGCCAGCTCGCCCATCCGGTCAGCCGGTACGGCGACGGGGCGGCCTGGTTGTAGGTGGCGGCGAAGACGACGTGCTTCCACACCGGGGTCCAGTCGCCGTTGACGACGGGCTTGTCGTCGATGAGGACGTCGCCCCGCACGAGGGTCTTGTCCTTGGTGATGACGGCACGCTCGGCCCACCGCTGCCCGAAGTGCCGGGCGAGCGAGGCGAGCTTGTCGGACGCGCACGTCGGGTTGTGCAGCAGCGGCGCGGTGCAGATCCGCACGTCCCAGCCCTCGTCGAGCATCTCGTCGAGCGCCTCGACAGCCCCGGGCACCGGGCGCAGCCCGCCGAAGAACCCCGGGGCGGCCATGATCGAACGGACCGCGTCACGCCACTGCGGGTCGAGCTGCTCGTCGATCCTGAACACCGTCCTGTCGCCGTCCGTGCGCCGGGGTCCGGCGGGGTGCGCAGTCTCGAACGCGTCCCAGAACGCGGCCTCGAGGTCGACCAGGACACCGTCCATGTCGACCAGGACCAGGGGGGTGGACGTCAGCGGGCTCATACGGCGGCTCCGATCAGGTTGCCGATGGCGGTGGGGTCCGCGACCAGGCGCGGGGTTCCGGGTGCGAGGTCCAGGTCGAGCGCGGTCAGCTCGGCCTTCGCGCCGCGGTGGTGGGCGCGGATCTCGGCCAGGGACGGGCGGTGCACGACGTGCCCGTCGCGGATCACCGCGACCTGCAGCGCGCGGCCCAGGCCGGTCTCCGGGGCACCGGGCAGGTGCCGCACGACGACGACCTCACGGGTCGCGTGGCCCTGGTGGTCCAGCGCCCGGTAGGCGACCTTGCGGCCACCGACGCTGCCCTTGCTGGTGGCCTTCTTCGCGACCGGACGCATCGGGGCGTACGGGCCGGGCTCGTCGGCGATCGCGACGAGCTTGTAGACCATCCCGGCGGTCGGGTGACCCGACCCGCCGACGAGCTTGGTCCCCGCGCCGTACAGGTCGATCGGCGCGTCGGCCAGCGCGGCGATGGTGTGCTCGTCCAGGTCCGAGGTGACCGAGATCTTCGTGCTCGTGGCACCCAGGGAGTCCAGGAGGGCGCGTGCCTTGCGTGCCTCGTCACCGAGGTCCCCGGAGTCCAGGCGGATACCGCCGAGGTTCGTCCCGGCGGCCTCGACGGCAGTGCGGATGCCCTGCGGGATGTCGTAGGTGTCCACCAGCAGCGTGGTGTCCGTCCCGAGGGAGGCGACCTGGGAGGCGAAGGCCTCGCGCTCGCTGGTGTGCCCGAGGGTGAACGCGTGTGCGGCGGTGCCTCGCGTGGGCACGCCGTACTGGAACCCGGCCTGCAGGTTGCTGGTGGAGGCGAACCCGGCGATGTACGCGGCTCGCGCGGCCGCGACGGCGGCACTCTCGTTGGTGCGCCGGCTGCCCATCTCGAGCAGCGGTCGGCCGTCGGCGGCGCTGACCATCCGGGCTGCGGCGGAGGCCATCGCGCTGTCGTGGTTGAGGATCGACAGGATCAGCGTCTCGAGGACGACGCACTCGGCGAACGTCCCGGAGACCGTCAGGACAGGGCTGTTCGGGAAGTAGATGTCACCTTCGCGGTACGCGTCGATGTTCCCGGTGAACCGGTACCCGAGCAGGTGGTCGGCGGTGCGCTCGTCGATGATGCCGCGCTCCAGGAGCCATGCGACCCGGCTCGTGTCGAACGTGAAGCTCTCGATGGCCTCGACGATCCGGCCGAGACCTGCCACGACGCCGTACCTGCGTCCGTCGGGCAGGCGGCGGGCGAAGGCCTCGAAGACCGCCTGGTGGTGAGCGGTGCCGTCGGCGAGGGCGGCACGGAGCATGGTGAGCTCGTAGTGGTCCGTCAGCATCGCGGTGCTGGTGGCGCCTACCGTCGTCGTTGTGGTCATGTTGACCATTATGGCCGCCCAGCCTGGCCGGGTCGAGTGATTTATAGTCAGAGCGACCCTAATCATAAGTGATGTGCGTCACACCGAGCCTGCCGTCACCCCCACGCCCTGGCCGACCTCGCCGCACGCGCCACCGGGAACATCACCCGAGCCTCGGCCCTCTGTGACATGAGTGGATGAGGAACGTGCCGGCCACGAACGGGACTGCGCAGAACTGCGCGTCCGGGTCGGTGCTGCTGCCGAAGCGAACGCTGCAGCAGCTCGGTTCGCCGCCGGCGCGGCGTGACGGGGTCGAGTACACAATGGCGAGGTGACGTACTCACCAGTGCCTGCCGACTTCGCGCGGATTCGGCGTCTGGGGTGCGCGGCGACGGAGTCGATGAGGGAGCTGGTCCGGGAGGTCGACAGCTGGGCGAGCCGGCCCCTGGGCCCTGCCCCGGTCGAGGTTCACGAGGTCGGGCGAAGCCTGTCGGCTGCTCTCGAGCGGACCTCGCGGATCGCTGACGCACTGGCGTTGCAGGCGGAGCGTGCACAGGACGACGAAGGATCCGCCCAGGCAGCGGCCGCGGCCCGCGCTCTCGACGCGGCCGTCAGTGCGCTCGGAGCCTTCGGGCGCAGCATGGCCGACCGCCACTTCGGGCTCGAGGCGTGGGCGGACGAGGCACCGGGCGCCAGCGAGTGATGCGACCGCCCCCCATCGCCGCCGTCCCGAGGGTTCCACCGGCCCGACCACGGCGACGCCAACCACGCTCCACCGCCCCGCGACGCCTCCGCCACCGACTCTGACCAGCCTGTACCGTCGACTCCGTCAGCCGCAGCGGCCCTCACCGGCGCCCGCGGACGACACGGGTGTTGTCCCGTGGTTTCCACGAACCCCTCATCACCCGGGCCTCTAGCTCAACTGGCAGAGCAGCGGACTTTTAATCCGCGGGTTGTGGGTTCGATCCCCACGGGGCCCACCTGACCTGCGGAAACGCCGCGTGGGCCTGCCTCGGTCGGTCGACTCCTGGCCTGTGAGAGGCTCGAGCGAGCTAGATCATCGGTGTCGCCCCGTAGTCACTCGGAAGGAACTCGCTGCATGCGTCGTGTGCCCGGCCGCTCTCCGCACGCTCGACCGGGTGCACGCTCGCGGCGGAGGGCGCCCGTCGCCGCCGGCCTGGCGCTGGTGCTCGGTCCTGTGTTGCTGGTCGGCTGCTCGCCCGCGCAGTTCGCGCCGCAAGAGCGGTCGACCACCGCCCTCGACGAGGCGTCCGACGAGCTCAGCGCGATCGTCGCCGGGTTCGCGCCCGAGGGCTGCACCGACGCCTCGCTGCCCGTCACGGTCGAGGAGGAACGCCTCACGGCCGTCCTGCCGGACGCGGCGGACCCGTCGCAGCCCGCCGACCGCACGTTCGCCCGCGCGATGGTCCAGGGCGCCGGGTTCGGTGAGTTCACCGCCGCCCTCGCCGAGGCGGTCTGCAGGCAGGACTCCCTGGCCGACGCGACGACCGTCGTCGAGCGCCTGGGCACCGAGCTGTGGCGGGACGCCGTCGCGCGCGCCCAGTCGACCGACGGCGTCGCCGGGGAGCTGCCGGCGAGCGACGACCGCCCGCTGTACTGGACGCGGCTCGAGGCCATGTCCGTGCTGCACCAGTGGAGCCCGGACTTCACGCTCTCCACCGAGGAGCGGGCGTCGCTGGTCGATGCCTTCGACCGGGCGGCCCGGGGCATGCACGACATCGACCTGCCGACGGGCGACCAGGTGACGCGGGTGCTGGTCAGCGGGTTCGACCCCTTCACGCTGGACGGCGGCGACACGGGCCGGGCGCGGGGAACGGTCGGCAACCAGATCCGGCACGGCAACCCGTCCGGCGCGACCGCCCTGGCGATCGACGGGACGACGACGACCGCTCCCGACGGCACGACGGTGCACTACGAGGCGTACACCTTGCCGGTCAACTACCCCGAGTTCGAGCGCGGGTACCTGGAGGACACGGTCGGGCCGCTGATGGAGGCCGGCGACGCCCGGCTGGACGCGTCGATCACCATGAGCCAGGCGGGCGGCGCGTTCTTCGCGCTCGAGCAGTGGAACGGCCGCTACCACGGCGACGTCGCCGGGAACGACGACTTCGCGCCCTGCCCGCCCGCGCCCCTGACGAGCGCCCCGCAGCTCGCGAAGGACAACCCCGGCTGCAACACGCAGGTGCCGGCGCGCTGGGGTGGCGGCGACACGCTGACGGATCCGCCGCAGTGGACCGCGTCGACGCTGCCGATCGAGCAGATGATCGAGGCGCGCACGGGCGCGGACGTCCCCCGGCCGCCGGGCGACGGGTGGGAGGACGAGTCGGTCGCGTTCGGCGTGCTGTGGAACACGAGCTACACGTACTTCCCCAGCTGCGACTCCCGGGATCTGGAGGACGCCTTCCAGCGCGAGGACACGTACCCGCCCGCCGTCGAGCCGACACCTCCGCCCGAGGACTCGTGCGCGCGCAGCGGCGGGGGCGGCGCCTACCTCTCGAACGAGTCGGCGTACCGCAACACGCTGCTGCGCGACCGGGCGGGGCTCGGCATCCCGGCGGGGCACATCCACACCCCGGACATGCAGCACTTCGCCACGGACTTCGCCGTGACGGACGCGACGTTCGAGGCGTGGCGTGACGCCATCGTCGCCCAGTCGCGCGAGCTCATCGAGGTGGTGGGAGCCCACAACTGACATCTGCGGTCACGCGCGCGTGGCCGCCGCAACCGCGCCGCGGGATCGGCCGTCCACGGTCGCGCCGCTCGGTCCGTCAGGGGGACGGCCGACCAGGGGGGCGGACCCGGCGCCGACGCCACGCCCGTCGCGACGTGGCTCAAGGAGACCTGCGGTCCGGGCACGCGCCCGGGCACCGCCCCGGCCGACACGCTAGCGCGCGGCAAGCACGAGGAGCGTGGCGGCCACCGCGCAGGCCAGGACGCGCACGTGGTTCCACGCGAGCCACTGCGGCACGTAGGAGCGCCACTGCGTCGCGGGGTCGAGGGCTGCCTCCAGCCCGTTATTGAGCGGCACGTTCGCTGCTGCGGTGACCCCCACGCAGCCGAGCAGGTGCGCGGCCGCGGCAGCCACCGCGAGCACCGCCGTCGACGCTCCCGTGACGAGCGCGACCGTGGCAGTGACGACCGCGAGCACCAGAGACCCGAAGAGGACCGTCATGAACGGTGGTCGTACGGCCGCACGGTTGATCGCGCGCATCGCGGCGGCGCCGTCGGCCGGCGGCAGCGCACGCAGGCCCGTCATCACGAAAGCGGAGAACGCGAGGAGGACTCCGCCGGTGAGCGCGGTGGTGACGGCGGCGGCGAGGGCGAGCAGGGACGTGGCGTTCATGGTGCCCAGCGCACCGCACCCGGGCCGGCGCGTCCATGCCCGCAGCGCCGACGGGCATGCCCGTCCGTCCGGCACGAGCCGCGGCGCGCGCCGACGTGTCGGGTCACGCCTCGGTCACGAAGAACCACAGCCGCACGACGTCGGCGAACGACGCGCCCGCGCCGGCCAGGCCCCGGGCGGTGCTGCGCAGCGCCTGTGCGAGCCGGCCGCGCAGGTCGCCGGGGGCCACGGCGGCTGGCAGCCGGAGATGTACGCCGACTTCGTCGCCGGCATCGAGGACGTCACCGAGGAGCTGGGCCTGCCCACGCCGCTGCCGCCGCTGTCCGCGATCGGCGTGGACCACCTCGTCGAGCCCGACGTGCTCGGCGAGGTCGAGGCGTACGCGGTGCGGGACTGACCGGCTCGTCACGGTCCCTCCCTTTACAACGTTGGAGATCCGCCCTACGGTCGGATCGCGCGGCCCGGCCGCGCCCACCCTGCGTCCAGCGCTGCACCCAGGAGGCCCCCGTGCGCACCCGACCATCCCGGACCGCCGTCCCGCTCGTCCCCCTCGCCGCGGCCCTCGCCCTCGCGCTCGTCGCGGGGGCGGGGGCTGGACCCGCGACCGCCGGTCCGCCGGGCCACGCCGGAGGACCCGGCCGCCCGCAGCCCGCTCCGGCGGCCCCGACGTTCGTCGACGCCACGGTGCACGACCCGTCCGTGGTCGTCGCCGACGACGAGATCTGGGTGTTCGGCTCGCACCTGCAGGTCGCGCGGACCGACGACCTGATGGCCTGGGAGCAGGTCGCGGCGGGGGTCACCCCCGACAACCCGATCTTCGAGGACGTCACCACCGAGCTCGCCGAGGCGCTCGAGTGGGCGCAGACGGACACGCTGTGGGCCGCTGACGTCATCCAGCTCCCCGACGGCCGCTTCGCGATGTACTACAACGCCTGCAAGGGCGACTCCCCGCGCTCGGCCATGGGCCTGGCCGTGGCCGACTCGGTGGCCGGCCCCTACGAGGACCAGGGGGTCTTCCTGCGGTCGGGCATGTGGGACCAGCCCAGCGAGGACGGCGAGATCTACGACGCGCGCGTCCACCCGAACGTCGTCGACCCGGACACGTTCGTCGACGCCGACGGGCGGATGTGGATGGTCTACGGGTCGTACTCCGGCGGCATCTTCATCCTCGAGATGGACCCGCTCACCGGCTTCCCCCTGCCGGGCCAGGGCTACGGCGAGCACCTCGTCGGCGGCAACCACAGCCGCATCGAGGCGCCCAGCATCCTGTTCGACGAGGACACGGGCTACTACTACCTGTTCCTGTCGTTCGGCGGCCTGGACGCGAACGGCGGCTACAACATGCGCGTCGCGCGGTCGAAGCACCCCGACGGCCCGTACGTCGACGCCGAGGGCAACCCGATGTCCGAGGTCAGGTCCGACCCGTCGCTGCCGCTCTTCGACGACGCGTCGATCGCGCCCTACGGCGTCAAGCTCCTGGGCAACCACCTGTTCCAGCGCGAGGTCGGCGACCCCGGCAGCGGCCCGGGCACGGGGTACGTCTCCCCCGGCCACAACTCGACCTGGACCGACCCGGCGACGGGTGAGCACGTCCTCGTCTTCCACAGCCGGTTCCCGGGGCAGGGCGAGACGCACCACGTCCGCGTGCACGGGATGACGATGAACGCCCACGGCTGGCCGGTCGTGGCGCCGTACCGCTACGCGGGCGACGCGCCGGGCGCCCGGCCGGGCAAGCGCCCCGACCCCCGCAGGGACACGTTCCGGCTGCCCGACGTCGCCGGGCAGTACGCCCTCGTCGACCACGGCAAGGCGATCTCCGCCGAGGTCACGCGCGCCGTCACCGTGCGGCTGGAGAAGAACGGGCGGGTCACCGGCGACCGTGAGGGCCGCTGGCAGCTGCGCGGCGACGACGGCGTGCGCCTGACGGTCGACGGCGCGACGTACGACGGCGTGCTCGACCGGCAGTGGCAGCCCGACCGGCAGGAGTGGGTCGTCACGTTCAGCGTGCAGTCCCGCGCCGGGGTCTCCCTGTGGGGCAGCGCGGTGCCGCTCCTGAGCGCGAAAGAGGCCGTCGCCGCCGTCGCGGCCGACCTCGACCTGGGCGACACGTCCGCGGTCGTGACCGACCTGACGCTGCCCACGACGGGGACGCACGGCACGACGATCGCGTGGGCGTCGAGCGACCCGGCCGTCGTCTCGGCGGACGGCGAGGTGACGCGCCCCGAGCACGGTGCCGGCGACGCGTCCGTCACGCTGACGGCCACCGTGCGCAACGAGCGGCGCACGGCGACCGTGCGGTTCGAGGTCACCGTGCCCGAGCGCACGCCCGGCGGACTCGCCGGCACGTGGTCGTTCGAGGGCGACCTGGCCGAGGCGAGCGGCTCGCTCCCCGCCGGCACGATCACCGGCCCGCGGATCGGCACGACCGGCGGCACGGTGTCCTACGTCCCCGGCGTGGCCGGGCAGGCGCTGCACCTGGACGGCACCAGCGGGGTGCAGCTCCCGCAGGGCCTGGTGAGCGGCCCGACGTACTCGGTGTCGCTGTGGGTGCGCCCCGACGCGGTCACGCCGTACACGACCGCGTTCTTCGCCGCCCGCGACGAGCGCAGCTGGGTCAGCGTCGTCCCGCGCGGCCCGGACGGCAGCACGATGGTGTGGTCCGGCGAGGCCTGGTACGACGCGAGCACCGGCGGGCAGATCCCGGTCGGCGAGTGGACGCACCTGGCGCTGACGGTCGACGGCGGCGACGTCGCCGTGTACGTGGACGGCGAGCAGCGGTTCGCCGGCACGGGGTTCCCGCAGGTGCTCACCACGACGACCGGCACGTTCGCGGTCGGCGTGAACTGGTGGGACACGCCGTTCCAGGGCGCGGTCGACGAGCTGACGGTGCACACCGCCGCACTCAGCGCCGAGGAGGTGGCCGCGCTGGCGGGCCGCTGACCCACCCGAGCACACCCGGCTCCGCCCACCCCGACCGGGTGGACGGAGCCGGGTGCACGTCGGCTCCGCTCGACCCGCACGGCGCCGAGGAGCACGGACGAGACGCGGGCCCCCGCCCGGCGCCACGGTGAAGGGCCCGTCCGCGGCCGGTGCGTCCCGACCCGGTCACCGCACGCCACCCGGCTCCCGCGCACGGTCGCCCTCCCGCGTCTCCCCGAGCGCCGCCACGAGCTTCGCCGTCGCGGACGCCGTCGCCGCGCTGGACGTCGTCCCCACCACCGCCAGCGCGGACACGACCGCCCCGATCTCGGTGGCGTCGAGCACGACGGGCACGCTGCGCCGGGTCGGGGTGAAGGCGATCCCGCCGCCGCGTCCCGGCCGTGTGCTGAACGGCAGGCCGGCGTCGCGCAGGCGTTCGACGTCGCGTTCGACGGTCCGGGTGGAGACGCCCAGCCGCTCGGCGAGCGCCCGGGCCGTCAGCGGGCCGCTCGCGAGGAGCTCGAGGATGCGCTGGTGGCGCTCCACCCGACGCAGGGCGAGGTGCCCGTCGCGGGAGGCGGCCGCGAGCGCGTGACGGTCCATGGTCGCCACTCAACACCGTCACGGGCGTGTCGGGATAGCCGCCTAGCGTCGCTCGTACGGGACGACCGGACAGGAGGCAGGACCATGCACGACGTCACCGACGAGTTCTTCGCACGCTACGCCCGGGCGCTGCTGGCGCGGGACGCCGACGCCGTCGCCGCGATGTACGCGGTGCCGGCGCTGATCGCGTTCCCGGGCCGGTCGGTCGCGGTGGGCGACCGGCAGCAGACCCGGGACTTCTTCGCCTCCACGTGGCCCTCGTACGAGGGCGTCACCGAGGCTGAGCCGCAGGTGCGCGTGCTGGCGGCCACGGACCACAGCGTGTGGGCGGACGTCACCTGGTCGTACGGCGGCACGGTGCAGGAGCGGTTCGTCTACCAGCTGCTCGACGGGCCCGAAGGCTGGCAGATCGGCGTGCTGACGCCGATGGGGCTGTGACCCGGAGGTGACCCCGGCGCCACCGGCGAGGCTTCCCCACCGCCCCTGGTGTCCGCTTTACTGGCGTTCACACCATATGTGACGTGCGCCACACCGCCGACCAGTGCGCTGGGGAGGCCCCATGGCCCGGACACCCGAGCGCGGCCCGCTGCGGGTCGCGACCTTCAACGCCGGGATGATGTCGACGTTCATCCTCAACTGGGACGTCCGCGAGGACCCCCTCGGCGCCTTCGTGGCGTCCTTCACGAGCATCTTCACCGACGCGGACGCCCGTGACATCGGCCACCGGCTCGCCGACATGGTCCTCGGCGCGCCGTACGACGTCGTCGTGTTCAACGAGATCTTCCACGCCGACACGCGCGAGGCCCTCGTCAGCCGGGCGATGGACCCCGCGCGGCCGGCGACGACGCGGTACGACTGGGTCGTCGCCGGCCTCGGCCCCGAGCTGCGGTCCCCCTCGCCCCCTCAGCGGACGCCCAGGCCCGTCCTGGAGGTGATCGCGGCGGTGGTCGACGTCGAGGTCGAGGCCGTCGCCGAGGCCTGGGACGACCTCGTGGAAGGACCGCTGCGCTCGTGGATGGACGACTCGGGGCTCCTTCTCCTGTCCCGCGTGCCGCTGCTGCCCATCCCGGTCGACGGCGGCGGGACGTCGCCCTGGGTCTACGACCGGTACCTCGGCGCGACGGGCTGGGACGCGCTGGCGCCCAAGGGCATCGGGGCGGTGGCGCTCACCGACCCCAACAACATGGGACCGGTCGTGCTCGGGTTCACGCACATGCAGTCCGACGAGGGCGGGGACCCGAACGTGGGGATCCGCGTCTCCCAGCTGCGCCAGGTGGACTGGCTGATGACGGAGACCATGCGGTCGCTGGGGACACCGCACGGCGTCCTGCTCGGCGACCTCAACATCCCGGGCAGGCCCGACGCGTCGGGCGTGATGCCGTCCGAGTGGGACCGGCACCTGTCACCCGCGACGGGCGACCGGGCGGCCGTCGCCTGGGACGGGTGGACCCAGATGCTGATGCCGGGCCGCGCACCCGACCTGTGCCTGTCGCACCCCGGTTCCGGCGAGCGCCTGGACTACGTCGTCTGCTACGACCTGTCCGGGTCCACGCCCGCCACCGCACCGGAGGCCTTCGGCTCCCTGGGGGTGCAGCACCTGAGCCTCGCCCGGGAGCTGCGCCTGGGCAGCACCGGCGGGTCCGCGCCCATCGGCCTCGCCCCGGTGGACCTGGCCGCACCGCCCGGCACGCAGGACGTCTCCGACCACGTCGGCGTCAGCGCGATCATCGGTCACCGCCAGGACGGGAGCTCCCCGTCCACCGCGCGCGACGGCACGCTGCCACCGGCCCCGGTCGGGAAGCCGCCGCAGCCGCTACCCGTCGAGTGGCACCGCGTCCAGCACGGGGAGGTCCGCTGGCTGTCGCTGCCGGGCGGCTCGTACCGCCTGGACATCGAGGACGACGACGGGCAGGTGCCACCGCTGGTCGACGTCCGACTCTTCCGCCCTGCCGACCTGTCAGCGCAGCTGCCCGACCGGCGACGGTCGACCGACCCGGTGCAGCTGCGTGAGGGCCGCGTCATCACCTCCACCGAGCAGGAGGTCCTCGTCCGCCTGCACCGCCTGGACACGGACACCGAGTCGCGGACCGTCCGGCTCGAGGTCCACGCCGTGTTCGGCCGGACGTCCGCCGACGCGGTGGGGCTGCAGCCCTGGGTGCCCTCGCACCCGCTGTTCTGGCCGCAGGAGTCCGTGACGGCCTCGCCGGTCGAGCCTCGCTGGCACGAGGTGCAGCTGGACGACATGACGGTGCCGACCCAGCCGCTGCGGTTCCGCGCGGTGAACCGCGCCGGGGACCCCGTACCCGTCGAGATCGAGCTGTTCCCCGGTACCGAGCGGGGCACGGACCCCTCGGAGCTCGACGCGCCGCTCTCGTCCGTCGCGACCGACGAGGAGACCGGGACCACGCCCGTGGTGACGTGGCCGGCCGTCGACCCGCGCGAGCGGACGTTCCTCGCGCGGGTCCGCAGCAGGACCGGGACGCAGGAGGAGGTGTCCCTCGAGGTCCAGGTCGAGCTCCACGTGCTGCGGTACATGCACTTCTACTGCCTCGACGAGTCGGGTACGGACCGCCCGTTCTCGGACACGATCGACTGGGTGGTGCGGTCCGACCTGCCGGGCGTGGCGCCCGTGGGCGGGGTGGTCCCCGGTGTCGACACCGACCCCCGCCGGCCGCACACCATGCTCGTCGCACCGCTGGCCTTCACCACCAGCGTCGCCGTCGAGCTCGAGGAGCTCGGGAGCGGGGAGAAGACCGCCGCGCAGTTCGTCGTCCCCGGCGCCGGAGAGGCCGACGGCGCCGACCACGCGCAGGACAAGGACATGCCCGACTGGTTCAGCGACGGCCGCTACCGCCTCGCCTACTCCTGGAGCAGGCGTCCGCGGTAGCCGCCCGCACCCCCGCTCGGCCTCGCCGCGCCCACTCCCGCTCGGCCCGCGCCCTCCAGGAACAGCGCGACGATCCGCGGCGCGTCGTCAGCCGCCCGCGCGTGGTCCGTGCCGGATGCCGACCGGGTGCGGACCCCGGCCGCGACGCTCAGCGGCGCGACGCCGGCGGCGAGCACCAGCAGCAGCGCCACGGAGGCGACGAGCCCGCCGACCTGCTGCGGGCGGTACCCGACCCGGAGCGCGCGTTGCGCCCCCTGCGATCCGTACGGCCAGGCCGGCCACCGAGAGCACGCCGTCGGACGCACCGACGCAGCCGACGGCGGGCGAAACGCAGCCCCCACGGCATCACGCGAGCCCGTGCACTCTCCTCTCTGCAGGACCACGTCGCAGGACCACGTCACGGCAGGGGGCCACCGTGAGCACCGTCGTCGCACTCACGGTGGGTGACGTCCGGCGCGACGGCGAGCGGGCGCTCGCGATCGCGCTCGGTCTGGTGCGCCGCACGATCCCGCCGCTGCACCTGCCCGCGCTGGAGCAGCGGATGGTCGCGGGCGGCTCACCGCTGGAGGCCTCCGGGTGGGCGGGCGCCGGCACGCCCGCCGCCCGGCGCCGGTAGCCCGCCCCGCCCGGTCACACGCCGCCGCCGGCGCCACCCCCCGGGCCCGGGCCCGTCGGCGCCAGCGCCGCGGAGAGCCGCGCCACGCCGAACTCGAACGCCTCCGCGACGTCACCTCCCAGACGGAACGCCCCGGCCAGCTCCATGGTGAGGAACCCCGTCGCCCAGGCGGTCACCAGCCGCGCCGCGTCCAGCGCCTGCTCCGGCCCCACCAGGTCCGCGGCGGTGCGCAGCACGGGCGCGCTGGCGCACTGGAGCGCTGCGGGCTCCGCGCCCAGGGACTGCATCAGCCGGAAGCCCTCCGGCCGCTCGTGCGCGAACGCCCGGAACGCATGCGCCAGCCCGGCGACCGACGGCTCGGCGGCCGCGAGCCGCTCCCCCAGCTCCTCGACGGTGGCGGCGGCGACCAGCCGGAGCAGCGCGTCCCGGTCCCGCACGCGCTTGTAGAGCGACGGCGCGCGCACCCCCACCCGCTCCGCGACGGCCTGCATGGTCAGGCGCGACGGCCCGCCGTCCTCCAGCAGGTCGCGCCCGGCGGCGACGATGTCCGCGAGCGACGTGCGTTCCGGCGTCGGCATGCATCCTCCTATGGCTATTGACGTTAGCCATGATGGCTACGTATGTTAGCCATCTAACCACGGACGCTCCCAGGAGGACCCATGAGGCTCGGCCCGCACCTGCACCGCATCGGCAACGACGTCATCGCCGTCCACCTCGTCGACACCCCCGAGGGCGTGACGATCATCGACGCCGGGCTCGCCGGCCACTGGCGCGAGCTGCTCGCCGAGCTCCGCGTCATGGGCCGGACGCTCGACGACGTCCGCGGGGTCGTCCTCACGCACGGCGACACCGACCACCTCGGGTTCGCCGAGCGACTGCGTCGGGACCACGGCGTGCCGGTCCACGTCCACGCCGCCGACGCGGACCGCGCGCGCGGCGGCGACAAGCTCCGGCCCGCCTTGGGCTCCTGGCGCCTCGGCGCCGTCCTCGGGTTCGTCGCCCACGCCCTGCGCAAGGGCGGCTGGCGCACCACGTACCTCACCGAGGTGGTCGAGGTGCAGGACGGTGACGTCCTGGACCTGCCGGGCGCACCCCGTGTCGTCTCGATGCCCGGGCACTCCCCCGGCAGCATCGCCGTGCACGTCCCGGTCGCCGACGCCGTCTTCGTCGGGGACGCCCTGACGACGCGCGACGTGCTCACCGGCCGGACCGGTCCGCAGCCGGCGCCGTTCACGGACGACCCGGTGCTCGCGCTCGCGTCGCTGGAGCGGCTGACCGGCCTGGCGGCGAGCTGGCTGATCCCCGGCCACGGCGCCCCGTGGCGCGGGGACCTGGCCGACGCCCAGGCCGCCGTGCGACGGGCCGCCGCCGCGCGCTGAGCCCACGCCCCGGGTGGAACCCGGTCACGGGCCGACCCCGACGTGCCGCCCCCGGGATCCGGCCCGCCGGACCATGCCCGCACCAGGTGGTGCACCAGGCGACGGACCAACTCCGCCTCTCGGCGTCAACCCGGGCGATCCGGTTGCCGATGCTGGAAGGTGACGGATGACCCAGGTCCGTCGTGGAGAGGAGGCTCCGTGAGGAGCACGACGACCGGTACCGCTCTCCCCCGCACCCCGCGCACCGACGGCCGCACCCTGGCCGTCGCCCTCGGTGTCGCACGGCGCAGCGTCCCCGCCCTGCGCCTGCCACCGCTGAGGCGGCAGGCCGTTCCGGGTCTGTCGCCGCTCGAGGCGTCCGGCTGGTCCGGGGAGACCGGGGCAGGCGCCGGCCACGAGCCGGCGCGGTAGGCACCTGCCGGGCCGCTCGACCGGGCGACCCTCCGTCACGACGACCGCAGCGCCCGTCGGCAGCGTGCGGCAGCGCCCGACGACCAGCGCTGCGCGGGCTGCACCGCACGGCGCTGCGGTCGCGTGACGTCGGGGATGCTGGGTGCCGGCACACGCCGGCACCCAGGACCGGAAGGACCCCATGCCCACGCTGTTCACGCCCCTGACCCTGCGCGGGACCACGTTCGCGCACCGCGTGTGGATGGCGCCGATGTGCCAGTACTCCGCGGTCGCGGACGGCCCCGACGCGGGTGCCCCGGCCGAGTGGCACCTGCAGCACTACGGCGCGCGGGCCGCCGGGGGCGCCGCGCACGTGATCGTCGAGGCCACGGCGGTGGTCCCGGAGGGCCGGATCACCCCGTTCGACCTGGGCCTGTGGGACGACGCCCAGGTCGCGGCCCACCGGCGGGTCGTGGAGCTGGTGCACGCGCAGGGCGCACGGGCCGGCGTCCAGCTGGCGCACGCCGGCCGCAAGGCGAGCACCGACGCGCCCTGGAACGGCGGCGCCCCCGTGCCCCCCGGCGCCGGCGGCTGGCCCGTGGTGGGGCCGAGCGCGGTGCCGTTCGCCGAGGGTCACCCCGTGCCCACGCCGCTGACGGTCGACGGCATCGCCGGGGTCGTCGCGGCCTTCGCCGACGCGGCACGCCGCGCGGTCGCGGCGGGGTACGACGTGGTCGAGGTGCACGCCGCGCACGGGTACCTGCTGCACCAGTTCTGCTCCCCGGACTCCAACGTGCGCGACGACGGGTACGGCGGCGGCTTCGACGGCCGCACCCGCCTGGTGCGCGAGGTGACGTCGGCGGTGCGGGCCGCGATCCCCGACGGCATGCCCCTGCTGGTCCGCGTCTCGGCGACCGACTGGGTCGAGCCCGCCGGGTGGACGGCCGACGACACCGTGCGCCTCGCCCGCGACCTCGCGCCGCTCGGCGTCGACATGGTGCACGTGTCCACCGGCGGCAACCTGCCCGGCGTGCACGTGCCGGTCGAGCCGGGCTACCAGGTGCCGTTCGCCGCGCGCGTGCGGGCCGAGGCAGGGCTGCCGACGATCGCGGTGGGCGCCATCACCGACCCCGCCCACGCCGAGCGCGTCGTCGCCGACGGGTCCGCCGACGCCGTGGCGCTGGCGCGGCCGCTGCTGGTCGACCCGTTCTGGCCGCACCGCGCGGCCGTCGCGCTCGGTGCCGACCTGCCGCTCCCGCCGCAGTACGACCGGGCACGCGCGCTGCTCTGATCGTCGGGCGGCCGACCCGGGACGGGACGGCCAGGGGCGGCGCGCGGACGGCACCGGACGACGCACGTCGCCCCCGGGTCGCGGCGACACGATCCGGCACGAGGATGGGGTGACACCCGACCCACCGGAAGGACCCACCGTGCCCCAGCCCCCGCTGCCCGCCGACGTCATCGAGCTGCTCACCCGGCCCAACCCGGCCGTCATGGCCACCGTGCACCCCGACGGGTACCCCGTCACCGTCGCCACCTGGTACCTGCTGGAGGACGACGGCCGGGTGCTGCTCAACCTCGACGCGTCCCGGGCGCGCCTGCGGCACCTGCGGGAGAACCCGCACGTCTCGCTGACCGCGCTGGCCGAGCACGACTGGTACACGCACGTGAGCGTGCAGGGCCGGGTCGTCGAGATCGTCGACGACGTGGACCTGGTGGACATCGACCGCCTGTCCACGCACTACGGCGGCAAGCCGTACCCCGTGCGGGACCGTGCGCGGGTCAGCGTCCGCGTGGAGATCGACCGCTGGCACGGGTGGGGTGCCGCCAAGCAGGACTGACCGCGGCGGCGGGTGCGCGGGTCCGGCCCGGCCCGCGCCCGGCTGCCGTCAGGGCGTCGGCACCGGCGCCGTCGCAGGCTGCGGCAGGTCGACGTCGACGCACCCCATGGCCACGGGGTCGCCGCCCGCGAGCGCGGTCACGCGGGCGGCTGCCTCGGACAGCCGCTCCTCGGGCAGCCGCCCGCTGCGCACCGCCTCCACCAGGGCGTCGCGCATGCGGACCGCGTGCGCCCCGTCCGTGGCCAGGACCGCGTCGGCGCCGGCGGTCACGGCCTGGACGGCCGCCTCGGGGAAGTCCCACCGCAGGTTGACCGCACCCATGCCGACCGAGTCGGTGATCGCCACCCCCGTGAAGCCCATCTCGCGCAGCAGGGCGTACGCACGCGGGCTGAGCGACGCCGGCAGGTCCGGGTCGAGGGCCGCGTACTGCAGGTGGTTGAGCATGACGACCGGCACACCGGCGGCGACGGCGTCCCGGAACGGCACCAGGTCGGTCGCGGTCAGCTCGTCCAGGCCCGCGTCCACGACGTCCGACGCCCGGTGCGAGTCGACGCGGGAGCGACCGTGCCCGGGGAAGTGCTTGACCGTGGGCGTCACGCCGGCGTCGGCCAGCCCTGCCGCGTAGGCCAGCCCGTAGCGGGACGCGACCGCGGGGTCGGCGCTGAACGACCGGTCGCCGATCACCCCTCCCGACGGCCCGTCGTCGAGGTCCAGCACGGGCGCCAGGTCCAGGTTCACGCCCACGGCCACGAGCGCCTGCCCGGTCGTCGCCGCCCGGGCGCGCACCTGCTCGGGCGTCTCGCGCTGGGCGAGGCGCCGCGGGGACGGGCCGGCGCCGACGACGTCGCGCATGAGCGCGACCCGCCCCGACTCCTCGTCGGTGGACACGAGCAGCGGTCGCCCGGCAGCGGCGCGCAGGCCGGCGGACAGCTCGGCGACCTGCGCGCGGCTGCGCACGTTCGACTCCGAGAGGAACACCCCACCCACCCCCAGGCCGACCACGTCCCGCGCGAGCGGCTCGTCGGCGTCGACGACCCCCGGCAGCCCGACGACGAGCGTCACCGCAGCACGCTGCTCCAGCGACGCCGGTGTGCAGGACGGCGTGGGGGACGGTGCGGACGAGGGTGCGGCCGACGACGGTGCGGCCGGTGACGGCGCGGCGTCGACCGGTGCGCCCCGCTCGTGGTCGGCCGCGAGCGTCCCGCTTCCCACCGACAGCAGCGCGCACAGCACGAGCAGGACACCCCGGCTCCGTACCGCCCGCCTCCGCGCGTGCCGGGGTGCCGGCTCACGCGCGGCGCGCGCGCGTGGCGGCAATGGGTCGCTCATCGCCGCAGGCTACGTCGAGGGTCCCGACCCCGCGCGGCCAGCCACCCGCGCTGCGGTCAGCCACAGCCCGGCGACCGCCGAGCCGATCCCGCCGGCGACGAGGTCCCCGATCGTGTCGGCGTACCCCACGTAGATGGTGTCGTCGACGTAGGTGTTGCCCAGGTACTCGCCGATCTCCCACAGCACGCTCAGCGCCAGGCCCAGCGACGCCGTGACGGCCACGACCCCCGCCCGTTGCCCGCCGCCCGCCGCGGCCGCCGGGTCCAGCGCGGCACCGGTCCGCCGCGCGAGCAGCAGGTGCGCCACGGCGGCGACGAGCCCCGTCACGACGAGGTGCATGACGACGTCGAGCCAGCCGACCGACTGGTAGAGGTCGAGCGCACCGGACCAGGCGGCGACGATCAGGCCGATGCCGTACGCCGCGTCCAGGGCGCGCGGCGCCCCTGCGGCCGGTGGCGCCACCAGCCCCGCCAGCACCAGCGCGAACAGGGCGGTGTCGACCGGCCCCCGCACGACGACCGCCACGAGCACGCACGCGACGCCGACGGCCCGCACGATCCCTCCGGGCCCGCGGAACAGCGCCCGCGCGGCCTGCCCGACCGTCATGTCCGCCACGCTGCTCCCGTCCTGCGTGCCGGCCGTCCGGCTCCCGCGACCGTACGACGGTGTCACCGTCCCCGCACGGCGATCCTGCGCGCCGCCGCCTCTCACGGCGCCGACCCGCCGGCAGGAGGCGACCTGTCGGCCCGTCGGTGCGACCGACCGCGTCGGGATACGCACCCGCGCGCGAAACTGTTTCGCACGTGGTTCCGCATCACGAGGGCTGGTCGCTACCGGCCCCGGGGCGACAGACGTCGCGCCAGAGCAGTGGACTCGCCGGGGGCGCTGTCGCCCCGGCTCCGCCGCCGGGGGCACCTCGCGGCGTGCACCCTCATCCCTGGCCGACGCGCCGTCGAAATGTTTTCGCGTCAGCGTCCACGGGTCTAGCCTGCGGCCAGGTGCGGCGCCCCGCACGTGTGCGTCGAGACCGAGGAGAACCGTGGACGCAGGACCGACAGGCCGCCGGGCGACCCTCCAGGACGTCGCGGCCGTCGCAGGCGTCTCGAAGGCGACGGTCTCCAAGGCCCTGAACGGGCGCGACGACGTCGCCGGTGCCACCCGGGAGCGGGTCCTCGCGGCGGTCGCCGAGCTCGACTACCGGCCGACCACGGCGGGTGCGCTCCTCACGCAGCGGCGCGCCGTCGCGGTCGTGTTCGACCTGCCCGCCTCCCCGTACATCCTCAAGGTCCTCGAGGGGATCCTGGCCGCGGCGACGGACGCCCGGCTGGACCTGGTGACCCGCCTGGCGCCGGACCTGGGCGCCCGGCGCCGGCGCACCGTCGCCCGCGAGTGGATCGCCGAGCAGCGCGCGAGCGGGGTCGTCGGGATCGCGGGGCTGACGCTGTCCGCACCGGACGCGCTCATCGACGCCGCGGCCGACGTCGGCATCCCCTTCGTCATGGTCGACCCCGTGGACACCACCAACGAGCGCATGGTCAGCGTCGCGTCGTCCAACTGGGCCGGCGCCCGCGCGGCCGCCGAGCACCTCATCGCCCTCGGCCACCGGCGCATCGGGTGGATCGGCGGGCCCGAGGCGTCGGGTGCCGCGCAGGACCGCTTCTACGGCTTCAACGCCGCCATGGACGCCGCCGGGCTCACGGTCGACCCGGCGCTCGTGCGCGCCGACCAGTTCGACGTCGCCACGGGCGCCCGGCACGCGCACGACCTGCTGACGTCGGCCGACCCGCCCACGGCCCTCATGGCCGCCGACGACGAGCTCGCCGTCGGGGTGCTCGCGGCCGCGCACGCGCTCGGCATCCGGGTGCCTGACGACCTGAGCGTCACCGGCTTCGACGACACGTCCCAGGCGGCCTGGACGACGCCGCCGCTGACCACCGTCCACCAGCACCTCGAGGGCATGGGGCAGATGGCGGTGCAGGCCCTGCTCACCATGGCCGCCGGGACGTGGCCCGCGTCCCGGCACGTCGAGCTCGCCACGTCGTTGACGGTCCGCGGCAGCACCGGCGCCGCGCCCGCCACGGGCACCCGGCGGCAGGACCTGGTGGTCGACCGCAGCCGCTGACGGTCACCCGTGAGCCGTCCGGGCACCCGCCGCCCATGGCTCGGTGCGTGGGCGTCGGCCGCGACGCCCGGCACACCTACCCTGGTCCGATGGCTTCGATCCTCGCCGTGTGCGTCGTCCACGCCCTGCGCCCGGACCCGGGTCCCGTGGGGGTCACCGCGATCGACAAGCGCGCCGTGTCCCGGCCCGTGCGCGTGGGACCGTACGGGCTGCGTGCCGACGTGCAGGCCGACCGCAAGTACCACGGCGGCCCGGACCAGGCGGTGTACGTCTACGGGCAGGACGACGCCGCGTACTGGGAGGCCGAGCTGGGCCGCGAGCTGCCGCCCGGGTGGTTCGGGGAGAACCTGCGGATCGAGGGCCTCGACCCGAACGCGGCGCGGATCGGGGACCGCTGGCGCCTCGGTGACGACGTGGTGCTCGAGGTCACCGGGCCGCGGACCCCGTGCGCGACGTTCGCCCGCTGGGTGGGCGGCGACGACGAGCGCGGCTGGGTCCGGCGGTTCCGCGACGCCGCCCGGGTGGGCGCCTACCTGCGGGTGGTGCACCGCGGCTCGGTGCGCGCCGGGGACCCCGTGGTCGTGGAGCACACCGTCCCGGAGGCGCCGACGGTGCGGGACGTCCTGCTGGGCTGACCCTGCGGCCCGGCCCGGCCCGGCCCGGCCCGGCCCGGCGCGGGTCAGGTCAGGGCGATCGCGATGAGCAGCATCGTCACCAGGAACCCGGTGAGCAGGTTGAGCCACAGGAACGTGCGCCACCCCGCGTTGGCACGCTCGCAGTCCTCGTCGGTGACGCCGCGGAACCGCCAGGTGCTCACGGCGTACGGCAGCGGCAGCAGCGCCGCCAGGACGCCGGGCCACGGCAGCACCAGCAGCACGGCCGCGGCGGCGACGTACGCGGCGGTGGCCGCCAGCACCGTGGGCCTGGCCCCCAGCACCGTGGCGATCGACGCGAGCCCACCGGCGCGGTCCGCGCGGACGTCCTGCACGGCACCGAACGCGTGCGACGCCATCCCCCAGAGCAGGAACGCCACGAGCACGGGCCAGGTGGTCCGCGCGCCCAGGTCGGCGCCCGCCAGGACCAGCGCGTACAGCAGCGGCCCGACGAAGTGCACGGCCGACGAGAACGAGTCCAGGACGGGTCGCTCCTTGAACCGCAGGCGCGGCGCCGAGTAGGCGACCACGTCGAACAGCACCAGCAGCAGCACGACGCCGGCCAGCGGCGACCCGAGCGCCAGCAGCCACACGACGAACGGGACGGTCGTGACGACGCAGGCGACGAGGATGCGCCGGTGCACCGCGCGCGCCCGCGACGGGTCGACCAGCCCGCCCTCGATCCCGCCCTTGCGCGGGTTGGCCAGGTCGGACGCGTAGTCGAACACGTCGTTGATCCCGTACATCAGCAGGTTGTACGGGATCAGGAAGAACAGGGTCCCGACGACCAGCCGCACGTCGACGCGCCCGTCGGTGGCCATGAGCCATCCCGCGGCGAACGGGTAGGCGGTGTTCACCCAGGAGAAGGGCCGCGACGCGGCCAGCACCTCGCGCATCAGGCGTGCGTGCTCTCGGCGCCGTGCGCGCCGTCCGGGCGTGACGCCGTGCGCGACGAGCGTCCGAGCACCCGCCACAGCACGGGCACGAACACGGCCGCGGCGATCGCGTACGCGAAGTCCTCCAGCGGCGCGCCCCAGACGTAGAAGCCGAGGATCTTGGCAGGGTCGAAGACGTACAGGCCGACGTCGATCATGATCGTGTCGAAGACGGCGGTGAGCACGCACAGGTGCACGACAGCCCAGAACAGCGCCCACCCGCGCATCCGACGCAGCACCGACCAGGAGACGGCGGTCAGCGCCGTGAGCACGAGGACGTTGAGCACGATGTTCGTCACGACGGCCCCCGCCCCGCGGCACGGTGCTCGGCCGTCCGGTCGAACCACCGCCACGCCAGCAGCCCGACGTAGCAGAGCAGCGTGAGGAAGAACGCCTCCTCGACCGGCAGCTCGGGCGCCAGCAGCAGCCCGGTCATGTGCGGCGAGTCCCCGCGCGCGAAGATCCCGAGCAGCAGCCCGGCGACGTCCCACAGCAGGAACCCGACGACGCCGAGGCCGACGGTCCACGCGGACCGGCGGGCGTCGTACCAGAAGGCCAGGCCGAACCGGCGGTCGATGAGCGCGAGGCAGCCGATCGAGACCAGCAGCGCCCCGAGGTAGGCGAACGTGATCATGCACGCCCCGCCGTGACGTCGGACCACAGCCCGCGCGGCAGCGCGGACGCCAGGTACCCGGGTCGCAGCGGCGCGGGCAGCGGCCGTGAGGAGGTCTCCCCCAGCAGCCTCTTGGCCACGAGCTCCGCGCCGATGAGCACCATCGGCAGCCCGACGCCCGGCACGGTGCCCCCGCCGACGTGCAGCAGGTTGGGCACCCGGGCCGACGCGACGCCGGGCCGGAACATGGCCGACTGCCGCAGCGTGTGCTCCATGCCCAGGGCGGTGCCACGCCACGCCGACAGGTCGCGGGCGAGGTCCGCCGGCCCGACGACGCGCCGCACCACGACGCGCTCGCGCAGGTCCGGGACGCCCGCCCACGCGCCGAGCTGGTCGAGGTACCGGTCCGCGTGCGCGTCGAGCTCGCCGGGCCGCGTCCCGATCGCCGGGTCGGCGGGGAACGGCACCAGGACGAACAGGTTCTCGTGCCCCGGCGGCGCCGCGGTCGGGTCGGACGCGGTGGTCCGCGAGACGTAGAGGGACGCGACGTCGGGCACACGCAGCCCGTCGGGCGGCGTGGCCCGCCCGGGCCCGAGGATCGCGTCGAAGTTGCCGGGCCAGTCGCGCGTGAAGAACAGCGAGTGGTGCCGCAGCTCGGGCAGCTCGCCGCGCACGCCGGCCATGACCAGGAGAGCGGAGATGCCCGGCCCGCGGCTCTCCCACGCCCCGGCGGGCAGGTCCGCGTGCTGCGGGGTCAGCAGCGCCGTCTCGGTGTGGTGCCGGTCGGCGCCGGAGACCACGACGTCGGCGGGGACGACCGTGCCGTCCGCCAGCCTCACCCCGCGGGCGACGCCCCGGCGGCGGGGGTGCCGCACGCTGCGCGGCGCGTCGTCGACCTCGACGGCGACGACGTCGGCGCCCGTGCGCACGACGACGCCCTCCTCGACGGCCGCCGCCGCCAGGGCCTCGACCAGGGTGTACATGCCCCCGCGGGGGTAGTACACGCCCTCGCCGAGGTCGAGGTGGCTCATGAGGGAGTACAGCGCCGGGACCCGGTACGGCGAGGACCCGAGGAACACGGCGTGGTACCCCAGCACCTGGCGCAGCACCGGGTGCTCGACCGTCCGGGCGATCCGGTCCGCGAGGGTCTGCGTCAGCAGCCCGGCCAGCGTCCCGGAGCGACGCAGGACGTCGCGCGACAGTGCGCGGTCGGGCCGCTCGAAGGTCGTGTACAGGAAGTGGTCGAGCGCGGTGCGGTACGCCTCGCCCGCGTCCGCGACGTACCGGCGGATCGCGGCGCCGGCACCCGGCTCGACGGCGTCGAAGGTCGCGGCGTTGACGAACGGGTCGGCCACCACGTCGAACGGGTCGACGCCCGCGCCGGGCTCGGGGAACAGCCGGTACGCGGGGTCGAGCCGCTGCAGGTCGACGTGGTCCTCGACGCGACGCCCCAGCAGCGCGAACGTGTGCTCGAACACCTCGGGCATGAACCACCACGACGGACCGGTGTCGAACCGGAACCCGTCGACCGACCACGTGCCCGTGCGCCCCCCGAGCTGCTCGTGCCGCTCGAGGAGGGTCACGTGCGCACCGCCGCGCGCGAGCAGCGCGGCCGTCGTCAGGCCGCCGACACCCCCGCCGATCACGACGACGCGGACGGCACGGCCGGCGTGAGCGCCCTGCGGGTCCCGCACCGCACCCGGCACCGGGTGCTGCGTGGTCATGCGCCCACCACCCGCCGGACGCGCTGCGTGCCCTCGCGGACGAGCGCACCGGCCACGACGCGCCCCACCACGACCGCCTTGACCGGGCCCGGCACGCGGACACGGCGCTGGGTGAGGTCCTCGGGAGGGGTGGCCGCGAGGTCCCGCAGCAGACGGTCGTACAGCGCGGTGGTCGCCTCGACGGCGCAGCGTGCCCGCGGCGGCAGCAGCGGCAGGGCGGCGCGCGCGGTCGCCAGGTCGTCGCGGACCTCGTCGAGCACGGCGTGCACGTCACCGTCGGTCAGCCGACCGGCGTCGACGCCCGGCAGGTACGACCGCCCGAGGTCGCCGTGGTCGGCGCCCAGGTCCCGCAGGAAGTTGACCTTCTGGAACGCGGCGCCCAGGGCCCGGGCGCCCGCGACCGCCTGCGGCGACGGCTGCACCACCGGGTCGCCCGGGCGGCGGTCGGCGGACAGGAAGACCTTGAGGCACATGACGCCGACGACCTCGGCCGAGCCGTACACGTAGGTGTCGTACGACGCGCGGTCGTGCTCGCGCACGGACAGGTCGGCGCGCATGGACGCGAAGAAGGGGTCGATCTCGTCGTGCCCGATGCCGGTGCGGCGCGCGGCGCGCGCGAAGGCGTGCACGACGACGTTGGTCGAGTAGCCGGTCACCAGGGCACGGGCCGTCTGGGCCTCGAGCTCGTCGAGCTCGTCGTCCGCGTCGGGGCCGCGGTACGTGTCGACGACCTCGTCCGCGAGCCTGACCAGGGCGTAGACGGCCTCGATGTCCGCCCGCGAGCGCGGCGGGAGCAGTCGCGTGCCGATCCCGAACGACGTGGAGTAGGTCCGCAGCACGGCCCGGCTGGCCCGCGCCGCCGTGGTGTCGTACCGGCGTCGCGCCGTCATCCCCGTGCTCCGGCCCACGCGCGCCCGCCCCGTCGTCGTCCCGCCCCGGCACCCGCCCCGGGTGCCCCGCCCACCGCGACCGTCACCAGGGCGGACGTGGGGGTTCTGGAAGCGTACGCGGGATCACGCCGTCCCACCCCGTGATCCCCGGGGCACTCCGGGGGTGTGCAGATGTGTTCGATCCTGTGTGCTTCTGTGGGATCAGCGGGTTCGGGCGGCTATGCTCGCGGCCATGACGTGGCTGGTGACGGGCGGGGCGGGGTACATCGGGGCGCACGTGGTGCGGGCGTTCCAGGTCGCGGTGCGGACCACGGGCGACGATCGGCTGCGGCCGGTCGTGCTCGACGACCTGTCGAGCGGGCACGCGGAGTTCGTCCCCGCGGACGTGCCGTTCGTCGAGGCGTCGGTCGTCGACACCGACGCCGTGCGCACCGCGCTCGTCGAGCACGGTGTCACCGGCGTCGTGCACCTGGCGGGCTTCAAGTACGCGGGCGTCTCGGTGCAGCGGCCGCTGCACACGTACGAGCAGAACGTCACCGGCACGGCCCACCTGCTCGCCGCGATGGCCGACGCGGGAGTCGGGCAGATCGTCTTCTCGTCGTCCGCGGCCGTGTACGGCACACCCGACGTCGACGTGGTCACCGAGGCCACCCCGACCGCACCGGAGTCGCCGTACGGCGAGTCCAAGCTCGTGGGCGAGTGGCTGCTGCGCGACCAGGGCGTGGCCACGGGCCTGCGCCACACGTCGCTGCGGTACTTCAACGTCGTCGGCTCCGGCGCACCCGACCTGTACGACTCCAGCCCGCACAACCTCTTCCCGCTGGTGCTCGACGCCCTGGCGGCGGGCCGGACGCCCCGCATCAACGGCACGGACTACCCGACGCCGGACGGCACGTGCGTGCGCGACTACGTGCACGTGGCGGACCTCGCGGTGTCCCACGTCGCCGCGGCGCGCGCCCTGGCCGACGGCCGCACGCTGGACCCCGTCTACAACCTGGGGTCGGGGGACGGGCTGTCGGTCGCGCAGATCATGACGACCGTCGCCCACGTCACGGGGATCGGCTTCACCCCGGAGGTCGGCCCGCGCCGCGCCGGCGACCCCGCCCGGATCGTCGCGTCCGGCGAGGCCGCCGCGCGGGACCTCGACTGGGCGATGCGCCACACCCCCGAGCAGATGGTCGCCACGGCCTGGGCGGCCCACCGCCGCTGACACCCCGCCGGCGAGCCGACCCGCCGCCCCACCCGGGAGCGACGGACCGACCCCGCCGCCGGACCTCAACGCGTGGCGGGCTGCAGCGCCTGCAGCCGGGGCAGCTCCGCGGCGAACCGCTCGAGCTCACGCTCGTCCCCCGCGTAGACCCCCGACGCCCGGGGCCAGTGCACGACGACGTCCCCGAAGCCCAGCGCCGCCGCGCGCTCGACGCCCTCGACGGCGAGCGCCGCGGACGTGAGCGAGAACCGGGGCGCGCCGTCGAGGCTGAGCCAGCGGCCGACCGGACGGTCGCCGGCGACCTGGTCGAACGCGTCCACCATCCCCGCGAGCCCGTCCCACCAGGTCTCCTGCGCGGTCGCGGCGTCGACCCCGTCGCCGACGCCCGTCCCGGGGCCGTACGTCGCCCACCCCTGCCCGTACCGGGCGGCGAGCGCCATGGCCCGCGGGCCGTTGGCGGCGACGACGAACGGCGTGCGGGGCCGGGCGAGGGTGCCGGGCACCATCCGCGCGGCCTGCGCCGTGTAGAACTCGCCGGAGTGCTCCGTCACGGGCTGCGTGAGCAGCGCGTCGAGCAGCTCGACGAACTCGGCGAACCGCCGCGTGCGCTCGCCGCGCGTGGGCGGGGGTCCGAGGACGCTCGCGTCCCAGCCCTCGCCGCCGGCGCCGAGCCCGAGGACGAACCGGCCCGCGGAGACGTCGTCCAGGCCCATGACGTCCTTGGCGAACGGCACGGGGTGGCGGAAGTTGGGTGAGGCGACCCAGGTGCCCAGGCCGATGCGCTCGGTCACCGCCGCGGCCGCCGCCAGGAGCGGGACGGTGGCGAACCACGGCTCGTCGGCGAGGTCGCGCCAGGCCAGGTGGTCGTAGGTCCACGCGTGGTCGAAGCCGAGCTCCTCCGCCCGCTGCCAGCGCGTCCGTGCGCTCGCCCACCGTTCCTGCGGCAGCAGCACCACCCCGATGCGCACCATGGCGCCCACGGTACCCGCCACGCTCGGGCGTCAGGGGTGCAGGCCCGCCTCGTCGACGTGCGAGGCGGGCTCCAGCTGGAAGGTGCAGTGCTCGACGTCGAAGTGCCCCGACAGGCACGTGCGCAGCTGGCTCAGCACGCGCCCGGTCCCGGCCCGGTCGAGCTCCTCGTCGGCGACGACCACGTGCGCGGAGAGCACCGGCACCCCCGACGTGATGGTCCACGCGTGCAGGTCGTGGACCCCGACGACGCCCGGGACGCCCGCGATGTGCGCACGGACCACGTCGAGGTCGACGCCCTCGGGTGCCGACTCCAGCAGGACCGCGACGACCTCGCGCAGCAGCAGGACCGCCCGCGGCACGACGAGCGCCGCGATCGCGACCGACGCGATGCCGTCGGCTCGCGTGAAGCCCGTGGTCAGCGTGACGAGCGCGGCGACGACGACCGCGACGGAGCCGAGCGCGTCGCCCAGCACCTCGAGGTAGGCACCGCGCACGTTGAGCGACTCGTGGCGCCCGCGCCGCAGCAGCAGCATGCCCACGGCGTTGGCGGCCAGCCCGAGCAGGGCGACCCCCAGCATCAGCCCGGGCTCCACCTCGGTGGGCTGCAGGATGCGGCGGATGCCGCCGATCAGCACCAGGACCCCGACCGTCGCGACGACCAGCCCGTTCGCCAGCGCCGCCAGGATCTCGGCACGCTGCCACCCGAAGGTGCGCCGGGACGTCGCCGGCCGCGCGGCCAGCACGCTCGCCCCGAGCGCCACCGCCAGCCCCGACGCGTCGGTGAGCATGTGCCCCGCGTCCGCGATCAGCGCGAACGACCCCGACACCACACCGCCGACCACCTCGACGACCATGACGCCGAGCGTGAGCGCCAGCACGGACGCCAGACGTCCGCGATGCCCGCCGGCCGCCGTCGCGTGGTCGTGCCGGTGCGCGCTCACCCGCCGGCCCGCTCCGCGAGCCTGCCGTCGCCCCCTCCCGCTGCGAGCCCGCGACGGGCCGCCTCGAGGTGCCGCCACGTCGAGGACCCCGCCCCCGGCGCCTGGCCCTCGCGCTGCCGCGCCACGAACCGCTCGGCGGCCGCGAGCACCTCGTCGATCTCCGGGTCGGCCAGCGCGTAGCGCGTGGCCCGCCCCTCGGGCGTGGCGGTGACCAGGCCCGCCAGACGCAGGACGGCCAGGTGCGCGGACACGGTCGACTGCGCGAGGCCCAGGGTCGACGTCAGCTCGACGACCCGGTACGTCCCGCCCGCGAGCGTGTGGACCAGCGACAGCCGGGTGGGTTCGGCGAGCGCGTGCAGGATCTGCGCGACGTCGGCGTGCGGGTGGTCATCGAGTGGTGCGTCCTGCGTGGCGGCGGCCGACGCACTTACGGCTGTCATCGTCACATGGCGATGATACCTGCCGGGGGCCGGTGCCCCGGCGACCCGGGCTACGCCCACCCCAGGGCGTGCAGCCGGTCGTCGTCGATGCCGAAGTGGTGGGCGATCTCGTGCACCACGGTGATCGCGACCTCCTCGACGACCTCGTCCCGGTCCTCGCAGATCGCGAGGGTCGGCAGCCGGTAGACGAAGATCCGGTCCGGCAGGGACCCGGCAGCCCAGAACTCGCCCCGCTCGGTCAGCGGGGTGCCCTCGTAGAGGCCCAGCAGCTCCGGCTCGTCGGCCGGCGCCTCGTCCTCGACGAGCACGACGACGTTGTCCATCATCGCCGCGAGCTCCTCGGGGATCTCGTCCAGGGCGTCACGGACCGCGTCCTCGAACTCGTCACGCGTCATCTCGACCACGGGACCATCCTGCCGGGCGCGGCCCGCAACCGCCCCGCACTCTGTCCCCGCGTGCGCGGCACGAACCATCCGCACCCCACCTGACCTGCGCAGACGCATCGACTTTGGAGTTCCGGCCGGCAGCCCGTATGCTCATCACCGGTCTTCCGACGCCTCGACGTCAGGGGCGGACAACCCGCCCCCATCGTCTAGCGGCCTAGGACCCCGCCCTTTCACGGCGGTAGCACGGGTTCGAATCCCGTTGGGGGTACGAGCAGTTCAGCAGTAAGGCTTAGGGTGGCTCCGGTCACCACGAGGCCCCGTAGCGCAGTTGGTTAGCGCGCCGCCCTGTCACGGCGGAGGTCGCGGGTTCAAGTCCCGTCGGGGTCGCTGCGAGGGCCGACCGAGAGGTCGGCTTCCTCGTTGCGAGGCTCTGTAGCTCAGTTGGTAGAGCGTTCGACTGAAAATCGAAAGGTCACCGGATCGACGCCGGTCGGAGCCACCTCAGACGGCCCCGCGGGACGCCCGCCGGGGCCGTCGGCATGTCCGGGACCGTGCGACGACGCACCCTGCCCTGATCGTGCCGGCACCGCGCCCCCCGAGCCCCGGCCCCGCCGTCGCCGCAGCGCGCCCGCCACGCCGCACGCCCGGCACGCGCACGCGTCGCGCTGGACGGTGGCAGGTCCGCACCGGCGCCCGGCCGCGCGGCGCCAGAGACCCACGGCCACGGACCCGCCGCGCCCGGACCCGCGACACTCCGGGCCCCGCGGCGAGCCGGTCACCCGTCCGAGTCAGGCCCATCGTCCCGTTCGCCGCGCGGGCCTGCGCGCCTACCGTGGAGACACAGCTCCCATCGACCGAGGACACGACCGTGACCACGACGACCGACCGCCCCCGCCCCCGCATCCTCGACCGCCTCACCGACCCCCTCGCCGAGCGCGCGCGGGACCGCATCGAGCGCGCGGAGGACAAGGTGCGGGCCGCGGTCCAGCACGAGCTCGACGCCGTCGGTCGCAGCGTGCGGACGCGGGCGGTGCGCATCCGGCCGTCCGCGATCGCCTTCGCCGTCGCGGCCCTCCTGACCGTGATCGGCATCGCGCTCTTCGCCCTCGGTGCGGTGTTCGGCCTGGCCACGGCGCTGCCGCTGTGGCTCTCCGCCCTGCTGGTGGGCGCAGCGCTGGTGCTGCTCGCCGCCGGCGCGGCCGCCTGGGGCCGCGCGAAGCTCCCGGCCGCGGGCCCCGTGATCCCCGCGCCGTCGAGCACCCACCCCGCCGAGGAGCTCGTGCACCCCTGGGTCGACTGACCCCGCACGGCACCGACGACCTCCCGCGCGGCGCGTCGCGGGGCGCCGCCCTCGCGCGCACCTGCTCCTACGGGCAGACTGAAGACCGTCGCAGCACCCGTCTCCGCAGGTGAGGAAGGTCGTCGAAAATGGCAACGCACTCCGGCTGGGCGAGCGATGCCCGCCCCGATGCACCCGAGGACCCCCGGTCGCTCGGTCGCCTCGTCTCCGATCTGAGCGAGCAGGCCACGCGTCTCGTCCGCGCCGAGATCAGCCTGGCGAAGGCCGAGGTGACCGCCAAGGCCACGCAGGCGGGCATCGGCATCGGCCTCGTCGCCGGTGCGGCAGTGCTGGCGCTGTACGCGCTCGGCACCCTCATCACGACGGCCATCCTGGGCCTGTCCAACGCGGTGTCGCCCTGGCTGGCGGCGCTGATCGTCTCGCTCGTGCTGCTGGCGATCACCGCGGTGCTGGGCCTGCTGGGCGTCAAGCGCCTGCAGAAGGGCATGCCGCCCGTGCCCGACCAGGCCATGGAGAACCTGCAGGAGGACGTCGAGACCGTCAAGAAGGGGATGCACCGGTGAGCGCCGAGGAGATCACGCCGACACCCGCGACCGACATCGGCACGCTCACGGCCGAGGCGGCCCTCGCCCGCGCGCAGCTGGCCGAGACCGTCGACGCGCTCGTCGACCGGGTCGACCCGCGCCGGCAGGCCGAGCGGGCCAAGGACCGGGGCCGCCGCCTCGTCTTCGACGCGACGGACCCGGCAGCCCTGCCCGAGGACCGCGCCCGCGCGCGCAAGGTGCTCGTGGTTGCCGGTGTCGTCGTGGCACTGGTGGTCGTGGGCATCGTGCGCCGCGCCACGCGGGACTGAGGGACACGCGGGACTGAGGACCACGCCGGACTCAGGGCCACGCTGGACTCAGGACGCGCGCACCGCAGGCACGACGCCGACGGCCGCGGTCGAGCCACCCGGGTGATCCGGGTGGTCCGACCGCGGCCGTCGTGCGTGCCGGAGGCCTGGTGCCGGAGGCCGGCGTCGGGACGTCTCGCACACTCCCCCGCGGTGCGCGCAACACGTCGACGCTGGTGCCCCCTGCGCCGGACCTCAGGACTGCGGGGTCGTCCTGGGCTGCGGGACGCCGTTCAGCAGGTCACGGACCTCGGACTCGCGGTACCGGCGGTGGCCGCCGAGCGTGCGGATCGAGGAGAGCTTGCCGGACTTGGCCCAGCGGGTCACGGTCTTCGGGTCGACCCGGAACAGGGTCGCGACCTCGGACGGCGTGAGGAGTGCTTCGGCCTCTGACGAGTGTGCGGTGGACACTGGATACCTCCCATGTGTGACCGCCCCGAGCCTCCGAGTCATGTCACTTGGTCCGCGGCGGGGCGTACGTCTTGGTACTGAATCTGACACATCGGGCACCCCGGCAGGTCGTCGGCGACGCGGATCCGGTCGCCGCCACCGTGATCCGGACGCCGAAACCGTCACCACGGCGCTGGGGTGCCGTCGACAAGCAGCAGCCTAAACCCGCCTCAATCCGGACACATCTCCGATCGCCACCCGAACGGCGTCGCACGAACGTGTGACGTTCGTCTCCTGGGATGATTGCCCGGTTCGGGGTGCTCTGCACGACGCATGTCGTGACCAGCGCAAACGCAGGGCGTCGAAGCGCATCAACGCTCTGACGTGCACGAACGGTGTAGCGTGGACACGTTCCCGCAGCGGTTCGCAACGGGAATGTGATCTGCGTCACAGTGAGCCGCGCCAGAGGGCGCGACGCCCACGGCGCGGCCGGCCACCCGTGCGCCGACCCGCAGAACGCCGCAGTCAGAGCAGACATCCGTGAAGTCAGCGCCGCCTGGCACCCACCGTCACGTGTCCCAACCCACCTGGCGCAGGTGGTCGGAATGGATCGCGACCCTGTACCGTTGCCACACGAAGAGACTCAACAGCACCCGGGGCCGCACGTGTCAGCACGGAGCCGCCCCGCTTCCACGTTAGAGGGGGTCGATGCCATGGGGCGCGGCCGTCAGAAGGCAAAGCAGACGAAGGTGGCGCGGGAGCTGAAGTACTTCAGCCCTGACACCAACTACCGGGCTCTCGAGCAGGAGCTCACGTCGCGCAGCCGCAACGATGTCGTCACGGACAGCCGCCGCAGCGCGGTGAGCACGGACGACGACGACCCCGCCGGTCGTGACCGCTGGCCCCGGGACGACGACTTCTGAGCCTGCCCGGGGGCTGATCGGCGCAGACGACCGCGACGACGCGTCGCCGACCTTCGGGTCGGCGACGCGCTGTCGCGCGCGCGAGGCCGCGTGCAGGCGATGCGCACACCGGTCTCACGCCGTGCGGTAGGTCCCGTGCAGCCGGACGGCACCGCCCTGGACGCCCTTGGTCCCCGCGACGACGTCCGCCGCGGTGGCGTCGTCGGCCCGGGCGTCCCGCACCGTCCCCAGCACCCAGGCCGGCATCCCGAGCTCGCGCGCGGCGCGCTGGACCTCGTCCGCCACGTCGGGCGCGACCACGGCGACCATGCCGACGCCGAGGTTGAGGGTGCTCTCCAGGTCGCCCCAGGGCACGGCCCCGAGGCCCTGCACGAGCGCGAACACCGGCGGCAGCACCCAGGAGGCCCGGTCGACGTCCGCGACGAGGCCGGGGGGAAGCACACGGGCCACGTTGGCCGCCAGGCCCCCGCCCGTGACGTGGCTGAACACGTGCACCTGCTCGGGCCCGAACCGCTCGACCAGCGCGAGGCAGTCCGCCGCGTAGACGCGGGTCGGCTCCAGCAGCTCCTCGCCCAGGGTGCGCCCGAGGTCGTCGACGTGCCGGTCCAGGCCCCAGCCGGCGACCTGGACGACCCGTCGCACCAGCGAGTAGCCGTTCGAGTGCAGACCCGAGGACCCGAGGGCCACGAGCACGTCGCCGGCGCGGACGCGCTCGGGACCCAGCAGCTCGTCCGCCTCGACCACGCCGGTCGCGGCGCCGGCGACGTCGTACTCGTCCGGAGCGAGCAGCCCGGGGTGCTCGGCGGTCTCGCCGCCGACGAGCGCGGTGCCGGCCACCGAGCACGCGGCCGCGATGCCGCGCACCACGTCGGCGATGCGCTCCGGCACGACCCGCCCGCACGCGATGTAGTCCGTCATGAACAGCGGCCGGGCGCCGACCACCACGATGTCGTCCACGACCATGCCGACCAGGTCGAAGCCGATGGTGTCGTGCACGTCCATCGCCTGCGCGATGGCGACCTTGGTGCCCACGCCGTCCGTGGACGTCGCCAGCAGGGGCCGGCGGTAGGCGGTGAGCGCGGCCGCGTCGTACAGGCCGGCGAACCCGCCGACCCCGCCGAGGACCTGAGGCCCGTGCGTCGCCCGCACGGCGTCCTTCATCAGCTCGACGGCCCTGTCCCCCGCCTCCGTGTCCACGCCCGCGGACGCGTACGTGACGGGCTGCGGGGCGCTCACGGGTGCTCCAGCGCGGACGCGCCACCGGCTGCCGGGACGATGCTGAGCAGACCGTCCTCGGGCTGCCCCAACGGCAGCTGGTTCTGCTCCAGCAGGTGCTTGCCGAGCCGCTCCGACGGGGGCAGCTCGATGGGGTACCGGCCGCTGAAGCACGCGGTGCACAGCTGCGACGCAGGCTGCTCGGTGGCGGTGATCATGCCCTCCTCGGACAGGTAGCCCAGCGAGTCGGCGCCCAGCGACCGGGCGATCTCCTCCACCCCCAGGCCGTTGGCGATGAGCTCGGCACGCGACGCGAAGTCGATGCCGTAGAAGCAGGGCCACTTCACGGGTGGCGCGGTGATGCGGATGTGGACCTCAGCGGCCCCGGACTCGCGCAGCATCCGCACGAGCGCACGCTGGGTGTTGCCCCGCACGATCGTGTCGTCGACGACCACCAGCCGCTTGCCGCGGATGACGTCCTTGAGCGGGTTGAGCTTGAGCCGGATCCCGAGCTGGCGCAGCGTCTGCGACGGCTGGATGAACGTGCGCCCGACGTACGCGTTCTTCGTCAGGCCCTGACCGAAGGGGATGCCGGACTTGGCCGCGTAGCCCACCGCGGCGGGCGTCCCGGACTCGGGGACGGGGATCACGAGGTCCGCCTCGACGGGGTGCTCGACCGCGAGCCGGCGCCCCATCGCGACACGCGCGGCGTGCACGGACCGCCCGTTGATCGTGGTGTCGGGCCGCGCCAGGTAGACGTACTCGAAGACGCAGCCGGCGCGGTCGATCGGGGCGAACCGCGTCGAGCGCAGCCCGTCGGCGTCGATCGCGATGAACTCCCCCGGCTCGACCTCGCGGACGTACGACGCACCGACGATGTCCAGTGCCGAGGTCTCGGACGCGACGACCCAGCCGCGCTCGAGGCGCCCGAGGACCAGCGGGCGCACGCCCTGCGGGTCACGCGCGGCGTACAGCGTGCGCTCGTCCATGAAGACCAGGCAGAAGGCGCCGCGCAGCCGCGGCAGCACCTCGAGCGCCGTGGCCTCCAGCGTGTGGTCGGGGTCCCCCGCGAGCAGCGCCGTGATCAGCGCCGTGTCGGTGGTGTTGCCGCGCGCGAGCTCGCCGCGCCGCTGGCTGCCGTACCGCTCGGCGACGAGGTCGACGAGCTCGGCGGAGTTGGTGAGGTTGCCGTTGTGGCCCAGGGCGACGGTGCCCGCGGCGGTCGCCCCCAGCGTCGGCTGCGCGTTCTCCCACGTCGAGCCGCCCGTGGTCGAGTACCGGGTGTGGCCGATCGCGATGTGCCCCTGCAGGGCGTTCAGCGCGGTCTCGTCGAAGACCTGGGAGACCAGGCCCATGTCCTTGTAGACGAGCAGCTGCTGGCCGTTGGACGTCGCGATGCCCGCCGACTCCTGGCCGCGGTGCTGCAACGCGTAGAGGCCGAAGTAGGTGAGCTTCGCCACCTCTTCGCCGGGTGCCCAGACGCCGAAGACACCGCAGGCGTCCTGCGGGCCTTTCTCGCCGGGTAGAAGGTCGTGGGTGAGACGTCCGTCTGCGCGGGGGGCCACGGCACCATGGTGGCACACCCCGGGTCACCCCGGCTCGCCCGTCCACCGGACGGCGGCGGGCACGGCCCCGTCAGGCGGGCGGTGCGGGGCGACGGCCCCGAGTGCTCCGCCGGTCCGCGAGCAGGGCCAGCACCCCGCCCACCAGGGCACCGACGATGCCCAGCGAGAGCGCGAGCAGCCAGCGCACGCCGTTCTCGCCGCCCAGGAACGGCAGCACCCCGCCGTCCGCGGTGCTGCTGCTCCCGTCGGACGTCAGGGCCGCGACGACGAGCCCGACGACCATGCCGACCAGGGCCCCGGCCACCAGGAACGCGCCGTACCGCGGCGCGCGGCGCACCGTCGCGGGCACCGCGACCCGTGCGAGCTCGGCCTCGTCCGGCGTGCCGGGCGCCTCGTCCGGGGTACCGGGAGCAGCGGGCGGGGGTCCCGCCGGGGCCGTCGGCGCCGGGACGTCCTGGCGGGTGTCGTCGTGGGCGTCGTCGGCGGGGCGGGGCGTGTCGGGCACGGGACGATCGTAGGTCAGCGGCTCCGCGTCGCCTGCAGCGGCAGCAGGTGCCCCAGGTCGGCCCGCTCGCCCGACGCGTGCACCCGTCCCGCCGCGACCGCCTCGTCCCACGTGACGTCACCGGCGGCCAGGGCGAGCCACGTGGCCGGGTCCGTCTCCACGACGTTGGGCGGCGTGCCACGGGTGTGGCGCGGCCCCTCGACGGCCTGCACCGCGCCGTCGGGCGGCACGCGGACCTCGACGGCGTTGCCCGGCGCCACGTCCGCGAGCTCCTCGAGCGTGAAGCGCACCGCGGTGCGCCGCACGGCCGTCGGGGCGGAGCCCGGGTCCGCGCGCCACGCCTGCAGCGCGGCGCGCCCGTCGGCGGGGTCGGTACGGCGACGCGGTGGCACGTGTTCCATCCTCCCCCACGCGTGCCGGGACGTCCGACCGTGGCGGCTGCTCAGTCCTGCCCGTCCAGCCAGGCCAGCACGGCCCGCACCCGGCGGTGGTCGTCGGGGCCGACGGGCAGGTCGAGCTTGGTGAAGATGCTGCCGATGTGCTTGGCCACCGCTTTCTCCGTGACCACGAGCGCGGCCGCGACGCCGGCGTTGGAGCGCCCCTGCGCCATGAGCTCGAGCACCTCGCGCTCGCGCGCCGTGAGCCGTGCCAGCGGGGAGGCCCGCCGTCGCGCCATGATCGCGGCGACCACCTCCGGGTCGAGCACCGTGCCCCCGGCGGCCACGGTCCGGACGGCGTCGACGAAGCCTGCCGGGTCGGACACCCGCTCCTTGAGCAGGTAGCCGACGGCGCCGGCGCCGTCGGCCAGGAGCTCGCGCGCGTACAGGTGCTCGACGTACTGGCTCAGCACCATCACCGGCAGCCCCGGCCGGCGCCGGCGTGCCTCGATCGCGGCGCGCAGGCCCTCGTCGCTGAACCCCGGCGGCAGCCGCACGTCGACGACGGCGACGTCGAGGGTCGGGTCCGCGAGCGCGACCTCGAGCGCCGGGGCGTCCTCGACGGCCGCGACGACCTCGCAGCCGTGCGCCGTCAGCAGCCGGATCAGGCCGTCGCGGAGGAGTGCGAGGTCTTCGGCGAGGACCACGCGCACGGCACCTCCAGGTGGATGACTGTCGGACCGCCCGGCGGGCTGTCGACGCCCATGGTGCCGTCGAACGCCGCCAGGCGGGAGCGGACGCCCTGCAGGCCCGAGCCCTGGGCGGGGTCGGCCCCGCCGACCCCGTCGTCCCCGACCTCGACGCGGAGCACCGGCCCGTCCGCCTGCAGCCGGACCCACGCCCGCGTCGCGTCCGCGTGCTTGACGACGTTGGCCAGCGACTCGGCGACCGCGAAGTACGCCGCCGACTCGACGGCCGGCGGCGGCCGCCCGGGCAGCCGGTCGGTCAGCGTCACGGGCACGGTGAGGTCCAGCGCGAGCGCCTCGACCGCACCCGACAGGCCGCGGTCGGCGAGCACCGGCGGGTGGATCCCCTGGACCAGGTCGCGCAGGTCGCGCAGCACGGCGGCCGTGGTGCCGCGGGCCTCCTGCAGCAGGGCGCGGGCCTCGTCGGGGTCGTCTGCCATCAGCTCGGCGACCATGCCGAGGGTCAGGCCCAGCGACACGAGCCGCGCCTGCGCCCCGTCGTGCAGGTCCCGTTCGATGCGCCGCAGCCCGGCCGCCGCGTCGTCCACGCTCTGCGAGCGCGAGGCCGCCAGGTCCTGGACCCGCTGCTCGAGCAGCGCCTGCCGGCCGGGTGAGAGGAGTGCGGCGTCCGCCGCGGCACGCGCCCGCCCCAGGGCGTCACCGTGGCGCCACCACGTCCACGCGGCCAGGACGGCGAGCACGACGAGGGCGACCGCCCACGGCCAGGGCACGCCGCCCGCCGGGAGCACCAGCGCGAGGACCACGGCGGCGACCGTCACCGGGACCAGCAGGACGACGAGGGCGCTGAGCAGCAACCCGCCCGTGCCCGCGAAGGCGACCCACCCGAGCAGGCGCCAGGCGTCGGCGTCCACGAGCCAGCGCCATCCCTGGCGGAAGGGCTCGGTGGCGCCGCGGCTCAGCGCCGCCAGGTCCGTCCCCCGCAGGGTGCCGTCGGCGCCCAGCCCCCACGCGCCCGGCTCCAGCAGCGGCGACGGCTCCTGCGTCCGCAGCTCGACCAGCGGCACCGGGTGCCCGAGGGCGGACGTCGCGAGCTCCCGGCCGGCGCGGGCGAGGCCGTGCACCGCCGGCAGCAGCGCGCGCAGGAGCGCGAGCCCGACGCCCAGCGGCGCCAGCACCAGGGCGACGACGGTGAGGCCCGTCAGCAGCAGGCTCGGCACGGCGAGCAGGACGAGCGCGAGCGACCTGCCGGTCGCGGCCCAGGGGGTACGGCGTTCCATGCCGCCCATCCTGGCCGCGGGCGCACCGGTTGTCGGGGGTGCCAGGTCCACCGTCCGTCCGGGTGCGGCCACTCCTGACCGGCACCCCACCGCCGGGCCAGCGTGGGACCCGACCGCTCGTCGAGCCCCGGAGGCCACCATGCACACCCTCGGACACCGTCCCCCGCCCCGCGGCCCCGCCCCCGACCCGGCCGCCGGGAGCGCGCACCGCGCCGCAGCCCACGGCCCGGTCTCCCGGGTCGCCGTCCGCGCCGCCCGCTGGAGCGCGACCCACCCCGCGTGGGCCATCGGTGGGTGGTTCGCCCTCGTGGTCGTGTGCGCGGCGCTCAGCGCGCTCGTGCCCACGCAGACGATCCAGGACGAGGACACCGGCATCGGCGGCTCGGGCACCGCCGCGGCGTGGGTCGCGGAGTCGGGGCTCGCCGAGGCGGACACCGAGCTGGTCCTGCTCACCGCGGGCCCGGCGGGCCTCGACGCGACCCTCGCCGGGGCCGAGGACCTCACCCGGAGCCTCAGCGGGCGTGCGGAGGTGTCCGCGGTCGCGCCCGCGGTCCCCGCTCCTGACGGGTCCGCGGTGCTCGTCGCGGTCGAGCTCGCCGACGGGACCGACGACGTCACCGCGCTCGCGCAGGCCGTCGCGGACGTCGCCGACCGCCATCCCGGCCTCGACGTCGAGCAGGCGGGCGAGGTCTCGCTGCAGGCCGCGATCGACGAGCGGGTGGCCGAGGACCTGGTGGCGGCCGAGATCGTGTCGCTGCCGGTCACGCTGCTGCTCATGCTGCTGGCGTTCGGCGCGGTCGTCGCCGCCGGGATCCCGGTGCTGCTCGGGGTGTCCGCCGTCGCCGCGACGCTCGGGGTCTCGGCCGTGCTGTCCCACGTCGTGCCGGCCGACCCGACGGTCGCGAGCATGGTCGTCCTCATCGGGATGGCCGTCGGCGTCGACTACACGCTCTTCTACCTCAAGCGGGAGCGCGAGGAGCGCGCCCGGGGACGCAGCACGTCGGCCGCCGTGGAGATCGCCGCCGAGACGTCGGGCCACGCGATCGTGGTGTCCGGTGCGGCGGTCGCGGTGTCGCTGTCCGCGCTGTACCTGCTGCAGCTCGCGACGTTCTCGTCGCTGGCGACGGGTGCCGTCGCCGTGGTCGCCGTCTCCGTGGTCGGCTCCCTGACGGTGCTGCCCGCGCTGCTGGTCGTCCTCGGGCACCGCGTCGACCGTCCACGCGTCCCCCTGCTGTGGCGGCTGCAGCGCCGCATCGGCCCCGGAGCCGTCAGCCGTCGCGTCCTCGGTCCGGCGGTGCGTCACCCGCTCGCCGCCGTGGTGGTGGCCGGCGTGGTCACGCTCGCCGCCGCGGCGCCCGCGCTGGGCATGCGGCTGCACGGCGGTGACCTCGCCACCCTGCCGCCCGACGTGGCGGAGGTCGGCACGCTCACCCGGGTCGCCGAGACGTTCCCGTCGCGCGGGGAGACGATCGACGTCGTGGTGCGCGGCGACGCGGCGCAGCAGGACGAGGTCGTGGCGGCACTCGGCTCGCTGGAGTCCGCCGCCCTGGCCACGGGCCGGTTCACCGACGTCGGCGACGTCCCGCCCGTGGCCGCGGACGACGGCCGCACGCACGTCCTCACCCTGGCCGTGCCGCTGAAGAGCGCCGACCCCGCCCTGGACGACGTGGTGCGCGAGGTCCGCGACGACCTGGTCCCGGCCGCGCTCGACGGCCTGGACGTCGAGGCCGTGGTCGGTGGCTGGCCCGCGGCCGACCTCGACCGCACGCAGCGGCAGTCCGAGCGGATGCCCTGGGTGATCGGGGTCGTGCTGCTGCTGACCTGCGTGACCATGGCCGTCTCGTTCCGCAGCGTGCCGCTCGCCCTGGTCTCGACCGCGCTGAACCTGCTGTCGGTGGGCGTCGCCTTCGGGGTGCTGCGCCTGGTCTTCCAGGAGGGCTGGCTGGCCGGCCCGCTGGCGTTCACGGCGCCGGGCTTCGTCATCGACTGGGTGCCGCTGTTCGTCATGGTGGTGCTGGTCGGCCTGTCGATGGACTACCACGTCTTCGTCCTCAGCCGGGTCCGGGAGCGGGTGGTGCGTGGCGTGGCCCCGGGTGCGGCGGTCCGCGACGGCGTCGCCGACTCCGCGGGTGTCGTCACGAGTGCCGCCGCGGTCATGGTCTCGGTGTTCGCGATCTTCGCCACGTCGAGCATGCTCGAGCTGAAGATGCTGGGCGTGGCGCTGGCCGTGGCCATCCTCGTCGACGCGACCGTCGTGCGGCTGGTGCTGCTGCCGGGGCTGCTGACGCTCCTCGGCGACCGCGTGTGGCGTGGCCGCCCGACCGGGCCGGCCCTGGCGGGATCGGCACGCACCGGGACCCTTGAGGCGGCGGTGCCCACGCACTAGCGTCCCGGGTATGACCTCGACCCGCACCCACGTCATGTGGTGGCCGCTGCCCTGACGCAGCCGTGGGTCACCCGCCGAGCTGCTCACGCGGCTCGGCGGGTCCACGTCAGGTCCCTGCGCGGCCGCGCGACGGCTCCTCCCCGAGGAGAGCACCGACATGCCGACCACCGCCCGCTCCGCACCGTCCCCCGCTCCTGCCGCCGGAACCCGTCCCGGGCCGGACCACGCCGACCACGCCCGCCCCGACGTCCTGACGCTCGAGGAGGTGCTGGCGCGGGACCCGGGGACCTTCCGGGTGCTGACCGGCGACCGTCCCACGGGCGCGCTGCACGTCGGGCACCTGTTCGGCACCCTCGCCACGCGCGTCGCGCTGCAGCGGCACGGCGTCGAGACCTTCGTCGTGGTCGCGGACTACCAGGTGATCACCGACCGGGACGACGCCGGGGACCTGCCCGCGACCGTGCGGGAGGTGGTGCTCGACTACCTCGCCGCGGGGCTCGACCCCGAGGCCACGACGGTCTTCGTGCACTCGGACGTCCCCGCCGTGCACCAGCTCATGCTGCCGTTCCTCTCGCTGGTGACCGTCGCCGAGCTGGACCGCAACCCCACGGTCAAGGCCGAGCTCGCCGCGTCCGGACGCGCCCTGTCCGCCCTGCTGCTGACGTACCCCGTGCACCAGGCCGCGGACATCCTCTCGGTCCGCGGCACGCTGGTCCCCGTGGGGCGCGACCAGCTGCCGCACCTGGAGCTGACGCGCACCGTCGCGCGGCGGTTCACCCGCCGGTACGGGCCCGTCCTGACGGAGCCGACCGCGCTCCTGTCGCAGGCTCCGCTCGTCCTGGGCACGGACGGGGCCAAGATGAGCAAGAGCCGCGGCAACGCGATCGAGCTGCGCGCGGACGCCGACGCCACGGCCGCGGCGGTGCGCGGGGCCCGGACGGACGCCCGACGCACCATCACCTACGACCCGGCACACCGCCCCGAGGTCTCCAACCTGCTGCTGCTGGGCGCGCTGGCGTCCGCGCGGACGCCGCAGGACCTCGCCGACGAGATCGCGGACGGGGGCGCGGCCGCACTCAAGGCGTACGTCACCGACGCCCTCGTCGCGCACCTCGCGCCCGTGCGGGCCCGCCGGGCCGAGCTGGCGCGCGATCCGTTCCTCGTGCGCGACGTCCTGGCGCGCGGGGCCGCGCGGGCCGCCCAGGAGGCCGACGCGACGCTGGCCGACGTCCGGCGGGCGATGCGGCAGACGTCCTGACGGCCTGCTCGGACACGTCGTCGGCCCGGCACGTCCGCGACCGTGCCCGGGCCGCGGCCACCGGGGACGCGACCCCGGGACGCACGAGGGCGGCCCGGCAGGTGCCGGGCCGCCCTCGTCGACGGGTCGGGTCGGGTCAGACGACGCCGAGAGCGAGCATCGCGTCCGCGACCTTGGTGAAGCCGGCGATGTTGGCGCCGAGCACGTAGTTGCCCGGGTCGCCGTACAGCTCCGCGGTCTCGGCGCAGTTGTCGTGGATCCGCGCCATGATCGTCGCGAGCCGCTCCTCGGTGTGCTCGAACGACCACGCGTCACGGCTGGCGTTCTGCTGCATCTCGAGAGCCGACGTCGCCACGCCGCCGGCGTTCGCGGCCTTGCCGGGCGCGTAGAGGACGCCGGCACCCTGCACGAGCGCGACCGCCTCGGGCGTCAGCGGCATGTTGGCGCCCTCGGCCACGGCGAGCAGGCCCGCGTCGACCAGGCGCTTGGCGTCGCTCTCGTCGAGCTCGTTCTGCGTGGCGCACGGCAGCGCGACCTGCGCGTCGACCTGCCACACGCGGGCCGCCGGCACGTAGTGCGCCCCGCTGCGGCGCGCCGCGTACTCCTCGACGGGTCGGCGCTCGACCTCGCGGACCTGCTTCAGCACCTCGAGGTCGATGCCCGCCTCGTCGACGACGTACCCGTGCGAGTCCGAGCAGGCCACGACGTGCGCGCCGAGGGACTGCGCCTTCTCGATCGCGTGGATCGCGACGTTGCCCGCCCCGGACACCACGACGCGCATGCCGTCGAACGACAGGCCACGGGTGGCCAGCATGCGCTCGGCGAACAGGACGGTGCCGTAGCCCGTGGCCTCGGTGCGCACCAGCGAACCGCCCCACGTCACGCCCTTGCCGGTGATGACACCCGACTCGTAGCGGTTGGTGATGCGCTTGTACTGGCCGAACAGCCAGCCGATCTCGCGGCCGCCGACGCCGATGTCACCCGCCGGCACGTCGGTGTACTCCCCGATGTGCCGGTACAGCTCGGTCATGAACGACTGGCAGAACCGCATGACCTCGCCGTCGGAGCGCCCACGCGGGTCGAAGTCGGAGCCGCCCTTGCCGCCGCCGATGGGCATGCCGGTCAGGGAGTTCTTGAAGACCTGCTCGAAGCCGAGGAACTTCACGATCCCCAGGTACACCGAGGGGTGGAACCGCAGGCCGCCCTTGTACGGGCCGAGCGCGGAGTTGAACTCGACGCGGAAGCCGCGGTTGATGCGGACCCGTCCCTGGTCGTCCACCCACGGCACGCGGAAGATGATCTGCCGCTCGGGCTCGCAGAGGCGCTCGAGCACGGCCGCGTCCACGTAGTGGGGATGCCGTTCGAGCACCGGGCCGAGACTCTCGAAGACCTCGGTGACGGCCTGGTGGAACTCGCGCTCACCCGGGTTGCGCGCGAGCACCTGTTCGAGGACACGCTCGAGCTGTACCTGCATGGGTCGCTCCGCTCTGCTCAGCGAGGACGGGGAATCCTCTCGAGCGTAGGTCGCGTCCCTGTGGACGGGACAGGACGTCCGACCCGTGGTCAGCGACGTGCCGGTCGGGCGGGCGCGGACGCGGTGGCCAGGGGCCCGGACGCGACGAGGCCGCGGACACACCCCCGTCCGGGGTGTCCGCGGCCTCGTCCTCGGTGCGCGTGCGCCTCAGCGCCGCCGCGCACCGGTGGGTGGTCGTGTCATCGACACGCCACCGGCCGGTGGCGGTGCGTCACCACTTCGCGTTGCGGGCCAGCTCCAGTGCCATCTCCTGCCACCACTGGCCGGCACCGGGCCCGCCGTTGCAGGCACCGTCCGACTCACCGGGCAGCTTGATCCACAGCAGGGCGTCGAGGCCGCTGCCGTCGTTGACCCGCGTGGGGCGCTCACCCAGGGCGCGGCCCCGGGGGTTGCACCACTCGGAGCCCGCCGGGCCGTTGCCGTTGCGCGACGTGTCGATGACGAACGTCTTGCCACCGGTCAGGCGCGAGATCTCCTGCCCGTAGGCCTTGGCCTCGGCGGTCGTGCGGTAGTTCGACACGTTGAGCGAGAAGCCGACGGCGTCGCTGAACCCGATGCGGTTGAGGCGGTTCGCGGCCTCGGTCGTCGAGAGCCACGCGGAGTGCCCGGCGTCGATGTAGACACGGGCGCCCTTGGCCGTCAGTGCCTTGGCCGCGTACTGCAGGAACCCGACCCGGTCGCCCTGACCGGAGCAGTCACCGAGCTGCGCGAGGGCGTCGGGCTCGAGGACGACCCAGGGGTTGCCCTGGATGCCCTGGGCGACGGTGTCGATCCAGCGCGCGTACTCGGACTCCGACACGCCGCCGCCGGAGTGCGAGCCGCAGTCGCGGCCCGGGATGGCGTAGACGACGAGGACGGCGGTCTTGCCCGCGGCGCGCGCGGCACCGGTGATGTCCCGCACCTCCTGCTGGGCGTGCGCCGCGTCGTTCCAGTTGCCGACCCAGTACGCCTGCGGCGTGAGCGCGATCTTCTCGAGCAGGGCCTTGTCGCTGCCGGACGCGGCCTGCCACGCGCGGTACGACTGGTTCGTCGTGTCGACGTGGAACTGGCTGCTCGACACCGGCGGGGGCGTCGTCGGGTTCTGCGTGGGCGTGATCACCGGCGTGGGGGTGACGACCGGGCTGGGCGTCACGGAGGGGGTGACCGAGGGCGTCGGGCTCGACGTCGGACCCGCGACGCCACCGGTGCAGGTGGTGCCGTTGAGGGTGAACGAGGTCGGGGCGTTGTTGCTGCCGGCCCACGAGCCGTTGAAGCCCACCTGGACGTTGGCGTTGGTGCCGAGCGAGCCGTTCCACGGCACGTTCTTCACGCTGACCTGCGAACCGGTCGTCGAGACGACCCCGTTCCACAGCTGCTGGATGCTCTGGCCGTCGGCGAACGACCAGCGCAGGTCCCAGGACGACAGCGGGTCGCCCAGGTTCGTGACGGTCACCGTGGCGCCGAAGCCGCCGGGCCACTGGCTCGTCACGGAGTAGTCGACGCGACAGCCGGCGGCGGCCTGCGCCGCGGTCGAGGTCAGCGCCGTGACTCCGGCGGCCACGACCGCGCTGGCGGCGAGGGCCGCGACGACCTTGCGCCGGGTGGTGGAGACCACCTTCGTGCGGGGGGACATGGACTCTCCTCGGGTCGGGTCGGCGTCGGGCACGCCGACGCCGGCGAGCCGGTCGGCGCGCCCGGGGGGGCGTCGTCCTCGACGCCGTCCCCGAACGACTCCCCGATCACACCTGAGCGGGGTGCGGCCTGGCGAGCGGACGGTCGTGCCCTAATCGTTTTTGCCCGGGCAGGCGGACGTCGAACCGCTTACGTGCCCGCCGGGGCAGCCGCGCCCGTCACCCTGTCAGGGCCGCGGCGCACCGCGCCCCCGCAGCGCCCGGTGGTGGTCGCGCGTGATCCGTCGCCACCGGGCCCGCTCCTCGGCCGCGAGCCGCGCGTCCGCGCGACGGGCCTGGTAGGCGGCCTCGCGGGCCAGCTTGCGCCAGCTCGCCAGCCGGCGGGCCGGCAGCTCACCGCTCGCGACGGCCGCCTGCACCGCGCAGCCGGGCTCCCGCTCGTGGGAGCAGTCCGTGAAGCGGCACGCGGCCGCGAGCGCCGTCACGTCGGCGAACGTCGCGTCGAGCGCCTCGGGCGCGGCGACGAGGCCGATCCCCCGCAGCCCCGGCGTGTCGACGAGGACCGCGCCGTCGGCCAGGGGCACCAGCTCCCGGTGGGTCGTCGTGTGGCGGCCCCGGCCGTCCACGCGGACCTCCCCCGTCGCCATGACCTCCCGGCCGGCGAGGCGGTTGACCAGGCTCGACTTGCCCGCGCCCGACGCCCCCACCACCACGATCGCCACGCCCGGCGCCAGCAGCGCCCGCAGCGGCTCGAGGCCCGCGCCGTCCAGCACGCTCACCGCGTGGACGTCCACGCCGATCGCGACCTGCGCCACCTCGGCGGCCATGCCGTCGGGGTCCGGGACGAGGTCCGCCTTGGTGAGCACGACGACGGGCCGGGCGCCGGAACGCCACGCCAAGGTCAGCAGCCGCTCGACCCGCCCCAGGTCCGGGTCGGGATCCAGGTGCTCGACCACGAGCACGACGTCGACGTTCGCCGCGACGACCTGCTCGAGCGACGTGCGGCCGGCCGAGTCGCGCACCACCGCCGTGCGCCGCGGGTGCAGGCCGGTCGCGCGCAGGGCGGTCGCGTGCAGTGCTGTCGCGTGCTCGTCGGCGGGCCACGTCTCACCTGCGTCGTCGCCGACCACGTCGACCACGTCGCCGACGGTCGGGGGCGTGCGCGTGCCGTCGGGCAGCGGCAGCAGGCCGTCGCGGGGCAACTCCGCGCGCCGTGCGACCGCACCCAGGTCCGCGTCGGGGACGACGAGGACCGCACCGCGCTCGGCCCGCACGACGCGGGCGCGCAGCGGCGCGCCGGCGGGTGGCTGCGGTGCGGACGTGCTCACCCCTCGACGGTAGGTCGGGCGTCGCGCGCGGGCGACGGCTTTTCCGTCCCCCGGCGCCGTCGGGCCCGACGCCCTCAGCCGGTGGGGTAGTCCGGTCCTCCGGGGACCCCGAACGCCTCCTCGAGCGAGCCGACGCCCTGGGCGTGCAGCCACGCGGTCAGGTCGCGGCCCACCCAGCGCAGGTGCCAGCCCTCCGGCGCGTACCCGGTGACCGCGGTGTTCTGCTCGGTGTAGCGCACGACGAACCCGTGCTCCCAGGCGTGCTCGGCGAGCCACCGGCCCTCGGCCGTCTGCGCGAAGCAGGTCTGCAGGTTGCACTCCGGCTGCGTCCCGGAGTCGATGTCCACCGCGAGGCCGGTCTCGTGCTCCGAGAACCCGGGGCGGGCCGAGTAGCGCTCGGCGTGCGCGAACCCGCGACGCCCCTCGACGTCGGCACGCGCCGCGGCCTGCTCGGCGTACGACCGGAACCCGCTGCGCACGACGAGCCGGGCACCCGCCTGGTCCGCCGCCGCGACCATCGCCGCGAGGTCCGGCTGCACGGCGGCCCGCAGCCGCGCCCCGCCCACGTCCACGAGGTCGCCCGGCACGTGGTCCGCCGCGATGGGGTGCTGCTTGTTGACGATCACCCACGGGCTCGCGGGGTCCGTCGTGGAGTGCGTGGCCAGGTCGAACGTGGGCTCCGGTGCCGGCTCGGGCTCGGCCGCGGGCGCGTAGGACGGCACGGGCAGGGCCTCGTGCCAGGGCACCTCCTCGGTGAGGCCCTGGATGCGCATCGCCGGGTCGCCCGCCAGCTCGGACCACAGCCCGGTGGCGGCTCCGCCGATGCCCACGACGGCCAGCGCCACGAACCCGGCGACCAGGATGCCGCGCCAGGGACGAGGGGTCATGGACGCCGATCGTAGGGGCAATCCGGACGAATCCGTCACCGCGCCACGAATGTCACCCGTCGGTGGGGCACCGACACCTCGTCCAGCCGAGCGTCGAGCGTCTCCCCGAGCGGCAGGACGCCCGACGCGGACGTCACCGGGGCCACGACGGCGGGGTCGCGCAGCTGCAGGGCGCCGCGCACCCGGCCGTCGCGCGGCTCGTCCGCGTCGACCACCACACCGGTGAACACCTGGCCGACCCGGGGCGCCAGCACGGCGGCCTCGACCAGGTCCAGCACCCCGCGGTCGAACGCCGCGACGCGCCGCCCGGTGCGCGACATCGTGGCGGGCAGCTCGGGCAGCTGCTCCTGCACCCATCCCGGCACGTCGTGACCACCGACGGCGGCGAGGCAGACCTCGGTGCCGTAGCGGTCGACGAGCCGGCGCAGCGGGGCGGTGACGTGCGCGTACGGCGCGCGGATCGCGCCGTGCTCCGCGTCGTGCCCGGTGGGCGGCGCCTCGTGCGGGCCGAAGGTGCGGTAGCCGGCCCCGCGGAACAGCGTGGTGGCCTCCCGCAGGAACGCGGCGTGGGGGCCGAGGCGCGAGTCGAGGCCCGCCAGCAGGTCGGGGTAGGGCACGTCGTCGGGCCAGTCGATGTCGAGGGCGCGCGCCGTGCGCCGCAGCCGCGCGACGTCCCGCGGGTCGGCGGGCGGCAGCGTCCGGACGACGCCGGCACCGACGTCGAGCATGAGCCGGGCGGCGACGATGCCGGTGAGCAGGGAGATCTGCGCGTTCCAGCCCTCGACGGGCAGCGTCGCGCGGAACCGCAGGCCGAAGGTGCCGTCGTCGGCGCGCACCACCTCCTGCTCGGGGACGTCGAGGGACGCCCCGCCGCGGTCGCGCTCGCGCGCCTCGCGCAGCCGGCCGACGGCGGCCAGCGACTGCAGGAGGTCGTCGGCCGTGCCCGCGTCGAGCCGGTCCTGCACCTCGCCGTAGGCGAGCTGGGCCCGGCTGCGCACGGTCGCCCGCTCCACGTGGACGTCGACGGGCTCACCGTCGGCGTCGAGGTCGATGCTCCACAGCACGGCCGGGCGCACCTGCCCGGGCAGGAGGCTGGCGGCGCCCTCCGAGAGCACCGTCGGGTGCAGGGGGACGCGCCCGTCGGGGCTGTAGCAGGTCAGGCCGCGGCGGTGCGTCTCGGCGTCCAGCGGTCCGCCGGGTGCGACGAAGGCGGCGACGTCGGCGATGGCGTACCGCACCCGCCACCCGGCACCGCGCCGTTCGACGTGGACCGCCTGGTCGAGGTCGGTCGAGCCCACCGGGTCGACGGTCACGAAGGGCACGTCGGTGCGGTCCGCGCGCGGTCCGGGGACGCGCGCGTCGTCCGGTCCGCGTCGGGCGGCCTCCTGCGCCTCGGCGAGCACGTCGGGCGGGTGGGCGCCCGGCAGCTCGACCTCCTCCCGCAGGGCCGCGAGCCCCGCGGTCACGGCGGACGTCGTGGCGTCGGAAGGGGCGAGGAGGCGGACGGGACGAACGGGCACGCAGGCACTGTAGGTGCTGCGGGCGCGCCGGGCGCACCGGGGGGACGTCTCACCAGGCAAGAAAGCAGACCGTTCTTATCCCCTTTTACGGACCGCGTGCCTAGCCTCGACGCCAGGACGCACCCACGCCGCGCACCGGCCGGCGGGACGGGGGACCGCATGAGCACCACGGGGCACGCCGCCGACCGCCGATGTCGGCGCCGCGGTCACGCGCCCGCCGTCCCGGCGCCCGCGTCCCGCCCGCCGCGCCACCGACCCGCCGGTCGGTCGCGCGCACCCCCGCGCACCCGCCCACGCCCCAGGAGAGACCCATGCCCCGACCCGACCCCGTGCGCGTCGCCGCGCTCGTCGGCAACCCCCGCGCCGGATCCCGCACGCTGGCCGCCGCCGCGGCCCTGGCCCGCACGCTCGCCGCGCGGCTCGACGCCGCCGGCGCGGCCGCCGGTCCCGCGTCCGTCGTGGACCTCGCGACGCTGGCGCCCGCGCTGCACGCGCAGCCCCGCACCCCCGACCTCGACGCCGCGCTGCGGGCCGTGGCGGACGCCGACGTCCTCGTCGTCGCCACCCCCGTCCACAAGGCGTCGTTCACGGGCCTGCTCAAGTCGTTCCTCGACCTGTACGGCCCCGACGGCCTCGCCGGGGCCGTCGCCGTACCGCTGGTCGTCTCGGCCTCCGCCGCCCACGCGCTGGTCGGCGAGGTGCACCTGCGGCCCGTGCTGGTCGAGCTCGGCGCCACGGTCCCCACCCGGTCCCTCACGCTGCTGGACGCGGAGCTGGCCGACGTCGCACCGGTCGTCGAGCGCTGGTGGCAGCGCGCCGAGGACCCGCTGCGGCGGGCCGTCGGCGCGGACCGCACCCGCGCCCTGGAGGTGGCGCGATGAGCACGAGCACCCACGACCTGCACCACCTGGAACGCCTCCTGGCCGAGCACGACGAGCCGACGCTCACACCCGACGAGTACAAGCAGGTGTTCCGCCGGCACGCCGCCGGCGTCGCGGTCGTCACCCTGCGGGACGGTGACCGGCTCGTGGGCTTCACGGCGACGTCCGTCATCTCGGTGTCCGCCGCGCCGCCGCTGCTGGCGTTCTCGCTCGCGTCGGGGTCGTCGTCGTGGCCCGCGCTGTCCCGGGCGACCACCGTCGCGGTGTCCTTCCTGGCCGAGGGCCAGCAGGACGTGTCGACGCGGTTCGCGACCTCGGGGATCGACCGGTTCGCCGCCGGCGGCTGGACGCCGCTGCCGACCGGGGAGCCGGTCGTCGACGGCGCGCAGGCGTGGGTGCGCGGACGGGTCGTCCAGCGCACCCCCGTCGGCGACAGCCACCTGGTCTCGCTGCGGGCCCTCAGCCACGGCGTGAGCTGCGCGCGCCCGCTCGTCTACCGCGACCGGGTCTACCACCGCCTCACCACCTGACCCCGCCCGGACGTGACGGAGCGACCCGGTCGCGCCCAGGCAGCCTGGGTGTGACCGGGTCGCTCCGTCACCCGAGGGCGGGGCGGTCCGTCAGCCGAAGAGGCGCGGGAGGGTGGCCTCCCACTCCGCGCGGGCCTCGGTCAGCGGCAGGGTGAACAGGCCGCTCACCTCGACCGCGGCCGCGTGCACGTGGTCGTCGTCGTCGACCGGCGTGCCGGCACCCAGGGTGCAGGTCTCGGCCGTCTCGCCCAGCCGCAGGGCCGGGACGCCGCGGGCGGTGCACAGGTCGAGCAGGCGCACCTCCTCCGAGCGCGGGACCGCCACGACCGCGCGGGCCTGCGACTCCGAGAACAGCGCCTCGAACGGCGTCAGCCCGTCGCGCTCGCACAGCGCGTCGAGGCTGACCTGCACCCCGACGCCGTACCGCAGGCTCGACTCGACGAGCGCGAGGCCCAGGCCGCCCTCGGACAGGTCGTGCGCCGCGTCGACCAGCTCGTCCCGCGCGGCGGCGACGAGCACCTGCGCCAGACGGCGCTCGGCGTCCAGGTCGACGCGCGGCGGCACGCCACCGAGGTGGTCGTGCACGACGTCGGCCCAGGCGGAGCCGTCGAGCTCGGCACGCGTCGTCCCCAGCAGGTACACGGCCTGCCCGGGAGCGGTCCACCCCGACGGCACGGCGTCGGCCACGTCGTCGAGCACGCCCAGCACGCCGACGACGGGCGTCGGGTGGATCGCGGAGTCGATCTGGCCGGGCTCCCCCGTGCCGTTGTACAGCGAGACGTTGCCACCGGTCACCGGCACCTCGAGCACCTGGCACGCGTCCGCGAGCCCGCGGATCGCCTCGACGAGCTGCCACATGGTGTCGGGGTGCTCGGGGCTGCCGAAGTTCAGGCAGTCGGTGACGGCCAGGGGCCGCGCGCCGACGGTGGCGACGTTGCGGTACGCCTCGGCGAGCGCGAGCTGCGCACCGGTGTACGGGTCGAGCTTGGTGTAGCGGCCGTTGGCGTCGGTGGCCAGCGCGACGCCCAGGCCCGTGGTCTCGTCGACGCGCACGACCCCGGAGTCGTCGGGCTGCGCGAGCGCGGTGTTGCCCTGCACGAACCGGTCGTACTGGTCGGTCACCCACGCCGGGGAGGCGAGGTTGGGCGAGGCGAGCAGCCGCAGCAGCGTGGCGCGCAGCTCGTCGCCGCCCGACGGTCGGGCGTAGCGCGCCGCACCCTCGGGGGTGCTCACGGAGTCCGCGACCAGCCCGTCCTGCCAGGCGGGGCGCGCGTACGGGCGGTCGTAGACCGGGCCGTCGTGCGCGACCGTCTTCGGGTCGACGTCGACGATCCGCTGCCCGAAGTGGTCGATCGTCAGCCTGCCGGTGCCGGTGACCTCGCCGATGACGGCGGTCTCGACGTCCCACCTCGACGTGATGGCGAGGAACTCGTCGAGCTTCTCGGGCCGGACCACGGCCATCATCCGCTCCTGCGACTCGGACATGAGGATCTCGCCGGCCGTCAGGGTGGGGTCGCGCAGCAGCACGTTCTCCAGGTCGACGTGCATGCCGCCGTCACCGTTCGACGCGAGCTCGCTCGTCGCGCAGGAGATGCCGGCCGCGCCCAGGTCCTGGATGCCCTCGACGACGCGTGCCGCGTACAGCTCGAGGCAGCACTCGATGAGCACCTTCTCCATGAACGGGTCGCCGACCTGCACCGACGGGCGCTTGGACGGCTTGGTGTCGTCGAACGTCTCCGACGCCAGGATCGACGCGCCGCCGATGCCGTCGCCGCCGGTGCGCGCACCGAACAGGACGACCTTGTTGCCGACGCCCGAGGCGTTGGCCAGGTGGATGTCCTCGTGGCGCAGCACGCCCAGGCACAGCGCGTTGACCAGCGGGTTGCCCTGGTAGCAGGAGTCGAACACCAGCTCGCCGCCGATGTTCGGCAGGCCCAGGGAGTTGCCGTACCCGCCGACGCCGGCGACGACCCCGTGCACGACGCGCGCGGTGTCCGGGTGCTCCGGGGCGCCGAACCGCAGCTGGTCCATGACCGCCACGGGACGCGCACCCATCGAGATGATGTCGCGCACGATGCCGCCGACACCCGTGGCCGCACCCTGGTAGGGCTCGACGTACGACGGGTGGTTGTGCGACTCGACCTTGAAGGTGACCGCCCAGCCGTCACCGATGTCGACGACGCCCGCGTTCTCGCCGATGCCGACGAGCAGGTGCTCCTTCATCGCCGGCGTGGTCTTCTCGCCGAACTGCCGCAGGTGCACCTTCGACGACTTGTACGAGCAGTGCTCGGACCACATGACGGAGTACATCGCGAGCTCGGCCGCGGTGGGGCGGCGCCCGAGGATGTCGCGGATGCGCTGGTACTCGTCGGGCTTGAGGCCGAGCTCGGCGAACGGCTGCTCGGTCCCGGGGGTGGCCGCGGCGTGCTCGACGGTGTCGGACGCATGCGGGGCGGACGGGACGTCGGGGCGCGCAGGTGCGGTGGTCATCGGTTCCCTCGGTGGAGGCCGGGTCCGCAGGGGCGGCTCGCCCGCGCAGGTCCCGCGCCGCAGGTCGGCAGACCCGGTCAGCGTACCGGCGTGCGGGCAGCCGACGGGCCCGGTGTCCACGTCGGGCCACCTGGCGCGAACCCGCCCGTCACGGCACTCTCGTCGCAGCGACCACCCGCATCCCGCGGGCGCCGGAGGAGGAACCGTGACCACCATCCGCTCGCTGGGCCACGCCTGCGTCCGCCTCGACCGCGACGACCAGGTGCTGGTCATCGACCCCGGCACCTGGAGCGACGCCGACGCCCTCGCGGGCGCGACGGGCGTCCTCGTGACGCACGAGCACCCCGACCACGTGGACCCGCCGCGCCTCCTCGCGGCGCTCGACGACTCGCCCCGCCTGGAGGTGTGGGCCCCGGCCGGCGTCGTCGACCAGCTGGTGGCCGCCGGCGCGGACCTCGCACGGCTGCACGTGGTCGTGGAGGGGGACCGGTTCGAGGCCGCGGGCTTCCCGGTCGAGGCGCTGGGCGAGTGGCACGCCGTCATCCACCCCGACATCCCCCGGATCCCCAACCTCGCCTACCTGGTCGACGGCGTCGTGCTGCACCCCGGGGACTCGTTCACGCCGCCGCCGCCGGGCACCCACGTCGAGGTGCTGTGCGTGCCGGTCAGCGCGCCGTGGCTCAGGCTCGCGGACGCCGTCGACTACGTGCGCCTCGTCCGCCCGGCCCTCGCCGTGGCGATCCACCACGGCATCCTCAACGACGACGGGCTCGCGCTGGTGGACCGCGTCGTGGGGCAGCTCGTCCCGCCGACGGGCTACCGGCGCCTGGCGCCGGGCGAGAGCCTGACGCTCGACGACGACTGACCCTGCGCGGCGTCCGCTCAGGCGTCGTCGTCGGTGGGGTTGCAGCGGGTGGCGAGCAGCGTGGTCGTCGGCACCTCGGGCCGCCACGGCTCGAGGTTCCACGACGCCTTGTCGCGCGCGCCGAGCACGTGGCACCACAGCTGGGCCTGCATCGAGGGCGACGCGGCCTCGGGCTCGGTGGCCGAGAGCTGGGAGGCGAGCGCCTGCTGCGCGGCCAGGCCGCCGTCGCGCACCCACGGGGCCGGGACGACGGCGAGCGACCTGCCGCCCTCGTTCTCGCCCCACGTCGCGCCCTCCAGCGGCACGGTCCCCACGACGAACGACGCCGATCCCGTCGGCCCGTCCAGCGCCACCACGTCGCCGGAGGGACGCCAGGCGGCGCGGGTGCCGTCGGCCGCGACGGGGGCCGCGAGCGCCGCGACGACCGTCCCGGCCTCGTCGTGCAGGGTCAGCGACCCGTCGGTCTGCACCTTGCCGCGACCGCCGGGCGGCGGGGCGACCCACGCGAGGGCCCCGGGCGGGCCCTGCACGGTCGCCGCGACGGACCCGTCGCCCTGGTCGACGACCTGCAGGTCGCCGCCGTCGACGGGCAGCAGCGACCCGGCGTCGTGACCGGGCCGCGCGGCGTCGGCGAGGGGCGACCCGTCCCGCCGGACGCTGCCGGCGTCCGGGAGCACCGGGCCGGCGGCGGCGGACGGGGTGCCGGTCGACGTCGGGGCCGTGCTCACCGCCGGGGTCGACGGCGTCACCGGCGCGCCGCCGTCCGGACCGCACCCGGCGGTGAGCCCGGCCACGACGACCGCGGCGACCGCCGCCCACGCGGCACGCGACGCGAGGACGCCGCGGGCCGTACCGTCCCGGCCCACCGCGCGCGCACCCACGCCGCGACCGTACCGTCGGGCAGCACGGTGAGGCGTGGACACCGCGCCCCCCGGGTGGCAGATTGCGTGGCACCCGACGAAGGGACCGTCATGTCGAGCACCGAGCCCGGCCACGTGCCGGACCCCGAGCGGCAGGAGTTCCGCCGGCTCCCGGAGCCGATCGCGCTCGAGGACATGGTGGCGAGCGTGGACGTGCGCCCCGTGCCCGACCCCGACGGCGGCCGGGACCCTGACCACGAGTGGATGCTGCGGCACGGCTGAGCACCCCGGCCCGCGCCGGCACCGGATCGCGCGAGCCCACGGCGCTGAGCGCGCGCCGGGCTGTCGCCGCCGTGGCCCGTCACGGCGCCCCCGCACGCACGTGTCACCGCGTCGAGAGGCCGTTGACCTCTCTCAGGTATAACGGTTAACCCGCTCGCCACGTGGCCGCCCTCCCGCAACGACGCCGGGCCCGACCACGTTCTGCGACCGGATGGTCGGCGCGACGGTCTCGCCTTCGACGTACGCGACCACGGGCCGGGTGACACGCCGGTCGTCGTGCTGCTCCATGGGTTCCCGCAGGACGCGTCAGCGTACGACGCCGTCGTGCCGCTCCCGACGGACGCCGGCGTGCGCACGCTCGTGCCCGACCAGCGCGGCTACTCCCCCGGCGCCCGCCCGCGCGGGCGCCGGCCGTACGCGGTGCGCGAGCTCGTCGCGGACGTCGTGGCGCTGCTCGACGCCGCCGAGCGCGCTCTGCTCGCCGACGACGGCGCCCGGCGCGCTCACCGCCGTGATCGCGTGGTACCGCGCGCTCCCGCTCGCCGGGTCGGGGACCGCGCGTGCCGTCCGGGTCCCGACGACGTACGTCTCGGCCCGTCGGGACCGGTTCTTCGCACCGGCGTCGATCTCGACGCCGACCACTGGCTGCCCGAGCACCGGCCGGCCGACGTCGCCGCGGCCGTGCTCGGGCAGGTGCGTGCCTGAAGCACGCACGTCCCGAGCGGCCGTCCCCGCAGGCACGCGACCGCCCCGACCGACCACGATCGGTCGGGGCGGTCGGCATGACATCACGACCACCGCCCGGAGGTCAGCCTCCGGCGGTCGTGCCCGTCGGCGTCGGGGTCCCGCCGGGTGTGACGGGGTCCGCGACGGGATTGACCAGCACGTTGTCGCTCGTCGCCCGCTCAGCCGTCGTACGGCGGTCCCACCCGGGGCGCCGCAGCGCGTAGAACAGCAGCGGCGGACCGCCGAGCACGATGACGACGGCCGCGACGACGAGCGGGTAGGCGACCTCCGACAGCCCGGTGAAGCCGGACGGACGGATGAACGCCAGCACGAACGCGACGGCGCAGGCGACGAACCCGACACCCGCGACGAGCTTCATCGCGGGCGTGCGGTACGTCCGCACCACCTGCGGCTGGGTCCGACGCAGCCGGATCGCCGACGCGAACATGATCATGTACATGATCAGGTAGAGCGCCGCCGCCATGTCGACGAGAGCGATGAAGGCGGTGTTGCCGTTCGGCACGAGGACGAACAGCAGCGCCAGCAGCGTGACGATCCCGCCCTGCACCATCAGGATGCCCACCTGCACCCCGGCCTTGTTGCGCCGCTGCAGGGCAGGGGGCAGCAGGCCGGTGTGGGCCGCGGCGAGCAGCCCGCGCGAGGGTCCCGCGATCCACGTGACGACCGACGCGAACGCCCCGAGCGCGATGAGCAGCGAGACCACCGGCGTGCCCCAGGCCATGCCCCAGTGGTCGAAGAACTGCTGGAAGGCGAGGTTGATGCCGTTGGTCACCCCGAGGTCGCCCTTCGGGACGGCCACGGAGATCGCGATGGTCGGCAGGATGAACACCAGGAGGATGAGGACCGTCGCGGCCGCGATCGACCGGGGGAAACCCTTGCCGGGGTTCTTCAGGTCGTTGGCGTGGACCGCGTTGACCTCCATGCCGGCGTACGCGAGCACGTTCGACACGATGAGCACGATCGACGCGATGCCCGTCCAGGGCGGGATCACCGCCGACACCTCCAGCGGGGTCTGCGACGGTTCGCCGGTGGCCAGCCAGATGCCGCCGAAGACGATCAGGAGCAGCGCCGGCAGCAGCGTGCCGAAGATGCCGCTCCACGAGCCGACCTTGGCGAACAGGTTGCCTCCGGCGAGCGTGATGAGGGTCGAGCCCCAGTACAGGACGAGGATCACGACCGCCGTGTAGACACCGTTGGAGACGAGCCGCTGGTCGCCCACGACGAACGACAGGCTGGCCGCGATGAACGCGATCTGCGTGGGGTACCAGACGACGTTCTGGATCCACTGCAGCCAGATCGCGAGGAATCCGACCCTCTCGCCGTACGCCTCGCGCGCCCAGGTGAAGATCCCGCCCTTCCACCCCGTGGCGAGCTCGGCCGCGACGAGCGCGGTCGGCACGAGGAACAGGATCGCGGGGAGGACGAAGAGGGTCACCGACCCCAGCCCGTACGTCGCGATCGCCGGCAGCGACCGCAAGGACGCCACCACCACGACCGTGAGCATCGAGAGCTGGAGCACGGACATGAACGTCGCGGGGCCGGCCGCGGGCGCACCGATGGCGGGCCCGGAGTGACCGGCGGGCTGCCGCGCCCCGGGCTCTCCGTAGGGGTGCGGCGTGACGTGATCAGCACTGGGGGCGTGCGTGCCGTCGGCACGCACGTAGGTTCCAGCGTCCCCGGGCACGGGGACGCTGCGGGTGGTCGACATGACAGCCTCCGTCCGTGCGTCAGTGGTGGAAGCCGGAGCGCTGCCTCTCGGTGGGCATCGGTCCGGTGAGGGCATCGAGGTAGGCGACCTCCTCACGCAGGTCGTCCAGGAAGGCCGAGGCCAGGTCGTGGCTGAACCCGTTGCGCACCACGATCCGCTGCACCGTGACGTCGGGGAGGTCGTCCGGCATCGGGTACGCCGGGACGAGCCAGCCCTTGGTGCGCAGACGGTCGGACAGGTGGTAGAGGTTCCAGTTCGTCGTGTACCCCTCGCGCAGCCGCCAGGCGAACACCGGGATGTCCGAGCCGTCGTTCCACAGCTCGAACGCCGGCATCTTCGCGATCTCGTCCGCCAGGTAGCGCGCGACGTCGTGCGACGTCTGCTGGACCGCCGTGTACCCGGCCCGGCCGAGGCGGAGGAACAGGTAGTACTGCAGCAGGACCTGAGCACCGGGCCGCGAGAAGTTCAGCGCGAACGTCGGCATGTCACCGCCGAGGTACGACACCCGGAAGACGAGGTCCTCGGGCAGCGACTCCAGGTCACGCCAGACCACCCACCCGAGACCCGGGTAGACCAGGCCGTACTTGTGGCCGGAGGTGTTGATCGACGCGACCCGCTCGACGCGGAAGTCCCACTCCAGGTCGGGCTGGACGAACGGAGCGACCATGGCACCCGACGCGCCGTCGACGTGGATCGGGACGTCGAGGCCCGTCGCCTCCTGGATGCGGTCGAGCGCGGCGGCGATCTGCTTCACCGGCTCGTACATGCCCGTGTACGTCACGCCCATGATCGCGACGACACCGATCGTGTTCTCGTCGACGTACTTCTCCAGGTCGTGCCCGTCGAGGACCTTGTGGTCCCACGAGATCGGCACGTAGCGCGCCTCGACCTCGAAGTAGTTGCAGAACTTCTCCCAGCACACCTGCACCGCGCTGGACAGCACGAGGTTGGGCCGGTCCGTGGGCTTCCCGGCGGCACGCCGCGCGTGCTGCCAGCGCCGCTTGAGCGCCAGACCGCCCAGCATCGCGGCCTCGGACGAGCCGATCGTCGAGGTCCCGATCGTGTGCTCGGGGTCAGGCGCGTGCCACAGGTCGGCGAGCATCGTCCAGCACCGCGTCTCGACGGCCGCCGTCTGGGGGTACTCGTCCTTGTCGATCATGTTCTTGTCGGCGGCCTCGAGGTACAGCCGCGACGCGTACTCGTCCATCCACGTGCCCACGAACGTGGCGAGGTTGAGGCGAGCGTTGCCGTCCAGCATCGCCTCGTCGTGGACGATCTGGTAGGCCGTGGCCGGTAGTGATTCCTCGTCCGGCAGTCTGAACTTCGGGACAGCCGTGGCCTCGCCCGGACGGGCGAAGACCGGGTTCAGCTCGACCACGTCGGGTTCGTCGTGGCGACGAGCCGCTCGGCGAGTGTTCGTAACCATGGTGGTTCCCCCTGTGAGCTACGAGCTCGCGGGCGCGAGCCCGTGTTTTCACGATATGCCTGGTCCCAGGATCGGATTCCTGCCCGAAGGTCCTAGTTCTCGCGCGGGTGGAGGGGCTTTCCTCTCGGCCGCGGCCGAGTGGCTCGACGCGCGGGCCTGCACGTCCCGAGCAGTCACCCCGGCCGGCACCTCCCCGACCGACCACGGCTCGGTCGGCTCGACGTCGCCTGACGTCTACGCACGGAGCTGCCCGAGCACCGACCGGGCGACGTCGCCGTCCGCGGGCGAGTGGGCCCGTGAGGCTGTGGTCGCTGCACCCGGCGCTCCTCGACCGCGCCGGCCTCGTCGCGTGCTGGCGCGAGGCGCTGCTCGCGCAGGCCGTCCTCGCGGGCCGCACCCGTGGGTACACCCGGCACCCGCAGCTCGCACGGTTCCGTGCGCACCCCGAGCCGGAGGTCGCGATCGCCGCGTACCTGCACGCCGTCGCCGACGAGGCGAAGACCCGCGGCTACCGCTTCGACACGACCCGCATCGAGGCCACCGCATCCGAGCGGATCGGCACCACACCACGGATCCCGGTGACCGACGGGCAGCTCGCGCTCGAGTGGCGGCACCTGCTCGCCAAGCTCGAGGTCCGCTCGCCCGAGCGGTGGACGCAGTCGGTGCAGGCAGGCCGGCCGTTACCGCACCCCCTGCTCGTCGTCGTCCCGGGTGACGTCGAGGAGTGGGAGCGGGCGACCTGACGCGCTCGTCGGGCGCCCTGGCGGACCACCTCGAACGGGGCCCGCCCGGACACCCGGCCCTCGATGCCGGCCGTGACGAACTCCTCGGCGCGAGCTGTTCGACGGTCTCGAGGCCGGGTGCACGCGTGACCCCGTCGGCCGACGACGTGCCGGACGGCGGGGACCCGTGTCACGGGTCCCCGGCGTCCGGCCGTCCGCTAGCTCGTCGCGGGCCGGCCGGTGCCCGGCTGCCCCGTTCCCGGAGGCGGGGGTGACGACCCCGCGGAGGAGGGTGCCGACCCCGCGGGTGCGGGGTTGACGAGCACGCTGTCGGTGGTCGCCCGCTCCTCCGCGGTGCGCTTGTCCCACGACGGTTTGCGCATCGCGTAGAACAGCAGCGGTGGGCCGCCCAGGAAGATGACGACCAGGCCCACGACGATCGGGTACGCCACCTCGGAGAGGCCGGTGAAGCCCGACGGCCGGATGAACGCGAGGATCAACGCGATGGCGCTGAAGGCGAACCCGACGCCGGCGACCGCCTTCATCGCCGGGGTGCGGTAGGTGCGGACCACGTTCGGCTGGGTGCGCCGCAGCCGGATCGCGGCGGCGAACATGATCATGTACATGATCAGGTAGAGCGCCGCCGCCATGTCCACCAGCGCGATGAACGCGGTGTTGCCGTTCGGCACCAGGACGAACAGCAGTGCCAGCAGCGTCACGATGACGCCCTGGACGCCGAGGATGCCGACCTGCACACCGGCCTTGTTGCGGCGCTGGAGCGCCGGCGGGAGCAGCCCGGTGCGGGCGGCGGCCAGCAGACCGCGCGACGGGCCGGCGATCCACGTGACGACGGACGCGAACGCCCCGAGCGCGATCAGCAGGGAGATCGCCGGCGTCCCCCAGGGGATGCCCCAGTGGTCGAAGAACTCCTGGAAGGCCAGGTTGATCCCGTTGGTGACGCCCAGCTCCTTCTTGGGCACGGCCACGGAGATCGCGATGGTCGGCAGGATGAACACCAGCAGGATGAGGCCGGTCGCGATCGCGATCGACCGGGGGAACCCGCGGCCGGGGTTCTTCATGTCGTTGGCGTGAACGGCGTTGACCTCCATCCCCGCGTACGCGAGGACGTTGGACACGATGAGCACGATCGACGCGATGCCGGTCCACGGCGGGATGACGGCGGACGCCTCCAGGGGCGTCTCCGACCGTTCGCCCGTGCTCAGCCAGATCGCGCCGAACACGATGAGCAGGAGCGCGGGCAGGAGCGTGCCGAAGATGCCGCTCCACGACCCGACCTTGGCGAACAGGTTGCCGCCCGCCAGCGTGATCAGGGTCGACCCCCAGTACAGGACGAGGATGACCACGGCGGTGTACAGGCCGTTGTTCGCCAGGCCCTGGTCGTTGATGACGAACGACAGGCTCGCCGCGATGAACGCGATCTGCGTCGGGTACCAGACGACGTTCTGGATCCACTGCAGCCAGATGGCGACGAAGCCGAGGCGTTCGCCGAACGCCTCGCGCGCCCACGTGAAGACGCCACCCTTCCAGCCCGTGGCGAGCTCGGCGGCGACGAGGGCCGTGGGCACGAGGAACACGATCGCGGGGATGACGAACAGCGTCACGGACCCGAGCCCGTAGGTCGCGATCGCCGGGAGGGAGCGCAGCGACGCGACCACCACGACGGTGAGCATCGCGAGCTGCAGGACGGACATGTAGGTGGCCGGGCCGACGGCCGGCGCGCCGATCGCGGGGCCGGTGTGGTCGGGCGGCTTGCGCGCGCCCGGCGTGCCGAACGGGTGCGGCTTGACGTGGTCGGCGGACGGCGCGTGCGTGCCGTCGGCCCGGATGTGCGGCCCGGTGCCACCGGATGCGGGCGTGCTGCTCTGCGCAGACATAGGTGTCCCCCTGCCTTGTCCGCGGCTCAGTGGTGGAAGCCGGAGCGGTGGCCCTCGGCCGGCATGGGACCGGTGAGGGCGTCGAGGTAGGCGACCTCGTCGCGCAGGTCGGCGAGGAACGCCGACGCGAGGTCGTGGCTGAACCCGTTGCGGACCACGATGCGCTGGACGGTGAGGTCCGTGAGGTCGTCGGGCATCGGGTACGCCGGCACCAGCCACCCCTTCGTCCGCAGCCGCTCGGACAGGTGGTAGAGGTTCCAGTTGGTCGTGTGCCCCTCGCGCAGCCGCCAGGCGAACACCGGGATGTCCGAGCCGTCGTTCCACAGCTCGAACGCGGGCATCTTCGCGATCTCGCCCGAGAGGTAGAGCGCGACGTCCCGGGACGTCCGCTGCACCGCCTCGTACCCCGCGCGGCCGAGCCGGATGAACAGGTAGTACTGCAGGAGCACCTGGGCGCCGGGCCGCGAGAAGTTCAGCGCGAACGTCGGCATGTCGCCACCGAGGTACGACACCCGGAAGACCAGGTCCTCGGGCAGCGACTCGACGTCCCGCCACACCACCCAGCCGAGCCCGGGGTACACCAGGCCGTACTTGTGGCCCGAGGTGTTGATCGACGCGACCCTCGCCACGCGGAAGTCCCACTCCAGGTCGGGCTGGACGAACGGCGCGATCATGGCGCCGGACGCGCCGTCGACGTGGATGGGCACGTCGAGGCCCGTCGACTCCTGGATGCGGTCGAGTGCCGCCGCGATCTGCGCGACCGGCTCGTACATGCCGGTGTAGGTCACGCCCATGATCGCGACGACGCCGATCGTGTTCTCGTCGACGTACTTCTCCAGGTCGTGCCCGTCGAGCACCTTGTGCTCCAGCGAGATCGGCACGTAGCGGGCCTCGACCTCGAAGTAGTTGCAGAACTTCTCCCAGCAGACCTGCACCGCGCTGGACAGCACGAGGTTGGGCCTGTCCGTCGGCTTGCCGGCCTCACGGCGCGCGTGCTGCCAGCGACGCTTGAGGGCCAGCCCACCGAGCATCGCCGCCTCGGAGGAGCCGATGGTGGACGTCCCGATCGTGTTCCGCGGGTCCGGGGCGTGCCACAGGTCGGCGAGCATCGTCCAGCACCGCGTCTCGACGGCGGCCGTCTGGGGGTACTCGTCCTTGTCGATCATGTTCTTGTCGGCGGCCTCGATGTACAGCCGCGACGCGTGCTCGTCCATCCACGTGCCGACGAACGTCGCGAGGTTCAGCCGCGCGTTCCCGTCGAGCATCGCCTCGTCGTGGACGATCTGGTAGGCCGTCTCGGGCAGCGCCTCGTCGGCCGGGAAGTCGAACTTGGGGATGGCGGTGGCCTCCCCCGGCCTGGCGAAGACCGGATTGAGCTCGACGACCTCGGGCTCACCCTCGTGCCGCTTGGCTCGGCGCGTGTTCGTGACCATGTTCAGCCCCCCGCTGAGAACGACCCCGCACCACGCGGGCTCGATTCCGACGGTAACGGTCGTTTCGCCCACGCGCACTGCGGGAACGAACCGCCTGATCAGCGAGGTGGTCGGCGACGCTCCGCCCGTACTCGTCAGGGTTCGCCGGGGCTCGTCGCGGTTCGTCGGGGCGACCTCGCGGGGAGGTCAGGCGCCCTGGCGGACCACCTCGAACGGCGCTCGCCCGGACACGCGTCCCCGAATCCCGGCGGTGACGAAGTCCTTCGCCCGCTCGACGGCCGCACCGACCTCGGCGCCCTTCGCGAGCTCCGCGGTGATCGCGGCGGCCAGCGTGCACCCGGCACCGGCGACGCGCTCCTCGCCGACCTTCGGGGTCCGCAGCACCGTGACGTCGTCGCCGGCGACGAGCACGTCGACCGCGTCGTCACCCGGCAGCTCGACGCCACCCTTGGCGACCACGTACCGCGGGCCGAGCTGCTGGATGCGGCGGGCGGCCTCGGTGAGCTGCTCCACCGTCTCGATCGTGTCCATGCCGGACAGCGCGCGGGTCTCGAACAGGTTGGGCGTGACGACCGTGGCGAGCGGGACGATCTGCTCGCGCAGCGCGTTGTCGGTGTCGAGGGCCGCGCCCGGCTCCTGGCCCTTGCAGATGAGCACCGGGTCCAGCACCACGTGCCGCCACGGCTGCCGCCGCAGCCCCTCGGCCACGACGTCGATGGTCGCGGGCGTCCCGAGCATGCCGATCTTGACGACGTCGAGGTCGTAGGCGGCGGCTGCCGCCTCCATCTGCGCCGCGATGACCTCGGGCGGGACGGGGAAGAAGCGGTGCCCCCAGTCGTTCGCCGGGTCGAACGACACGATGCAGGTGAGCGTGCCGAGGCCGAAGGCGCCGAGCTCCTGGAACGTGCGCAGGTCCGCCTGGATGCCGGCGCCGCCGGTCGCTTCGGATCCGGCGATGACGTAGGCGAGGTCGACCACGGGTGCTCCTGGGAGGCTGGGTGTGCGGGGTGTCGGCTCCAGCCTAGGCACCAGGACGGGGTGCGCCGGGAGCGGACGCGGTCACACGGCGCGGCACGGCAGCGCGCGGCGCCGGGGTCAGGGGGCCGAGTGCCCGTCGTCACCGGCGGCCCGCCGCGCGTCCAGCGCCCGCAGCGCACGCTTCGACGCCCTGCGACGCCATGCGGACTCCAGCAGCTCCGCCGCGTGCTCCCAGTCGGGGTCGCTCGCCGGGTCGACGAGCATGCCGACCCAGCCGTGCGCCCCGTCGTAGTCGGGCACGAAGAAGCGTGCCGGGTCCCGCGCGACCAGCTCGCGCTGCTCCTCGGGCGTCGTCCCGATCCGCAGCGCGAGCAGGCCGTCGTCGTGGTGGTCCACCGTGAGCCCGGCGAACCGGCGTCCTCCCAGGAGGACCGCCGCGTGACCGTGCTCGCTCCGCAGCTGCACGCTGACCTCGGGCAGGGGCGCGACGACCTCGGCGAGGCGCGTCCGTGCGGCCTCGGCATCGCCCTCTGTCCACGAGGTGCCCATGTGGGCACGCTAGCGACGCGTCGTCGCCGGCGTCGAGCGCACCTCGGCACGACCTGCGGGACGTCGCCGGCGACGACCGGCCCTGCGGACCGAGGCGGCCGCTGGTCGGCCCTCCGCAGGCGCGTCGTCGCGACGGCCGGCGACGACGCCGAGCGGACCACCTTCGCCGTCCCGCCCGTCGCCGCCCGGCGGCCCGGGGGGAAGCCACCACCGCAGCCAGCCCGCCCCGACCAGGCCGAGCGCCCCGACGACCGTCGCCGCGACGCCCACGGTGGACGCGCCGACCACGGCCGCGACCAGCACCGGTCCGGACGACTGCCCGACGCCCGTGACGAGCCGCCATCCCGCGAGGAAGGACGCCCGTGCGTCCTCCGGCGCCGCGTCGGCGCCCATCGTCATCACAGCCCCCGAGGACAGGCCGTTGCCCAGCCCCAGCGCGACGCCGATGACGAACGCCCAGAGCACCGCATCGCCCAGCGGGAGGCAGAGCAGCGCGACGCCCATCACGACCATCGCGGGGACGACCGCCGCCCTGCGGCCGTACCGGTCCATCACCATCCCCGCCACGTAGAAGAGGCTGAGGTCCACGGCGGAGGACACGGCGAAGAGCAGGGTGACGGTGCTCTCGGAGAGCCCCAGGTCGTGGCCCCACAGGGGAAGCAGGGCGTCCCGCGACGCGCGGACGAGCATGACGAGCGCACCGCCGACCCCCAGGGTGGCGAACAACCGCCCGAACCCGGGCCGCCACATCGCCGGCGCCCGCCCGTCGGCCGCAGGGCCGGGCTCGGCAGGAGCGGTGAACGCGTACGTCGCGACCGCGGCGCACGCCGAGAGCCCGGCGGCGGTGAGGAGCGCCCACTCCATGGGCCCGAGGGTGAGGAGGAGCGACGCGATCAGTGCCCCGACCAGCGAGCCTGCGCGGAAGACGCCGCCGAGCAGGGCCATCGCGCGGCCCCGGACGCCGACGTCCACGGCCGTCGCGAGGTAGCTCTGCCGGGCGACGGCGAGGACGACTCCCGCCAGCCCCATGGCGAAGCCCGCGACGAGCATCGCCGGGACGGAGCGCACGACGCACAGGGCCAGGATCGCCGCGGTCTCCACGACGAGCGCGCCGGTGAGCGCCCACCGGTCCCCGAGCCGCGCGATGACGAGCGCGCTCGGCAGCGCACCGACGAACCCGCCCACGCTGAGCATCGCCACGACCAGGGCCGCGTCACCCGGCGCGGCGCCCCGCTCGATGGCGAGCAGCGCGAGGATGGGGGTGACGATGCCGAGGCTCGCCATCGCCAGCGCCGCCGGCGCGTACACCGGCACGACGAGACGCCGCAGGTCCGTCGACACCGGCACCGCCCCGCCTCCCGCCCTCGGCACTCCGGTCACCGTTCGACGACCACGACGAACCGGTCGCGGCAGGCGGACCGCACCGCCTCGGGTCCGGCGTCGCACAGCAGGCGGTCGACCACCGTGGCAGCCTTCCCCAGATCCGTGCGATCCACGACCCGGACCTCACCGTCAGCGTGGAGGGCACGCCACCGGCTCCCGGGACGGCGCGCCCGCAGGCGGCGAAGGTCAGCGCGTCAGGTGCTTCTCCGGGATCGGCGCGTCACCACTGGCCCGCTGCGCGCGATAGTACGCACGCGCCTCGTCCTGCCGCTCCTGCTCCTGCCCCGACGCGATGGGCGCCCGCAGGTGCTCCGGGCCGTACCCGAACGCGTCGACCAGGTCCTGCGCGTGCGGCCGCAGCCGCGCCAGCAGCCGCTCGATGTACGACGTGACGGTGCGGGCACGCCCGGCCGACAGGCGCCCGTTGACCAGGTACCACGCGAGGTTGCGCTCGACGAGCGTGAGCCCGAACAGGTCGCGCACCCACGTGAGGACCTGCTTCGTCCCCGGGTCCTCCACGCGCTCGACCGCCCGCGTGAACGCCTCCCACTGCACGCGCTCGGCGTGCGCGCGCGCCGCCTCGATGAGCTCGTGCTGGTGGGCGTTGAACAGGTCCGCGGCCTTCTCCGGGCTCATCTTGCGGGCCGGGGCGAGCGCCTGCGCGACGTGCGCCACCATCGTCTCGACGCGGTCCGTGAGCAGGTCGCGCTGCGTCTGCGTGTCCCGCAGCCGGCCGACGGACCGCCGGGCGTCGCCCCGGTCACCGAGGGTCTGGACGGCCCGGATCAGAGGCGTGCGGTGCATCGCGGCGTCGGTGACGCGGTCGACGACGAACCGCGCGAGGTCGCCGCGGTCGGCCTGCGTGACCTTGAGCGCCTTCGCGTAGTCCCCGAGCAGCCGCTTGGCGACGAGCTGGTACAGCACGGTGTTGTCACCCTCGAACGTCACGTACACGTCGAGGTCCGCGTGCAGCCCCGTCAGCCGGTTCTCGGCCATGAACCCCGCACCGCCGCACGCCTCGCGGCACTCCTGCAGCGTGCGCAGCGCGTTCCACGTCGACGTCGGCTTGAGCGCCGCCGCCAGCGTCTCCAGGTCCTCGCGGTTCTCCGGGGTGTCCCCGCGGCCGGAGAACACCTCGTCGAACGCCGCCAGCAGCTCCTCGTGCGCGAACGCCGTGGCGTACGCGTCCGCCACCAGCGGCAGCAGCCGGCGCTGGTGCTGGCCGTAGTCGAGCAGGACGACCTCGTCGCCCGTGCCGCCGGCGAACTGCCGGCGCTGGTTGGCGTACGTCACCGCGATGGCCAGGGCGATCTTGCTCGCGTTGGCTGCGGCGCCGTCGAGCGAGACACGGCCCTGCACGAGCGTGCCGAGCATGGTGAAGAAGCGCCGCCCGGGGCTCTTGATGGGCGAGGAGTACGTGCCGTCGGGGGCGACGTCGCCGTACCGGTTGAGCAGGTTCGTGCGCGGGACCCGGACGTGCGTGAAGTGCAGGCGCCCGTTGTCGATGCCGTTGAGGCCGCCCTTGACGCCGTCGTCCTCGCCGCCGATGCCGGGCAGGAACTCCATCGTCCGGGGGTCACGGATCGGCACGTAGAACGCGTGCACGCCGTGGTTGACGCGCGGGCCGTCGGGCGCGGCCGTGACGAGCTGGGCGAACACGACGGCCGCCGTGCCGTGCACCGCCGCGTTGCCGAGATAGTCCTTCCACGCCGCACGGAACGGCGTGTGGATGACGAACTCCTGCGTCTGTGCGTCGTACTCCGCGGTCGTCCCGATCGACGCGACGTCCGAGCCGTGGCCGGCCTCCGTCATCGCGAACGCGCCGGGCACCTGCAGGTGCATCGCGTCGGACAGGAACGTGTCGTGGTGGTGCTGGGTCCCCAGGTGCAGGATCGCCGAGGCGAACAGCCCCCACTGCACGCCCGCCTTGATCTGCAGCGACGGGTCGCCGGCGACGAGCTCCTCGAAGCGCGCGAGCGAGCCGCCGTGGTCGTCGGCGCCGCCGAGGTGCGTCGGGAACGACCGCAGGACGTCGTGCTCGGCCTCCAGGCGGCGCAGCTGCGTGAGCACGCGCTCACGGTGCTCGGCCACCGACTGGCCGTCGATCTTGTGGAAGAACGGGTCGGCGGTGACCGCCCGCGCCTCGCGGCGCAGCTGCGCGTACTGGCCCAGCAGCAGGTTCTCGAGCGCTGCCACGTCGACGCGCGGGGGCGCGGCGGCAGCGACGGGGCGGGCCGTGGGGCGGTCGGTGGTGGTGGTCATCGCTGCTCCCTGGTGGTGTGCCCGGCGTCGTCGCCGGTCGTGTGCTGCTGGTCCGCCGGGTGGGCGGGCGTGCGGGGACGGGTGTCGAGGTCGGCGGTGCCCGACGGTGCGGGCTGCGCCGGTGGGCGGGGGTGCTCGCGGGCGAGCAGCCCGACCGGTCCGGCCCACAGCCACGCGGCGACCTGGGCCGTGAGGGTCTCGCGGTCGGGCGTGCCCGGCTCGCCCCGGTGGGCCAGCCACCACTCGCCGGCGCCGCGGACGAACCCGACGGCGCCGGCGGCCCACGACTCGGCGAGCGCCACGGTCGCCGGGTCCGGTCCGGTGTCGGACTCCTCGGCCTCCGGACGGCGTGCGACGCGCACGTCGTCCCGGTCCTCCGTGAGACCGCGGGCGAACGGGGCGGCGACGAGGGCCGTGACCGAGTCGAGGAAGTGCCCCAGCGGGCCTCCCGACTCCACCGACCCGTCGCGCGTGACGAACGCGTACACGTGCGGCGACGACTCGATCATCTCCAGGTACACGGCGACCATCGCGCGCAGGCCCTCGCGGGGCGTGGGCGCCACGCGCAGCACACCCTCCAGGGCGCCGCGGATCTGCAGGACGACGGCCTCGGCGACCGCGATCTGCAGGCCGGTCTTGTCGGTGAAGTACCGGTAGACGATCGACTTGGACGTCCCCGCCGCGGCGGCGATCTCCTCCATCGAGACGTCGGGGCCGCGGTGGTGCACGGTCTTGCGGGCCGTGCGGACCAGCTCGGCGCGCCGGGCCTCGCGGTGGTCGGCCCAGCGCGTCGAGCGGCCGTCGGCGGGGGCGTCCTCGTCCACACCGTCCGGCACGACGGCACGTGCGGACGGGGGCACCCGCGGCACGGGCCGGCCGGGCGCGTCGTCGCGCGATCGGTTCGAGGAGGTCGTCGTCGACGCTCCCGGAGTGACGGGGCTCACGCAACCGAAGGTATCAGGTACTGTGAGTTCCGGACACCCTTCCGGGACGAACGTCCCTCCCGCCAGAGCGGGACAGGGTCACCGGAACGACCGCACGCCACAGACGCCGATGCGAGAGGGAACGCCAGATGGCCACCCGTAAGCCGAGCACGTCCCCCGCCACGCCCACCACGCCCGCAGCCCTGCCCCGCACCGCGTACGTGCTCGGCGGCAACCGGATCCCGTTCGCCCGCGCCGGGGGCAGGTACGCGCAGGCGAGCAACCAGGACATGCTCACCGCGGCGCTCGACGGGCTCGTCGCCCGCTACGGGCTGCAGGGCGAGACCATCGGCGAGGTCGCGGCCGGGGCGGTGCTCAAGCACAGCCGCGACTTCAACCTCACGCGTGAGGCCGTCCTCGGGTCGGCCCTCGCCGCCACCACCCCGGCCTACGACGTGCAGCAGGCCTGTGCGACCGGCCTGGAGACCGTGGTCTCGCTGTCCAACAAGATCCGCCTCGGCCAGCTCGAGTCCGCCATCGCCGGCGGCGTCGACACGACGTCCGACGCGCCCATCGCCGTCAGCGACCGCCTGCGCCGCGTGCTGCTCGACCTCTCGCACGCGAAGACGCCGCAGCAGCGGCTCAAGGCTGTCGCCCGCCTGCGTCCCAAGGACCTCGCCCCGGCGACGCCCCGCACGTCCGAGCCGCGCACCCACCTGTCGATGGGCGAGCACCAGGCCCTGACCACCGCCCAGTGGGGCATCACCCGCGAGGCGCAGGACGAGGTCGCGCTGCGCAGCCACCAGCGCCTCGCCGCCGCCTACGACGCCGGGTTCTTCGACGACCTCGTCACGCCGTACCGCGGCCTGACGCGCGACGCGAACCTGCGCGCCGACACCTCGCTCGAGAAGCTGGCGAAGCTGAAGCCGACCTTCGGTCTGGGTCTGGACACGCCCGCCACCATGACGGCCGGCAACTCCACCCCGCTGACGGACGGTGCGTCCACCGTGCTGCTCGGGTCGGCCGAGTGGGCTGCCGCCCACGACCTCACGCCGCTCGCCGCGGTCGTCGACGCGGAGGCCGGCGCGGTCGACTTCGTGCACGGTGTCGACGGGCTGCTCATGGCGCCGGTCTTCGCGGTCCCGCGGCTGCTCGCCCGGCACGGGCTGCGGCTCGAGGACCTGGACTACGTCGAGATCCACGAGGCGTTCGCGTCCACCGTCCTGACGACGCTGGCCGCGTGGGAGTCCGCCGAGTTCGGCCGCGAGCGCCTGGGGCTGGACGGCGCGTTCGGCACCGTCGACCCTGCGCGGCTCAACGTGCACGGCTCCTCGCTGGCCGCCGGGCACCCGTTCGCCGCGACGGGCGGTCGCATCGTCGCCACCATTGCCAAGGAGCTGCACGCGCGGCGCGCCGCCCAGGTGGCCGCCGGCGACGACTCCCCCGTCCGTGCGCTCGTCTCGGTCTGCGCGGCCGGTGGCCTGGGCCTCACGGCCCTCCTCGAAGCAGCCTGACCCTCTGCGGCGGGAGCCCTCTCCCGCCGCAGCGCAGTCCCGCCCCTCCCCTCGGCGACAGAGCGATCGGCTCCCCGGTGGGAGCGGGCGACCCGCCGGACCCGACGACGCAGGAGTCGTGATGACCGACCGCTACCTCGAGCTCGTCAACAACGGGCTCACCCAGAAGCTCGCCAAGCAGCTCGGCCTGCCGCGCCCCGCCGTGCTGCGCCGCCACCGCCCCGGCCGGCCGCTGCTCGACGGCCCCGCGCTGGTGCTGGGCTCCGGGCCCGACGCCGACGCGGTCGCGACGCTGCTGTCCTCGCCCCCGGGCGGCGCCACCCCCACCGGTGACGCCCCGGCCGTCCTCGACGGCTGGGACGTCGAGGTGCACCGCCACGCGTCGCCGGACACCCGGTACGCGGCCGTCGTGCTCGTGCTCACCGACGTCGAGCACCCGGACGACCTCACCGCACCGGTGCTGGCGGCTGCGAGCACCCTGAGGTCGCTGCGCGGCGGCGCACGGGTCGTCACGATCTCGCGGCCCGCCCTGGACTCCGACGCCCCGGCCGTCGCGGCCGCCCGGCAGGGGGTCGACGGGTTCCTGCGGTCGCTGGCCAAGGAGCTGCGCGCCGGCGGCACGGGCAACGGCGTCGTCGTCGCCGAGCCGGTGCCCGTCACCGCGCCGAGCGTGGTCGCCGCGCTGCGGTTCTTCCTGTCCGCGCGGTCGGCGTTCGTCGACGGGCAGCTGCTGGAGGTCGACTCCGACGCGGGCGAGCTGCCCACCGACTGGGAGAAGCCGCTCACCGGCAAGGTCGCGGTGGTCACGGGTGCCGCGCGCGGCATCGGCGCGGCCATCGCCGACGCGCTCGCGCGGGACGGTGCCACGGTCGTCGCGGTCGACGTGCCCGCGGCGGGCGAGCAGCTCGCGCAGGTCGCCAACCGCGTGCGCGGCACCGCCCTGCAGCTCGACGTCACCGCGCCCGACGCCGGCGAGCGGATCCTCGAGCACGCCAGGAGCCGTCACGGCCGGCTCGACATCGTGGTCCACAACGCCGGCATCACGCGGGACAAGCTGCTCGCCAACATGAGCGACGACAAGTGGTCGTCCGTGCTGGCCGTCAACATCGACTCCCAGCTGCGCATCAACGAGGCGCTGCTGACCTCCGGGGACTTCGTGGACGCGCCGCGCATCGTCTCGCTGGCGTCCACGTCCGGCATCGCCGGCAACCGCGGCCAGACCAACTACGCGGCGTCCAAGGGCGGCGTCATCGGCATGGTCCGGGCGACCGCACCGCTGCTCGTGCCGTTCGGCGGGACCGCCAACGCCGTGGCCCCGGGGTTCATCGAGACCGAGATGACCGCGCGGATCCCGGCCGTCACGCGGCAGGTCGCGCGCCGGCTGAACTCCCTGCAGCAGGGCGGCCTGCCCGTCGACGTCGCGGAGGCCATCGCGTTCCTCGCCTCCCCGGCCGCCGGGGGGATCGTCGGGCGCACGCTGCGCGTCTGCGGCCAGAACATGGTGGGCCGGTGACAGGCGGTCCGACGTCCGGGCCGACGTCCGGGCCGGCGACCGAGGTCGTCCTGCCCGCCGTTCCCGGGCTCGGCGGGCTCTACGGCCGTGGGCTGGTCGCCTCCGCACGCTCGGTGGTGCCCGGTGGCGCGCGGGCGACGTCCCGCGGGCTGCCCGACGTCACCTACGTCGTGCACGACGTCCACGCCGACGCCGACCACCTGACCGCGTACCAGCACCTGCTCCACGAGCCCGGCACGGACGCGCTGCCGGCGGGGTACGTGCACGTCCTGGCGTTCCCGGTGGCGATGGCGCTGATGGTCCGTCCGGACTTCCCGCTGCCACTGCTCGGGATGGTGCACCTGGCCAACCGCGTCGAGCAGCGCCGTCCGCTCGCGCTCGGCGACCGGCTCGCCGTGCGGGCCTGGTCCCAGGACCTGCGGCCGCACCGCTCGGGCACCCAGGTGAACCTCGTCACCGAGGTGAGCGCCGACGGCGAGGTCGCCTGGCTCGGTGTCTCGACGTACCTCGCCAAGGCCGTCCGCCTGCCCGACGCGCCCCGCGACGAGACCCCGCGCCCCGAGTTCACGCCGCCGGTGCGCACGGGTCGCTGGGAGCTGCCGGCCGACGTCGGTCGCCGGTACGCCGCCGTCTCCGGCGACCGCAACCCCATCCACCTGTCGCCCGTCACCGCGCGGGCGCTGGGGTTCAAGCGGGCGATCGCGCACGGCATGTACACGGCGTCGCGGGCCCTCGCGGACGTGGGCGCCGCACGCGGCGACGCGTTCGTCTGGTCGGTCGAGTTCGCCGCGCCGGTCCTGCTGCCCGCGACGCCCGACGTGCGGGTCGCCCCGGACGGCGACGGGCACGCGTTCACCGTCTGGCACCCGCGCTCGGGCCGGCTGCACCTCGCGGGGCAGGTCACCCCGCTGTCCTGACCGCCCGCGAGCGCTCGGCCCCCAGTCCGCGAGAGGTCGATCCAGCACACCCCACCCGTGCTGGATCGCCCTCTCGCCGGCTGGGGGCCGCGGTGCGCAACGGCGTTCGCCCGGGAGGCCGTCGGGCGAGGGTGTCCGCGGTCCGTGGGAGGGTCGGGCCATGCTGAACGGTGACGCGTACGACCTCGAGCCCGACGCCGACCTCGACGGCCTGGCGTTCCGCGGGCTGGACCTGACCGGCCGCGACGCGTCACGCGCGAGGTTCCTCGACTGCGAGGTCGAGGACTGCGACCTCGACCAGGTCACGATGGACGGCGTGCGGGTCCTCGACACCACCTGGACGGGGGTGCGCGCCGGTGCGCTGCCCGCACCGTCCTCGACGTGGCGGGACGTGACGCTGACGGGCGTGCGCGTCGGCGCGCTGACCGCGTTCGGCTCCACGTGGACGCGGGTCCACGTCGTCGGCGGCAAGATCGACTACCTCGACCTGCGCGAGTCCACGGTGGACGAGCTGCGGCTGGAGGGCGTGACGCTGGGTGACCTGGACCTGAGCCACGCGCGCGTGCGCCGGCTCACCGTCGTCGACTGCGACCTGCGCCGCCTCGACGCGACCCAGGCACGCCTGGTGGCGTGCGACCTGCGCGGCGCGCGGCTGCGGGTCGTCGAGGGGGTCGGCAGCCTCGGCGGCGCGCAGGTCACCCACGACCAGCTGCTGGACCTGGCACCTCTGCTCGCCCACCACGTCGGGCTCGTCGTCGAGGACTGACCCCTCGACCGCACCGCGGCTCACCAGCCCGCGAGCGCGACCACCTCCGCGGCGACGTCCTGCGGCGTCCGACCGTCGGTGGCGACCCGGTGCACGCCCGTGCCGGCCCGCTCGCCCAGCCGCACCGCGGCGGCGTCCGAGCGCGCGACGTGCGCGTCGTACGACGCGCCGTGCTCGCGCCGGCCCAGCCGCTCCCGCGCGGTCGCGTCCGAGCCGGTGAGCAGCACCGACGTCACGTGGGGGCGGTCCCCCACGGCGGCGGCGAGCACGTCGGCCTGCAGCACGCTGACGGTGTTCGTGTACACCAGCCGCCGGTACCCCAGGGCGCGGTAGCGACGCCAGACGTCCGCCAGGTTGGCCTCGGCCACGCCGTGCTCCCACGGCGCCGGGTGCGCGAGGTCCAGCGCGTCACCCTCGACCCAGGCGTGCGGCACGTCCCGCGCGACGAGCAGGTCGTGGACCGCCGCGGCGACCGTCGACTTGCCGACCCCGGACCGCCCGCCGAGCAGCAGCACCGACGTGCGCGCGGCGGGCACCCCGTCCCCGGCGAGCCGCTCCTCGAGCCCCGCGCGCACGTCCGGCCACTCGTCCGCGAGCACCGAGAAGTACAGCGAGTCCTGGCGCGTCCCGTCGGCGGCGACACGGTGCCCCCGCAGCCGACCCTCCGGCCGGGCACCGAGCCGGGTGACCGCCGCGATCGACCGGGCGTTGCGCGCCTCGACGCGGTAGGCGACGCGCGCGACGTCCCACGTGTCGAAGGCGTGCGCCATCAGCAGCAGCTTGCAGGCGGGGTTCACGTGCGTGCCCCACACGCGCGGGTCGGAGAACGTGTGCCCGACCTCGAGCCGTCCCATCCGCAGGTCGACGTCGTAGAACGACGTGGACCCGACCACCTCGCCGTCCACGAGCACCGCGAACGCGTACCGCGCCGGCGTCCCGTGGGCCGTCCGCACGACGTCCCGCAGATCGTCGACGCCCCGGGGCGTGGGCGACGTCATGCCCGCCCACACCCGGTCGTCGACGAAGGCCGCGAGCGCCGTCGCGTGGTCCTCGGCGAGGGGGACGAGGCGCACACCGTGGCCGTCGAGCGTCAGGTCGTGGAGCACGCGGACGATCCTCCCCCCGCCCCGACCGGGCGACCAGCGGATTCGCGGGTGTCCCGCACGGTGGGACGTCGCCCGCCGCGGGGCGCGCGTCGCCGGCGCGACGGCCGGGTCGGTGCGCCTCAGTCGTCCAGCGCCGGCCCGCAGGCGGCCGCCGCGGTCGCGGCCAGGTGGTCCAGCCCTTGCACCTCGATGAGCGGGCGCGTGTCGTCGACGACGGACCAGCAGCCGTCGACCACCTCGTACTCCGCCTGCGTCCCGCGCACCAGCAGCACGCCGAGCGCGGCGACGAGCCGGTCCACGTGCTCGGCCGTCGTCCCGACCCCGACCGACGCGCGCACGGCGCCGTGGGACGCCCCGAGGTGCGCGAGCAGCGGGTGCGCGCAGAACCGCCCGTCGCGCACGCCGATGCCGTGCTCGGCCGCCAGGTACGCCGCGACCAGGCCCGGGTTCAGGTCCGCCACCGTGAACGTCACGACGCCCACCGGGTCGGTCGAGTCCGGCCAGATCCGCGCGACGCGCACGCCGTCGAGCCGCTCGAGGCCTCGCACCAGGCGGTCCCGCAGCGCCTGCTCGTGCGCCTCGAGCGCACCCGCGGGCAGGTCGGCGAGCGTGTCGCAGGCCTGCGCGAGCGCGATCGCCCCGAGCACGTTGGGCGACCCGGCCTCGTGCCGGGCAGGTGCCGGCTGCCAGACCGTCCGGTCGGCCCGCACGTCACGCACCGCACCTCCCCCTGCGAGGTACGGCGTGCCCGTGTCGAGCCAGTCCCGGCGCCCCACGAGGGCGCCGGCACCGAACGGGGCGTACGTCTTGTGGCCGGAGAACGCGACGTAGTCGACGTCCGTCGCGGCCAGCGAGAACCCCCGGTGCGGCACCAGCTGCGCACCGTCCACGGCGACCCGGGCACCGGCACCGTGCGCGAGCGCGACCACCCGGTCCAGCGGCAGCGCCTCCCCCGTCACGTTCGACGCCCCGGTCACGGTCACCAGGGCGTACGGGCGGCGTGCGAGCTCGGTGCGCAGCGCGTCGAGCGTGGCCGCGACCGTCGGCTGCACCGGCAGGACGGTCGCGACGCGCCCCGTCCCGGACTGCCCGCCCCCGCTGTGCTGCACCCACGGCAGCAGGTTGGCGTGGTGCTCGACGTCGAGGACGAGCACCGCCTCGCCGTGCGGCACGACGCCGGCGAGCAGGTTGAGCGAGTCGGTGGTGTTGCGCGTGATGATCGCGACGTCGTCCTCGCGGGCCCCCACGAAGCGGGCGATCGACTGCCGGGACGTCTCGTAGAGCGCGGTCGAGACCTGCGACAGGTAGCCGGCGCCGCGGTGCACCGAGGCGTACAGCGGCAGCACCTCGGCGACGCGCGCGCCCACGGACTCCAGCGCGGGGGCGCTGGCGGCGCAGTCGAGGTTGGCGTAGGTGCGGCTGGTGCCGTCGACGAGCGGGACGGTGGTCGACGCGCCGACGACCGGCAGCAGCGGCGCGTCCCCGCTGCGCGGTCCGGGGGCCGCGGTGCCCGACGCCTCGTCGGCACACGCGAACAGCTCGGTGATCGTGGTCATGGTGCTCCTCCGGAACGGTCCGGGGACCGCCGAGGGCCCCGCGCTTGCCGGCGCCGAACGGCGCGCGGCCAGGTCGTCACCCGGGGCACCCCACCGCGGAGGAGGGTTGCCGGCCAGCGAGCCGGGGCTTGTCGCTGGCGCTCATGACCTGTGTCGAGGATCGGCCGCCCGGCGCGGGCATGTCAACGGCACCACGCCGCCGCTCTCAGGATGCGAGACGCGCCGTCTCACCTTCCGTACCTCGCGGCGCGCGCTCCAGGCTGTGCAGCATCACCACGCTGCGGTACGTCTTGCCGGGCCACTGCACGACGTCGGCGTCGACGAAGCCCCACCGCCGGTACATCGCGCGCAGCGGCGCAGCGGGCTCCGCCGTGTCCAGGCCCACCGACCGCATGCCGCGCGCGAGGGACCACTCGCGCAGCACGCCCCACAGGTACGTCGCCAGCCCTCGCGCCCGCAGGTCCGGACGGACGGCGAGCTGGTTGAGCCAGACGCGGTCCGGCTCGAGCGCCAGGTCGGTGAGCGCCTTGATGCCGCGGCCAGGAGGGCTGGTCGCGGTGATGGTGCCCGCGAGGCCGCCGGCCGCGTCGACCAGCACCCACGAGGCGCCCACACCGAGGCTGCGCCGGGCGGTCGTCGCCTCGTCCTGGGTGGCACCCGTGAAGTTCAGGCCGCGCGCGGCGAGGTCCGCGTACGCGTCGTGCAGCAGACGCGTCAGCGCCGGCACGTCATCAGGGGTCACGGGTCGCAGCACGAGGTCCTCGGGGGCGTCCATCGCGCACCACCCTGGCACGGCCCGCGGCCCCGTCGCACCGCGGCGGGGCGTGCGTGAGACGCCCTGCCGGTGGCGACGCACCCTGGCGTAGCATCGCGGCGACCATCCAGAGCGGCCGAGAGATCTGGCTCGACGACGCCGCAGCAACCCGCACGGGCGACCGTGGCCGAGGGTGCTACCGCCAGAGACGATGGGAGGACCATGACCGTGCAGCCACGTCCCGCACCCGGGTACGCCGGGGACCTCACCCCCACCGAGGCCTGGGACCTGCTCGCCGAGCGCGACGACGCCGTCCTCGTCGACGTCCGCACGGACGCCGAGTGGCGCTACGTCGGCGTGCCGGACCTGCGCGGCCTCGGCCGCCAGGCGGCACTGGTGGAGTGGGTCTCCTACCCCTCGGGGCGGCCGAACGCCGCGTTCCTCGACCAGCTCTCGGCGGCGGGCGTCGCGCCGGGCGACGAGCGCCCCGTCGTGTTCCTGTGCCGGTCGGGGCAGCGGTCGATCGGCGCCGCGCAGGCGGCGACGGCCGCGGGCTACGGCCCGGCGTACAACGTCCTGGAGGGCTTCGAGGGCCCGACCGGCCCCGACGGTCACCGCGGGCACACGGGCTGGCGTGCCGCCGGCCTGCCGTGGCTCCAGCCGTGAGCACGCCCGACCTGCCGCCCGACCTGCCGCCCGGCCCGGGCGACTGGGACGACCACCGCCTCGACCGCGGGACCCTGCGCCCCGACACCCTCGCCGTGCGCGGCGGGCTGGTGCGCAGCGGGTTCGGCGAGATGTCGGAGGCCGTGTTCCTCACGCAGGGCTACACCTACGCCACCGCCGCGCAGGCCGAGGCCGGGTTCGCGGGCGAGGTCGACCGGTTCCTGTACTCGCGCTACGGCAACCCGACCGTCGCGACGTTCGAGGAGCGGCTGCGGCTGCTCGAGGGCGCGGAGGCGTGCTACGCGACGGCCACGGGGATGTCCGCCGTCTTCACGGCGCTCGCCGCGCTCGTCCGGTCCGGCTCCCGGGTCGTGGCGGCGCGGGCGCTGTTCGGCTCCTCGGTGGTCATCCTCGACGAGATCCTCGCGAAGTGGGGCGTGCGGACCGACTACGTCGACGGCCACGTGCCCGAGCAGTGGGAGCAGGCCCTCGCGACGCCCGCGGACGTCGTGTTCTTCGAGACGCCGTCGAACCCGATGCAGGACCTCGTCGACATCGCTGCCGTCAGCCGCCTGGCGCACGCGGCCGGGGCGACCGTCGTCGTCGACAACGTCTTCGCGACGCCGGTCTTCTCCCGCCCGCTGGAGCACGGCGCCGACGTGGTGGTCTACTCCGCCACGAAGCACATCGACGGTCAGGGGCGGGTGCTCGGCGGCGCGATCCTCGGCTCGGAGGAGTACGTGCGCGGCCCGGTGCAGACGCTGCTGCGCAACACCGGCCCGTCGCTGTCGCCCTTCAACGCCTGGGTGCTGCTCAAGGGCCTGGAGACGCTCAGCCTGCGCGTCCGCCACCAGGCCGCGTCCGCGCTGGACCTCGCCGGCTGGCTGGAGCAGCAGCCGGGGGTCGCGCAGGTGCGCTACCCGTTCCTGCCCTCGCACCCGCAGCACGCGCTGGCCCGCGCCCAGCAGACCGGAGGCGGGACGGTCGTCACCCTCGACCTCGCCGTCCCGGCGGGTGCGACGCCCGACGTCGCGAAGAAGGCGACGTTCGGGTTCCTCGACGCGCTGCGCGTCGTCGACATCTCCAACAACCTGGGCGACGCCAAGTCGATCGTCACGCACCCCGCGACGACGACGCACCGCCGGCTCGGCCCGGCGGGCCGTGCCGCGGTGGGCATCGGCGAGGCCACCGTGCGGCTGTCGGTCGGGCTGGAGGACGTCGAGGACCTGCGGGAGGACCTCGCGCAGGCGCTGGCGACGCTGCCGGACTGACCCGCGCGGACGCCGCCGGCCCGCGCCGCGCGGGCTCGGTCCGGTTCGCTCAGCCCGGTCGGCTCAGCCCGCGGCGACCAGGCCGACCGCGACGACGGAGTCCGCCGCCGCCGTCACGCCGACGTCCACGGCACCGGCCGGGACCTCGAACGGGTCGCTGTCCGCCATCGTCGACCCGCCCTGGAAGACCGGGACGCACGGCGCCTGGTACGACGTGAGCTCGGTACCGTCGGCGGCGGCGGCGACGGTGACGGTGACCGGGCCGCCGTCCGACGACGTGCACACGACGCGGAGCAGGTACGGGCCCGCCGGCACGTCGGCCACCTGGCCGACCTCGCTCTCGCCCGCGTCGAGCGGGGCCGCGAACGCCTCCGTGGACTCGCCGGCGGAGGCCAGCGCCTCCTGCTGCTGCTCCACGGTCGGCAGCTCCGTCTGACCGCGCCCCGGGACGGTCGGGGCAGCGATCTGCCCGTCGCTCGCCGACGCGCTCGGCTCCGGCTCGGGGGTCGTGCCCTCGGAGCACGCGGCCACAGTGAGCAGCAGCAGGACGGGGAGCGCGAGACGCCGTCGAGATCGCATGGCCGGGACCGTAGCGCAGCGGGCCCGGCCGCCGTCAGGGGCGTCCACCAGGAGGACGAACCGGGAGGAACCGGGAGACCGTCGCCGGCTCACAGGTCGACGGTCGCGTTCTCGCCGCCGTCGTACGCCGTGCCCGTGACCTTGGCCTTCACGAGGCTCAGCACGGTCGCCAGACGCCCGCCCGGGCTGTCCCAGTACTCGGCCGTCTCGGCCCGCAGCCGCACGAGGCACAGCTCCGGGGTCGTCGGTCCGTCGGGGAACCACGCCGCCGCCACGGGGTTCCACAGCTCGTCGATGCGGGCCTGGTCCCTTACCACGTCCGCCGTGCCGGAGATCGACAGCCACGACGACGACCCGGAGAACGCGGCGTTGGCGGGCGAGCCCGCCCGGATCTCCGCGACCTTGTGGCTGTCGAGGGTCGTGAAGAACCACAGGTCCCCGTCGAACTCGGTGTCCTGGACCCCCATCGGCCGGCTGACGAGCGCGCCGGACGCGTCCTGCGTCGTCAGCATGGCCAGGTGGTGGTCCCCCAGCAGCTCGCGGACCTTGGCCAGGGCCTCGTCGCGCGTCGGGCCGTCCTCGGGCTCCGGGCTGTGGCCGGGCGTCAGCGAAGGGCCGGGCGTCGGGGTGCTGCCCGACCACGGGGTGCTGCCGGTCGTCCCCGGGAGGTCCTGGCCCTGCGGTGTGGTGGTCATCTCGCCTCCGTCCACCGTCGGGCGGGCGCCCGTCCGGTCAGGCCACGCTAGGAACGCGGGCGCCCGCGCGCATCCCGGAGGGGACCTCGACGAGCCGGGCCGGGCCGGGCGGTCAGCGCGCGGCGAGGGCGGCGAGCGTCGCGGCGCTCCGGCGCGAGTCCCCCACCAGGGCGAGCGCGACCGCGTCGACACCCGTACGGGCCGCCAGCGCCGCCGCGTCCGCGACCAGGACCTCCGGGGGCGCCACCAACCACGTCGCCGACGGGGACCAGGTCAGCGCCGCGAAGGCCTCCGCGTAGGCGACGGCGGCCCGGCGACGGGCGGCGTCCGCGGCGTCGGCCGCGACGACGGCCTCGACCTCGAGGACGACCCGCACGTCACCGCGGTCACGGCCGACCGCGCGCACCTCGTCCTCCAGCACCTCGACGAGCGCACGGACGGCGGACGGGGTCGGCACCGCGGCGGAGTGGACGACGCGCACGACGTCGGCCCGCGCGGCCGCGAGCGCGAGCGTCGTCGGGTCGAGCGAGTCGGCGTCGAGCAGGAACTCCGCGACCTCCCGGTCGGGCACGGTCGGCGCGACCTCGACGGCCGGGACGCGACGGACCTGCGACGCGCCGGTGTCCGAGGCGGCGACGGGTGGGGCGGGCACGGGCGAGGCGGGTGCCGCCGCGGCCCGGGCAGGTGCGGTGGCGGTGGCGGTGGCGGTGGATGCGGCGCGAGCGGACGACGGTCGGGCGGAGGTCGCACGGACGGTGGTCGCACGGACATGCGCGAGAACGGGCTGAGCCACGGGGAGGTCCTCGAGGTCGAACGGGGTGCGCAGCGAGGGCGGAGCCGCAGGCGCGCGGGGTCGTCAGCTCAGCGACAACACACCCGGACGGAGAACATGCGGGCCACAGTAGCGCCGGTCCTGGGATCGCAACAGCCCCGTCTCCCCCGGCGGACGCGGCGCGAGGGGTCGGCCGGCGGTGGTGCGGGGTGAGCCGGCTGCACGTGCCGCCCAGCAGCTCGGGCGGTTGGATGAGGACGTGACCGAGGACATCGCGCGAGGGGACGTCACCCCGGCGACGCGGCTGGCCGTCTCGTCGGCCGTCGGCGTCGTCGCGGCTGTCGTCACGGTGCGCGCGGTGCCGGACGCCACCATCGTCACCGCGCTGCTGGTCGGGTGGGCCACCGTGGCGACCGTGGCCTCCGCGTGGAGCTGGTCGTTCCTCTGGCCGCTCGACGCCGACCAGACCCGGACCCACGCCACCCGCGAGGAGCCGACCCGCCTCGCGGCCGGCGCGTTCCTGCTGACGGCGTGCGTGATGAGCCTCGTCGGGATCGTCGTGGTGCTCGCCGGCTCGCAGGGGCGCGCCCGCGACGTCGGGATCACCGCCGCGATGGCCGCCGTGATCGCGTCGTGGGTCGCGCTGCAGACGATGTTCACCGTCCGGTACGCGCTCGACTGGTACGCCGAGCCGGTCGGCGGCATCGACTTCCACCAGGACGCACCCCCGCGGTACTCCGACTTCGCGTACCTCGCGATCACGGTGGCGATGAGCTTCGCGACCTCCGACCCGGACATCGTCGACTCCGGGGCCCGGCGCACCGTGCTGGCGCACGCGCTGCTGTCGTACGTGTTCGGCACGTTCCTCGTCGCGCTGCTCGTCAACGTGCTCGCGGGGCTCTGACGGCGCTCACGCCAGCAGGCCGCGCAGGGTCCACGCGTTGCGCACGGCGTTGCCGCCGCCGTCGTTGTTGAAGTACGCCACGACGTCGTGCCCTGCCCCCTCCCACTCCCGCAGCCGGTCGGCCCACCACCGCAGGTCGTCGTCGGAGTAGGAGCCCGCGTACAGGTGGTGGTGGTCCGGGCCGTGCAGCCGCACGTAGACCAGGCGCGACGTGGCGCGCAGCACGCACGGGATGCCCGCCCCGGAGACGACGCAGTACGCGGCCCCGTGCCGCGCGAGCAGGTCGAACACGGCGTCGGTCTGCCACGACGGGTGCCGCAGCTCGACGGCGACCTGCACCCAGTCCGGCAGGCAGCCCAGGAACCAGTCGAGCCGGGCGTCGTCCCGCTGCGCGTCCGGGCGCAGCTGCACCAGCACCGCCTCGCGCCGGCCGCGCAGCTCGTGCCACGCCCGGGCGATGCGCTCGGACCACACCTCGGGCCCGTACAGCCGCCGGGCGTGGGTCAGGCCGCGCGACGCCTTCACCGACATGGTGAACCCCTCGGGCAGCCGCTGGCGCCAGGACGCGAACGACCGGTCGCGGGGCCAACGGTAGAAGCTCGCGTTGAGCTCGACCGTGTCGAACTCCTCGACGTACCGGGCGAGACGCTCGTGCGGCGGCAGCCCCGGGCGGTAGAGGACCCCGTCCCAGTGGTCGTACGACCAGCCGGAGGTCCCGATGCGGATCGTCACCCCCGTACCCTCGCGCGACCGGGCGCGGTCCGCACGGCGGTGCGGGGGCGCCCTGTGGCGGGCACGCGCACGGCGGATACCGTCGAGGCAGCGGCGGGGTGCGCCGCGGACCACGAGGGGGCGGCCATGGCACGCACGACGGGACGGGGCCACGGGCCCGCGACGGCCGGGCGCACCGCACGGCGCGGGGGCCGGCCACGAGCAGGCCGCGCACGGCGCACCCCGGCCACGGCCCTCCTCGTCGGCGCGCTCCTGCTGGTGGCGGCGTGCACGACCGGCACCGAGCCGACCGGTGGGACCACCACCGACGGCGGGTCGACCGCGACGGGCACCCCCGGCACCGGTCACCGGACCGACGGGGCGTGGGCGCTGACGTCCGGCGAGGTCGACGGGGCCGCGCTGACCGTGACCGGCGGCGCGCCGGTGACGCTGCTGGTCGAGGACGGGCGGGTGTCCGGGACGTCCGGCTGCAACACCTACACGGGCGCGGTCGACACGACCGACGGGTGGTCGGTCGGCGACGTCGGCCTGACGCGCATGGCGTGCGAGCCGGCGGTGATGGCGCTGGAGACGGCGTACCTCGACGCCCTGGCCCGGGTGGACGCCGCCGAGCTCACCGACGACGGGCTGGAGCTCACGGGGCCCGACGTCGTGCTCACGTTCGTCGCGGACCCGAACGCCGCCTGACGGACGCCGGCTGCGGGCTCCGGGCGGCGCGGCGGCTCAGAGGTCGCGTGCCAGCCACAGCGAGACGGGAAGCACCGGCCAGGCGTCCGCGGGCGGCGCCACCGGGCGGTAGCCCTGCGACAGGTACAGCTCCAGCGCGGCGGGCTGCCGGATGCCGGTGTCGAGCACGACGCGTGTGGCACCTCGCGCACGGGCGTCGACCTCGACGAGCCCGACGAGGCGCCGCGAGAGCCCTCGACCGCGCGCGGACGGCACCACGTAGACGCGCTTGAGCTCGGCCGTGCCCGGGCCCCAGGACGCCGCGGCGTCGCGGCGCGTCGCGCAGCCCACGGGCTCGCCGTCGCGCCGCAGCAGGAACGTCGTCGAGCCCACCGTGCCCTGGTCGTCGGCGAGCCGTGCGGCCGTGCCTGCCGCGTCGTCCGCGTGCTCGGGGTACAGGGGCGCGAGCTCCTCGACCATCGCCCGGCGCAGCGCGACCGCGTCGGGGTGCTCCCAGTCGACCCGCTCGACGCTCACGCGTGGCAGCAGGCGCTTGGCGAAGCAGCGGGACTCGACGACGCCCACGTACTCGCCGTAGCTCTCCACGGGCCGGTACCCGGCGGCCAGGTACAGGCCGATGGCCTCCGGCTGCAGCACGCCGGTCTCGAGCACGAGCCGGTCCAGCCCGCGCCGGGCGGCCTCCTCCTCGAGCGCGGTCAGGACGCGCGGCGACAGCCCTCGGCCGCGGTGCTCCGGGCGGACGTACATCCGCTTCAGCTCGCCCGTGCCGGGGCCGAGCTCGTCGGACGCGTCACGGAGCGCACCGCAGGCCACGGCCTCACCGTCGACGCGCAGCACGACCATCGCGACGATCGAGTCGCCGGTCATCGCGTGCCCGATGTCGTCGTCGCCGTACCGTGCCCGCAGCTCGGCCTGCTGGGCCGTGCGCAGCGTGGTGGCGTCCGGGTCGTCCCAGGCGACGAGCTCGAGACGCACGTCGCCGCGGGTGCGCGTGGCCACCGGGGTCAGGAGACGAGCGCCTGCAGGACGGACGTGAAGAACCGCAGCCCGTCGGTGCCGCTGCGCGGACCGGCCGGGCCGTCGGGACCGAAGCCCGCCTCGACGGCGTGCTCGGGGTGCGGCATCAGGCCCACGACGTTGCCGGCCGCGTTGGTGATGCCGGCGATGTCCCGGCGCGACCCGTTGGGGTTCTGCCCGACGTACCGGAACACGACGCGCCCCTCGCCCTCGAGCTCGTCGAGGGTGCGCTCGTCGGCGACGTACTGGCCGTCCTGGTTCTTCAGCGGGATCGTGATCCGCTCGCCCCGCGCGTACGCGCGCGTCCACGCGGTGTCGGCGTTCTCGACGGCCAGCACCTGCTCGCGGCAGACGAAGTGCAGGTGGTCGTTCTTGATCATCGACCCGGGCAGCAGGTGCGCCTCGGTGAGGACCTGGAAGCCGTTGCAGATGCCGAGGACCGGCAGGCCCGTGGCGGCCGCGTCGACGATCTCGCCCATGACCGGCGCGAACCGGCTGATCGCGCCGGCGCGCAGGTAGTCGCCGTACGAGAACCCCCCGGGCAGCACGACCGCGTCGACGCCCTTGAGGTCGGCGTCCGCGTGCCACAGCGCGACGGGCTCGCCGCCGGCCAGGCGCACCGCGCGCGCGGCGTCCCGGTCGTCCAGCGTGCCGGGGAACGTGACGACGCCGATGCGACCCATCAGGCCAGACCCTGCGAGACCACCGTCGCGGCCGCGTCGGCCTCGATGTCGGCCACGCGCACGACGTCCTCGATGACCGGGTTCGACAGCACCTGCTCGGCCGCGGCCGCGGCCGCCTCGAGGACCTCGGGCGTCACCGGCCCGTCGACCTCGAGCTCGAACCGCTTGCCCTGACGGACGGACGTGAACTGGCCGAACCCGAGCCGCGGCAGCGCGTTCGCGACGGCCTTGCCCTGCGGGTCGAGGATCTCGGGCTTCGGCATGACATCGACGACGACTCGTCCCACGGGTGCTCCCTGGTTCACGACGTACGGGTTCGGGCCGATCCTACGGGCACGCCCGCACGCCGCGGGGCGGCGTCCACCACGCAGGCGAGGGCCGGGCGGCCGCGCCACCGGGACCGCCGGGCGACCCCGCCGGGCAGGGGCTACGGGCAGGGGCTACAGGGCGGCGTGGGCCCAGGTGCCGGCGACCAGGGTGCCCGTGACGCGGACGTCGCGGACCGCACCCGGCGTCGCCGCGAGCGCCACGGGGTCGTCGTCGAGGACCACGAGGTCCGCCGGGTCGCCGGTGCGCAGGCCCAGCGGGCGGCCGTCGACGGACGACGCCAGCGCCGTCGTGACGTCGACCGCCTGCTCCGGGTGCCACGACGGCCGGTCGTCGCCGGTGCGCCACACCGCCGCGTCGATCGCGAGCCACGGGTCCAGCGGCGCGACCGGGGCGTCGGAGCCCAGGGCGAGCGGGACCCCGGCGGCGTGCAGGTCCGCGAACGGGAAGGCGCGGTCGGTGCGGCCCGCCCAGTGCCGGTCGGCGACGTCGCGGTCGTCGGGCAGGTGGGCCGGCTGGACGCTCGCCGTGAGCCCGAGCGCGGCGAACCGCGGGACGTCCGCGGGGTCCAGCAGCTGGGCGTGCTCGACCGACCCGCGCGCACCGGTCGCGGCGAACGCGTCGAGCACCAGCGTGTTCGCGGCGTCCCCGATCGCGTGCACGGCGCAGCGCAGGCCGTGCGCGTGGGCGTGCCGCAGCAGCGGCACCAGCTCGTCGGCCGGCACGGTGAGCACGCCGCGCGCCAGCGGCCCCTCGACGCCCGGGTAGGGGTCGTGGCACCAGGCGGTGCGGGTGTTGAGCGAGCCGTCGACGATGACCTTCAGCGGCCCCTGCGTGACGCGCGGCCCCGCCAGCCGGTCACCGGTGTGCAGGTCCTCGGCCACCACGCGGTCCAGGTACGGCTGCCACACGCCGGCGCGCACGCGCACCACCGGGTCGCCCGACGCCGCCCGGCGCCGCCAGGCCGTGACGTTGTCCGCGATCTCCAGGTCCACCACGCCGACGACGCCCCGGGCGGCCGCGGCGCGCAGCGCGTCCGCGACCAGCGCGTCCTGCACGTCGTCGGGCACGTGGTCGAGCGCCCCCATGAGCGGCATCCACTCGGCCTCCCGCAGGACCCCCGTCGGGTGCGCGGTCACGCCGAACAGCCGCAGACCCGCGCTCGACACCCACGCGCAGTGCAGGTCCCCCGAGACGAGCACGACCGGCACGTCGCCGGCGACGGCGTCCAGCAGCGCGGCGGACGGCACGTCGGGCCACGTCCCGTCGCGGAACCCGATGCCGACCAGGGGGCGGCCCGCGGGCGGCGGCTGCGTGCGCAGCCGCTCGGCGACGAGCCCCACCACCTGCGCGGCCGACCCCGCGCCGGACACGTCGAGCCGCCCCCGCGCGAGCGCCCACTGCGTCAGGTGCGTGTGCTGGTCCCACAGGCCGGGCAGCAGCAACCGGCCGTCGAGGTCGACGGCCTCGACGGCCTCGCCGGACAGGTCGACCGCACCGCCGATCGCAGCGACGCGGCCGTCACGGAGCACGACGTCGACGGGCGCCTCCTGCCCGAGCAGGCGCGCGCGTCGCAGGACGAGGGGGTGTGGGACCTCCACCGGACCTCCGGGACGTGGACGGGTGAGCCGCAGGGAGACTACGTCGCCCATCGTGCCTCCACCCCCCGGGCCCGGCGCACGTCGCCCCCCGAGCACCCCGGCGGCCCGCGGCGGACGTGGGTACCGTGGTCGGGGTCCGGTGGTCCGCTCGGGGGCAGGGGTGGCTGATGGGGTACGACCCGACGTTCCTGGGGCCGCTGGTCCCGCTGCCCCGCGCGCCGCAGGAGGTGCGCGAGCTCCCCGCCACGCACTTCACGGTGCTGCTGGACCCGGCCCGTCGGCTGGCCGCGGCCACGGCCGTCAACATCGACGGGGTCGCGCTGCTCGACGTCCCGCGCGACGACGACTGGCGCCTCGACGAGCGCGTCCCGCTGCAGGAGCAGACGGGCCCGGAGCTGTACGCCCGCAACGACCTGGACCGTGGGCACCTGGTGCGGCGGCGCGACCCGGTGTGGGGCACCCCGGGGGAGGCGGCGCAGGCGAGCCGGGACACGTTCACGTACCCGAACGCGGCGCCGCAGGCCTCGGGGTTCAACCAGAGCCGCGAGCTGTGGCTGGGCCTGGAGGACCACCTGCTGGAGCACGCCCGCGCGCAGCGGCTGCGGCTGTCGGTGCTCACCGGCCCGGTCCTCGCCGGGGACGACCCGGAGTACCGGGGCGTCCAGCTCCCCCGCCGCTTCTGGAAGGTCGCCGCGTGGTCGCTCGACGCGGGGCGGCGCCTGGCGTCCGCCGCGTTCGTGCTCGACCAGACGCCGCTGCTGCCGGCGACCGAGCTCGCCGCCACCACGCACGCGGCCGCCGAGGCCGACGAGCCGCCGCCGCTCGGGCCGTACCGCACGTACCAGGTGCCGGTCGCCGACGTCGCGGACCTCACCGGCCTCGACCTGGGCCCGCTGCCCGCCGCCGACGTGCTGGCCGTGACCGCCCCGCAGGAGCTGGCCTGGCGGGAGCTGGGTGCCCTGGACGAGGTCCGGCTGGAGGCCACCGCCTGACGGCCGCCCGACCGAGCGGGCCGAGCCGCTGCGGTCAGACGTCCAGCGGTCGGCCCGTCAGCCGCTCGTACGCCTCGACGTAGCGCTCGCGGGTGCGCTCGACGACGTCCGCGGGCAGCGGCGGCGGGGGCGCGTCGGACGCACGGTCCCACCCCGAGGCGGGCGACGTCAGCCAGTCCCGCACGTACTGCTTGTCGAAGCTGGGCTGCGACCGGCCCGGCTCCCACGCGTCGGCGGGCCAGAAGCGCGACGAGTCGGGCGTCAGGACCTCGTCACCGAGCGTGATCGCGCCGGACGTCGGGTCGGTGCCGAACTCGAGCTTCGTGTCCGCGAGGATCACGCCCCGCTCGCGCGCGACCCGCTCGGCACGCGCGTACACGGCCAGCGTCAGGTCGCGCAGCCGCTCGGCCGTCTCGGGTCCCACCGCGTCGACGACCACCGAGAAGCGCACGTTCTCGTCGTGCTCACCGAGCTCGGCCTTGGTCGCGGGCGTGAAGACCGGCTCGGGCAGCCGCGAGCCGTCGACCAGGCCGGCCGGCAGCGCGATGCCCGTGACCTCGCCGTCCACCCGGTACTCCGCGAGGCCGGAACCCGTCAGGTACCCCCGGGCGACGCACTCGACGGGGAACATGTCGAGGCGCCGGCAGACCATCGCCCGGCCCGCGACGGCGTCGGGCACGTCGGTGGACACGACGTGGTTCGGCACCAGGTCCGCGAGCTGCTCGAACCACCACAGGCTCAGCTGCGTGAGGACCGTGCCCTTGCCCGGGATCCCGGGGCTGAGCACGTGGTCGTACGCGGACACCCGGTCCGAGGCCACGACCAGCACGACGTCGCCGTGCTCGTCGCGCAGCGCGACGCCCGCCACCGAGTCGTCGGGCTCGTACAGGTCCCGGACCTTGCCGGAGTACACGTGCCGCCAGCCCGGCAGCGTGACGGTCGGGGCGAGGGGTGCGTGGGTCACGCGCACAGTGTGGCGCGCGGCACCGCCGGTGCGCGACGGACGACCACGTGGTGGTGCGGTCCGTCAGGCCTCCGCGACCGCCAGCGCGATGTCGGTCCGGTGGTGCGAGCCGGCGAGGGCCACCTGGTCGACCGCGACGTACGCGGCGCGGCGGGCCTCGCCGAGGGTCTCCCCCACGCCGACCACCGACAGCACACGCCCACCGTCGGAGACCAGCAGCGGGTCGTTGAGCGGGTTGTCCGGGTTCTCCGGGTCGTCGACCGCCGTGCGCACCGCCGTGCCCGCGTGCAGGACGTGGACGCCCGGCACCGTGTCGGCACCGTCGAGGCCGGTGATCGGGTCACCCGTGCGCACGTCACCCGGGTACCCGGCCGACGCGATCACGACCGTGACCGCCGCGTCGACGCGCCAGTGCAGCGGCTCGAGGGCACCGAGGCGACCCTGCGCCGCCGCCAGCAGGACGCCCGCCAGCGGCGTCGCGAGGCGCGCGAGGACGACCTGCGCCTCCGGGTCGCCGAACCGGGCGTTGAACTCCACGACGCGCACGCCGCGGCTGGTCAGCGCGAGGCCGCAGTACAGGACCCCGACGAACGGCGCGCCACGGCGGGCCATCTCGGCGACCGTGGGCCGCGCGACCTTCTCGACGACCTCGTCGACCAGGCCGTCGGGCGCCCAGGGCAGCGGCGAGTACGCGCCCATGCCGCCGGTGTTGGGGCCCTGGTCGCCGTCCAGCGCACGCTTGAAGTCCTGCGCGGGCACCAGCGGCACGACGTCGGTGCCGTCGCTGAGCACGAAGAGCGAGACCTCGGGGCCGTCGAGGAACTCCTCGACGACCACACGGCCGCCGTCCTTGGCCAGGCACGCGGCGGCGTGCTCGAGCGCCGCGGCGCGGTCGTCGGTCACGACGACGCCCTTGCCGGCGGCGAGCCCGTCCTCCTTGACGACGTGGGGGGCGCCGAACTCGTCCAGCGCGGCGGCGACCTCGTCGAGCGTGGTGGCGACGCGTGCAGCGGCCGTCGGCACGCCGGCGGCGGCCATGACGTCCTTGGCGAACGCCTTGGACCCCTCGAGGCGCGCGGCCTGCGCCGACGGCCCGAACACCGGGATCCCGGCGGCCCGCACCGCGTCGGCGACGCCCGCGACCAGCGGCGCCTCGGGGCCGACGACGACCAGGTCGACGCCGAGCGACGTCGCGAGCGCGGCGACGGCCGTCCCGTCCAGCGGGTCGAGTGCGTGCAACGTCGCGTGCTGCGCGATCCCGGGGTTGCCCGGGGCGGCGTGCACCCCGGTCACCTCCGGGTCGAGGGACAGCGTGCGGGCGAGGGCGTGCTCACGGGCACCGGTGCCGACGACGAGGATCTTCACGGGGCCCGACCCTACCTGCGCGGTGGCCACCGGGCAGCGGCGACCGCACCGGGACGCCGGACGGCGCTGCGCGCCGGTGCGCCTCAGCCCTCGCCGGGCCGTCCGTGGCGCACCGGGAAGACGTCGAGGTGCACGCGCACGCGGCGCGCCCCGTCGGCGCCGTCCTCGCCGCGCGCGTCGCTGAGCTCCTTGTACTCGTCGACCACCTCGAGCACGCGCTCGATGAGGCGGCGGGTCTCGTCCTGCGTGAGGTCGAGGCCGGTGCTGGACATCACCTGCGCCTCCCAGGTGAGGTCGACGTCCTCGACCCAGGCAGCGAGCTCCTGCGACCGCTCCGCGACCATCGCCTGCATCACCGCGTGGGCGGACGACGCCGTGGCCGGGTCGACGAGCAGGTCGGCGCTGTCCATCGTGAACCCGACCGCGCGCCACCAGCGCTCGCGCCCCCCGGTGTGGTCGGGGTCGTCCTCGACGAAGCCGTGCCGCTCGAGCTGGCGCAGGTGGTAGCTGGTCTGGCCGCTCGACTCCCCCAGCGCGCGCCCCAGCATGCTCGCCGTCGCCGGGCCGTCGTTGCGCAGCGCCCGGTACATCGCCATGCGCAGGGGGTGAGCGAACGCCTTGAGGGCGTCGGCGCCGATGCTCGGGCCGCGCAGGGACTTGTCGTCCGTCATGTGCAGAGATACCTTTGCAGAGTCTTCTTTGCATAGAACGCTTTGCAGAGCGTCCTCTCACCCTAGCGAGGTCCCGATGGACAGCACCGCCACCACGACGCCGGACGCACCGCCCGCGCCCCCGCCCGCCGCCGCACCTCCCGCCCCCACCACCGGCGACCGAGGGCTGGGGCCGCGGTTCCGCGCGCTGCTCGTCGCGTCCGGCGCGTCGAACCTCGGCGACGGCATCCTCATGGTCGCCGTCCCGCTCGTCGCCATCGGGTTCACCCGGTCCCCGGGCCAGATCGGGCTGCTCACCGCCGCGACGTGGCTGCCGTGGCTGCTGCTCGGCATCGTCGCCGGCGTCGTCGTCGACCGCACCGACCGACGCCGCGTCCAGGTGGTCGCGCTCACCGCACGGGCCGTCCTGCTCGCCGGCGCGGCCTGGCTCGCCGTCAGCGGCGGCCTGACCCTCACCTGGCTGCTCGCGATCGTCCTCGCCTACGGCACGACCGAGGTCTTCGCCGACCTCGCCGCCAACGCGCTGGTGCCCGACCTCGTCACCACCGAGCAGCTGCCCACCGCCAACGGCCGGATCGTGTCGGTGCAGGAGGTGGCCAACACGTTCCTCGGCTCCCCCGCGTCCGGGGCGCTGCTCGCGCTCGGCACGGGCTGGGCGTTCGGGGCACCGGCAGGGCTGGCGGCCCTCGCCGTCCTCGTCCTGTGGCGCGGGCTGCCGGGCAGCTACAGCCACGCACCCTCGCGCGCGTCCGGCGAGGAGACGCCGGGGGTCGTCCGGCGCGCCCTGGCGGACGTGCGCGACGGTCTCGCGCTCGTCCTGCGGCACCGGGTGCTGCGCCCGCTCGTCCTCGCCGGTGCGCTCGTCAACCTGACCAGCACCGCCTACATCACCGTCTTCGTGCTCTGGGTCGTCGGCCCCGGGTCCCGGGTCGGTGTGCCCGCGACCGTCTACCCGCTGCTGCTCACGCTCGCCGCCGTCGGCGCCGTCCTCGGCTCCGCGCTCGTGGGCCCCGTGCTCGCGCGGACCAGCGAGGTGCGCGCGATGGTGGGCTCCTGGTCGGTCGCGTTCGGCACCCTCGCGCTGCCCGTGCTCGTGCCGCACCCGGTCGCGATCGGCGCGGCCCTGCTGGTCATGGGCACGTTCAGCACGATCGGCAACGTCGTGAGCCAGTCCGTGCGCCAGCGCATCGTCCCGCGCGACATGCTCGGCCGCACGGGCGGCGCCACCCGGACCCTGGTCTTCGGCCTGATGCCCGTCGGCGCCCTGCTCGGCGGTGCCGTCGCCGAGCGCTGGGGCATCGCCACGACGCTCGTGGGAGCCACCGTCGCGGCGCTCGCCGTCGCGGCCGGTCTCGCGGTCGCGATGCGCGGCGTGACGCCGGCGGACCTCGCCGCCCCGCAGCCCGGGACCCGCTGACGTCGCGGCGGGCCGGGCGCGGGGGTGGGCTCAGCCCAGCAGCTCGTGCCGGATGATCGTCGCCTCGCGGCCCGGCCCGACGCCCACCGACGAGATGCGCGTGCCCGACACGTCCTCGAGGTACTGGAGGTACCGCTGCGCGGCCTTGGGCAGGTCGTCGAAGTCGCGCGCGCCGCTGATGTCCTCGGACCACCCGTCGAGGTACTCGTAGACCGGGCGGGCGTGGTGGAAGTCGCTCTGGTCGATCGGCATGTCCTCGACCCGGCGGCCGTCCACGTCGTACGCGACGCAGACCGGGATCCGCTCACGGCCCGTGAGCACGTCGAGCTTGGTGACCACCAGGTCGGTGAGCCCGTTGACCATCGAGGCGTAGCGCACGACGACCGCGTCGTACCAGCCGGTGCGGCGCGGACGGCCCGTCGTGGTGCCGAACTCGCCGCCGGTCTGCCGCAGCCACTCCCCGTCGACGTCCAGCAGCTCGGTCGGGAACGGCCCCTCGCCCACCCGCGTCGTGTAGGCCTTGGCGACCGCGACCACCCGGTCGATGCGGGTCGGACCGACACCCGAGCCCGTGCACGCCCCGCCCGCGGTGCACGCGGACGACGTGACGAAGGGGTACGTGCCGTGGTCGACGTCGAGCATCGTGGCCTGGCCGGCCTCGAACACGAGCGTCCTGCCCTCGTCGAGCGAGCGGTTGAGGAACTGCGGGGTGTCCGCCACGAACGGGCGCAGCCGCTCCGCGTGGCGCAGCAGGTCGTCGAGGGTCTCCTCGACCGTGATCGCGCGCCGGTTGTAGACCTTCACCAGCAGGTGGTTCTTCTGGTCCAGGGCGCCCTCGAGCTTCTGGCGGAGGATGCCCTCGTCGAAGAGGTCCTGGACGCGGATGCCGATGCGGTTGATCTTGTCGGCGTACGTCGGGCCGATGCCCCGGCCCGTCGTGCCGATGCGGCGCTTGCCGAGGAACCGCTCGGCGACCTTGTCCATCGTCCGGTTGTACGGCGCGATGACGTGCGCGGCCGACGACACCAGCAGGCGCGAGGTGTCGACCCCGCGGGCCTCCAGCGCGTCGATCTCCTCGAACAGCACCTCGATGTCGACCACGACACCGTTGGCGATGACCGGGACCACGCCCGGCGTGAGGATCCCCGAGGGCAGCAGGTGCAGGGCGTACTTCTCGCCCTCGATGACGACCGTGTGCCCGGCGTTGTTGCCGCCGTTGAACTTCACGACGACGTCGGTGCGGTCACCGAGCTGGTCGGTCGCCTTCCCCTTGCCCTCGTCACCCCACTGGGCTCCGAGCACCACGACGGCCGGCATGACGATCACCACTCCCAGGCTGCCTGCGGTGCGGCTCAGCCCGCAGACGGGCGCGAGCGGGCTCGCGGCGCGGGTGACCCCAGCACGCGCGGCAGTGAACGCGTACCACCGGGAAGGGTACCGGAGCGCCGCGCGGCCACGGTCGGGACGGGTCCCCGGCCGGTTCCGGGCGGGGACCCGAACAGGCCCGGCCCGCCCGCCGCGGACGGCTCACCGCAGCGCGGCGACCTCCTCGGCCGACGTGCCGCAGTCCCGCAGGAACGTGCGGCAGCGCTCGCCCTCGGCCGTCTCGCCGATCGCGTCCGCGGCGCCTGCGAGCGCGAGCAGCGCCCGCAGGAAGCCCTGGTTCGGTTCGTGCGCGACCGGGACCGGGCCGCGGCCGCGCCAGCCGGCGCCCCGCAGCGCGTCCAGGCCGCGGTGGTAGCCGGTGCGGGCGAAGGCGTAGGCCGTGACGGGGTCGGCCGCGCGCTCCGCGAGCAGCGCCCAGACCAGGGACGACGCGGGCGCCAGGGGCACGACGTCGCGCGGGTCGGTGCCCGCGGCGAGCGCGGCCCGGGCCGTCGCGTCGGCGCCGTCGGCGGGCAGCAGCGTCGGGGGCGGTCCGTCCAGCAGGTTCTCGTGGGTCATGGCGCCAGTGTGCACCGCGGTGCGCGGCGGGAGGTCGCCGGGCACCGCACCGACGACCGGGCACGCTCGGGCGGACCCCGCGGGGCACGACCGGACCGGCCCGGCGAACCGGGACGAGCCGGGCGTGCGCTCGCACGTCGCGGGACCCGCGACTACAGTCGAACGGCCGACCAGTACCCGCCCCCGCGCCCCCCTCCCCGGTCGGTACGGAGCACAGGACCCATGATCGAGATCTCGACATCGTCCACGACCACGACCCTCGTCGTGGCGGGCGACCTCGACCTGGCCGAGCGCGACCAGTTCCCCGAGGTGACGGCGCGCGTCGTCGGGCTGCGCCGTCAGCTGCTCGTCATCGACATGTGCCGGGTGACCTTCATGGACTCCACGGGCGCGGCGTTCCTCATCTCGCTGGCCGACGCGGGGCGTCGACGCGGCGGCGCCACGGTGCTGCGCGGTGCGGCCGACCGGGACCTCTTCGTGCTGGAGATCTGCGGCGCGCTCGAGCTGTTCCGCATCGACGCGGACCACCGCTGCGAGCTGGGCGCCGAGGCGGCCCTGACCCCCGAGGACGCCCCCGCCCCCGCCTGAGCCCGAGCTCGGACCGGCACACGAAGGCCCGCCTGCAGGACGACCGGTCGGCGACCCCCGCCGCGCGACCGCCCTCAGGCGAGCCGCGCCGACGCGGGCAGTGAACCCGGGCGCACCTTCGCCCACACGACCTTGCCGCCGCGCGACTGCCGCCACCCCCAGTCGGCGAGCCGCTCGACGATCTGCATGCCGAAGCCCCCCACGCGGCCGGGGTGACCGTCGGTCGTCACCGGCGGGGTCGGGTTGGCGTCCTCGACCTCGATGCGCAGCCCGTCGCCCGTGTCGTACAGCTGCAGGGCCACGTGCCCCCAGCCGTGCAGGACGGCGTTGGCCACCAGCTCGGAGACCACGAGCTCGGCGTTGGCGGCGTCGGGGATCTCCCACGCCTGGCAGGTGCGCACCACCGCGTGGCGGGCCCGGCCGATCGACGCCGGCTCGCTGGGCAGCGCCCACCGCCGCCGCCGCGGCGAGACGGCTCCCGCCAGGTGGTCGTCGGTGCCGGGCACACGCAGGACCACGACGGCGACGTCGTCCTCCGGGTGGTCCGCGAGCCGCGAGAGCAGGTCCTCGCCGATGCCCGCGGCGTCCCGCGCGGTCACGGCGGCGGCCACCGTCTCCAGCTCCTCCAGCCCGGCCCGCAGGCTGCGGTCGCGACGCTCGACCAGCCCGTCGGTGTAGTAGACGACGACGTCACCCGGTGCGAGCTCGACCTCGTCCGTCGCCCGCCCGCCCTCGCCGAACCCGACGAGCCGACCACCCGTGCCGCGCAGCAGCCGGGTGCGCCCGTCGCGCACGTGCAGCAGCGGCAGGTGCCCGGCGCGGGAGTAGCGCAGCGTCCAGCAGCCGCCCTCGCCGCGGACCAGCGCGGAGTAGACCAGGCTCGCGGCCCGCGGGATCCGCATGCCGCCGAACAGCTGGTCGACCCGGTCCAGCACCGGACCCGGCGTGGTGATGTCGAACGCGTACGACCGCACGACCGAGCGCAGCTGACCCATCGTGGCGGCCGCCTCGACGTCGTGCCCGACGACGTCCCCGATGACCACGCCGACGGTCTGCGGGTCGATCTGCAGCACGTCGTACCAGTCGCCGCCCACCTGCACGTCGTCGGAGTTGGGCGAGTAGTACGTCCACACGTCGAGACCGTCCACCTCGGCCTGCTCCGGCAGCATCGCCCGCTGCAGCGTCTCGGCCAGGCGGTGCTCGCGGTCGTACAGCCGCACGTTGTCGATGGACAGCCCCACGCGTCGCGCCACCAGCTCGACGACCGTGCGCTCGGAGGCGTCCAGCGCGGCGGTCCCCCCGCCGCCGCGGGGCCGCACGACGAGCATGCCGACCGGCCGTCGCCGGCCCGGGACCACCTGCACGACGACCCGCTGGTCGCCGTCGGCGTCGTCCGACGCGAGCCGTGCCGACAGCCACTGCGCGTAGGTGCCCTCGGGGTGCTCGGCCGCCAGGTCCAGCTCCAGCACGTCGCCGTCGGTGCCGGCCAGCAGCCGGCCCACCGGGTCCTGCCGGCACCGCGACAGCATCCGGCCCGACGGCCCGTGGTGGCGCGCGACGCCCGCACGGGCGGGCTCGAGCCCGTCCGCCGCCCACAGCCCGTTGTCGAAGAGGAAGAAGTCGGCACGCTCGACCACCTCGGACTCCAGCAGCGCCGCGATCTCGCGCAGCCCGTGGGGCTCGTCCACGTCCATGAGCAGGTCCGACACGCGTGCGATGAGCGACAGGCTGCGCCGCTCACGACGTTCCTCGGCGACGAGCGCCGCCTGCTCGGCGGACGCGCTGAGCTCGGCGGTGAGGTCCTGCACGCCCGCGACGAGCGTCCCGGGCGGGACGTCGGCACCGGCGGGCACGGCCGAGACGTGCGCCACGCACCGCACGTGCACGCCGTCGGCGCGGCGCAGCACGACCGGGTGGGTCGACGGCCCGCGCCGGTACTCCCGCACCGCCTCCGGGTCGGTCGGCCGCACCCGCGGGTCCGCCAGCACGTCGAGCCCCACGATGGTGTCGGCCGCGTACCCGACGGCACGCGCGAGGGCGTCGTTGACCCACACGACACGGATGCCCGAGGGTTGCGTACGCAGCACCGCGTAGGGCACCTCGGTGGCGGCGAACGCGGCCCCGAGCGCCGCCGCGGTGGGCGCAGGACCGGTCAACGGCAGGGCGACCGGACCGTTCCCCCGGTTCGCTGGCGTAGTCTCGGACGTCGGTTCCGTGGCGTGGGAGTTGACCACCACCACCTCCGATCGTCTAGCGTGCCGAACGGATGGACGGCTCGACCAACCCGGCGAGCCCCACCAGCGCCCGGAAGGAGCATCGTGCGAGACGCTAACAGTCCTTCCGCCGACGAGGATGCCGCCACGGCGGACCCGACCGACCCGGTCACGGTCGGCGAACCCGGCGCAGTGCAGGTCATCGTGGGGACCGACCGCACCCGCATCGTCCTGTCGGGCGAGGTGGACGCGGACCTCGGCCCCGAGCTCCAGGAGGCCACGGCAGAGGCGGAGCAGCGTGGTCTGCCGATCGAGGTGGACGCGCACCACGTCACGTTCATGGACTCGTCGGGCGTGGCCTTCCTCGCCCGGCTGTCGATCCGCAGCGAGCACCGCGTGCGCCTGCTGCGCGTGCCGCCCACCGTGCGCTTCCTCCTCGAGGTGACGCGCATCGGCGAGCTGCTCGACGTGGTCGACGACGACGACGCCCCGTTCCAGCCGGTCGAGCCCACGTCCTGACACGAGCCCACGTCCTGACGCGTCGCCCCGACGCCGGTGACGTCGGGCCCCGGACGACGACGGCCCCGGTCCCCCTCGCGGGGACCGGGGCCGTCGTGCAGGCTCAGCGCACCGGTCAGGAGATCCGGGTGCCCGCCGAGCGCAGCTGCTGGCACGCCTCGACGATGCGGGCGGCCATGCCGGCCTCGGCCAGCTTGCCCCACGCGCGCGGGTCGTACGCCTTCTTGTTGCCGACCTCGCCGTCGATCTTCAGGACGCCGTCGTAGTTGGTGAACATGTGGCCGACGACCGGGCGCGTGAACGCGTACTGCGTGTCGGTGTCGATGTTCATCTTGATGACGCCGTTGTCGACCGCCTCGGCGATCTCCGCGGCCGTCGACCCGGACCCGCCGTGGAAGACGAGGTCGAACGGCGACTCCTTGCCGATCTTCGCGCCGACCTCACGCTGGATGTCCGCGAGGATCGACGGGCGCAGCTTGACCGCACCCGGCTTGTAGACGCCGTGCACGTTGCCGAACGTGAGGGCCGTCAGGTAGCGGCCCTTCTCGCCCGCACCGAGCGCCTCGACGGTCTTCAGACCGTCCTCGGCCGTGGTGTAGAGCTTCTCGTTGATCTCGGCCTCGTGGCCGTCCTCCTCGCCACCGACGACGCCGACCTCGATCTCGAGGATCGTGCGGGCCGCCTGCGAGAGCTCGAGGAGCTCGGCCGCGATGACGAGGTTCTCGTCCAGCGGGATGTCCGAGCCGTCGAACATGTGCGACTGGAACGTCGGGTTCTCGCCGCGCTTGACCTGCTCCGCCTCGAGGGCGAGGAGCGGGCGGACCCACGAGTCGAGGTTCTTCTTGACGCAGTGGTCGGTGTGCAGCGCGATGGTCACGCCGTAGTTCTTGGCGACCTCGGTGGCGTACGCGGCGAGCGCGAGCGTGCCGGAGACGCGGTTCTTGATGGTCGAGCCGGAGGCGTACTCGGCGCCACCGACGGAGACCTGGATGATGCCGTCCGACTCGGCCTCCGCGAAGCCCTGGATGGCGGCGGTGACGGTCTGGGACGACGTGATGTTGACGGCGGGGTAGGCGAACTTGCCGGCCTTCGCCCGGTCGATCATCTCGGCGTAGACCTCGGGGGTGGCGATGGGCATCGCGGCTCTCCTGATGTTCGGGTGCGGTACGACACGAGTCTGCCACCACCGGGCCCCGAGCGTTCCGGGACGTCCACCGGGACCAGGTCGCCCGGCCCGGGAGAGGTCGTGGTGCATGCGCCCGAGGACCGCCCGGGAGCGCGACGCCGTCAGTGCGCGCCGGCGCCGCCGGGCGGCGTCACGTGCTGCACCATCCACGTGTGCATGGCGATCGCCGCCGCCGCGCCCGCGTTCAGCGACCGCGTGCTGCCGTGCTGGGTGATGTGCAGGACGACGTCGCAGACGTCCTGCGCCGCGGCGGTCAGCCCCGTGGACTCCTGCCCCAGCAGCAGGACGCACGCGCGCGGCAGCGCGTACCCCTCGATCGGTACCGACCCGGGCACGTTGTCGAGGCCGACGACCGGCAGGCGCCCGCCGTCCGGCCCGGCGCCGGCGGCCCACGCCGCGAGCGCCGCCGCGTCGGCGTGGTGGTGCACGTGCAGGTAGCGGTCCGTCACCATCGCGCCGCGCCGGTTCCAGCGACGACGCCCGACGACGTGCACGCCCGCGGCGTTGAACGCGTTGGCCGTGCGCACCACCGAGCCGATGTTGAGGTCGTGCGCCCAGTTCTCGATCGCGACGTGGAACGGGTGCCGCCGGGTGTCGAGGTCGGCCACGATCGCCTCGACCGTCCGGTAGCGGTAGGCGTCGACGACGTTGCGCCGGTCGCCGTGCGCGAGCAGCTCGGGGTCGTAGCGGGGGTCGAGGCGGTCCGTGCCGGGCAGCCGTGGCCAGGCCGCCGGGCCCCCGGGCCAGGGCCCGACGCCGACCTCGTCCGGCGGGCCGCCCACCGCCGGGCCCGCCTGCGCCGCACCCGCGACGGAGCCTTCCTGACCTGCAGGGTCGTCCGATCGCGGCATGCTGCCGAGCGTAGTCGCGGGCGCCCGCGGCGCGGTCCGCACCGCGGCCCCGGTGGCGCGCGCCGTGTCCGCACGCCACGGTTCGCGACCGCGGGCTCCTAGGCTGCAGGCATGGCACCCCCGCAGGACGAGGCACCGGTCGCCGGTGACGCCGTCGGCGTGGGGGCGTCACCGGTCGAGGCCGTCGACCGGGCGCTGCGGGTGCTCGAGGCGCTGGCGGCTGCCGGGCCGCACGGCACCGGGCTGGCGGAGCTCGCGTCGGGGCTGGGGCTGAACAAGACGACCGTGCACCGCACGCTCGCCGCGCTGCGCCACCGCGGTTTCGCGACGCAGGAGCCGTCCGGCCGGTACGTGCTCGGCCCCGCGGCGACGCGGCTGGGTGACGACTACCTCGGCGACGAGAACCTGCCCGTGCTGCTGCACCCCGCGCTCGTGGCGCTGAGCCGGGACGTCGACGAGCTGGTCCACCTGGGCGTGCTCGGCGGGCGCGAGGTCGTCTACCTCGACAAGGTCGAGCCCGAGCGCCCGGTGCGCGTCTGGTCGGCGATCGGGCGCCGCAGCCCCGCGGTCACCACCGCGCTCGGTCGGGCGCTCCTGGCGTACCGCGGGACCGACCGCGCGGCGCTCGCCGGCTACCTCACGGCGGGCGAGGTCGACGCCGAGCACGTCTGGGACGTCCTCGAGCGGGCGCGCCGCACGGGGTACGCGACGGAGGTCGAGGAGAACGAGGCGGGCATCAGCTGCCTCGCGGTGCCGCTCGTGCGCGCGGGTGCAGCGGTCGCGGCGGTGTCGGTCACCGCCCCGGTCGAGCGCATGACGCCCGGACGCGTCGCGGAGCTGCACGCCGCCGTGCTGCGCGTGCTGCCGCCCCTGCTGCCGGACGGGCTCACCCTCCCCCACCCGTGAGCCGGCCGGCCGGTCCCACCCCCTGCGGTCGACCGCTGGTCGTCCCGGAGCACCCACCCGGGCCCGGAGCACCGCCGAACCGACCACTGGTCACCCCCGCGCAGCGGCGGCCCCCCGGGCGGGTGTGCCGCGGCGCGCCCGCCGGTGACGGGGTGGACCCCGACATGAGACAGTGTTCCCCTCAGCGGCACGAGCGTTCCGCTAGGCGCAACACGTTCGAAGGAGAACCCGCGATGGACACCCTGGACCAGCTCGCCGCCGCCCGGCTCGTCCCGGTCGTCGTGCTCGACGACGCCGCCGACGCCGCGCCGCTCGCCGCCGCGCTCGTCGCGGGCGGGCTCCCCGTGGCCGAGGTGACCTTCCGCACCGCCGCGGCCCCCGACGCCATCCGCGTCATGAGCGAGCGCGGCGACCTGCTCGTCGGCGCCGGCACCGTCCTGACCGCCGCACAGGTCGACCAGGCCGTCGCGGCGGGCGCCTCGTACGTCGTCTCCCCCGGGCTGAGCCGGGCCGTCGTCGAGCGGTGCCAGGAGCACGGCGTGCTCGCCCTGCCCGGTGCGGTCACCGCCACCGAGATCCAGGCCGCGCTCGAGCTCGGCCTGACGACCGTGAAGTTCTTCCCCGCCGGCACGTCGGGCGGCCCGAAGGCGATCGCCGCCCTCGCGGCCCCGTTCGGCGGGGTGGGGTTCGTCCCCACCGGCGGTGTCAGCGCCGCGAACCTCCACGAGTACCTCGACGTGCCCGCCGTCGTCGCCGTCGGCGGCTCATGGATGGTGGGCAAGGACCTCGTGCGTGCCGGCGACTTCGCGACCGTCACCCGCCTCACCGCCGAGGCCGTCGCCCTCACCCGGCGCTGATCCGCGCCGCACCGCCCCCGGACGCCGACCTCCACGAGACCGAGGACCCCATGAGCAGCCTGCCCATCCGCCCCGCGGCCGAGTGCCGCTACGACGTCGTCTCCCTCGGCGAGGTGATGCTGCGCCTCGACCCGGGCGAGGGCCGCATCCGCACCGCCCGGCAGTTCCGCGCGTGGGAGGGCGGCGGCGAGTACAACGTCGCCCGCGGCCTGCGCCGCGCGTTCGGCCTGCGCGCGGCCGTCGTCACCGCTCTGGCCGACAACGAGGTCGGCCGCCTGGTCGAGGACCTCGTCCTCACCGGCGGTGTCGACACCTCGTTCATCCGGTGGGTGCCCTACGACGGCATCGGCCGCGGCGTGCGCAACGGCCTGAACTTCACCGAGCGCGGGTTCGGCGTCCGCGGTGCCGTCGGGGTCTCCGACCGCGGCCTGACCGCGGCCTCGCAGATGAAGCCCGGCGACGTCGACTGGGACCACCTGTTCGGGGACCTGGGCGTGCGCTGGCTGCACACCGGCGGCATCTACGCCGCGCTCAGCGGGACGACGGCCGAGCTCGTCGTCGAGGCGGTGACCGCCGCGAAGCGTCACGGCACCGTCGTGTCCTACGACCTCAACTACCGGCCCTCGCTGTGGAAGGCCATCGGCGGGCAGGCGACGGCCCAGGAGGTCAACCGGCGCATCGCCGAGCACGTGGACGTCATGATCGGTAACGAGGAGGACTTCACGGCCTCCCTCGGGTTCGAGGTCGAGGGCGTCGACGAGAACATCTCCGCCATCGAGGTCGACGCGTTCGCCGCGATGATCGAGCAGGCCGCCGCCGCGTACCCGAACTTCCAGGTCATCGGCACCACGCTGCGCACCGTGCACTCGGCGTCCTGCAACGACTGGGGCGCGATCGCGTGGTCCCGCGACACCGGGGTCGTGCAGGCGACGTACCGCGAGCGCCTCGAGATCCTCGACCGCGTCGGCGGCGGCGACTCGTTCGCGTCCGGGCTGATCTACGGCCTGCTCGACGGGCAGCCGCTGGCGACCGCCGTCGAGTACGGCGCCGCGCACGGCGCGCTCGCCATGACCACGCCCGGCGACACCACGATGGTGACGAAGGCCGAGGTCCTCAAGCTGGCGGGCGGGGGCAGCGCGCGGGTCGACCGGTGACCCGGCCCCCACGCCCGCCCAGCGCCGTCACCGTCCGCGCCCGGGGCGCCGGCGGCCCGACGTGCACGGGTCCTGCACCCGGGGACCAGCCGCCGCCCACGTCGCGCGCCGTACGCTGGGACCCATGCTGACGACGACGGTGCTCGCTGCCGCCCTGACCGATGCCCCGATGCAGGCCCTGGCGGCCGGCCCGCTGCCCGCGCTGGGCCCGGACTTCCTCGACGCCGAGAAGCTCATCAACTCGTTCGGCACCGCGGCGCTCATCGGCATCGTCGCCGTCGTCTTCATCGAGACCGGGCTGCTGTTCCCGTTCCTGCCCGGTGACTCGCTGCTCTTCACCGCCGGGGCGCTCGTCGCGCAGGACTCGCTGCAGCTCAACATCTGGGTGCTGTGCCTCCTGCTGTTCCTCGCCGCGTTCACGGGCGACCAGGTCGCGTACGTGATCGGCCGCAAGCTCGGGCCCAAGGTCTTCAACCGGCCCGACTCGCGGTTCTTCAAGCAGAAGTACATCGACCAGACGTACGCGTACTTCGACAAGTACGGCGGCCGCACGATCATCGTCGCGCGGTTCGTGCCCTTCGTGCGGACGTACGCGCCCGTCGCGGCCGGCGTCGGCAAGATGCACTACCGCCACTTCGTGTCGTACAACGTCATCGGCGCCCTGCTGTGGGGCGTCGGGGTCACGCTCCTGGGCTACTGGCTGGGCAACTTCTCCTTCATCAAGAACAACATCGAGGCCCTGCTGATCCTCATCGTCGGCGTCTCGGTGCTGCCCGTGGTGTTCGAGCTGTGGAAGGCGCGCCGCAAGGAGAAGGCCGGTGAGACGGTCGAGGGCCGCGACACCGACTACGACGAGCCGGTCGAGCGCGCGGCCGTCGAGCGGGAGGTCTTCGGCCACGCCGCCACGCCGCCCGTGGACGGGCAGGCCGGCACGGAGGTCGTCGACGACGGTGCGGCGGAGCGCACCGAGCGATGACCCGCGAGATCCGGTCGTGGCTCTCGGACATGGACGGCGTCCTGGTCCACGAGGGCACCGCGCTGCCGGGCGCGGCGGAGTTCGTCGACGCGCTCAAGGCCGCCGGCCGTCCGTTCCTCATCCTCACGAACAACTCGATCTTCACGCCGCGCGACCTGCGGGCGCGGCTCGCCGCCACCGGGCTCGACGTGCCGGAGGAGTCGATCTGGACGTCCGCGCTGGCGACGGCGCAGTTCCTCACCGACCAGATGCCCGGGGGCTCCGCGTACGTCATCGGTGAGGCCGGCCTGACGACCGCCCTCTACGAGGCCGGCTACACGCTGACCGCCACCCGCCCCGACTTCGTCGTGCTCGGTGAGACGCGCACCTACTCGTTCGAGGCGATCACGCAGGCCATCCGCCTGGTCCAGGGCGGCGCCCGGTTCATCGCCACGAATCCCGACGTCACGGGGCCCAGCGCCGACGGCGACCTGCCGGCGACCGGCGCCGTGGCCGCGATGATCTCGGCCGCGACCGGACGCAAGCCCTACTTCGTCGGCAAGCCCAACCCGATGATGATCCGCTCGGCGCTCAACCGGATCGACGCGCACTCGGAGACGACGGTCATGGTCGGCGACCGCATGGACACCGACGTCGTGGCCGGCATCGAGGCGGGCCTGCGCACGTACCTGGTGCTCACGGGGTCCACGCGGGAGCAGGACGTGCAGCGCTTCCCGTTCCGCCCCACGGCGGTGCTGGACTCGGTGCAGGACCTGCTCGCGCTCGTCTGAGGGGCGTCCGGGCCGCCCAGGGGCTCCTCCGGGGCCGTTCGTCCCGCCTGCACGCCCTGCGCCGGGGGCACGCTGGAGCATGCGCAACAGCGAGCTCGCCCAGGTGCTGCGCGCGGCCAACCCCTGGTGGTCGCGTCGCCGCCGTGCGTCCTGGGTGCTCGACGACGCCGACCTGGCGACCCGCGCACGCCACGAGTGGCAGCCGGCGACGCAGGCGGCCCGCTCGATCCTGGCGGACCTCGCCGCCGGACCCCGTCCCGGCACGGTGACCGTCGTCGCCGGCCCGCGCGGCGTCGGCAAGACGACCGCGGTCAAGGACGTCGTCGCGCATCTCGTGGCGGACCCCCGCACCGACCCCCGCCGCGTGGTGCTCGTCCCGGTCCAACGGACCGAGCCCGACGGCACGGTCGCGCAGTGGGAGCCGGCCGACCTCTCCACGACGGTGCGCACCCCCACCCGGACCGGTGCTCCGGCGTGCGACGACCCGCGCGTGCTGGTCCTGGACGAGGTGGGCGCCGTCGCCGGGTGGCCCCAGGTGGCCGCCCACGCGTTCCACCGCGGCGACCAGGTGGTCGTCACGACGTCCGTGCTCGACCCCGCCGACCTCGCCGCCCTGGAGCAGGAGGTGCCGGCCGCCACGGTCCGGCGCCTGCACCCCGCGAGCATGTCCGAGGTCCTGCTCGCCCAGCCGGGCGGTGGCACGCAGGACGTGCGCAGCGCCTACCTGCGCCACGGCGGCCTGCCGCGCGCGCTGGCCGAGCACCGCGACCTGGGCGACGTCGGCGACGAGCTGGTCCGGTGGCTGGCGGCAGGGCTGCACCACGACGTCTGCCGCGGCGAGGGCGGCTGCCCGACCGAGCTGCTGCTGGCGGCGCTGTGCGCGACCACCGACCGGTTCGTCGAGCCGCAGCAGCTGGCACGTGCGCTCCGCCTGTCGACGGCCGAGGTGGCGCGGCTGCTGGCACGCCTGGAGCAGGCGCACCTGCTGGACCCGCGCCGCGGCCTGGTCGACCCGCTGCTGCACCGGCTGCCGTCACTGCTGGCGCCCGACCGGTACGCCGCACCGTCGGCCCAGCACATCGCGACGTTCTCGCACTGAGCACGACGACGCCCGGCCACCACGGGCCGGGCGTCGGGTGGTGCGGCAGCGGCGGCTCAGAACCCCACGGTCGGGGCCCGACGCACCTGCGGGTCGTCGACCTCGAAGTACTCGGCGCGCGTGAACCCGAACGCACCGGCCACGAGGTTGGCGGGGAACGACTCGACCTTGGTGTTGAGCTCGCGCACGTTGGCGTTGTAGAACCGGCGCCCCGCGGCGATGCGGTCCTCGGTGTTGGCCAGCTCGGCCTGCAGCTGCTGGAAGTTCTCGCTGGCGCGCAGCACGGGGTAGTTCTCGGCGACGGCGAGCAGCCGGCCGAGCGCGGCGTTCAGCGCGTTCTCCTGCGTGGCCTGCTCGGCGGGCCCGGCGCTCGGTCCGGCGGCCGCCGCGCGGGCGCGCGTGACCTCGTCGAACACGCCGCGCTCGTGGGCGGCGTACCCCTTGACCGTCTCGACGAGGTTGGGGATCAGGTCGTGCCGGCGGTGCAGCTCGACGTCGATCTGCCGCCACGACTCCTGCACGAGGTTCCGCAGGCGGACGAACCCGTTGTACTGCGCGACCCCCCACAGCAGCACGAGGACGACGACGACGGCGATCACGACGAGGGCGATGAGGCCTCCGCTCACGGCGACTCCTTGGGTCGGGACGTGCGCCGATCGTACCGGCCGCGTCCCCGTGCTCAGGTGCCGCGTGCGGCGTCGTCCCGGGCCGGGTCGTACCCGTGGTCCTGCCACACGTGGCGCGGGACCCCCCGCACCACGGCCGCCAGCACGCCCAGCCGGGGTGCGATGCGGGCGGTGTCCGTGGCGCCGGTCTCCCAGGACGTGATCCACGTGCCCTCGATGCGCCAGGCGACGCCGAGGGCGTCGGGCCGCAGCAGCCGTTCGAGGGTGCGCGGGTGCAGGATCGCGTGCGCCGTGCGCGCGTCCGGCGCGTCGACCCGGTACGCGGCGTTGAACGCCGCGGACTCCAGCTGCAGGTCGCGCGCACCGAACGCCTTGGCCACGCGGGCGCCGACGCCCTCCGCGGTCACCTCGAGCGTCGGCAGGTGGGCGGGCAGGCGGAGCGCGACGACGTGCACCTCGTGCTCGCGCCGCTCGTCACCGCTGCCCGTGGTCCACGTGTACGTGAACGACACGGCGGACAGCCCCTCGTACGTGCCGGTCAGGACCTCCGTGACCGTGCGCGAACGGCCCTGGCCGAAGGGCCGGCCCGTCTGCAGGGCGGCCAGACCGAGCCCGGGGTCCCGCGGTGCGAAGGTCCAGCCGGTCGCCGCCGCCCACGCCGTCAGCTCCGCGGCGCGCCGGCGCCGCAGCCACGCGCCGCCCACGGCGCTCAGCACGGCGACCGCGCCGATGAGCAGGAGCATCCCGCCGCCCTGCGGAGCCAGACCGGTCCACGAGCCCACGGTGACGAACGCGACCAGCCCCAGCACGGCGTACGCGCCGAACCGCACCCCCTGCCGCACCGCGGTGCCCGTCAGGCCAGGCCGAGGTCGGACAGGTCGAGCAGGTGGTGGTACGCGACGCCGAGCGCCTCGATCGCCTCGCGCGCGCCGGTGCCGCGGTCGACGATCGTCGCGACGGCCACGACCTCGCCGCCCGCCTCCCGCACGGCCTCGACCGCGGTGATGGCCGACCCGCCCGTGGTCGACGTGTCCTCGACGACGACCACGCGACGACCGGCCACGTCGGGGCCCTCGATGCGGCGCTGCAGGCCGTGGGCCTTGCCCGCCTTGCGCACGACGAACGCGTCGAGGTCCTGCCCGCGCGACGCGGCGGCGTGCAGCAGCGCCGTGGCGACGGGGTCCGCACCCAGCGTGAGCCCGCCGACGGCGTCGATCTCCGCGGTGCCCAGACCGACCTCCTCGAGCAGGTCGAGCAGCAGGTGGCCGATGAGCGGCGCAGCCCGGTGGTGCAGCGTCACCCGGCGCAGGTCGACGTAGTAGTCGGCCTCCTTGCCGGACGACAGCGTGACCCGCCCGTGCACGACGGCGAGGTCACGGACGAGGGCGACGAGCTGGTCACGGGGCGCTGCGGCGGGGGCGTCGGTCACGGCCCGAGGGTACCGGGCCGCCCTGGCGCCCGGCGTCCGGCGTCCGGGTGCCGGGGCGGCCGCTGCCGCGGGCACGCAGCCCGACGGGCCGACGGGTCAGGACTCGTCGGTCTGCGCCTGCGCACCGTCCGGCAGCGCGCGCCGGTACCCGCCGAACGCCCGCACCGCGGAGCGGGGCGCGAGGCGCAGCAGCGCCGAGACCGCCTTGTACCGCAGGCTCGGCGTCGACAGGACGACACCGCGGCGGACGTCCGCGAGCGCGGCGGCCACCACGTCCTCGGCGTCGAGCCAGCCCACCTCGGGGTAGTGCGCCGTGTCGATGCGCCCGCGCTCGTGGAACTCGGTGCGCGTGAACCCCGGGGCGACGACGGTCGCGGTGACGCCCGTCCCCTTGAGCTCGACCGACAGGGCCTCGGTGAACACCCGCACCCACGCCTTGTGCGCGGAGTAGGTGCCGGTCGCGATGAGCCCGGCGACGGATCCGACGTTGAGGATCGCGCCGCGGCCGCGCGCCCGCATCGCGCCGGCGGCCTCGTGCGACAGCACCATGACGGTCCGGACCATGAGGTCGAGCGCCCGCTCCTCCGCGGCGAGGTCGCCGTCGACGAAGCTCTGGTTGAGCCCCATGCCCGCGTTGTTGACGAGCAGCCCGACGGGCCGCTCGTCCGAGCGCAGGCGGGCGGCGACGCGCTCGAGGTCGCCGCGGTCGGTGAGGTCGGCGGCGAGCACCTCGGCACGGACGCCGGCCGCGGCCTCGAGCTGCGAGGCGAGGCGGGTCAGCCGCTGCTCGTCGCGGGCGACGAGGACGACGTCGTGGCGGGCGGTGGCGAGCTGCCAGGCGAACTCCAGACCGAGTCCGGCGCTGGCGCCGGTGACGAGTGCGGTTCCCATGGGCGCCACCCTACGGATCGCGCGCCCGTCGCGTCGCGTCGGCGGGTCCGCCGCGCGGCGGATCCGCAGGTGGCGGGCCCTCGTGCGGTGTCAGGTGCCCGGTCCGCGGTCTCCGGGTGCCCGCCTGCCGGACCGCCCGTAGCGTGGTGCGCCCGACGTCGACCCGGAGGTGCGTGCCATGGAGACGCCCCTGCTGCCCGCCCCGCTCGCGCTCGTCACCGGTGCGTCGAGCGGCATCGGCCTGGAGATCGCGACGCGGCTGGCCGAGCTGGGCCACGACCTCGTCGTCACCGCCGAGGACGAGGCGATCGGCCTGGTCGCCGAGGGCCTGACGCAGCACGGCCGCGCGGCGCGGGCCGTGCGCGCCGACCTCACGCAGGCCGAGGGGGTCGACGCGCTCGTCGCCGACGTCGTGGCCGGGGGACGGCCGCTGGACGTGCTCGTGCTCAACGCGGGGCGGGGCGCCGGCGGCGCGTTCCTCGACGTGCCGCTGGAGGACGACCTGGCCACGATCGCGCTCGACGTGGTCGCCCCGGTGCGGCTGGCCAAGGCGCTGCTGCCCGCGATGGTCGAGCGCGGTGTCGGCCGGGTCCTGGTGACGTCGTCCGTGGGCGCGCTCATGCCCGGGCCGTACTACGCGACGTACGCCGCGTCGAAGGCGTTCGACCTGTCGTTCGCGCAGGCGCTGCGGTACGAGCTGCGGGACACGGGTGTCACCGTCACGGCGCTGCTGCCGGGCCCGACCGACACCGACTTCTTCGAGACCGCCGGCATGCAGGACACGCGCGCGGGGCAGGGCCACAAGGACGACCCCGCCGACGTGGCCCGGCAGGCGGTCGACGGTCTGCTGAAGGGGGACGAGAAGGTCGTGGTGCGGTCGCTGCAGGCACGGGGCCAGGCCGCCGCGGGTGCGCTGCTGAGCGACGGCGCCGGGGCGGCGCTGCAGGCCCGGTTCGTCGAGCCGCGGGACACCGAGCCCGCCGACGGGCGCTGAGGCGCCGGGTCCCGGCCTCCCGTCCACAGCCGGACGCCGACGCGCCCCGCCGCACGCCCGACGGCTCGTAGGGTGGGGGCGTGCTGCCGGACCCCGCCGTTCCCGAGACCCGTCGCCGACGGTCGGCCGGACCGCTCGACGACCCGCCGCCCGCCGACGCCCCGACCTGGGACGACGCGCCGGCCGAGCCGTGGTGGGACGACGCTCCCCCGCCGCCGGACGACGCCCCGCCGCCCGAGGCGTGGGACGAGGACCCGTGGGGCGCGCCGGCGCCGGGCCGCACGAGCGCGCGCCGACCGGACGCGCCGCGCAGCACGGCCGCGGGACGCCCGGCCCCGTCCCACGGGACGCCGGCCGAGGTGCTGCACCGGGTCTGGGGCTACGAGGCGTTCCGCGGCGAGCAGGCCGCGATCGTCGACACCGTGGTCGCCGGCGGTGACGCGGTGGTGCTCATGCCCACCGGCGGCGGCAAGTCGCTGTGCTACCAGGTGCCCGCGCTGGTGCGCGAGGGCACCGGGGTCGTCGTCTCCCCGCTGATCGCGCTCATGCAGGACCAGGTCGACGCGCTGTCGGCCCTGGGTGTGCGCGCCGGGTTCCTCAACTCGACGCAGGAGCGCGACCAGCGCCGGGCGGTGGAGGCCGCGTTCCTGGCGGGCGAGCTGGACCTGCTCTACCTGGCCCCCGAGCGGCTGCGCGTCCCGGAGACCCTCGACCTGCTGGACCGCGGCCACGTCGCGCTGTTCGCGATCGACGAGGCGCACTGCGTGTCCCAGTGGGGGCACGACTTCCGCCCCGACTACCTGGCGCTGTCGCTGCTGCACGAGCGCTGGCCCGACGTGCCGCGGATCGCGCTCACCGCCACCGCGACGCACACGACGCACCGGGAGATCTGCGAGCGCCTGCAGCTGACGGACGCCGCGCAGTTCGTCGCGAGCTTCGACCGCCCCAACATCCGCTACCGGATCGTGCCGAAGGACAACCCCCGCGCCCAGCTGCTGCAGCTGCTGCGCACCGAGCACGCGGGCGACGCCGGCATCGTCTACTGCCTGTCGCGGGCGTCCGTCGAGCAGACGGCCGAGACGCTGCGCAAGGAGGGCATCGACGCGCTGCCGTACCACGCAGGGCTCGACCGGCGGGTCCGGGCCGCCAACCAGTCCCGGTTCCTGCGGGACGACGGCGTCGTGATGGTCGCGACCATCGCCTTCGGGATGGGGATCGACAAGCCCGACGTGCGGTTCGTCGCGCACCTGGACCTGCCCAAGTCGGTCGAGGGCTACTACCAGGAGACGGGACGCGCGGGCCGCGACGGGCTGCCGTCGACGGCCTGGCTCGCGTACGGCCTGGCGGACGTGGTGCAGCAGCGCCGCATGATCGACACGTCCGAGGGCGACGCCGCGCACAAGCGGCGCCTCACGCAGCACCTGGACGCGATGCTCGCGCTGTGCGAGACGGTGGACTGCCGCCGGGTGCAGCTGCTCGCGTACTTCGGTCAGGAGTCCGACGGGCCCTGCGGCAACTGCGACACGTGCCTGGAGCCGCCGCAGTCGTGGGACGGCACCGTGCCGGCGCAGAAGCTGCTGTCGACGGTGGTGCGGCTGGACCAGCGCGGGCAGCGGTACGGGGTGGGCCACCTGGTCGACATCCTGCGCGGCAAGGTGACGCCGCGCGTGCAGCAGCTCGGGCACGACCAGCTGTCGACGTTCGGGATCGGGCAGGACCTGTCGGACGGCGAGTGGCGCGGCGTGGTGCGTCAGCTGCTCGCGGCCGAGCTGCTCGCGGTCGACACCGAGGGCTACGGCACGATCCGCCTGCTGCCCGCGTCGGCGGAGGTGCTGCGCGGGGAGCGCGAGGTGCGGCTGCGCCGCGAGCCGGAGCGCACCGGGCGCTCGACGCGGGAGCGACGCGGCTCCGGACGCACCCCGGCGGCGGCGGCGGACCTGACGGGCGGCGACGCCGGGCTGTTCGAGGCGCTGCGCGCGTGGCGCGCGGGCGCCGCCAAGGAGCAGGGCGTGCCCGCGTACGTGGTGTTCCACGACGCGACGCTGCGCGAGATCGCGACCCGTCGCCCGACGACGCGTGCCGAGCTCGGCACGATCAGCGGGATCGGCGCGGCCAAGCTCGACCGGTACGCCGAGGGGGTCCTGGCCACGGTCGCGGCCGACGGCTGACGCCCCGGGCTGTCGACCTGTCGGGCTGCGTCAGCCCACGGGCCCGGTCGAGGACCGGACGACCAGGTGCGTGGGCAGCAGCACGGGGTCGGCCGCGTCGCGGCCCCGGGTGACCGGCTCGTCGTCGAGGTCGGGCGCCCGGTCGAGGTCGGAGGCCTCGTCCGGGTCGGCCGCCGGCGCCGCGTCGGGGTCGTCGTCGGCCGGGCGGTTCCCCTCGAGCCGCGCGAGCAGCAGGTCGGCCGCCATGCGCCCCGCCTCCTCCACGGGTGACTCGACGGTCGTCAGGGCGGGACGCACCAGGTCGGCACCGAAGATGTCGTCGCACCCGATGACGCTCAGGCGCTCGGGCACGGGCACCTCGCGGGCGTCGAGCCGTTCGAGGACACCGAAGGCGAGCAGGTCGTTGAACGCGACGACGGCGGTGGCACCGGCGTCGAGGGCGGCGTCGGCCGCGGCCGCACCGGCCTGCCGCACCGGGGCGTAGGGGCCGAGCACGACGAGCTCCACGCCCAGGCGCGCCGCGGCCGGCTCCAGTGCCTCGCGGCGGCGCCGGTCGGACCACGACGTCACCGGGCCGGAGGCGTAGGCCACCCGCCGGTGCCCCAGCGAGGCCAGGTGCTCGAGCGCCTGGACCATGCCACCGGCGGTGTCGAGCAGCACGCCCGGCGTGCCGGGGATGGTGCGGTTGACCACGACGAGCGCGAGATCCGCCGCCGCGGCCGCGATCTGCTCGTCGGACAGACGCGAGGCGGCGAGCACGGCGCCGTCGACCTGGCCGCGGAGCTTGCGCAGGGTGTCGAGCTCGACCTCGGCGGACTCCTCGGTGTCGGCGAGCACCTGCACGTACCCGGACTCCCGCAGCCGCGCACCGGTGCCCCGCACCAGCCCGAAGAAGAACGGGTTGGTGACGTCGGGCAGCACGAGCGCGACGGTGGCGGTGCGGCCCGAGAGCAGCGCGCGGGCCGACGCGCTCGGGATGTACCCGAGCTCCTTGGCGGCCGCGACGACGCGGTCGGCGGTGTCCGCGTTGACCCGCCCGGGGCGGGTCAACGCCCGCGACGCGGTCGACACGGCGACCCCTGCGGCCGCTGCCACGTCCCGCAACGTGGGCTGTCGCCTGACGGCCATGCACCCTCCAGGTCAGCTCGTCGCCGACGGTGCGGCGGTGCACCGGGCGGATCTTGCTGGCAAACGATTGCCAGCCTAGCGTGTCGGGGCCTACTCTCACCAGTGCCCCTCGCGACGTCGCGATCGGGCGAAAGGAGCCTCCCACGATGCCCGGCACGACGATCCGCTCGGCCGAGGTGCTGGTGTCCAGCCCCGGCCGCAATTTTGTAACGTTACGCCTCGTCACCGAGGATGGCGTGGAGGGCCTGGGTGACGCCACCCTCAACGGGCGCGAGCTGGCTGTCGCCAGCTACCTGACCGACCACGTGGTCCCCCTGCTCATGGGCCGGGACGCGCACACGATCGAGGACACCTGGCAGTTCCTCTACCGCAGCGCGTACTGGCGCCGCGGGCCCGTGACCATGGCCGCGATCGCCGCCGTCGACGTCGCGCTGTGGGACATCAAGGCCAAGCTCGCCGGCATGCCGCTCTACCAGCTGCTCGGCGGCGCCTCGCGCAGCGGGATCATGGCGTACGGCCACGCGTCGGGCCGTGACCTGCCCGAGCTCTTCGACTCGATCCGCCAGCACCTCGACGAGGGCTTCCGGTCCATCCGGGTCCAGACCTCCGTGCCCGGCGTCGACGCCGTCTACGGCGTCGCGGCACAGCCGTCGTCGTCGGGACGCTACGACTACGAGCCCGCCCAGCGCGCGCCCCTGCCGGCCGAGGAGGACTGGGACACCCGGGCCTACCTGCGCCACATCCCCCGGGTGTTCGAGGCCGTGCGCAACGAGTTCGGCCCCGAGCTGCCGCTGCTGCACGACGGCCACCACCGCATGACGCCCATCCAGGCCGCGCGCCTGGGCAAGGACCTCGAGCCGTACGACCTGTTCTGGCTGGAGGACTGCACGCCGGCGGAGAACCAGGACGCGCTGCGCCTGGTGCGGCAGCACACCGTGACGCCGCTCGCGATCGGCGAGGTCTTCAACACGGTCTGGGACTACCAGACCCTCATCCGCGAGCAGCTCATCGACTACGTGCGCTCGGCGGTCACGCACACCGGTGGCATCACGGCGCTGCGTCGCATCCTCGACTTCGCGGCGCAGTACCAGATCAAGTCCGGCATCCACGGCCCCACCGACATCTCCCCCGTCGGCATGGCCGCGGCGCTGCACCTGGACCTCGCGATCCACAACTTCGGCATCCAGGAGTACATGAAGCACTCCGCGACGACCGACGAGGTCTTCCGCACGTCGTTCACGTTCGCCGACGGCTACCTGCACCCGGGCCACGAGCCCGGCCTGGGCGTCACCTACGACGACGAGGCGGCCTCGCGCCACCCGTACCAGGCGGCCTACCTGCCGTTCAACCGGCTCAAGGACGGCACGGTGCACGACTGGTGAGCGCCACCGACACGCCCCAGGTCCACCCCGCGTGGCTGCCCGACGCCGCGTTCGCACCGCTCGGCTCCCGGCGTGTGCTCGTGGCCGTCGGCCCGGACGCCGGGCCGGTCGGCGCGACCGTCGTCGACGAGGTCCGGCGGGCCACCGCCGCGCACGGCGGGTCGGTCACGGTCCTCGCACCGAGCGAGGCGCTGCCCGATGCCGCGTCCGTCCGGTCGCACGACCTCGTGCTGGTCGTGGCGTCGCGTGCCGCCGAGCGCGACAGCGGGGCGGCCCGACAGGTCCCGCCCCCGGGGCGCGCCCCGCAGCCGCCGCACCCGAACGACGCGCTGGTGGCCGTGGCCACCGACGGCGCGCTCGTCGCCGCCGACGGGGCGCCGGGCCTCAGCCCTGACATGTTCGTCCGGGTCCGCGCAGGCGGCACCACCGTGGTCGTCGCCGGCGCCGCGACGGGCCTGCTCTACGGCCTGCACGACGTGGTACGGCTGGGCGAGGACGCGTTCGGTGACGACGCCCCGCCGGTGCGCGACCTGCCCGTCGCCCCGGTCCGCATGCTCGACCACTGGGACAACATCGACGTCCACCCCGTCATGGGGCAGGTCGAGCGCGGGTACGCGGGCGGCTCGATCTTCTACGCGGACGGCCGCGTGCGCGAGGACCTGTCCCGCGTCGCCGACTACGCGCGGCTGCTCGGGTCGATCGGGATCAACGCGGTGGCGATCAACAACGTCAACGTCCACCGCACCGAGGCGCGGCTGCTCACCGACGGGCTGGCCGACGTCGCGCGCGTCGCCGACCTCTTCCGCCCCCACGGGGTGCGGACGTACCTGTCGGTGTCGTTCGCGTCGCCCGTGGTGCTCGGTGGCCTGCCGACGTCGGACCCCGCCGACCCGGACGTCCAGGCGTGGTGGGCCGCCGCGGCGGACCGCGTCTACGCGACGATCCCCGACTTCGGCGGGTTCGTCGTCAAGGCGGACTCCGAGGGGCAGCCCGGGCCGTTCGCGTACGGCCGCGACCACGCCGACGGGGCGAACCTGCTGGCCCGCGCGCTGCGCCCGCACGGCGGGACGGTGTTCTGGCGCGCGTTCGTCTACAACCACGAGCAGGACTGGCGCGACCGGCGCACCGACCGCGCGCGGGCCGCGTACGACCACTTCGCGCCCCTGGACGGCCGGTTCGACGACAACGTCGTGCTGCAGGTCAAGTACGGGCCGATCGACTTCCAGACCCGGGAGCCGATCTCGCCCGTGCTGGCCGCGATGCCCCGCACCCGCCTGGCCGTCGAGCTGCAGGTCACGCAGGAGTACACGGGCCACCAGAAGCACGTGTGCTACCTGGGGCCGCTGTGGTCGCAGGTGCTGACGTTCCCACTGGCCGAGGACGCGACGCGGGACGTCGCGGCGCTCGTCTCGGGACTGCCGGGGCGGCGGGACACGCCGTCCGGGGAGCTGCCGGCCGGTGGCGTCACCGCCGTGTCCAACGTCGGGGACGACGAGTTCTGGACCGGCCACCCGCTGGCGCAGGCCAACCTGTACGCGTACGGGCGGCTCGCGTGGGACCCGGAGGCGGACCCGGTCGCGCTGCTCGACGAGTGGATCGGCCTGACGTTCCCCGGCGCCGACCCGCGCGTGCGCGACACGCTGCACACGCTCATGGACGGCTCGTGGCTGACGTACGAGGCGTACACGGCCCCGCTGGGCGTGGGCTTCATGGTGGACCCGGGGCGCATGCACTACGGGCCCAACGTCGACGGGTACGAGTACTCGAAGTGGGGCACGTACCACTTCGCGGACCGCGACGGCATCGGCGTCGACCGGACCGTCGCGACCGGGACCGGCTACGCCGGGCAGTACCCGTCGCCGTGGCGTGAGACGTACGAGGACCTGGCCACCTGCCCGGACGAGCTGCTGCTGTTCTTCCACCACGTGCCGTACTCGCACGTGCTGCACAGCGGCACCACCGTGATCCAGCACGTCTACGACTCGCGCGCCGACGCCGTCGACGTCGTCGAGTCGTGGGTGCCCGCGTGGGACGCGCTGCGCGGCCTCGTCGACGACCGTCTGCACGCGCGGGTCGCCGAGCGGCTGACCGAGCAGGTCCGGTCCGCCACCGAGTGGCGCGACCAGGTGCGCTCCTACTTCTTCCGGAAGTCCGGGGTCCCGGACGCCTCGGGGCGGCCGATCTACTGACGCCCGTCCCGGGCGATGCGTGAAGGGGTGCTGCCGGACCTCGGCAGCACCCCTTCACGCCTCATCGGCCGAACCGCCTCAGCGGCCCGTCCCGTCGACGGCGTGCTCGTCGATCGCGGCCAGCTCGTCGTCCGTCAGCGGCGGCGCCGACAACGCGGCCACGTTGTCCTCGAGCTGGGCCACCGAGCTCGCGCCGACGAGCGCCGAGGTGATGCGGTCGTCGCGCAGCACCCAGGAGAGCGCGAGCTGCGCGAGGGTCTGGCCGCGTCCCGCCGCGATCTCGTTCAGCGCACGCGCGCGCGCCAGGTACGTCTCCGAGAGCGCGCGCTCGGAGAGGAAGGGGCTGGCACCGGCCGCGCGGGACCCCGCCGGGGCGGCACCGCCCAGGTACTTGTCGGTCAGCAGCCCCTGCGCCAGCGGCGAGAACACGATCGTCCCCACCCCCAGGTCGCCCACGACGTCGAGCAGCGACTCGGTCTGCCCCTCGGCGACGTTCTCGACGTGCCGGTTGAACATCGAGTAGCTCGGCTGGTGGATGAGCAGCGGCACGCCCATGCCGGCGAGCACCGCGTGCGCCTCGCGGGTCTGGGCCGGCGTGTAGTTGGAGACCCCCACGTACAGCGCCTTGCCGCTGCGCACGGCCTGCGCCAGCGCACCCATCGTCTCCTCGAGCGGCGTCGAGGGGTCCGGACGGTGGTGGTAGAAGACGTCGACGTAGTCCAGCCCCATGCGCCGCAACGAGGCGTCGAGGGACGACAGCAGGTACTTGCGCGACCCGCCGTCCTGGTACGGGCCGGACCACATGTCGTAGCCCGCCTTGGTGGAGATGACGAGCTCGTCGCGGTAGGGCCGCAGGTCCGCCGCCAGGTGCCGGCCGAGGTTCTCCTCGGCCGCGCCCGGCCGCGGGCCGTAGTTGTTCGCGAGGTCGAGGTGCGTGATGCCCAGGTCGAACGCGCGGCGCAGGACGTCACGCTGCGTGCCGAACGGCGTCAGGTCACCGAAGTTGTGCCACAGCCCCAGGGACAGCGCGGGCAGGTCGAGGCCCGAGCGCCCGGTGCGGCGGTAGGGCATGGTCGCGTACCGGTCGTCGGCGGCGCGGTACGGCTGCAGGGCGGGCATGCGGGGGCTCCTCGTCGTCGGGGGTGGGGTGTCAGCCCTGCTGCTGCTGCAGCGCCGCCCGCGCCGCGGCCGCCTCGGCCGGGAACGCCTCGTCGAGCTGGGCGAACAGCTGCAGCGTCGTGGCGATGCCGCACGCGAGGTGCTGGTCGACCTGGACGTCCGCGACCCCGTGGGCGTAGTCCACCGTGTGCTCGCCGTAGACACCGAGGACGTCGTCCTCGGTCCGCACGTACCCCTTGGGCCACAGGTGGGTCGAGTTCCACTCGTTGACCAGCGCGGTCACGTCCGCGAGGCGCGCGGCGGGCACCTCGCGGCTCCAGCGACCGCGCACCTGCAGCGACGTGTCGCCGGGGCCCAGCAGGAAGAAGTAGAAGAGGTGCCCGTCGAAGTACCCGCCGACGTCACCGTCCTCGTCGATGCCGTACTCCAGGCCGCGCGCGTCCAGGACCGCCGTGACGCGCTCCCGCCCGAGCGGGGCCAGGGCGGGCGTCGGACCGGACGTGTCGTCACTGAGGAGAGCCATGGTCGGGGAGCCTAACCACCCCGGGCGACGCCCGCGCGGTGTGCTCAGCCGCGCAGGACCAGGACCTCGGCCGGGGCCAGGGTCAGGTCGTCGCCCACCCGCACGACCCGCCCGGTCAGCAGGTCCTCCCCCGCCACCTGCGCGGTCACCGTCACCGGCGCGTCGCCGTGGTGCAGCACGAACGTGGACGTGGTCCCGTCGGGTGCGACCCGGCGTGCGACCTCGACGCCCACGTCGTCCGCGTGCGGGCCGACCAGCCCGTGCCCGGTGAGCACGTGCCGCAGCACCCGCGCCAGGCCGGCGTCGTCCAGGCCCGTCGCGACGTGCCACGCGGAGCCGGCGCCCCGCCGGGCGCGCGTGACGGCCGCCCGGCCCGCGTAGAAGTCGGCGCCGTACGTGCCGACGACCTCGGTGCCCTCGTCGGGGACGAGCAGCTCGAACACGAGCGTCGCGTCGTGCGTCGTCGCGACCCCGTCGAGCTCGAGCGTCACCGGGTTCGCCGCACCCGGCACGCCCGAGTCCGTCTCCTCCACCCGCGTGCCGAGCAGCGGGTCGAGGGGCGGCACGCCGCAGTACGCGTTGTCGTCCTCGTCGACGCGACCGCCGTAGAACGTCGTCACCAGCGAGCCGCCGCGCTCGACGTGCGCGGTCAGGCGCTCGACGACGTCGCCCTTGAGCAGGTGCAGCAGCGGCGCGACGACCACGTCGTACGGTGCGAGGTCCGCGGTCACCGGGACCACGTCCACCTCGGCGTTCAGGGACCACAGGGCGCGGTGGTGCTGCAGCAGCGTCTGCAGGTAGGAGACGTGGCGGTTGTACCCGTCGGTCATCTCGACCGCCCACCACGAGTCCCAGTCGAGCAGCAGCGCGACGCGGGCCGGCGTGCGGGCGCCCAGCAGGGCGTCCCCGGTGCGCGCCAGGCCCGCACCGAGCTCCGCGGCCTCCCGGAACACCCGCGTGTCCGTGCGCCCGGAGTGGTCGATCAGCGCGCCGTGGTACTTCTCGCACGCGCCCTTCGACTGCCGCATCTGGAAGTACAGGGTGGCGTCCGCACCGTGCGCGACCGACTGCCACGTCCACAGGCCCAGCACGCCCGGCCGCTTGACCGGGTTGACGTCCCGCGACGCCGTGGTCGACGGCGTCTGCTCCATGACCCAGAACGGCTGGCCGCCCTTCAGCCCGCGCATGGCCGCGTGGGTGGCCGCCATGCGGGCCGCCGTCCGCAGCGGGTCGTCCGGCAGCGGCGGGTAGTTGTCCCAGGACACGAAGTCGAGGTCGTCGGCCCACCGGTGGTAGTCGAGGGGCTGGAAGAACCCCATGAGGTTGGTCGTGACGGGCAGGGCGCTGCGCTCCCGGATCGCCGCCTTCTCGTCCGAGTACCCCTCGTGCAGGCGGTCGGACATGTAGCGCCGGTAGTCGAGCGTGATGCCCTGGAACGCCGTGTGGTTCGGCCCGCGCCAGTGCTCGGAGAGCATCGACGGCGGCACGACCTCGTCCCAGTCACCGAAGACGTGGGACCAGAACAGCGTGTTCCACGCCCCGTTGAGCCGCTCCAGCGTGCCGTACCGCGCCCGCAGCCACTCGCGGAACCCGGCCGCGCACAGGTCGCAGTAGCAGGCGCCGCCGTACTCGTTGCCGACGTGCCACGCGACCACCGCGGGGTGGTCCCCGTACCGCTCGGCCAGCCGATCGGCCATCGCCACGGACAGCCGCCGGAAGTCCGGCGACGACGGGCAGTGGTTGTGCCGCTGCCCGTAGACGTGCCGGCGCCCCTCGAGATCCACCCGGCAGGCGTCCGGGTACGCGCGCGCGAGCCACGGCGGCATCGCGCCGCTCGGCGTCGCGAGCACGACGTCGCGGCCCTGCGCGTGCGCCCGCTCGACGATCGCGTCGAGCCGCGAGAAGTCGTACGCCCCCTCCGCCGGCTCGGTGTGCGCCCACGCGAACACCCCGACGGTCAGGGTCGTGACGTGCGCGAGGTCGAACGCCGCGTAGTCGTCGTCCCACACCGCGGCGGGCCACTGCTCCGGGTTGTAGTCGCCGCCGTAGCGGATGTGGTCACCGGCAGGGAGGGACACGGGCACCTCAGGGGGACGGGTCGGGATCGGCGGACGGGGCCGCCGCGGACGGCTCGGGATCGGCGGACGGGTCGGCGGTGAAGCGGGCCACGGCGTCGCGCACGACCGGCTCGGTGGTGGTGACCACCGCGAACGCGAGGGGCCCGGCCAGCATCACCAGCACCCAGTCGGACGTGAACAGGACGATGCCCACGGCCAGCACCACGAGGGACAGCACCCCGAGCGTCACCAGCGGCTTGGCCGCCAGGTAGTACGTGGACAGGCGGGCCACGTCCCGCGTGCGCAGGCTCAGGTGCGACGACAGCGCCAGGGCCGTCACCGCCCACATGAGCAGCGCCACGGACAGCACCACGAGCACGATGCCGTAGCCGGCGGGCACGCCGGCTGTGTCGAGGTGCGCGAGCGAGAAGGCGATCACGGCCAGCGCCGCGAGCACCGGCACCCACCACCGCAGCACGTCGAGCGCGTTGAGGCGGTAACCCCGCCAGAAGTGCCGGGCGGGTGCCAGGTCGCGCTCCTCGATGAACCGGCGCCACGCGAACATGGCCGCCGCGAGCGCGGGACCCATGGGGACCAGCAGCAGGGCGACGGCCCACACGTTGGAGGGGTCCCCCGTGAGGAAGGGGACGAGCACCAGCGGCAGGCCGCCGACGACGACCGTCAGGGCGCTGATCACCAGCACCCACATCACGACGGCCGCGCCGCGGGACAGCGGGCCGGCGCCGACCTCGTCCAGGTCGTCGCGGCGGGACATCACGCCCGCCCCCGCTCGTGCGCGGCGACCAGGCGGTCGTCCGACGCGCCCAGCAGGCGGCGGTCGTCCAGACCCTCGTGGTGCGTCGGGGACACGGGCGTGAGCTCGACGAACGTGATCTCGTGGCGTCCCAGGACGAGGTCGAGGTCGACGCGCCCGTCGGCGCCGCGGGCCAGGTCGTGCTCGACGGCGGGGCGGGCGCACGCGCGCAGCACGTCCAGCTCGCGGGCCGTCGGGGACGTCGGGCGACCCATCTCGCGCCACGCGGCGAACGCGTTGCCGTCGTGCTCGTTGACGCGCTCGCGCAGCACGAACGCGGCGTCGCCGCGCACCGGCAGCGACAGCTCGACGCGGTGCTCGGCGGGCGTGTCGGCGGCGTCGGTGCCGCCCACGGGCTGCCAGGCCAGCACGGTGACGCGGCCGTCGGGGTCGGCGCAGACCAGGTGGTCCGCACCGCGCGACAGCACGTCACGCCCCATGCGCGCCATGAACGTGTAGAGGTGGTAGGTCGGCTTGGCGACCTGCCGGTGGGTGAGCATGCCGAACCCGCCGTGGAAGAACGACGTGGGGACGTTCGCCTCCTCGAAGACGTCACAGAACGTCCAGTACGAGAAGGAGTCGACGACGTCGCCGCCGCCCGCCAGCACGGGGGCCAGGTACGCGGCGTTGTACGCGGTGTCGTGGATCGGGTTGTCCGGGCGGTACGAGGTGTTGAACTCCGTGATGTGCACGGGCAGACCGGCCAGCTTCGTGCCCTCCAGGTACCGGCGCGGCGCGTCGAACTGGTCGAGCAGGTCCTGCGGCTCCACGAGCGTCTGGTAGACGCCGAACGGGATCCGCTGCACGGGCCCCGAGGCGTACGCGTGCCGGCTGACGAAGTCGATCGGCACGTCGCGCCGCGTCACGAAGTCGGTGAACGGCGCCCACCACTCGTCGTCGGAGCCGCCGCAGATGGCCGGGCCGCCGACCTGCAGGTCCGCGTCGATGTCCTTGATCGCGCGCGCCGTCTCCTCGTAGAGGCGGAAGTACGCCTCCTGGTCGGCGTCCTTCCAGAACACGGTGAGGTTGGGCTCGTTCCACACCTCGATCGGCCAGCGGCGCACCTCCTCGATGCCGTACCGGTCGATCTGGTGGCGCACGAACGCCCGCACCAGCGCGGTCCACTCGTCGTGGTCGCGCGGCGGCGTCACGTTGCCCTTCCACCAGAACACCGTCTGGTCGCCCGACGCGAGCTGCGACGGCATGAAGCCCAGCTCGAGGAACGGCCGGATCCCGACCGACAGGAAGAAGTCGTGCACCTGGTCGACGTACGTGAAGGCGTACCGGCTGTGGGTGCGGCCGTCGACCTCGTCGGTCCGCAGCACACCCATGTCGTCCGACAGCACGCCGTGGCCGCGGATGTGGTGGAACCCGACCTCGCGCTGCACCTGGGCCAGCGAGTCGCGGTAGTCGGACCGCAGGGCGAGGTTCATGCGGCCGGTGCCGACGCACGCGCGCCAGGCGTCGGGCAGCGGGCCGGTGGGCTGGGCGGGGACGACGGTACGCACGGGTGCGACCTCCAGGCGACGGTGGCAGGGGGTTCGACGTCCGCCGCGGCGGACGGGGACAACCCTCGCACGTGGCGGTACGTGTCAGGAGAGACGGTGCAGGGGTCGCACCGGGCGGCCTCCGCCGCCCGGCAGCGGAAGGGCCCGGCCCTCGTCGCCAGGACGAGGACCGGGCCCGCTCCTGTCAGCCGTTCGCGTCGGCGAAGCGCTGCTGCGCGCCGTTCACGACGTCCAGGTACTGCTGGACGTTCTTGCCCTCGAGCTCGGCGACGTACGCGTCCCACTCGTCGAACGAGCGCTGGCCGAGGATGAAGGCGGCGGTGTTCTGCCAGACGTGGTCCTTGAGGGCCGTCGTCCACAGCGACACCTGCTCGCGCTCGAGCTCGTCGAGCGGGGCCGGCGGCGCCACCGGCGCGAGCTCCTTGTCGGACATCGACTCGACGAACTCCACGACCTCGGGCCGCAGCATCGACTGGTCGAGCTCGTCGGAGGAGCCGTGCTCGAGCATCCACACGCCGTTGTGGTAGCCGTAGTCGACGTTGAGGAACTTCGGCGCACCGGGGTTCAGACCGTTCTGGTCGATCTCCGGCATGAGGGTGCGCTTGCCGTCGGCGTCCTTGGTGTAGGTCTCGCCCTCGACGCCCCACTTGGCGAACTCGAGGCCCTCGTCGGAGTAGAACAGCCAGTCGAGGAACTGGAGCATCGCGAGGAAGTCGTCCTCCTCGGCCACCGACGACGAGAGCATGACGCCGCTGATGAGGCGCCCGCCCGCGACGATGTCACCGGCCGGACCGCCCGGGACCCGGATCATCGCGACCTCACCGGCGGTGCCGGTCTCGGTCATCGCGGTGCGGATCTTCAGGATCTCCTGGTCGTTCGTCAGCTGCGCGAACGTCTGGCCCGACGCGATCTTGGTGAGGGCCTGGTCGTCCTCCTGGATCAGGCTCTCGGGGTCCATGAGGCCGTCCGCGACGAGGCCGTTGAAGTACTCGAGCAGCTCGCGGTACTCGTCCATGGCGCCGGTGTAGACGAACTCCTCGGCGTCCTCGTCCCACCACACGCCCTCGCCGTAGCCCCAGCCCGCAGCGGTGCCGAAGTTCGGGGCGGCGACGTTGAGGGACGCCTCGAGCGGGCCGTTGGCCGACCAGCGGTCGGACAGCGGGTACTTGTCGGGGTAGGCGGCCTTGACCTTGGCCAGGTCGGCGGCGAAGTCCTCGTAGGTCTCCGGCGCCAGGCTGAGGCCGAGCTGCTCCCACACGTCCTTGCGGACCGCGTAGGTGTAGGACGGCCGGACCGACTCACGCAGACCGGGCAGCACGTAGTACTTGCCGTCCTCCTGGCGCATGCGGTCGATCTCGGCCTGCAGGTCCCACTTCTCGACCTTGTCGAGGAAGTTCGGCATGTACTCGACGTAGTCGCTGACCGGCAGGATCGCCCCGCCCGCGACGAACGCCGACTCCTGGCCGGGGTACGTCACCGAGATGATGTCCGGTGCGTTGCCGGCGCCGATGGCGATCGACTGCGCCTGCTGCCAGTCCGACAGCGGGGCGGTCTGGATCTCGAACTCGACGTTCTGGTTCTCCTTGAGCTTGGTCAGGATGTCCCAGTCGTCCTTGAGCGGGTAGTTCGGGTGGTCGCGGTACATCAGCCCGAAGCTCACCGGCTCGGTGGCCTTGAACGTCGTGCCGACCTCGTAGTCCTCCATGGCACCGACCTGCCCGAGGTCGCTCACCTCGGGCGTCTGCGCCGTCTCCTCGTCCGTGCCACCCGAGCAGGCCGCCAGGGCCAGCGCGAGGGTCGCGGCGGTCGCGGCGAGCGCGAGGGGCCGCTTCTTCGTCGTCCTCATCATTCTCCTTCGGGTGGAACGTCGTCGTCCTGATCCGGGGAAGTGCACCGCAGCCCGGGGGGCAGCGGGGGTATGGGGGTCCGGCGGCTCACCGCGTGCCGGGCCTCACTGCTTGACGGAGCCGAGCATCACGCCCGACACGAAGTACCTCTGCACGAACGGGTAGAGGCACACGATCGGCAGGACGGTGAGCAGCATCGTCACCGCCTTGACGTTGGCCGCGATCTGCGTGGCCTCGGCCGACCCGGCGGCACCGTCGACGCTCGTCGCACCGGCGATGAGGTTGCGCAGGTAGACCGTCACCGGGTAGAGGTCGCGGTGGTCCATGTAGAGGAACGCGGCGAACCACGAGTTCCAGAAGGAGACCGCGTAGAACAGGATCATCGTGGCGATGACCGCCTTGCTCAGCGGCAGCACGATCCGCCAGAGCTTGCCGTAGGTGCTCAGGCCGTCGATCTCGGCGGCTTCCTCCAGCTCGGTCGAGAAGTTCTCGAAGAACGACTTCATCACGAGCAGGTTGAACACGCTGATGGCGTTCGGCAGCGCGATCGCCCACACGGTGTTGCGCAGTCCCAGCTCGTTCACCAGGACGTAGTTGGGGATCAGGCCGCCGTTGAAGAACATGGTGAACACGGCGATGCCGATGAACACCTTGCGGCCCTTGAGGTGGTACTTCGAGATCGCGTACGCGAACGTCGTCGTCAGCACCATCGCCACGAGCGTGGCGACCACCGTGTAGTACACGGTGTTCTGGTAGTTGCGCCAGAACATCGCGTCGCCCATGACGAGCTGGAAGGTCGTGAAGTTGAAGCCCTTGGGCCACAGGTTGACCTGGCCGGCGTTGATGTACGACTCGGAGCTGAACGCCTGCGCGATGAGGTTGATGAACGGGTACAGCGTGACCCCGGCGATGATCACCAGCAGCGTGCCGTTGATGATGCGGAACGCCGTGTAGGCGCGGGTGTCCTTGACGGCGCGGACTGTCGACTGCGACAGCCGCTCGTCGAGGTGCGTGACGTTCTCGGCGGTCACCACAGGGACGCTCCCACCACTCGACGCGAGATCGCGTTGGCCGACAGGACGAGGGTGAGGCCGATGATCGCCTCGAACAGGCCGATGGCCGTGGCGTACGAGAACTGGCTCGAGCCGATGCCGACCCGGTACAGGTACGTCGCGATGACGTCGGCCGTCGGGTACAGCAGGGGGTTGTACAGCAGCAGGATCTTCTCGAACCCGACCGCCATGAACGACCCGATGTTGAGGATGAGCAGCACGACCATCGTGGGACGGATGCCGGGCAGCGTGACGTGCCACGTCTGGCGCCAGCGGTTGGCCCCGTCGATCCGGGCGGCCTCGTAGAGCTGCGGGTCGACCGTGGACAGCGCGGCGAGGTAGAGGATCGTGCCCCAGCCGACTGTCTGCCAGATCTCCGAGCCGACGTAGATGGTGCGGAACCACTCCGCCAGCTGCATGAAGGGGACGGCCTCACCACCGAACGTGGTGACGATCTGGTTGATGGTCCCGCGCATCGCCGTGAGCTGGAACACCAGGCCGGCGACGATGACGACCGACATGAAGTGCGGCAGGTACGAGATGGTCTGGATCAGCCGCTTGAAGCGCCGCGAGCGCAGCTCGTTGAGCATGAGCGCCAGCACGATCGGCAGCGGGAAGATGATGACCAGGCTCAGCACGCCCAGGACGAGGGTGTTCTGGAAGACGTTCCAGAACGTGGGGTCGTTGATGAACATCCGCACGTAGTGCAGACCGACCCACTCCTCGCCGAAGATCGAGCCGCCGGGCCGGAACCGCCGGAACGCGATGACGTTCCCGAACATCGGCAGGTAGCGGAAGATCAGGAAGAAGACCAGCGGCAGGACCAGCAGCGAGTAGAGCTGCCAGTCGCGGCGCAGCGCGCGCCGCCAGGTCCTGTGCCCGGCACGACGTCGGCGGGCTGCCCGGCCGCCGGGCCCCGAGGGGCCGGCGGTGGCGGAGTGCGCCGCAGCGGCTGCCGTCGGGTCCTGGAGCGCCGCCTGGGGAGCGCCCCCGGCGACGGTCACACCGTCCGTGGACATGGCTTCACCACCCTTCGGGTGAGAGGAACGCCCCGAGGGCGGTCCGGAGGTGACGGCCATGGCCGTGCGGCGACGGACCGGGCGGAGCCGGGTGCACGTCCTGCTGCTGCGCCTGCATCGATCTCCACGCCCTCGTGGCCGAAAATGTGTCGACGGACGATCCCGTCGCCGTGTGGCCGCCACGTTAGGCAAACGTTTGCGGTGCGTCAACCCGCGTGACCGAACCGAGACCCGGCAGCGTGCGTCCCGGCCGCCGACGCACATCTCGGACAGACCCCTGCGGCCGGTGCTACCGTCGCTCTCGAAACTTGCGAACCCGTCCCGGGTGCGCCGCGCCGGCACCCGGCCGACGCGAGGGGGCCCCGGTCAGAGGAGAGCACGTGACCACGTCCAGCGACGGCGGTCGGAACGTCACCATCGCGGAGATCGCGGCGCTCGCCGGGGTGTCGGTCCCGACGGTGTCGAAGGTGCTCAACGGGCGCGCCGACGTCGCCGCCGGCACCCGCACCCGCGTCGAGGCGATCCTCGAGGAGCACAGCTACCGGCGCCGCCGCGGGCGCGGGGCGGGCGACCCCAACCTGATCGACCTGGTGTTCAACCACATCGACAACGCGTGGGCGCAGGAGGTCATCAAGGGCGTCGAGGACGCGGCCGCCGCACGGCGCGTCGGCGTGGTCCTGTCCGAGCTCGGCGGCGCGCACCGCCCGCAGCAGGAGCTCATCGACGACATCCTCGCCCGTCGGCCGCTGGGCGTGCTGCTGGTCCTGTCCAGCCTGGACGCCACGCAGCGGCACCAGCTCGAGTCCCGCTCGATCCCGTTCGTCGTGGTCGACACGTTCGGCGAGCCGCCCGCGGGCGTCCCGACCGTCGGGTCGAACAACTGGAACGGCGGGCTCATCGCCACCCGGCATCTGCTGTCCCTCGGGCACCGCCGGGTGGGCGTCATCGCCGGCCCGGCCGACGTGCTGTGCTCCCGGGCCCGCGTCGACGGGTACCGCAGCGCGCTGGAGGAGGCGGGGATCCGCCCCGACCCGTCGCTGGTCCGCTGGGGCGACTTCCACGTGACCGGTGGGTACGAGCACGGCCTCGAGCTGCTGTCGCGCGCCGACCGGCCGACCGCGATCTTCGCCGGCTCGGACTACCAGAGCCTGGGCGTCATGCGGGCGGTGCGCGAGCTGGGCCTGTCGATCCCCGAGGACGTCTCCGTCGTCGGGTACGACGACATCCCGCTCGCGCAGTGGCTCGGCCCGTCCCTGACCACGGTGCGCCAGCCGCTGCGGGAGATGGCCGGGACAGCGACCGAGATGGTCCTCAGCCTGGCCGCCGGCCAGCGGCCCGCGAACCTGCGGATCGACCTGGCGACCGAGCTCGTCGTGCGCGAGTCCACCGCACCGGCCCCCGCCGGCACGGTGTAGACCCGGGCCTCACTCCCCCACGACGACGACCGGCACCCCCGGTCGCAGCGTCACGTGGCGCCGCGCGTCACCCTCGCGCACGTCGACCACTCCGGGGCGGTCCGCCGTGAGGACCGCCCGCACCACCCGACCGTCGCGCCACCGCAGGTCGGCGAGCCGCAGACCCCCGCGCAGCCGCAGCCCCTGCACCCGACCGGTGGGCCACACCGCGGGCAGCGCCGGCAGCAGGTGCACCTCGCGCACACCGTCCGCACCGCGGTGGTGCGCCTGCACCAGCGCCTCGGCCACGCCGGCGGTGAACCCGAGGTTCCCGTCGATCTGGAACGGCGGGTGCGCACACAGCAACGAGCGGTACACCCCGCCGCGCCGACCACCGTCGGGCGGGTCGCCGAGGCCCTCCCCTCGGTCCGCGTCGACAGGGTGCAGGAAGGCGTCGACGAGCGTCGCGACGCCCGCGGGGTCCCGCAGCCGCGCCCGCAGCGCCAGCCGCCACGCGAGCGACCACCCCGTCGAGTCCGGGCCGCGCGCGTCCAGCGTGCGCGTCGCGGCGGCCGCCAGCCCCGGTGCGGTGTCCGGGTCGAGCGACGTGCCGGGGAACACCCGGTACAGGTGCGACTGGTGACGGTGGCCCGGCTCGGCGTCCGGGACGTCCGTGTGCCACTCGGCCAGGCGCCCGTCCGCCCCCACCCGCTCGGTGGGCAGCCGGTCCAGCGCACCGTCGACGTCCGCGCGCAGGTCCTCGTCGCGGTCGCCCACGACCGGCGCCAGGCGTCGCACGTGCTCCAGCAGGTCCCGGACGATCGCCAGGTCGGCCGTGGTCGACACCGACACCGACGCGGGCCGCCCGTCGGGCAGGAGGTAGAGGTTCTCCGGGCTGGTGGCCGGCGACGTGCCGAGCGTGCCGTCGGGCAGCTCCACCAGCAGGTCGAGCACCGCGCGGGCCGCGCCACGCACCACGGGCCAGTGTCGGCGCAGCGCGTCGACGTCACCGGTCCAGTCGTGGTGGTCGACCACGTGCCGCGCGAGCCACGCCCCGCCCAGCGGCCAGGACGACCAGCTCGCCGAGTCCTGGCCGCGGCCGGTGGGCCCCGTGAAGCACCAGGGGTCGCTGTTGTGGTGGGCCACCCAGCCGCCCACGTCGTACAGCGTGCGGGCGGTGCCCGCGCCCGCGACGGCCAGCCGGTCCAACCAGCCCAGCAGCGGCTCGTGGCACTCCGCGAGGTCGCCGACCAGGGTGGGCCAGTAGTTCATCTCCGTGTTGATGTTGATCGTGTAGTTCGAGCTCCACGGCGGGCGCACCCGGTCGTTCCAGATGCCCTGCAGGTTCAGCGGCAGGGTGCCGGGACGGGAGCCCGCGACCGTGAGGTAGCGACCGTGCTGGAACGCGAGCACCGCCAGGTGCGGGTCCGCCTCGCCCCGTGCGTGCCGCACCAGCCGCGCGTCCAGCGGCAGGTCCGGCACGGGGACGTCGGTCAGCTCGAGGTGGACGCGCCCCATCAGCGCGGCGTGGTCGGCGACGTGCCGCGCCGCGATCCCCTCGACGTCGGCGAGCGCCCGTCCCAGCGACGCGAGCGCGTCGGCCGTCACGCGCGGGCGGTCGCCGTGCAGCGTGCCGGTGGCGGTGTCGTGGTCGGAGGCCGTGGTGAGCAGCACCCGCACGCGGCGGGCCCCGCGCACCTCGACGACACCGTCGACCACGCGCGCGGACGCCCCGGGGCCGTCCACGAGCACGGCGAGCGCGACGGCCGCGTGCACCGCCGGGCCGCCGTACCGGACCGGGTCGGGCGCCTGCACCCAGTCGGGCAGCACGTGCGCGGGCATGTCGACGGTGGCCACGACCACGGCCGCCCGGGGGTCCGGCGCGGTGCCGTCGCCGGGCGCGGGGTCGGAGCCGGGTGCGGGCGGCGTCGCGGGTGCCGTGGCCCACGGGTGCGGCGTGGTCAGACGCACCTGCGCGTCGGCGGCCGGGCCGGTGCGCTCCAGCAGCAGCGCGCCGTCCGGGTGGCTCACCAGCACGTCCTGCCGCCACGCGGCGCCCGCGCCGGACCGCCAGCCCGTCGTGACGACCCCGGTGCCGAGGTCCAGCGTCCGCCGGTACCCCGTGCCGCCTGCGGCCTCCGGCTGGTCCAGCAGCACGTCGACCAGCGGCTGGTACGCCTGCACCCAGCCGCTCTGGAGCCGCGCGAGCTCCGCCTCCGCCGCGAGCGGGTCGCCCGCGGCCAGCAGCTCGCGCGCCCGCCGGACCACCTCCGGTGCACCGCCGGCCGGCAGGGGCCCGACCGGCTGCGGCGGTCCGTCCAGCGGCACGCCGGACCAGCACGCGTCGTCGTTCACGTGCAGGCGCTCGTGGTCGGTACCGCCGCGGACCATGGCGCCGAGCCGCCCGTTGCCGACCGGGAAGGCGTCGGTCCAGGTGCCCGCCGGGGCGTCGAGCCGCAGGACGAGACCGGGTGCGTCGGTCGCGCTCCCCGTCGTCGTCCCGTCCGCCGTGCCGTCCGCCGTCGTGGTGTCGATCACGCCCACACCCAACCACCCCCGCCGCGAGCCCCTTCGTCCCCGCGCGGGGCGTGTCGCCCGGGGTGGCAGGATCGAGCGGTGCACGTCGCCTTCCACGAACCGCGGATCCCCGGCAACACCGGCAACGCCATCCGCATGTGCGCGGGCACCGGGGCGACCCTCCACCTCGTCGAGCCGCTCGGCTTCGAGCTGTCGGAGGCCCGGCTGCGCCGTGCCGGCCTCGACTACCACGACCTCGCCCACGTCGTCGTGCACCCCGACCTCGAGGCGCTGCTGGCGGCGCTGCCCGGCTCCCGCGTGCTGGCGTTCACCACCGGCGCCACCCGCCGGTACACCGACGTGGACTGGCGCGACGACGACGTCCTGCTGTTCGGGCCGGAGCCCACGGGCCTGTCCGCCGCCGTCCTGGACCACCCGCGCGTGACCGACCGGGTGCGGATCCCGATGCTGCCGGGCCGCCGGTCGATGAACCTGTCGAACGCGGCGGCGGTCGCCACGTACGAGGCGTGGCGCGTGCTGGGCTTCCCCGGCGGCGAGTGAGACCCGCCCGCCGTCGGGACCCCGTGGCACCCTGACCGCATGATCACGACCCGCCCCGTCCTCACCGGCACGTTCGGCATGGTCGCCTCGACGCACTGGCTGGCGAGCGCCGTGGGCATGCGGGTGCTGGAGGCGGGGGGCAACGCGTTCGACGCGGCGGCGGCCGCCGGGTTCACGCTGTCCGTCGTCGAGCCGCACCTCAACGGCCCCGGCGGCGACGCCCCGGTCATCGGTCACCGCGCGGCGGACGGCCGCACGTTCGTGGTGTGCGGGCAGGGGGTGGTGCCCGCGGGGGCCACGACCGCGGCGTACCGGGACCTGGGCGTCACCGAGGTCCCGGGCACCGGGCACCTCGCGGCGGTCGTCCCCGGCGCCTTCGGGGCCTGGCTCGACCTGCTGGCGCGCTACGGCACCCTGCCCCTGGCCGACGTGCTCGGTCCGGCGGTCGGGTACGCCCGCGACGGGTACCCGCTGGTGCCGGCGGCGGCACGCACCATCGCGACGGTCGCGGAGATGTTCCGCACGCACTGGCCGAGCAGCGCCGAGGTGTACCTGCCCGGCGGGGCCGTCCCGGCCGCGGGCGCACGGTTCGCCAACCCGCAGCTCGCGGGCACGTTCGAGCGGCTGCTGGCCGAGGCGGCCGCTGCGGGTGCGGACCGCGAGGCGCAGATCGAGGCAGCGCGCCGCGCGTTCTACGAGGGGTTCGTCGCGCAGGCCGTGGACGCGTTCGTCACCGGCACCCCGGTCATGGACGCGACGGGCCGCGCGCACACCGGTTTCCTGCGGGCCGACGACCTGGCCGCGTGGCACGCGACCGAGGAGCCGACCGTCGCGGTGCCGTTCGCGGGCGTGGAGGTCCACAAGACGGGGCCGTGGGGCCAGGGGCCCGTGCTGCTGCAGCAGCTGCGGGTGCTCGAGGCGCTGGGCGTGGCCGACCTGGTCCGCGACGCCGTGGCCCCGGTCGACGCGCCCGGGCCGACGGCCGAGCTGGTGCACGTGGTGGTGGAGGTGGCCAAGCTCGCCATGGCCGACCGCGACGCCTGGTACGGCGACAGCGCCCCGGTGCCCCTGGCCACCCTGCTGTCGCCCGCGTACGCGGCCGAGCGGGCGCGGCTGGTGGGACCGGTCGCCGACGGCGGGTTCCGGCCCGGCAGCCCGGACGGCCGCGCCCCGCGGCTCCCGGCTGCGCTGGTCGCCGCACGGGCGGCGGCGGACGCCGGTGCGGCGCCCCGGCTCGACGTCGGGCTCGGCGAGCCGACCGTCTCGCCGATCGGCCTCAGCCCGGGCGACACGTGCCACGTCGACGTGGTGGACCGGTGGGGCAACCGGGTGTCGGCCACGCCGTCCGGCGGGTGGCTGCAGTCGAGCCCGGTGGTGCCCGGCCTGGGGTTCTCGCTGCCGACGCGTGCGCAGATGTGCTGGGTCGAGGACGGGCTGCCCGCGAGCCTGCTGCCCGGCCGCCGGCCGCGGACGACCCTGAGCCCGGGGCTCGTGCTCGGCGACGGCCACGGCTTCGCGTTCGGGACGCCCGGTGGGGACCAGCAGGACCAGTGGACGGTGCCGTTCCTGCTGCGGCACCTGCTCGGCGGGCTGGACCTGCAGGCCGCGATCGACGCGCCCACCTGGCACTCGTCGCACGTGCACCAGTCGTTCCACCCCCGGTCGCACACCCCGCGCGGCCTGGTGGCGGAGCAGCGCCTGGGGGCGGACGTCCGCACGGCGCTGGCCGCGCGGGGGCACGCGGTGCAGGAGGCGGCGCCGTGGTCACTCGGTCGGCTCAGTGCGGCCGGCGTGGGTCCCGACGGTCTGCTGCGCGCGGCGGCGGACCCGCGGGGGCAGCAGGGGTACGCCGCAGGGCGATGACTGGGGCGCGTCGAATGCTGTGACATGCAGCCTCCAGCGCTGTGACCTGGGCAGTCACGACATCCGGGCGACCCCGGCCGCCGTGTGAACGTTCAACATCGCACCCCGGCAGACATTGGATGTCTGACGCAGTCACAGGCTTTATTATGAGGGTTCTATGAGGGATTGACCGCTGCGACGATTCAGACATCGGAGCACAGCTACCGTCGACGACATGCCCTACGACGTCGTGGATGCGCATCTGCAGGTGTGGGACCCGGAGTCGGTCCATTACCCGTGGATGTCGCAGGACCCCTCCCTCCTGCATCGCACCTACCGAGTCCGTGACGTCGGCGGAGCCCTGGACGAGCACCACGTGGACGGCGTGGTGCTCGTCCAGTCCGCCGACAACCGTGCGGACAGCGAGCACCTGCTGTTCCAGGCGCTGTGCTCGCCGCACGTGCTCGGCGTGGTCGCGTGGGTGCCCCTCGACGCGCCGGACGAGGCCGCCACCCAGCTCGACCACTGGCGCGTCGAGCCCGTCGTGGGCATCAGCCACCACGTCGACCGCGAGCAGGACCCGCAGTGGCTCCTGCGCGACGGCGTCGACGACGGGCTGACCCTGCTGACCGAGCGGCGCCTCGTCCTCGACCTGCCCGCCACCACCCCCGAGCTGCTGCGGCACGTCGCCACCGTCGCCGACCGGCACCCCAAGCTGACGATCGTCCTCGACCACCTCGGCGCCCCGCCCCTCGCCGCGCGCCGCGCCGGTGACACCACCGCGTGGCAGCACTGGACCGCCGCGCTCGAGGTGGCCGCCGAGGCACCGAACGTCGTCGCCAAGCTGGCCGGCCTCGGCCGCGCCGCGGGCCCCGGCTGGACCGTGGACGACGTGCGCCCGGCGGTCGACCACGCGCTCGCCGTGCTCGGCCCGGACCGCCTCATGGCCGGCAGCGACTGGCCGACGTCGCTCGACGCCCACGGGTCCTGGCACGAGGTCTGGGGTGGTCTGCGCGCCACGCTCGACGGCCTCGACGACGCCGCGGTCGACCGCGTCATGGGGCGCACCGCGGTCGAGACGTACGGCATCCCGCCGCTCGTCCCCGAGCGCTGAGACACCCGCGTCGCACCGACCACCCCACCGACCGAGCCCACCGACAGCCCCGACCGACCGCCGCAGCGGACGACGACGGAGACGAGCACGTGTCACGCACCCAGGACGTCGTCGAGGACGTCCAGCGCCTGATCCTGGACGGCGTCCTGCGCCCCGGTGACCGGCTCCCGGCCGAGAAGGAGCTCGCGGCCGAGCTGGGGGTCTCCCGCGGGTCGCTGCGCGAGGGCGTGCGCGCCCTCGTCGTCCTGGGGATCCTCGAGGCGCGGCACGGGGACGGCACGTACGTCACCGACCTCGACGCGGCAACGCTGCTCGCGCCGCTGGCCTTCCTCGCCGACCTGCCCGGCGACCAGGGCCCGCTGCACGCCGTGCGCGCCACCCTCGAGACCGAGGCCGCCGGCCTGGCGGCGCTGCACATGACCGACGCGCACCTCGCCAGGGCCCGCGCCGCCCTGGACGACACGGCCCGCGCGCTGGTCGCCACGCGCGCCGACCCCGCCCGCCTGGCGGCCGCGGACCTCGCCTTCCACCGCGCGGTCGCCGACGGCTCCGGCAACACCGTCCTGTCCGCGCTGCTCGCCGCGCTCGCCGGCGGCCACGCGCGGCGGCGCGTCTGGGACGAGCTGCACGACCTGGCCGGGGACCGCACGTTCGAGGACCACGACGCGATCCTCGCGGCCGTCGCCGCACGCGACCCGGACCGCGCGCGCCTGCGGATGGCGATGCACATGGTGATGGTGGAGGACCTGCTCGCGACCGCCAGCGGTGACGGGCCCGCTCCTCGCCGGCGCGCGGCCACCACGGCCTGAGCCCCGCGGCGCAAGCGGGGACCTCGTCAGCCGCCCGAGCCGGTGGGCAGCCCGCAGGCCGCGAGCACGACCTCGTACAGCGCGCCGCGCAGCGTGTCGGAGGCGGCGACGTGGAACACCGGCTGCTCGACACCGTCCACCTCGGTGCGCAGCCCCAGCACCGTGCCCCGCTTATCCTCCGCGATCGCGTGCAGGTCGCACCGCGCCGGCACGACCGGCAGGACCACGCGGCCGTCGGGCGGCGGGGCCGCGGAGTCCACGTCCACCGCCCAGTCGGGCTCGGCGCCCGGGGACCGCAGCAGCGTCGTCGAGCGCACGGCCGTCAGGCGCACGTGCGGCCCGTCGGGCACGGTCCGCACCAGCAACGTCACGTCCGCGACGACGTCCCCGCCCACCTCCCGCACCGTCAGCTCGTCGGACAGCCGCACGTCCAGGCCCGCCGCGACGGCGGCACGTGCGCAGTCCTCGCCCCGGATGCGGCGCAGGTCGTCGGTCTCGTCGCTGGGGGTCACGACGACCGTCCCGGCGCGGCCGTCGGCGGTGGTGACGTCGAGCGCGACCCGGGCGTCGGGGTCCGCGTCCGGCGCGCCGTCGCACCGGGTGGCGTCCAGCGGCACCGCCAGGCGGCGCAACCGGTCCGCCTCGACGACGCGGTCCTCGTCGGTGGCACCGCCGACGGACGTCCCGGTCAGGCGGGCGCCGGTGACCGTGACGTCCAGCGGGCCGGTGTTGCGCACCTGGAGCTGGACGATGCGCGCCACGCGGTCGGTGCGCGCCTGCGCGACCTCCACCTCGAACGTCACCGCGGCCGGCAGGGTCGCCGCGGGGCGCGCACCGCCCGTGCCGCACGCGGCCGGCACGAGGGCGAGCAGACCGGCCACGACGAGGCCCCTCGCCCCCTGCCCGCGCGCCCTGCCGCCCATGGGTCGAGCGTGGCACCGTGCGGGGCGCGGCGGTAGGCCGCGGTGACGGCGGACGGACCGACCGGGCGTGCGACCCCTCGTCGCGTCAGGCGGTGCGCTCCGGGGTCGACGCGCGCAGGACGACCTCCGTGGGCACCGTACGCACCCGCGGCTCGGCGGACCGGTCCGCGAGCGCGAGCTCGGTGGCCAGCCGGCCCACCTCCACGAGCGGCACGCGGACGGTCGTCAGCGGCGGCACCACGTCCCGCAGCGTGAGGATGTCGTCGAACCCCGCGAGCGCGAGGTCCTGCGGCACGCGCACCCCCAGGTCGCGGGCGGCGGCCAGGGCGCCGAGCGCCATGACGTCGTTCACCGCGAACACGACGTCGACGTCGGCAGCCACGGCCAGGAGCTCACGCATGGCCGCCTCGCCGCCCTCGTGCGTGAACTCCCCCGGCACCACGTGCGCGGGGTCCACCGGGGAGCCCAGGTCGGCGAACACGTCCGCGAACGCCTCGCGCCGCTCCCGCGCGGTCAGGTGCGTGAGCGGACCGCCCAGCACGGCCGGACGCCGGTAGCCGCGCGCGTGCAGGGCGCGGGCCAGCGCGGCGGCCCCGGCGGCGTTCTCGACGACCACCGTGTCCACGCCCAGCACCGGCTGCCCCACCAGCGCGACCGACCCGCCCGCCGCGGCGTAGTCGGCGAGCGCGGTGCGCATGACCTCGTTCGCGTCCTCGTCGTCGTACCGGCTGCCGGCCACGACCACCGCGCGGGCGCGCTGCCGCTGCAGCAGCCGCACCAGCTCGACCTCGCGCTCGGGCCGGTGCTGCGTGCTCGTCAGGGTGACCTGCAGGTCCGCGGCGTCGGCCGCGCCGGTGACGCCCGCCGCGATCGACGAGAAGTACGGGTCGGTGATGTCGTGCACCACCAGGCCCACCGACGTCGTGCGGCCGCGCGCCATGGCCTGGGCGTTCGCGTCGGGCGTGTACCGCAGGCGCTCCGCGGCGGCGAGGACCCGGTCGCGCAGGTCCGGGCGGACGGTGCGCGTGGCGCTGCCGTTGATGGCCCGCGACGCGGTCGCCAGCGAGACGCCCGCCTCTCGGGCGACGTCGCTCAGGGTCACGCTGGCGGCCATGGTCGAAGGCTAGGGCACGCGTCGGCACCGCGTGGCCGGTCCTCCGTCCCGCCGCGCGGGGGTGGCGGGACGGCGGTCAGGCGCCGGCGACCTGCCGGTCCGACCCGGGCGCCGGGGTGGCACGCTCGACGGTCCCGGCCGGGGGCCGGGCGTACGCGGTGCGCGGCAGTCCGTAGGCCAGGTCGACGGCCGTCTCCAGCGCCTCGTCGAGGTCGAGCCGGTGCTCGACGACCAGCCGCGCGAGGTAGCCCGCGTCGATGCGGCGCGCCAGGTCGTGCCGCGCCGGGATCGACAGGAACGCGCGCGTGTCGTCGACGAACCCCGTGGTGTTGGCGAACCCGGCGGTGTCGGTGACCGTCTCGCGGAAGCGCCGCATGCCGTCGGGGGTGTCGAGGAACCACCACGGGGCGCCGAGCCGGACCGCGGGGTAGACCCCCGCGAGGGGCGCCAGCTCCCTGCTGAACGTGTCCTCGTCGAGCGTGAACAGGACCAGCCGCAGGTTCGGGTGGTGCCCGAACGCGGTGAGCAGCGGGCGCAGCGCGCGCACGTACTCGGTGGCCACCGGGATGTCGTAGCCCACGTCGTTGCCACGCACGGCCAGCACGTGCGGGTCGTGGTCGCGCAGGGCACCGGGGTGCAGCTGCATGACCAGGCCGTCCTGCGTCGACATGCGCGCCATCTCGAAGAGCATGTGCGCCGAGAACGCCCGCGCCGCGGCCGCGTCCACGTCGCCGCGCAGCGCTGCTGCGAACACCGCCGCCGCGTCGGTCTCGTCCATGGGCGTCGTGTCGGCCAGCAGGTGGCCGTGGTCGGTCGCCCGCGCACCCGCGTCGACGAACGCCCAGCGACGGGCCTCGAGCGCCCGCAGGTAGTCCCGGTAGGAGCCGATCGTGGTGCCGGCGCGCTCACCGAGCAGCGCGACGTCCTGCGCCCAGCCGGGGCGGTCGACGTGCAGCACGGCGTCCGGGCGGAACGTCGGCACGATCCGCTCGCCCCAGCCGCGGGCGGCGAGCGCCGCGTGGTCGGCGAGGGTCGCGGAGGCCGGGTCGGTGGTCGCGATCGTCTCGATGCCGAAGCGGTCGAGCAGCGCCAGCGGCCGGAAGCCCGGCTCCGCGAGGCGGGCCGCGATCGTGTCGTACGCGGCGTCCGCGGTGGCGGCGGAGAGCCGCTCGGTGACGCCGAGCACGTCGACGAGCACGTGCTCCATCCAGAAGCGCGTGGGCGTGCCGCGGAACAGGTGCCAGTGCGCGGCGAACGTGCGCCAGACCGCGCGGGGGTCCGTCTCGACCGGCCGCCCGTCGAGCCGCGGGACGCCGAGCGCGTCGTGCGGGACGCCCTGGGACACGAGCATCCGCACCAGGTAGTGGTCGGGCACGACGAGCAGCGACGCGGGGTCTCCGAACGGCTCGTCCCGGGACAGCACGCCGGCGTCGACGTGGCCGTGCATCGAGACGATGGGCAGCGTGCGGGTGGCCTCGAGGATCTGCCGGGCGACGGGCCGTGTGACGGGGTCGGCGGGGAGCGCGCGGTCGGGGTGCAGCACCCAGGGGGCGGCGGGTGCGGTGTCGGGCATCAGGTCCTCCGGCGCGGTCCGCGACGGCGCGGCGGTGCGCCCCACGGTGCGGCCGACAGACGTCGACCGCCTCGATGAATACGTTTGCAGGCTTGACCATGCCACCGTGTCCAGCCTGATGCAAGAACTGCACCCCGTACTTGCCGCGGCCGCGGCCAGCGTGCTGCAATCGCTTTCATCGTCTGCTCGTGCGGGCAACCACGCGGAGGAGCATCCATGGCCGTCACGCTGCGCGACGTCGCACGTGCCGCCGGCGTCTCGGCCGCGACCGCGTCGCGCGCGCTGTCCGCGCCGGACCTCGTCTCCCCCGAACGGCGTGAGCTCGTGCGCCGCGTGGCGCGCGAGCTCGGCTACCGCCCCAACCGCGCGGCCCGCGAGCTCATCACCGGACGCAGCGGCCACCTGTGCCTCGTCGTGCCGGACCTCGAGAACCCGTTCTTCTCGGCCGTCGCCAAGGCCGTGCAGGCGCGCGCCCGCGCCGCCGGGCACGCCGTGGTCGTCGCCGACGCCGAGGAGGACCCCCGGCTGGAGGCCGAGCTCGTCGCACAGCTCGGGGCGCAGGCCGACGGGGTCCTGCTCTGCTCCCCGCGCATGTCCTCCGACGACCTCGCGGCGGTCGCCGCCGACGGTCGGCCCGTGCTGCTGGTCAACCGCGAGGGTGCCGACCTGCCCTCGGTCGTCGTCGACAACCGGGACGGCCTGCGTCAGGCGGTGCGCCACCTGCACGCCCTGGGCCACCGCCGCATCGCCTACGCGGGCGGCCCCGCCGGGTCCTGGTCCGACGCCCGGCGGCGCGACGGCCTGGCGGCACTCGACCTGGACCTCGAGGTGCTGGACCTCGGGGCGCACGCCCCGGTGTTCGCCGGGGGCGTCGGTGCCGCCGACCTCGCGGTCGCCAGCGGCGCCACCGCCGTCCTGACCTACAACGACCTCATGGCGCTCGGGGTGCTCGACCGGCTCCGGACGCGCGGGGTGCGGGTGCCGCAGGACGTCTCCGTGGTCGGGTTCGACGACGCGCCCGTCGCGACGCTCGTGACGCCCTCCCTGACGACCGTCGCGGTCCCGCTGGCCCGGCTCGGGCGCACCGCGGTCGACCTGCTGCTGACCCCGCACGACGACGACGCGCCGCACACCGTGCTGCCCGTCGAGCTGGTGGTGCGCGGCACCACCGCACCACCACCCCGACCCCCGGAGACCCGATGAGCCTGCCCCGCCTGTCCGCCGACACCTGGGCGCAGCGCACCGCGCGCGGGCTGCCCGACACCGTCCGCGGCCCGGCTGTCGACCCCCGCGCCCTCACGGTGGGCCAGGTGCACCTCGGGATCGGCGCGTTCCACCGGGCGCACCAGGCCGTGTGCACCGAGGACGCCGCCGCCGCGACCGGCCGGACCGACTGGGGGATCCTCGGCGTCACCCAGCGCAGCCCTCGCGTGGTCGACCAGCTCCGCCCCCAGGACGGGCTGTACGGCGTGCTGACCGCCGGTGCGCAGGCCTCCACGCTGCGCGTCGTCGGGTCGGTGCGTGACGTCGCCTTCCCCGGCCGGGACACCGCACGGGTCCTCGACACGATCGCGGCGCCGACGACGCACGTCGTGACCCTGACCGTCACCGAGAAGGGCTACCGGCGCGCGGCCGACGGCGGGATCGACGCCGCCGCGCCGGACGTGGCGGCGGACCTCGCGGCCGCCGCGGTGGAGCTGACGCGCGACGACGAGACGCCCACCCGGACCGCGATCGGGCTGCTCCTGCGCGGGCTCGTGCGCCGCCACCGCACGTCCGGCGCCCCGCTGACGGTGGTGTGCTGCGACAACCTCACCGACAACGGCGCCGTGCTCGCGGGCCTCGTCGCGCAGGGTCTCGCCGCGGTGCACGGGGCGCAGGACGTGGCCGCCTGGGTCGCCGCGAGCGTGCGCTTCCCGTCGACGATGGTCGACCGCATCGTGCCGGCGACGACGGACGCGCACCGCGCGGAGGCCGCCGGCCTGCTGGGCCTGCACGACGAGGCGCTGGTCGTGGGCGAGCCGTTCCTCCAGTGGGTCGTCGAGGACGACTTCGCCGGACCGCGTCCGGCGTGGGAGCGCGCGGGGGCGACGTTCACGCACGACGTCGCGCCGTACGAGCGCGCGAAGCTGCGGGTGCTGAACGCGACGCACTCGACGCTGGCGTACCTCGGCGCGCTGCGCGGGTACGCGACGATCGCCGAGGCGGTCGCCGACCCGCACCTGGCGGCCCTGGTCCGCGCCCTGGTCGACGAGGACGTCATGCCCACGCTCGTCGCCCCCGACGGCACGGACCTGGCCGCGTACCGGGACGAGGTGCTGCACCGGTTCGCCAACCCCCGCACGGGCCACACCACCGTGCAGGTCGCCATGGACGGGTCGCAGAAGCTGCCGGTGCGCCTGCTGGGGACCGTCGCCGACCGGCTCGCCGCCGGCGCCGTCCCGCACGCCGCCGCGCACGCCGTGGCCGGGTGGGTCGCGTACGTGCGCGCCGCCGCCGCGGGTGAGCTCGTCGTCTCGGGGCGCACCGTGGCGCTCGACGACCCGCTCGCGCCGCGGCTGGCCGAGGCGGCCGCCGGGCCGGATCCGGTCGGCGGGCTGCTCGCGCTGCGCGAGGTGTTCCCCGAGGCCGTCGCGGCGTCGACGCCGTTCCGGGACGCCGTCACGTCCGCGCTGCGCGACCTCACCCCCCTGCCCACCACCCCCTGACCCGTCGGCACCCACCCCTCCCCGCGGGAGGGGTGGGTGTTGACGGCCGGTGGGTGCGGGCCGCTACAGTGCCGGAAAGCGCATTCCTCCTGCCGGTTCACCCCGGCGCCAGGCGACGACGCCGCGACCCACGGAGACGACGATGACCACGCGCACCCTGCGCATCGCCATGAACGGCATCACCGGCCGCATGGGGTACCGCCAGCACCTGCTGCGCTCGATCCTGCCCATCCGCGAGCAGGGCGGCGTCACGCTGCCCGACGGCACGCGCGTGCAGGTCGAGCCGGTGCTGGTCGGCCGCAACCCGGAGAAGGTGCGGGAGGTCGCCGAGCGCCACGGCGTCGAGCACTGGACCACGGACCTGCAGGCCGCGATCCACGACCCCGCGACCGACGTCGTGTTCGACGCGTCGATGACGAGCCTGCGGGCGGCCACCCTCACCGAGGCCATGAAGGCCGGGAAGCACGTGTACACCGAGAAGCCGACCGCCGAGACGCTGCACGAGGCGGTCGAGCTCGCCCGGCTGCGCGAGACGACCGGCGTCACCGCGGGCGTCGTGCACGACAAGCTCTACCTGCCGGGGCTGGTCAAGCTCCGGCGCCTGGTCGACGAGGGCTTCTTCGGCCGGATCCTGTCGCTGCGCGGCGAGTTCGGGTACTGGGTGTGGGAGGGCGACGTGCAGCCCGCGCAGCGCCCGTCCTGGAACTACCGCGCGGCCGACGGCGGCGGCATGACCGTCGACATGTTCTGCCACTGGAACTACGTGCTCGAGGGGATCGTCGGGCGGGTGCGCACGGTGACGTCCCAGACCGCGACGCACATCCCCACGCGGTGGGACGAGCAGGGCGAGGCCTACGAGGCCACGGCCGACGACGCGGCGTACGGGATCTTCCAGCTCGAGACGCCGGCCGGCGACCCCGTCGTCGCGCAGATCAACTCGTCGTGGGCCGTGCGCGTGCACCGTGACGAGCTCGTCGAGTTCCAGGTCGACGGCACCGCCGGGTCCGCGGTCGCCGGCCTGTTCCACTGCGTCGCGCAGCCCCGCTCGGCCACGCCGAAGCCCGTGTGGAACCCCGACCTGCCGACCACCGAGCGCTTCCGCGACCAGTGGCTCGAGGTCCCGGCCAACGCCGACCTCGACAACGGGTTCAAGGCGCAGTGGGAGGAGTTCCTCGTCGACGTGGCCCTGGGCCGCCCGCACCGGTTCGACCTGCTGTCCGCCGCGCGGGGCGTGCAGCTCGCGGAGCTGGGGTTGCGCTCGTCGGACGAGGGCCGTCGGCTCGACGTCCCCGAGATCACGCTGTGAGCACGCCCGTCGCCCCGGTCGGCGAGCCGGCCGCCGGGCGCCGCCCGGACCTGGCCCGCCTGTCGCTCAACACCGCGACCACCAAGCACCTGACCCTGCCGCAGGCGGCGGCCGCCGCCGCCGACGCCGGGCTGTCGTCCATCGGCGTGTGGCGCGACCGCGTGCAGGAGGTCGGCGCCGACGTCGCGGCGAAGGTCGTCGCCGACCACGGGCTGCGCGTCTCGTCGCTGTGCCGCGGCGGCTTCCTCACGACGGCCGACGACGACGCCGCCCGCGTCGCCCTCGACGACAACCGGCTCGCGATCCGGGAGGCCGCGACGCTCGGCACGCACGAGCTCGTCCTGGTCGTCGGCGGCCTGCCCGCCGCGTCCGGCCCGGGCGGCCCGGCGCTCCCCTACCCCGCGGGTACCCCGGCCGCCGACGGCCCCGACGACCCGGCCCGCGACGTCGTCGCGACCCGTCGGCGCGTCGCCGACCGCATCGCCGAGCTCGCCCCGTACGCGGCCGCGCACGGCGTGCGACTCGTGCTGGAACCGCTGCACCCGGTGTTCGCGGCGGACCGCGCCGTGATCTCGACGCTCGGCCAGGCGCTCGACCTCGCGGCCCCGTTCGACCCCGACGTGGTCGGCGTCGTGGTGGACACGTACCACGTGTGGTGGGACCCGGACCTGCAGCGGCAGATCGCCCGCGCGGGCGCCGAGGGGCGCCTCGCCGGGTACCAGGTGTGCGACTGGGTGCTGCCGCTCGCAGCCGACCCGCTGCTCTCCCGCGGGCACGTGGGCGACGGCTACGTGGACTTCGCGACGATCACCCGGTGGGTGCGCGACGCCGGCTACACCGGCGACGTGGAGGTCGAGATCTTCCACGAGGAGGTCTGGGCGGCGCCGCCCGAGCGGACGCTCGGCACGATGGCGGAGCGGCACGTGCGGTACGTCCTGCCGCACCTGTGACCGCCGCGCGGCGCACTCACAGGATCGTCACCGGATCGAGATCCGACACGATCACGGCCGCAGGGGTCGGGCTGCTTCACTGCTCGCCGTGACCTTCCGTACCCGGCGCACGACCGCCGTCCCCGCCCTCGCCCTCGCTCTCACCGTGGCCCTGTCCGGCTGCGGCACCGTCGTCGACGCCGTCCTGGGCGACAGCCCCGAGGCCGCCCAGCGCGACGAGCCCGGCGGCGAGATCACGGCCTCCGCCGAGGCCGACGTCTTCTCGCTGCAGGTGGGCGACTGCCTCAACTACCTCGCTGAGTCGGAGGAGGCCACCGAGTTCGCGGCACTGCCGACCGTGCCGTGCGCCGAGCAGCACGACGCCGAGATCTACGCCGAGACGACCCTCACCCAGGAGCAGCACGAGAGCGACCTGGCGCTGGCCGCGGACGCCGAGGCCGAGACGCCGACGCACGCCGACCAGTTCTGCTACGACGCGTTCGCCGGGTTCGTCGGGACGTCGTACGAGGAGTCCACGCTCGACTACACCTACCTCTCCCCCACCCCGGAGAGCTGGGCGCAGGGCGACGACGTGGTCCAGTGCCTCGTCGTGCACCTCGAGGGCGGGCTCACGGGGAGCATGCGCGACTCGGCCCTCTGACCGGCCGCGGCACCCCCAGCCGCTCCAGCAGGACCCCGCGGGCGTCGCACGACCCGGGCTCGACGGCGGCGGTCAGCCGGCCGCCGTCGAGCACGCGGACCTCGTCCGCGAGGGCGAGCGCCTCGTCCACGTCGTGCGTGACCAGCACCGTGGCCACCGGCCGCGCCGCCCGCACCTCCCGCAGCAGCGCGTGCGCACCGAGGCGGGTGAGGGCGTCGAGCGCACCGAACGGCTCGTCCAGCAGCAGCACGCGCGGCTCGCGGTGCAGCGCGCGGGCCAGCGCGACGCGCTGCGCCTCCCCGCCGGACAGCGTCAGCGGCCACGCGTCGGCCAGGTGCGCGAGGCCGACCTCGGCGAGCGCGGCGAGCGCCCGCGGCCGGTCCGACGCGCGCGGCACCGGGCCCGGGCCGAGCAGGACGTTGCGCCACACCGGCTCCCACGGCAGCAGCCGCGGCTCCTGGAACACGACGGCCGTGGGGTCCGCCACCTCCAGGTGGTCGGCCCGCGCGCCCGGGTCCAGGCCCGCCAGCGCGCGCAGCAGCGTGGACTTGCCGCCCCCGCTGCGCCCGACGACCGCCACGCACGCGCCCGCGGGCACGTCGAGGTCGAGGCCCGCCAGGACGTCCCGACCGCCGAACCCCCGCCGCAGCCCGCGCGCCCGCACGCTCACGGCCGCACCCCGCCGTCCTCGGCACGGGTGAGCCGCGTCGCGTCGACGGCGACGCCCGTGACGTCGACCGCGCCCGGAATCATCCCCTCCTCGACGTACAGCGCGGCGACGCGCGCCAGCTCGGCGGCGAAGCCGTCGTCGGCCGGCCGGACGTCCGGCGTCTCCAGCGCGCCGAGCGCGGCCGCGACCTGCGCGTCCGCACCCGACGCCCGGTACGCCCCGGTCCGGCGCCCCGGGTCGGCCCGCAGCGCGTCGGCCTCCGCGACCAGGGCGTCGTACAGCGCGGCCACGGCCGCCGGGTGCCGCTCGACGACGTCGCGGGTCGTGACGTGAACGGTCCGGTTGTCCGACCCCAGGTCGCGCGCGAGCGCGACGGTCCGCACCCCCGGCAGCGCCTGCGCGCCCACGAGGTACTGGTCCCACGTCGCCCACGCGTCGACGCGGCCGGCGGCGAAGGCGGTCGCGGCGTCCGGCGGCGCGAGGTGCTCGACCGTGACGTCCTCGGGCGTCAGCCCCGCCTCCCGCAGCGCGAGCCGCAGCAGGTACTCCCCCGTGCCGCCGCGGTTCACGGCGACGGAGCGCCCGGCCAGGCCGGCCACGTCCGTGACCTCACCGTGGGCGACGATGCCCTGGGTGTCACCCGCGTCGTGCTCGACGGCCACCACGACGAGGTCGGGCGTGCCGGCGAGCGCGGCGACCACGGCCGTGGTGGAGCCGGAGACGACGTCCACGTGGCCCGCCGCGAGCGCCTCGGCGGCGGGGGCGAAGGCCGGGAACGACGGGGACACCGCCAGGTCGACGCCGACGTCCGCCAGGTGCTGGGCGGCCAGACCGTCGTCGACCGCGAGCGTCAGCAGGTTCTGCGTCGACAGCGGACCGACGCGCAGGGTGGTGGCGGGTGCGCCGGTGGGCGCGGACGACGCCCCGGACCCTGCGCCCGCCGCGGCGCAGCCCGCCAGCGCGAGCACCGCGCCCACTGCCGACGCGGACGCGCCGGGCGGACGGCGGCGTGACCGGGTGCGGCACGGGACCACTCCGCGCGGTGCACGGCGGGGACGGGGGCGCGGTGTCATGCGGGCTCCTGGGTCGGGGGTCGGGCGGGTGGCAGGGGATGCCGGGCCGGCGGAGGTCCGCCGGGGGCGTCGGACGCCGGGACGGCGGGGGCAGGGGTGGGGGCGACGGCCCGGGCGACGGGCCCGGGAGCACGCCAGCGCAGCGCCCGGTGCTCCACACCGCGCACCAGGGCGTCGGTGACCAGGCCGAGCACCGCGTACAGCGCGACGCAGACGAGGACGACGTCGGTGCGCGCCCACGTCCGGGCGTCGGTGAGCAGCGCCCCGACCCCGCGGTCGGTCGCGACCTGCTCGGCGACGATCACCGCGACCCAGCCGGTGCCCAGGGCGAGCCGCACGCCGGCGAGCACCGAGGGCAGCGCGCCGGGCAGCACGACGCGCCGCACGGTGACCCACCGGCCCACGCCCTGCGCCGCCGCGACCTCCCGCAGGCGGGAGTCGACGCCCCGGGCCCCGGTGACGGTCGCGACGTACACGGGCACGGCGCTCGCCAGCACGACGAGCAGCACCTTGGGCGTCTCACCCAGCCCCCACCACACGACGAGCAGCGGGGTCAGGGCGGTGAACGGCACGGCCCGCACGGCCTGCAGGGGCCGGTCGACGACGTCGTGGCCGATCGGCGACAGCCCGGCGACGAGCCCGAGGACCAGCCCGGCCCCCGTGCCGAGGAGCGCACCCGCCGCGAGACGGCCCACGCTGACCGCGAGCGCGGGCAGCAGCGTCCCGGTGGCCACCAGGTCGGCCGCGGCGCGCGCGACGTCGACCGGTCCGGGCAGCACCCGGGGGTCGACCGCACCCGTCGCACTGGCGGCGGCCCACGCCACGAGGACGGCGCCCAGGCTGCACCACGCGCGCCAACCACCCGTCCGGCGGCCCGAGGCCCGGGTCACGGCGTGGCCCCGTCCGCGGTCGGGGCCGTGCGGGTCGGGGCCGTGCGGGTCGGTGCAGCCGGGGTCGGACCGGCGGGTGCTGCGGGCACGGGTGTCTCCGGTGGGTCGGTGCGGGCGCGACGGCACCGCCTCCAGGCGCGCGTCACCCCCGCCACGACGACGCGGGCGGCAGGACGTGCGCGGAGGCGTGCGCCGCCCACCGCGCGCGGCGGTACGGGACGGGCACGACGACGCCCGCCCGCGTGACGTCACGCGGGCCGGCGTGGGCGGGTCAGCCGGCCCCGGGACCTCGCCGTGCTCGCACGCCGGGCAGGCCGTGCGGGTGCAGGGCGTGCGGGTGCAGATGGGCGGACGGCAGCGGACGCATGGGAGACATGCGCGACATCCCTTCGCTAGTGCGACCTAGATCAGGTTCGACGGGTGTGATCTCAGCCGCGGATGCGGCACCCCGTGTCACGACGCCGCCGACGCTACCCCCGGACGTCCGGTTCGTCCGCAGGCGTCCGCACTGTGGCCGCGCACGCCGACGACCCCGCCCGGGACCTCCCGGACGGGGTCGCACCCGACGCGGCGACGGACGCATCAGGGCACGTTGCCGTGCTCGCGGAACTCCCGCCAGACGTTCTCGAAGAAGTCGTCGTCCTCCGGCACGGGACGCCGCGGTCGCCACCGGAAGACCGGCAGCCCCGCGGGGTCGTCGGCGTCGCGCGGCGCCACCGGCGCCCAGGCCCGGCCGTCGTCGGTGACGGGTGACGCCCCACCCGGCGGGACCCAGGCCGTCTCCTGGATCTCGCCGTCCAGGGCGCCCGCGTCGAGCCGGAACCGGTACAGCTCCGGCAGGTCGAGCGGCTCACCGTCCGGCCCGGCCAGCGGCAGCTCCCCGTCGGGGTCGGTGTACAGCACCGACCCGCGGGACCGCCCGCCGTGCGCCAGGTAGTCGGCCATCGCCGACAGGTACACGTACGCGCTGGTCAGCACGTCGCGGACCAGGAACGTCCGGTCGACGGACCGCCGGGAGCCGGGGTCGGCGGTGACCAGGTCGCGGTAGCCGGTGAGCCAGGCGTGCACCTGCTCGAGCGCGGCGTGGACGGACGCGGCCGAGCGCACCGGCCCGGCGTCGCGGCTCATGAGCACCTGCACGTCGCGCAGCAGGTCACCGGTGTTGTCGGGGACGCCGGCCGCGGCCCGGCCGGTCGCACGGACCGTCAGGTCGAGCGCGGCGCCGAGCACGGGCGCGGCCGCCGCCGCGAACGCCGCGTCGTCGAGCGGCGGGCTGTCGCGGCGCGCAGCGACGAGCTGCGCGGCCCGCGTCGCCCCCACCTGGCCGCTGTTGAGCGCGGCCCCGCCCGGGCGGTACACGCCGTGCGCCCCGGCCGCCTCGCCGACGGGGAACAGGCCGCTGACGTTCGACTCCCACCAGGCGTCCACGACGAGGCCGCCGTTGTTGTGCTGCGCGCAGACGTCCACCTCGAGGAGGTCGGTCTCCAGGTCCACCTGGGGGTTGCGCTCGAGGTAGAACCGGTACGCGGGCTCGTTCATGCGCCGCAGCCGCTCGATCGGCGTGCCGCCCAGCACCCCGGCCCGCTCCAGGTACCCGTACGCCTCGGGGCTCATCGCGGTGGCGTCGAAGTCGTCGCGCACGGGGTTGCGGCGGAAGTCGAGGAAGACCCGGCGCCCGCGCAGCACGGTCTCGCGGTGCACCAGCAGGTCGATCAGGGACGACCCGTCGCGCGCCTTGCGGATGTCGAAGGGCCACTGGTAGCCCTTGAGGAACACGAGGGTCAGCAGGCGCCCGTAGTCCTCGACCGCCTCGGTGAGGAACTCGCGCTCGTCGCCGCCGTCCGCGTCGGTGGACACGAAGCGCGGGACGACCTGCATGTACGTGCCCGAGACGTTCCACCGCGGCCTGGTCGACGCGAGCCCGAACTGCCACTCGGTGAGGTTCTTGCCGTGCACGCCCGCGCGGTACGCCGCCCCGGATGCACCCCACTGCCCGTGCGGGAACACGCGCGTCGCGTACATCCCCGCCGGGCCGCCGGTGGCGTACACGAGGTTGGTGCAGCGCAGCAGCAGCCACGGGCTCGCCGCGCCGTCGTGCGGCACGTCGGTGCGCAGGACGAGCAGGCCGGCGACCCGGCGCGCGCCCGGCCCGGCGTCGGGGTCGGGCACCGTGACGACGTCGACGACGCGGCAGCCGTCGAGCACCGGTGTGCCGTCCGCGCGGACCCTCGCCTCGAGCCGCTCGACCATGGTCCGGCTCGTGTACGGGCCGACGGACGTGGCGCGCCGCCGCGGGTCGTGGTCGGTCTTGTAGCCGATGAACTCCCCGAACCGGTTCTGCGGGAACGGCACCCCCAGGTCCACCAGGTGCAGGAACGCGCGCGCCGACAGGGCGGCCTCGGCCAGCGCGTTGTCGCCGTCCATCGCACCGCCGCTGAACAACGTCTGCGCCATCTCGCGCACGGAGTCGTCGTCACCGCCGGACAGCGTCAGCTTGTAGTACGTCTGCTTGTCCGAGCCCGCGTTGCGCGACGCCCCCGCGTTCACCTTGTCGGCGACCATGACGACGTCGTCGTGGCCGAGCTGCACCAGCCGCGCGGCCGCGCAGTACCCGGCCGAGCCGGTGCCGACCACGACGGTGGTCGCGGTGACGACCGGCACGTCGTGGCCCGCCACACGCAGGGTCCGCGGCTCGTGGCGCCGCTCGGGAGCCGCGGGACGTGCGGCGCCCGTCGGGTCGTCGCCTCTGCTCATGGGTGATCGCCTCCGTGGGTCACAGGACCGGGACGTGCATGCCGCCGTCGACGTGGAAGACCTCGCCCGTCGAGTACGGCGTCTGACCGGACGCGAGCAGCGCGACGGCGCCCGCGACGTCGGCGGGGCGGCCCCAGCGGTTGACCGGTGCGAGGCCCTGCGCGATGAGCGCGTCGTACTTCTCGGTCACGCCCGCGGTCATGTCCGTCGCGATGACGCCCGGCCGCACCTCGTGGACGACGACGCCCTCGGGGGCCAGGCGCACGGCCCACAGCTGCGTCGCCATCGCGACGCCGGCCTTCGAGACGCAGTAGTCGCCGCGGTTCGTCGAGACGGTCGTCGCCGAGATCGACGAGACGTTGACGATCGTCGCGACGGGCCGCTGCGGCGGTTCCGGGGGCGCGTCGAGGGGGCCGCGCAGCTCGATCACGCGCCGCGCGAACTCCTGCGTGAGGAAGTACGGCCCGCGCAGGTTGATGCCGAGCACGCGGTCGAACGACTCGGGCGTCGCGTCGAGCAGGTCGGCGCGGACGCTCGGCGCGACGCCCGCGTTGTTGACGAGCAGGTCGAGGCGGCCCCACGCGTCGACGGCGTCGGCGACGTAGCGGCGGTGGTCGTCGAGGTCGGCGACGGAACCCCGGACGTACCGCACGAGCGCCGGGTCGCCCGCGGCCTCGCGCAGCTCGGCCAGCACGTCCGCGGGCTCCTCGCGCGTGGCCAGGATCGAGACGGCGAACCCGTCGGCGACCAGGCGACGGCTGATGCCGAGCCCGATCCCGCGGTTGCCTCCGGTGACGAGCGCGACGGGCGGCATCGGTGCCCTCCTGCGGGTCGTGCACCGAGGGCGGCGCGCGGGTGCGCGGTCCGGCGCGGCGGTGCGGCGGGTCGTGCGGGCCGGGGAGTCCCGACGACGGCGTCGGGCGGCCCCGTCGTCGTTGCCGACGGGGCGCGGACCGACGCGGGGATCGTCGCATGCCGCGCGCTCGGTTGGCAAGCGCTTTCCTGCCAGGTCGACGTCCGTGCGAGGATCGACGCGTGCTCCGGACGCCCCCCGCCGCCCCGCCGCGCCCGGGGACCCCGCGACCCCGCGACCTCGCGCGCCGGACCCGCGCGTGAGTGCCGTCCTCGCCGCGCTGGGCACGATGGGCGCCGTCGTCGCGCTCGGCTGGGTGCTCGGGCGGTGGCGCGTCCTCGGCGAGCGCGCCGCCCCGGTGCTGGCGCGCGTCGTGTTCGTCGTCGCCGCACCCGCGCTGCTCCTGTCGACCGTCGCCCACGCCGACCTGCACCTGCTGGTGTCCCGCACGGCCGTCGTCACGTGGACGTCCACCGCGCTGGTCGCGCTGCTCGCCGCCCTCGTCCTGCGGGTCGTGTGGCACCGGTCCGCCGCCGACGTCACCGTCGGCACTCTCGTCTCGTCGTACGTCAACGCCGGGAACATCGGCCTGCCGCTCGCGGTCTACCTGCTCGACGACCCCGTCGTCGTCGTGCCCACGCTGCTCTTCCAGCTCCTGGTCCTCGCGCCCGTGGCCTTCGCGGTCCTCGACGCCCGCCCCGCGCCGCCGCTGGACGGCCCGGAACCCGCGGGCACCGGCCCGGACGGCTCCGACACCGCACCGGCTGGGATGCGGGTCGCCGGGGTGGCGCGCCGCACGCTGAGCAACCCGATCATCGTCGGGACCCTCGTCGGGCTCGTCCTCGCGGCGCTGCCGTGGTCGGTGCCCGAGGTCGTGCTCCAGCCGTTCGCGCTCGTCGGCGCCGCGGCCGCACCGCTGGCGCTCCTCACGTTCGGCATGTCGCTCGCCGCCCCGCGCACCACCGCGGACGCCGCACCCCGCCGCGACCTGGCGCTGGCCGTCGGGCTGCGGTCGGTCGTGCACCCGGTGCTCACCTGGGGCGTCGGGACCGCCCTCGGGCTGCCCGCGCCGGCGCTGCTCGCCGTGGTCGCCATGGCCGCCCTGCCCACCGCCCAGAACGTGCTGGTCTACGCGATGCAGTACCGCCACGGCGAGGCGCTGGCCCGCGACGCCGGCCTGCTCACCACCGTGCTGTGCGTGCCGGTGCTGCTGGTGGTCGCGGCGGCCCTCGGCTGAGGGCCCCTCGGGTCAGCCGTCGGCGCGGCGGGGCCGGGCGCGCACGTGCATGCGCTCCCCCTGCGGTCCGTACAGCGCCAGGACCTCGACGGGCTCGTCGCCCACGTTCCCCAGCCAGTGCGGCACACGGGTGTCGAACTCGGCAGCCTCGCCCGGGGCCAGGTCCAGCGCGCGCCCGCCGAGCACCAGCCGCAGCGTGCCGCTGAGCACGTAGACCCACTCGTACCCGTCGTGCACACGCGGCTCGCCCTGCTCCGGCGTGCGCGGCGGGTACACCATCCGGTACGCGCGCGGCCCGTCCGCACGGCGGCTCAGCGGCACGTACGTGACGCCGTGCCGCACCGTCGGCTGCGCCGTCACGCGCGGGTCGTCGCCCGCCGGGACGTCGACGAGCTCGTCGATCGTCACCTCGTGGAACCGCGCGAGCGGGAGAAGCAGCTCCAGCGCGGGCCGGCGCCGCCCCGACTCCAGTCGCGACAGGGTGCTCACGGAGATGCCCGTGGCCGCCGCGACGTCCGCGAGCGTCGCCTCCCGCTGCTCGCGCAGGGCCCGCAGTCGTGGTCCCACGGTGCCGAGCACCGCGTCGAGGTCGTCGTCCATCCCGCAGTTTGCCGATACGGCAACTGCACTTGTCAACCCGGCACGTGAGGCGCAGGCTCGTGCCATGCCGACCACCCCCACCCCCGTCGACGTCCTCGTCATCGGCGGCGGCGCCGCCGGGCTCGCCGCCGCCATGAGCCTGGGACGCTCCCGACGCACCGTGCGCGTCCTGGACGCGGGCGAGCCGCGCAACGCCGTGTCGCCGCACGCGCACAACCTGCTGACCCGGGACGGTACGGCGCCCGCCGACCTGCTCGCGACCGCACGCGACGAGGTCGAGCGGTACGACGTCGAGATCGTCACGGCACGGGTCGTCGACGCACGGGAGGTGGACGACGCCGCCGGCGACCGCGGCCCGGCCGAGCCGGCCTTCGAGGTCCGCACCGCCGACGGCGCCACCCACCGTGCGCGTCGCCTCGTCGTGACCACCGGCATGCGCGACGAGCTGCCCGACGTCCCGGGGCTGGCCGCCCGGTGGGGCCGTGACGCGCTGCACTGCCCGTACTGCCACGGCTGGGAGGTCCGCGAGCGCACCCTGGCGGTGCTGGCCACCGGGCCGCGGGCCGTGCACCAGGCGCTGCTGGTGCGCCAGCTCAGCGACGACGTGACCCTGCTGACGGGCGACACCTTCGAACCCGGCGCCGACGACGCGGCGGACCTCGCGGCCCGCGGCGTGCGGGTGGTCCGCGGCCCGGTGACGGGCGTGCGGACCGAGCAGGACACGCTGACCGGCCTCGTGCTCGCCGACGGCGGGCTGGTGCCCTGCGACGCGGTGTTCATCGCCACCCGGGCCGTGCTCGACGCGGCCGTGGTCGACGCGCTGGGGCTCGAGACCACGACGCTCGACGCGGACGGCGAGGACACCGGACGCGCCGTCACGGTCGACGAGACGGGGGCCACGTCCGTCCCCGGCGTGTGGGCGGCCGGGAACGTCACCGGCCCGCAGCACGCGCTGCCGTCGAGCATCGCCGCGGGGTCGAAGGCGGGTGCGCACGTCAACGCCTCCCTGGTGGCCGCGGACGTCGCGGCGGCGCGCGCGACCGTCGACGCCTGACCGGGCGCCCGCACGACCTGACCGCCCGACCGACCCGCCCCTCAGGAGACCCCGTGCACGAGCACTCGACACCCGACCAGAGCCGGCACGACCGGACCGACCACGACCGGACCGACCACGACCGGACCGTGCACGACCGGACCGTGCACGACCTGCCCGAGGAGACCCTCGACCCCGCCTGGTGGGAGGAGCGGTACCGCTCGCAGGACCGGCTGTGGAGCGGGCGGGTCAACGCCTCGCTCGTGCAGCTCGCGTCCGACCTGCCGCCCGGGACGGCGCTCGACGCCGGTGCGGGCGAGGGCGGGGACGCCGTGTGGCTCGCCGAGCGGGGGTGGCGGGTCACGGCGGTGGACGCGTCGCGCACGGCCCTCGACCGGGGTGCCGCCGAGGCGGCGCGGCGCGGGCTCGACGTCACCTGGGTGCAGGCCGACCTGCGGACCTGGGTGCCGTCGCAGCGGTACGACCTGGTGACGTCGCACTACCTGCACGCCGAGGGTGGGCGTGGGTGGCACTGGCTCGCCGACGCCGTCGCGCCGGGCGGGACGCTGCTCGTCGTCGGGCACGACCCGTCGGACCTCGACGGGCCCGTGCCCCGGCCCCACCTCGCGCGGCTGGGGCACACGGCGGACCAGGTGGCCGCCGACCTGGACCCCACGCAGTGGGCGTCGATCGAGCCGCAGGTGCTCGTGCGCACGATCCCGCACGACGGCGTCGAGGTCACCGTGCGCGACGCGGTCCTGGTGGCGCGTCGCCGCTGACGGCACGGCCGCGCGGTCACCGCGCGGGACGTGAGCCCGGTGGCGCGTCGTCCGCCGCCGACGCGCCGACCAGGCCCGTGCGGTGGGCCAGCACCACGAGCTGGGAGCGGTCGCGCGCGGCGAGCTTGGTCAGCAGGCGGGAGACGTAGGTCCGCGCCGTCGCGGGACTGAGGTGCAGCCGGTCGGCGATCTCCTGGTTGGAGCGGCCGGACCCGATCTCCCGCAGCACCTCACGCTCGCGGTCCGTCAGCACCCCGAGGGGGGCCGTGTCGGCGGCGGGCGGTCGCGCGGCGGCGGCACGCATGACGCGCCGGGTCACGGCGGGGTCGAGCAGCGCCTCGCCCGCCGCGACGGTGCGGACCGCCTGCCGCAGCTCGTCGGGGGCCACGTCCTTGAGCAGGAACCCGGCGGCGCCGGCCCGGATCGCGGCGAACACGTTCTCGTCCTCGTCGAAGGTGGTCAGCACCAGCACCGCGGTGCCCGCGAGCGCGGCGTCGTCGACGATCGCGCGGGTGGCCTCGATGCCGTCGAGGTCGGGCATGCGGACGTCCATGAGCACGACGTCGGGGTGCAGCTCGCGCACGCGCGCCACGGCCTGCCGCCCGGTCGCGGCCTCCCCCACCACGGCGATGTCCCCGTCCCGCTCGACGAGGGCGCGCAGGCCGGCGCGCAGCAGCTCCTGGTCGTCGGCCAGGACGACGCCGATCATGCGTCGAGCCTCGCGGGGAGCCGGGCGTGCACGGTGAAGCCGCCGCCGTCGCCCGGGCCGGAGGCGAGCGTCCCCCCGAGCAGCGCGGCGCGCTCGGCCATGCCGCGCAGCCCCTGCCCCGCGGTCGCCGCGGCGCGCACCGGCCCGGTGCCGTCGTCGTCGACGCGCAGGTCGAGCCAGCCGTCGGCCACGCCCGCCGCGACCGTGACCCGGGCGGCGTCGGCGTGCCGCATCACGTTGGTCAGGGCCTCCTGGACGATCCGGTAGGCGCCGGCGCCGATGGCCCCGTCCACCGCGCCGTCCGGCACGTCGAGCCGCAGGTCGACCTCCAGCCCGGCGGCACGCGCCGACGCCGCGAGCGCGCCCACCCCCGCCAGCCCGACGGCGCCGCGGGCCGTCCCCTCGTGCGACGCGCGCAGCAGCCGGACCGTCGCGCGCAGCTCGCGCAGCGTCGCACCGGTGGCCTCCCGCACCTGCGCGATCGACGCGGCGGCCAGCGCGTCGTCCCGGCCCACGGCCTCGGCGGCGACGCCCGCGTGCACCGCGACCACGGACACGGTGTGCCCGATGCTGTCGTGCAGGTCGCGCGCGATCCGCACGCGCTGCGCCTCCATGCGGCGCTCCGCGTCGGCGGCCTGCTCGGCCAGCGCCGCGACCCGCAGCCGTTCCTGGTCCTCCCGCGACCGGCGCCGCGCGCGCACGCTCTCGCCCAGGGCCACGGCCGCCGCGACGAGCGCCACGTTGGTGAGCAGGTCGTAGCTCAGCAGGTAGCTCACCGGCAGTCCTCCGGCGATGCGGAAGTACGCGGCGACGCCGACGAGCACCGCCCCCACGGCGAGCGCCGCCCGGGTGCGCCCCAGCTCGGCCGCGGAGTACAGCGCGGCCGTCGCCGGCAGCGCCTGCCCGATCGCGGGGAACCCGAGCGCGTAGTACACGAAGATGCCGAGCACCGTCACGACCAGGACCGCGACGGGCCACCGGCGGCGCACGAGCAGCACGGCACCGAACCCCACGGCGAACGCGTACGCCACGGGCGACGGGTCGCGCTCGGCCGAGACGCCCGCGCCGATGGTGAGCGCGACGACGGCGACCGTCCCGAGCGCGAGCCCGAGGTCGGTCGCGCGCGGCGTCAGCTGTGCGGTCACACCCCGAGCGTAGGAACACCGGGCCCTCCGGGACATCCCCGGCATGTCGACTCCCCCGGGTCGCCTCCTGACGACACCCGCAGTCGACGACGGACGAGCGACACGGACGACACCTGCCGGATTCCCCGCGGACCCCGGCTGCCTAGCGTCGGGAGGCATGGAGAACACACCGATGACCAGCCAGTCCGTCCCTCTCACCGCGCGCCGACGGGTGCGTGGCCGCGTGGTCGCCGCGCTCGCCGCGACCGTCCTGCTCTTCCCCGCGATCGGGGTCACCAACGCGCCCGACCGGGTGGTCCCGGCGATCGTCCTGCCCGTCACGGTGGCCATCTGGGTCGCCGTCCTCGGCCTGCGCGACATCCCCCGGCCCGTCCTCACGGGCACCCTCGCGGGCCTCGCGTACGGCGCCGTCCTCATGACGGTGTCGCTCGTGTCCGGCGCCGGCGAGGTGTCGCCGGGCCTGCACGCCGTGGCCGCCGTCTTCGAGATCGGGTGGTCGACGCTGCTCGGTGCCGGCCTCGGGCTGCTCGGCAGCGGGCTGCAGCAGATCCGGGGGCGACGGCCGTGAGGCGCCCCCGAGGTGCGCTGCGGCTCGTCGCGAGCGCAGGGGCCGCCCTCCTCGTGGCCGCGGGCGTGAGCGCCTGCAGCGAGGTGTCCGTCTCGGCGGTCGACGTGCCGGAGACGTTCGACGTCCCGCTGCCCGTCCCCCCGCTCGCGCCGTCGCGCGTCGCGGCGGACGGCACCCGTACCTTCCGGCTGACCGCGCAGGAGGGCTCGACCCAGTTCACCCCCGGCGTCGACACCCCCACCTGGGGGTTCGACGGCGACCTGCTGGGCCCCACCCTGCGGGCGGCACGCGGCGAGAAGGTCGCCGTCGAGGTCCGCAACGACCTGCCCGAGACGACGAGCGTGCACTGGCACGGCATGCACCTGCCCGCCGCGATGGACGGCGGCCCGCACCAGAGCGTCGAGCCCGGCGCCACGTGGCGCCCGACCTGGCGCATCGACCAGCCCGCCGCGACCCTCTGGTACCACCCGCACCCGCACGGCCAGACGCAGGAGCACGTCTACCGCGGGCTGGCCGGGTTCTTCCTGCTCGACGACCCCGCCGCACCGGACGTCGGCCTGCCGACGGAGTACGGCGTCGACGACGTGCCGGTGGTCGTGCAGGACCGGAACGTCGACCGCGACGGGTCGCTCGACATGTCCGGCGGTGAGCTCGGGGTCCTGGGCTCGCTGGTGACGACGAACGGCGTGCGCGGCGCCCACCTGCCCGTGACGACGCAGCGCGTGCGCCTGCGGCTGCTCAACGGGTCGACGGCGCGCACGTACGCGTTCGGGTTCGAGGACGACCGCCGGTTCCTGCAGGTCGCGTCCGACGGCGGGCTGCTCACCGAGCCGCTGCCCACGACCCGCGTCCAGCTGTCACCGGGCGAGCGGGCGGAGGTCGTCGTCACGGCGTCGCCGGGCGAGACGGTCCGGCTGCGCTCGTTCCCGCCGGACCTGGGGCGCGTCGTCGCGGGCTTCGCGATGGGCGCCCAGGACACCTTCGACGTCCTGGAGCTGCGCGCCGCGCCCGACCTGGCCCCGTCGCCCGAGGTGGCGCCGACGCTGACGACCCTGGAGCCGATGTCCGCCGCGGACGCGGACGTGACGCGCACCTTCGAGCTGGAGGACCGCTCGATCAACGGCCGCCGCATGGACATGGACCGCGTCGACGTCACCGCCGAGCTGGGCACGACGGAGGTGTGGGAGGTCCGCAACCGCAACGCGTTCCCGCACAGCCTGCACGTGCACGACGTGCAGATGCGGGTCCTCGACATCGACGGCGAGGCCCCGCCGGCGGCGCTCGCGGGCGCGAAGGACACCGTCTACCTGGCACCGAACCGCACGTACCGCCTGATCATGCGGTTCGAGGACTACGCGGACCCCGACACGCCCTACATGTTCCACTGCCACCTGCTGCTGCACGAGGACCAGGGCATGATGGGCCAGCTCGTGGTCGTGGACCCGGACGACGCGACGGGCGGGCAACCGTCCCGCGGCGGGGACGACGCCGGCGGCGACGACGCCGGCGAGGACGCCCACCACCACGGGTGACCGCGGCCGGTCGGGCCCGCGGCAGCCCTCGTCGCCTGCTGGCCTCCGACGTCGCCGACCGCGCGGCGGACGTCGCCGTGCGCCCGGCGGGGGCGGGATCGATCCGCCGGGGCCGTACGTTGGGACCAGCAGGCGCGCCAGAACGGCGCCACGACGAGACGAGACGAGCACCGACGCATGAGCAGCACCCCCGCAGTCCTCGAGGCCACCGACGTCTGGGCCGGGTACGGCGGCCCGCCCGTGCTGGCGGGCGTCTCCCTCACCCTGCGCCCGGGCGACGCCCTGGGCGTGCTCGGACGCTCGGGCGTCGGCAAGTCCACGCTCGTCGAGATCCTGGGCGGCGGCATGCGCGCGAGCCAGGGACACGTGACCCTCGACGGCGTGCCGGTCGGCAAGACCCCGCGCCGACGGCGCAAGGAGGTCAAGGCGCGCCTGCGCACGGTCCACCAGAACGGCCTGGCCGGGATCGACACGCAGCGCACGGTCGAGGAGACGATCCTCGACGCGTTCAAGGAGGCCCGGAAGGCCGGTCGCACCACGAACAACGACGTCGAGGCGGCGCTGGCCGTCGTGGGCCTGCCGATCCGGTTCGTCACGCGGCGCGTCGGCACGCTGTCCGGCGGGGAGCGGCAGCGCGTCGCGATCGCACGAGCCCTGGCCACCCGGCCCGACCTGCTGCTGCTCGACGAGCCGCTCACGGCCGTCGACCAGTCGATGCGCGAGGAGATCGCCGACGACATCCGCGCCCTGGTCCGCGCCGACGGCATCGGGCTGCTGGTCGCGTCGCACGACGTGCGGCTGCTCGACCGCCTGACCGACCGGGTGCTGGTGCTCGCCGACGGCACGTTCGTCGAGTCCGGCCCGTTGCGCGACGTCCTGCGCGACCCGCAGCACCCGGACACGCAGGCCGTCGCGGCGTCGCTGCCCGAGCTGACGGGCGGCCGGCCGCCCGCCTGACCGGCGCGGTCCGCCTGACCGGCGCGCGACAGGCGACCGGTCGGGATCCCGCACGGAGCGGGCCGGGCGGCCCCTGCCGCCCGGCCCTCCCCGGCTCCGAGCCCGGGCCACGAGGTCCGCACCGCCGCCCCCGCGGGCGACGGTGCGGACCGGTTGCCGGTGGGACCGTCCCGGCTACCGCTGCAGCGTGAGCAGCCCCGGACGGTACGGCAGCAGCCCGTAGTCGCCGCCCGAGCTGGGGCTGCGACCCTGGTAGAGCAGCTGCAGGTTGCACGGGTCGACCGTCATGGTCTGGTCCGCGCTGGTGCGCAGCAGCTCACCGTGGCTGATGTCGTTCGTCCACGTCGCGCCGCTGTTGGCCTTGCCCGCGAACGGGTTCGACTCGGTGGCCGCCTGCGGGGTCCACTGCCCGTCCAGGCTGGTGGCGGTGAAGGACCGGAAGTAGCGGCCCTGGCTGCCGATGGCCTCGACGATCATGAGGTACCGCTGCTGGCCGGCGAGCTTGTAGACCTGCACGGCCTCGAACAGGTTGTTCGTCGAGTCGGTCATGATCGTCTCGTAGCTCGACCCGAAGCTGCCGGGGAAGTTCCCGATCGGCATGCTGGCCCGGTAGATGCGGCCGTTGTCGCCGGCGAAGAACAGGTACATGTTCCTGTCGTCACCGATGAGCGCCTGGTCGATCGGACCGGTCCCCGAGTTGCTGATCGAGCCGGTGAACAGGTCCTGGTGCGGACCCCAGCTGTTCACGTCCGTCGGGTTGGTCGACGTCCGGTAGGAGAACGCCGGACCGCCCCACTGGTAGGCCAGCACCCAGACGTTCTTGGGCGCGAAGTAGAACAGCGACGGCGCGACCGCGCTGAACGGCATCGCGTTCTGGCTCGCCGAGCCCATCTGCGACCAGCTGGAGAACAGCCCGAAGTTCATCGAGCCCCAGCGCGTGCCCGTGTCGTGCGTCGTGGCGTACACGAGCTGCTGGCCGTTGACCGGCGCGACCGTGAAGTCCTTCAGCGAGACCCAGCCCGAGCGCGGCTGGGCGAGCGCACCGGAGGACGACCAGCGGTACGTCGACGGCAGCGTGCACGTGGCCGGCGGCGGGGTGGTGGGCGGCGGGGTGGTGGGCGGCGGGGTGGTCGGCGGCGGCGTCGTGGGCGGCGGCGTGGTGGGGTTCACCGTGGGCGACGCGGTCGGCTGCTGGGTTGGGGTCACCGCACCGTTGCAGCCGGCACCGTTGAGCGTGAACGCCGTGGGCACCGGGTTGCTGCTGCCGGAGAACACGCCGTTGAAGCCGAGCTGCACGGTCCCACCGCTGGGCACCGACGCGTTGTAGTCGGCGTTCCTGATGGTCACCTGGTTGCCGTTCTGCGTGGCCACACCGCTCCACGCCTGCTGCACCGACTGGCTGCCGGGGAACGTGAACCCGAGGGTCCAGCCGTTGAGCGCGGCACCGCGGTTGGTGATGCGCACGTCGGCCGTGAAGCCGCCGGGCCACTGCGCGGTGACCGTGTAGACCACGCTGCACGTCCCGGTGCCGGGGTCCGGCGGCGGGGTGGTGGGCGGCGGGGTGGTGGGCGGAGGCGTCGTCGGCGGAGGCGTCGTCGGCGGCGGGGTCGTCGGCGGCGGGGTCGTGGGTGCGGCTGCGTTCAGCGCGTTGAGCACCGAGGTGTAGGCGGCCTTCTTGTTGCCCGAGGAGTCGAACAGCAGCGGGTTGGCCCCGGTGCGCCAGGAGTCCGAGTCGCGCACGCCCCACACGGTGATGCCGGTGCAGCGCGAGACCGCCAGGCACGCCTGGGTGACCTGCCGGTAGGCGTTGGCCTGGTTCGAGCCCTGCTCGATGTCGAGCTCGGTGATCTGCACGTCGACGCCCAGGTCGGCGAAGCGCTGCAGGTTGGCCTGGTAGTCGCTCGGCACGCTCGTGCCCAGGTGCGACTGGAACCCCACGCAGTCGATCGGCACGCCGCGGGACTTGAAGTCCCGGACCATGTTGTAGACGCCGGTGGACTTCGCGTTGACGCCGTCGGTGTTGTAGTCGTTGTAGCAGAGCTTGGCGCCCGGGTCCGCGGCACGAGCGGCACGGAACGCGGCCTCGATCCAGTCGTTGCCCGTGCGCTGCAGGTTCGAGTCACGCCGCGAGCCGCGCCCGTCGTCCGCGAACGCCTCGTTGACCACGTCCCAGCTGTGGATCTTGCCGCGGTAGTGCGACGCGACCTGCGTGACGTGGTTGATCAGCGCGTCACGCAGCGTCTGGCCGGACAGGCTCTGCATCCAGCCGGGCTGCTGCTGGTGCCAGGCCAGCGTGTGGCCGCGGACCTGCTTGCCCTTGCCGAGCGCGTAGCTGACGATCCGGTCGCCGTTGGTGAAGCTGAACTGGTTGCGGTTCGGCTCCGTGGCGTCCATCTTCATCTCGTTCTCGGCCACGATCGAGCTGAACTCACGGTCGACGATCCCCATGTAGGTGGAGTCGTTCATGCGGCCGGCGGCGATGGCCACACCGTAGTAGCGCCCGCTCTGCTGGGCGGCCGCGCCGAGCGTGCTCTCGGCGGCCTGCGCCGGCAGCGTGGTGAGGACCCCGGTGATGGTGATGGCGGCGGCCGCGGTCGCGGCGACCAGCACCCGCCGCCCTGGTCGCGTCGTGTTCGTCATGCGTCACCCTCTCTGCGGCCCGCCGGACGGCGGGGATCGCGGCCGTACCGGGCACCTCGGAGGGCACGGCGGTCCCACCCGTGTGCGGGTGCAGGCCTGGTGCGTCCGGTGCCGACCGCGCGGGTGGACGCCGTCGGCCCGCCGCACGGCCGGGTGGTGCAGGGTCCCGTTCCAGCCGTTGTGTACGTTCACAATCCCACGCGGGCCACCGGAGTCGAAGGGCTTGCGCGACGGCGAATCGTTTCGCGGAGGGCCTCGCCGCCGCGCGCGCCGCCCTCCGCGCGGCCCTCCCGCAGACCCCGTCGGGCGGGCGCGCCGTTTTGACCCCGTTTCCACCAGCCGGGACCGCTTTCGGGGGTTAGCATCGGGCGGCGGACCGGCCACCGACGGCGGTCGCAGACGGGCGGGGGGGTCGTCGATGACGACGAGCGGCGACCGACCGCGACGACCGTCGATCACCGACGTCGCGCGGCGCGCAGGGGTGTCCGTCGGGACGGTGTCCAACGTCCTCAACCGCCCCGACCACGTGGCCTCGTCGACACGCGACCGCGTCCAGGCGGTCATCGAGGACCTCGGGTTCGTCCGCAACGCGTCGGCGCGCCAGCTGCGGGTGGGTTCGGCGAACATGCTGGGGGTGCTGGTCCTCGACCTCGCCAACCCCTTCTTCACGGGGATCGCTCGCGGCGTCGAGGACCGGATCGCCCCGGAGGACTACACGCTCGTCCTCTCGTCGTCGGACGCGGACACCGAGCGTGAGGCCCGCTACCTGCGGCTGCACGAGGAGCACGGCGTGCAGGGCATCCTCGTCAGCCCGGCGCGCGCCTCGATCGACCAGGTGCTGGCGGTGCGGGACCGCGGCATGCAGGTCGTCCTCCTGGACGCGTCGGCGGACGTCACCGAGATCTCGAGCGTGGGCGTCGACGACGTACGGGGCGGCGCGCTGGCCACCGAGCACCTCCTGGCGCTGGGGCACCGCCGCATCGGGCTCGTCAACGGCCCGGGCGACGTGCGGCCGTGCGCCGACCGCCGCGCCGGCACCGTCGCGGCGCTCACCGCCGCCGGCCTGGACCCGGGCAAGGTGCTCGCCGAGGTGACCGTGCCCGCCATGACCGCGGACGCGGGCGACGCGGCGATGACCGAGCTGCTGGCGCTCGGCCCCGCCCGCCGACCGACCGCGACGTTCTGCACCAACGACCTCCTGGCGCTCGGCGCGCTGCGCGCCCTGCGGCGCGCCGGCGTCGCCGTGCCCGAGCAGATGGCCGTCGTCGGGTACGACGACATCCCCGTGCTCGGCCTGCTGCCCGTGCCGCTGACCTCGGTCCGGCAGCCGACCCACACCCTCGGCTGGACGGCCGCGGACCTGCTGCTGCGGGAGGCCGCGGCGGGCCGCGGCGTCGAGCACCAGCGCGTGCTCTTCCAGCCGGAGCTCGTCGTGCGGGCCAGCACGGCCGGGGCCGCGGCACCCGACCCGCGCTGAGCCCGCGGCGCCGGCTCAGCCGGTGACGGCGAAGCCCGCGCGCAGCAGGTCGCGGTCCCGCGACGAGCGGCCGACGAGCAGCTCGAACTCCCCCGGCTCGACGACGCGACGGCCCTCGGAGTCGACGATCGTGCAGTCGGCCACGGGCACCTCGACGTCGACCACGACGGACTCCCCCGGTGCGACGTCGACGTGCCGGTACGCCTTGAGCTCCTTGTCCGCCCAGGTCAGCGACGTCACGAGGTCGCTGACGTAGACCTGCACGACCTCGTGCGACGAGCGCGTGCCGGTGTTCGTCAGCGTGACCCGCGCGCGGACCACGTCGTCGCGGCCGAGCACCGGCGTGGCCACCGTGAGATCGGTGTACTCCACCGTCGAGTACGACAGGCCCTCGCCGAACGCGAACGCCGGGTCCTGCGTGAGGTCGGCGTACCGGGTGCCGTGCTGACCGCGCAGCCCGTTGTAGTAGACGGGCTGCTGGCCGACGTGCCGCGGGAAGGTCAGCGGCAGCCGACCGGCCGGCTCGATGGTGCCGAGCAGCAGCTCGGCGATCGCGCGCCCGCCACGCATGCCGGGGTTGGCGGCCCACACGATCGCGTCGGCGCCCAGGGCCGACTCCGGCAGCACCAGCGGCTTGGACGCGATGAGGACCACCGTCATCGGCGTGCCGGTCGCGGCCAGCGCGTCGAGCAGGGCGACCTGCCCGCCCACCAGCTCGAGCGTCGCGGTGGACCGCGTCTCGCCCATGAGGCCGATGGTGTCGCCGACGACGGCGACCACGTGGTCGGACGCCCGCGCCGCGGCGACCGCCTCGGCGATCATCGCCGCGTCCGGTGCGGCCGCGTGCAGGATCGGCATCTTGGGCTGCCCGTCGGGGTAGAACTCGCCCTCCGGGTCGGGCCCGAGGGTGCCGATCTCGGCGCCCTTCGCGTACGTGAGCTCCCACGTCTCGGGCAGCAGACCGCGCAGACCGTCCAGCACGGTCTCGGTCATCTCGCGCGGGTGACCCTCCTCGCGCATCCAGTCGACCTGGCCGGAGCGACCGGCCCAGTCGCCCAGCTGGGCGTCAACGTCGTCCGCGTTGGGGCCGACCACCGCGAGCCGCAGCGGCGCCGGGGCGGCGCCGTCCGGGGCCGTGGCGTGCCCGTCCAGCCGCGACACGAGGCCACCACCCAGCGGCAGCACGCCGGAGTTCTGCAGCAGCACCAGCGAGCGGCGCGTCACCTGCAGGTTGATGTCCTGGTGGTCGTCCGACCCGATGACCTCGGCCTGCCGCACCGGGTCGGGCCGCCGCGGGTCCTCGAAGAGGCCCAGCTCGAACTTCACGGTGAGGATGCGCGCGACGGCGGCGTCGAGCTGCGCCTCGTCGACCAGGCCGTTGGCGACCGCCTTCTGCACGCCCTCGAAGAACCCGGGGGTCGTCATGACCATGTCGTTGCCGGCGTCCACGGCGTTCGCGGCGGCGTGCTCGTGGTCCGGGGCGATCTTCTGCTCCCAGACCATGCGCCCGACGTTGTCCCAGTCCGTGACGAGGGTGCCGGTCCAGCCCCACTCGCCGCGCAGCACGTCCTGCAGGAGCCACTTGTTGACGACGATCGGGACCCCGTCGGTGGACTGGTAGCCGATCATGAACGTGCGGGCGCCCTCGCGGGCGACGCGCTCGAACGGCGGCAGGAACCACGAGCGGAGCTTGCGGCGCGAGATGTCGGCCTCGGACGCGTCGCGCCCGCCCTGCGTCTCGGAGTACCCGGCGAAGTGCTTGGCGCACGCGAGCACCGCGGTCGGGTCGTCCAGGCCGTCACCCTGGTAGCCGCGCACCATCGCGGCCGCGAGCTCACCCAGCAGGAACGGGTCCTCGCCGAACGTCTCGTCGACCCGGCCCCAGCGCAGGTCGCGCGTGATGCAGACGACCGGCGAGAACGTCCAGTGCAGGCCCGTGGCCGACACCTCGACGGCCGTCACCCGCGCCATCGCCTCGGCCGCCGCCGGGTCCCAGGACGCGGCGACGCCGAGCTGGGTGGGGAAGATCGTCGCGCCCCGCCAGAAGGAGTAGCCGTGGATCGCGTCGTCGGCGACGAGGAGCGGGATGCGCAACCGCGTGCGCTCGACCGCGTCCAGGGCCTCGAGCACGCGCTGCGGCGACGCGTGCAGGATCGACCCGACGTGCTTCTCCAGGACGAGGTCCTCCACGCCCGGCTGGGCGTCGAGCTGCAGCATCTGCCCCGCCTTCTCGGGCAGCGTCATGCGGCTCAGCAGGTCGGCGACGCGCGCCGGGACGGGCAGCGACGGGTCCTGGTACGGGAGCGTGTCCACGAAGGGTCCTCTGTGACGTTCGGAGCGTTGCGACCGGCCGCACGACGCTAACGCAGGTCGGGCCGGGTGCGGTAACCGCCCGTGACGGGGTCGCGCGCCCGCCGTCGACGGGTCGCGCGGCCCCGGCCGGGCCGCGCGGGTCGGCACTCCGGACCGCGTCACCCGATCGCCCGGTATCTCACCCCGCGATCCACCCCCCTGTGTCGGTGGGCCCGGCTACCGTCCGAACCGGCGCGGCCCGGCCCGCGGTCGACCCGGGTGCAGGGGCCCGGGCGTCGGGGGACGAGCAGCGAGAGGGTGACGACATGGGCGAGACGGGTGCCGTCCCGGTACTGACCTCGGCGGACTGCGTGCTGGTGCACACGTCCGCGACGGTGGCCACGACGGTCCACCGCGAAGGACCCGACCTGGTCGTGCACTTCCTGCAGCTCGGCGGGGTGACCCGCTGGACGTGGCCGTGTGAGGTCGTCGCCGCGGCCCTGGCGACGCCCGGCGTGGTGCGGGGGGACGACGCCATCGAGGTGGTCGTCGACCCCGAGACCGCCGACCTGGTGGTGACGCTCGACGGTGCGGACGGCAGCGCGCTGCTCGCGGTGCCCGGTGAGGCGGTCCGGACGGCCCTCGCCCGCTGACCCGGCGGGTGTCGGCGGGCACCGGTAGCGTCGGGCGCACCCGACCGGGAGCACGTCCGAGGAGCACGTCCGAGGAGCACCGATGCCGCTGCGCTGGTACACGACCGTGATCGAGTCCCGCGACCCGCACGCCCTGGCCCGGTGGTGGGCCGACGCGCTGGGCTGGGACTACGCACGCTATGCGGACGACGAGGCCGGTGTGCTGCCGCCGTGGGCCCGCGAGCTCGCACCCACCCTCCCCTTCCACCAGGTGCCGCCCGGCCTGTGCTTCGTGCAGGTCGAGCACGACAAGTCGACCAAGAACCGGCTGCACCTGGACCTCGCGCCGCACACCTCCGACGACCGCGACGCCGAGATCGCCCGGCTGCTCGACCTGGGGGCGACCCTCGCGGACGTCGGGCAGGGGCCGGACGTCTCGTGGACCGTCCTGGCGGACCCCGACGGCAACGAGTTCTGCGTGCTGTCCAGCCGCGAGCAGTGAGGCCGCTGTCGGTGGGACGCGCGAGGATGGGGCGTGCCCGCGTACGTCCTGCTCACCCGTGACCCGCGCGGCCGCACCGTCACGCTGACCTCGCTGGACGCCGACGCGGCCGTCATCGGGTCGCGCGCGGTCGACGCCGACGCGCTGCCGGCAGCGGTCGCCGGGGTCGAGGCCGAGGACCGCCCACGCTGGGTGTGGGACGACACGCGCCGCTGGTACCCCGCGCTGATCGCCGCCGGCGTGCGCGTGGAGCGCTGCCACGACCTGCGGCTGTGCCACGCGATCCTGCGGCACGCCGCGACGGCGGCCGGGTCGCGGCTCCAGAGCGCGCCTCCCGGCCCGTTCGACGCACCGGCCCCGCACGAGGAGGCGCCGCGTGAGCCCGACCTCCTCGACGCGCTGCGCGAGCTCACGGACGACGCGCCGCCCACCGCGGGGTCGACGCCGCAGGCAGCGGCGGCACCGGCCGGAGCGGGAGGGGCCGGCGCGGGTGCGGCCAGTGCGGGTGCGGCCGGCGCGGGTGCGGCGACGCCGGCCGGGCAGCCGGCCGCCCACCCGGGCACCCCGCACGCGCCCGGCGCCCCGCACGCGCCGGACGCCGATGACGGTCCCGACCTGCTCGCGGAGCTGCGCGACCAGCTCGCCGCGGTCGCCGGGTCCACCCGACCGGGCCGGTTGCGGCTGCTGCTGGCCGCGGAGTCCACGGGCGCCCTGCTGGCCGCGGAGATGCAGCACGACGGCCTGCCCTGGGACCCGGTGCGCCACGACGATCTCCTGACGGCGATGGTCGGCCCCCGGCCCGTGGGCGGCGGGCGTCCCCGCCGGCTGGAGGACCTGGTCGGCCGGATCCGCGAGCTGCTGGACGACCCCCGCCTCAACCCCGACTCGCAGCCCCACCTGCTCGCGGCGCTGCGCCGGCAGGGCTTCTCGGTGGGCTCCACCAGCAAGTGGGAGATCCGCGAGCTCGACCACCCCGTCGTCGAGCCGCTGCTGGAGTACAAGCGCCTGTCGCGCCTGCTCAGCGCGAACGGCTGGGCCTGGCTCGACGCGTGGGTGCACGACGGGCGGTTCCGGCCCACGTACGTCGTCGGGGGCGTCGTCACCGGGCGCTGGGCCACCGACGGCGGCGGGGCGCTGCAGCTGCCCGCCTCCCTGCGTGCCGCGGCCCGCGCCGACGACGGGTGGCGCCTGGTCGTCGCCGACGCCTCCCAGCTCGAGCCGCGCGTGCTCGCGGCGATGTCCGGCGACCGCGCGATGGCCGAGGCCGCCCGGGGGTCCGACCTCTACCAGCGCATCGCCGACGCGGGCACGGTGCCCACCCGCACGGACGCCAAGTACGCCCTGCTCGGCGCGATCTACGGCGCCACCACCGGCGCGGCGGGCATGCTCATGCCCCGGCTGACGCGCGCGTACCCGCAGGCGGTCGCGCTGGTGGAGGCCGCCGCCCGTGCCGGTGAGCGCGGTGAGCCCGTCTCGACGTGGCTGGGTCGCACGTCGCCGCCCGCGAGCGCCGCCTTCCTCGACCGCCTGGGATCGGCGGGCGCCGAGGGCGCGGACCCGGACGACGTGCGCGACGCCCGGCGCCGGGCCCGCGACCGCGGCCGGTTCACGCGCAACTTCGTCGTCCAGGGCACGGCCGCGGAGTGGGCGCTGTGCTGGCTCGCGGCGCTGCGCCGCCGGCTGCGGGAGATCGGCGACGGTCGCGCGCACCTCGTGTTCTTCCTGCACGACGAGGTGGTGGTGCACTCCCCCGTGGCGGACGCCGAGGCCGTCGCGCAGGCCGTGCGGGACGCGGCCGACGAGGCCGGGCGGCTGCTGTTCGGCACCGCGCCGGTCGAGTTCGCGCTGGACCTGGCGGTGGTGGAGTCGTACGCGGACGCGTGAGCGCCCGGCCCGCCTCAGTCCCCGAGGCTCCCGAGCAGCGCGAGGTCGGCCGTGGTGATCTCCTGCTGCGCCCGGGCGCGCGTCACGGTCGGCTCACCGTCGCCGGGCTGCGGGCCGTAGTCCGCGAAGAACGCGTGCACCGCCCCGTCGACCACCGTGAACGTCGTGCCGCGGGGCAGGTCCGCCACCGACGCCTCGACGTCCGCCGGGGTCGTCAGGCCGTCGCGCGAGCCGGACACCGAGGCCACGCGCAGGTCGGCGTCGCTGATGTCGCCCATCGGGTACGACGCGTGCAGCAGCAGCCCGTCCACCAGGTCGTCGTTCGCGGCGGCGTACGTCGACGCCACGACGCCGCCGAGCGAGTGCCCGCCGACGGCCCAGTCGTCGATCTCCGGGTACGCGGCGATCGCCTGCCCCGACTGCGCGGGGGACGTGAGCGCCACACCCAGCGGCTCCTTGAGGGCGACCACCAGGTAGCCCGCCTCGGCGAGCGGGCGCAGCACCGCGGCGGTCGCTCGCACGTCGACCCGGGCACCCGGGGAGTAGACGAGGCCGGCGGTGGGCGACGTCGGTCCCTGCGGGACGAACGCGTACCAGCCGGACTCCTCCCGCACCTCGACGAGGTCGTCGGAGCGCAGGGCGGCCAGCGCGTCGTCCGTCGCGGCGAACGGCCGCAGCCACACGACGGCGCCGGCGAGGAGGGCGAGGACCAGGTACCCGACCGTGACGCCGGTCGCGGCCAGCACGCGGGACGCGGGCCCCCGCCGCCCGACGGCTCCGCCGGTCCCCGCAGCGGGGGCCGCGGCGGTGCGGGCCACGGCGCGCGCGGACCGGCGCCGCGCGAGGACGACGACACGCACGAGCACGGCCACGCCCGCCAGGGCGGCCACCACGAGCAGCACGGTCAGGGCACGGTGCTGGTGCGCGACGACGTCGCCGGCCGTCGCGACGACCCACGCCGGAGCGGCCAGCAGCGCGAACCCCACCAGGCCGCGCGCGACCAGGCCGGGAGCACCGGGCGGGCGGCCGTGCGCGGCGGTCACCTGCGGGGTCGTGCCGGGGGCGTCACGCATGGGCGTCACGCTACGTCGCCCCCCACGGCGGTGCGACGCAGCCCTGCGGTTGCGGGGGCCGCCTACGATGCCCGCGACCCCCTCGATCCCCGGAGTGCCCGTGCTGCTCGTCGCCGTCGCCGTGCTGGCGGTGCTCGGCGCGGTCGCGTGCCGCCGGTCGGACGACGCGAGCGCGCGCCTGGCGGTCGCCACGACGACGCTGACGGCGCTCACCGGGGCGCTCGCCGCGTGGGGCGCCGCCGCAGCCGTGGTCCCGGGGCGCACCCCGGCGTGGCTCGTCCTGCTCGTCACCGCCGTCGTGGCCCCGGCCGCCGTGCTCGGGGCGGCGCGCGCCGTCCCCCGCGTCCGGGCCCGGGCACCGCAGCGCGACCGGCAGACGGTGCTGGACCGCGCGGACGCCTGGGCTCGACGGCACCCGGTGCGCGTGCGCGGCCTCGACCTCCTGCCGTTCGTCGTGCGGTGCGTGCGCCGGGTGATCGACGTCCGGGTCACGGGCCTCGCCGCCGAGATGACGTACTACGCCCTGCTGTCGGTGGTGCCGCTGACCTCGGCGCTGGGCGCGAGCCTGGGTTACCTCGAGCGGTTCACCAGCCGCGAGCAGGTCACGCAGGTCGAGGACGGCGTGGTCGACGCCGTGTCCGGCGTCCTGGCGGACGACGTCGCGCAGGACGCCCTGGTCCCCCTGGTGCAGGGGCTGCTGCGCGAGGAGCGCACGGGCGTCGCCGTGGGCTCCCTGCTGCTCACGCTGTTCCTGGCGAGCCGGATGTTCCGGGCCGCGATCAGGGCGCTCGACGACGCGTACACGGTGCCGGAGCGCCGCGGGATCGTGGCGCAGGGCGTGCTGGGGGTCGCGCTGGCGCTCGGCGCCGTGGTGACGCTCCTGGTGGTGCTGGTACTGGTCGTCGTGGGGCCGCTGCTGGGCGGTGGCGAGCAGATCGCCGACCGCCTGGGCCTGGGCGACGCGTTCGGCACCGTGTGGGCGCCGGTCCGCTGGCCCGTCGCCGTGGGCGTCGCGGGGGCGTACCTCACCGTGCTCTACCGGTACGGCCCGCAGCACGAGCCGGGCACGACGTGGCGCCGGGCGGTGCCCGGCGCCGTCGTCGGGTCGCTCGGGGTGCTGGTCGTCGCGGCCGGCTTCGCCTGGTACCTGCGCACCGCCGGGCCCACGGCGCCGCAGGTCGACGGCGAGGGCACCGTCCAGGTGGCCGCGCAGGTGCTCGGCACGATCCTGGCGGCCGTGCTGTGGCTGTGGATCTCCGCGATCGTCGTCCTCACGGGCGGCGTCGTGAACGCCGAGCTGGACCACCGCCCCGCCGCGCACCCGGCCGGCCGCGGGGGCGCGGCGGACGGGTCGCACGCGCGCCCGCCGGAGCGCCGCCCCGGCCGGGCGCGTGCGCGGTCCCGCGGCGCCCGCGCCTGACGGGCGTCGGACGCGGGCCGGGGGAAGCGCACGGTCGCGAGGGTCCGGCGCGGGGGTCAGGCCAGCGTGCCCGGCCGGCGGTAGACGAACTCGCGGTCCGCGTCGGTGATCGGACGCAGCACGCGGGCCGGCACCCCGCCGACGACGACCCCGGGCGGCACGTCCTTCGTCACGACGCTGCCCGCGCCGACGATCGACCCGGCACCGACGGTCACGCCCGGCAGGATCACGACGTGGGCGCCCAGCCAGACGTCGTCCTCGATGGTCACGGGTGCGGAGAACTGCGCCATGCCGGAGCGCAGCTCGGGGTGCACGGGGTGACCGGTGACGCTGATCGTGACGTTCGGCGCGATCATCACGCGCGAGCCGATCGTCACCTCGATGTCGTCGACGAGCGTGAACCCGACGTTGACGAACACGTCGTCGCCGAACGACACGTTGTACCCGTACGACACCTGCAGCGGCGCCTCGATCCACACGCGCTCGCCCATCGGGCCGAAGAGCTCACGCAGGATCGCCTGGCGCGCGGCGACGTCCGTCGGGTTCGTCATGTTGAAGCGCCACGTCAGCTCCTTGGCGCGCTGCCGCTCGGCGACGAGCGCCTCCAGCCCCGGCCCCTCGTCGTCGTACAGCTCCTGCGAGCGCATCGCGCGCCGCACCTCGTGCTCGTCCATGCCTGCCTCTCCCTCGGCCCGGCCGGGGCGCCGGGACCTGCGCCACCCTACGGTCGCCCGCCGGGCGTCACCGGGGACAGGCGTCCTTGCGGGCCCTAGGGTGTGCGCGTGAGCAGCACCGAGACGATCCGCCCCGACGTCCCACCCGGTGCCGTCCCGGCGGGGTGGGTCCCGCCGCGGCGGACGACGACGGTGCGGGACGTGCTCGCGATGCTGGCGGTCGCGCTGATCGCGGTGGCGGCGCTCGGTGCGCTCGCGATGGTCCTCGTCCAGGTGGGCGTCGGGGCCGGGGTGGTCGGCACCGTGCTCGCGGTGGTGCCGCTGACGGTGGTGCTGCTCGGCATCCGCTGGCTCGACCGCTGGGAGCCGGAGCCGCGCGGCGCGCTGCTGTTCGGCCTGCTGTGGGGCGCCGGCGTCGCCGTGCTCGTCTCGATCGTCGTCAACGACCTCACCCTGTACACCGTCGCGCAGGCGACCGGCAGCCTCGACGCCGGGCTCGTGGCGTCCGCGGTCGTGTCGGCGCCCGTGGTCGAGGAGCTCGCCAAGGGCGCGGGCGTGCTGGTGCTGTTCCTGGCCCGGCGCCGCTACTTCGACGGCGTGGTCGACGGCCTCGTCTACGCGGGCGTCGTCGCGGCGGGCTTCGCGTTCATCGAGAACATCCTGTACTTCGGCCGGGCGGGGGACGCCCTGGCCGAGACGTTCGTGCTGCGCGGCCTGGCCACGCCGTTCGCGCACCTGCTGTTCACGGCGTGCACGGGCGCCGCCCTCGGCCTGGCCGCCCGCTCCCGCGGCCGGCACGCCGCCTGGTGGCTGTTCCCCCTGGGGCTGGTGGGCGCGACCGTCGGGCACGCGCTGTGGAACGCGACCAGCCTGGTCGCCGGCGGCGCGTACCTCCTCGTCTTCGCGGCGGTGCAGGTGCCGCTGTTCGCCGGCGTCGTGGGCCTGACGTTCTGGCTGCGGCGCCAGGAGTCGGTGGTCATCGCGCGCCGGCTCGCCGAGTACGCCGCGGCCGGGTGGTTCGCCCCGCACGAGGTCGAGATGCTGGCGTCCCTGCAGCGGCGGCGCACGGCCGTGGCCTGGGCGACGCGGGCGGGCGGCCCGGCGGCCGGCGAGGCGATGCGCCGGTTCCAGCGCGACGCGACCACGCTGGCGTTCCGCCGCCAGCAGGCCGCGACCGGCCGGGCGGACCTGCGGGCCCACGCCGAGTCGGAGCGGGACCTGCTCGTCGCGGTGACGGCGGACCGGCACCGGGTCCTCGCGGCCGCCGCACCCCGCTGACCCGGACCCCACCGCCGGGGCGCCGACCGTCAGCGCAGGTCCCAGGTCTCCATCCGACCGCACATGCCGTACCGGCGGGGCGCGGGGTCGGACTCGACCCGCTCGGAACGACCGTGGGCGAGGTGCGGCGCGGCCCCGCGCATCAGCCCTTCGAGCACTGCCGCGGTCGCGTCGGTCGCGGCGAACGCCGTGCGGCCCCACAGGTCCTGCCAGTGGGGCACCGAGGGTCGCACCAGACGCACCGCGGCCTCGTGGAACGGCCGCAGCGCCGCGGCCGCACCGTGCCGCGCCGCCGCCTGCAGCAGCTGGCCGTAGCCCTGCAGCGCCAGGTCCCGCCGTGCCCGGACCGCCTGGGCCACGTGCTCGTCGGTGACCTCGGCGTGCGCACCGCCGACCGGCAGCGCCGCGGCGTCCCGGTACGTCACCGTGTCCGCGAGGGCCGGGGGCGGGAACGTCATGACCGCGTCGCCCGCCTCGGGCAGCCCGGCGTTCGACATGACGACGAGCACCTCGAGGTCGCCGTCGTTGACGGCCCGGTGGACGACGCCGGGCTGGACCGTGACGACCACGCCCGGCCGGAGCGGGTGCTCGACGAACCCCTCCGGGCCGAGCGTGTGCAGCGCGCCGGTGCCGGACAGCACGACGTACGCCTCCGTCGAGGCCACGTGCAGGTGCGGTGTGCCGCTCCCGGCGCGGCCGACCCCGTCGGGCGCCGGCCAGTCGTACACGCGCAGCCGACTGACGGACACCCCACCGGGAAGACTGGTCATGTGTCCAGCATGCCTCCTCCGGCGGCCGACGACGCGACGCCGGGCACCGACTCACCCGCGGGCGTCAGGGCGACGTCGTCCGCCAGCCCCAGGTCCTCGACGCGCACCGGCAGCCCGGTGACCATGGACCGGTTGGCGGCGATGCCGACCACCACCGCCCGCAGCCCGTCGCGGTAGCCGGCGGCGCGCCCGAGCCGGTCGGGCCCCTCGCGCAGGTCCCGCCGGAAGACGTCCATCAGCAGGATCGCGTCGCCGCCGCCGTGCCCGCCGACGCCCGCCGGGATCGGCCACTCGCGCGCCGCACCCCAGTGCTGCTGGACCAGCAGCCGCTCCCCCGCGGGCCGCCCGCCCGCCGCCTGCACGGCCTCGGGCGTGGCCGAGGGGTCGAGGACGGCGTGCCCGTCGTCGTCGAGCACGACCGCGCCCCGCTCGACCACCTCCAGCTCGGCCCGCCCCCGGGTGCCGTTCACGGTGACCCGGTAGCCCTCCCAGGGGCTGTGCGCGGTGAGCGAGTACGTGAGGGTCGCACCACCCGCGTAGTCGACGAGCACGGCCATGTTGTCCTCGATGGTGATCCCGGGGGCGAAGACGTCCTGGTCGCGGCGGTACCCGTCGTGCTGCTCGGCGTCGAGGTACAGCGCCCGCAGCCGCGGGTCGCGGGTCAGGTCGAGCGACCAGGGATCACCCTGCGCGCCGGTGCCGCGCTCCGGGCGCGGCCCCATGCCCCGCTCGGCCGCGTTGGCGTCCCCGTAGAACCGCAGCCCGCCCGACGCGAACACGCGTGCCGGGACGTCCTGCAGCCACCAGTTGACGAGGTCGACGTGGTGGCTCGACTTGTGCACGAGCAGCCCGCCGGACATCCGCTTGTCCCGGTGCCAGCGACGGAAGTAGTCGGCTCCGTGCACGGTGTCCAGCGCCCACTCGAAGTGCACGGACGTCACGCGCCCGATCTCCCCCGACGCGATCACCTCGCGCAGCGCGGAGTTCCGCGGCGCGTAGCGGTAGTTGAAGGTCATGACGACGTCGCGGCCCGTGCGGGCGACGGCGCGCGTGATGGTGCGGCAGCCCTCCACCGTCGTCGTCAGGGGCTTCTCGACCACGACGTCCGCACCCGCGTCGAGCGCCCGCGCGACGAGGTCGGCGTGCGTCGCGTCGGGCGTGGTGACGACGACGACGTCGACCCGCTCCTCGACGATCATGCGCTCGAGGTCGTCGGGGCCGTACTGCGGCAGGCCCGCCGGGCCACCGAGGCCGAGGGCGGCCCCCGCCTGCGCGTCGTGGTACGCCATGCGGGCGGGGTTCGTGTCGCACCACGCGACGAGCTCGGCGACGTCCGCGTGGTCGCCGGTGAGCGCCCCGACGTACATGCCCGCGCGGTGGCCGGTGCCGACCACGGCGTGACGCCGGCGGCGTCGTCCGGGCGGCGGCGGCGCGAAGGTGGGCACGACGGACGGGTCGCCCTGCGTGCGGCGCGCGGACGGCGGCCGCGGGGCGGTGGGGTTCTGGTCGAGCGTGCGGGGGTCGGTCGGCTCAGTCACAGGTGTCCTCCGGCGGCGTCGACGATGGGGCGCGGGCGGCGTCCGCGGTGCGTGCCGCACCGTGCGGAAAGCGCGTTCCGTCGCGTGGGTCACAGTAGCCCAGGTACCGCCGGGCGCACCCCGGGGCGGCGCTATGCTGAACCCGTTTACAACGTTGTGAATTCGAAATCGGAGCTCCGCGATGACCCCGCACGCCACCGTCCTGCTGCACCCCGACTTCCGCACCGGCGCCATCGACCGTCGCCTGTTCGGCTCGTTCGTCGAGCACCTGGGACGCGCCGTCTACACCGGCATCTACGAGCCGGAGCACGCCACGGCCGACGAGCACGGCTTCCGGCGCGACGTCGCCGACCTCACGCACGAGCTCGGCGTGACCATGGTGCGCTACCCCGGCGGCAACTTCGTCTCCAACTACGTCTGGGAGGACGGCGTCGGGCCGGTCGAGGACCGCAAGCCGTTCATCGACCTGGCGTGGCGGACCGTCGAGCCCAACCTGGTCGGCACGGACGAGTTCCTGCAGTGGGCCGAGCGCGAGGGCATCGAGCCGATGATGGCGGTCAACCTCGGCACGCGCGGCGTCGCGGCCGCGGCCGCCCTGGTCGAGTACTGCAACGGCGTCGCCGGCTCGCGCTGGGCGGACCTGCGCATCGCCAACGGCCGCGAGGAGCCCTACGGCGTGACGCTGTGGTGCCTCGGCAACGAGATGGACGGGCCGTGGCAGATCGGCCACAAGGACGCCCACGAGTACGGCAAGCTCGCCGCCGAGGCCGGCAAGGCCATGAAGCTCGTCGACCCGTCGATCGAGCTCGTCGTCTGCGGGTCGTCCTCCATGCAGATGGAGACCTTCGGCGAGTGGGAGCAGACGGTCCTGTCGTACACGTACGACCTGGTCGACCACATCTCGATGCACGCGTACTACGAGGAGCTGGACGGCGACCGCGCCTCGTTCCTCGGCTCCGCGACGGGCATGGACCGCTTCATCCGTCGCGTCGTCGCGTCGGCCGACGCGGTGGGCGCCCGCAAGCGCTCGGACAAGCGGATCACGATCTCGTTCGACGAGTGGAACGTCTGGTACCTCGAGTCGCGGTTCCCGGGCGAGACCAACCTGCCGCTGCAGCACCAGCCCGCGCGCATCATCGAGGACGTCTACTCGGGCCTCGACGCCGTCGTGGTCGGTGACCTGCTGGTCACGCTGCTCAACCACGCCGACCGCGTGCCCGTCGCGTGCCTCGCGCAGCTCGTCAACGTCATCGCCCCGATCATGACCGAGCCGGGCGGCGAGGCCTGGAAGCAGCCGACGTTCCACCCGTTCGCGGCCACGGCCCGCCTCGCGCAGGGGGACGCGCTCGACGTGCGCGTGCAGGCGCCCACCCTCACGACCCGGCGCCACGGCGACGTGCCGACCGTGACGGCGGCCGTGACGTGGGCCGGTGAGCCCGACGCCGGCGAGCTGGGCGTCTTCCTCGTCAACCGCACGGCCGAGCCCGTCGAGGTCGAGCTGCGCCACCCGGGCGTCGCCCTGACCCTCGGCGGGGGTGTGCAGGTCACCGCGGACCACGAGCCCGCGGTCCACGGCCCGGCGCACGCGGCGAAGGTCGAGGCGGAGCACGTCACGACCCTCGACGCCGCGCCCGTCACGGCGACGACGACCGGCACGACCACCGTCCGCCTCGCCCCGGAGTCCTGGACCGCCCTGGCGGGCACCGCGACCCTCGCCTGACCCACCCCGGAACGGGCTGGATCGACCCCTCCCCGCGAGAGGTCGATCCAGTCCTCCCCTTCCCCCGGCGCGCACGACGAACCGCCGGCCCTCGAGGAGCTCCGATGGACGAGCAGTACGGCTACCTGCTGGTGCACCACGTCGAGGACCCCGACGGGTACGGCGAGCAGATCTACTTCTCGCTGTCGCAGGGCGACGACCCGCTGCGCTGGCGGCGCGCCAACGGCGGCCGGCCCGTGCTGCGGTCCGACCTCGGCACGACGGGGGTGCGCGACCCGTACCTCGTCGCCGGGGACGGCGAGTGGTTCCTCCTCGCCACCGACCTGCGCATCTACGGCGGCGACGACGCCGGCTGGGACGCGTGGACCCGCCACGGCAGCCGGGACCTCGTGGTGTGGCGCTCCACCGACCTCGTGCACTGGTCGGAGCCGTGGCTGCTCGAGGTCGCGCCGCCGCGGGCGGGCATGGCCTGGGCACCCGAGGCGACGTACGACCCGTCGACCGGCGAGTTCGCGGTGACGTTCTCGTCGTCGCTGTACCCCGACGACGACCCCGCGCACACGACGGCCGCGTACTCGCGCGTCCTGGTGGTGCGGACCCGCGACTTCCGCACCGCCTCACCGGCACGCGTCCTCATCGACCGGGGGACGGGCGTCATCGACACCACCGTCGTCCCGGCGTCGCTGTCACCGGACGGCCGGGTGCACCGCTTCTCCAAGCAGGACGCCGACGCACCGGACTCCCTGAAGGCCTTCCACGAGGTGGGCTCCGCGCTGGACGCCGACGACTTCGAGGTGCTGGCCTCGCGCCTGCTGGACCACCGGTTCGACCACGTCGAGGCACCGCTGGTGTTCCGCGACCACCGCACCGGCACGTGGTACCTGTGGCTCGACCAGTACTCCGTGCGGCCGCAGGGCTACGTCGCGCTGCGCACCGACGACCTGGCGTCCGGCGACTGGCAGGAGGTGCCGGACGGCGCGCTCGTCCTGCCGCCGAACACGAAGCACGGGGTGGTGGTGCCGCTCACCCGGGCGCAGCACACGGCGCTGTCGGCGGCGTACCCCGCCTGACCGCGGGGCTCGGTCGGACAGGCTCGGTCGGACAGGCTCGCTCGGACAGGCTCGGTCGGACAGGCCCGGTCAGACGGCCCCGGTCAGACGGGCTCGGTCAGACGGGCTCGGTCAGACGGTCGACGACCGTCGGGAGCCACGCCGCGGCCTGCTCCCGCGCGCGGGCGGCGGGCTGCGGGCCGCCCGAGAGGTCCGCGGCGCTGAGGTCGGCCATGTACCCGGCGGTGAGCACGCGCAGCACCTGGCGCGCGGGCAGCACCAGCCGGCGGCCGAGCACCGGCATCAGCCGCTCGATCTCGTCGGCGACCTCGTCGGTCATCTGCCGGTCCAGGTCGTGGTGGTGCCGCGCGATCGCGGGCTGGCGCATCGCCAGCAGGGTCAGCTCGGCGCTGATGACCCGCCAGCGGCGGTCGTCGGACATGCGCTCGAGCAGGATCTCGAGGAAGCGGCTCAGGGAGTCGACGTCGAGGTCGCTGCCCGTGCCGTGCCCCGACTCCGCCTGGGCGGCGGCCAGCGCGCCCCGCAGCTCGCTCAGCCGGCGCCCGTGCTCGCGCGCGGCCAGGGCCAGCAGGAGGGCGTACTTGCTCTCGAAGTTGGAGTAGAAGGCGCCGCGGGTGAACCCCGCGCGCTCGCAGACGGCCTCGATCGAGGTGGCGTCGACTCCCTCGTCCGCGAAGAGGTCGAACGCCGCGTCGAGCAGCCGCTCGCGCGTGTGCTGCCGACGCGGCGAGACGGCCGGGTCCGCGGCAGGCGCGGGGGCGGCTCCGGTGCCCGCCATGCCCTCACACTCCTCCGGCCGGGTCCTTGCGTGACGAGGACGAGCGTAGCGGTTTCGATACACACCTGTATCGCATACAGTCCTGTATCGGCTCACCGTGCACGCGCGCCGACCGGACACCGTCGTCCTCCTACCCCACCGACCCAGGAGCCCCTGTGTCCTCTGCGCTCTACCGCCTCGGCCGCTCGGCATTCGCCCGGCGCCGCGCCGTCGTCGCCGCCTGGCTGGCGCTCCTCGTGCTCGTCGGGGGCGGCGCCCTGCTCCTCGGCGGCAAGCTCGACAACTCGGTGACCATCCCCGGGACCGAGTCGCAGGCCGCGCTCGACCGCCTCGCGGCGACGTTCCCCGAGGCCGCGGGCACGACGGCGCAGGTGCTCGTGGTCGGCGAGGACGGCGCGCAGGTCGACGACCCGGCCGTGGTCGACGCCGTCACCGACGCGGTGGGCGCGTTCGAGGACGTCGAGGGCGTCACGTCCGTCGTGTCACCCTTCGACTCCGAGGGGCCCGGTGCCACCCCGGTCAGCGACGACGGTGAGGCCGCACTGGTGACGCTCTCGCTCGAGGGCGAGGGCGTCGCGATCGGCGACGACGTCAAGGACGGCCTGCGCGACATCGCCGCCGACCTCGACACCGCGCTGCCGGACGGCTACGAGGCGACGATCGGCGGGCAGCTCTTCTCGCAGGAGTTCCCCGGCCTGACGATCACCGAGGCGCTCGGTGTCGCGGTCGCGTTCGTCGTCCTGCTGGTCACGCTGGGCTCGTTCGCCGCGGCCGGCATGCCGCTGCTCAACGCGCTGCTCGGCGTCGGGCTGTCCACGCTGCTCGTGCTCGTCGCGGCCGCCTTCACGTCGGTCACCAGCACCACGCCGCTGCTGTCGCTCATGCTCGGCCTGGCCGTCGGCATCGACTACGCGCTGTTCATCGTCTCGCGGCACCGCGAGCTGCTCGCCACGGGTCTGCCACCGCAGGAGGCCGCGGCCCGCTCCAACGCGACCGCGGGCTCCGCCGTGATCTTCGCGGGCCTCACGGTCATGATCGCGCTCGTGGGCCTCGGCGTCGCCGGCATCCCGTTCCTCACCGTGATGGGCGTCGCGGGTGCCGTCGCCGTCGGCATCGCCGTGCTGGTGTCCATCACGCTCGTGCCCGCGATGCTCGGGTTCGCCGGCGAGCGGCTGCGCCCGCGCCCCTCGCGCCGCGCCCGGCGCGCCGCGACGACCCCGGCGACGGGCACCCCGGCCGCCGCAGCGGCGCCCGCTGCCGCCCACGCCACGTCCGGCGACGACTGGGACCTGCCCCCGCACCACAACCGCTTCTTCGCCGGCTGGGTCCGCCTCGCGACCGCCCGCCCGTGGATCACCGTCGTGGTGACCGTCGGCGCGCTGCTCGCGCTCGCGTTCCCGGCGCTCGACCTGCGCCTCGCCCTGCCCGACGCCGGCGTCCAGCCCGAGGACTCGTCGGCGCGCGTCACCTACGACCGGATCACCGACCACTTCGGCCCCGGCGCCAACGGCCCGCTCGTGGTGACCGGCAGCATCGTCACCAGCGAGGACCCGCTGCAGCTCATGGAGGACGTCGCCGACGAGCTGCGCGCCCTGCCCGGCGTCGAGGACGTCCCGCTGGCCACGCCGAACGCGTCGATCGACACCGGCATCGTGCAGGTCGTGCCCACCACGGGGCCGACCGACCCGGAGACCGCCGAGCTGGTCAACGCGATCCGCGAGCTGCGCCCCCACATCCTCGACGAGTACGGCTTCGACCTGTCGGTCACGGGCTTCACGGCCGTCGGCATCGACGTGTCCGCCAAGCTCGGCGCGGCGCTGCTGCCGTTCGCGGTGTTCGTCGTCGGGCTGTCGCTCGTCCTGCTGACGATGGTGTTCCGCTCGATCGCGGTGCCGCTCAAGGCCACCCTCGGGTACCTGCTGTCGGTGGCCGCCGCGTTCGGCGTCGTCACCAGCGTCTTCGAGCACGGCGTGGGCGCCGACCTGCTGCACGTCGCCAAGCTCGGCCCGATCATCTCGTTCATGCCGATCGTCCTCATGGGCGTGCTGTTCGGCCTGGCGATGGACTACGAGGTCTTCCTGGTGTCCCGCATCCGCGAGGACTACGTGCACTCCGGCGACGCGCGCGGCGCCATCGCCAGCGGGTTCGTCGGGTCCGCCAAGGTGGTCACGGCCGCCGCCGTCATCATGGTCGCGGTGTTCTTCGCCTTCGTCCCCGAGGGCGACATCAACATCAAGCCCATCGCCCTGGGGCTCGCCGTCGGCGTCGCGGTCGACGCCTTCGTCGTGCGGATGACGCTCGTCCCGGCCGTCCTGCAGATCCTCGGCGACCGCGCGTGGTGGATGCCGCGCCGGCTGGACCGCGCGCTGCCGTCGTTCGACGTGGAGGGCGAGGCCCTGCACCGCGAGCTGAGCATGGCCCGCTGGCCGGAGGACCCCGACGTCGTCGTCGCCGCGCGCGGGCTGCGCCTGGCCGCAGCCGACGGCAGCGACGTCCTCGACCTCGCGGTGCGCCGCGGCGACGCGCTCGTCGCGCACGCCGACGAGCCGGCCCGCGTCGCGGCGCTGCTGCTCACCGTCGCCGGGCGCCTCGCCCCGGCCGGCGGCGACCTCAAGGTCGACGGGTACCTGCTGCCCGTGCGGGCGGCCGCCGTGCGGCGCCGGGTCGGGTACGTCGACCTGCGCACCGAGGGCGTCGACGCGCTCGACGCGGCGGTGGCCGAGAAGCCGGCCGTCCTGGCGGTCGACCGCACCGACCTCGTCACCGACCCGCACGAGCGGGCACACGTCGCGGCGACGCTCGCCCGCGCCGTCGACGCGGGGGCGACGCTCCTGCTCGGCGTCGTCGGCACCGGCGCCGCGGACGACCTGCTGCCCGACGGCACCACCGTGACCACCCTCGCGCCGCAGACCGGCGTCCTCGCGTGAGCGCGCAGGAAGGAACCCCGATGTCCCGCACCCCGGTGTCCCGCCCGTCCGACCGGCGCTGGCCCGCCGTCGTCGTCGCCCTCGCGGCACCGCTCGCGCTGGTCGTGCTGCTGCTCGCCGCCGCGTGGGCGCCCGCCGACGGGCTGGCGCGCGTGCAGGCCGCCGTCGTCAACGAGGACGAGCCCGTGACGCTCGAGGGGCAGTACACGCCGCTCGGCCGGCAGCTCGCCGGGGCCCTCGTCGACGGCTCCGAGACCGACACCACCTACGACTGGGTGGTCACCGACGAGGCCGACGCGACCGCCGGCCTGGCCGACGGCACGTACGCCGCCGTCGTGACGATCCCGGAGAACTTCTCGGCCGCGGCCACGTCGTTCGCGTCCGGCGACGGCACGGCCGAGCAGGCCACCATCGACATCACGTCGCCCCCGGGGGCCACCGCCGTCGACCAGGTCATCACCTCGACCGTGACGACGACCGCGACGCGCGTGCTGGGGCAGCAGCTGACCACCACGTACATCGAGAACGTGCTGGTCGGGTTCACGACGCTCAGCGAGCAGCTCGGCGGGGCCGCCGACGGCGCGACGCAGCTGGCCGACGGCGCCGCGCAGCTCGCGGCGGGCACGGGGCAGCTCGCGACCGGCGCCGACGGGCTCGCCGGCGGTGCCACGGCCCTCGCCGACGGCACGGAGCAGCTGCGCGGCGGGTCGTACGACCTCGCGACGGGCACGCAGCAGCTCGCCGGCGGGGCGCGGACCCTCGCCGGCGGGGCGCAGGAGCTCGCGGGCGGGGCGGGGCAGTCGGCGGACGGCGCGCGGGAGCTCGCGACCGGGGCCGCTGGGCTCGCCGCCGGGACGTCGCAGCTCGCGGGCGGGCTGGCGCAGACCGCGGCCGGGGTGAGCGACCCGGCAGGTCTGCCCGCGCTCGCCGCGGGAGCCCGGCAGCTCGCGGGCGAGGTCGCCGCGTCCCGTGCCGACCTTGACACGTTCCTGGCCCAGGCCCAGGGTGGTCTCACCCGGGTCGAGCAGGGCCTCGAGGCCGCGGCCTGCGACGCCGCGGCGCCGACGCCCACCTGCCTCCCACTGTTCGTCCAGCAGGGCGTCCTGGAGTCGCAGATCGACACGCTCGAGGAGCAGATGACGCAGCTCGACGAGCTCGCCTCCGGGACGGGGCGCCTCGCGGGCGGGATCACCGCTGCGCTCGACGGCGACGGCACACCCGAGAACCCCGGCCTCGTGGCCACCCTCCAGCAGCTCTCCGGCGGCGCCGCCGCGCTCGACACCGGCGCGCAGCAGCTCGCGGGCGCCGCCACCGCGCTGGCCGACGGCCTCGACCAGCTCTCCGCGGGTTCCACGGGCCTGGCGGACGGCGCGTCGACCCTCGCCGGCGGCGCCTCGCAGCTCGCGGGCGGGTCCTCGCAGCTCGCGGCCGGCGTCGCGCAGCTCGACAGCGGTGCCGAGCAGCTCGCCGACGGCAGCACCCAGCTCGCCGACGGCGTGCGGCAGACGAACGACGGCGCGACGCAGCTCGCGACCGGCACGGCGGAGCTCGGCACCGGGCTGGGCCAGGCGGTCGAGCAGCTGCCCACCACGCCCGAGGACCAGCGCGCGAACCTGGCCAAGGTGGTGACCGCACCGGTGGCGGCACCCACGACGACGGTCTCGGCCCCCCTGGGCCAGGTGTCGGTCCTGGTGGCCGTGGCCCTGTGGGTCGGCGCGCTGGTGCTCTTCCTGGTCTTCCGGCCGCTGCCCGTGCGCGTCGCCGGCTCGACCCGCTCCGCGTTCGCCCAGGCGGCCGGCGCCCTGGCGCTCCCGGCGGCGGTCTCGGCCGTGGCCGGTGCCGCCGTCGGCGCCCTCGCCGGCGGCCTGACCGACCAGGGCCTGGGCCGCACGCTCGGGCTCGTGGCGGTCGGGGCCGTCGCCGCCGTCGCCCTGGCGGCGTTCCACCAGGCCGTGGGCGCGTGGTTCGGCACCGCCGGCCGCATCGTCGGGGTCGTGGCGGCGTTCGTGTACCTCGTCGCCGGGCTCGCCGCGACGGTGCCCACCTGGGTCGGGTCGGTCGTCGGCTGGCTGCCCCTGGCACCCACGGCCGACGCCCTCGGCACGATCGTCGACGAGTCCTCCGCGTCGCTGCTCGGGGCGGTCGTCGCGCTGGTCCTGTGGGGCGTCGCGAGCCTCCTGGCGACGGCCGGGGCGGCCGCACCCCCCGGGCGGGCCGGCGGCCCCCTCAGGGTGGCCCCCTACGCGTCCCCTCCCGGAACCGGCGAGAGAGGTCGACCCAGCCCGAGCGCTGGGTCGACCTCTCTCGTCGTCGGAGGGCGGCGCCTCAGCGGCGGCGGACCGCCAGCACCCGCTGCAGGATGACGAACGCGAGCAGCACGACGCCGATGAACACCCGGGTCCACCAGGAGTCCAGGCCCTCGCGGGCGATGAGCACCTGGATCAGCCCGTACACGAGCACGCCGGCGCCGGTGCCGAGCACGAACCCGACGCCGCCGGACAGCAGCGTGCCGCCGATGACGACCGCCGCGATCGCGTCGAGCTCCATGCCGACGCCGGTGAGGTTGAACCCGGACTTGGTGTACAGCGCGAACAGCACGCCCGCGATGCCGGCACACGTGCCGGAGATGACGTACACCCACACGCGGGTGCGCGCGGGCCGCAGGCCCATGAGGTTGACGGCCGCTCCCCCGTCACCGGCGCCCAGCCCGTACACGGACCGGCCGAACCGCGTGTAGTGCAGGACGAGGAACGCGATGAGCAGCACCGCCAGCGCGATGAGCATGCTGGCGTTGATGCGCCACAGCTGGCGCCCCTCGCCGAACTTCAGGCCCCACGCCGCGAGCGCCGAGAACCCCTCGTCGTCGATCTTCAGCGAGTTGACGCTGATGACGTTCGCCAGGCCGCGCGCCAGGAACATCACGGCGAGCGACGCGATGAACGGTTGGATGTCGAACACCTGCACCATCACGCCGATGAGCAGCCCGCACGACGTGCCGATCAGCACGCCGACGACGAGCACGACCGGCAGCGGCAGCCCCGCGGTGAACATCTCCGCGATCGACAGCCCGACCAGCGCGACGACGGCCCCGACGGACAGGTCGATGCCACCGGTGAGGATCACGAACGTCATGCCGACCGCGAGGACCAGCAGGTAGGAGTTGTCGACCAGCAGGTTCGACAGCAGCTTCATGCTGACGAAGTCGACGCGCTCGGTGGAGTACCGCTGCTGCCCGATGCCGAGCATCAGCGCGAGCGTGAGCAGCGTGCCCAGCACGGGCAGGAACCGGCGGTCCAACCCGCTCAGCGCCCGGCGCGCGCGCGTCGCCACGGCCGTCCGTGGCGTGCGGACCATCTCGTCGGTGCTCATGCCGTCACCTCCGCGGCGGTCGTCGTGTCCACCGGGGCGGCGGGGGCGTCCTCCCGGTCGGCGCGCCGTCGTCCCCGCAGCATGGCGCGCAGCGTCGGCGACGCCGCCACGCACACCGCGATGAGCACGAGGGCCTTGAACAACGGGGTGGTCTGCGACGGGAGCTGGAAGATGATGACGGCACGCTCCAGCGTGCTCAGCAGCATGGCGCCGACCAGCAGCCCGCCCAGGTAGAACCGGCCGCCGTCGAGCTTGGTGCCGCCGAGCACGACGACCATGATCGCGTCGAGCTCCTTCATCAGGCCGATGTTGTTGGCGTCGGCCGCCATCGTCGGCGCGCCGTAGACCAGGCCGGCCAGCGCGGCGAGCACACCGGCGATGACGTAGACGGTCCACGTGGTGCGCCGGGACCGGACGCCCGCGAGCCGGCTGGCCTCGCGGTTGATGCCGATCGACTCCAGGAACATGCCCAGCGCGGTGCGACGCACCACCACGGCCACGACGACGAACGCGGCGATCGCGATGACGACCGGCGTCGGCACGCCCAGGAAGAAGCCGGAGCCGATGGTCTTGAACGGCGGGCTCGTGACCGTGGTGATCTGCCCCTGCGTGATGAGCATGGCGATGCCGCGCCCCGCGACCATGAGGATCATGGTCGCGATGAACGGCTGGATGCCCAGCCCGGCGACCATCGCCCCGTTGAACGCCCCGCCGAGCGCCCCGACGGCCAGCCCGAGGACGATCGCCGTGAGCACCGTGGCGACGGACCGCGGGTCGGCCGCGTTGTCGAGGTACGTGAGCGACACCGCGAGCGCGATCGCCATGACCGCGCCGACGGACAGGTCGATGCCACCGGTCGCGATGACGAGGCACATGCCGAGCGCGAGCAGCAGCGGCGTGGCGCTGTTGCGCAGCAGGTCGACGAGCTGGCCGAACAGGTGCCCGTCGCGGACCGTGACGTCGAGGAAGCCGGGGCTCGCCACACCGCAGGCGAGGATCAGCAGGACCAGCGCGAGGAGCGGCCAGAACAGGCCGTGGTGGGTGACCTCGCGCCAGACGGCGGCACCGCGGGACGCCCCGGGGGCGGGCGCGGGGGTGGTCGGGGTCATGCGTGGGCTCCGCTCGGGGGGACGGTCGCGGCGATGGTCTCGAGGATGGTCGACGTGGTCACGTCGTCGGTGTTGACGAGGTCGTCGACCTTCTCCCGGTCCCGCATCACGACGAGCCGCTGGCTCAGGCGCAGGACCTCCTCGAGCTCGGAGGAGATGAACACGACGGACATGCCGTCCTGGGCCAGCTCGGTCACGAGCTTCTGGATCTCGGCCTTGGCACCGACGTCGATGCCGCGCGTCGGCTCGTCGAGGATGAGCAGGCGCGGCGCGGTGGCCAGCCAGCGGGCGAGCAGCACCTTCTGCTGGTTGCCGCCCGACAGGTTGCGGATCAGCGCGTTCGGGTTCGGCGGGCTGATCTGCAGGGCGGTGATGTACTTCGCGACGACGTCGTCGAGCTGCCGGCGCGGCAGGGGACGCCAGGTGCCCCGGCGGGCCTGCAGGGCGAGGGCGATGTTCTCGCGGACCGTGAGGTCGGCGACGATGCCCTCCTTCTTGCGGTCCTCGGTGGAGTACGCGATGCCGCGGGCGAGGGCGGCCAGCGGCGACGTCAGGCGGGTGAGCACGCTCTGGACGCGGACCTCCCCGGCGTCGGGGCGGTCGGCGCCGGCCAGCAGCCGCGCCATCTCGGTGCGGCCCGAGCCGAGCAGGCCGGCCACCCCGAGGATCTCCCCGGCGTACAGGTTGACGTCGAACGGCTGGACGGAGCCGGACTTGCCGAGCCCGACCGCGGTGAGGAACGGCGTCTCGCGCTCGGAGTGGATGGTGATGGTCGAGCGCGCCTTCTCCTCGATGCCCGCCAGCGCGTCGCCGGACTTGCCGATCATCGCGGCGATGAGCGCGCGGCGCGGCAGGTCCTCGATGCGGTGCTCACCGACGAACCTGCCGTTGCGCAGCACGGTGACGCGGTCCGAGATCTCGTAGATCTGGTCGAGGAAGTGCGAGACGAACAGCACGGCCACGCCCTCGTCCTTCAGGCGGCGCACGACGCGGAACAGCTCGGCGACCTCGGCGTTGTCGAGGCTGGACGTCGGCTCGTCGAGGATGAGGACCTTGGCGTCGACGACCAGCGCACGGGCGATGGCGCACAGCTGCTGCACCGCGATGGTGTGCGACGACAGCATGGAGCGCGGGTCGAGGTCCAGGTTGAGACGGGCGAGGAACTCCGCCGCGCGCCGGCGCGTGGCCCGCCAGTCGATGAACGGCCCGCGGCGCACCTCGTGGCCGAGCATGACGTTCTCGGCCACGGTGAGGTTCGCGCAGAGGTTGACCTCCTGGTACACGGTCGAGATGCCGGCGGCCTGCGCCTGGCTGGGCCCGTCGAACCGCAGGTCGCGGCCGTCGACCTCGATGTGCCCGGCGTCGATCGTGTACACGCCGGTCAGCGCCTTGATGAGGGTCGACTTGCCCGCACCGTTCTCCCCCATGAGCGCGTGCACCTCGCCCGGGAACAGCCGGAACGACACGTCGTCGAGCGCCTTGACGCCCGGGAAGGAGATGGAGATGCCGCTCATCTGCACGACCGGCGCACCGCTGTGGGGGCCGGATGTCGTGGGGCGGCCGGGGGCACGGTCGTCGTCGAGCGCGTCGCCGGGGGTGTCGTCGAGCGCGTCGCCGCGCGCGTCGTCGGGCAGTGGTGCGGACATCGGTGTCCTTCCTGCGGACGGGACCCGGACGGCAGGTGGTCACCTGCCGTCCGGGGCACCGGTCACGTGTCAGTACGCGCGGGCGTCGACCGTCTCCTGCGTGATGGTCTGGTCGAACGCCTCGTCGATGACGATGGTCTCCTTCGGCACGTCCTCGCCGTCGTAGACCTTCTTGATGAGCTCGGCGAGCTGGTCGCCGAACACCGGGTTGCACTCGACGACGTAGTTGAACTTCTTGTCGACGAGCGCCTGCAGCCCGTCGCGCACACCGTCGACGGACACGATCTGGATGTCCTTGCCCGGCACCTTGCCGGCCGCCTCGATGGCCTCGATGGCGCCGAGGCCCATGTCGTCGTTGTGCGTGAAGATCATGGTCATGTCGGGGTACGCCTGCAGGGCCGCCTCGACGGCGGTCTTGCCCTCGGCGCGGGTGAAGTTGCCCGACGCCTTGCCGATGACCTGCTCGCCCACGACCTCGCCGAAGCCCTCCTCGCGGTCCACCTGCGCACCGGAGCCGAGCGTGCCCTGCAGCTCGAAGATCTTGGCGTCGGGCGCGTTCTCCTTGACCCACTCGCCGGCGGTGGTGCCCTCCTGCTTGAAGTCGGCACCGATCCACGTGACGAACGGGTCGTCCACCGTGGTGTCGACGGTGCGGTCGACGAGCACGACGGGGATCCCGGAGTCCTTGATCTCCTGCAGCACCTCGTCCCAGCCGGTCTCGATCACGGGCGAGAACGCGATGACGTCGACGTCCTGGGCGACGAAGTCGCGCAGCGCCTTGATCTGGTTCTCCTGCTTCTGCTGCGCGTCGACGAACGTCAGGTCGAAGCCGTTCTCCTCCGACAGGCTCTCCTTGACGGACTCGGTGTTGGCGGTGCGCCAGCCGGACTCGGCACCGAGCTGGGAGAAGCCGACGCGGATGACGTCACCCCCACCGTCCTCGCCGTCGCCGCCGTCGCCCGCCGTGTCGGAACCGCCGCCACAGGCGGCGAGGGCCAGGATCGTGAACGTCGCGACGACACCGGCCATGCCGGTCCGCGCGCGGTTGATGCCCTTCATGCAACTCCTCCTCGAGCAGCGCGGCCGACGTCGTCGTCGACCGGTCCAGGATGCGTGTGACGCGTTGAGTGTGAACGTTCTCAACGGACACGTCAACGGTCTCTGGTTGCGGTTCGATCACGGGTGTCGACGCAGGCCACGAGCGGAAACCGCCGGGCGGGCGGGCGCCCGTGTGAGCGATCACATCGCGCCACGGCCCGCCTCCTCGCCCCGTGCGCCGTCAGAGCAGCACGCGCGCCGGGTCCCGCGGCGGTGCCGTGCTCTCGCGCACCAGCAGCCGCGGCGAGACCGCCACGGACGACGACGTCGCCGTCCCGTCCCGGGCGGCGAGCAGCAGCTCGACGCAGCGGTACCCCAGCTCCTCCAGCTCCTGGGCGACCGTCGTCAGCGGCGGGACGAAGTGCGCGGACCCGTCGCCGTCGTCGTACCCGACCACCGACACGTCGTACGGCACCTTCAGCCGGGCGTCCGCGAGCGCGTGCATCATGCCCAGCGCGAGCAGGTCGTTGGCCGCGAAGATCGCGGTCGGCAGCGTGGACCGCCGCCGGCGGACGCGGGCCACCAGCTCCTGGCCGGCCAGGTACCCGACCTCCGCGCTCCAGTCGTCGGCCCACAGCGTGCGCGGCGCCAGTCCCGCGGCGGCCATGGTCTCGCGGAAGCCCACGGCCCGCGCCCGCGCGTCGACCCACGGTGCCGGACCCGCCAGGTGCAGCACGTCACGGTGCCCCAGGTCCAGCAGGTGCCGCGTCGCCACCTTGGCCCCGGCCTCCTGGTCGATCGCCACCGCGAGCGCGTGCTCCCCGCCGGCGCGCCCCGCCACCACCACCGGCACCTGCGTCGTCGACTCGAGCACGGCCGCGGCGGCCTCGTCGTGCGACGCGACGACGACGATGCCGTCGACGCCCTGGTCGAGCAGGTGCTCGATGGCGGCCGCGACCTCGTCCTTGTGCTGCAGGTCGACCGTCGCCAGGGACACGAACAGGCCCTTGGCCCGCGCGGCCTGCTCGATCGAGACCAGCGTGCGCGTGGGTCCGAACAGGTGCGATCCCGACGCGACGACGCCGAACACCCCGGTGCGCCGCGTCTTGAGGGCGCGCGCCGCGATGTTGCGGCGGTACCCGAGGCGCTGCATGGCGTCGAGCACGCGCTCACGGGTGTCCGTCGCGACGTTGGGGTGGTCGTTGATGACGCGCGAGACCGTCTGGTAGGACACGCCCGCGGCGCTGGCGACGTCGGTGATGGCCGGTGGGCGGGGGCGCGCGTTCACCGGGCGTCCCCCCGGGCGCGGAGGTGTACCGGGCGGACGGGTGCCGCGGGCATCGGTGCACGGGCAGCGGCAGGCACGGGGCTCACCTCCACCTGGTCGTCGGCCGGACCGGGCTCCACCGTGAGCCGCTCCTGGCACAGTAGCGCCGATGCGCGCCCGCCACCGGCGGTCTCCACGGGCAGGATCGCGGGCGGGGTCGTGCGCACGGTCCCAGCCTGCCATGCGTCGGGCACCGGTCCGGTGGACGGCCGTCCCACCCGGGTCCCCCGGTGAAATGTTTCGACGCCCTGCGCCGGCAAGCGCTCGCTCGTACGTTCGGCACGGCACCGGGCGCCGCAGCGCCGCGGCGACCGGTGCCCTCGCCGCGCGACGACCCCCGGAGGGCTCAGCCATGCCACGTCGGACGTCCTCTGCCCTCGCCGTCCTGGCCGTCGCCGCGGCGGTCGCGACCGTCGTCACCGCCCCGGCCGCGTCCGCCGCGGTGGCCTGCCGTGTCACGTACACGGTGACCAACCAGTGGCCCGGTGGCTTCGGCGCGGACGTCCGCGTCGACAACCTCGGTGACGCGCTGTCCGGCTGGACCGTGACCTGGGCCTTCACCGGTGGCCAGACCGTCCAGCAGGCCTGGAACGGCACCGCGTCGCAGTCCGGCGCCCAGGTCGCCGTGACCAGCGCGTCGTGGAACGGCGGCGTCGCGAGCGGCGGCACGTTCTCGTTCGGGTTCAACGGCAGCTCCGGTGGGAGCAACCCCGCGCCGACGTCGTTCGCGCTGAACGGCACGGCCTGCACCGGGTCGGCCTCCCCGACGTCGCCCGCGCCGTCCCCGACGGTGGTGCCGACGGTGGTGCCGACGCCCACGCAGGAGCCGACGCGCGACCCCTCGCCCACGCCGTCGCCCACACCCTCCCCCACGCCGTCGCCCACGGCCGTACCGGTCCCCGTCCCCACGACGCCCGTCGCGGGCTCCCGACAGCTCGAGAACCTCGACCGCGGGCTGATCTCCGTGCGGTCCGGCACCGGCAACCTCGTGCAGTGGCGGCTGCTGGGCTGGGAGGACCGCACGACGGGCTTCCACGTGTACCGCGACGGCACGCGCATCACGTCGTCCCCGGTCACCGGCTCGACCAACCACCTCGACCCCGCGGTGACCCCGGGCGCGCGGTACACGGTGCGCGCCGTGGTGGGCGGCGCCGAGCAGCCCGCGTCCGCGCCGTCCCTGACGTTCGACGACGGCTACCTCGACGTGCCGCTCCAGCGCCCGTCGTCCGACCACGTCATCAACGACGGCTCCGTCGGTGACCTCGACGGCGACGGCGACCTCGACGTCGTCCTCAAGTGGGACCCGTCGAACGCGAAGGACAACAGCCAGGCCGGGGTCACGGGCAACGTCTACCTCGACGGCGTGACGCTGCAGGGCCAGCGGCTGTGGCGCATCGACCTGGGCCGCAACATCCGCGCGGGCGCCCACTACACGCAGTTCCAGGTCTACGACTACGACGGCGACGGGCGCGCCGAGGTCGCGGTGAAGACCGCCGACGGCACGCGCTCGGGCACCGGCCAGGTCATCGGCGACGCGTCGGCCGACCACCGCAACAGCGAGGGCTACGTGCTGTCCGGCCCGGAGTACCTCACGGTCTTCCGCGGCGACACCGGGGCGATCGGCGCGACGGCGGACTACGTCCCGCCGCGCGGCACGGTGTCGAGCTGGGGGGACTCGTACGGCAACCGGGTGGACCGCTTCCTGGCCGGCACCGCGTACGTGGACGGGCAGCGGCCGTCGATCATCATGGCGCGCGGCTACTACACGCGGACCGTCGTCGCGGCGTGGGACTACCGCGACGGGCGCCTGACACGCCGGTGGACGTTCGACTCCACCAGCTCGACGCCGGGCAACGCGGCGTACGCCGGCCAGGGCAACCACTCGCTGTCCGTCGCGGACGTCGACGGCGACGGGCGCGACGAGATCGTGTACGGCGCGTCGACCATCGACGACGACGGCCGCGGGCTGTGGGTCAACGGCACCGGCCACGGCGACGCCGGGCACGTGGGCGACCTGGTCCCGTCGCGGCCCGGGCTGGAGTACTTCAAGGTCACCGAGGCGACGAACCAGCCGAACATGTGGGTGGCCGACGCGCGGACGGGCCAGACCCTCTGGCGCAGCGGCAGCGGCGCGGACAACGGGCGCGGGGTGGCCGGCGACGTGTGGGCGGGCAGCCCGGGCGCCGAGGCGTGGTCGTCGGCCGAGGCGGACCTGCGCAACGCCGCCACCGGTGCGTCCGTGGGCCGCAAGCCGTCGTCCGCCAACTTCCTGGCCTGGTGGGACGGCGACCCCGTGCGCGAGCTGCTCGACCAGACGCGGATCGACAAGTACGGACCGGGCGGTGACACGCGCCTGCTGACCGGCACCGACGTCCGGTCGAACAACGGCACCAAGGCGACGCCGGTGCTGTCGGGCGACATCCTCGGCGACTGGCGCGAGGAGGTCGTGTGGGCGCGGTCCGACGAGGGCGGGCTGCGCATCTACGCGACGCCCGCGCTGACGTCCCTGCGGGTGCCGACCCTGCTCCACGACTCGATGTACCGCGTCGCGCTGGCCTGGCAGAACACCGCCTACAACCAGCCCCCGCACCCGTCGTTCTTCCTCGGCGACCCGTTCACGGCGCCCGCCCAGCCGAGGATCTACGTCCGCTGACCCGCTGCGCCGGTCCTGCCGGTGCGAGGCGGGTCAGCGGGTCCAGGGGGCGCCGAGGGCGGTGAAGGTGGCGGACTCCCGGCCCACGCGGTCGCACCACGCCACGACGTCGTGCACGACCGGGTGGGCGTCCGGGCCGTCGCCCTGCCACGTGACGTGCTCGGCGGCGATCGGCCGGGGGTCGGGGGCGGTGCGGACCGCGTCGAGGACCGCCATGAACGCCCCGGTGTCCGCGACGTCGCAGCTCAGCCGCGCCGAGGGGTCGCCCCGGGCGGCGAGCAGGTTCTCCAGCAGGTCCGTCCGCGTCGCGCTCACGCTGCGCGTCCCACGGTGCGAGGTGATCCGCAGGTCGTCGTGCTCGTACCGCAGCGTGGCGCTGCCCTCGGTGCCGCGCACCACCACCGTGGCGTCGGCACGCTCGGGCGCGCACAGGGTCAGGCCGGCGGCCACGCGGCGCCCCCCGGCCAGGGTCACGACGACGGACGACGTGTCGTCCGCCTCGATGGGGTGCGCGCGCCACAGGTCCGTCTCGACCTCGAGCACGTCGGCCGCGCGCGTGGCACCGGCGACCAGCAGCGCGGACGCGACCGCGTGCGCGAGGGGGTTGGTGACCACGCCGTCGACGACGGGCACCCCGTCGAGCGTGCGCCGGCCCGCCCAGCGCGAGCGGGCGTAGTAGGCGGACGTCCGCACCCAGGTCCCCACCGCGGCCACGGTGGTGACGTCCCCCAGCTCCCCGCTCGCGACGACCCGCGCCAGCTCGGCGAGCGCCCCGGACCCGAACGTCTGGAACCCCACCTGGACCCGGCGGCCGGCGGCTGCCGCGGCGGCGACGAGCGCGTCGTGCTCGGCCAGCGACGCAGCCGTCGGCTTCTCGAGCAGCACGTCGCACCCGGCGAGCAGCGCGGACCGCGCGAGGTCGAGGTGCGTGTGGATCGGGGTGGCCAGCACCACGACGTCCGGCGGGGAGTCGGCGAGCAGCGCGCCGAGGTCGGCGTACCAGGGCGTGGCGGCCGGCACGAGCGGCCCCTGCGGACCGTCGGCGGCCAGCGTCGTGCCCGCGACGGGCCGCGGGTCCACCACCGCGTGCAGCACCGCCCGGCCGCGGGCCGCCAGGGCGCGCACGGTGCGCAGGTGGCTGCTGCCGTGGCCGTGCACGCCGACGACGGCGACGCGTGCCGGCGCACTCACGCCCAGGCCCGGGCGGCCAGGTCGGCGGCCTCGTCGGCGGACAGGGCCCGGTCCACGAGCACGGCCGCCAGCCCGGCGTCGAGCGTGCCGCCGTCCGGGACGTCGCAGACCTGGTCCCACGCGAGCGACGGCCCGGCCCCGGGGTACTCGGACACGCGCACGAACCACGGGCGCACCTGCGCCGGCGGCTGCACCAGCAGCAGCGTCGTGGTCGCCAGCTCGCGGCGCTGCACGAAGGCCAGCCACGGCGAGCGCGACCCGTGCACGGCCGCCTCCCCGACGAGCCCGTCGCCCAGCACGGACGTGGTGTCGGCGGCCGACAGCCGCCAGAACAGCCCGCCGTACCCGGCCTGCGGGCGGCCGTTGGTGGCGGGGCTCTCGATGCGCAGGGCGCCGTGCTCGGCGTGCAGCACGCTGCGCCAGCGCAGCGCCCACGCCAGGGCGTCGGGCCAGGGCGCGGCGTCGAGGGTGCGCTCCTCGCGCAGCAGCGGGCGGCCGGTCTCGTCCAGCCACGTGAGGTCCTCGTGGAGCGTCGCGCCGGCAGCGCGGCGCGCCGTGGGGACCTGCCGGCCGTGGTTGGGCAGCAGCGTGGGGCCCTCGTCGCGCAGGAAGGTCCGCCCGCCCCAGTACGACGTCCCGTTGACGACCGGTACGGCGAAGGACATCCCGTAGTGGTGCCGGTGGTCGACGGGGCTGACGTCCGTGAGCGACGTGCCCCCCGGCGTGTGCACGGGGTGCAGGTAGGGGCGCGGGGAGTGCACGGGCGGCACGGCGGCGCCGGTGACGTAGCGCGCCAGCGGCAGCTCCCCGATCCCGGCGGCCTGCGAGGTGGCCAGCAGCTCGGCCGTCGGCACGGCGGCACCGGGGTGCGGCTCCGCACCGTCGGGCGCGTCGGCGCCGACCGCCGCGAGGCGCCACGCGACGTCGCGCAGCGGGGCGGGGTCGGCGGGCTGCGCGCCGCCGGGGACGGCGGTGCGGGCGAGCCGTACGGACGGCGGGACCGGCCCGGTGCTCGCCCGCACGGCCAGCCGCGGTCGGATCGGGACGGGATCGGGCACGGGGTCCTCCCCGGTGAGCAGGGGCCGCAGGTGCTGCCACGCGAGGCGGCCGAGCTCGGCCTGCGGGACGGCGGCGGTGGTGAGCGAGGGGGTCGCGAAGCGCGCGAGCTCGACGTCGTCGAACCCGACGATCGACAGGTCCCCGGGCACGGCGACGCCGATCTCGTTGAGGCGCGCCAGCAGCCCGAAGGCGACCAGGTCGTTGTAGGCGACGACGGCGGTGGGGCGGGCCGCGAGCACGTCCTCGGCGACGACGTAGCCGGCCTCGACGGTGGCGCCCGCGGGCATCTCCGAGAGCCGGACGTCCGCGCGGTGGGCGGCAGCGGCCCGCAGCGCCTCGAGCCGGCGCCGGTGCGACGCGCTCTCCGTGGGACCGGCCAGGTACAGCAGGTGCCGGTGCCCGAGCGCGAGCAGGTGCTCCACGATCTGGCCGATGCCGTGCGCGTAGTCGATCTCGAGCGTGGGGGTGGTGCCGTCGGGCGCACGGTTGACGACGACCGCGGGCCGCACCTCGGGCAGCAGCGCGCGCAGCGCACGCTCCGGCATGCGCGGGGAGACGAGGACGAGCGCGTCGCACCGCATGCGCGCGTCGAGGACGACGCGCTCCTCCTCGCCCGCGTGCTCGGCGGTGTCGGCGACCAGGACGCGGTAGCCGGCGTCACCGGCGGCCGTGGCCACGCCGCGCAGCACCTGCTGGAACATCGGGTTGGCCAGGTCGGGCACGACGACGGCCACGGTCTCGGTGCGGCCGAGCGACAGGCTGCGGGCGACGTTGCTGGGTCGGTAGTGCAGGCGGTCTGCGACCTCCCGGACACGCGCGACCAGGTCGGCGTCGACGGTGTCGTGGCCGTTCATCACGCGGGACACGGTCGCGCGCGAGACGCCGGCGGCGTCCGCGACCTCGGCGATCGTCGCCGTGCCCCGCGGTCGGCGGGTCTGCGGCCGTGGCGTGGTCAACTGCGGCCTCCTGCGGGTCGGGCGGGTCGGCGTGGGCCACGCCGTCGTGGCACCCGGACCCAGCACTGTGGTCGGGACCATACACCACGAGAAACCGGTTCCCAGCGGACATCGTGCGTGGTAGCGTCCCGGCCGGGAACCGGTTTCCAGTTCCGGGTGAAGCGCGTCGACGCGGCACCGCGGAGCCGGGCCGCGCACCGCAGCCTCCGCCGCGACGACGCGACGGGGCCGGGCCGAGCACGAAGAGGTGATCGACGATGTCCGTGGTCTCCGAGCTGCGCCGCGCGGCGCGCCCCGGACCGCCGGGCCCACCGGGGCGAGCTCCGCTGCGACGGGGCGACGGCCGCGCGGCCGCTGTCTTCCTGGCCCCGTGGTTCCTCGGCCTGTTCGCCATCACCGTGGGACCGATGGTCGCGTCCGCCTACCTGGCCTTCACGGACTACAGCCTCCTGACCGACCCCAGCTGGGTCGGCCTGGAGAACTTCGCCCGGATGCTCGACGACACCCGGCTGCACAACGCGCTGCGCGTCACGTTCACCTACGTGCTCACGGGTGTGCCGCTGCAGCTCGTCGTGGCACTGGGGCTGGCCATGCTGCTCGACCGCGGCATGCGGGGCCTGCCCTTCTACCGCTCGGTGTTCTACCTGCCCTCGCTGCTCGGCGGCTCGGTGGCGATCGCGATCCTGTGGCGCCAGATCTTCGGCGTCGACGGCCTGGTCAACTCGTTCCTCGCGTTCTTCGGCGTGCCCGGCCGGGGCTGGGTGTCGGACCCCGACACCGCGCTGTGGACGCTCGTGATCCTGCACGTGTGGACCTTCGGCGCCCCGATGATCATCTTCCTCGCCGGGCTGCGGCAGATCCCCGAGATGTACTACGAGGCCGCGTCCATCGACGGCGCCGGACGCGTGCGCCAGTTCGTCCACATCACCCTGCCGCTGCTCACGCCGATCGTGTTCTTCAACCTCGTCCTGCAGGTGATCGGGGCCTTCCAGTCGTTCACGCAGGCGTTCGTCGTCTCCGGCGGCACCGGCGGCCCGGCCGACTCCACGATGTTCTACACCCTCTACCTGTACCAGAAGGGGTTCACGTCGCTGGAGATGGGGTACGCCTCGGCGATGGCGTGGCTGCTGGTGATCATCGTGGCGGTCCTCACCGCCATCAACTTCCTCGCCTCGAAGTACTGGGTCTTCTACGATGACTGAGGTCCGCGTGCGCACCGATCCGCACCCCCCTGCCCCCCGCGACGCCGGCCTGGCCGCGCGCACGTCCGCCCTCGCCGCCGAGAGCACGAGCCGCCACCGGCGCTCCCCGTGGCCCCGGCGCCTGCGCTCCGTCGGCAAGCACGTGGCCCTCGTGCTGCTCGCCGTGGCCATGATCTACCCGCTGATCTGGTTGCTGGTCAGCTCGATCAAGCCCAGCGAGCTGATCTTCCGCGACGTGTCGATCATCCCCACGCAGGTCGACCTGACCAACTACACCGAGGGCTGGAACGCGCTGCTCCACCCCTTCGGCCACTACATGCTGAACTCCGCGATCGTCGTCCTGGGGTCGCTGGTCGGCAACCTGGTGGCGTGCTCGATGGCTGCCTACGCCTTCGCGCGCCTCGAGTTCCGCGGCCGCAGGGTGTGGTTCGCGATCATGCTCATGTCGATCATGCTGCCGATCCACGTGGTGATCGTCCCGCAGTACGTGCTGTTCTCCCAGCTGGGGTGGATCAACACGTTCTTGCCGTTGATCGTGCCCAAGCTGCTGGCCACCGACGCGTTCTTCGTCTTCCTCATGGTGCAGTTCTTCCGGGGCATCCCCCGCGAGCTCGACGAGGCGGCGCGGCTCGACGGGTGCGGCCACGGCCGCATCTACCTGCGGATCATGATGCCGCTGGCGATGCCCGCCCTGGCGACCACGGCGATCTTCACGTTCATCTGGACGTGGAACGACTTCTTCAGCCAGCTGATCTTCCTCACCAACCCCGACATGTACACCGCACCGATCGCGCTGCGGACGTTCATCGACGCCACCGGCCAGAGCTCCTGGGGCCCGATGTTCGCCATGTCGATCGTCTCGATCCTGCCGATCTTCCTCGTGTTCCTGCTCGGCCAGAAGTACCTCGTCAAGGGCATCGCCACGACCGGCATCAAGTAGCACCCCGGCCCGGCCGGGGCTGTCGTCGTGACGGACACCGCCGTCCTGCTCACCCCTAGGAGAGACATGCGCACCCCTCGCACCCGCCGCGGCCTGCGGCCCGCCGGCCTGACCGCCGGCCTGCTGGCCGCCGCCCTCGCCCTCACCGCCTGCGCCCAGGGCGGCAGCGCCGACACGGGCGGCTCCGCGACGTCCGACGCCGCGGACCCGGACGAGCCGGTCACCATCCGCTGGTCGTGGTGGGGCTCGGACACCCGCCACACGCTCACGCAGGAGGTCATCGACCTCTTCGAGCAGAAGAACCCGACCATCACCGTGGTCCCCGACTACACCGACTGGGGCAGCTACTTCGACAAGCTCTCGGTCTCCGTGGCCGGCGGCGACGCGCCCGACGTCATCACGCAGGAGGAGCGCTACCTGGCGGACTACGCCGCCAAGGGCGTCCTGGCGGACCTGTCGGCACTCGACGTCGACACCTCGAAGATCGACGACACGATCCTGCAGTCGGGCACCATCGACGACGCGGTGTACGGCATCGCCACCGGCGTCAACGTGTACTCGGTGGTCGCGGACCCGCAGGCCTTCGCCGACGCGGGCGTCGAGATGCCCGACGACACGACCTGGACGTGGGAGGACTACGTCGAGATCGCCAACGAGATCACCGAGAAGTCCGGCGGCGCCGTCTACGGGGCCCAGGACTACGGGTTCAACGAGCCGGGCTTCTCGATCCTGGCCCGCCAGAACGGCCAGTCCCTGTACGACGAGGACGGCGCGCTGGGCTTCGAGCCCGAGCTGCTGGCGCAGTGGTGGCAGCACTCGCTCGACATGCAGGCGGCGGGCGGCCAGCCCGAGGCCGCGAAGACCGTCGAGGTCGACGCGGGCGGCCCGGAGCAGTCGCTGGTCGGCACCAACACCGGTGCGATGGCGTGGTTCTGGTCCAACCAGCTCACCGCCCTGTCCAACGCGTCCGGTCGTCCGCTGCAGCTGCTGCGCGTGCCCGGCGAGTCGCAGTTCGACCGCACCGGCATGTACTTCAAGCCCGCGATGTACTACTCGGTGTCGTCGAAGTCCAAGCACCCGGAGGCCGCCGCGAAGCTCGTCGACTTCCTGCTCAACGACCCCGACGCCGGCGCGATCCTGCTGTCCGACCGCGGCCTGCCCGCCAACACCGACGTGCGCGCGGCGGTGACCGACAAGTTCGCCGAGACGGACAAGCAAGCCGCCGAGTTCCTGTCCTCGCTCGAGGACGAGATCGTCGACGGCCCCGTCGTCCCGCCCGCGGGCGCCGGGCAGGTCACGGAGATCACCAAGCGCCTGAACGCCGAGGTGCTGTTCGGCCGGATGACGCCGCAGCAGGCCGCCGAGCAGTTCGTCCAGGAGGTCGAGGCGGCGATCTCCTGACCCCGCCGCGCGACCGACGCACCGACGCCCCCGGAGACCGCCTCCGGGGGCGTCGTCGCGTCCGCGCCGGGCCACCCCGCGCGGGTGCGAGGGCGCGGGTGCGAGGCGCACGGTGTGAGGTGCGCGGTGAGGTGCGCGGGTACGAGGTGCACGGGTGTGAGCGCACGGCAGGTGTGTGAGGGTGGGCGCCGGGAGGCGACGTGACCGACAGGACGGACAGCACGGGCGGGACGAGCACGACCGCCGTCGGGGCGGCCCGGGCTGGCTACGCGTTCGCCAACGACTTCGTCAACGTGGTCGCCACCCTGCCCGGCGGCGTCCGCGTGCGGACGGCGGGCCGGTGCGGCGGCATGTCGTTCTCCGTGCTCGACCACCTGGCCGCCGGACGCGACGCGCCGTCCTGGCCGCCCACCCTGTTCGCCCCGGGGCGGGTGCCGCCCGACGGGCACCTCGTGGCGGACCACCTGCGCGCCCGCCAGCTCGACTCGTTCCGCTCCGCCTCGGCGCTGCGGTTCCTCACGTGGTCCGTGCTGCCCGACGCCGACGTCGGGCCGCTGGCCGGGGTCCGCACGCGGACGTGCCGCGAGCTGCCCCGCGTGCTGCGCGCGCTGGCGGAGGGCCACCCCGTGGTGCTCGGCCTGGTCGTCGCGCGCACCCTCGTGCGCTCCGGGGACAACCACCAGGTCGTGGCGACCGGGTTCGTCCGCGACCCGGTGACCGGCGCCGTGACGCTCACGGTGCTGGACCCCAACAGGCCCCGGCGCGAGGTCACGCTGCACGCGACGGCCGACGGCTGGCGTGGGGACGACGGGCGGCTGTGGCGCGGGTTCTTCGCCCACACCTACCGGCCGCGGACACCGCCGCCCCTGCCGGGCGCGTCGCGTCGCCCCGGCACCGCGGTGCGGCTCGACGCGCCGCTCGCCCTGGTCCACGTCGCGACGGGGCGCCGGCTCGTCGTGGCCGACGGCGTGCCGGCGCTGCGGGCGCAGGGCACGACGACGTGGGCGCCGTCCGCACCGCGCACGGGACGGGGCCTGGCCGACGGCGCCCTGGTGCTGCTGGTGGCGGCGGGCGACGCACCCCGTGCGCTGACCCTGGGTCCCGACGGCCCCGCGCTGGCCGACCCACCGGCCGAGGCAGGGGTGCCGGGCGGCCACGACGCACCCGGTCCGGAGGCGTGGCGCGTCGTCGTCGAGGGGGGCGGCGCCTGGCGCGAGGGGTCGCGCGTCCGTCTGCTGCACGCGGCGACGGGCGCGCTGCTCCGGGGTACGGGTGACCGGCTCGGGAGCACGTTCACGCCGGACGCGCAGACCTGGTGGACCGTCGGGTCGTGACGGGCAGGGTCGGGCTCAGGCCCCCACGGCGGCGGCGTCGAGCACGCGCAGCACGTCGGCGAACCACGGGGTGACGACGCCGGCGGCGACGAGCTCGTGCGCGCGGGCCGGCGTGACCCACTCGGTGCCGTCGACCTCGAGCGGGTCGGGGGCCAGCTCGCCCTCGCACCGGCCGACCAGGACGTGGTCGTACTCGCACTCGACGTGCCCGGAGACGTCGTCGGGGGCGCGGTAGCGGAACGTGCCGACCTCGCGGGCGTCGACCAGCTCGACGCCCAGCTCCTCGCGGACGCGCAGCGCGGCACGCTGGTGCAGGTCGGTCCCGGGCAGGGGGTGGCCGCAGCACGAGTTGGTCCACAGGCCCGCGAACCGCAGCTTGGTCAGCGCGCGGCGCTGCAGCAGCATGCGCCCGTCGGGGCGCGTGAGGACGACCGAGAACGCGCGGTGCAGCCGTCCCGGCGCGCGGTGGGCCTCGGCCACGGTCGTGGTGCCGGTCGCCCGACCGTCCTCGTCGACCAGCTCGACCCGGTCGGTCTCCGCCATGGGTCCCGCCCTCCCTCGTGTCGCGGTGCGGCGCGCGCGCCACGGACCTGCGGCTAGTACGACACGTCGGGCCGCCGGGAGCAAGCCGGTGCGGGCGCCCGCAGCGGGCGGCACGGCGGATCCCTCGGCACGTCGCGCCCGTGACGTCTCAGGATGCGATCACCGGGTTATTCCCGACTGATCCGGTATGCAATTGTCGACGCATGCCCGCACCGACCCCCACGCACGCCGCCGCCCCCGTGCTGCGGTCCCGCGCGTGTCGGTCGTGCCCGGCCCCGCGCTGTCGCTGACCAGCGCCCCGGACCCCGCCGCCGCCCGGCCGCGCGGTCCCGCGGTCACCGGTCCCGCCGGTCCCCGCCCCTGATCCCGGCACGCCTCCGTCACGCCCACCACCCGCAGGCCGACACCCCGAGGCGTGCCCGCACCACCCCCACCACGACCGCCGTGCGCACCTCGCGCCCGGCACCCGCACCCTGCCCGGAAGGCCCGTCATGCCCCTCGCACCCCCCGGCCCGGTCACCGGCCGGACACCCGCCCCGCCCACCGCCCGGCCCGTGCCCGCTCGCGTCCGTGGACGCCGGCTCGCCGCGCTCGCCGCCGCCGCGCTGCTGCCCGCCCTGCTCGGCGCGTGCACCGGCGACGCCGTGGCCGACACCCCCGCCGCGACGGGCGCCCCGTCGGCCCTGCCCACGGCGGTACCCGCCGAGACCACGCTGGTCGTCGGCGACCCCACCACGCAGAAGGCCGTCGAGATCGCGGGCGACGACCTCGACGCGGACCTCGGCTTCACCATCGAGTGGGCCAACCTGTCCGGCGGTCCGCAGACCAGCGAGGCGTTCCGGGCCGGCGCCCTGGACGTCGGCGCGGTCGCGGACATCCCGCCCATCCACGCCGAGTGGACGGGGCTCGACGTCAAGATCGTCGCGGCGGTCTACCGCGAGGACTGGGAGCAGAACCCCATCTACGAGTTCGGGGTCGGCCCCGATGTCGACGGCGTCGAGTCGCTCGAGGACTTCGCCGGGCACCGCATCGCGTACTCGCCCGGGCAGGCCCAGGGCGTCATCGTGCTGCGCGCGCTGGAGGCGGCGCGTCTCACGACCGACGACGTCACGCTCGTCGAGCTGCCCAGCAACGGCGACGTCTACACCACCGCGCTGGCCGCGGGCGAGGTCGACATCGCGCCCATCGGCGGCGTGCAGATCGCGCGCTACCTCGAGAAGTACGGCGTCGACGGGGCGCACACCGTGCGGCACGGCCTGCGCGACGACCCGAGCCACCTCTACGTGCCGACGTCCGTGCTGGACGACCCCGCCAAGGCCGCCGCGCTGCGCGCCTACGTGCAGCTGTGGACGCAGGCCAAGCTCTGGGTGCACGACCACCCGGAGGAGTGGAAGGCCGGGTACTACGTGAAGGACCAGGGCCTGAGCCCGCAGGACGCGGACTACCTGGTGGAGCGCGCCGGCGTCCCCGACATCCCCGAGGACTGGACCGAGCACATCGCCCGGCACCAGGAGACGGTCGAGCTGCTGGCCGCCGCCACCGGCAACGAGGTGCTGGACGCGGCCGACCTGTGGGACGAGCGGTTCGCCCCCGTGGTCGCGCAGGCGGCCGCCGACTACCGCGCGAGGGAGGCCGGCTGATGTCCACGCTGTCCCTCCCCCACGGCCTGGCCCGCCGGCCCGCCGCCCGCACGGCACCGCCGGCCGCACCCGCCCGGCGTCGCGCCCGCGGCACCCGGCGCCTCGGCCCCGGCCGGCCGCTGCGCGGCGGCACGCTCATCGGCCTCGGCGCGCTGCTCGCCGTGTGGTCCGTCGGCTCGGCCGTCGGGTTCATCGACCAGCGCACGCTGTCGGCGCCCTGGACCGTGGTGACCACGGCCGCCGACCTGGTCGCCGACGGCCGGCTCCAGGAGCACCTGGCGGTGTCGGCCGGGCGCGCACTGTCCGGGCTCGTCCTCGGCGTCCTGGCCGGGACGGTGCTCGCCGTGGTCGCCGGCCTCAGCCGCTGGGGCGAGGCGGTCGTCGACGGGCCGGTGCAGCTCAAGCGGGCCGTCCCGAGCCTCGCGCTGCTGCCGCTGCTGATCCTGTGGCTCGGCATCGGCGAGACCATGAAGGTCGTCACGATCCTGCTGGGCGTGCTCATCCCGGTCTACATCCACACGCACAACGGCCTGCGGACCATCGACGCGCGGTACGTCGAGCTCGCCGAGACCGTCGGGCTCTCGCGGTGGGGGTTCCTCACCCGGGTGGTGCTGCCGGGCGCGCTGCCGGGGTTCCTGCTGGGGCTGCGGTTCGCCGTCACCGGCTGCTGGCTGGCGCTCGTCGTCGTCGAGCAGATCAACGGCACCGCCGGCATCGGCTACATGATGGAGCTGGCCCGCACGTACGGGCAGACCGACGTGATCGTCGTCGGTCTCGTCCTCTACGGGATCCTCGGCTACGGCTCCGACCTGCTCGTCCGGATCGTGCAGAGGAGGGCCCTGTCGTGGCGACGCACCCTGGCGGACTGACCGCACCCGGCCCCACGGAGGACACCCGCGTCCCGGTCCGCTCGGCCGTGCCGGCACCCGCGCACGGGGTGCTCGCCGACGAGCGCGTCACCACCGACGACGGCTCGGTGCGCGTGCGGGACCTGGTCCGGGCCTACGGCCTGGGCGAGGGCGACGGGCGCGTGCTGCGCGGCCTGGACCTGACGATCGCCGCCGGGGAGTTCGTGGCGATCCTCGGACGCAGCGGCTCGGGCAAGAGCACGCTGCTGCGCGCGCTGGCCGGCCTCGACCACGACGTGCACGGCACCGGGACGATCGCCGTGCCGGAGCGCGTGTCCGTGGTGTTCCAGGACTCGCGGCTGCTGCCGTGGGCGCGGGTCCTCGACAACGTGGTGCTCGGCCTGCGCGGCCCGGGGGCCCGTGACCTGGGCGCCGAGCGCCTGGCGGAGGTGGGGCTCGCGGGCCGCGAGCGCGCCTGGCCCACCGAGCTGTCGGGCGGTGAGCAGCAGCGGGTGTCGTTGGCCCGCTCCCTGGTGCGCGAGCCGCAGCTGCTGCTGGCCGACGAGCCGTTCGGGGCGCTCGACGCCCTCACCCGTACCCGCATGCACGCCCTGCTGCGCGACCTGTGCGCGCGGCACCGGCCGGCGGTCCTGCTGGTCACGCACGACGTCGACGAGGCGATCGTGCTGGCCGACCGGGTCGTCGTCCTCGACGCCGGACGCATCACCCTCGACACCCCCGTCACCCACCGCGACCCGGCCGACCCCGGGTTCGTGGCCCTGCGCCGAGGGCTGCTCGACGCCCTCGGCGTGCCCCCGGTCGTCCCCTCGTCCGGCACCCCGTCCGGCACCCCGCCCACCTTCCCGTCCACCTCACTGCCCACCTCCCCGCCCCACAGGAGCACCCCATGACCGCACCCCGACGTGAGGGGCAGCTGCACCTCAACGCGTTCCTCATGAGCACCGGCCACCACGAGGCGTCGTGGCGGCTGCCCGAGTCCGACCCGTCGTACCGCAGCACCGACATCGGCTACCTGCAGCGGCTCGCGCGGACGGCCGAGCGCGGCCACCTCGACTCGATCTTCTTCGCCGACGGCCCGGCGCTGTTCCGCGACGTCGGCCGCCGCCCGTCCGGCACGCTCGAGCCGACGGTCGTGCTGGCGGCGATCGCCGCGGTGACGAGCCACATCGGGCTGATCGCGACCGCGTCGACCACCTACAACGACCCGTACAACCTGGCCCGCCGGTTCGCGTCCGTCGACCACATCAGCGGCGGGCGCGCGGGCTGGAACATCGTCACGACGGCGCACCTGGAGGCCGCCCGCAACTTCGGTCAGGACGAGCTGCCGTCGCACCGGTCCCGCTACGAGCGCGCCGCGGAGTTCATCGACGTCGCGCTGAAGCTGTGGGACTCGTGGGAGGACGACGTCGAGATCGGCGACAAGGAGGCCGGCCTGTGGGGCGACCCCGCGCGGATCCACCCGCCCGAGCACGCCGGCGCGCACTTCCGGGTCGCCGGGGCGCTGACGACCCCGCGGTCGCCGCAGGCCTACCCGCTCCTGGTGCAGGCGGGGTCCTCGGAGGACGGCAAGGACCTGGCCGCCCGCTACGCCGAGGCGGTGTTCACGGCGCAGCAGACCCTCGACGACGCCCTCGCGTTCGCCACCGACCTCAAGCGCCGGGCCGTCGAGTGGGGCCGGGACCCCGCCGGGCTGCTCGTGCTGCCGGGCATCGTGCCCGTCATCGCGGCGACCGAGGCGGAGGCCCGGGCGAAGGAGGAGGAGCTCGACCGGCTCATCCGGCCCGAGTACGCCCGCGCCCAGCTCGCCAAGACCCTGCGCGTCGACCCCGACGACCTGCCGCTGGACCGCGAGCTGCCCGCCGACCTGCCGAGCGAGGACGAGATCGAGGGTGCGAAGTCGCGGTACACGCTGATCGTCGAGCTGGCGCGGCGCGAGCACCTGACCGTGCGGCAGCTCATCGGCCGGCTCGGGGGCGGCCGCGGGCACCGCACGTTCTCGGGGACGGCCGAGCAGGTCGCCGACGCCATCCAGGAGTGGTGGGACGCGGGCGCCGCCGACGGGTTCAACATCATGCCCGCCGTGCTGCCGTCGGGCCTGGAGGACTTCGTCGACCAGGTCGTGCCCGTCCTCGTCGACCGGGGCCTGTTCCGCAGCGGGTACACCGGCACGACGCTGCGCGACCACTACGGGCTCGCGCGGCCCCCGCACCCCCGCACCCGCACCACGCCCGGCCTGGGCATCGGCGTCCTCGCCGCGGATGCCACCTCCGGCACCACCCACGAAGGAGCACACGCATGACCACGTACCGCCCGCTCGGCCGCACCGGGGTCCAGGTGTCCCCGCTGACGCTCGGGACCATGAACTTCGGCGCCTGGGGCAACCCCGACCACGACGAGACGGTCGCGATCCTGCACCGCGCGCTCGACGCCGGCATCAACGTCGTCGACACCGCCGACGTGTACGCCCGCGGGGAGTCCGAGACGATCGTCGGCAAGGCGCTCGCGGGACGTCGTGACGACGTCGTGCTGGCCACCAAGGTGCACGGCCGCCTGTCCGACGAGGTCAACCACGCGGGCAGCTCGCGCCGGTGGATCGTGCGGGCCGTCGAGGACTCGCTGCGCCGGCTGCAGACCGACCGCATCGACGTCTACCAGGTGCACCGCCCCGAGCCGGGGACGGCCCTCGACGAGACGCTGGGTGCGCTCGACGACCTCGTGCGCGCCGGCAAGGTGCTGTACGTCGGGACGTCGACGTTCCTGCCCTCGCAGCTCGTGCAGGCGCAGTGGGTGGCGGCCGAGCGGCGGCTGGCGCGGCCGGCGACCGAGCAGCCGCCGTACTCGATCCTGGCGCGCGGCGTCGAGCGCGAGGTGCTGCCGCTGGCCCAGGAGTACGGGCTCGGCGTGCTGCCGTGGAGCCCGCTGGCCGGCGGCTGGCTGTCGGGCCGCGCGCTCGACGGGTCCCGCGCGGGCTCGCCCCGCCACGAGCGGCAGCCGGGACGGCACGACCCGGCGCTGCCGGAGAACGTCGGCAAGGCGGAGGCCGTGCAGCAGCTCACCAAGGTCGCCGAGGCCGCCGGGCTCACGCTCGTGCAGCTCGCGCTCGGGTTCGTCCTGGAGCACCCGGCGGTGTCGAGCGCGATCATCGGCCCGCGCACCCAGGCCCACCTCGACGCGGCCCTCGCGGCGCTGGACGTCCGGCTGCCCGCGGACGTCCTCGACGAGATCGACCGCATCGTCCCGCCGGGCGTCACCCTCAACCCCGCCGACGCGGGCTGGCACCCCCCGTCGGTCACCGACCCCACCACCCGCCGGCGCTGACCCGCCGGCGTCCGCTGCGTCGGGCTGCGGGAGGGGCCCGGGCGAGGGCGCGGCACGGGGGCGTTGCGGCGAACGGGTGAGCGTCGCCGCTCGAGGGGCGGACCCCGCGTCCTGGTGATGAGATTTCGGGGTCCCACCCGCCTCACCGAGGAGCCACATGTCCCAGGCCCCGTACCCGTCCTACCCGGCCTCCGACCAGCAGGACTCGCTGCCGCCGATGCCGGCCAAGCGGTCCAACCTGCTGTCGATCATCTCGTTCCCGCTGTCGGCGATCGCGCTGCTGTTCGTGCCGATCCTGTTCGGTGGTGTCGCGATCGTCCTCGCCAGCATCGCCAAGTTCTCGCGGCGCGAGCCGCTCGGGACGGTGGCGTTCGTCATCTCGATCGTGGCCACGGTCATCGGCATCGTGCTCGGGGCGGTCGTCGGCATGATGAGCGCCGTCGCCTGACCCGACGACGACCGAGGCCCGACCCCCGCGCGGGGGTCGGGCCTCGTCGTCGTGCGGCCGTGCGGTGCGCCGGCCGCCCGTCGGCACGTCAGCCGGCGGGGGCGTACTCCACGCGCTCGACGTGCGCCACGGTCTGCGTCGGGGCGCCGGCGCTCGTGCCGTAGACCCCCAGCCACAGGCCCAGGAAGCCACCGGTCGCCACGGTGTCGAGCTGCGTCGCGTCGGCCGTGGCCACGACGACGGGAGCCGTGTCACCCACGCCGGCCAGCAGCTGCAGGTCCGCGCCGCGGGCCCGGACGCCCAGCAGCAGCGGTGCGTCGGCGGACGCCGCGAGCGTGACCTCGCCGAGCACCCGCTCCTGCCCGCCCTGGCGGTGCACGACGCGGACGTGCCGGACGTCGCCGTCGGCCGTGACCGCGAGCCGCGCGTGGTCCTTCTCGGACTGCCGGACGACCAGTCCGACCTCCTCGCCCTGGCCCAGGTCGGCGCGCACGCGCGCCGTGAGGTCGGCGTCCCGGTGCTGCAGCCGCAGCCCGAGGAACGCCGGGACCTCCAGGTCCGCGAGCGTCGCCGGGCGCAGCGGCAGGTCCCAGCCCTCACCGGCAGGCGTCGCGACCTCGCTCGGCTGTGCGCGCACGGCGGTCCAGCGCAGATCGGCCGGCGGCACGACGCCGGACGCCGCACCCTGGACCACGCCGGGCGTCGGGGTGCCGGCGAACGGCACCTCGACCTCGTCGGGGATCTTGCCGACGCCCGGTGCGAACACCGGCCAGCCGTCCTCCCAGACCACCGGCACGAGGAACGTCTCGCGGCCCAGCGGGTAGTGGTACCCGCCGTAGGTGCGCATCGCCAGCAGCACGGCCCACCAGCTGCCGTCGGCCGCCTCGACGAGGTCGGCGTGCCCCGCACCGACGACCGGGTGCTGCCGCCCCAGGTGACGGTGCGTGAGCACCGGGTTGCCCCTGGTCCCGACGTACGGGCCGGTCACGGAGTCCGAGCGCGCGACGCTCTCGGCGTGGTGGAACTCGGTGCCACCCTCGGCCGCGATGAGGTAGTAGGTGCCGTCCACCTTGTAGATGTGCGGCGCCTCCGACCACACGACGCCCTCGACGGCGCCGTGCCAGACGACGGTCTCCGGCCCGACCCACTGCATCGTCTCGCGGTCGAGCTCCCGCACCCAGACCTCGGTCTGGTCGTGCCAGCGGGGCTCGAGGGCCAGGCGGGTGCCGTGCACCCAGATGCGACCGTCGTCGTCGAAGAAGATCGACGGGTCGATGCCGAACGACTCCAGCCAGATCGGGTCGGACCACGGCCCGGCCGGGTCCTTCGCGGTCATGAGGAAGTTGCCGCCGCGGCTGCCGTCCCGCTGGTCGACGAGCGTGCACACGACCCAGAACTGCCCGTCGTGGTACCGGATCGTCGGCGCGTACAGGCCGCCGGACGACGCGATCCCCGTGAAGTCGAGCTGCCCGGGCCGGTCGACGACGTGCCCGATCTGCTCCCAGCTCACCAGGTCGCGGCTGTGCAGCACCGGCAGGCCCGGCAGGTACTCGAACGTCGAGGTGACGAGGTAGTAGTCGTCACCGACCCGGCAGATCGAGGGGTCGGGGTAGCACCCCGGAAGGATCGGGTTGCTCACGGTGCTCATGCGTCGTCGACCTCCACGTCGACGATCCGCCGGTCGGCGGCGGTGACCTCGTGCACGGCGCCCGTCACCCGCAGGGCGGCGCGGCGCGTGCTGCTGCCCGGCAGCACGTGGCGGGTGACCTCGCGGCTGTTGGTGATCGCACCGCCGGTGGCCGCGGCCACGTCGGACGGGTCCGCGACACCGGCGTGCGAGGCGACCCAGACCTGGACGTCACCGGGCTCGACCACGCGCACCAGGCGGCGGTCGACCAGCGCCAGGCGCGTGGTCGGCACGCGGAACGTCACGCGGCGCGACGCACCCGCCTCGAGCTCCACGCGGGCGTAGCCCAGCAGCTGCGCGACGGGACGCACCACGGAGCCCTGGACGTCGCGGCCGTAGAGCTGGACGACGTCCGCCCCGGCGACGTCACCGGTGTTGGTCACCGTGACCGACGCGGTGAAGACGCCCGCCGAGTCGACCTCGGGGTCCACCTGCAGGTCGTCGTACGCGAACGTGGTGTAGCCGAGGCCGAAGCCGAACGGCCGGACCGGCGTGGGGTCCGTCGACGTCACGTCGGACGGGCCACCGAGCACCGGGTGCAGGTACCGGAACGGCTGGGCACCCGCGGCACGCGGCAGCGAGACGGGCAGCCGGCCGGACGGGCTCGCGACGCCGGTGAGCAGGTCGGCGATCGCGTCGCCGCCGCCCTCGCCGGGGAAGAACGCCTGCAGCACCGCGGCGGGCCGCGGTCCCTCGCCGTCCAGCGCCCAGCCGATGGCGTAGGGACGCCCGGTCAGCAGCACCATGACGACGGGCGTGCCCGTGGCGACGAGCGCCTCGACGAGCCGGCGCTGCACGCCCGGCAGCTCGAGCGACTGGACGTCGTTGCCCTCGCCGACCGTGCCGCGGCCGAAGAGCCCGGCCTGGTCGCCGACCACGACGACCGCCACGTCGGCGTCCTGCGCGGCGGCCACCGCGGCGTCGAAGCCGCTGGTGTCGTCGCCCTCGACCGTGCAGCCCTCGGCGAACGTGACGTCGCCGGTCAGGGTCGCCGCCAGCGCCTCGTGGACGCTGCGGATCTCGAAGCCGAGCGGGAGCCCGGGGTGGTGCGCCAGCACGTGGTTGGCGAAGGAGTAGCAGCCCATGAGCGCCTCGGGGCGGGCCGCGTTGGGGCCGACGACGGCGACCTTGCGCGGCTGCGCGAGGGGCAGGACACCGTCGTTCGACAGCAGGACGACCGACTCCTGCGCGAGGCGACGCGCGAGCTCGCGGTGCCGCGGCGAGTCGAGGTCGATCTCGGTGGGAGGCTCGTCCTCGAACGCCTCGGGGTCGAGCAGGCCCAGCTCCTCCTTCTGCGCGAGGGCGCGCAGCACCGCGCGGTCCACGAGCGCCTCGTCCGTCAGGCCGGCGCGCACGCGCTCGGCCAGCGGCTCGAGGAAGGCGTCACCGGTGGGCAGCTCGATGTCCAGGCCGGCGGCCAGCGCGAGGGCGGCCGCCTCGCCGCGGTCCGCGGCGACACCGTGCATGACCTGCAGGAACGCGACCGCGAAGTAGTCGGCCACGACGACACCGTCGAAGCCCCACTGCTCGCGCAGCACCTCGGTCAGGTAGTGCGGGTCCGCCGCGACCGGCATGCCGTCGACGTCGGCGTAGGAGTTCATCACCGAGCGGACGCCGCCGTCGCGCACGGCCATCTCGAACGGCGGGAGGTAGATCTCGGCGAGCTCACGCGGGCCGGCGTGGACCGGTGCGTGGTTGCGGCCGGCCGCGGAGGCCGAGTACCCGACGAAGTGCTTGAGCGTGGCGTGGACGCCGGCGTCCTGCAGGCCGCGGACGTACGCCGTGCCGACGGTGCCGACCAGGTACGGGTCCTCGCCGATGCACTCGTCGACGCGGCCCCAGCGGGGGTCGCCGACGACGTCGAGCACCGGGGCCAGGCCCTGGTGGATGCCCAGCTCGCGCATCGAGTCGCCGATGGCCCGCGCGGCCTCGTGCACCAGCTCGGGGTCGAAGGACGCGCCCCACGCGAGCGGCGTCGGGTAGCTGGCGGCCTGCCAGGCGGCCAGGCCCGTGAGGCACTCCTCGTGCACCAGCGCGGGGATGCCCAGGCGCGTCTCGCGCTTGAGGCGACGCTGCTCGGCCCACAGCCACGCGGCGCGCTCGGCCGGCTCGACAGGACGCGTCCCGTACACGCGGGTGTAGTGCCCGAGGCCGTGCCGCGTGATCTCCGCGAGCTGCCCCGAGTCCTTCTGGCCCGAGGCCATCTCGGACTGCATGGGGGCGACGGTGCCGTTCTGGTCGAGCCAGTAGCCGACCAGCTGCGCGAGCTTCTCCTCGAGGGTCATCCGGGCGTGCAGGTCACGCACCCGGGAGGAGACGACGGGCATGGCGGGGACGTGCGACGACCGCTGCTGGGCGGCGCTGCCGAGGGTGTCGGACACGGGGTGGTGCTCCTTCGGAAGGTATGGCGAGGTGGTACGGCTGCGCGCCCGCCCGGGACGAACCCGGACGGGCGCGCAGAAGGGGTCGTCAGCCCTTGACGGCGCCGGTCAGACCGCCGACGATCCGCCGCTCGAACAGCGAGAAGAAGATCAGCGCCGGGATCATCGACAGCGACGTGAACGCGAGGACCCGGGCGGTGTCGACCGAGTACTGCGAGGCGAACGACTGCACACCCAGAGGCAGGGTGTACATCGACTCGTCGTTGAGGATGAACAACGGCAGCATGTAGCTGTTCCAGGCCGCCACGAAGGCGAGGATACCGACCGTGACGACGCCCGGGACCGACAGCGGGACGACCATCCGGAAGAAGAACCCGATGCGGCTGGCCCCGTCGATCGCGGCGGCCTCCTCGAGCTCCTTGGGGATGGCCCGCAGGAACGGCACCAGGATGATGATCGTCGTCGGCAGAGCGAAGGCGATCTGCGGGAGGATGATGCCCGCGAGGCTGTTCATCAGACCGAGGTTCTTGATCATGATGTACAGCGGCGTGATCGCGACCGTCATCGGGAACATCAGACCCGCGGCGAACAGCGAGTACATCGCCGTGCTCGCCTTGAAGTCGTAGCGGGCGAGCACGAAGCTCGCCATGACCCCGAGGATCACGACACCGGCCGTCGTGGCGATCGCACTGATCGCCGAGTTGCCGGCCTGCTGCCAGAACAGCGAGCTGTTGAGGACCGCGGAGTAGTTGCCCCACTCCCAGGTCGTCGGGAACCCGGAGGGGTCCGCGGTGATCTGCGAGTTGGTGCGCAGACCGCCGAGGATGATGTAGATGACCGGCCCGACGCAGATGCCGACGAGGAGCCACGCCACCACGTAGACGAGCGGGTTGACCTTGTCGAGCGTCTTGACGCGCCGCCGCACGGGTGCGGGCAGCTTCGCCGGGGTTGCCTGAACCGCGTTGGCGGCCATCACTTCTTCCCTCCCGTGAGCGCGCCCTCGGTGTCCCGCTTGAGCACGAAGCGCTGGTAGGTCAGCGCGATGACCAGCGAGATGAGGAAGAGGACCACGGCGACGGCGTTACCGAAGCCGTAGTTCCCCGCGTTGCGCCCGTTGAGCACCATGTAGGTCGCCATCGTCGAGGTACCCGCCGTGGCGGACACGTACTGGCCCCAGATGATGTAGACGAGGTCGAACAGCTGGAGCGACCCGATGATCGACAGGAACGCCCAGATGCGGACGGTCGGGCCGAGCAGCGGCAGCGTGATGCTGCGCTGCGCCTGCCAGTAGGACGCGCCGTCGATCGCGGCGGCCTCGTGGAGCTCCTCGGGGATGGACTGCAGACCCGCGAGGAAGAGGATCACGGCGAAGCCGATGTACTTCCACGTGATGATGATCATCAGCGACCAGATCGCGACGTCGGGGTCGGACAGCCAGTCGACCGCCCACCCCTCGAGCCCGATCTTGGCGAAGAGGTCGTTCACGGCACCCGTGGTCTGGAGCATGAGGCTCCAGCCGGTCCCGACGATGACCTCGGAGACGACGTAGGGCACGAAGATCAGGACGCGGATGAGCCCGCGGCCCCGCATCTTGCGGTTGAGCAGCAGCGCGAGGACCACGGCCGCCGGTCCCTGCATGACGAGGGACATCACGACGATGAAGCCGTTGTGCATCAACGCGTCGTGGAAGGTGGTGTCCTGCAGGATCGTGGCGTAGTTCTCCAGTCCCACGAAGTCCGTCGGGACCCCGTAGCCCTTCCACTTGTAGAACCCGTAGTACGCCGCCATGACGACGGGGAAGATGACGAACGCGACGAAGACGACGATCGCGGGGCCTGCGAGGAGGGTGATCTCGGCACGCTTGCGCCAGTCACCCCTGCGGCGGGGCCGGCGCGCCGGGGACGGTGCCGTACCGGCACCGCCCCCGACGACCGAGCCATCCCCGGGCGTCGACGTCCTCAGCAGCGCGTTCCCGCCCTGGGAGTTGCTCATCGGACCAGTTACTCCTTGGCTGCCGCGGCCTGGACCGTGGACACGATGCTGTCAGCGTCACCGTTGCCGGCGAGCATCTCGACGACCGCGCCGTTGAGCGCGTTGCCGACGTTCTGGCCGAGCAGGGTGTCCAGCCAGACGCTCACGTAGGCGGCGTCGTTGTACGAGGCGAGCACGTCCTGCAGGGCCGGGTCGGTGACGGCGCCCTGCGCGTCCTTCGAGGCCGGCAGGGTGACGAACGCCTCGGCGTAGCCCTCCTGGTGCTCCTGCCCCATGTAGAAGTTGAGGAAGTCGGCGCACACGTCCGGCGCGTCCACGTGGCAGGCGTAACCGTCGACGCCACCCATCATGGCCGTCGCGTCACCCTCGCCACCCTCGATCGCCGGGAACGGGAACCAGCCGAGGTCGGCCAGCGGCTCGCCGTCGGGCGTCAGACCGGCGATGACGCCCGGGTTCCACGCACCCATGAGCTCCATCGCGGCCTGGTGGTTGGCCAGCAGACCGGCCGAGGAGCCGGCACCCTGCTGCGCCGTCGTCGTCAGGAAGCCGTTGTTGAACGGCTCGACACCGGCGAACTCCTCGTACGCCTTGCCCGCCTCGGCCCAGCACGGGTCGTCGAAGTTCATCTCGGCGGCCGACTCGTTGATCGTGTCCTGCGAGCAGGCACGCAGCGCGAAGAAGTAGTACCAGTGCGCGGCGGGCCAGGCGTCCTTGGCGCCCAGGGCGATGGGCTGGACGCCCGCGGCCTTGAGCTTGGCGACGGCGTCCTCGAGCTCGGCCATCGTCTTCGGCGTCTCGGTGATGCCGGCCTGCGCGAACAGGTCCTTGCTGTACCAGATGCCACCGGGGAGCACGGCGGTCGGCATGCCGTAGATCTTGCCGTCCACCTTGAACGCGTCGAGCGCGCCGCCGACGGCCTCGCGCACGTCGTCGTCGACCTTGTCGGTGAGGTCCATGACCTGGCCCGAGTCGACGATGTCGGCGAGCTTGCCGCCACCACGCGCCATGAAGATGTCCGGCGCGTCGCCCGAGTTGAGGGCGGTCTGGAGCTTGCCGTCCATGTCCTCGTTCTGGATGGACTGGATCTTGATGGTCACGCCCGGGTTGGCCTCCTCGAAGGCCGCCGCGGTGGCCTCCCAGTAGGCCTTGCCGTCACCCGTCGTGGAGTTGTGCCAGAACGTGAGCTCGGCGTCGCCGCCGTCGCCCCCGCCGGCGTTGTCGTCGGAGCCGCCGCAGGCGGTGAGCGCCAGAGCGCCCATGAGCACGGCGGCCGTGGCCGCCAGTGTCTTCCTTACCTTCATGGTCTGTCCCTCTTCGTTGAGCCACACAGTGGTTGGACGAGCCCGTGGGGGCCGCCTCGAGGGCGGGTCGAGCGTTGCAGTGCGCTCACGTCCGGACGACGTGCGACGCAACCGTGCGGCGCCTCCACCCTCACCCCGCTGTACGGGGCTGTCGTTGACTCTGACAGCGGCCTCGCGGGATCGTCAAACTGGTTCGATAACGATATCGAAACAGTGGGGGCATATGTGCTGGACGTCGGCCGACGCTCCTCCGTCATAGTGGGCACGCCGTCGGGCCGACCACGGACCGAGGTCCTACCCGCCGCACCTGCGCGACGCGGTGCCGTGCACGCCGCACCGGTCGACCGGCGCCCCGTCACCGCTACTCCTTGGCGGCCGCGTCGTTGACGGCGGAGACGATGCCCGCGGCGTCGCCGTCGCCCGCGAGCATCTCGACCACGGCCCCGTTGAGCGCGTTGCCGACGTTCTGCCCGAAGAGCGTGTCGAGCCACACCGACACGTACGCGGCGTCGTCGTAGGCGGCCAGGACCTCCTGGAGCGCGGGGTCGGTCACCACGCCCTGGGCCTCCTTGCTGGCGGGCAGCGAGACGAACGCCTCCGCGAAGCCCTCCTGGTTCTCCTTGCGGAGCAGGAAGTTGAGGAACTCGGCGCACTCGGCCGGGGCGTCGACGTGACAGCTGAGCCCGTCGATGCCGCCCATCATCGCGGTCGGGTCACCCGCACCGCCCTCGACCTGCGGGAACGGGAACCAGCCGAGGTCGGCCAGCGGCTCGCCGTCGGGCGTCAGCCCGCCGATGACACCGGGGTTCCACGCGCCCATCAGCTCCATCGCCGCCTGGTGGTTGGCGACCAGGCCGGCCGACGACCCCGCACCCTGCTGCGCGCTGGTGGTGAGGAAGCCCGAGTTGAACGGCTGCAGCGCCGCGAAGTCGGCGAACTCCTGACCCGCCTGCGTCCAGCACGGGTCGTCGAAGCTGCGCTCCTTCGCCGCCTGGTCGATCGTGTCCTGCGAGCACGACCGCAGGGCGTAGAAGTAGTACCAGTGCGCCGCGGGCCACGCGTCCTTGGCCCCCAGGGCGATCGGCTCGATGCCGGCGGCCTTCAGCGCGGCGACGGCCTGCTCGAGCTCGGCCATGGTCGTCGGCGTCGACGTGATGCCCGCCTGCGCGAACAGGTCCTTGCTGTAGAAGATGCCGCCGGGCAGGACCGCCGTGGGCATGCCGTAGACCTTGCCGTCGATCGTGAAGGCCTCGATGGTGCCGCCCAGGGCGTCGCGGGTGGAGTCGTCGACGAGGTCGGTCAGGTCCATCACCTGGCCCGCCTCGGCGATGTCCGCGAGCTTGCCGCCACCGCGGGCCATGAAGATGTCCGGCGCGTCGCCGGAGTTCAGCGCCGTCTGCAGCTTGCCGTCCATCTCCTCGTTCTGGACCACCTGCAGGGTGATCTCGACGCCGGGGTTCTCGGCCTCGAAGGCGTCCACCATCTCCTGCTGGTACGCCTTGCCGGCGTCGGTGGTGGAGTTGTGCCAGAACGTCATCGTGACGGCACCGTCCTCCTGCCCGCCCTCGTCGGTGGAGCCGCCGCACGCGGCCAGCACCAGCGCCCCCATGACCAGCGCGGCCGATGCCGCCACCGTCCTCGTCACCCTCATCAGATCTGTCCTCTTCGTCGAGCCAGCTGATCCCGGGCGACGCCCGGGGCCCCCTGCCGACGCCAGGTCCACCGGTTCGCGTACCGCCCGGTGCGTCGCGCCCCTCGTCGGGCACCGACCGGACGTGCCCTGCCGTCGACGGCTGACCGACTCTCCCAGGGCGGGAGATATATCGTCAAACACCCAGCAGAGGGCAGGACGGGCAGAACACCACGGGCGGCGTGCTGGCCGCCCCCGGCCCCGGGCACGCGCAAGGCCCCGGTCCTCGCGGGACCGGGGCCTTGCGTGCGTCGTGCGTGCGGGTCAGGCGGGGGCGAGCCCCGTGCCGCCGTCACCGCGGGCCGGCGCCGTGGGCGCCGCCGGGACGTCGGTGCCGGAGCCCGGCGTGCCGACGGACGCACCGACCGGCAGCGGGTCCACGTCCTGCGCGCCGCGCGGCACGCCACGGAACAGGAACTCCCCGAGCAGACCCTCGCCCTGGGCGTCGACGATGACCTTCTGACCGGCCTTCAGCTCACCGAACAGGATCTTCTCGGACAGCGCGTCCTCGATGTCCCGCTGGATCGCGCGACGCAGCGGACGGGCACCGAGGACAGGGTCGTAGCCCTTCTCCGACAGCAGCTTCTTGGCCGCCGGCGTGATCTCGATGGCCATGTCCTTGTCGCGCAGGCGCTTGTCGAGCTTGGCGATCATCAGGTCGACGATCTGGAAGATCTCGGGCTGCGAGAGCTGCGGGAAGACCACCACGTCGTCGACGCGGTTGAGGAACTCGGGCCGGAAGTGCTGCTTGAGCTCGTCGTTGACCTTCGACTTCATGCGCTCGTAGTCCGTCGCCAGCTCGCCACCGGCCTGGAAGCCGGTCATGACGCCCTTGGCGATGTCCCGCGTGCCGAGGTTCGTGGTCATGATGATCACGGTGTTCTTGAAGTCGATGACGCGGCCCTGCGAGTCGGTCAGGCGACCGTCCTCGAGGATCTGCAGCAGCGAGTTGAAGATGTCCGCGTGCGCCTTCTCGACCTCGTCGAACAGGACGACCGAGAACGGCTTGCGACGCACCTTCTCGGTGAGCTGCCCGCCCTCGTCGTACCCGACGTACCCGGGAGGCGACCCGAACAGCCGCGACACCGTGTGCTTCTCCGAGAACTCCGACATGTCGAGCTGGATCAGCGCGTCCTCGTCCCCGAAGAGGAACTCGGCGAGCGCCTTGGCCAGCTCGGTCTTCCCGACGCCGGTGGGGCCGGCGAAGATGAACGACCCACCGGGACGCTTCGGGTCCTTCAGACCCGCACGCGTGCGGCGGATGGCCTGCGAGAGCGCCTTGATCGCCGCGTCCTGCCCGACGACCCGCTTGTGCAGGTTCTCCTCCATGTGCAGGAGCCGGCTGGACTCCTCCTCGGTGAGCTTGAACACCGGGATGCCCGTGGCGTTCGCCAGCACCTCGGCGATGAGCTCCTCGTCGACCTCGGCGACGGCGTCCAGGTCGCCGTTCTTCCAGGCCTTCTCCTTCTCGGCGCGCTTGAGCCCGAGCTGCTTCTCCTCGTCGCGCAGGCGCGCGGCCTTCTCGAAGTCCTGCTCGTCGATCGCGGACTCCTTGTCGCGACGCGTCTCGGCGATCTGCTCGTCGAGCTCGCGCAGCTCCGGCGGGGCCGTCATGCGGCGGATCCGCAGGCGGGCGCCGGCCTCGTCGACCAGGTCGATCGCCTTGTCCGGCAGGTACCGGTCGTTGACGTACCGGTCGGCCAGCGTCGCGGCGGCCACCAGGGCGGAGTCCGTGATGGACACGCGGTGGTGCGCCTCGTAGCGGTCGCGCAGGCCCTTGAGGATCTCGATCGCGTGCTGCAGGTTCGGCTCGGCGACCTGGATCGGCTGGAAGCGGCGCTCCAGGGCCGGGTCCTTCTCGACGTACTTGCGGTACTCGTCGAGCGTGGTGGCACCGATGGTCTGCAGCTCGCCGCGCGCCAGCATGGGCTTGAGGATCGACGCGGCGTCGATCGCGCCCTCGGCGGCACCCGCACCGACGAGCGTGTGGATCTCGTCGATGAACAGGATGATGTCGCCGCGCGTGCGGATCTCCTTGAGGACCTTCTTCAGGCGCTCCTCGAAGTCACCGCGGTAGCGCGAGCCGGCGACCAGGGCGCCGAGGTCGAGCGTGTAGAGCTGCTTGTCCTTCAGCGTCTCCGGCACGTCGCCGCGCACGATGTCCTGGGCCAGGCCCTCGACGACCGCCGTCTTGCCGACGCCGGGCTCGCCGATCAGCACCGGGTTGTTCTTGGTGCGGCGGGACAGCACCTGCATGACCCGCTCGATCTCCTTCTCGCGCCCGATGACCGGGTCGAGCTTGCCGTCGCGGGCCGCCTGCGTGAGGTTGCGGCCGAACTGGTCGAGCACCGCCGACCCCGAGGGCTGACCCTCGGCGGGGCCGCCCGACGCGACCGGCTCCTTGCCCTGGTAGCCCGAGACGAGCTGGATGACCTGCTGGCGGACCCGGTTGAGGTCGGCGCCGAGCTTGTTGAGGACCTGGGCGGCGACGCCCTCGCCCTCACGGATCAGGCCGAGCAGGATGTGCTCGGTGCCGATGTAGTTGTGGCCGAGCTGCAGCGCCTCGCGCAGCGACAGCTCCAGGACCTTCTTGGCGCGCGGCGTGAACGGGATGTGCCCGCTCGGCGCCTGCTGGCCCTCGCCGATGATCTCCTGCACCTGGGCGCGGACCGCCTCCAGGGAGATGCCGAGGGACTCCAGGGCCTTGGCCGCGACACCCTCACCCTCGTGGATCAGACCCAGGAGGATGTGCTCGGTGCCGATGTAGTTGTGGTTGAGCATCCGCGCCTCTTCCTGGGCGAGGACGACCACGCGACGGGCTCGGTCCGTGAATCTCTCGAACATGTGCACTCCTCACGAGCGGCGTGCCCCGGCTGCGCCACCCGGCAGGGGTCCGGGCGGAGCCGACGAAGCGGCGTGTTTCGATGCTAACGGCGGGGTACCTCCGCCACGTCCCGTGTTCGCCGCAGGCGGAGCCCGGTCTCCCACCCCGCTGCCGCCGTCGTGCGCACCGGACTTGCGCATCGACTACGGATGGCACCGCCCCACCCGCGACCTACGCTGCACGGGCCGGTGCGCACCGGCAGCACGGTGGGAGGGACAGTGGGACGCAGGACGGCGACGCGACGGCCCCGGGCGACAGCCCTGGTCGGGGCGGCACTGCTGACGAACGTCGCCGTCGCGGGCTGCGCGTGGTTCGGCGACGACGGGACGAACGCGACGCAGGTGCTCGACCTCGCGGTGGGCGACTGCGTCGTCACCCCCGACGACGTGCAGGCCGAGCTGACCGACGTCACCACCGTCGCGTGCGACGCCCCGCACCAGATGGAGGTCTACGCGCTGGTGCCCGACGCGCTCGACGGCCCCGAGGCCCACCCGGGCGTCGACGCCCTGGCGGCGTTCGCCGACGGCGTGTGCGCCGAGCGGTTCGCGGGGTACGTGGGCGTGGACTACCGCGACTCCGACCTCTTCCTCACCTACCTGCTGCCGTCGGCGCGCGGCTGGTCCGAGGGCGACACGACGGTGACCTGCCTCGTCACGACCACCGGTGAGCAGCTCATCGCGTCGGTCGCGGGCTCGGGGCGCTGAGCCGTGCCCCTGCCCGTCACCACGTCGGCCACCGTCACCTGCTCGTTCGGGACGGCGCCCGCCACGCTCGTCGCGCTCCCGACGCCGCGCGTGCTGGTCGAGGGCCGCCCGGTCGCGACCGTCTCCGACGCGGCGCCCCTGGTCAACGTCCCGCCGTTCGCCATGTGCCTGTCCCTGGCCAACCCGCAGGTCGCGGCGGCGACGGCGGCGGCCCTGGGCGTGCTGACCCCGATGCCGTGCGTGCCGGCCACGACCGGGACGTGGACGCCCGCCGCCCCGCGCACCGTGGTCGGCGGCAAGCCGGTCCTCGCGCAGGGCGCGATGTGCGTGTGCGCGTACGGCGGCGTGGTGCAGGTCGTGGTGCCGGGCCCGGTCCGCACGACGGTCGCCTGACGGTCAGTCGGCCTCGAGCGCCTCGACCTGCAGGACGAGCGCGTCGAGGTCCGCGGTGCGGACGTCGTACGCGGCCTCGGCGGGACCGCGGGTGCCGGCGACGACGTCCTCGACCGCGTCCAGGACGCGCTCGACCGTCGCCTCGACGTCCTCGACGACCGCCAGCAGCAGCGCACCGAGCACGTCGGGGTGCAGGACGGGCCGGCCGTCGGGCACCGGTGCGAGCGGACCGAGGGCCAGCGAGCCGCGCACGGCGACCGTCCCGGTCGGTGACCCGGCCTCGACGCACGTCGTGAACAGGTCGGCCGTGAGCGCACCCGCGAGCCGGGCGACGTCGGCCGCACGGTCCGCCGGGACGTCGACGGGCACACGGCCGTAGCAGGTGACCGTGGCGGCCTCCTCCCGGACGAGCACCAGCACCGGCTCCCCGCCGGGCAGCTGGGAGGCGACGTCGAGCGTGCCCGCGGCGTCGTCCACGCGCAGGGGACGCGCCGGGGCGAGGGCTGCGGCGACCGCGGTCAGCAGCGGCCTCACGGGGTGGCCCCCGCGGCCTCGGTGAGCTTGCGCTGCAGCAGCTCGAGCAGCAGGTCGACCATCTCCGGGGAGTTGCGCTGCGGACGGGCTGCCAGCTCGGCCTCCAGGTCCTCGACGCTGACCGTGTCGACGAACTGCGCGAACTGCGGCGGTGTGGCGTCCGGGGCGAGCGTGTGCGCCCCGACGACGAGGCCCGCTGCCGGGGCGCCGGTCCCCTGCGCCGTCAGCAGCGCGGTCATCCGCTCCTTGCGGGCCAGGTGCTCCTCGCCCTTCAGCGTCTGCCGCACGCGCCAGAACAGACCACGGTCGTCGCGGACCCTGCCGCCGTTCGCCTCGGCACCCGCCTGCGCGGTGTTGCGCTCGCCCGCGAGGGAGCCGGACCGCCGCCAGCGGTCCAGCAGCCCGCCCGCGGTGCCGCCCGCCGCGCCGACGGCGTCCTCGAACGCCGCACGCGTCCGCTCGAACACGGTCTGCGGGTCGGCGTCGACGCCCATGGACTCCAGCACGGCCTCCCGGATCAGCGCGAGCGCGCCGTCGTCCGTCGTCAGCTGCTCCTTCTCCGCGGCGCGCAGGTCCTGCGGCGACGAGCGCCGCTTCTGCGGGTCGTGCGCGACGACCGTCCGGGGCTTGATGCGGTTGAGCAGGTCGGGCCCCACGGGGCGGCCCTGCACCCGGTAGTTGGCGAGGAACGCCTTGGCGGTCTCGTCACCGGCGGCGGCGCGCAGGATGATCCCGTCGACCGCGGCCTTGGGGTGGCGGCGCAGCTCGTGCTCGGCGCCGCCCTCGAGATGCTGCACGGCGGACTCGCGCTCCGCGGCCTGCGCCTGCACGACGAACACCTCGTCGGCGATGAAGTGGCCGAGGGAGTGCACGCTGTCGACGACCGACTTGACGCCCTTGATCGCCGCGGGGATGCCGAACCCGCCGGCGGACGCGACCTGCCCGATGGACAGACCCAGGTCGACCACGGACGAGCCCAGCGCCCACGTCGTGCTCTCGAGGTTCTTCGTGTGGCTGCGCGACACGTTCATCAGCGGCCACACCATGACGTTCGCGTTCTTGCCGGGGCGGTTGACGCGGGCGGAGAACATGGCGGTGTCGGTCTCGTGCTGGCGCATGCCCGCGACGGCGACGTCGGTGACGGCCTTCACCATGGCCAGCGCCGAGGCGACGATGTCCAGACCGGGCACGACCTTCGCGACGCCGTCCGCCACCCCCTTGTCGCCGAGGAGCTTGGCGAGGCTCGCCGTCGACTTCGCCGCGGACACCAGCCCGTCGACCGCCGACGCGCCGGACTTCGTCGCCGACATCGCGGCGTACGGGTCGCTCTCGTTCCACGCGTCGCGCACCGAGCGCGCGGTCGCGAACGCCTCGCGCACCGCCGTGAGCAGGCCACCGAGCATCCCGGTGACCGTCGAGATGCCCTCCTTGGCCCGCCCGCCCGCGGTCTTCAGCGGGTCGCCGGCGCCCTTCTCGAAGTCGTCGTCGGACCTCAGGCCCTTGCCCGTGCGGTACTTCGCCTCGACGATCTTGTTGACCGCGCCGCCGTCGACCTTCTTCGGGATCTTCAGGTTCGACGCACCGGGGGCCTTGGCGAGCTCGGGGGTGTAGTGGTCAGCGATCTTGCCGCCGACGGTGCCGATCATCGACAGCACGGAGCCGCCCGCGGACTCGACCGTGCCCGACGTCGCGTCGGCCTTGTCGAGCCCGCCGAGCGCCTCGAGGTTCGCGGCGACGCCCTGCGCCTGCCGCTCGCGGCGCGCCTCCAGGATCGGCGCGCGCTGCTCCGCCAGCGCCCACGCCTCGCGGTCGACGGCCGAGTTGCGCAGCGGCAGCCGCCCGGCGACCTTCGGCGTCAGGGAGTCGCGGACCTGCTTGGCGGCCCGGTCGCGGGCGAGCTCCGGGTGCACCTCCGGCTCGGCCGTCGTGATGGACCGCATGGCGGTGACCATGCGGTCGTACACGTCCTCGAGGTCCTTCGGCATGACGCGCGATCCGGCGAGCTCCTCCTCCTCGGACTCCATCGCCTCCTCGTGGCGCGCCTCGACGTCCCGGGCGGAGCGCACCTGGAGCATGAGCCGCTCGGCGGCCGTCTCGCGCGGGGGCCGGACCGACTCCAGGGACCGGAACGTGCCGTGCCACGTCTTGTCGTACGCGTACGTCGCGGCCTCCTCCTGGGGGACGCCGCTGCGCAGGACCTTGCGGTAGATCCGCAGCTCGTGGGCCAGCGCCATGTCGAACCGCGCCCACAGGACGTCCATGCGCTCGCCGGCCGTGACGGACGTGAGGCCGTCGTCCTCGTGGACCATGCTCGACAGGTCCGCGCGGCCCTGCTGCCCCTTGGCCCGGTCCCGCGCGAGGGCGGCGAGCTCGGCCTTCTCCGCGACCTTGCCCTCCTTGACCTTCTGCGCGTCGAGCTCCTTCTGCGTCGGCGCGGTCGGGGCGCCCTTGCCGAAGAGCTTCTTGAACGGGTTGGAGAACCGGCGGACGGCCCGCGATCCGGTCTCCTGCACCACGTGCGCGATCTCGTGCGCCAGCACCTTCTCCCCCACCGGGTCGTGCGGCGCGAACCGACCGTGGCCGAAGAAGATGTCGTCGCCGGTCGTGAACGCCTCGGCCGACATCGCCCGCGACAGCCGCCCCGCCTCGGGGCCCGTGTGGACGCGCACGTGCCCCAGGTCCGTGCCGAACGCGGACTCCATGCGCCGGCGCACCGGGCCGGGCAGCCCCGTGCCGCCCGACCGGGCGGCCTCGACCTGCGACGTCACGTCGGCGTCCAGCGCCCCGCCGTCGGACCCGACGACGCCCGACGCCCCGTCGAACGACCGGCGCAGGTGCCCGCACCCGGGGGTGTGCCGGTGCGGGTCCTCGCCGTCGAGCCGGGACAGCGCGCGGTCGGCCAGCGCGTCGGCGGCGTGCTCCGCGTGGTCGTCGGCGGCACCGACCGTCAGCGTCGCGGCGGCGGGACGCAGCGCCTCCGGCGCGGTCGGGGCGGCGGGCTGCGGCGTGGCCGGGCCCGGTGCGGCCGACGTCGGCACGGGGACGCGCGCGTGGTGGGTGCTCATCGGTGCCTCCGGTGACGGTGCGCGGACGGGTGCGGGACGGGCGGGCCGCAGCGCCGGGACGCCGGGACGTGCCCGCGGCCCAGCCTCGCCGCGGGCCGCGGTCCGGCACATCGGTAAGCACTACGCATGTTGGCGCTCACCACCGCGGGTCGGTCAGCCGCCGCCCCAGCTTCGCGATCTCCCGCTCCGTCGCGGCACGCACGTGCCGCATCCCCAGCGGCACCCCGCCGGTGACCGCGTCGTACGTCGCGGCGAGGACGACGTTGCGGATGTCGCCGCCGCAGACCTCCACGGTCTCGGCCAGCAGGTCCAGGTCCACGGGGTCCTCGGGGTCCGTGGCCGGCAGCTGCGCCAGGTGGTGCTGCCACAGCGCCCGGCGCGTGGGCACGTCCGGGTCGGGGAAGTGGACCATGAAGTGCAGGCGTCGGGCGAAGGCCGGGTCGAGGTTGCCCCGCAGGTTGGTCGCCAGGATCGTCAGGCCCTCGGCCGCCTCCATGCGCTGCAGCAGGTAAGCGACCTCCTGGTTCGCGTACCGGTCCTTGGCGTCCGTCACCGCGGAGCGGGAGCCGAACAGCGCGTCGGCCTCGTCGAAGAACAGCACGGCGTTGAGGGACTCGGCCTGGCGGAAGACGCGCTCGAGGTTCTTCTCCGTCTCCCCGATGTACTTGTCGACGACCGACGACAGGTCCACCTGGAACAGGTCCATGCCGAGGGTGTCGGCCACGACGTGCGCGGCGAGCGTCTTGCCGGTGCCCGGGCTGCCGGAGAACAGCGCGCTGATGCCGGTGCCCTTGCCGCCCTTGCCGTGCAGGTCGCCCAGCGCCAGGACGTCGTCGCGGTGCCGCGCCCACGCGACGAGCCGCTCGACCTCGCGGCGCGTGTGGTCGGGCAGCACGAGGTCGTCGAGGGTCGCGGCCGTGCCCTGGGTGCGCACGCGCGAGCCGGCGGCCCCGCCGAGGCGCCGCGCCGTGCGGCGCACGTCGTCGACGTCGACGTCGCGGGAGTCCCGTGCCGCGTCGGCCCGCGCCCGGCGCCCGACCCGGACGATCTCCTCCGGGGTCATGCGCAGCGACACGACGTCCGCGGTCGCCACGTCCGGGCCCGTCATCGCGGCCCACCGCTCGGCGCGCTGCGCGAGCGTCAGCCTCCCGGCGGTGACCGTGGGCGGCAGCGGACCCGCCCAGCGGGGGTCCCACACGGTGCCGCCCACCGCCACGACCGGCACGGCCCCGTCGGTGACGAGGCGGACCAGGTCGGGGCCGGGCAGGTGCGCACCGGCCAGCACCAGGACGCAGCGGCCCAGCACGGCCTCGAGCTGCGCGGCCCGCACCGCGTCGTGCAGCGCCGCCCGCGCCGGCCCGTCCGAGCCGGCGACGGCGGGCACGCGCTCCAGGTCGACGACGACGCACGCGACGTCGAGCTCACGGCACGCCGCGACCGCCAGGCCCGTGCCCGCCGCACCCACCGGCGCGTGCACCCACACCAGCGGCTCGTCCGCGGCCAGGGCCGCCGCGACCTCGGCGTACCCGGTGACGTCCGCGGGCACCGCCTCGGTGAGCAGGGGACGCACCTCGGCGGCCGCGTCACGACGGCCCAGCAGGTGGGCGACGACCCGCGGCACGAGCCCGACACGCGTCGTGGCGAACGTGCCGGCGGCCACCAGCCGCAGCAGCCCGGCGCGGCGCAGCGCGGCCCCCGGGGCGAACCGGCCGTGCGCGGCGGGGTCCAGCACGGACGCACCGGCGAGCTCCACCGCGAGCGCCGTCGTCGGCAGCCCTGCGGCGCCGTCCCCCGCGAGCAGCCCGCACAGCAGGTGCGCGACGGGGTGCGTCTCGGCCAGCAGCGCGACGGCGACGACCTGCCGGTCGGTCGGCGTCAGCGCGCACGCGTCGACGAGGTCGTCCAGGGCCGGGTCGAGGGCGCCGAGCCCCGGGGCGTCCGCCGTCAGCGCGTCGAGCGCCCCGCGGGCCGCGGCCCCGTCGGCCCACCCGGGGCCGCGTCGCGCGACCGCTGCCCCGAACGCCCGCAGCGCTCCCGACGTGCCCACCGTGCTCCCCCACCTCCGCCGGGTCGCGCCCGGACCGCGTGCGGTCGGTCCGCTCGCCCGTCGGCACCCTGGCACCCCGCGCGACGGCACGTCGAGCGGTCCGCGGCAGGTTCCGTAGCGATTACCGATGCCCGCCGCACGGACCCGTCCGTAGCGTGGGGCTACCCGACGGCAGGTCCCGCAGCACTCTCCTGCGCGCCGGCGCCGGACGGGCGTGTCCGTGGTCCGCTGCCCGCCGGGAGGTGCCGTGCTGATCCCCGCCGTGCAGGACGGGCTGGAGCGACTCCTGCGCACCGCGCTGCCGCTGAGCGAGCAGCAGGGCGACGTCGTCTTCGACGCCCCGACGTCCACGTGGTCCGCCACCGTCAACCGCCTGACCGTGAACCTCTTCCTCTACGACGTCGCACGATCGGGCCGGCCCGCCCGCGTCGACGCACCCGTGCGCAACGCCGACGGCACCGTCGCACGCCGCCGGTTCCCGCTGCCGATGGTCGAGCTGAGCTTCCTCGTCAGCGCGTGGGCCGGCTCGACGCGCGACGAGCACCAGCTGCTGGGCGACGTGCTGACGCGCCTGCTCGCCCACCCGACCGTGCCGGCCGACCTCGCGCCCGCCGCGCTGGCCTCGCCCGTGGACCTGTCGATCGCGTCCGACGAGCGCAACCGCCCGCGCGACCTGTGGACGTCCCTCGGCGGGCAGGTCCGCGCGTCGTTCACGCTGGTCGCGACGGTGGCCGCGGACGCCTACCCCTGGCAGGACGCACCGACCGCCGTCTCCGGGGTCGAGGCGGAGCTGTCGCCCCGCGTCGACGGGCGACGATGAGGGCGGTCAGCGCACCCAGCGCCCTGGAGGTCGCGCCCGGCGGCACCGGGACGGTCCCCCTGGAGGTGCAGAACACCTCCGGGGTGATCGACGAGCTGACCGTCCAGGTGCTCGGCGTGCCCGCCGGCGCGGTCGAGGTCAGCCCCAGCCGGGTGGTGCTGTTCCCCGACGCGACCGCGCACGTGCAGCTCACGTTCCGGCTGCCCGGGACCTTCCCGGCCGGGACGCACGTGCTGTCGGTGGTGCTGACCGGCCGCACCGGCGGGGCGACGCCCGCACCGCTGCCGGTCGAGCTGACGGTGCCCGCGCGGCCCGGCACGCGGCTCGGGGCGGCGCCCACGCTCGTGCGCGCCCGCCGGCGGGCCGCGTACACCGTCCAGGCCACCAACACGGGCAACGTCCCGCTGGACCTGGCGCTGCGGGCCGTCGACACCGACCGCGCGCTCACCGCGACGCTCACCCCCTCGACCCTGCACCTGCCGGTGGCCGCGACCGCCGGCAGCACGGTCGTCGTGCACGCGCCGCGCCGCCTGCTCGGTGCGGACCAGGACCGCGCGGTGCGCGTCGAGGCGGCGGGCCTCGGGGACGTGGCCGTCCGCGGCGACGTCCTGCTGACGCTGCGGCACCGTCCGCTGGTGGGCCGGGGTGCCGTCACCGCGCTCGTCCTGGTCGCGATCGTGGCGGGCTGGGCGGCGGCGATGTGGTTCGGCATGCGCACGGCGCTCGGCGCCGAGCCCGTCGGCAAGGTCGTCGCGGGGTCCTTCTACGCGGCGACCGTGGGCGCCGGTGCCACCCCGGACGGTGCCCTGCCGAAGGACGGCGCCGTGCCCGCGGCCGTCGGCGCGACGCTCACCGGCACGGTCACGTCGGCGGTCGACGGCGCGGGGGTCGGACGGCTGACGGTCGACGCCCTGCGGCGCACCCGGGACGGCCTGAGCGTGGTCTCGTCGGCCGCGACGCAGTCGGACGGCACGTACACGATGTCCGGGCTCTTCCCCGGGCCGTACCTGGTACGCGTGCAGTCCCCGGGGTACACGACCCTCTGGTACCCGGCGGCGGCGACCGACGGGGCGGCCCGGGAGGTCCGCGCCCCCGCGCAGCAGGCCACCGAGGGCGTCGACCTGCGCGTCACGGGCGACGCGGCGTCGCTGACGGGCACGGTCGACGTGGGGCAGACGACGCGTGAGGTCGTCGTCGACGTCACCGCGACCGCTGCGTGGGACGGCGCCGACCCGGCGCTCACGTGGACGACCGCCACGCAGGGCGGCACCTACCTGTTCGAGGGGCTGCCCGCGCCCGGCACGTACACGCTGACGTTCACGGCCGAGGGGTACGCGCCGACCACCACCACCGAGCGGGTGCTCGGCGGGCAGCAGCGCATCGCGACGGCCGTGACCCTCGGCGCCGGCACCGGGCAGGTCGCGGGGGTCGTCACCGACGGCGTCCGTCCGCTCGGCGGCGTGACGGTGACGACCACGGTCGACGGCGAGGAGGTGCAGGTCGGCACGCCGACGGTCGGTGAGGTCGGCCGGTTCGTGCTGCCCGCGCTGCCGACGCCGGCGACGTACGTGCTGACGTTCACGCGCACCGGCTACGGCACGCAGACGCTCGTCGTCGACCTCGCCGCCGGCGAGCAGCGCGACGACGTGCGGGTCGCGCTGCCCGCGGGCGCCGGCACGGTCACGGGCCGGGTCGTCGACCCCGCCGGGACCGGGCTCGGTGGTGTGCAGGTCACCGCGGGCGGCGCGGGCGGCACCACCACGACGCTCACCGCGGGCGACGTCGGCGCGTTCACCCTGGCCGGTGTCGGCGCGGGCGAGCTGACGCTGACGTTCACGCGGGACGGGTACACGTCGACCACGGTCGCGGTGGACCCCGCGTCCGGGTCCGCCGGGACCGTCACCCTGCGGCCCGCGGCCGGCACCGTGAGCGGGCGCGTGCTGCGCGGGGGCGCCGGCACCGCGGGGCTGACCGTGCGGGCCACGGACGGGGCCGAGGTCCGCACCACGACGTCGGCGCAGAGCGGGACGCTCGGTGCGGGCACGTACGCCCTCGACGGCCTGCACGCCGGCCGGTGGACCGTCTCCGTGCTGGACGCGGACGGCCGCGTGCTGGTGACCACGCTGGTCACCGTGACCGGTGGCGCGTCGGTGCGCACCGACCTGACGGTGGCGGGCGCCTGATGCACGTCGACGTCACCCCCCGCCACCTGCCCGCCGGAGCCGGCGTCACCGGTGAGGTCGTCGTCACGCTGACGAACACGCGCGACGTCATCACCGGGTTCGCCGTGCGCGTCCTCGGCGTCGACCCCGCGTGGGTGCACGTCGGGGACCCGGAGCCCCGGCTGTTCCCCGGTGCGACCGTGGGCGTGCGGATCGCCCTCACGCTCCCGCCCGACGCCCCCGCGGGCCGCGGGACCGCGACCGTCGAGGTCGTCGACCTGGCGGACCCGGCGGCCGTGAGCCTGCACGAGGTCGTGCTGGAGGTGCCCGCGGTACGCCGCACGCGCGTCGTGCTGGACCCGCCGACCGTCACCGCGGGCCGGCAGGCCGTGTTCACGGCCGTCGTGCACAACGAGGGCAACACCGAGCACGTCGGCGGGCTCGCGGCGGTCGACCCCGAGGCGCGGGCCGTCTTCGCGTTCGACCCGCCCCAGGTCGTCGTCCCCCCGCGCGCGTCGACGTCCGTGACGCTGACCGCGCGCGCCCGCCGCCCCTGGGTCGGGGACCCCCTGCTGCGGCCCTTCGAGCTGCGGACCACCGGCCCGCACGCACCCGCCCCCGACGCGCCCCCGGCCGCGACCGGCGTGTTCGTGCAGCGCCCGCGGTTCACCCGCGGTGCGCTGGCCCTGGTGGGCCTGCTCGCCGCCGTCACGGTGTTCGCGACCGTCATCGCGCTGGCGCTCGGCACGGTCGTGCAGCGCTCGGCCGCGGACCGGGACCTGGCGCTGCAGGTCGCGCAGGCGCGGGACGCCGCGGCGACGAGCGGGACCGCGCGCGTCGCGGGCACCGTGGTGGAGCTGACGACGGGCGCGACGCTCGGCGGCGTCAGCGTCGAGGTCGTCGACCCGGACGACACGACCGCCGCCGTCGCCACGGTCGCCACCGCACCCGACGGGACGTTCACGGTCGGGCGGCTCGCCGGCGGGTCGTACCTGCTGCGGGTGCGCGGCGCCGGGTTCGCCGAGGTCTGGTACCCCGCGGCGTCGTCACCGGACGACGCCACCGCCGTCGACGTCGAGGACGGCGCCGCGACCGAGGGGCTCGTGGTCGTGGTCGGCGGCGTGCCCGCGACCCTGACCGGCGTCGTCACGGGCGACGACGTGGGCGGTGCGACCGTCCAGGTGCAGATGCCCCTGGACACCGCGCCGCTGCTGGGCACGGACGTCGCGCGCGAGGGCGGCGCACCGGTGGCGGGCGACGGCGTCGTCGTGCGGACCGTGCCCGTGGGCGAGGACGGCACGTTCGACGTCGCCGACGTCCCGTCGCCGGCGGTGTACGACCTCGTGGTCGCGAAGCCGGGGTTCGCGACGCACGTGCAGCGCGTCGACGTGGCCGCCGGGGAGTCCCGCAGCGGCCTGGAGCTGGCGCTGCTGCTCGGTGACGGCACGATCAGCGGCACGGTCGGCGGCGGCGGCGGCCCGCTGGGCGGCGCCACCGTGGTCGCGTCGTCCGCTGCGGTGCGCGTCGAGACGGTGTCGCTCACGCAGGACGCCGTCGGCTCGTTCGTGCTGCGCGGCCTGCCGACCCCCGGCACCTACACGGTCGTCGTCAGCGCCGACGGTCGCGCCCCCTCGACGCTGACCCTGACGCTCGGCGAGGGCCAGCAGCTCACGGGCGTCGCCGTGGTGCTCGGGGACGCCGAGGGCGCCCTCGGCGGGACGGTGGGCGTGCCGCTCGGCGACCCCGGCGGGGTCGAGGTCACCGTGACCGACGGTGCGAGCACGTGGCGCACCGCCGCACGGTCGGGGTCGGGCACGTGGCGGATGACCGGGGTCCCCGTGCCCGGCACGTACACCGTGACGTTCGCGCGCGCGGACCTGCAGTCGCAGGTGCTGTCGGTGAGTGTCGACGGGTTCGGGCGCGTCACGTCGGGGGCCGCGTCCGCGCAGGGGCTCGACGTCACGATGCGCTCCGCGACGGGCACGCTGTCCGGCACCGTGCAGCAGCAGGACGCCGCCGGTGCCGCGGCACCGGCCGGCAACGTGACGGTGCAGGTGGCGTCCGGGACCGTCACCCGCACGGTCACGACCGCCTCGACACCCGCCGGGACCGTGGGCCGGTACGCGGTCGACGCCCTGCCGCCCGGGACGTACACCGTGACGTTCACGCGTGCCGGGACACGCAGCGTGTCGCAGATCGTCGTGGTGCAGGCCGGGCAGGACGCGACGCTCAGCCCGGTGCTCGTGCGACCCGCGGGCGTGCGGGGCTCGGTCACGCGCGCGGGTGCCGCGGCCGCCGGTGCGACCGTGCGCCTGTTCCGCGCCGCGGACTACGGCCTGGCGGGTGCGCAGCCCGTCGCGTCGACCACCACCGACGCCGCCGGTGCGTACGCCCTCGACGACGTCGACGCACCGCAGAACTACCTCGTCGAGGTCCGCGTGGTCGCGGGCGGCTCCGTGCTCGGCGTCTCGGCGCCGTTCACGCTGGGCGCCAGCGAGCAGCGGACCGTGGACGTGACCTCGTGAGCGCGCGTGCCGCGGCACGCCGGATCGGAGCACCGCAGTGAGCGACGCCTCCCGGCGCAGCAGCGCCACCGCCCCGACGGTGACGGTCGGCAGCGACGCCCACGGGTCCCCGGGCCGCGACGTGGACGTCACCGTCCGCGTCCGCAACGTCGCCGCCGGGCCGCTGGACGTGCGGGTCCACGCGATCGGCCTCGAGCCGGCGTGGGCCGCGCAGACCGTGACGGTGCCCTCCCTGGCACCGGGCGCGACCGCGGGCACGACGCTGCGCGTGACGCCGCCGGCGGGCGCCGCCCCCGGCGACTACCCGTTCCTCGTGGTGGTCGAGAGCGCCGCTGGGCGCACCGTCACCGACGCCGTGCTCACGCTCGCCGTGGCCGGCGGGCTGGTCGCCGGTGTGGAGCCCACGGACGCGCGGGGGCGCGGCCGCCGCCGCGTCGAGGTCGTGCTCGCCAACACCGCGGCGACCCCGGCGTCCGTGCGGCTGTCGGCCACCGGCCACGGCGTCGACGTCGCCGTGCCGCACGCGGCCGTGGAGGTCCCCGCCGCGGGGACGGTGCGCGTGCCGGCCGTGCTGCGGACCGTGCCCCGCTGGGTCGGGCACGCGCAGCGCCACACGTTCACCGTCACCGTCACGGGGCGCGGCGCGCCGCAGCAGGTGCCGGGCACGTTCACGTCGCGCGCGTGGCTGGGGCCGGGTGTGCTCAAGGTCGCCGCGGTCGTCGCCGTGCTCGCGCTGTGGGTCGGCGGGGCACTGGTCGGGATCCCGCGCGTCGTGACGGCGCTCGGCGACCGGGACGGCGACACGCTCGTGGTGGACCCCGGGTCCCCGGCGGCGGACGGGTCGGGCGACGGGTCGGGCACGGCCACCGGCGGGGACGGCGGGGACGGCGGGGACGGCACAGAGGACGCGCCGGCGGCTCCGGACGCCGCCCCGGGCACCTCCACGCTGCGCGTCGCCGGGCAGGTCTCCGGGCCCGACCCCGGCGACGCGAGCGTGCAGGTGGTGCCGACGTCGGAGCTGTGGGCCTCGACCGGTCCCGCGACGACGACGGGCACCGACGCCCCGACGTCCGTCGCCGCCGTGGGACGGGCCGCCCTCGGGGCTGCCGTCACCGCCGCGCTGGCCCCCGCCGCGGGTCCGGTCGCCGCCGCCGTGGGCCGGGTGCTCGCCGGCACCGCCGACGCGGCGCCCGGCAGGCTGCTGGGCACCGCGCTGGCCGTCGAGGGCACCACCGGCACCGCGCAGCGGCTGCGCACCACGACGGACGCGGCGGGCACGTGGGCGGTCGCCGGGCTGTCCCCCACGACGCGCTACCTCGTGACGGTCGCCAAGCCCGGCTACCGCACCCAGCGGTACGTGCTCACGGGTGCCGAGCTGTCCGCGACGCCGCTGCGCACCGAGCTGCGCGCCGGCGACGGCGCGCTGCGTGGCCTCGTCACCGGCCCCGAGGGGCCCGTCGGCGGCGTCGAGCTCACGCTCACCGACGGCACGACGACGGTGACCACGCGCACCGTCACCGAGGGACGCGTGGGCACCTGGTCCGTCGAGGGCCTGAGCACACCGAGCACGTACCTCGTCACGGCGTCGTCCGACCGCTGGGGCAGCACGTCGCGGCTCGTGGCGCTGGGCGCGGCGGGTGAGCGCGACGTCGACCTGGCGGTGGAGCCGGGGGTCGCGGCGGTCACCGGCGTCGCGGTCGGCACCGCTGCCCTGGGCGGCGTCGGCGGCATCGGCGGCCTGACGGTCACCGCGACCGACGGCACCGTCACGCGGACCGCCACGACCCTCACCGGCGACGACGCCGGCCGGTTCGTCCTGGCGGACCTGCCGGTGCCGGGCACGTACACGGTGACGGTCGGCGGCCCGGGGTACGCGACGGTGACGCGCGAGCTGGACCTCACCGCGGCAGGCGTCGCGGGGTGGGAGGTCGCCATGACGGCCGTCGGCGGGTCCGTCTCGGGCACGGTCCGAGACGCCGACGACGCCGGGGTCACCGCGGCCGGGCTCACCCTGAGCGACGGCACCACCACGTACAAGTCGATGTCGTCCTCGGACGGCCGGGGGTCCTACCGGTTCGTCGGCGTCACCGCCGGGACGTACGTGCTGTCCGCCGAGGCGTTCGGGTACGTCACCGGGCACGCCCAGGTCGAGGTCGCCGCCGGTGCGGCGGCGTCCTCGGACCTCGTGCTGACGTCCGTGCCCGGTGACGGGCTCGTCGCGACCGCGGGCGTCACGGGCCGCGTCACCGACGCCTCCACCGGCGGGCGCGTGCAGTGCCCGGCCACCACCGAGCCCTGCCTGGTGACGGTCACCACGACCGCCGCCGGCCTGGACGGCACGACGCGCACCGTCACCGCGACCGCCGCCCCGGACGACGCGTACGTCCTGCCCGCCGACGGCGACGGCGGCCTGCTGCCCGGCCGGTACACGCTCACCGTGTCGGTGCCCGGGTACGAGACCGGCACCGTCGCCGTCACCGTGCCGATGGGCGTCGTCGTGGAGGCCGCGACGGTCGCCCTGACGCCGTCGCCGTCCCTGGTCGGCTCGGTGCTGCCGCGCGTCGGCGCCCTGCCCACCGACGTGTGCGTCGTCGCGCGCCCCGCCGGGTCCGCCACCACGTGCGCCCCCGCGACCGCGACCTGCACGGGCGCCGACGCACGCTGCGCGCGGCTCACGCAGGGCATGTACGAGCTGCGGCGCCTGCCCGCCGGGACGTGGGAGGTCGTCGTCGTGGGGCTGCCGGGTGACGACTGGGTGACGCCCGACCCCGTCGAGGTCGTCCTGCTGCCCGGGGAGACGCGGCGGTACGACGCGACCATCGAACGCCTCGGCATCATCCGGGTCACGACGCTGCGCGCCGACGCGACCGGCGCGATCGACGTGGCCCGCGACGCCTCCGTGCGGGCCGAGCAGGTGGGCGGCCCGACGGTCCGGACGGCCGTCAGCGACACGCACGGCGTCGCCGAGCTGCGCGGGCTCACCCCCGGCACGTACCGGATCGTCACCTCCGCACCCGACGACCCGGGCGTCGAGGTCGCGGTCGATCGCGACATCTCCCTGAACCAGCAGCTCGACGCGACCGTCGTGCTCGCGTCACCCGTCGGGGACCAGGTCGTGCAGGTCGTCGTCCAGTCCGCGGACGACGCCTACCAGGCGCTGCCCGGTGCCCGCGTCACCGTCACGGGCGTCGTGGGGTACTCCGGGACCACGCAGGTGCGTCGCAGCCAGACGTTCACCGCCGACGCGTCGGGCGAGGTGCTCGTCTGCACGGCCGCGACCGCCGCCTGCGCCGGTCTGCCGGTGCTGGCGCTGGTGTCCGGGCAGGTCGACATCGCGGTCCAGGCCGACGGGTTCGACGCGCAACGCCTCGGCGCGGTCGAGCTGGGCGCGGTGGACCGGGTGGTCCTGACCCCGTCGTACCAGCTGCTCGACGCGTCGGCCCTGCTGGTCCCCGCCGTCGCCGCCGTGCCGGACCTGGCCCTCGAGCTGGTGTCCGCGCCGCCCGGCACGGGCACCGTGCGTCTCACGCCGGCGGCCACCGGCACGGCCACGACCCACGGCGAGGCGCCCGACGCGCGACCCGCGACGCGCGTGGCCCTGACGTTCGTCGACACCGCGATCGGCGTCGAGAACCGCATCCGCCCCGGCACGTACCGCTTCGCGCTGCGCGCCCCGGGGTGGAGCACGCCCACCGCGACCACCGAGGTCGTCGTCGACGTGCCCTACCGCACCACGGGCACGGCGGGCACGACGCGCTCGCAGACCGTGCTGCTGCGCGACGGCGGTGTGCGCGTCACCCTCGCCCCCGACGGGGCCGCGCCGCTGGCCGCCGCCCGCGTCACGCTGTCCGCCGGCGGGGCCGTGGTCGCGCAGCGGGACGTCACGGGCACGCCCGTGGTCGACCTGGGCGCCCTGCCCGTGGGGGCGTACGACCTGCAGGTCGTGGCCGCCGGGTTCCGCACGCCCGCACCCGTGGGCGTCGAGGTCGGTGCGGGGTCCGTCGCGACGCCGTCCGTGCCGCTCGCTGGCCTGGGCCGCATCCACGGCACGGTGTCCACCCGCCTGGGTGCGGGCTGGACGGTCGCGCTGCCGGGGGCCGAGGTGCGCGCGGTGGGCCCCGCGGACGGCACCGGGTCCGGCGACGTCACGTTCACGGCACGGTCCGACGGTTCGGGCGCGTTCACGCTGGTGGGCGACCTGGACCGCGAGGGCCTGTGGGACGGCGACTGGGACGTCACCGCCTCGGCGGACGCCCACACCGCTGCCACGGTCCGGGCCGTCGTCGCACCGGGCGCGACGACCTCGCACGTGGAGCTCGACCCGCTCGGCTCGACCCTCACCGTGCGCGTCACCGACGCCGCGGGTGCCGCCGTGACGTCGGGTCTGAGCGTGCGCCTGGCGTACTCCGACCACGCCGTGACGATCGCACCGCCCACGGTGGAGGACGACGAGTTCGTGTTCAGCGGCCTGCTGCCGCTCACGTACACGCTGTGGGTGGTGCCCTCGACCAGCGAGTACACGACCGTCAGCACGCGCGTGACCGTCGGCCCGGGGCAGCCGGGGCGCGTCGAGGTGCCGCTGGCGACCCCCACGGGTGCGGTGCAGGGCCAGGTCACGCAGGAGGCCGCCGACGGGTCGTCCGGCGCGCTGCCGGGCGTCACCGTGACGGCGACGCCGCAGGGCAGCACCGACGGGGTCTCCGTCACGACCGACGCCGACGGGCGCTACCTGCTCAGCGGGCTGGGCGGCGGCACGTACGCGCTGACGTTCACCGCGTCCGGGACCACCCTCACGCGCGGTGTGCAGGTCGTGCCCGGGCAGGGCACCGTGCTGGACGTGACGTTCCCGCTGACACGGCACGCGGTGACGGTGCAGCTCACGTCGAGCATCGGGGCGGACCTGACCGGTGGCCTCGTGACGCTGACGTCGGGCACCGGGACGGTGCTCGGGCCGCAGCCGGTCGCGCGGTCCGGCACGCGGCACGTGACGACGTTCCCGCAGGTGCCGCCCGGCACGTGGACCGTGCGCGCCGCGGGCCCCGCCGGGCACCTGGCGACGGTGCAGCAGACGGTCCAGGTGTCCGGTCCGACCACCCTGCCGCTGGAGCTGCGCGAGGTCGAGCTGCGGCTGCGCGCGACGGGCGGGGCGCCCGCGGTGGACGTCACGGTCGCGCCGACCGGCGGCACCCCGGTGGACGTGCGGCTGCTCGACGGCGCGAGCGACTCCGTGCTGTACGTGCCCGGGTCCACCGGCGGACCGGCCGCCGCGCTCACCGCGACGACGAGCGCCGGGTGGCGGGTCGCGCTGTCGCAGGCGACGGTGCCCGCCGGTGCGACGCAGCTGCTGGTCACCGCGACCACCACGCCCGTGCCCGCGGTGACCACGGTGTCCGCGCGGACGTCCGGACCGGTCGAGGTCGGCGCCGACCTGACCGTGACGGTCACCGTGACCACCGCCTCCGGCACACCGGCCGGGCAGGTGCAGGTCGGCGTCGGGTCCCCGACCGTGTGGGGTGCCGCCGTCCCCCTCGCCGGCGGGACCGCCGCCGTCCGCGTTCCGACGACCGGCTGGTCGCCGGGGAGCACCACGCTGGCGGTCCGCTACGTGCCCGCGTCGACGACGACCTGGGCGCCGTCGAGCACGACCGTGGGCGTGCAGGTGCAGCCCGCGCCGGTCGTCCCGGGACCGGGCGGCGGGGGCACCCCGGGGGGCGACCAGGGGGGCGGCCAGGGCGGCACTGCCCTCGTCGACGGGTGAGCCGCACCGTGGGAGAGGATGGGGCGCACGCGTGGCACCACGCGTCGCGCCGCACGGCCGAGAAGGACTGACACGTGATCGAGATCCTCAGCCCCTCCGAGGTGTCCCGTGCCCGGGACACGGGAGCCCTGGTCGCCGAGATCCTGCAGACGCTGCGCCGCCGCGCCACGGTCGGCACCAACCTGCTGGAGATCGACCGGTGGGCGCAGCAGATGATCGTCGACGCCGGTGCGCAGTCCTGCTACGTCGACTACGCGCCGTCGTTCGGCCGCGGCCCGTTCGGCCACTACATCTGCACGGCCGTCAACGACGCCGTCCTGCACGGCCTGCCGCACGACTACGCGCTGCGCGACGGGGACCTGCTGACGCTCGACCTGGCGGTGTCGCTGCGCGGGATCGCCGCGGACTCCGCGATCAGCTTCGTCGTGGGCACGCCGCGTGACCCCGCCGACGTCGCGCTCATCGAGACGACCGAGCGCGCGCTGGCCGCCGCCATCGCCGCCGCGCGGCCCGGGGCCCGCGTCGGTGACCTCTCGCACGCCATCGGCACCGTGCTCACCGACGCCGGGTACCCCGTCAACACCGAGTTCGGTGGGCACGGCATCGGCACGACCATGCACCAGGACCCGCACGTGCCCAACACCGGCCGTCCCGGCCGTGGCTACCCGCTGCGTCCCGGCCTGCTGCTCGCCCTCGAGCCGTGGGTCATGGCGGACACGGACCGGCTCGTCACGGACACCGACGGCTGGACGCTGCGCAGCGCGACGGGCTGCCGCACCGCGCACAGCGAGCACACCGTGGCGATCACGCAGGACGGCGCGGAGATCCTCACGCTCCCGCGCTGAGGCCGCCCCCCGCCCTCGCCGTCCCGACGGGCTGCGGCGAGGTCCCGACGGTCAGCCGAGCAGCAGCATCGCCGCCACGAACGCCGCACCGGCACCCAGCAGGCCGGACACCAGCGCGACCACCCACGTGCGGGGGTGCCCGCACGGCACCGGCACGGGCACCTCGACCACCACGGGCGCGGGCTCCGGCGCCGGGGGCGGCGGCAGCAGCGGCGCCTGCGGCGGCGTCAGGTCCCCGCCGCACCGCACGCACGGACCGCGCGCGTGCCCGTTGTGCTCCCCGCAGCCGTGGCAGACGACGACGACGTCCGCGACCTCGCCCTCGACGCCGGGCGACCGGCGCACGGCGCCCGGGTCGGTGTCCCCGTGGGGCGCCCCCGCGCCGCCGCGGTCGGCCCAGAACAGCGGGAAGTCGCACTGCGGGCAGAACCCGGACGCGTCACGGCGCAGCAGGTCCAGCGCCGTGCGTGTGCCGCACTCGGGGCACACGGTCAGGGTGCCTCCCGCCGCACCCGCACGCGCCGGCAGCACCGGCTCACGGACCACCTCGGTCATCGGGACTCCTCCTCGGGTCGCGGCCACACCGTGCGACCGCCCACCACCAGCTCGACCCGCACGTGCGCCGGCACCTCGGCACGCACCAGCTCGACCAGCTCGTCCTGCGTCAACCGCCCCGGGGTGGTGGCCTCGAGCCGCACCCACGCGGTGTCGTCGTCCGGCTCCTCGCCCAGCGGGTGCACACCACCGCCGTCCACGACCCGCGCCGGCCCGCCGGTGTACCCCTCCAGCAGCAGGCGCAGCCCGTGGGCCGTCCCCCGCCACGGCAGCGCGGCCGCGCCGGCGACGAGCAGGTCGCGCTGCAGGTCGTCGGGGAGGTCCGCGTCCAGACCGGGCAGGCCGATCCAGCGGGCCAGGTACCGGACCATCTCCGGCGGCGCGAGCCGCGGGTCCGCGAGGTGCGGCAGGGAGTCCGGGTGGGCGAGCAGCGTCTCCGCCTCGGCCTGGAAGATCCGCACGAAGCGCGCGAAGAAGTCCTCCGCGACCATCCCGCCGGGGAGCTGCGCCAGCAGCCAGTCGTCAGCGCGTCCCACGGTCCACCCCCGCCGTCGTCGGCACCGTCGTCGTCGGCACCGTCGTCGTCAGCACCGCCGTCGTCTGCACCGCCGTCGTCAGCACCGCCGTCATCGCACGACCACGCGGTGCCCGGCGGACAGCAGCAGCGTGTCCGCGTCGATCGTCAGGGACTCCCGCCCCTCGCCGACGCGCCGCCCGTTGCGCAGGTCATACCCGAACAGCGTGACCTCGTCGACGCCGAGGACGCCGTCGACGCCCTCGACGACCTGCGCGACAGCCGTCGCGGTGAGCGTCTGGCCGAACGGCCAACCGGTGCCCTGCGGACCACCGACCAGGGGGTGCACGAACCGCGTGAGCGCCTCGACGACGCGCTCGCGCACGGCCTGCGCGGGCCGCCCGGGGACCGCCCGGACCAGCGCCGCGACGGACACCCCGTGGTAGTACGGCGCCCCCAGCCCCACCGAGACCCCCACGGTCCGGCGCCGGTCCAGCTCGGCGGCGACGGTGTCGAGCAGCCGCGGGGAGAGCACGAAGTCGTCGATCGTGTGGCTGCGCGGGTCCGTGCGCACCTGCGGCACGAGCAGCACGTGCACCGGTCGCACCGGCCCGTCGGGAGGCACGGCCAGGCACCGGGCCCGCGCGACCTCGACGGACGCCTGCCGGGCCACCTGCTCGAAGTCCGACGCCGTGACCGCACGCTGCCCCGCGCGCAGCGCCAGCGGCCCGCGCACCTTGGCCTCCTCGACCGTCTCGGCGTCGACGCCACCCGTGGCCGGGACCAGGTTGGTGACCGAGCGCACCGACGGCAGCGCGGTGCGCAGCGACGTCAGCGTGCGGGCACCGACGTTGCCGCGCGACCCGCCGCCGGTCCGGTAGCCGGTGACGCGCACCTGCGCACCGTCCGGCGGGACGGCGCCGTGCCGGCGCGTGCGGCCGTCGGGCTGGCGGACGGCGGGGCCGAAGCGCACCTCACCCGTCGCGGAGTCCCACACGACGTGCCGGTCGTCCGGGCCGGAGGCGGAGAAGTCGGGGACCTCGTCCCACTCGGTCGCGCCGGTGCGGTCCACGACGACCACGCGCTCGTCCGGGCGCCGCGTGGCGACCGGTGCGGCGGACACCGCGAACCGCTGGCCCGGGCGCCCCTCGGACCGCCCCAGCACCTCGGCCGGCATCGCCTGCGCGTGCTCCGCGGGCACGCCGACGCCGACCGTGCGCACCTGCACGGAGCCCACGTGCGGGGACGCCTGGTACGCGGGGCGGCCGTCGGCGCGGTCGAGCAGCCGCGCCCGCAGCCAGTACGCGGTGGTCCCGCCGATCGTCAGCGGCGCGTGCCGGTCGCCGACCAGCAGCGTGACGGTGCCGTCGCGGTTGAGCCCGCCCGTGGTGTCGTCGTCCACGACCGTGGGCACCCACGCCTCACCGCTCCACACCTCCCACGCCAGGGGCGGCCGGGTCGGGTCCACGCCGATGCCCTCGGCGTGCGCGGTGACGTCCAGGCGCAGCACCAGGTCCGCGAGCGGGCCGGTGCAGCCCAGGTACAGCGCGTCGCCGTCGCGGATCGGTGACGACGGGAAGCAGCGCACGGACTCGCCGGGCACCTGCAGCGCCTCCCACGCGTCGGTGGACGCGGCGCCGTCGGGCCCGGCCGTCCGCGCCGCGACCAGCACGGGCGGGACCGCGACGGCCTCGGCGGACGTCGCGAACACCACGGCGTCCTGGCCCCCCACCGTCACGGTCGACACCGTGGTGCCCGCGGGCACCACCACGGGCTCGGTGGCCGGTGCGGCCAGCAGGAACGTCAGCCGCGTGCGCGCCACCGACGGGGGGAACGGCTCGACGCCGACGAGCTCCAGGAAGTGCGCGTACATGCGGTCCGGCACCTGGTTGACGCGGTACAGCACCATCTCCCCGACCCACGCGAAGAGCTCGACGAGCGCGACGCCGGGGTCCGACAGGTTGTGGTTGGTCCACTCGGGCGTGAAGCGCGGGATGAGGCGCTTGGTCTCGTCGACGATGTCCTGGAACCGGCGGTCGTCGAGGTTCGGCGGGTCGAGCGGCGGCATGTCAGGAGTCCTCGCGGGGGATCACGTAGAAGGGGAAGACCAGGTTGCGGCGGTCGTTGGTGGACCGGACGCGGTAGTCGATCTGGATGTGGAGCAGGCCGGACTCGCCCGGGTCCTGCACGGGACGCACGTCCTCGACGTCCACGCGCGGCTCCCACTGGGCCAGCGCGTCGCGCACGGCCTGGCGCACCAGCCCGACGAGGTTCGGGGTGATCGGCTCGAAGAGCAGGTCCCAGATGCGGCACCCGAACGCGGGGCGCATGAGCCGCTCGCCGGGGGCCGTGAGCAGGACGACACGCATGGCGTCCTCGACGTCACCGGTCCCGTCGGTCATGGCGATCGACCCGGTGTGGTCGACCGCGAAGGGCCAGGCGAAGCCGCGGCCGACGAAGTCCGCGGCCGCCGTCATGCGCGCCGAGGGGTGCTGGAGGTCGCTCATCAGTTGATCGCCACCGGGTTGCCCACGACCTTCGTCGGCCCCGACGCGGAGACCTCGGCGGTGCCGCTGGCCTTGAGCGCGACCTGCGCGCCCGTGACGTCGACCTTGGCGGTGCCCTCGATCCTCACGGTCGTGCCCTTCAGCCGTAGCTCGTTGTCCGCCTGCACCGCGACGTCGGTGCCGCGCACGGTGACCTTGCCCGTGCCGTCCAGCTCGATCGACGACGACCCGGCGACGATGCGCAGCGGGACCTGCCCCACCTCGAGGACCGCCCGCTGCTGCGAGATCCGCAGCCCGTGACCGGCGGCGCCCAGCGCGAGCTCGACGTACGCGTCGTCACCCGACTCGCCGTCGCCCAGGACGAGGCGCTGACCGTGGCGCGAGTGCAGGGCCCGCACGCGCGGACCACCCTGGGCGCGCACGGTCTGCGGCGGCAGCGCCTGCGCGGAGTGCAGCCCGCCCAGCACGACCGGCCGGCTGACGTCGCCGCCCTCGAACGCGACGAGCACCTCGTCCCCCGGCTCGTGCTGCAGGACCATGCCGCCCGCGCTGCCGCCGCCGGGCGCGAGCACGCGGGCCCAGTCGGACGACGTGCGGTCCGACGCGGTCACGAACGTGACGCGCACGCGACCCAGGCGGTCCGGGTCGTCGGTGCTGTTGACGGTCGCGACGACGAGCCCGGTGTGCCGCGCGGACCGCACGGCCCGCTCCCCCGTGGCGCCGCCCAGGCGGACCGGCTCACGGTCGCCCGCGACGAACGTCGTGCGCGAGGCGCGACCGTCGAACCGGTGCTCGACCTCCTGCACGTAGTACGTGCCGTCGAGGGGGCCGCCCTCGACGACCTCGACCTCACCACCGGGCACGACCTCGGGCAGCAGCGGGCCGCGCCCCTGCGCCTCGACGCGGCCGTGCCGGGCGGCCACGGCCTGCGCGCGCACCCGCGCCTCCTCGGCGGAACGCACCTGCAGCCCGCCGACCTGGATCTGCGGCGTGGCGCCCCCGGCGTCCACCCGGGCGGTGAACCCGGCGCGCGGCGCCGGTGCGTCGGCGGTGGCGCGCACGGACGTCGTGGTCGCGGCGTCCCAGCCCTGCACGACGTACGTCGCGTCGGGACGTCCCACCTGGCGCGCTGACAGCTCCTCGAGGTCCACGCCGACCGTCAGGCGCGGACGGCGCGACCCGGACGCCGTGCCGTCGGCCCGCCGCCACACGCGCAGCGTCGTGCCGTCGACCACCCAGTCGAGCCCGGAGGCGACCGCGAGCTCGTCGACCAGCCCGAGCGGCGAGTCCGCCTGCAGGTGCCACGGCTCGGTGCGCGCGACCGGCCAGCCCTGGACGGTCAGACGGGCCGCGCGGGCCAGCTCGGCGACCACCTGGGAGGCGTCGACGTTGGCGCGCGCCACCACCCCCGCGTCGGTGGTCAGCGCGTACGCGCCGTCGTGGGCCGTGACGGTGGTGGTGCTGCCGCGGTCGTCCGCGCGGGTGCCCAGCGCCGTGACGGTCCCGGTGAACAGGGCCGTGCCGTCGACGCGCACCTCGACGTCCTGCCCGATCGCGAGGCGCGAGGTCACCAGCCGGTACCCGCGGTCGACGAACGTCAGCGACGCCCGGCCGACGGTCCGCACGCCGCGCTGCACCCGCACGTCGAGCAGGTCGCCGAGCTCCGTGACGCCCAGCGCGCGCCCGCCGAGGCGCACGTCGAACGACGTGTGCGCGAGCGGGTTGAGCCGGGCGGTCCCGACGTCCGTGCTCACGCGTCACCCCGCGGGACGGACAGGACGGTGCCGGGGCGCAGGTCCAGCGGGTCGTCGATGCCGTTGGCCTGCGCGAGCGCACGCCACCGCGTCGGGTCGCCGTAGTGCTGCGCGGCGATGCGGTCCAGCGTCTCGCCGGCCTGCACCCGGTGGACGCGGTGCGGCTGGGGCGTGCCCGACGTGGGGTTCTGCGGGCCGAACGCGCGCGACGGCTCGTACTGCCGCAGCTCCAGCCCCGCCCGGGCCCGCAGCGGGGTCCCCGACGCGGAGAAGTACGTGAACGTCAGCTCGAGGGCCGCGACCACCGCCGTGAACGAGTGCAGGTCGCCCCAGTGGAACGTGACCGTCGGCGGGCGGACGTTGCCGGTGGCCTCGTCCGCGCCCGGCAGCGACGGGTCGACCTCCATGAGCTCCAGCAGGCGCCCGGTGTGCCGGGTGACGTCGGTGCCGTCGTGCGTGGTGTCGAAGAACAGGTCGACGCTGAGCACGCCGGACGACGACCCGGCGTACCGCAGCCGGGGCACGCCGCGGCCCGGGCGCGGGTCGCCCACCCAGTGGTTCTCCCGCGTGAGCTGCAGCTGCGCCGGGTTGAACAGGCAGGGCACCTTCTGCCCGCCCTCGATCTCGAGGAACGCCTTGACCGGGGCCGTCGTCGCCGTCATGAGAAGACCTCCCGCGTCCGGCGCCAGGTGCGCCTCTCGTCCTGCTCGGCCAGCCGTTCCTCGACGAGCCGCACGACGCGGTCGTCGAGCTCGTGCTCCAGCCACGACGTCAGCTCGGCGCGCAGCCGGCGCTCGACGTCCGCGTGGGGTGGGCGTACCTCGTCGTGCACGGGGGTCCTCTCCTGGCCGGCCGGCGGCAGCCACCGCCGGACGACGGTGGCGCCCGCGGCCGAGGCGGGGGTGGCAGGGGCGGCACCGGGCGCGCCGCGGGTGGCCGCGGGCGGGAGCCCGCCGGACGCGGGTGCCGTGGGCGGTGCGGTGACGGGGTCGTGGCGCACGACCGTGCGCGGCGGCAGCACCGTCAGGCGTCGGACGACGCCCGCCGCGGCGAACGCCGGGGCGGGTGTGAGGGCGCCGGCGACAGTCGCGTGCGCCCCGGACGTCGACGGGCCACCCGCCGCTGCGCGACCGGTGGGCACGCGGCTCCGTGCCCCGTGCGACGTCGGGTGCGCGACCGCGGGGACCGCCGGTACGCCGGTCAGTCCCCGACCGCGGGGGGTGCTCGGCGCGCCGAGCGGGGCGACGGACGTCCCGAGCCCGGGGACCGGTGCCCCGGCGCGCCCGGGGCCGCCACCGGACGCGAGGAGCGCGGCGGCCGACCCGCTGCCCCGGCGCGCGACGGCGGGGAGCGCCGGTGCGGCGACGGCCGTGCGCAGCGCGCCGGCGGGCGCGGTGGCGCGGACCCCGACGGGCTGGACCGCACGGGCGAGCTCCCCGGCCCCCCGCAGCGACGCGACAGCGGGCGTGCGAGCCGCCGGACCGCCGGCGCGCACGACGGAGCGTCGCACCGCTCCTCCGGTGGGCGCCGGTCGGGGTGCCGACCCGGCGTGCCCGTGCGGGTCGCCGCCGGTGCCGACGGGTGTGGCACGGGCCGGTGCGGACGTCGCGCGCGGTGCGGCGGAGGCCGCGGCGAGCGGAGCCGCGACGGACCTCGCGGTCGCCGGTGCCGACGCGGGCGTCGCGGAAGGCGGTGCCGACGCGGGCGTCGCGGCAGGCGGTGCCGACGCGGGCGTCGCGGCACGGGACGTCGGGACGGGTGCCGCGCCGGGTCCCACCGAACCGGGTCCCGTCGAACCGGGTTGCGCCGAGCCGGGTCCCGTCGAGCCGGGTCGCGCCGGTCCGCCCGGCCGCGAGGCAGCGGCCGGCACCATGACGTGGGTCGCGGCCTGCGAGGCGCGGGCAGCGGCGGCGACGGCCGGTGCTGCGGGGGCGACCGACCGGCGCACGGTGCTCGGCTGCACGTCCTGGGCGCCCGCGGCGGGGCGCGACCCGACGGCCGGTCCGGCTGCCGGGGCGACGCCCGGGGCGACGGGCCCGACGGGACGGGCTCCTGCCCGGGCGCCGGTGGCCGGTGTGCGGGTGGCCGCCCGCAGGGAGGGGTGGGCGGCGGTGCCGTGACGCCCGACAGGCAGCGCGGGCGCACCCGTGCCGAGCCCGGCCGAGCGCCGCACGAGGCCGCGCCGGTGGCCGGCGCCCGGCACCCGCCCGGCGCTGCGCCCGGACGCGACCGGGCCGGTGCCGTGCGCGCCGGGCATCGCCGACGCGGTGGCCAGGGAGCCTGCGTCGGACGAGCCCGCCAGGGATCCGGGCACGCCCGGGCGACCCGTCAGGACGCGTCCGCGGTCGACGGCGCCCGACGCCGGGGGCAGGGCGGGGTCGCGACGGCCCGGGGCCCCCGCGGCGGACGGTGACGCCGGAGACCCGACCGCAGCGGGCCACGCCGGCACCGGCAGGCCGGTCCGGTCGGATGCCGTCGTGGAGCGGGTCTCCGCAGCCCACCGCCGCACCGCGGCGACGGGCCCGCGACCCGAGAGGGTCGTGCCGGGGACGGAGACACGCACGTCGAGGTCGCGCGGCCCGCGCAGCGCCAGCGCGGCGCGGCGCACGGGCCCGGCGAGGGCAGCCGTCGCGGTCGGCAGACCGGCTGCCGGGTGGCGCACCGCGCCGGCGCGGGGTCCCGCGAGAGGTCGGTGCAGCGTCCCGACCCGTCCGGGCTGCTCGCCGGCGCCCGGGGATGAGTGGGCGGGCGCGGGCGACCCGGTCGGCCCGCCCGTCGCACCCGCACCCCCGGCGAGGGGTCGGTCGGCGAGGGGTCGCTCCGGCCTCGCGCCGGCGGCGGGAGGCCGCCCGGGCTCCCGCGCGGCGGGGCCCGCGGTGCCGTCGGCGGCGGTGCGCTCGGTCGCGGTGCGCCCGGTCGCAGGGCGCTCGGTCGCAGGGCGCTCAGTTGCAGTCCGCTCGGTCGCAGTCCGCTCGGTTGCAGTCCGCTCGGTGACGGACCGGCGCGCGACCTCGGACGCGCGCTCGGCGCGCGCAGCCGCGTGGCGGCGCACCGCGGCACCCGCGTGGACCTGGCGGCGCACCAGCGCACCCCCGGGACCGGGGCGTCCGGAGGGGGCAGCGGCGCTGCCGGGGACCGTCGGGCTCGTCGGCGCCGCAGCGCCCGGCGCGGGACGGCCGGGAGACGGCTGCTGCGGCGCCGTGGTCGGCCCCGGGCGGCCCCGGGCGGTCCGGCGTCGTGGGGCGACGTCGGAGGGTGTGGTCATGGTGCCGACCGCGCGGACCGCGTCGGGCAGGCGCATCGGCACCACACGCGGCGCGAGGCGTGCCTGGACCGCGCCGGGGCGGTGGCCGCGCTCGTCGGGCAGCCGGTCCGCCGAACGCGGCAGGCCACGCGGGCGGCCACCGAGAGCGGCGACGACGCCGGCGTCCTGCGCGGCGCGTGCCCGACGCTCGGCGGCCAGGCCGGGCGACCACCAGCGGGGCGGACGCACGTCGTCGACCACGCGGACCGGGGCGGGCGCGGCGGCGGGGCCCGCGAGCGCGCGCCGCACGGCCACGGGGCGTCCGGTGCCGGCCGCGAACCGCACGGCGGCGGACGCGAGCGACCCGATCGCGGCGGGGCGCGCCCGGCCGACGGGGCCGGGCCGCCGCCACCGCTGCGCGACGGCGGCGCCCAGCGGGGTCGCCGGGGTCGGCCGCGGAGCGCCCGGGCCCGTCACCGCGTCACCGCGCGGAACCCGTGGTGCGCGACCTCGAGGGACTCGGTCAGGGGTGCGTCGGAGTCGGCGGACAGCGCCGGGCCCGTCCAGCTCACGGCGAAGACGCCGTCGAGCTCCCACGAGCGCATGCGGTTGCCCCGGTCGTCGAGGACGGTCACGGCGCCGGTGGCACGCGTGAGGGTGTCGCCGTTGCCGGCGAAGCCCTGCCCGGACGACCGCTGCACCCAGCCGAAGAGCGCGTCGGACTGCACCATGCCGCGCGTGAACACCAGGTGCGGCCAGCGCATCACACCCGGCAGCTGGTGCACGTACCCGTTCTGGCCGCCCTCGACGTGCTCGACGACGTCGACGTCGAGGCGCAGGCCCTGCACCTCGCGGAACGTGCCGATCTCCACGCCGTCGACCTCCAGCAGGAACCTGCCGGACGTCGTCGGCACACCACCGCCCAGGGGCGTCTGCTCAGACACTGTCGCGCACCGCCTCCCACGCCTGCTCGTTCATCGCCGCGACCGCCCGCACCATGCGGACCCGGTCGAGGTGCTCGAGGTCCAGCAGGTCGTCGAGCGGCCAGTGCAGGTGGTACGCCAGGTAGGCGATCTCCTGCCAGACCGCGTCGACCGGGTAGCGCAGCACCGTCCGCTCACCGGGTCTCGGCCGGGAGCTCCTCGATCGCCGAGCGCGCCGGACGCGCGGACGGCACGAAGCCCGCGTCCGGGACGTCGGCGGCCGGGGTCGGCTCCTCGACGGCGGCGGGCGCCGCGGGGGCCACGGCGGCCACGTCGTCCTGGCCGGCCAGGAACTCCTCGACCTCGGCGGGGGTGCCGAAGTTGATGACGCCGTAGAAGTCCTGCAGGTACGCCAGGTCGGCGGCGAACAGGCCCTCGATCTCGTGCGTCGTCACCAGCTCCAGCGCCCCCAGGCGCTCGACGACCCGCGCGAGCACCACGACGGTCAGCCGCGGGTCGTCCGGGCCGCTGATCGTGGGGTCGCGCAGCGGCTCGAGCTCGTCGCGCGCCGTCGCCAGGCGCATGACGCCCTGCCGGTGCAGCGCCCCCTCGCGGTCGACGTACCCGCGAGGGAGCGTGAACTCGTACCGGGTGCGCAGGGTCACTTGACCCTCTCGAGGCGCTCGATGACCAGCGAGACGGTCTCCTTGATGGCGTCCGACCCGTCGACCGAGAGCTGGTCGGTCGAGATCTTGCTGGGCCAGCCGTTGAAGAAGTTGAACCGCGCGACCTCCTTGGCGCCGGCGTCGTAGAGCACGACGGAGCCGTTCTTGCGGTTGGTGTCGCGCGACCCGCTCAGACCGCCGTCGCGCACGGCCTTGAACCACTTCCACAGCGGGTCGTTGGTGACGTCGCCGGGGGCGACGCGGGTGAGCTGCAGGTCCGGCACCTCGACGGTCTGGCCGAGGAACTTGACCTGCTGCTTCTTGCCGTCCGCGCCGATCTGGGTGACCTTGCCGACGCCGACCTCGACGTCGAGGCCGGACACCGAGATGAGGGCCGAGACGACCTGCCCGTCGATCTCGAGGAAGAAGTTCTGGGAGACGATCGGGTCGGCGCTGAACAGGCCGGTGCCGCTGCTTGCCATGGGGTGCTCCTGTGGTGGTGGGGGGCGGGCTCGGGCCGTCAGGCCGCGCTCTGCTTGTTCTGGCTGATGCGGAACACGACGAACTCCGCGGGCTTGACGGGCGCGAGCCCGACCTCGACGACGAGGCGGCCGGCGTCGATGGACTCCGGGGTGTTGGTGGTCTCGTCGCAGCGGACGAAGAACGCCTGCTCGGCGGTGGACCCGAACAGCGCGCCGGACTGCCACAGACCGTGCAGGTACCCGGTGAGGGTCCGCTTGACGCCCTCCCACAGGGTCACGTCGTTCGGCTCGAAGACGGCCCACTGGGTGCCCTCGAGGATCGTCGACTCGACCATGTTGAACAGGCGGCGCACGTTGACGTACTGCCAGTCGGTGTCCGACGTGAGGGTCCGGGCGCCCCAGATGCGGATGCCGCGGGTGCCGAACGGGCGGATCGCGTTGACGCCGACCGGGTTGAGGAAGCCCTGCTCGGTCTGCGACACGGTGCGCTCGACGTCCAGGACGCCGCGGATCGTGTCGTTGGCCGGGGCCTTCCACACGCCGCGCGTCTCGTCGGTGCGGGCCCACACGCCGGCGACGTGCCCCGACGGCGGGACGACGATCTCCGCCGACGCGCCCGAGCCGAGGGGGTTCTCGACCTTGATCCACGGGTAGTACATGGTCGCGAACGCCGAGTCGTACTGCGCGACCTCGGAGCGCCACTCCTTGACCTGCTGGGGCGTCATCCCGGGGGGCGCGTCGAGCAGCGCCATGCGGTTGGCGTGCTGCTCGCAGTGCGCGATGAGGGCCGTCTGCACGGCCTTCCACAGCCCGAGGTCGAGCGTGCCGTCCTCGCGCGTCGCGGCGGTGACCAGGTCGGGGACCGCCACGATCGTGACGTCCTCGGCGATCGCCAGGCCGTTGATGCCCGTGCGGGCGGCCTCCGAGCCGGCGAACTTGCGGCCCGTGACCGGCACCTTGACCGGCTCGGCCTGCTGCAGGTCGTAGGTGCCGGGGCGCAGCAGCTCGAGCTGGCTGGACAGGTCGGTCGCCTCGTCGAGGCGGATCTCCAGCTTCACCTTCGTGGACGTCTTGTTGACCACGGTGGCGGCGTCGCGCGGGCCGCCCAGGCTGAGGCCCGGGTGCTCCTCGACGACCTCGCCACCGTCGAGGACGGTCAGCGTGAACGTCGTCGGGCCCTCGAGGTCCTCGGGGGCGTCGTCGCTGCGCACCGCGACGGACAGCTGCGCGTCGGGCTCGACCGACTCGACGGCGACGGGCAGCCCCAGCGCGCGGTCCGCCGCGGGCAGCTCGAGCGTCGCCGGCCTGCCCGACGGCTCCGCGTGGGGGACGCGGACGATGTACGCCTGCGTGCCGCCGTTGAGGAAGTAGCCGTACACCGACAGCGGCAGCATCGCGCCCTCGACGAACCCGCCGTACAGCGCCTCGTACTGGGTCCAGCTGGTCACCAGCCGCGGGGCCAGGCCCTGCGGGTCGGCCGGGTCGTCGGTGGGTGCCGACGCGGTGAAGCCCACGAAGGCCGTCACGGCGGTGGGCGCCGAGGTCAGCACCTTCTGGGACGAGGGGATCTCCTCGACGTACACGCCGGGCGCGGTGTAGGTGGGCACAGGTGGGTCCTTCTCTCGATCGTGAGGTCGCCGCCGCTCGGTGGGTCCGGTCCGGTCCGTCGCGGGTCGTCGTGAGGCTAGGCAGGCGGGTGACCCGCGGACATCGGTAATCGCTACCGAGGTTCCGCAAGCGCGTCGACAGCGGCCGTACGGGGGACCCCCGGTGGGGTGAACCTCGCGACCCTCCCGAGCGGTCGGCACCGCTTCGTCGCACTTACCCGTCTCAGCTGTCGGACCCCCTGCGACCCGGTGCGACGCTGACGAGACGTTCGACCCCCGCACGAACCGCCCGGAGGCGCTATGACCACGTCCGACGCACGCGCGCGCGCGGGACGGACGCGGGCGACCTCGGCCTCCGTCCCCACGCAGCGACCGGCCCCCACGACCCCGACGACGACCACGCCCACGGCGGCGCCCGCCTCCGTCATGAACCCGGCCATGGTCGAGCGCCTGGTGGACTCCCTGGGCGCCGGGCGCAGCGTCCTGGTCGTCGGCGACGCCGGCACCGGCAAGACCCAGGCGGTGGCCCGCGCCCTGGACCGGCTGAGCACGGCGCACGACGACCTGACGATCGTCCACATCAGCGGGACCGGGACGCACGACGCGCTGCCGCTCGGCGCGCTCGAGCCGCTCCTGGACGACCCGGACGAGGCCTTCGGGGACCTCGCGGCGACCCTGGACGCCCTCGCCTCGGGGATCGGGCGCCGCCGGGGCGACGGCCGGCTGGTGCTGCGGGTCGAGGACGCCCACCACCTGGACGACGCCTCGGCACGCGCGCTCGAGTGGCTCGTGCGGCAGGGCACCGTGCAGGTCGTCGCGACGCTGCGCCTGAGCTGGGCGGCCCGCGCGCCGTGGGCCGCGCTGTGGAAGGACGACGTCGTCGAGCGTCTCGACGTCGGGCCGCTGACGCGGGAGACCGCCGAGCGCTGGCTGGTGGCCGAGCTGGGGGGCCTGGTCACGGCCGACACCACCCACCGGCTGTGGCGTGCGTCGGGCGGCAGCGCGATGCGGCTGCGCGAGGCCGTGCACGACGCGCTGGTGTCGGAGGCGCTCGGCCTGAGCAACGGCGTCTGGGTGTGGCGCGGCGGGGCGACCTCGCAGTCGCGGATGCTGGACCTGACCGAGCTGGACCTGCAGGGCGTCAGCCCGCAGGGGCGGTCCGCGCTCGAGGTCTGCGCGGTGGTCTGCCCGATCGCGCTCGAGGTGCTGCTCGACCTGGTGCCGGCCGCGGCCGTCGACGAGCTCGTGCTGGCCGGTGTGGTCACCACGACGACCGCGCCGACCGTCACGGGCGGCACGGTGCGTGTCGTGGACCTGACGACGCCCGCGTACGCGGAGGTCGCACGTGCCTGGATCCCCGCGTCCCGGCAGCGCGAGCTGCTGCAGCGGTCGCTGGACGCCCCCGTCGCCCACGGCGTGGCCGCCGGGTCGCTGATCCGCTCGGTGGCCCTGGCGATCGACCTGGGCATGGACGTGCCGGCCGCACGGGTCCAGCAGGCGCTGGAGGCGGCGTTCGCGATCCACCAGTACGACTCGGTCGTGATGCTCGCCACCGGCGCCCTGGCCTCCGCCCCCGAAGGGCCCCTCGCGGCGCGCCTGCACACCCTGCGGGGCAACGCGCGCGTCATGCTCACGCAGCTCGCCGAGGCGGAGCGTGACTTCTCACGCGCGGCCGAGCTGCTCGCGCCCGGCCCGTTCGACGTCGAGACGGCCTCCCTGCTGCTGCACGTGGCGGACATGGCCACGCTCGTGGCCCACCGGCGCCTGGGCGACGTGGACCGCGCGCTGGCCGTGCTGGACGGGATCGTGCGCCCGCTCCAGGAGGCGGACCCCGTGCTGCCGGTGCTGCGGTGGCGTGACGAGGTCGAGGTGACCCGGCTCATCCGGCTCGGCTACGCGGGCCGGCTCGACACCCTGGACGCGGCCCTGGCCGCACTGGAGGGCGGCGCCCACCCGGCACGTCGCGTGTCGCTGGCGCCGCCGACCGCGATGGCGCTGGGCGAGAGCGGGCGCCTGCACCAGGGGTTCGCGGTGTGCACGCGGTTCGCGGAGATCGCCACGGCGCACCAGGACCACCACCGCTGGGGGCGTGGCGAGGTGCTCGTCGCGCTGTTCTTCACGCTCCTGTGGTCCGGCGAGATCGAGGCGGTCCGGGCCTCGCTGGCACCGACGTCCGACGACGAGCCGATCACGGTCGAGTGGTCGACCGTGCACGCGGCGTTCGGTCTGCTCGCGATCGCCGAGGGGTCGTGGAGCGAGGCGCGCACGCACCTGGCGACGGCCCGTGCACGCTTCGACGAGACCGACCTGACCGGGCTGGCGCGGTACTCGCTCACGGCGGAGGCCACCGCCGCGGCGGCATGCGGCGACACCGCCACGGCACGGGACCTGCTGGAGCAGGCCGCGCGCACCGCCGAGGGCTCGGCCCGCGCGATGGAGGGCGACGTGCGGGTGCGTCGCCTCGACGCCCTGGGCTGGTTGCGCAGCCCTGACCTGGTCACCGAGGCCCGCGCGGTCGCCCGCTGGGCCCGCGAGCGCGGCGCCGCACGCGTCGAGCTCGAGGCGCTGCACCGCTGGCTCGACGCGACGCGACGCACGGGCGGCCTGCCGGACCCGGTGCTCGTCACCCGTGTGCGGGAGCTCGGTGCCGTGTGCGACGGCGAGCGCTGCGCGGCGCTCGTGGCGCACGTCGAGGCGATGTCCGCGCAGGACACGGACCTCGCGCGCATCGCCGAGCGCGAGCTGAACCGCCGGGGCCTGTGGCTGCCGCCGCTGGGAGCACCCGTGGCGCTCACCGCGCGTGAGCAGGAGATCGCCTCGCTGGCGGCCGGCGGCATGACCAGCCGCGCGATCGCGCAGCGGCTCGTGCTCTCGACGCGGACGGTGGACTCCCACCTGTCCCGGGTGTTCGCCAAGCTCGGCGTGCACTCGCGCGAGGAGCTCGCGAACATCCTGCGGTAGTCGGCGCGGGACCGGTCTGACGCCAGGGTGGAACTGTGACCACGGCCCGGGCGTTCTGGTCTGCACAGCCGGGCGTTCCGGTACCGTGACCAGGTCCGTCACCGTCCGACGGCCGCCGCGCCGCCAGCGCCTCCGGAAGGACCGCCGATGACCGAGCCGACGCCCCTGCAGCCCCCTGCTCCGAGCGGTGCGTTCGCGCTCGAGGCACCGGCCCCGGTCGCGCCCGTCGCCACGCACGACGCCCCGGCGATGGCCCCGCGCGTGGACCCCGCCGCGCTGCCCGGTCTCGACGCCAAGGTCGGGGCGTACCTGGCGAGCCTCGACAGCGCGCAGGCCGGCTCCCCGGAGTTCGCGGCGAAGGCCGACGACGTGCGCCTCATGGGCGACTCCGACATCCGGCAGGCCGCGGACACGTCCAGCCGCCTGCTGCAGGTGCCCGTGCGCGAGCTGCGCGAGGGCGGCGTCTCCGGCACGTCGCAGGTGAGCAGGTCCCTGCTGGACCTGCGCCGCACCGTCGAGGACCTCGACCCGTCCGAGAAGTCCGTCGGCCGCAAGTTCCTCGGCATCCTGCCGTTCGGGGACTCGGTCACCGACTACTTCCGCCGGTACGAGAGCTCGCAGAAGCAGATCGACGCGATCGTCAAGGCGCTGTACCGGGGCCAGGACGAGCTGCGCAAGGACAACGCCGCGCTGAACCTGGAGAAGCAGAACCTCTGGGACACGATGGGCCGGCTCAACCAGTACATCTACGTCGCGAGCTCGCTGGACACCCAGCTGTCCGCCAAGATCGCCCAGCTCGACGTCGCGGAGCCCGAGCGCGCGAGGGCGCTGCGCGAGGACGTGCTGTTCTACGTCCGCCAGAAGCACCAGGACCTGCTGACGCAGCTCGCGGTGTCGATCCAGGGGTACCTGGCGATCGACATCATCATCAAGAACAACCTCGAGCTCATCAAGGGCGTCGACCGGGCGACGACGACCACGGTCTCGGCGCTGCGCACCGCCGTGCTCGTCGCGCAGGCGCTGAACAACCAGAAGCTGGTGCTCGACCAGATCACGGCGCTGAACTCGACGACGTCGAACATGATCGCGTCGACGTCGAAGCTGCTGCGCGAGCAGTCGGTGGTCATCCAGCAGCAGGCCGCGAGCGCGACGATCGGGCTGCCGCAGCTGCAGCAGTCGTTCTCGGACATCTTCGCGGCGATGGACTCGATCGACACGTTCAAGGTGCAGGCGCTGGACTCGATGGCGCAGACCGTCGGCGTGCTGGAGACGGAGACGGCGAAGGCCAAGCAGTACCTGGACCGTGTCTCGCGCTCGGACCACACCGAGGCCGCGAGCGGGTCGCTCGACCTGGGCCTGCGCTGATCGACACGACCGGGGAGGTGAGCCGCACGTGAGCGCGCTGGGTGACCTCGTCGCGCGCCTGTTCGGCCGCGCCCCGCGGCACGTCGTGGAGATCGAGGCGGACCCGGTCCCGACGGCCGAGCAGATCGCGACCGCCGTGCGTGACGTCGAGGCGTCGATCGAGGGCCGCGTGCCCGCGGCGGTGACGGCCCGCGTGCACCGCATCACGGGCACGGTCGAGGACATGGTGCCGCGGCTCGACCGGTTCGGTGTGGGCGACCGGCAGGCGTACACGGTGGTGGCGACGGCCACGAGCTACCTGCCCGAGGCCGTCGACGGCTACCTGCGGCTGCCGCGCGACTTCGCCGACCGGCGCGTGGTGTCCCGCGGCAAGACCTCGCTCATGCTGCTGTGCGACCAGCTGGACCTGCTGGCCATGACGCTGGAGAAGATCTCCGACGCCGTGTACCGCTCCGACGCGCAGGCGCTCGTGGCGCACGGGCAGTTCCTGGCCGAGAAGTTCGGCCGGTCGTCGCTGGACGTGCCCGGTGCGGGCGGGACGGAGGGCTCGTGACGGGCACGACGCAGAGCCTGCCGGGCGCGCTGGACGCGCTCGTCGCCGCGGGCCGCGCGGCCGGGCTGGGCACGGCGGCGGTGCGCGACGAGGGCGAGCGCCTGGCCGCGGCCGTGGCGGAGTCCGTCACGGGTGCCGGGCCGGCGTGGCTCGCGGCCGTGGGCCGTGGGGACGACCTGACGGAGTTCTTCCGTGCCGCGTCGTCCGCGCGGCGGTGGCGGCACGCGCCGACGGACGTGCTCACGTCGCTCGTCGCCACGGGCTCCGCGCACGCGGCCGGCTACGCCGAGGCGCTCGCGGGCGTCGCGTCCGCGGCCTGCGACCTCGGGGTCCCGGACCTCCAGGTCGTCGCCGCGGCCTCGGTCACGGCGGCGGTGCAGCGCGCGGCGGCGAGCGCCGCCCCCACCGCACCCGGGGCCCCGGGGCCGGACCGACCTCTCGGCGGGGACGAGGTCGGACGTACCCCCTCGCCCACGAGCGACCGTCCCGTCCCCGCGCCCCCGGCGGGCGGCCGTCCCGGCCCCGCGTCCCCGGACGCGAGCGCTCCCGCGGCCCCCGAGGACGCGGCGCCCGCCAAGACGTTCGACGAGCTGCTCGCCGAGCTCGAGGCGCTGGTCGGGCTCGACGGCGTCAAGCGCGAGATCCGCCAGCAGGCGCAGGTGCTGCGCGTCGAGCGGCTGCGCGCCGACGCCGGTCTGACCAGCCCGTCGCTGACCCGGCACCTGGTGTTCGTCGGCAACCCCGGCACCGGCAAGACGACGGTCGCGCGGCTCGTCGCCGGGCTGTACCGCGCGCTGGGCCTGCTGAGCAGCGGGCACCTGGTCGAGGTCGACCGCTCCGAGCTGGTCGCCGGCTACCTGGGGCAGACCGCGACCAAGACCACCGAGGTCGTGGCCCGGGCACTCGGCGGGGTCCTGTTCATCGACGAGGCGTACTCCCTGGCGGAGGACCAGTACGGCGCCGAGGCCGTGAACACCCTGGTCAAGGACATGGAGGACCACCGCGACGAGCTCGTGGTCATCGTGGCGGGCTACCCGCTGCCGATGGCGCGGTTCCTCGCCACCAACCCGGGGCTCGAGAGCCGGTTCGCCACCACGATCGGGTTCGACGACTACACCGACGCGCAGCTGCGGGAGATCTTCGCGCTCGCGGCCCGCAAGGCCGACTTCGTCCCGTCCCCCGAGGCGCTCGACCTGGTCGAGCAGATCGTCGCCGCCCAGCCGCGGCACGAGGGCTTCGGCAACGGCCGGTTCGCGCGCAACCTGCTGGACCGCGCCGTGCTGCGGCACGCCTGGCGGCTGCGGGACGTCGAGCAGCCGACGGTCGAGCAGCTGCGCACGCTGCTGCCGGCGGACCTCGCGACCGACGTGGAGGACGTCGCCCCCGACCTGCCGGCACCCGACGCCGACCTGACCGCCCCCGGGACCCCGGCGCACGACCTGCCCACGCCGGACCTGACCACGCCCGACCTGACCGCCCCCCGCACCCCGGCCCAGCCCTCCGAGGAGCCCGCGTGACCACGACCGTCGTGCCTCCCACCTCGAGCCCGCCGGCCGCGCCGGGCACGGCGCCCGCGCCGGACCTCCCCACGAGCGGCGTGCGGTCCACCCCGGGCGGGCTGCGCCTGTGGGGTGCGCTCGCCGCCGTCGTCACCGCCCTGACGGGGCTGCTCGCGCTGGGCGTCACGACGAGCCAGCAGGCCGCCGTCGCCCAGATGAGCGACGCCGCCGCCCAGCTCGTCGGGCTGCAGGACGCCCGCAACCAGCTCGTGGCGGCCGACGCCGCGGCGACCACCGCGTTCCTCGTCGGCGGGCTGGAGCCCACCGACCTGCGCCGGTCGTACGACGCGTCGCTCGACGCCGGGGCGCAGGCCCTCACGCTGCTGGCCGCGAGCGGGACGCAGGGCGCCGACGCGCTGGCGCAGGTCTCGGCGGACCTCACCACGTACACCGGCCTGGTCGAGCAGGCACGGGCCAACAACCGGCAGGGCTTCCCCGTCGCCTCGGCGTACCTCGAGGAGGCCTCGACGGTGCTGCGCGAGGACATCGTCCCCACGCTCGACGAGCTCGTGGCGGCCGAGCAGGACCGCGTCGACGCGGAGCTCTCGACCGTCCGCACGTCCACTCCCCTGCTGATCGGGGTGGTGGTGCTCGCCCTGCTCGCGCTGGTCTCGGTGCAGGTGTGGGTCGCCCGCCGCACGCACCGCACGTTCAACCCGGGTCTGGTCGGTGCGACGGTGGCCGTGCTGGTCGTGGGTGCCGTCGGTGGCGTCACGCTGGGCGGGACGTCCGCGGCGGCGGGCCGCACGTACAGCGGGCCGTACGCGGCGACGGTCGCGGCGTCGCAGGCGTTCGCGCTGGTCAACGACGCCCGCTCGATGGAGGCGTTCACGCTGATCCGCCGCGGGTCGGGCGCGGCCTACGAGGAGTCGTTCGTCGAGAACGTCGACCGGGCGCGCGCGGCGCTGCAGGGCGACGGCGGCCGGCTCGACCGGCTGCTGGTCGAGCGCCTCGACGCCTGGGTCGCGGGCCACCAGGAGGTCCGTGCGCTGGACGACGCGGGCGACTGGGACGGTGCCGTCGCGCTGGTCACCAGCGACGACCCGACAGCACCCCCCGCGCTGTTCGACGAGCTCTCCGGTGCGTTGGACACCGCGGTGGACGCCGGCAGCGCGGACGTCGCGGACGGCCTCGGCGGCGGGGCCGGCTGGGTGGGGTGGCTGCTGGCCGCGCTCGGCGTGGGCGGTGCGGTCGCCGCGTGGACCGGGCTGCGCGCCCGACGGGAGGAGTACCGATGAGCACACGTCACACCGCCCCCGCGGGTGCGCGCCGGGGCACGTCCGGCGCCCGGCGCCGTGGTGCGCTGGTCGCGGCCGTCGGGCTCGTCGTCGCGCTCGTGGGCGCCTGCTCGGGACAGGTGCCGCCCGGCGGCACGGCCGTGATCCCGGCCGCCGCAGAGCCTGCCCCGGCCGCCGTGGTCCCCGCCGCCGACGACTGCACGGACGCCACGACCTCCTACGCCCCGGACGCCGGCACCCAGATCGCGCCCGGGTCCACGATGGACGCGATCCGCTCCCGCGGGTACCTGCTCGTCGGCGTCTCGGCGGACACCCTGCGCATGGGCGCCCGCAACCCGTTCACGGGGCAGATCGAGGGCTTCGACATCGACGTCGCCCGGCAGATCGCGTGGGCGGTCCTCGGTGACGCGGACGCGATCCGGTTCCGCGTCATCACGGCGGGCGACCGGATCCCCGTGCTGGTCGACCACGAGGTCGACCTGGTCGCGCGCGCGTTCACCATGAACTGCGAGCGCTGGGCGGACATCGCGTTCTCCGCCGAGTACTTCACGGCCGGGCAGAAGGTGCTGGTCAGCACCGAGTCCGACGCCACGGGAATCGAGGACCTCGCCGGGCAGCGGGTGTGCGCACCCGAGGGCACGACGACGCTCGAGCGGCTGGACGAGTACGACGTCGAGCCCGTGGGCGCACGCACCCACTCCGCGTGCCTGGCGCTGTTCCAGCAGGGCCGCGTCGACGCCATCACCGGGGACGACACCGTGCTGGCGGGCTTCGTCGCGCAGGACCCGTACGCGCGGGTCGTCGGCGACGCCTTCAGCGCCGAGCCGTACGGCCTGGGCGTGCCCGCCGACCAGGTGGACATGGTCCGGTTCGTCAACGCCGTGCTCGACGGCATGAAGGCCGACGGCACCTGGGCGCTCCTGTACGACCGCTGGCTGGGCGAGGCCCTCGGCCCGGCGCCCGCGCCGCCCGCGTCCGTGTACGGACGGTCGTGACGGCGACCGCCATGGCTGCCGCGTCCGCCGACGTCGTCGCGCCCGTCGCCCCGGGGCGGCTGGGCGAGGCGATCGGTGCGCGCGACCTCATGACGTACCTCGACGGGCTGCTGACGTGGCTCGACGACCGGCGCACGCGGCTCGACGCGCTGGACACGGCGGCGCAGGCGACGGCCGAGTCCGAGCGGTACACCCCGGACGTGGTGCTGGCGCTGTCGGTGTGGCAGTCGGTGCGGACCCGCGCCGACGAGCTGCTGGCGGTGTGGGACGGCGGGCGCGTCACCGAGGTCGAGCGCGAGCGCATGTCGCAGCTGCTGTGGGGCCGCGTCGACACGCGGGCAGGTGCGGCGCCGGTGTCGCTGCCCGAGGCGCTGACGCTGTGCGACGCGATGGTCTCGGCCCTGCGCACCCGCCTCGCGTTCGACCCGGACACCGCGGACGTCGTGGCCCGCCTGCGCGGCGTGCGCGCGGCGCTCGTGCGCGCCGAGGACCTGGCCGGCTCCGACGCGGCCGCCCACGAGCGCGTGGCCGCCCTGCGGGAGCGGGAGCAGCGCCTGTCCGCGCAGGCCGCCCGCGGCGGTGACGTCACGGGGCCGCTCGCCGAGCTCGAGACCCGCACCGCCCACACCGAGCGCGACCTCATGGTCGCCGTGTCGCAGCGCCGCTCGGTGGCACGTGCCCGCGCGGACGCGCTGGCCACGGCCGCCGCGCTGGAGGCCCGCGAGCCCGCGCTGCACGCGCTGGCCGAGCGGTGCCGGCACGAGGTCGCGCACCCGCCGCGGCTCGCGGTGCCCGACGTGTCACGGCTGGGCCCCGTGCCCGAGCAGCGCGAGGCGCTGGACGCCTACGTCGCCCGCCTCGACGCGGTGCGCCGGGCCCTGGACGCCGCGCAGGACGCGTACAGCAGCCCGCTGCGCGAGCGCGCCGAGCTGCGCTACCGCCTCGGACGCGCCACGGCGACCGCGGCGTCGAACGGCCGCGACGCGTCCCCCACGGTGCGCGCCGGGCACGACGAGGCCCGCACCGCCGTGGAGACGACCCCCTGCGACGTGGCGCTCGCCCGCGCCCTCGTCGAGCAGTACGAGCACCTCGTCCGGCCGTTGCCGGGCGGACCGGGAGGAGCCCGATGACCAGCGCGACCGCCTGCCGCGAGCCCGGCTGCACGGGGACGTACGAGGACGGCTGGTGCGACCTGTGCGGGTCGCCCGCCCCCAGCGGTGCCACGTCCACGGTGACCGGCACGACGACACCGCCGGCCGCCGGCGCGCCCGCGGCCCCCACCCCGTCGTCGATGCTGGGCACGGGCATCGCCCCCGGCGTCCCGACCCCCGGGGCCGGTGACGACGGTGCGGCCGAGCGGTCCACGCGCACCGGGCGCACCAGCTCGACCCGGCTGGCGTCGGCCGCCCTCGGCTCGGCACGCACGGTGGCGACGGGCTCGCGCGCGACCCGCCGGCTCGGCACGTCCTCGACGCGGCTGCGCCGCGCCCGGCTGGGCGCCGGGCTGACGACCGTGCCGCCCGCGCCCGTGGCGGACCCGCTGCAGGCGGTCATGGCCGACCCGCAGGTGCCGGAGCGCAAGCGGTTCTGCGCGGCGTGCGGCGAGCCCGTCGGGCGGGGCCGCGAGGGCGTCCCCGCCCGCACCCAGGGGTTCTGCCCCTCGTGCGGCGCCCGCTTCGACTTCGACCCGCGCCTGGCACCCGGCACGCTCGTGGGCGGACAGTACGAGGTCGCGGGGTGCCTCGCGCACGGCGGCATGGGCTGGATCTACCTGGCACGGGACCGCAACGTGTCGGGCCGCTGGGTGGTGCTCAAGGGCCTGCTCAACAGCGGCGACCCCGACGCGGTGGCCGCCGCGATCTCCGAGCGGCAGTTCCTCGCACGCGTCGAGCACCCGCTGATCGTCGAGATCTACAACTTCGTGCAGCACGACGGCGACGGGTACACCGTCATGGAGTTCGTCGGCGGGCGCTCCCTGAAGGAGCTGCTCACCGACCGCCGCGAGGCCGTGGGCCACGTCGACCCGCTGCCGGTCGACCAGGCCCTCGCGTTCGTCCTCGAGGTGCTGCCCGCGTTCGCGTACCTGCACGACCTGGGCCTGCTGTACTGCGACTTCAAGCCCGACAACGTCATCCAGGCCGGGGACGCCCTCAAGCTCATCGACATGGGCGGCGTGCGCCGCATCGACGACGACGACTCCGCGATCTACGGCACGGTGGGCTACCAGGCGCCCGAGGTGCCGGTCGACGGGCCGTCGGTCGCGTCCGACGTCTACACGATCGGCCGGACGCTGGCGACGCTGGTGCTGGACTTCCGCGGCAACACGACCACCTACGTGGCGGCGCTGCCCCCGGTCGACCAGACCCCCGTCTTCGCGCGGTACGACTCCTTCTACCGGCTGCTCGCCAAGGCGTGCGCCCCCGACCCCTCCGACCGGTTCGGGTCGGTCGACGAGATGCGCGCGCAGGTGCTGGGCGTGCTGCGCGAGGTGGTCGCGGCCGACCGCGGGGCGGGCGACCCGCCGCTGACGAGCGTCGCGTCGGTGCTGTTCGAGCCGCCCGTCACCGACCACGCGGAGCGGGCCCTGGCGTGGGACGAGCTGCCCGCCCTGAAGGTCGACCCCGACGACCCGGCGGCCGGGTGGCTCGCCGGTGTGAACGTGGTGGACGCGGAGCAGCGGCTCGCCGCCCTCGCGGGCGCCCCGGAGGACACGGTCGAGGTCCGCCTGCTGCGGGCGACCACGGCGATCGAGGCGGGACGCCCGGACGTCGTCACGGCGGCCGTGGAGGCGATCCTCGCCGACGACCCGTGGGAGTGGCGCGCCGTGTGGATCCAGGGGCTGGCGCAGCTCGCGACGGGTGACCCGGTCGCCGCGCGCGCGTCGTTCAACGCGGTGTACGGGCAGGTGCCGGGCGAGCTGGCGCCCAAGCTGGCGCTGGCCGTGGCCTGCGAGCTGTCGGGTGAGCCCGGCATCGCCGAGCAGCTCTACGCCACCTGCGCCTACGCCGACGCGAACTACACGGCACCGGCCGCGTTCGGCCTCGCGCGGCTGCGGATCGCGTCCCTGCACCTCGACGACGCGCTGGCCGCGCTCGACCTGGTGACGCCCACCCGCAGCTCCTACCCGCAGGCACGGCTGATGCGGGCACGGATCCTGGCCCGCTCGCGGGACGACCTGCCCGCCCTCGCCGCCGCGCTCGAGTCCGTGCGCTCGGTGCCGCTCGAGCCCGCCGAGCGCGCGGCCCTGCGGGTGGACGTGCTGTCGACCGCGCTGGCCACGGTGCGCCGCGGCGCCACGGCGCCCGGCGTGACCCTGGACGGCGCGCCGGCCACCCAGGACGGCGTGACGGACGCCCTGGAGGCGGCCTACCGCGAGCAGGCCGGTCTCACGGCCGACCACGCCGCGCGCGTCGCCCTCGTCGACCGCGCCAACCGGGTGCGCCGGTGGACGGCGTGGTGAGCGGCACGGGGACGGCCGTCGTGTGCCCCGCGTGCGGCGAGGCCGCGGGCGCCGGTGCGCGCTTCTGCGAGGCGTGCGGGGCACCGCTCGCGGCCGCGCACGGCGCCGGACCGAACGGTGCGGACCCGGCCGGCCCCGGCAGCGCCGACGCCGGCAGCACGGACCCCGGTCCCGCGTCCGGCGACCCCGCGTCGTCCGGACCCACGTCCGGCGACCCCGCGTCGTCCGCACCCACGTCGTCCGCTCCCCTGTCCCCCGGCGGCTCCCCGGAGGGGACCTCCCCGGCCGGCACCGCCGCGGACGGTGCGTCACCGTGCCCCGCGTGCGGCGGGGACGTCGCCGACGACGGGTACTGCGCGCAGTGCGGTGCCCGCGCCCCCGTCGAGCGCGACCACCGCGAGGAGCGGGCCGCGCCGCACGTCGCGGGCGTCAGCGACGTCGGCGTGCGCCGGCGCCGCAACGAGGACGCGCTCGCGCTCGGCACCGTCCCGGGGCCCGACCCGGGCGCGGCGGACGGGCAGGCCGTGGGCTCGTCGCCGGGCGAGGGCGTGAGCGTGCTGGTGGTGTGCGACGGCGTGTCCTCCGCACCCGACTCCGACGTCGCCAGCCAGGCCGCCGCGACCGCGGCCCGGGACACCCTGGTGGCCGGTGCCGCGCACGTCCCCGCCGACGACGCCGCCGCCTGGTCACGCCTGCTGGTGGCCGCGGGTCACGCCGCGGACGACGCCGCCCGTGCCGCCGTCGACGACGCCACCGCCCGGCAGGACCCGCCGTCGTGCACGTTCGCGGCCGTGGTGGCCGGGCCGGGCCTGCTGGTCGCGGGCTGGCTGGGCGACTCCCGGGTGTACTGGCTCCCCGACGCGGGCACACCGGAGCAGCTGACCGAGGACGACTCGGTGGCAGCCGAGCTCATGGCCGACGGCATGTCCCGCGCCGCGGCCGAGCGCTCGCCGCAGGCGCACGCGATCACCCGCTGGCTCGGCGCGGACGCCGAGGACGCCACGGCCCGCACCGTCGCCACCCGCCCCGGCGGACCGGGCTGGGTGCTCGCGTGCTCGGACGGGCTGTGGAACTACGCGTCCGCCCCCGAGGTCGTCGCGGACCTGCTGCGCGACGCCGCGGGGCGGGTCGGCGACGACCCGCTGGCCCTGTCCCGCGACCTGGTCGCGTGGGCCAACGCGAGCGGCGGGCACGACAACGTGACCGTGGCGCTCGCGCGCGTGCCCGCCCGCACGGCGGCCGGTGACGCGCAGCAGGACGCGCGGCAGGACGCGCAGGCCGACGCGCCGGACGACGCCGGCACGGCCCCCACCGTCCGCCGCCGACCGCCCGGTAGCCTCCCCGGAGAACCGACCGCGCACCGGGCACCACCTGCACCCTGAACCACCCGCACCACCCGTCCGACGCCCACCGCACCACCGAGGAGCCAGCGTGGCCACGTTCCGTGCCGAGGTCTTCCAGAACGAGTTCCTGCCCGACGGCGGCACGGACGTGCACGCGATCGTCACGGTGAGCGCCTCGGGCGTCGGCGGGGCGGGAACCAGCGGTGCCGGCGTCGCGGAGATCGTCATGATCGACACGTCGGGCTCGATGACGGGCCCGATGCTCGCCGCGGCGAAGCACGCGGCGCAGGTCGCGCTGGACCACATCCCCGACGGGACGTGGTTCGCGATCGTCAGCGGCAGCCACGTGGCCCAGCGCGTCTTCCCGTACCCGAACGCACCCGTCGCGATCGTGCAGATGGAGCCGGCCGCGCGGGCGGAGGCCAAGCGGGCCGTCGCGCGGCTGTCGGCGCAGGGCGGCACGGCGATGAGCACGTGGCTGCGGCTCGCGGACCAGATCTTCGCCACCCAGCCCGCAGTGACGCAGCGGCACGCGATCCTGCTCACCGACGGCAAGAACGAGTCCGAGCCGCGCGACCAGCTCACCGCGACGATCGCGGCCGTCACCGGCCGGTTCCAGTGCGACGCGCGCGGCGTGGGCGAGCGCTGGCAGGTCGACGAGCTGCGGGAGATCGCGACGGCCCTGCTCGGCACGGTCGAGCTCATCGCGAACCCGGCGGACATCGCCGAGGACTTCCGGTCGCTGCTGGCCGCCTCGCTGTCCCGCGGCGTCGCCGACGCGCAGCTGCGGGTGTGGACGCCGCAGGGCGGGCAGGTGCTGTTCGTCCGCCAGGTGGCGCCGACGGTCGAGGACCTGACGGCCCGCCGCACCGACGTCACACCCCTGGTCGGCGCGTACCCGACGGGCGCCTGGGCCGACGAGTCCCGCGACTACCACGTGGCCGTGCGCCTGCCGTCCAAGCCGCTCGGCGCCGAGCAGCTCGCGGCGCGGGTGCAGGTCGCGGTCGGCGGCGAGGTCGTCGCCGCCGGGCTGGTCAAGGCCGTGTGGTCGGACGACGCGTCGCTCACCGCACGCATCAGCCCGGAGGTCGCGCACTACACGGGTCAGGCCGAGCTCGCGTCGGCGATCCAGGAGGGCCTGGCGGCCAAGGCCGCGGGCGACGAGGCGACGGCGACCGTCAAGCTGGGCCGCGCGGTGCAGCTCGCGGCCGAGACGGGCAACGAGGAGGCGACGTCGAAGCTGCGTCGCGTCGTGGAGATCGAGGACGAGGAGCACGGCACGGTGCGACTGAAGCGCGGCGCGTCCCGCCTGGACGAGATGGCCCTCGACACCGCGTCGACCAAGACCTCGCGGGTGCGGCGGTGAGCGCCACCTGCCCCGAGGGGCACGTCAGCGCGTCGACCGACTACTGCGACGTGTGCGGTGCGCCCATCGCCTCGTCGGGCACCGGCCCTGCGCCGTCCGTACCGACGCCGGCCGTCGCCGCGCCGTCGACGTGCCCGCACTGCGGGTCGCCCGCGGCGTCCGGTGCGCTGTTCTGCGAGAACTGCGGCTACGACTTCACCACGGGCGTGACGCCCGTGGTGCACGCCGCCCCCGCGCCGACGCCCGCCGCGTCGACCGGGGCGGTCGTCACGCCGGCACCGGACCCGCAGGGTCCGTCCGACCCCGCGGGCGAGGAGCCGGGCGCGGGTGCGTCCGGCGCCGAGGCCGGTACGTCGCCGGCGGTGGCCGACCCCGCGGCCGCGCCGCTCGCCCCGCCGGCGCCCGGGGGCGACGCGTGGGTCGCCGAGCTGTGGGTCGACCCCGACTGGTACGCCGCCCAGCAGGCGGAGGACCCGATGCCGTCCGTGGGCCTGCCGGTGCTCGTGCCGCTGCGGGAGCGCAGCGTGCTCGTCGGGCGCCCGTCGGCCTCGCGCAACATCCGGCCCCAGGTCGATGCGGGCGCCGACAGCGGGGTCTCCCGTCGGCACTGCCAGCTCAACACCGACGGTCAGCGCTGGTGGGTGGAGGACCTGCAGTCGTCGAACGGCACGTTCGTCGCCCGCGTCGGCGAGCCCCTGCCCCAGGACCCGATCCGGCCGGGGCAGCGCCACGAGCTCCAGGACGGCGACCGTCTGTACCTGGGGTCGTGGACGCGGCTGGTCGTGCGCCGGGCGCTGCCGGGCGAGGTCTGACCCGACCGGACGGCGCACGGCGGCGCACGCCGGTCGCGGGGTCCGGTCGCTCGCGGGGTCAGGCAGCGCCGGTGCCGTCCCCGGCGACCTCGACGCGGGGCCGCCCGGCGGGCACGGGCTGCACGGAGCGGGCGACCTCGGCCGGGTCGATGATGCGCGGGTCACCGGTGGTCCCGACGACGAGGGACGCCCGCCGCCAGGGCTCGGCCGCCGCGAGGTAGAGCTGCTGGGCACCGGCGTACCGCGCCAGGGGTCCGCGTGTGGCGTCGGGATCGACACCGTCCCGCGCGACCATGCGGTGCGCGCCCACCTCGAACGGCACGTGCAGGTACATCGACCAGTCCCACCGGTGCCACAGCTCGTCGCGGTGCAGGAACGTGCCCTCCACCAGCACGAGCGCGTCGTCGGGTGCCCGCAGCGTCGGTGCGGGCGCCGTCCGGTCCCGCTCCCGGTCGAACGACGCGGTGACGTAGCGCCCGTCGCCGCCCGGCCCCAGGGGCGCGAGCGCGAGGTCGATCAGCGCGCGGTAGTCGTACGCGTCGAGCCAGAAGCCCTCCGGCGACATGCGGCCCCGCGCGTGACGCACGGCCGAGGGATGGAAGAAGTCGTCGGCGTGCAGCACGACCACGGGGCGGTCGGGCACGCGCGCGGCGAGCCGGGCGGTGAGGGTGGTCTTGCCGGCGGCGCCGATCCCGTCGACGGCGACCAGCGCCCGTCGTCCGCGCGGCAGGGCGTCGAGCATCCGCGCGACGACCAGGTCGAGGTCCCCTGCCATACCGCCTCCCGCGTGTCGTCGGCAGCGTGGCGCATCGCACCGGGCCCGGCAAGCCGGGGCGCGAGGGCGTGCGCCGCCCCGCCCGGCGGCCGCCCCCGGGGTCGTAGGGTCACCCCATGGCACGCACCATCGCGACGACCACCCCCGTCGACCTGACCACGCTCCTGGACTTCGTGCGCCCGCGGCACCACCTGCTGCTGGTGACGACGCGCGCGGACGGCCGTCCGCAGGTCTCGCCGGTCAGCGGCGGTGTCGACGACGCGGGCCGCATCGTGATCTCGACGTACCCGGACCGCGCCAAGACCCGCAACGCGGCGCGTGACCCGAGGGTCAGCGTGTGCGTGCTGTCCGACGAGTGGGACGGCCCCTGGGTGCAGGTCGACGGGACCGCCGAGGTGCTGCACATGCCGCAGGCCGAGGACGCCCTCGTGGACTACTACCGGTGCATCGCCGGTGAGCACCCCGACTGGGACGAGTACCGCGCCGCGATGCGGCTGCAGGGCAAGAGCCTGATCCGCGTGACCCCCGAGCGGTGGGGCCCGCTGGCCACGGGCGGCTTCCCCGCCGACGTCGCCGCCCGGCTCGACGCCACGACCTGAGGCACGACGAGCCAGGCGTCCCGCGTCCGGGGACGAGGGCTCCGCGCACCCCACGCGGTGGGACCGGCCGGTCGCGGTGGCCCGACCCTCAGCGGACGCCGGCGCCCGGGTGCACGATCAGCCAGGTCGCGACCGTGACGTCGTCGGACCGGTTGCTGAGCCGGTGCGGTGTGGTGCACGCGTAGGAGATCGTGTCGCCGGCGCGCAGCACGACGCGCTCGTCGGCGAAGTCGACGGTGAGCTCACCGCGCACGACCGTCCCGATCTCGTACCCGACGTGCGTGACGAGCTCGTGCTGCCGGCCCGCGACGGTGTGCGGCGGGTACGTCGACTCGAAGAAGTCGACGTCGTGCGAGATGCCGGGCGACAGGCGTCGGTACACGACGCCGCCCTCCAGCGTCACGGACTCCACCTCGACGGCACGACGCACGACGTAGCCGTCGGGCACGGGGGTGGACAGCTCGACGTCGGGTGTTCCGGACGTGCCGCCGAAGACGTCGACGAGGGTGGCGTCCATGGCGGTGACGAGCTCGAAGAGCCGGTTCACGGAGGGCCGCAGCACGCCGCGCTCGATCTGGGAGACGGCGCTGGCGGAGATCCCGAGCCGCGCACCGACCTCGCGCAGCGTCAGGCCACGCTCCTCGCGCAGGCCCCGCAGCCGCGCCCCCAACTGCTCGGCGTCGAACGACGCCAGCAGGCTGCCGGTGTCCGGCGCGGTGCTCATCGGGCCGCCTCCTCGGGGATCACGCATGAAGCAGGAAGTTCACGCGGCAGAAACCTGCCCCGGGTTGTGAAGTCATAGATTCACGACTCGGGACGAACCGGAAGCATCCGCTTCAGGTCGGCCCACGGTACGTGATCCCGTCCGCCCTCGGCCAGGGCGGACCCCCGGTCGGCCACACCGACCCTCGGCACCCCGGTGCCCGCGCCGCACCCTCCCCGACGTCCCGAGTGCGAGGACCACCATGACCGCTCCGCACGACACCCCGGCCGTCCCCCCGGGCACACCCGCCCCCGCCACGGCGCCGCCCGGCGCCTCCGCCCCGCCCAGCGCCGTCGCCCCGCTGCCCGGCACCAGGCCGCACGACCTCGTCGAGGCCGCAGGCATGCCGATCGGCGCCGGCGAGATCAAGGCCACCTACGACCCGCGCCTGACCAACGAGGACCTCGCGCCGCTGCAGAAGCAGACCTGGTCGTCGTACAACATCTTCGCGTTCTGGATGTCCGACGTGCACAGCGTCGGCGGCTACGTCACGGCGGGCTCGCTGTTCGCCCTGGGCCTCGCGTCCTGGCAGGTGCTCGTCGCGCTCGTCGTCGGCATCGTCATCGTCCAGGTGTTCTGCAACCTCGTCGCCAAGCCCAGCCAGAAGACCGGCGTGCCCTACCCGGTCATCAACCGGGCGATCTTCGGGGTGCTCGGGGCGAACATCCCCGCGATCATCCGCGGCCTCATCGCGGTGGCCTGGTACGGCGTGCAGACCTTCCTGGCGGCCGAGGCGCTCAACATCATCTTCCTCAAGTTCCTGCCCGGCTCGCAGGCCCTGCTCGAGCCCGCGTTCCTGGGCCTGAGCGCGCTCGGCTGGATCTCCTACGCCATCCTCTGGCTCGCGCAGGCGGCGGTGTTCTGGAACGGCATGGAGACCATCCGCCGGTTCATCGACTGGGCCGGGCCGGCGGTGTACGTCGTCATGATCGTGATGGCCGTGTACCTGGTGTCCGAGGCCGGCTGGTCGAACATCTCGCTCAACCTGTCGTCCGGACCGCCCCTGACGTTCGCGGCGTCGATTCCCGTGATGCTCTCGGCGATCGCGCTGGTCGTGTCGTACTTCTCCGGCCCGATGCTCAACTTCGGCGACTTCTCGCGCTACGGCCGGTCGTTCGCGGCGGTGAGGAAGGGCAACTTCCTCGGCCTGCCACTCAACTTCCTGTTCTTCTCGCTGCTCACCGTGGTCTGCGCGTCGGCGACGGTCCCGGTGTTCGGCAGGCTCATCACCGACCCGATCCACACGGTCCAGGCGATCGACACCCCGTTCGCGATCCTGCTGGGCGGGCTGACGTTCGTCACCGCGACCGTCGGCATCAACATCGTCGCCAACTTCATCTCCCCCGCGTTCGACTTCTCCAACGTCTCGCCGCAGCGGATCTCGTGGCGCACCGGCGGCATGATCGCCGCCGTCGGGTCGGTCGTCCTGACGCCCTGGAACTGGTACGCCAACGACGACGCGATCCACTACACGCTCGGCGTGCTGGGCGCCCTCATCGGCCCGCTGTTCGGCATCCTCATCGCCGGGTACTACGTGATCGGCCGCCAGTGCGTGCACGTCGACGACATGTTCACCATGGCCCCCACCGGGCGCTACTGGTACAGCCGCGGGTACAACCGCAACGCGGTCGCGACCGTCGTCGGCGCGGGCGTGGTGTCGGTCGCGGCCGCCGTGCTCCCCAAGCTCGCGAAGTCGATCGGCCTGGTCGACGTCACCTGGATCGCGTCGTACTCGTGGTTCATCGGCTGCGGGCTCGGGTTCGCGATGTTCGTCTGGCTGGAGCGGCGCAACCCGCAGATGCCGCGCCTCGAGGCGTCCGACGCGCACGTGTCGGACGGCACGCAGGACGCCCCGGCGGTCGTCAGTCACCACGCGCACCCCACGGGCTCCTGAGGCCGGTCGTGCGCGACGACATCCGCCTGCGGGTGGTCAACCCGAACACCACCCGGGCGATGACCGACCTCATCGGTCGGTCCGCCCGGGTGGTGGCCGGGCCCGGGGTCACGGTCGAGGCCGTGCAGCCCACCACCGGCCCCGCGTCGATCGAGAGCCACTACGAGGAGGCGCTGGCCGCGGTCGGCGTGCTCGAGCAGGTGCGGGTCGGCGAGGGCGACGGCGTCGACGCGTACGTCGTCGCCTGCTTCGGGGACCCCGGGCTGGACGCGGCGCGCGAGCTGGCGCGCGGCCCGGTGGTCGGGATCGCGGAGGCGGCGTTCCACGCGGCGACGATGGTCGCGCGGCGGTTCAGCGTGGTGACGTCGCTGGGCCGCACCGTGGGGCGCGCGCACGAGCTGCTCGACCGCTACGGGTTCGCGCGCGCCTGCGCCGGGGTGCACGCCTGCGAGATCCCGGTGCTGCAGATCGACGCGCCCGGCGCGCTGGACCGGGTCACCGCGGCGTGCCGGGCAGCGGTCGAGGCCGACGACGTCGACGCCGTGGTGCTCGGCTGCGCCGGCATGGCCGGGTACACCGGGCGGATCTCCGAGTCCGTCGGGGTGCCCGTGGTCGACGGCGTCACGGCGGCGACGACGTTCGCGGCGGCGCTGGTGCGGGCCGGCCTGCGGACGTCGGAGCGCTCGGAGTACGCGCGCCCGCCGTCCAAGCCGGTGCCGGGGCTGCTCCAGGAGTTCGCTGTCGGGCCCGCGGGGCTCACCGCCGTCGCGACGGGCTGACGAGAGCCCGGGGCGCGACAGGGCCCCGACTCACCAGGGGCGCAGCTCCGGCTGCTCGCCCGGGTACGCCTCGAACACCGCGCGCTCCTCGGCGGTGAACGCCCGCGGGGTGTGCGTCGCCCGGTCCAGCTGCACCATCCGGGAGCGGGCGCGCAGCGCGACGGCCGCGTCGGGGCCCTCCCCGTCGAGGATCTCGTACGCGAAGTCCACCGACGACCGGCCCAGCCGCGGCACCCACACCTCGACCACGACCGGCTCCTGCCGGAAGCGGATCGGCGCCAGGTAGTCGATCTCGTGCTTCACGACCACGAGCAGCGACGCGGTCATGGCACCGACCTCGTCGACGCCCATGCGCGGGAAGAGGGTGAACCGCGCGTCGTCGAGGTACCGCAGGAACGCGGCGTTGTTGACGTGCCCGAACAGGTCGACGTCGGACCACCTGACCTGCATGACCACGCACCCGCGCCCGGCCTGCGTCCCGCGGCGGCTCGCGACGAGCGGCGTCGGCGTGCTGCTGTCGTCCATGCCCCCACGCTACGGCGCCGACCCTGCCACCGCGGGCAGCGGCACGTTGTGCTCGGGCGGTCGACTCGATCACAGTGGACCCATGGCCACCGCGCGGGACGACACGTCGGGGAACGACACGTCGGACGTCGAGCGCGTCCTCGCGGCGCGGGGGGCGTGAGGGCTGCCGTGCCGCACCACGCCGACGCCCCGACCGTCACCGTCCTCACCGGAGCCGGCATCTCGACCGCCTCGGGCATCCCCGACTTCCGCGGCCCGCAGGGGGTGTGGACGCGCGACCCGCACGCGGCCGACCTGCTCGAGCTGGACCTGTACGTGCGCGACCCGGCCGTGCGGGAGCGCGGCTGGCGCATGTGGGCCGAGCACCCCGCCTGGCACGCGCACCCCACGGCGGCGCACCGCGCACTGGTCGAGCTGGAGCGGGCGGGCGCCCTGCTGGCCACGCTCACCCAGAACTTCGACGGCCTGCACCAGGCGGCGGGTGCGGACCCGGAGCGCGTCGTCGAGCTGCACGGCAGCCTGGCGACCACGTCGTGCCTGCGCTGCGGGACGACGTGGCCCACGCGCGAGGTGCTCGCGCGGCTGCCCGCCGAGCCGGACCCCGCGTGCACGGTGTGCGGCGGGGTGCTCAAGCCGGACGTCGTGTACTTCGGTGAGCGGCTGCCCGAGGACGCCCTGGAACGGGCCGTGGCCGCCGCGACGGACGCGGTCACGTTCGTCGCGATCGGCACCACCCTGACGGTCCAGCCGGTGGCGAGCCTGGCCGCGGTGGCCGTCGACGCGGGCGCGCGGCTCGTCGTCGTCAACGCCGAGCCGACGCCGTACGACCACCTGGCCGACGAGGTCGTCCGCGACCCCATCGACGAGGCCGTGCCCGCCCTGGTCGCCGACCTGCTCGCGACCCGCTGACACCTCGGTCCCGCGAGACCGGGCGCCCGGGGACACGGGCCCCGGCGCACGAGACCGGGTGGTCACCGACGAGGCTGCCGACCCTCGGGCTCCGCTCGACCGTGCGCCGTCGACCCGGGTCCGGCGACGTCTCAGCCCTGTTCGTGCACGACTGGCTGGGCGGCACCTCGGCGCTGGTGTCCCCGGCCGGTGCCGTGCAGAGCCTCGCGGACTTCGACCCGTACGGGCTGCCGCGCACGTCGCCCACGCAGGACGGCCTGACCGTCACCCCGGACCCGATGGCCGCGGAGAACCCGGTGCTGTACGCCGGTGGCTACGCCGACCCGTCCCTCGGTGGGCGGTACGCGCTGCGTGCCCGCGACTACGACCCGACCACGGGCGTGTTCTCCACGGTCGACCCTGCGCCGGCCGGCCTCGGGATGCCTCTGGGGTCGACGTACGCGTACGCGGCCGGTTCCCCGACGATGTACACGGACCCTGCGGGTGAGTGGCCGAGCCTGTCGTCGGTCTGGAAGTCGGCGTCGAGCGGTGTCGCCAGCGCCTACCGGGCGACCGCGACGTTCGTGGACAAGTACCAGGCCGAGATCGTCGGCGTCGGTGTGGGGATCGCTGCCGGGGCGGCGTGCGGCCTGACGACGCTCGGCGCCGGGAGTGTCGCGTGCATCGCGATCGGTGCCGCGGCGTCCTCGGCCGCCACGAACCTGTGGCGTACCAAGGTCCAGAAGAAGGAGGAGTTCACCTGGGGCGGGCTCGCCAAGGACCTGACGATCGGCACCGCCAGCTCGCTCGTCGGCTACGGGCTCGGTCGGTACGTCGCGAAGATCCCGGCCGTGCAGACCCTCGTGGGTCGGCTCGCCAACTCCACCGTCGGGCAGGCGGTGAACCGGGTCTCCACCGCGGTGAGCACCGCGGTCAACCGTGTCGCCGCGAACGTCCGGACCGCCACCGTCCAAGCCGCCGGCAGGGCACGCGCCAGCACCACGGCCGCGTTGCAGGCACGTGGCTGGAAGGCGATGGAGCCGAATGCGACGGTGAGGGATCTGGTGGGGATGCGTCGACCTGATGTCGGCGGCACCGCAGAGAGCACGATCAAGCAGCTGAGCGCGGCGACACGCTCGAACAGTGCGCTCCTCAGATCGGTGTTCAGGCCGAAGGACGGCGAGCACATCGCCCTCCGCGAAGGAACGACCAACGTCATCGACCAGGGCAACCACCGCGTGGAAGAGCTGCTGAGGAGGGCCGCCTCGTCCACCAGCCTCAGGCCCGACCGCATCACGTACGACACACCGATCTACATTCGAGGCTTTCCTGGTTCATGAGTCCGCTCGCGGGCACGCGCTCGACTCGAGGAGGAGGGATGTCGATGCAGGGAACGCCGATCGCGCAGCTGCCGTCGATGATCACCCGCATAGCAGTGGATCCCGCTGGTCGGTCGATCGCGTGCGCGACGGCGGCGGGGACGGTCCACCTGTTCGACACGACGAGCCTCACCGAGGTGTGGTCGGCTCGCCACGGGGGGCGATGGCGGGGGGTGCCGCTGCACTCCATCTCCATCTCCGGGCGCGGGGACATGGTGTGCACCGGGGGCGAGGACGGGACTGCGGTTCTCTGGTCCGTACCGGATGGTCGGAGGGCCGCCCGACTCACGTACGAGCACCGAGTTCCGGTCCTGTCGAGTTCCATCAGTCGGGACGGTCGCCAGCTGGCCCTGGGATACCGGACAGGGGTGATCGTCCTGCGGGACATGGTCGATCACCGCGAGACGGGGCGGCTGCACCACGACGTCTGGGCGAACCAGGTCGAGCACGACTCCACAGGCGCCCGGATCGCCTCGGCCGGCTACGACAAGACGGTCCGCGTCTGGCACGTCAGCGATCACTCCCCGGCGTGGCGCGTATCGACTCCTGGCCTCGCGGGCTCGCTGAGCATCGCACCTGAGGACGACCGGCTCGTCGTCAACGGATTCGGCTCGCGCGCGGCCGTGCTGTCGATGGAGGACGGCACGGAGCTCGGAGCGCTCCAGCACGATGCTGACGTCCTCTTCGTCAGGTTCAGCGCCGACGGTCGACGGATCGTCACGGAGTCCGAGACCGGTGTGGTGACGATGTGGAACGGCGAGTCCCTCGACAAGATGGCAGAGCTCACCTTCGACCGGACAGTGGCCGATCCCCACGCCCTCCCCGCGGGGGCCGCCGTCGCGTTCGGCTACGGTGACGAGCTGCGCCTGTTCACCCTGAGCTCGGAGGAGTCGACGTGAGCACGCACCCGTCACGGACCGAGCGGGTCCGCTCGACGCGGAACCTGCTCGACTCGGTGCTCAAGCCCAGGAGCGGCGCGTTCATCGCCGTGCGTCCCGGGACCACCGACGTGCTCGACGACGGTCAGCGCCGGGCGACGGAGCTGATGGCGCTGGCCGAGCGCGCGGACCTCGGGGACTACCGGGGAGTCACGTGGGACACCCCGATCCACATCAAGGGCTTCCGACGGTCGTCGTGAGCCTCGCCGCCCGTCGCCCCTCGAGGAGCTGACCACCCATGCCGTCCCCCCACGGGTTGCGCCTGCCCGCATCGATCACGAGCCTCGCCGTCCACCCGGACGGTCGGTCGATCGCGTGCGCGACGGCGGACGGCTCGGTCCACCTGGTCGACGCCGACCTGTCGGTGGTCTGGTCGGCACGGCACGGCACGCGGTGGTCGCGGGCCACCCGGCTCGCGTCCGTCGCGTTCTCCCCGCGGGGTGACCTGGTGGCCACCGGGGCGCACGACGGCAGCACGATGACGTGGCGGGTCGCGGACGGTCGACCGTCCCGGCGGATCACCTTCCCCCACACCGACTCCGTGGTGTCGTCCGCGTTCAGCCCCGACGGCCGCACGCTGGCGATCGCCCACCAGTCGGGGTACGTCGTCGCGTGGGACGTCGAGCAGGACCGCGAGGTGGGCCGCATGGACCACGGCTTCTGGGCGACCGGGGTCGAGTACGACGCGGCCGGCTCCTTCATCGCCACCGTCGGGTACGACAGGTCCGTCCGGGTGTGGCGCGCGGACGACCTCACCGAGGTCTGGCGGGTGCCGACGCCGCAGATGGCGGGTGCGGTGAGCATCGCGCCCGCAGGGGACCGACTGGTCGCGGGCGGGTTCGGCGACCGCGCCGTCGTGCTGTCGAGCGACGACGGGGCCGAGCTCGGCGCCCTGCAGCACCGGGACAAGCTGCTGTTCGCGCGATTCACCCCGGACGGCCGAGGGATCGTCACGGAGTGCCTCGGCCACGTCCTGACGCTGTGGGACGCCGTCTCGCACGAGAAGCTGCGGGAGCTCCAGCTCGACGGGCTCGCCGTCGACCCGTGCGTGCTCCCCTCCGGCGACGCCGTCGCCGCCGGCTTCGGCCCCGAGCTGCGCGTCCTGCGCCTCGTCGGCTGACCGCCGCCCGCGCGTCCCGTCCGCCGACCGGTCGTCGACCCCCGGGGAAGACGCTCCCGGACCCCCGGGTGGGCGTGGCCGTCAGGTGAGCCAGTCGCGGACCGCCGCGACGACCGGCGGGTCGGCCGGTCCGTGGGCGCCGGGGACGACGACGAGCGTCGTGGGCCCTGCCAGGGTCGCGAGGTGCGTCGCGAGCTCGTCGGGCGTGCCGAACGGGTCGGTCGCGCCGCTGACCGCCAGGACCGGCACGGCGATCCGCGGCAGGTGCTCGACCCGCAGCCGGTCGGGCCGACCGGGCGGGTGCAGCGGGTAGGACAGCAGCAGCAGGCCGGCGACGGCGAGTCCGTCCGCGACGGCCATCGAGCTCATCCGCCCGCCGAACGACCGTCCGCCGACGACCAGCCGCTCGGTCCCCACGCCCAGGTCGGCGGCGAACGCGGCGGCCTCCTCGCGCACCCGGGCGGGTGCGGCCGTCGCACCGCGCGGCAGGTCGACACGCCGGACCGGCAGCCCGACGGCCGTCAGCGCGGTGTCGAGCACGACGAGGGTGCGGTTGTCCCGCGTCGCGCCCGCCCCGGGGGCCAGCAGCACCCCCGCGACGTCGACCGGCCCGGACCCCGCCCGCAGCACCCGCACCTCCGCCATGCCCCCATCCTCCGCCGACATCACCCGCCCCGGACACCAGGTAAGGGCATTCCCCCAGGTAGCCTGCCCGCCGTGAACCGCGACACCGTCTCCTCGTCCGACCGGAGCCGCGCCGGTGCGCTGTGCGAGCGCATCGAGGGCGTGTTCGACCAGCGCGTGGTCGGGCAGAAGCAGCTGCGCACGTCCCTGGTGGTGGCGCTGATGTGCGGCGGCCACGTGCTGCTGGAGTCGGTGCCAGGGCTGGCCAAGACGACGGCCGCGCAGACCCTCGCGTACGCGGTGTCGGGCTCGTTCCACCGCATCCAGTGCACCCCGGACCTCATGCCCTCCGACATCGTCGGCACGCAGGTCTTCAACTACGGGACGTCGCAGTTCACGACGCAGCTCGGGCCCGTGCACGCCAACGTGGTGCTGCTCGACGAGATCAACCGCTCGTCGGCCAAGACGCAGTCCGCGATGCTCGAGGCGATGCAGGAGCGGCAGACGACGATCGCCGGCGAGATCCACCCGGTGCCGTCGCCGTTCATGGTCCTCGCCACGCAGAACCCCATCGAGGAGGAGGGCACGCACGTCCTGCCCGAGGCCCAGATGGACCGGTTCCTGCTCAAGGAGGTCCTCGACTACCCGCAGGCAGAGGAGGAGGTCGAGATCCTCGACCGCATCTCCGACGGCCGCATGACCCGGGCGCTGCGCACCGAGCGGCTGGGGCTCGAGGAGGTCGCCTGGCTGCAGCGCACCGTCGACCAGGTGTACGTGGACCGGTCGATCCGGCGGTACGTGGTGGACCTGGTGGCCACCACGCGCGGACGCGGGCCGGTGCAGGTGCCCGGCCTGGACCGGCTGGTGCGGATGGGTGCGAGCCCGCGCGGGTCCATCTCCCTCATGCGCGTGGCGCAGGCGGTCGCGCTGCGCGCCGGCCGCGCCCACGTGATCCCGGAGGACGTGCACGCGCTGCGCAACGCCGTGCTGCGCCACCGCATCGTGCGCACGTTCGACGCCATCGCGGACGACGTGTCGACCGAGTCGATCATCACGTCCGTGTTCGACGCGGTCCCGGCTCCCTGACCCGTGCCCGCCCGGTCCCGTCTCGCGCTGGTGCGCGCGCGCCTGCAGCTGCCCACGCTGCGGCGCGCCACCGGCCTGCTCGACGGACGGCACCGCGCGGTGTGGAAGGGCCACGGCGACGAGGTCGACGACCTGCACGTCTACACGCCGGGCGACGACGTGGGCGACATCGACTGGCGGGCGTCGGCGCGGTCCGCGCAGCCGGTCGTCAAGCGGTACGAGGCGACGTCGAACGTGGCGCTCGTGCTGGTCGTCGACACCGGGCGCCACATGGGCGCGACGTCGGCGGGCGGTGAGCCCAAGCACGAGGTCGCGCAGCTGGTGGCCGACGTGGTCGCGCACCTCGCGCACCAGCGCGGCGACCGCGTCTCGCTGCTGGCCGGCGACGCGGGGCGCGTCGTCGAGGTCCCGGCCGGGGCGGGCACCACGCACCTCGAGGTGCTGCTGCGCCGCCTGCAGCGCACGTTCGACCCCGACGCCCCCGAGGGCGACCTCGCGCGACTGCTGGACCGGGTGCTGCGCCGCACGGCCCGACGCTCGCTGGTGGTCGTCGTGACCGACGAGGCGCGGCCCGGGGCGGACGACGAGCGCGCGCTGGCGCGGCTGCGCACGCGGCACGAGGTGATGGTGGTGCAGGTCGTCGACGCGGACCTGTTCGCGGGCGCGCTGGGGTCCGCCCCCGGCAGCCTCGCCGGGGTGTCGTCGTCCGCCGCCCGCGGCCGGCCCGTCGTGCTGCCGCCGACCGGGCGCCCGGTCCGCGACGTCGTCAGCGGCTGGTCCCTGCCGGCGTACCTGCGCGGGCGCCGCAGCGTGCGCGAGGCGGTCGCCGCCGCGCGCACCGCGCGCCACGCGGAGGTGGTGGAGCGCATGCGCCGCCTGGGCGTGCGGTCCGTGACGGTCGAGTCCACGCACGACGTGCTCGACGAGATGGTCGCCCTGCTGGGGAGGTCACGCCGTGCCGGGCGCTGAGCTGGTCGACCCGGTGCCGTACGCCGGGTGGTGGCCGTGGGTGGCGGTGGCGATCGTGCTCGCGGTGGTCGGGTGGTACGTGTGGGTGTGGCGCTCGACGCGCGGCCCTGCCGCGGCGTCCCCGCCGCCGGTCGTGCCGGCCGTGCCGGGCGCGCCGCCGGCGGCGAACGCCCGCCGCGACCCGTACGCCGCGCTGCGCGGCACCACGCTGGCCCGGCTGGACGAGGTCGAGCGCCGGTACGCCGCCGGTGACGTCGACGTCCGGGGCGCGAACCTCGAGATCCGGTGGGTGCTGCGCGAGTTCGCGACGGCCCGCACCGGCGTCGACACGTCGGCGATGACGGCCGCAGCCGCCCGGGCGGACCGCCGCACCCGACCCCTGGCGACGCTCCTGGAGAACTCGTCCCTGCCGACGTTCGGGGCGTCGTCGCGCACCCGCGTCGCCCGGACGCTGGAGCAGGCCCGCAGGCGGGTGCGGACGTGGTGACGCGCGCGGCCCTCGAGACGCCCTGGCTCGCGCCGGTCGTCGTGGCGGTCGTCGTCGCCGCCCTGGTCACGGGGCTGCTGCTGCGCGACCGGCGCGGCACGACGCCCGTGGCCAACACCGACGACCTGCGCCGCGTGCCGGCCCTGCGCGCCTGGCGCGTCCGGTACCGCGCGCTGCGCGTGGGCCTGGCGCTGGCCGTCGCGGCCGCGGCCGTCGCCGCGGCGGTGCTGGCCGCGCGGCCCGTCACCGTGCAGGAGCGCACGCGCGAGCTCGCGAACCGCGACATCGTGCTGTGCCTGGACGTGTCGGGCTCGATGGTGGAGTACGACGAGCAGGTCGTGGCGACGTTCGAGCGGCTCGTGGAGGGGTTCACCGGGGAGCGCGTGGCCCTGTCGGTGTTCGACTCCACGTCGTCGACCGTGTTCCCCCTGACCGACGACTACACGCTGGTGACCACGCAGCTGCGCATCGCACGGGAGGCGTTCGCCGCGCCGACGTCCGACACGGCGCAGGACCTGTTCCGCGGCACGGCGGGCATCGAGGGGCAGGCCTCGCTCATCGGCGACGGCGTGGCGTCCTGCACCCTGCTGTTCGACCAGCACGACGCGGACCGCTCCCGCTCGGTGGTGCTGGCGACCGACAACGAGGTGTGGGGGGACCCGGTGTACGACCTGCCCGCGGCGGCGGACCTCGCGGTGTCCCGGGGCGTCGTGGTCCACGCGCTGTACCCGGCGGACCGCTCCCTCGGCGCCGCCGCTCCCGCCGCGCTGCGCGTCGCCGCCGAGGGCACCGGGGGCACGTTCGCGGCGGCGCAGGACCCGGACGCGGTACCGGCGATCCTGGCGCGCGTGCAGGACTCGCAGCTCGCGGCCATGCAGGCGGACCCGGAGCAGGTCGTCACCGACGACGGCGACGCGTGGGTGTGGCTGCTGTACGGCGCGGGACTGGCCGCCGTGCTGCTGGCGTGGCGGGTGCGCGCATGAGCGCCCGTGCGGTGGTCCCCGTGGTCGTCGTGCTGCTCACGGCGCTGCCGGTGCTGGCGCTGTGCGTCGGGCAGGCGCTGCGGGCGTCCGGCCGGCGGGGCGCGCCGGGGGCACCGGGCGCACCCGCGGGCACCTGGTGGCGCCGCACGGCACTGGTCGTCGTGCTGGCGGTGGTCGCCCTGACGCCCACGGTGGCCGCGACGCAGAGCGGCGGGGCGCGCGTCGGGGTGCAGGTGTGGTTCGTCGTCGACCGCACGGGCTCGATGGCCGCCGAGGACTGGGGACCGGGTGACCCGGTGGTGCGCGGTCCCGGCCTGCCGGCGGTGCCGGCGGTGCAGCGGCTCGACGGGGTGCGGCACGACGTGGTGCAGCTGACGCGGGACGTGCCGGGCGCGTTCTACTCCGTGGTCGCGTTCGCCGACGAGGCCGGCACCCAGCTGCCGCTGACGGACGACGCGACGGCGGTGCGCTCGTGGGCCCAGACCGTGACCCAGGAGGTCACGGCGGGGTCGGCGGGCACGCGGCGCGACCGCGCGCTCGAGGTGCTGCAGCGCTCGCTGCAGGACGCGCAGGACCGCGACCCGGGGATGGTGCGCCTGGTGTTCTACCTGTCGGACGGGGAGCAGACCGCGGACGAGGAGCCCGGGTCGTTCACCGCGATCGCCCCGCTCGTCGACGGTGGTGCCGTGCTCGGGTACGGCACGGCGGCAGGCGCCCCCATGCGGCAGCACGACGGCAGCCTGGACCCCGACGCGCCGTACATCCCGGACCCGCAGGACCCGTCCCGGCCCGCGCTGTCGCACGCCGACGAGGCCGCCCTGCGCGAGGTCGCGGCCGAGCTCGGCGTGCCGTACGTGCACCGCGACGGCCCCACCCCGACCGCCGACCTGGTGGCGGACGTCGACGTGGCGGCCATCGCGGCCGACGGCCGCGCGGACCTGAGCACGCACCGTGACCTGGTCTGGCCGTTCGCACTGGTCGCCGGCGTGCTGCTGGCTGCGGAGGCGTGGGCCTGGGCGCGGTCGTCGAGCCGGCTGCGAGGGCGGCGATGAACCGCCGCGCCGACCGGGCGCGGGTCCGCGCGGCCCGCGCCCGCGAGGTGGCGCGGGCGCAGGAGGCGCTGCGCGCCCGGCAGGCGACCCTCGCGCAGCAGGGCGTCGTCGCGCGCCGCCTCACCCGCGCGCAGCGGCGGGCCGCCCGGCGTGACCGGGTGCGTGCCCTGCCGCCGCACCTGCGGCGCCGTCGCCGGCTGCGGCGGTGGAGCGCGGTGCCGGTGGTGCTGCTGCTCGTCTTCGCGTTCACCCTGCTGCTGCTGGGCCCGCGGTACGCGGAGGCCCGGGCGGCGTACGACGAGGACCGCACCTGGGAGGCCCTCGAGCTCTTCGAGGAGCTGGAGGGGTTCGCGCTCGTCGAGCGGTGGAAGGGTCCGTTCAACTCCGGGACGGCCCGCTACCGGGCCGGCATGCCGCGCCTCGCCGTCGAGCACCTGGACCGGGCGCTGGAGCTGGTGCCGGACGAGCACCGCTGCACCGTGCAGACCAACCGCATCCTGGCGCTGACGGCGAGCGAGGAGGAGACGACCGAGCGGGCCGAGGAGCAGCTCGCCTACGCGCAGGCCGTGGCCGACGCGCTGGCGGCGCAGGAGGCCGGGGAGCCCTACGACGCCGAGGTGCTCGAGCCCCCGTACGAGGGCGCCGACCCGCCCGTGGTCTCCGACGAGCTCTGGTACGCCGGCTACCTCTTCCGGCGCGCGGCCGACGACGCCGCCATGCTCGCCGAGGCGCTGGCCGACCCCGCCTGCACCCCACCGCCGTCGCAGGGCGGCGGCGGTGGCGAGGACGACGACGCGCAGGGCGGCGGCGGTGGCGAGGACGACCAGCAGGGTGGCGGCGGCCAGGACCAGCAGGACGGCGACGGCCAGGACCAGCAGGACGGCGACGGCCAGGACCAGCAGGGTGGCGGCGGCCAGGACGAGCAGGGCGAGGACGACCCCGCGGCGGCGGCCGAACGCCGGATGCAGGAGCTGTTCGGCACGTCGACCGAGCTGGAGAACCTGGGCCGGGCGGCCGAGGAGGGCACGCTCGAGGGCAGGCCGGAGCCGGGGCGCGGGCAGCAGCAGGCGCCGGACCCGGCCCAGGCCGAGGCCCAGCGGCGCCAGGAGCTGGCCGAGCGCAACGGGCAGTCCGGCGGGGGGTCGGGCGGGCAGCAGCAGGGGCCCGCCGGCGGTACCGGCACCGCACCCGGCGGTGGCGACGGGCCGGGCACGGGTGGTGGCACCGGGGGCCGGAACTGGTGACCGTCGGGCCGGGGCGCGGCGGTGCGAGGATCGAGGGGTGCCCGTGACAGATCCGCGTCCCGCCGACCCCCGCCCCACCGAACCCGACCCGACCGACGCCGGCCCGACCGGACCCGGCCCGACCGAGCCCCGCCCGGTCGACGCCGGCCCGACCGACGTGAGCGGCGCCGGCCCGAGCCCGACCGACGTGAGCGGCGCCGGCCCGAGCCCGACCGACCCGACGCTGACCGTCCCGCCCCTGCCCGCCGCCGCCCCCGACGTCCGCCTGGTCGCGGTGGACATGGACGGGTCCCTGCTGGACGACGCCAAGCGCGTCGACCCGTCCTTCTGGCCGCTGCTCGACGCACTCGTCGCGCGCGGGGTGACGGTCTGCCCGGCCAGCGGCCGGCAGTACGCGACGCTGCGCCACCAGCTCGGGCGCGACGACCTGGTGTACCTGGCGGAGAACGGTGCGCACGTGGTGCGCGACGGCGTCACGGCGGCCGTGGACGGGCTCGACGCGGAGGTGGCGCGTGACGTGGTGCGCGAGGTCCGCCGTCAGGTGGCCCGCGGTGCGGACCTCGGGGTCGTGCTGTGCGGGCTGCGCAGCGCGTACGTCGAGCGCACGGACGCCGCGTTCCTGGCGCAGTGCGAGCCGTACTACGCGCTGCTCGAGCGCGTGCCCGACCTGACGGCGGTGGACGACACGGTCCTGAAGGTCGCGGTCCTCGACTTCGGGTCGGCCGACACGGGGGCCGGCCCGGCGTTGGCGGGGTTCGCGGACGTCGCGGCCGTGCTGGTCAGCGGCGCGCACTGGGTGGACGTCATGAGCCCGACCGCCGACAAGGGCCACGCGCTGCGGGAGGTGCAGCAGCTGCTGGGGGTGGGCCCGGAGCAGACCGTCGCGTTCGGGGACTACCTCAACGACGTCGGCATGCTGGCGGCGGCCGACTGGTCGTTCGCGATGGCCAACGCGCACCCCGCGGTGCGGGACGGCGCCCGGTTCGTGGCGCCGTCGAACGCGGACAACGGCGTGGTCCGCACGCTGCGGGCGCTGCTCCACCTGGCCTGACGTCGGCCCGGCCGCCGGGGTACCGCGCACCGCAGGTCACCGAGCCGGCAGGTGTCAGTCGGATCGCCCGTCGAGCAGCGGCGGCGGCGCCTGCAGGTCGATCGCCCGCAGGGCGACGGCGTGCTCCACGCCCACCTGCCGGCCCTGCGCGGCGGTCAGGGCGGGGACCAGGTCCGCGGGCGCGGGGTGCCCGGGCAGCAGCGCGAGGTACTCGCGGTGCGCCTCCAGCGAGGCGACCGCGCGCTCCAGCGCCTCCGGCGGCACCGGCACGCCGTGCGTGGGCTCCGGGTCCCCCGCCACCAGCAGCCACCGGACGGACCACGGCTCCAGCCCGGCGTCCACCAGCTCACGGAAGACCCAGCGGTTGCCGGCGTCGCGCACGGCGTCCGCCGTGGCCAGGCCTGCCGCGCGGTGGTCGGCCTGGTTGAGGCCCACGGGGGTGTCCTCCCGCCACGTCGTGGTCAGCACGGCGTCGGGCCGGAACCGGCGGATCGCGGCGGCGACGTCGCGGCGCAGGTCCAGCCCGTAGAGCAGCACGCCGTCGGGGTGCTCGAGGAAGTCCACCCGGGTCACGCCGACGGCGCGCGAGCCGGCCACCTGCTCGCGCATGCGCACCTGCGCGGCGTGCGCGGGATCCCGCGCGTCCATGCCCGCCTCGCCGCGCGTCAGCAGCAGGTACGCCACCTCCACGCCCCGCCCGGTCCACACCGCCACGGCGGCGGAGGTGCCGTACTCCAGGTCGTCGGGGTGCGCGACGACGCACAGCACGCGGGTCAGCGCGTCGTCGGGCAGCAACGGCAGCGGCACGGCCATGGACCCACGCTAGGGCGCCGCCCGAGGCACGGCACCCGGGCGGACCTGCCCGCTCAGGCCCGGGCCAGCGCGGCGTCGAACGCGCCGAGCAGTGCCGGGCTGAACAGCACGAACCGCACGGTGGTGACCGAAGCGCCGGGGTGCGCGTCGACCCACGCGCGCGCGGCACCGACCGCCACGTCGGCCGCCTGCGCCGCGTCCCACCCGTACACGCCGGCGCCCACGGCGGGCAGGGCCACGCTGGTCGCGCCCAGCCCGTCCGCCACGTCGAGGCTGGACGTGACGCACGACGCGAGCAGGGCGGGGTCGGTCTGCCCGCGGTGGCGGTCCGGGCCCACGGTGTGGACCACCCACCGGGCCGGCAGGTCGAAGGCCGGCGTGGCGACGGCCCGGCCCACGGGCAGGCCGTCCGGCAGCGTGGTGGCGCGCAGCTCCCGGCACGCGGCGAGCAGCCGGGGGCCGGCCGCGGCGTGGATGGCCCCGTCGACCCCGCCGCCGCCGAGCAGCGAGGAGTTCGCCGCGTTCACCACGACGTCGACGTGCTGCTGCGTGATGTCCCCGAGGACGGTCTCGATGCCCATCGCGCCATCGTGACGCAGCGGCACGCGGCGGCGCGCGGCGGCGCGCGGCGGGCGACCGCCGCCGGCAGTGCATCGATCCACCCCACCGGTGCCGGACGAGCCCTGGACGAGCCCTGGACGAGCCCCCGACGAGCCCGGGAGGAGCCGGCCGGCGCGGGACGCGGCGAGGCCCCTCGGACGCTTACTCCGAGGGGCCTCGTCCCTGCTCCGAGCCTAGCGGCGGGCCGCGGCCCGACGGGTGACGCGGTGCCGCGTGTCCACAGATCGTGTCCACACCCCTGTGTCTGACCGATGGGTTCGCAGGTCGGCCTGTGGACGAGGGTGTGGACGGACCGGTGGACGAAGACCGGTCCCGGCAGACCCTTGTGGGGTGGTCCCCGGAGGTCTAGAACTGGGGAATCGACCTCGGCCGACCATGATCCACCAGCAGGAACGCCCCTCCCGGGAGCCTCCCGCGGGTCACGGTCGATCCCGGGGACGGACCGAACGGAGAACGTGCGGCACCTCGGCGGGGCGACCCGTCGGCCTGTGGATGACGACGCAGGGACGCACCGGTACCGGGAGGTCGATCGTGGACGTCCCGCCCGCGGGGCACCGGCTCGCCGGTGCACCGGGTGCCGGGGCGGAGCCGCACCGTCAACGGCGGCGTCGGCCACCGGGCGACCGGTGGCACGCGACCCACGGTCGGGGAGGCCCCTCGGACGCTTACTCCGAGGGGCCTTCCTCGTACGCTCGCTCGGAGTGGTCTGCCTCGTCCGCGGCCTCAGCCCGTCGGCGCCGACTCGACGAGGATCGTCACGGGACCGTCGTTGACCAGCTCGACGGCCATGTCGGCGCCGAAACGCCCGGTCGCGACCTCGAGCCCGCGCGCCCGCAGCGCCGCGACGACCGCGTCGACCAGCGGCTCGGCGACCGGACCCGGCGCCGCCGCGTTCCACGTGGGGCGGCGCCCCTTGCGCACGTCGGCGTACAGCGTGAACTGGCTGACCACCAGCACGGGCGCGCCGACGTCGACCGCCGAGCGCTCGTCGCGCAGGATCCGCAGCTCCGCGATCTTGCGGGCGACCACCTCGACCTGCGCCGGGCCGTCCCCCGGCGTGACGCCGACCAGCGCGAGCAGCCCGGGTCGGTCGATCTGCCCGACGACCTCGCCGTCGACCCGCACGGCCGCGCGCGTGACGCGCTGCACGACCGCCCTCATCGCCGCACCGGCCGCGCGTGCGCACCGCCGACGACGAGCCGGCGCGTCACGCGTCCGGCCCGAACGTCGCCCGGACCTCACCGACGGGCCGGCCGTGGCCGAGCACCGGGGTCCGGGCGGCCTCGGCGACCAGGGCCGGGTCGACGCCCGCGAGTGCCAGGGCCGCGGCGAGCACGACCGCACGGGGCCGGCCCGACCCGTCGAGGACCTTGAGCGCGACCGCCCCGCCGTCCGGGAGCCCCGCGGCGTAGACGCCGTCCGCCCCGTCCTTGGCGACCAGCCCCGGGACGGCGGCCATGAACGCGGTGACGTCGCGTCCGGTCCCGCCCACGTGCCAGGGGTGGGTCGCCATCGCCCGGGCCACCCGGCCCGCGGCGGAGCCGTCCCGGGCCGCGGCGGCCACGGTGCCGAAGGCGCGCGCGAGACCGACCAGCGTCGTCGACAGCAGGGGTGCGCCGCAGCCGTCGACCGTCACGTGCTCCACGGGAGCACCGGTGAGCTCGACGGTCGCGGCGACGACCGCCTGCTGCAGCGGGTGCGTCGGGTCCAGGTAGTCGTGCGTCGACCAGCCGGCCGCACGGCAGGTGGCGAGCATGCCGGCGTGCTTGCCGGAGCAGTTCTGCGTGAGCGACGCCGGGCCGTGGCCCTGCGCGCGCCACTCCCACGCCGCGTCGGGCGCCAGGGGCCAGTCGGGCGTGTTCTGCAGGTCGGCCTCGGTCAGGCCGACACCGGCCAGCAGCCCGCGGACCACGTCGAGGTGCGCCCGCTCCCCGGAGTGGCTCGCGCACACCAGCGCCAGGTCCGCACCGGCGACGTCGAGCCCGTGCCCCAGCATGGCGACGGCCTGCACCGGCTTGAGGGACGACCGCGGCCACACCGTGACGTCGGGATCGCCGACCGCGTGCCGCACCGCCCCGTCGGGGCCGACGACCACGACGTGGCCCAGGTGGACCGACTCGACGAGGTCGCCGCGGTGCACCCGTGCGAGCGGGCGCGCACCGGCGGCGACGTCGGGGACGCTCACCAACCGCCGCCGCGCGACGGCCCACCGCCCCGGCGGCGCGTGTACGGCGCGACCGCGGGACGCACGTCGACCAGGTACACGATGGCCGCCGCCGCGCTGACCAGCGCGAGGAACGAGGGGAACCGCAGCGGCAGCCCCAGCGGCGGCGGGATGGAGATGAACGCGACGACGGTCGCGGCCACGAGCACCCACGTCCAGAACGTGCGCGTCCGCTTGCCGGCGGCCGTGAACGCCGCGGCGGGACGACGCAGGCAGTCCACGAGCGCCCACGCGGACAGCACGAAGATCGCCACGTAGAAGACGAGGAAGAGCAGGAGCTGCAGCGACCCGATGATGCCCACGCCGAGAGCCTACGAGACGCGGGGCACGCGGGTGTGCCGGGCGGCCCTCAGAGCTCGGGCAGCGCGGCACGGGCGTCCGCGGGCGTGGCCCCGGACGCCTCGAGCAGGTCCACCACCAGCGAGCGCAGCAGCAGCACCAGCGACTGCGACGTCCAGTCGTCGGGCGCCAGCGCGTACGGGTCGAGGGCCGCGGCCACGGCCAGCAGCCGCTCGCGCGCCGGGCGCGGGTCGTGCCCCGCACCGATCGCGGTGGCGAGGTCGTCCGTGGCCCGGGCCGCGTCCGCGACGACGTCCGCGAGACCCGGCGGCACCGGCCCGTCCTGGACCACCGCGACGGACCGCCGCGCCAGCACCCGCGCGCTGCGCATGGCGCGGTCCAGCAGGACGCTCTCGCCGACCAGTCCCTCGAGCTCGGCGCGGTGCCGGCGGTGCGCGGGCGCCAGGCGGACCAGCTCGGCCGCCGAGCGCGCGGCGTCGCGCCACTCGTCCAGCGCCGGCTGCGACGCCCGTCCCGTCAGCAGCGCGGCCTCGACGTCCTCGACGTCCCCGGCCCGCAGCCCGCGGGCGAGCACGTCCAGCACCGTGGTGAGCTCCTGCACCGCCGCCTGCGCGAGCGTGCGCGGGTGCCGTCGCGGGTCGGTCGGGGTGAGCAGCGCGAACGCCAGCGCGACGCAGCCGCCGACGACCGCGTCGACCCACCGGCCGAAGGGGCCGCCGCCGATCTGCGGCAGCCCGACGATGACGATGGCCTGCACACCGGCCTGCGTGGTGAGCAGCGCCCCGCGGTCCAGGAACCGCCCCACCAGCGCCGAGGCCGCCAGGACGACGGCCATCTGCCACATGCCGGACCCGATGACGTGCACGACGAGGTCGCCCGCCGCCACCCCGATCGCCACGCCGCCGGCCAGCTCGACGACGCGGCGCACCGACCGGTCGCGTGAGAACCCGAGCGCCAGCCACGCGGCGACGGGCGCGAAGAACGGCATCTCGTGGCCGAAGACGTACAGCCCGATGCCGTACGCCAGCCCTGCCGCCGCGGACGCCTGCAGGACCAGCCCCCACGAGGACCGGACGCGCGCCCACCCCGCCCGCACGCGCGACCCGAGCTGGAGCCGCAGCATCGCCGACGTGCGCAGGGTGGCCGGCGTGCTCACCGCGGCAGGTCCACGGGCGTCACGCGCCCCCGAGCATGGGGTGCTGCCCCAGGCCACGGGTCAGCGGGCCGCGCGCCGCCGGCCGGTCGGGCGTCACGCCGTCCCCGCGCACGACGACCTCCTGCCCGCCCGCGACGGCCCCGCCGTCGCAGTCCACGAGCAGCACGGCGTCCTCCGGGACGGACCGCTTGACCACGGCGAGCGCGATCGGCCCGAGCTCGTGATGCCGCGCCACCGAGGTGACCCGCCCGACCTCACGTCCCGCGGCGGCCTCGTCGGCACCGCCGGCCGTGGGCGCGGCGGCACCGGGCAGGCGTACGGGCGCCCCGACGTCGGGCAGCAGGTGCCCGGAGCCGTCGAGGTGCAGCATCACCAGCCGACGCGGGGGCCGGCCCAGGTTGTGCACGCGCGCCACCGTCTCCTGCCCGCGGTAGCAGCCCTTGTGCAGGTGCACGGCGGTGCGCAGCCAGTCGAGCTCGTGCGGGATCGTCCGGTCGTCGACCTCGTGGCTGCGGCGCGGGCGCCAGGCCTCGACACGCAGCGCCTCGGACGCCCACGTGCCGACGAGGGGCCAGCCGGCGGTCTCCCGCGCGCGCACCTCCTCGACGAGCCGCTCGCGCGGCACGAGCACGAGCCGCCACCGGCGGTCGGCGCCCGGGTGGGCGTCGTCGTCCGCGCCGTAGCGGGTGCCGCCGGGCGCGGTGCGCGGCCACGGGTCGCGCCAGGTCACCGGCTCCCCCGCGGCCCCCTCGGCGTCGACCGGCTCCGCGAGCGCCGCCCACGCGTCGGTCACGTCGGCGACCTCGACGCGCAGCATGAACCGCATCCGGTCCAGCCACGCCGCCAGCGCGGGCGCGGTCTCGGTGAGCAGCCAGGTGGTGGTGCCGTCGTCGACGACGCCTGCCGCGTGCTCGACGCGGCCGTGCGGGTCGAGCACGAGCAGCTCGGTCGACGTGCGCGGGGGCAGCGCCTGCACGTCCTGCGACGTCAGGGAGTGCAACCACGTCAGGCGGTCGGGACCGGTGACGGTGACGACGCCGACGTGGGACTGGTCGACCACCGCGCCGCCGCGTGCCAGCGCTCGCTGCTCCGCCGTCGGGTCGCCGTAGTGCCAGGCGACACCGGCGTCGGGCCCGGCCGCCGCGACCGCCCCGTGGCGTGCGAGCAGCGGGCTGCGGTGCCGCGGCAGCGCGACCGGCTGGGCCTCGACGCCCACGTCAGTCCTCGACCCGGGTCAGGCGCCCCGACGCGTACGACTGCATGGGCTCACCGAAGGCCGCCAGGTCGTGCGCCCACATCAGCTCGCCGTTGACCAGCCCGTACAGGCGCTTGCCGGCGTTCACCGCCGCCCCGGTGGCGGTGCGGGCGATGAGGTCGGACACCAGGTCGATGCGCCCGTTGCCGACCGACCCGACGTAGACGTCGACGTGCCCGGAGGGGTCGGCGAGCAGCAGCTCGACCGGGTGCTGGTCGGCAGCGAGGTCGTCGGGCCGCTCGGGCGGCACGCGCCAGTAGCCGGACTCGGTCGACCACACGGGTCCGTCGATCGGCTCCGCCGTGCCCGCGGGGGCGGCGTCGGGGTCGTCCGCGACGGGGGCGTCGGTGTCGAGGGTCGCGGCGTCGTCGGGGGCGACCACGAGCCGGATCGTCGTGCGGTAGGCCAGGTACGGACCGCCGTCGTGGGTGATCTCGAGCTCCTGCGTGAAGGTGCTCTCCTCCACGCCGGGGTAGCCGACGACGCCCTCACCGCGCCAGCGGCCGACCAGCCAGGCGAGCGGGTAGACCTCGGGGGCCAGGCCCTCGGGCAGCACGAACGGCACGGTGCCTCCTCGGCTCGGGCGCGCGTCGGCCGTGGCCGGCACGCGCGGTCGGACGACCGACCGGTCGTCCGCAGGGACGCGTCAGCGCCGAGGGCTCAGCGCTGGCCCTTGTAGAGGCGGTACACGACGAAGCCCGCGAACCACGCGATCGTCAGCGTGGCCAGCACGAGCAGGCCGATGAAGAAGCCCTCGAGCGCAGTCATGCACCGATCCTAACGACGAGAGCGCCCGGGTTCGTCCCGGGCGCTCGGATCAGACCGCCAGGACACGCCCGGCGACGTAGACGAGGACACCGCTGACGGTGACGGGCAGCACCACGACCGCCAGCGCGGGCAGCCGTCGCTCGAGCGCCGGCAGCCGGTCGAACAGGGCGTGCAGCGCGGTGACGAGGATGCCGACGCCGAGACCGAGCACGGTGCCCGCGACCAGCTGCACCGTCGGCAGCAACCAGCCGACGAGCGTGCCGCCCGCCGTCGCGGCGGCCACGGTGAGGAGGTACACGAGCCAGGTGCGGCCCCGCAGCGCGACGCAGGCCGAGCCGAGCGCGAGCGCGACCGCACCGGCGACCACCAGCTCCTCGCCCCCGTCGAGCCGGGCCGTGGCGACCCAGCCGGTCACGCAGACCGCCAGCACGGTGCCCGCGACGGTGCCCGAGACGGACTCGACCATGCGCAGCCGCCCGTCGCGGCGCAGCATCTCGTTGACGAACGCGAGCACCACGGCCGCCGCCAGCACGAGTGCCAGGTGCTGCAGGTACGGCTGCTCGGGCGTGAACGTCACGGCCGCGACGGAGCCGAGCCCGCCCAGCGCGACCACGGCACCGGCGCCGGGCGTGAACGGCAGCGCGGCGAGCCCGGGCCACCCCAGCGCCAGGACGAGGACGAGCACCGCGCTGACCGCGGCCAGCGGCAGCACGCCCGTGAAGCCGGCCACCGCGACCACCGCGGCGAGCACGGCGGTGAGGACGGACCGGGTCTCGACGCTCATCGGGGACCCCGTCGGCCGTCAGGCCGACACCTCAGGGGCGGGTCGAGGCACGGACGCGTCGGACGGCGGTGGTGAAGCACGCGGGCGATTCTCGCAGACGCCTCCTGGGACCGGGGACGCGCGGACGGGTGGTGCAGGTGAGTGCCCGTGAGCGGTCGGCGCGATGCACGCCCACCACGCGGTACCGTGTGCCCACTCGCAGCCAGGAGGTGACAGGTGGCGGATCTGCTGCTGCTCACGCCTGCGTCCGGGGGTTCGGCACAGGTGCTTCCCGCGTTGGGGCTCCTGTCCCACCGGGTCCGGGTGCTTCCCGTCGAACCGTCCGCTCTCGTGGACGCCCCGGACGCGGACATCGTCGTGCTCGACGCGCGCCGCGACCTCGTCACCGCCCGCACCACCTGCCGGCTGCTGCGCGCCACCGGCCTGACCGTCCCGCTGGTCCTGGTGCTGACCGAGGGCGGCCTGACGGTCGTCACCGCCGAGTGGGGCGCGGACGACATCATCCTCGAGCACGCGACGCCCGCCGAGGTCGAGACGCGGTTCCGGCTGGTCATGGAGCACGCGGCGACGTCCTCGTACGACGACGCGCCGCAGGAGATCTCGTCCGGCGAGCTGACGATCGACGCCGGCGGGTACACCGCCCGGCTGCGCGGGCGCCCGCTCGACCTCACGTACAAGGAGTTCGAGCTCCTCAAGTACCTGGTGCAGCACCCGGGCCGCGTGTTCACGCGCGCCCAGCTGCTGCAGGAGGTGTGGGGCTACGACTACTACGGGGGCACCCGCACCGTCGACGTCCACGTGCGGCGCCTGCGCGCGAAGCTGGGCCCCGAGCACGAGCAGCTCATCGGCACCGTGCGCAACGTGGGCTACCGGTTCGACCCGCCCAAGGACCGCCGGGTGACGGACGACCGCTCCGACGTGGCGGAGCCCGCGGGGGCCTGACGGGCCCTGACCTGCCTGTCCGCCGCGGCACCCCGCGGCCGGCGGCGCGGTCCGGCACCGCGTGCGGCTGCCCGTGCCCGTCGGTAGTGTGGACGACCGGTGCGCCGGGAAGTCTGGTCGGCAGTGACCCCCGTCGACCCCACCGAGAGGTACGACCTGTGCCCACCACGCCTTCCGGCGCGCCCGCGCCCGCGCCCCGCCCCGCCCGCACGCTCTTCGGCAGCCTGAGCGCCGCCAGCGAGCGCAACCTCGCGGACACCCTGCGCGACGAGCGGATCGGCGGTCTGCTCCTGCTGGCCGGGGCCGTCGCCGCGCTGCTGTGGGCGAACCTCGCCCCGGAGTCGTACCGCGCCGTCAGCGGCACCGTCATCGGCCCCGCTGCGCTGCACCTCGACCTCGACGTCGCGCACTGGGCGGCCGACGGGCTGCTGGCGATCTTCTTCTTCGTCGTGGGGCTCGAGCTCAAGCGCGAGATGGTCGTCGGCGAGCTGCGGCACGTGGCGACCGCCGCGCTGCCCGCCGCGGCGGCCGTCGGCGGCATGGCGGTCCCGGCCCTCGTGTACCTGACGGTCAACACGGCCCTGCCGGGCGGCTCCCCCGAGGGGTGGGCCGTGCCCACGGCCACCGACATCGCCTTCGCGGTCGGCGTCCTGGCCATCGTGGGGCGCGGCGTACCGGTCGCGCTGCGCGCCTTCCTGCTGACCCTGGCCGTGGTCGACGACCTCCTCGCGATCGTCATCATCGCGGTGGGGTACACCGACACCGTGACGTTCGGGCTCGTGCTCGGCTCCGTCGCGGGCGTCGCCGTCTTCGCGCTCGCCCTGCGTCGCGGCGTGCGCTCGCCGTTCCTGCTGGTGCCGCTCGCGCTGGCCACCTGGGCCCTGCTGCACGCCTCCGGCGTGCACGCCACGATCGCCGGCGTGCTGCTCGGGTTCGCGGTGCCCGCGGCGGCGGGCACGGCCCGGCCGGGGCGGGGCGGTGCTCTGCGTCCGGGCACGGACGGCGACCACTCGCTCGCCGAGCGCTACGAGCACGTGTGGCGGCCGGTGTCCGCCGGCTTCGCCGTGCCGGTGTTCGCGCTGTTCGCGGCGGGCGTCACGGTCGACCCGGCGACGATCGGCGCGACGTTGACCGAGCCCGTGGGCCTCGGCGTCGTCCTGGGGCTCGTGCTGGGCAAGCCCGTCGGCATCACGCTGGCCACCTGGGCGGTGTCCCGGTTCACCCGCGCCCGCCTCGCGCCCGGGCTGGGGTGGTGGGACGTGATCGGCGTGGGCCTGCTCGCCGGCATCGGCTTCACCGTGTCGCTGCTGGTCGGCTCCCTCGCGTTCGGCACCGGGACGGAGCTGGGCGACCACGTCGTCGTCGGGGTGCTCGCCGCCTCGCTGCTCGCCGCCCTGACCGGCGGTGCGGTGCTCGCCTGGCGCGGCCGCGTGCACAGCGCACGGGCCGACGGTGCCTCCGCACGGGCCGACGGTGCCTCCGCACGGGCCGACGGTGCCTCCGCACCCGACCCCGGTCCCGGTCCGCGCGGGACCGAACAGGACACCGACCCCGGGGCGAGCCGGTAGGTTCGCACTCGATGACCACCGTCGACTCCGCGTCGCTCCTGATCGAGGGGCCCTGGCAGCACCGCTTCGTCACCGCGAACGGCGCCCGGTTCCACGTCGCACTGACCGGACCCCAGGACGCGCCGCTCGTGGTGCTGCTGCACGGCGTCCCGCAGCTGTGGTGGGCGTGGCGCCACCAGCTCCCCGTCCTCGCCGCCGCGGGGTACCGGGTCGCCGCGATGGACCTGCGCGGCACCGGCGGGTCGGACAAGCCCCCGCAGGGCTACGACGTGCCGACCCTGGCCGCGGACGTCGCGGGCGTGGTCCGCTCGCTCGGTGCGGAGTCCGCCGTGATCGTCGGCGCAGGCACGGGCGGTGACGTGGCCTGGGCGACCGGCGCGTACCACCCGCGGGTCGTGCGGGCGCTCGGTGTGCTCGCCGCCCCGCACCCGCTGGACGCCGTCGCGCTGCCGGTCCCGCCGCTGCGCCCTCCCGCCGCCGCGGTGCTCGCCTTCGCGCAGCTGCCCTCGCTGCCGGAGCGCGCGATGGTGCGGGGCGACCTCGTCGACCACATGCTCGGACGGTGGGGCGGCGTGCCCGGCCTGCCCGGCCGCGAGGCCGTCGAGACGTACCGGCGTGCGGTGCGGGTGCCGTTCGCCGCGCACAGCCAGCTGGAGCAGGTGCGCTGGCTGGTCCGATCGACCCCGCGCCCCGACGGCGCCCGGTACCGGGCGGTGCTGCGCGCGGCCCGCCCCGTCCCCGTGCTGCAGGTCCACGGCGTGCTCGACGGGCTGCGGCCCGCGTCGGGCTCCGCGCTGCGGGCCGTCACGGCGCACGTGGCCCGGCCGTACCGGTACGAGCTGCTGCACGGCGCCGGGCACTACCTGACCGACCAGGCCCCCGGCCTGGTCGGCGAGCTGCTGGTCGACTGGTTGGCCGAGGTCGAGTCCGTCAGCCCTTGAGCATCGCGGCGGCCCGCACCGGGTCCGTCTCCCCCATGCCCGCGGACGGGCACATCGCGGCGACGGGGCACGCCCCGCACGCCGGGCGCCGCGCGAAGCACGTCCGGCGCCCGTGGAAGATCAGCCGGTGCGACGCCATCGTCCACTCGCGCCGCTCCAGGAGCGCCCCGAGCTCGGCCTCGATGACCACGGGGTCCTCGCTGGTGGTGTAGCCCAGCCGGTGGGACAGGCGCTGCACGTGGGTGTCCACCGTGATGGCCGGCACGCCGAACGCGTTCCCGAGCACGACGTTGGCCGTCTTGCGACCGACACCGGGCAACGTGACGAGGTCCTCGAGCCGACGGGGCACCTCACCGCCGAACCTCTCGACGAGCGCGCGCCCGATGCCGGTCACCGCCCGCGTCTTGGCCCGGAAGAACCCGGTGGGACGCAGCACGTCCTGGAGCTCGGTGGGGTCGGCCGCCGCCAGCGCGGCGGCGTCGGGCCACCGCGCGAACAGCTCGGGCGTCGTGAGGTTCACGCGCACGTCCGTGGTCTGCGCCGACAGCACTGTCGCCACCAGCAGCTCGAACGGGGTGCGGAAGTCGAGCTCGCAGCGGGCGTCCGGGTACCGCACGGACAGCGCCCGGTCGACACGTCGGGCACGTCGGGTGCGCGCGAGCGGGGTCTCGGGGGTGAGGTCGGTCACGCGGCGAGCGTACGGGGCACCACCGACGTCGGCCCACCGTCGGCCGCCGTTGGGCCTCGCGGGTGAAAGGACCGTACGGATCGGTGCGGACCGGTCAAGGGCGGACGGTCACGATCCGAACCAGCAGGGGTGACGTCCGGCGTCGAACCCCTGCACGAGCTGCGGCTCGCGCGCCGCGCGCTGCGCGCCGAGCGCGACCGGGTCGCGTGGTGGCGCCGTGCCGTGCGGGCCCGCATGGACCTGGCGGTGGCAGCGGCCGCCTCCCCCGGCACCCTCGGTGAGCAGGTCGCGTTCCTCCTGCCCCTCGACGTCTGCCTGCAGGTGCCGCGCCCCGACGAGCTGGGTGCCGCCCTGCCCCCGGGAGACGGCCACGACCTGGGCCGCCTGCCCGACCTGCGCGCGCTCGACACCCGGCTCGCCGCCTACGAGCAGGGCGTCGTGGAGGCTCTCGACCGCACCACCGCTCGCCTCGTCGAGCGCCTCGCCGGCGACCCGTCCGCCGCGCTGCGGCCGCGCGCGCCCGCCGTCGAGGGCCGCTGACCGCCCCGGGGCGCTCTGCGCACCGCGTCGACGCGCGGCGGGCCCGCGATGGGGCAGACTGGTTGCGGACGTCCGGCCTCGGTGCCGGACGGGAGGTACGCCCGCGACCGAGCGGGACGAGGGGAAGGAACCGCCGTGGCGGAGGACATCGTGCTGACGGCGCCGCTGTTCGCGGGCATGGACGAGGAGTCGTCCCGGGCACTCATCGACTCGATGAAGGTGCTCGACGTCACGCGCGGCGACGTCCTGTTCCACGAGGGCGAGCCGGGCGACCGGCTCTACCTGGTGCGCGACGGCAAGATCAAGCTCGGCAGGCGGTCCAACGACGGCCGCGAGAACCTGCTGGCCGTCCTCGGCCCCGGCGAGATGTTCGGCGAGCTGTCCCTGTTCGACCCGGGCCCGCGCACCGCGACCGCGACGGTCGTGGCCGACGCCGTGGTGCTGGAGCTGGGCCACCGCGACCTCATCACCTGGCTCGCCGACAAGCCGACGGTCGCCGAGCACCTGCTGCAGGCCCTCGCGCGGCGGCTGCGCCGCACCAACGAGGCGCTCGCGGACCTCGTGTTCTCGGACGTCCCCGGCCGCGTCGCCAAGGCGCTGCTGGACCTGTCGACGCGGTTCGGCCAGCCCGTCGAGGAGGGCATCCGCGTGGCGCACGACCTCACGCAGGAGGAGCTCGCGCAGCTCGTCGGGGCGTCCCGCGAGACCGTCAACAAGGCCCTCGCCGACTTCGCCGCACGCGGCTGGGTCCGCCGCGAGGGCCGAGCGGTCGTGCTGCTCGACGTCGACCGGCTGGAGCGTCGCGCCCGCTGAGACCGCGGCCGGCCCGTCCGGGCCGGCCCGTGCGATCGGCCCGTGCGATCGGTCCGTCCCGGCTGCGCTCAGTCCGTCTCGACGACCAGCTCGAGCTCGACGGGCGAGTCCAGCGGCAGCGCCGCGACCCCGACGGCCGAGCGGGCGTGCACGCCGCGCTCGTCGAGCAGCTCGTGCAGCAGCAGGCTGGCGCCGTTGACGACGGCGGGGTGGCCCGTGAACGCGGGGTCGCTCGCGACGAAGCCGACCACCTTGACCACACGACGCACCCGGTCCAGAGCTGCCACCGGGTCCTCGTCGGGCCCCTCGGCCGCGAGGACCGCGCCGACGGCAGCCAGCGCGTTGAGCGCAGCGGTCCGCGCGAGCGCCGTGGCGGTCTCGACGTCGACCTCCGCGCCGACCTTGCCCGTGACCGGCAGGGCGCCGTCGACGAACGGGAGCTGCCCGGAGGTCCACACGTGCGCGCCGCTGCGGACCGCGGGGACGTACGCCGCGAGCGGCGCCGCGACACCCGGCAGGGTCAGGCCCCGCTCGGCGAGGCGGGCCGCCACACGGCCGGGTGCCGGGTCCACCGTCACGCGCCCTTGGGACGCTTGAGGTACGCGACCAGGCCGGCGTCGGGGCCCTGGATCACCGTCACGAGCTCCCAGCCGTCGGACCCCCACTGGTCCAGGATCGCCTTGGTGGCATGGATGATGAGCGGAACGGTCGCGTACTCCCACTGGGTGGCCATGAGCTCACCCTATCGGCGTGGAAGCGCTCACACGCCGCCCAGCGCGACCAGCGCCGGCTCGCTGCCCAGCAGCTCGTCGCGCCAGGACGCGACCTCCGGGCGCCGTCGCAGCAGCGCGCGGCGCTCGCGCTCGGTCATACCGCCCCACACACCGAAGTCGGCGCGGCTGTCGAGCGCGTCGGCCAGGCAGTCCAGGCGGACGGGGCACCCGTGGCAGACCGCCCGGGCCTCCCGCTGCGCCGCGCCCTCGACGAAGAGCGCGTCGGGCGCCTGCTTGCCCTGACCGCACGACGCCTGTGCTGTCCAGTGGCCCTCGTACACCTGTGCCCCCTGCGCTACCACGTGTTCCTCCGCGTGTTGCTCCCCTGCGTGTCGCAGGCGTGACGGTATCGGCACGAGGGTGGTCCTGACGAGACCCCGGGCGGGTCTTTTCCTGCGGACGGGTGGATGGCGACGTGTGCAGGTCCGGTAAAGGCCGCGCGCGCGGGACCCGGAGCCCCCCGCGGACGCACGTCCCCCCGGTAGCCTGACGCCATGCCGACCCCTGCCCGCGCGCGCGGACGCAGGGTCAGCGCCGCCCAGGCGTTGGCCCTCCTGCTCTCCTTCTGCCTCGTCGCCGGGATCGGTGGCGTCCTCGCCGCCGGCCTGGTGCTGCCCGGCGTCGCCGTCGCCAACGGCGTCACGAGCATGTCCGTGACGGCGTTCGACGACCTGCCGAGCGAGCTCGAGCAGGCCCCCCTGCCGGAGAAGTCGGAGATCCTCGCGGCCGACGGCACGCTGCTGGCGACGTTCTACGACCAGAACCGCATCGTCGTGCCGCTCACCGAGATCGCGCCGATCCTGCAGAAGGCGGTCATCGCGGTCGAGGACCGCCGGTTCTACGAGCACTCCGGCATCGACCCCGCGGGCATGCTGCGGGCGGCCGTCGCGCAGGCCGGCGGCGAGACGCAGGGTGCGTCGACCCTGACGCAGCAGTACGTCAAGAACGTCTTCCTCGACGCGGCCGAGCGGGTCGAGGACCCCAAGGAGCGCGCGCGGCTGCGCGCCGAGGCCAAGGTGTCGAAGGGCTCGCCCGGCATCGCGCGCAAGCTCCGCGAGGCCAAGATCGCGATCACGCTCGAGAAGTCCATGACGAAGGACGAGATCCTCGAGAAGTACCTCAACATCGCCGCGTTCGGGGCGTCGGTGTACGGCGTGGAGTCGGCCGCGCAGTACTACTTCAGCAAGTCCGCCAAGGACGTGAACTACCTCGAGGCCGCGACCATCGCCGGCATCACGCAGTCGCCCAGCGCCTGGGACCCCGTCGGCGCGGCCAACCAGACCGACGAGCAGCGTGCCGAGCGGCACAAGAACTCCCAGAAGCGCCGGGACAAGGTCCTGCGTGACATGGAGCGCGAGGGGTACATCACCCCGGAGGAGCTGGCCGCCGGGCTGGCGACGCCGATCCAGGACACGCTGGCCGTCTCGCCGCTGCGCCAGGGCTGCATGTCGGCCGACGCGGCCGTGCCCGGCTCCGGGTTCTTCTGCGACTACGTCACCAAGGTCATCGCCAACGACCCCGCCTTCGGGGAGACGCCCTCGGAGCGCAAGAAGCTGCTGTACATCGGCGGTCTGCGGATCACCACGACCCTGCGTCCCGCGGAGCAGGCGGTGGCCGACGCCGAGGTGAAGGCCGGCGTCCCCGTGGACGACCCGTCGGGCGTCGCCAGCGCCGTGGTCACCGTGGAGCCGGGGACGGGGCAGATCACCGCGATGGCCCAGAACCGCAACTACTCGGCGCTGCGCGAGCAGCAGCCCGGCGAGACGTCGGTCAACTTCAACACGAGCTACCAGTACGGCGGGTCCGGCGGTTTCGCGCCCGGCTCGACGTTCAAGGTCTTCACGCTGCTGGAGTGGCTCAAGCAGGGTCACGCGCTGCAGGAGACGGTCAACGGCTCGCGGCTGCAGTACAACACCCGCGAGTTCACCGCCTCGTGCGTCGGGCGCTTCGCCAACGACACCTTCAAGTTCGGCAACTCCGAGAACGGCCGGGCGATCCCGCAGAACGTCCTCGACGCCACGCGGAACTCGGTCAACTCGGCGTACGTCGCCATGGCGTCCCAGCTCGACCTGTGCAACATCATGCAGGGCGCCGCGGACCTGGGCGTGACCAAGGCCGGCGACCCCAACTCGACGGGCTCGAACGGCAAGCCCCTGGGCGGCGTGCCCTTCGACCCCTACCCCGCGGTGGTCCTGGGCACCGACTCGACGTCCCCGCTGCAGATGGCCGCGGCGTACGCGACGTTCGCGTCCGGCGGCACCTACTGCAAGCCGATCGCCATCACGCAGGTCGTCAAGGCGGACGGCACCGAGGTGGCCGTCCCGTCGGCGGACTGCCGGGGCGGCGCGATCGACCCCAAGTACGCCTCCGCCATGAACTACGCGCTGAGCAACGTGTGGACCGGCACGGCCAAGTCCGTCGGGGCCCCGCCGTTCCCCTCCGCGGGCAAGACGGGGACGACGTCGAGCAACGAGTACAACTGGTTCGTCGGCTACACCCCGCTGCGCGCGACCGCCGTGTGGGTCGGCTTCAGCGACGCCATGCGGTCCATGAACCGGGTGACCATCAACGGCAAGCGGTACACCAGCGGCCCGTACGGCTCGTCGATCGCCGCCCCGACGTGGAAGCGGTACATGACCCAGATCCTCGCCGGCACCGAGAACCCCGGGTTCTCCCAGCCGGCCGACCGTGAGATCTACGGCGAGCGGATCCCCGTGCCGTCCGTGCTGGGCCTGGACGAGCAGCAGGCGCGCGATCGGCTGGAACGGGCCGGGTTCGGCATGTCCGTCTCCGGCGAGCAGATCGCGTCCGGCTACCCGGCGGGCACCGTCGCGGAGCAGTCCGCGGCGACGGCCTCGCGGGGCTCGACCATCACCGTGAAGCTCTCCAGCGGGCAGCCGGCGGCACCGCAGAACCCCGGCCCCGGGCCCGGCGGGCCCGGCGGCCCCGGCACCGGTGGGCCGGGCGGCGGCGGTGGCGGCGGCGGCCGTCCGGGCCCGGGCCAGCCGTGAGCGGTGGCACCCCGGCGACCGGCGCGGCCGGCCTCGCCGGCACCGCCCTGCGTGCGGCCGGCGGGCTGGCCGTGGCCGGGGCCGCCGCCCTGGCGTGGGCCTCGCTCGTCGAGGTCCGCTGGTACGCGCTGCGTGAGGTGACCGTGCCGGTGCTGCCCCCGGGGCAGGCGCCGCTGCGGGTGCTGCACGTCTCCGACCTGCACCTGACCCCCGGGCAGCGTCGCAAGGTCGACTGGGTCCGGGACCTGGCGACGCTCGACCCGCACCTGGTCGTCGACACGGGCGACAACTGGGCGCACGCCGACGCGATGCCCGCGCTGCTGCGGGCGCTCGAGCCGCTGCTCGCGGTCCCCGGGGCGTTCGTCCTGGGGTCCAACGACTACGTGGCACCGGGGTTCAAGAACCCCGCGCGCTACCTGCTGCCCGACGCGCGCCACGCCCCGCAGCGCCCGCCGGCGGCGCTGCCCTGGCGGGAGCTCGTCTCGCGGCTGACGTCCGCCGGCTGGGTCGACCTGTCCAACCGCCGCGACGCCCTCGAGGTCGACGGGCGCCGGCTGTCGCTGGTCGGCACCGACGACGCGCACATGGAACGCGACACGATGCCCCCGGCGGGCGGCCCGGACGACGCGCGCACGTCCGACGGCCGCTCCCCCGCGGTCGACCTGCACGTGGGCGTCACCCACGCGCCGTACCGGCGGGTGCTGGACGCCATGCACGCCGACGGCGTGGACCTGACGATCGCCGGGCACACGCACGGCGGGCAGCTCGCGGTGCCGTTCTGGGGAGCGCTGACCACCAACTGCGACCTGGACCTGCGCCGCGCCAAGGGGCTGCACGGCTGGCCGGGCGCCCGCCCGGACCGGGCCGACGGTGCGGGCTCGTCGTGGCTGCACGTCTCCGCCGGGCTCGGCACGTCGCCGTACGCACCCGTGCGATTCGCCTGCCGGCCGGAGGCGACGCTCCTCACGCTGACGTCGCCCTGATCGGATTTCGTCGCGGGGGTCCTCGTCGGCTATCCTTGCCAGGCTCCACGGGGTGTGGCGCAGCTTGGTAGCGCGCTTCGTTCGGGACGAAGAGGTCGTGGGTTCGAATCCCGCCACCCCGACAGGTCGAAGGCCCCTGATCAGCAGAGATGCGGATCAGGGGCCTTCGTCGTGCGTGACGGGCGGGACCCTCGGGGTGCGGGCGCCCGTAGCGAGCGCGCCTCGGGTGCCCGTCAGGCGTGCGCGGCGCGTGCGCGGCGGCGCCGGCCGGCGCCCGCCACCAGGGCGACGACGCCGGCGCCCACGGTCGTCCCCAGCAGCACCAGCAACGCCCCGACCAGCCAGAGCCCGGACTCGTCCCGCGGCGCCTGGGTGGCCACCCACGCCGCCGTGAACGTCACGGCGACCGTGGCCACGGCGCGTCGGCCGCCGAGCGCCCGGACCGCGAGCACGGTCACGGCCACGAGGCTGACGACGCAGCCCACGACCTGCCACGCCTCGTAGGGCCCGGTGACGTCGCCGGTGACCGGGTCCGTCCGGTACTGCGTGTCCCACCCCAGCCAGGCGAACCAGCAGGCGGCGGTCAGGGCCGCGACGAGGGCGTACCGGGCGGCGGCGCGCCCGGGGCCGGCGGCGGGGTGGTCCGGTGTCGTGGTCACGCCGGGAGTCTGGCAGACCGTCAGCCCTCGGGGCCGAGGTAGGTCACGTCGCCGTCGGACACGCTCAGCTCGACGCGCACGTCGGCGGCCGCGTCCGTCGGGCCCTCGACGCGCTGGCGTCCGTTCGACGTGATCTGCAGCGCGACGGGGGCCCCCGTCCCGTGGACCGTCACGTCGCCGTCGACCGCCTGCACCGTGACGTCGCCGCGCACCTGCGCGACCAGCACGTCGCCGTCCCGGTTCCGCGCCGTCAGCGCACCGCGCACGTCGCGCACCTCGATGTGCCCGTCGGAGCCCCGCACGTCCGCGTCGCCGGCCACGTCGGCCAGGACGACGGCGCCGTCGCGGCTGCGCACCGCGACGTCGCCGCCGGCCTCGGTGACGCGCGCGTCGCCGTCGGCGAGCTCCACCGCGACGTCCCCGCGCACGCCCTGCGCCGTGACGTCGCCGTCGAGGCCGCGCACGTCGAGGTCACCCCGGGCACCGGAGACGTGGACGTCGCCGTCGGCCGCGCGCACCTCGACGTCCGCGGCGGGCCCGGCCACCCGGACCTCGCCGTCGACGGTGCGGACCACCACGTGCGTGCCCTCGGGGACCGTCACCTCCAGCCCTGCGGAGCAGCTCGTCAGCCACACGCCCTCGCACTCGTGCCGCACGACCGTCCGGTCGCCGTCCGACGTGACCTCGTACCGGGGCCCGCCCCAGGCGAACCGCGCGACGCGCTCCACGCGCACGTCGTCCACCGCGGACACGGTGACGAGGACCTCGCCGTCGGCGACGAGCTCGACGACGTCCGTGGCCGCGAGCGTCGCCGCGGCGGACGTGGTCTGCGTGAACATCCACGCGAGGACCTGCACGACGCCGAGCGCGAGCAGCAGCGCCGCGAGCACACCGCCCACCACGGTCAGGGCGCGACCGCCGGCGGGGCGTCGCGCGGGTGCACCCGGGGTGCTGTCCGGCGGTGTCGGCGGCGGGACGTGCGTGGGCTGTGCGGCGGTCACGGTCGGGCTCCGTTCGTCGGGCCGTCCTCGAGCCAGCGCAGCACCGCGAGGACGCGGCGGTGGTCGTCGGCGTCGGGCGGCAGGTCGAGCTTGGTGAGGATGGAGGTCACGTGCTTCTCGACGGCCGGCAGGCCGACGACGAGCCGCTCGGCGATGGCCGCGTTGGACCGGCCCTCGGCCATGAGCGCGATGACCTCGCGCTCGCGGGGCGAGAGCAGGTCGGACAGGGTGCGCCGCGAGCGGGCGAGCACCTGCGCGACGACCTCGGGGTCGAGGGCCGTGCCGCCGGCGGCGACGCGGGCGAGTGCGGCGAGGAAGTCGTCGACGTCGGCCACGCGGTCCTTCAGGACGTACCCCAGCCCGCGCGCGTCGGCGGCGAACAGCTCACGGGCGTAGCGCTGCTCGACGTACTGCGAGAGCACCAGCACGGGCAGGCGGGGGTGCAGGCCGCGCAGGTGGACGGCGGCGCGCAGACCCTCGTCGGTGTGCGTCGGGGGCATGCGGACGTCGGTGACGACCACGTCGGGCAGGTCGGCGGCCGGGTCGCCCAGGACGGCGACGAGCTCGTCCGCGGTGCGGTAGCCGGTGACGGTGTGCCCCTCGGCGGTGAGCAGACGGGTCAGCCCGTCGAGCAGGAGGACGGAGTCCTCGGCGATCACGATGCGCACGGCACCTCCACGGTGAGCACGGTGCCCCGGCCGGCGGGGCTGACGAGGTGGAACGTGCCGTCCAGCGCCTCGACGCGGCGGCGCAGGCCGTCCAGGCCGCCGCCGGGCGCGGTGTGCGCACCGCCGGCGCCGTCGTCCGCGACCTCGATGCGCAGCCGGTCGCCGTCGACCGCCGCGCGGACGGTGGCCCGCGTCGCGGTCGCGTGCTTGGCGACGTTGGTGAGCGCCTCGGCGACGACGAAGTACGCCGCGGCCTGCGCCTGCGACCCGACGCCGTCACCGACGCCGTGGGCGTCGACGTCGACGGGCACGGGGCAGCGGGCCGCGAGTGCCGACAGCGCGGCGTCCAGGCCGCGGTCGGTGAGGACGGCGGGGTGGACGCCCCGGACGAGGTCGCGGAGCTCGGCCAGCACCTCCTTGACCTCACCGTGCGCCGCGTCGATCGCGGCGACGGCCGCGGCCGGGTCCTGGGCGGCGGCCCGGCGTGCGACGCCCAGCTCGACGCCGAGCGCGACGAGGCGCTGCTGGGCGCCGTCGTGCAGGTCGCGCTCGATGCGGCGGCGCTCCTCGTCGGCGGCCACGACGGCGGCCGTGCGCGTCTCGCGCAGGTGCTCGGCGCGGTCCTCGGCGACGTCGGCGCGCTGCTCGGCGGCCCGTGCCGCGCGCTCGGCCTCGGCACGCGAGCGTCCTCCCAGCAGGGTGCGCGTCAGCCGGACCTGCGCGAGGTTCGTGAGCTGCACGACGAGCGCCGCGAGCCACAGCGCCGCCACGGCCCCGGGGACGAGGAGCACGAGGTGGATCGCGTGGACCCGCCCCGCGAACGGTGCGGCGGGCACGACGAGCGCGAACGCCGCCACGCTCAGGGCGACGGACCCGGCGGTCCACGCCAGGAGGCACGTGAGCAGCGCGTGCGCGAGGGCCGCCCACGAGCGGGCGTCGCGCAGCCACGGCCACCACGTGCGCGGGTGGTACGGCGCCCCGGGGCCGGGTGCGGGCGGCAGCACGACGACGCCGAGCTGGGCCCGCAGCCGCGCGCGCTCCCCGGCGCCGTACCCGCGGGCCAGGACCAGCGTCAGGACGAGCAGCGGCACGCCGACGACGAGCACCACCAGCCCGATCCCGAGCGCCACCCCGGTGACGAGCAGGACGGACGCCGCGAGGCTCACGGCCGCCGCCAGGACGATCTGCCCGGCGCCGGCCCAGGTGGCACCCGAGACCGGTGCCAGCCCGAGCGCGCGACCGCCGGTGAGCATCGGCGCGACGACGCGCACGTCGTCGGCGAGCGGGACCTCGTCCGGGAGCGGAGGCGCGGTGGTGGCCTCGATGGTTGTGCTCATGCCGACGACGGTAGGCGTCGCGCGCGGGCCGGCGCTGCGGTGCCCGCCCACGTGGCGGGGTAGGGCACGCCCTACCCCGTACCCGGGCGGGTGGCGCCGGGGCGCCGCCTCATGGCGGCGGGGACGTGCACGAACCGTCACCCGACGACGTGCCTCCCCTCCCCTGCCGGGGCGGGTGCGGCGGTCGCCGGGTGACGGTTCGCGTGCGGTACCTCAGGACAGCTGGAGCCGGAACATGCTCCAGGACGCCGGCGGGAGCTCCGCGCGCAGCGTCGTGCCGTCGACCGCGGCCGACGTGTGGGGCCGCGGCGCGACGCGGTCGGGCTCGTCCATCGTGTTGGCCGCGAACAGGTCGTCGTCGGCGAGCAGGACGGCCTCCGTGAGGGTCGCCGCGCCGAACCCGCGCAGGTCCGTGGCGAAGGCGACGGCCTCGGCGGGGTCGCGGTTGACCACGAACACGGCGAGCTGTCCCGTCTCGGCGTCGTGGGTGGCGACCGCGTCCAGGACCGCCACCTCGCCGTGCTTGGCGGTGGTGAGGGTCGGTGCGTCCACCCGCAGGTCGAGCACCTGGCCCCGCGCGTGACGTGCCGTGAGCGCGAACGGGTGGAAGATCGACTGGCGCCACGCCGGGCCGTCGGGCTCGGAACGGATCGGGGCGATCGTGTTGACGAGCTGCGCCTGGCACGCGATCGCGACGCGGTCGCTGTGCTGCAGCAGCGTGATGAGCAGCGACCCGACGACCACGGCGTCGAGCACCGTGTACGCGTCCTCGCTGAGCCGCGGCGCCTGCGTCCAGTCCGTCGGCAGGCCGGACTCGGTGAGCGCCTTGTTGTACCAGACGTTCCACTCGTCGAACGAGATCATGATCTTCTTCGACGACTTCAGGCGCGCACCGACCGCGTCGGCCGTGGCGACGACCTCGCGGATGAACTTGTCCATGTCGACGGACGAGGCGAGGAAGCTGGCCCGGTCGTCGCCGTCGAGCTCGTAGTAGGCGTGGGCGGACACGTGGTCGACGAGCTCGTACGTGTGCTCGAGGACCGTGTCCTCCCAGGCGCCGAAGGTCGCCATCCCGCGGCCGGAGGACCCGCAGGCGACGAGCTCGAGGTCGGGCTCGACCTGGCGCATCGCGCGCGCGGTCTCGGCCGCCAGGCGGCCGTACTCCTCGGCCGTCTTGTGCCCGAGCTGCCAGGGGCCGTCCATCTCGTTGCCGAGGCACCACGTGCGGATGGCGTGGGGCTCGGGCGCGCCGTGCTCGACGCGCAGGTCGGACACCGCGGTGCCCTTCGGGTGGTTCGCGTACTCCAGGAGCTCGACGGCCTCGGCGATGCCGCGCGTCCCGAGGTTCACGGCCATGACCGGCTCGATGTCGGCCTTGCGGGCCCAGCGCATGAACTCGTTGAGGCCGAACGCGTTGGTCTCGATGGTCTTCCACGCCGGGTCGAGGCGCGTCGGGCGGTCCTCGACGGGTCCGACGCCGTCCTCCCACCGGTACCCGGAGACGAAGTTGCCGCCCGGGTAGCGCACGGCCGTGACGCCCATCTCCCGCACCAGCTCCAGGACGTCGCCGCGCAGACCGTCCTCGTCCGCGGTCGGGTGCCCGGGCTCGTACAGCCCGCCGTAGACGCACCGACCCATGTGCTCGACGAACGACCCGAACACCCGGCGGTTGACGGGGGCCACGACGAAGGCGGGGTCGATCGACAGCTTGCCGCTCTGCATTGCTACTCCTGTGCTGGGGCGCCGCGACGGGTCACGGGCGCGGGGTGGTGGCCACGGGCCCGGGCGCCGGGGTTGCCGGCGCCCGGGCTCACCGCGACTACTGGCCGATCTGGTTCTGCAGGTCCTTCTGCGCCTGCTCGAGAGCCTGCGACGGCGCGACGCCGTTCTCGTAGACCTCGGTCAGGGTGGTGGTGGTGAAGAGGTTGTTCAGCGTCGGCAGGTTCGGGTTCGCGAAGCCGTCGAAGTGGCCGATGCCGTCCTTGACCTCGTTGAGCACGTCGAACAGGTTCGTCCGGAAGTACTTGTTGAACTTGTTCTCCGGGTCCTTCGTGACGGCCTCGTCCTCCCACACCGACATGTTGACGGGGTCGAAGCCGAGGACCTCCCACACGGCGACGTTCGCCTCGGGCGAGAGCTTGGCGAACGCGAGCCACTCCGCCGCGAAGTCCTTCTTGGGCGAGGACTCGATGACGGCCGTGCCGGTGCCGCCGCCACCGATCGTGGCGACGTCGCTGCCCTCGACGACGGGCGCCGGGGCGATCGCGATGTCGCCGGCGAGGTCGGGCATGTAGTCGACGAAGCGCGACGTGTACCAGGCGGGGTACACCACGGCGGCGTAGTCGCCGCTGTTGATGACGCCGAACGCCTGCTCGTCGTCGGGGCTGCCGCCGGGGATCGTGGAGATCGCGCCCGCGTCGAGCATGGCCTTCTGCATCTCGAACGCCTTGACGACGTCGGGGTTGGCGACGTCGACGTCACCGTTCTCGTCGAAGAAGTTGCCCCCGAGCTGCGCGACGATGAGCGGCTCGACGAAGTTGACGGTCGTGCTGGCGATGCCGAACGCCTTGCCGGTCGCCGCGTTGTACTTCGCCCCAGCCTCCGAGAAGTCGTCCCACGTCTCGATGGTCGTGTAGTCGATCCCGGCCTCCTCGAGGAGCGCCGCGTTGTAGAACGTCACGAACGCCCCGACGTGCATCGGGAAGCCGAGCATCTTCTCGGCGCGGGTGTAGAGGTCCAGCCGCGCCTGGACGATGTCGTCCTGGTAGGGCTTGGCGGCCTCGGACAGGTCCATGAGCGGGGTGCGGCCGTCCTCCGACACGAAGTTGGCGAACTTGTTGACCTCGATGTCGACGACGTCCGGCAGGCCGGAGCCCGCGTTGACCGCGAGCTGCAGCTTGTTGTGCATGTCCTGGTACGGGTAGACGGTCACGTCGAGGTCGACGGGCCGGTCAGGGTTCAGCTCGTTCCACTCGTCGGCCATCTGCTCGTAGTAGTCCGCGTGCAGCTCGGCGAACACCCACATGTCGAGCTTGGTGGCCTCGCCGTCGGCGGGGGCCGCGGCGGGCTCGTCCGAGCTGCCGCCGCACGCCGAGAGCATGAGCGCCCCGGCCAGGCCGGCCGCGACGAGCGCCGAGTACCTGCGTGGTCCTGCCATGGTGGTGACTCCGTTTCGTTGTGTGGTGCGGGTGGTGCGGGTGGGCGATCAGCCCTTGAGCGCCCCCGCCGTCATCCCGGCGACGAAGAATCGCTGGAAGCAGAGGAAGAGCACGAGGACGGGCAGGAGGGAGAAGAAGGACCCGATGATCAGCAGGTCGTAGTTGTTCCCGTACGGCGTCAGCAGGGTGTTCAGGCCGATCGGCAGCGTGAACTTCTCCGCCGAGCGCAGCACCAGCAGGGGCCACAGGAAGTTGTTCCACGTGACCATGCCGTTGAGGATCCCCATGGCGGCCAGCGCGGGCCGCGAGATGGGCAGCACGATCCGGAAGAAGATGCCGAACTCGGTGACGCCGTCCACGCGGCCGGCCTCGAGCAGCTCCTTGGGGATCCCCATGAAGTACTGCCGGAAGAAGAAGATCGTCACGGACGCCGCGAGGAACGGGATGACGATGACGCTGTACGAGTCCGCGAGCCCGATGTCGTTCACCATGACGTACAGCGGCAGCATCATGATCTCGAACGGCACGGTCATGAGGAGCAGCACCGAGATGAACGCGGCGGTCTTCCCCTTGAAGTCGTACATCGCGAAGCCGTAGGCGACGAACGAGCTGACCAGGAGCGTGCCGGCCACCTGGACGAGCGTGAGGCCCACCGAGTTGGCGAACCACCGGAAGTACAGGCCCGAGTCGGTGAAGATCATGACGTAGTTGTCGAACCGGAACGACGAGATGTCGACGTCGAGCCGCAGGCCGCTGCGCATGATCTCGCCGCCGTCCTGGAACGTGCCGACGAAGATCACGACGAGCGGCACCAGGACGATGAGCCCGATGACGACGAGGAAGATGCTCTGGATCGTCACGAACATCGCCCGGGGCAGCGGGTACTTGCGACGGCCCCCGGGGACGCCCGTCCCGTGCTCCGCCGAGGGGGCGGGCGTGGTCGTGGCGGTGGGCGCGCTCATCGGGACTCCTTCTTGAACGTGCCGGTGAGGGTGAGGTAGGTGAGGTTGATCGCCATGATCACGACGAGCAGGACCACCCCCACGGCGGACGCGTAGCCGAGGTCGTTCTCCTCGATGCCGCGGCGGTACAGGTAGCCGACGACCGTCAGACCCTGGTTGTTCGGGGAGCTGTTGCCGGCGTAGAGCATGAAGCTCTCGAGGAACATCGCCAGTCCGCCGTAGATGCTGATGGTCGTGACGTAGACCATCGTCGGCTTGATGTTCGGCAGGGTGATGGAGAAGAACTGCCGGAGCTTGCCGGCGCCGTCGATCGACGCCGCCTCGTAGAGCTCGTCGGCGATCGACTGCAGGCCGGACAGGAAGTACAGGATGTTGACGCCGGTGTACCGCCAGGTGGCCAGTGCCAGCAGCGCGACGAGGCCGCCGAGGTCGGTGCGCAGCCACCGCACGGGGTCCGCGCCGAACCACGCGATGACCTGGTTGACCAGGCCCGTGCTCGTCTCGGCGAACATGAGCCGGAAGATGATGCCGGCGACGACGACGGACGTCAGCGCGGGGATGAACATCGACGCCTTGAAGAGGTTCTTCAGGCGGTCCGACCCGAGCCGGGCGTTGATCACGACCGCGAGCAGCAGCGGGACGGGGATGAGGATGACGAGCGTCAGCACCATGTAGCGGGCGCTGTTGTACATGGCCTGCCAGAAGATCCGGTCGTGCCACAGCCGCTCGAAGTTGTCGGTGCCGACGAACGCGGCCTCGCCGAACATCACGCTCTGCGTGCTCATCACGAAGGTCCGGACGAGCGGCACGGCCCAGAACGCCAGCAGCGTGATGACGAACGGGGCGATGAAGAAGTACGGGGCCAGACGCTGCGAGTACAGCAGCCCCTTGAGCCTGTGCCCGAGCGGCGTGCCCGGTGACGCCGGTCGTTCCTGCAGCTGTGCCACTTCCGCTCCTCCTGCCTTCCAGGGGAGGCCTCGCCGCTCGACACCTCTGTCGAGCAGGGCACCCTGGATCGGACGTTTCGCCACACGTGGCACGATGCTCGTCCCCTATGACGATATACACCGCTGACCTGGCGTTTTACGACGTCGTAACCGCCACGCCACTATTGCGCGCGCGGCGTACGTCTGTCAACCTCTCGGCATGGGAACGACGGGACGGCCTGGGCCGGGCGCAGGGGCGGACGCACGCGCGGCGGGTGCACGGGCACCCGGGAACGCGCGGCAGCCGTCGTGAAGGTGACGATGCAGGACGTCGCACGGCGCGCCGGCGTCTCCAACAAGACGGTCTCGAACGTCGTCAACGACCACCCCCACGTGCGCCCCGAGACGCGGGCGCGCGTGCAGCGGGTCATCGCCGAGCTGGGCTACCGGCCGAACCTGTCAGCCCGGGGCCTGCGCTCCGGCAGGACCGGCGTCATCGGGCTCGCCGTGCCGCAGCTGCGGCAGCCGTACTTCGCCGAGCTCGCGGACGCGGTGATCGCCGCCGCGGAGCGGCGCAGCCTGGGCGTGATCATCGGCCAGGCCGGCGCGGACCGTGACCACGAGACCGCCGTGCTCACGAACGGCCTGCGGCAGACCGACGGCATGCTCTTCAGTCCCGAGCACCTCGGCACCGAGGACCGCCACCTCCTCGACGACGTCACCTACCCGCTCGTGCTGCTCGGCGAGCGCATCTTCGGCGGGCCCGACGACCACGTGACCATGCACAACGTCGAGGGCGCCCGCGCGGCCGTCGAGCACCTCATCGGCCTCGGCCGGCGGCGCATCGCCGTCCTCGGCGCCCACCCCGACCGGCGCAGCGGGCAGATGCGGCCGTCGGACCTGCGCGTGCGGGGCTACCGCGAGGCGCTCGCCGTGGCCGGCCTGCCGGAGGACCCACGGCTCGAGTGCGCCGTCGCCCCCTGGCTCCCGCAGAACGGCGTGGACGCGACGCGTGAGCTGCTCGCGTCCGGCGTCGAGTTCGACGCCGTCTTCGCGCTCAACGACAGCCTCGCCATCGGTGCCCTGCGGGCGCTCGCCCGGGCCGGGCGCCGTGTGCCCGACGACGTGGCCGTCATCGGGTTCGACAACATCGGCGACGGCCGCTTCTCGAACCCCTCGCTGTCCAGCGTGGACCCGGGACGGGAGGAGATCGCCGAGACGGCCGTCGCGATGCTCGTCGAGCGCATCGAGGCCGACCCCCGGGACGTCCGCCCGCCCCGGCTCCACAAGGCCGCGTTCCGCATCGTGGCCCGCGAGTCCACGGGCGGTCAGGACGACCAGGCCTGAGGCCGGCGCCCGCACGGAGGCCCGCGCCGCAGCGAGCCGGGACCGAGAGCGTCCTCGACGAGATCCCCCCCGGTCCGGAGCAACGACGAGGGACCGGCCCCGGGCGTGTGCCCGGGACCGGCCCCTCACCCGTCGCGCATGGGGTCGCGACGGGAGCCGTCAGCCGATCAGCCGGCGGTGCAGGCGGCGCCGTTCAGGGTGAACGCCGTCGGTGCGTTGTTGGTGCCGGAGTGCGACCCGTTGAAGCCGATGTCGACGGACGCGCCCGGTGCGAGCGAGCCGTTCCACGCGGCGTTGGTCGCGGTGACCGCCGTGCCGGACTGCGACCAGGTCGCGCTCCAGCCCTGCTGGACCTGCTGGCCGTTGGCGAACGTGAAGCGCAGGTTCCAGCCGTTGAGCGCGCTGGTCCCGTTGTTGGTCACGCGGACCGAGGCCGTGAAGCCGTTGTTCCAGCTGTTGGCGGTGTACCGCACGGTGCAGGCGCCCGTGGGGTTCTGCGTGGGCGTCACCGACGGGGTCGGCGTCACCGACGGGGTCGGCGTGACCGAGGGGGTCACCGTCGGCGTCGGCGTGACCGAGGGGGTCACCGTCGGCGTCACCGTGGGCGTCGGCCCGGGGCCGGCGTCCTCGAAGAGGCGCGAGTAGTCCGACAGGGCACCGGCGATGGCCGTCTGCGCCCAGAAGCGGTGGTACTCGAACTGCGGGTCGGGCCCGCCGTTCAGCGCCGCCTGGACCTTCGCCCACTGCGGGTCGTCCTTGTAGAACGAGCGGATGTCGAGGAACGACACCCCGGGTTCCACCACGTCGCCGTTGGGCATGGTGCCCGACCAGCCGGCCGGGATGTAGACGCCGTTGCCGCCGGCGGTGTACTCGTCGTCGAACCGCTTGTAGTCGCCACGGGTCTCGACCGAGGTGACGCCGAGCGAGTCCTGGTTGTTGTCCCAGATCGCGTCGAGCAGGTCCTTGGCGGTGTCCCGCGCCTCGGTGTTGCCCGACCTGGCCGCGTAGAACAGCAGCGCGCGGGCGGTGTCACCGGCGACGCCGACGTCCTGGCCGGAGCTCTTGAGCGTGACGGTCAGGCCGGCGTTGGAGCCGGGGTTGCTCGGGTTCCAGGTGTCGGGCTTGCCCGACCAGGTGAGCTCGGACGGGACCGACCAGTCGGCGCCGTCGGTCTCGACGTGGTCGACGACCCAGGCCGCCCACTTGTCGAGGACCGTCTTGGCCTTCGCGTTGCCGGTCTCGTAGTAGAGCTCGGCGAGCCGCTGCACGCCCCACGCCTGCATGCCGAACCACTGGTTCGACGGCGGGTCGTTGTAGACGGGCGCCTCGGTGTAGGCCATGCCGTAGAACGTCGGGGTGCCGGCCGGCGGCTGCGCGTACGCACCGTCCCAGCTGTTCGTGGCGCCACCGGCGATCGGACCGTTGGACGACTGCAACCATTGGTACAGCTCGACCTGACGCTCGGCGGCCTTGGTCCAGTCCGCCTTGGCCGTTGCCGACTTCGGCGTCAGCTTCGGGTCGTTGGACAGTGCCCACGCGGCGAACGGGTTCTGGTACCCGAAGTGCGCGTGCGACGAGCCGATGCGCCACGCCCAGCCGGAGCTGGTGTCCGTGGCGCCGCCCCACGCCATGTACCAGGACAGCAGGTAGTGCGCGCTCTCCTTGCCGGAGCCGGCGGGGCAGCTCGGCGACGTGCAGCCGATCGTCTTGAAGTACTTGTCGAACAGCGTGTACCGCAGGTAGTCGCCGAGCTTGGCGGCCTTGGTGACGACGGACGCGACGTCCGCGGCCTTGCCCTGCTCGGTCGCCCACTTGTTGGCCCAGTAGACGGCCTCGACGGCACGCGCGTCGGCGTCGGACGCCGACGTGAACTTCCACTGCTTGGCGTACGACGCGTCACCGGTGAACAGGTCGAGGTACCCGTTGGGGCCGCCGTACGTGAAGTCGTCGCAGGTGGGGTGCGGGACGGTCTCCCACACCGACTCCTGCGGGCCGCGCTGGAACGTGTTGACGAGGGACATGCCCTCGTAGTCCGGGCCGAGCTGGCAGCCGGGGCCGGGAGCCGCACCGAAGCCGTAGACGTTGTCCACGTCGCCCAGCCAGTGCATCTGGTAGATGTCGTTGTTGCCGTACGTCGCACGCAGCTCCGCGGCGATCGGGTCCTTGCCGACGCTGCCGCTGCTGCCGATCTGCGACGGGTAGTTGCTCGGGTGGTTGTACTCCGAGGCGTAGCTCGCCGGGGCGTCGGCCTTGTAGAAGGAGTTCGTCGGCTGATCCGCGGCCTGCGGGATCATGTACGTCTCCATGTTGGTCCACGCCTCGTTCAGCGGGTCCCAGTCACCGGTGGCCTGCCCGTACAGGGCCTCGAGCCAGATCCAGTAGCTGTAGGCCTCGGACGTGGTCATGTGCCCGTAGTCGGGGGCCTCGACCATGAGGGTCTCGACCGCGTGGTACGGGATGCCCTGCGGGCTGAAGTACCCGTTGGCGGGGTCCTTGATCTTCTCGTACTGCTCGAGGAACCGCTGCGCGTACTCGGAGTCGACCGCCACGGCAGCGGGGACCGCTGCCTGCGACGTCGAGCCGGAGAGCGCCTGGGCGGCCTGCATGCCGCCTGCGGCCACGAGCGTCGTGGCCGTCAGGACGGCCCAGGCCGCTCTGACGGCACGCCGTCGGGTGCTTGAGGTCATCTTCCGTACCTTTCCTGGCGTCGACCACGCGCGGCCTCGGTGCCGGGCGTGGAGCCTGTCGGGGGCCTCGGAGCCGGCGACAGTCCTGCACGAAGGAACGGACCGGTCCGCGGTGCGCAGCGTCACGCGCCCGCGGTATGCGGTCTGGACGACGCTCACTCTCACCAGGTGCGGACGCACCGTCCAGGCCGCGAAACGCTTAGGGGCAGGCTCTCGTGGGAGCGTGACCAGGGGGCCTCGCCTGGAGCACGACGACGGTGCGCCACCCGCTGCGGGTGGCGCACCGTCGGGACGTGCGCGAGGGTCAGCTCCAGCGGAACAGACGCACCGCCAGCGGTGTGCCGACGAGCGCCCACGCGGCCATGACGAGCACCTGCTGGGTGGGGAACGGCGCACCGACCCAGGCGTCGGTCATCGCCTGGCTCGCCGCTCCGAGCGGCAGGTACCGGGCGATGGTCTGGACGGCCTCGGGCATGATCGGCAGCGGCGTCCACACGCCGGCGAAGAACAGGCTGATGAAGTACGCCGTCATGCCGATGCCGTTGGCCGCGCCCGTCGTCGCCGCCCGGGCCGCGATGAGCCCACCGACCGCGAACGTCGAGAGCACCCCGAGCAGGAACGCGAGGGCCACCGTCCACGGCTGCTTCGGGAGCGTCACCCCGACCACGAGCACAGCGCAGACGAGGGCGACGACGGCCGCGACGACGAGCGCGCCGAGGTAGACGAGCACCTGCGCGACGAGCAGGCGGGCCGGGCCGACCGGTGTCGCCGAGAGCCGCTTGAGCACCCCGCGCTGCCGGTAGGTCGCGACGGCCACGGGGAGGCTCGACAGCCCGACGGTCGCGACCGCGAGGCTCAGCACGATGGGCGTGTACCCGGTGATGGCGGTGATCTGCGCGAGCAGCGGGTCGCGGTCGTCGAACGGCTCGTCGGCCCACGGCATCGTGAGACCGAGGACGGTGATGAGCAGCGCGGGGAACCCGAGGGCGAAGAACCCCGCCGCGGGGTCGCGCACCAGCAGGCGCGCCTCGGCGACCGTCATCCGCAGCAACGCACCGCCGCGGGGGCGCGACGCCGCCGGGGCTGCGGCGAGGGCACCACGGCGCGCCGCGGCGGGGACGGCGGTGGCCGTCGTGGTCGGGGTCGGGGTCTGGGCGGTCATGTCACACCTCTGCGGAGGTCGTCACGGGCTGGGCGTCGGCGCCGTCGGCACCGGTGAGGGAGACGAACGCGTCCTCGAGGGACGCGCGCTCCAGGCGGACGTCGCGGGTCGCGACGTCGTGGCGGGCGAGCGCGACGAGCACGCCCTGGACGAGCGCGCCGCCGCCTCGCACGACGAGCGCACGGTCCTCGACGACGGCCTCGCGGACGTCGGGGACGCCCGTGAGCGCGCCGAGCAGCACCTCGTCGGGGACGGGCCGCTCGGGACGCACGCGCAGCACGTGCTCACCCTGCGCGAGGTCGACGATCTGCTCCGGCGTGCCGGTCGCGGCGACGAGCCCGCCGGAGATGAGGGCGATCCGGTCGCACAGCCGCTCGGCCTCCTCCATGAGGTGGGTGACGAGGAGGATCGTCACCCCCGCGTCACGTACCGCCTCGACGACCGCCCACGTCTCGCGCCGGGCGTGCGGGTCGAGGCCCGTCGTCAGCTCGTCGAGGATCGCGACCTCGGGCCGGCCGACGAGCGCGAGCGCGACCGACAGGCGCTGCTTCTGCCCGCCGGAGAGGTCCTTGAACGCGGTGTCACGCTTGACCGTGAGGCCGAGCAGGTCGAGCAGGTCGACGGGGTCGGCCGGCGCGGCGTAGAAGGACGCGTAGAGCTCCAGCGCCTCCTGGACCCGCAGCCGGTCCGGCAGGGCCGACTCCTGGAGCTGGAGGCCGACCTTGTCGTGCACGGCGGCGGCCTGCGTCGCCGGGTCGAGCCCGAGGACGCGGACCGTCCCGCCGTCGGGCCGGCGCAGCCCGGCGATCATCTCGACCGTCGTCGTCTTGCCGGCGCCGTTGCGCCCGAGGACGCCGAAGATCTCGCCGCGCTCGACGGTGAGGGACACGTCCTGGACGGCGAGCGTGCTGCCGTAGGACTTGCGCAGGTGCTCCGCGCGGACGACCGGGGTGGTGCTCATGCTGACCTCCGGGTGGGCGGTGGGTGCGCCGGGGAGCGGCGCGTGGGTGCGGGGTGCCGCGGCCCCGGCGGGTGCCGGGTCCGGGGGGACGGGTGTGACGCGGGGTGACGCGCGGTGACGTGGTGCGTGCGCGGTGCGCGGTTACGGGTGCGGTGGCCGCAGCTGCGTGCGGCGGACGACGGCGGCGTAGGCCGCGGCGGTGAGGGCGACGACGAGAACGGACCAGCCGAGCGCGGGCCACGGCGGGCCGGGGGCGGCGGCGGGCAGCGGGCCCCAGCCGCCGGCCGCGCCGAGCAGGGCGAAGACGAGGAACACGGGGCCGACGGTGAGCGGCAGCGCGAGCGTGCCGTACAGCGCGCCCCAGCGCTGGTACACGACACCGACGAGCAGGGCGGCGACGTTCCCGACGACGCAGCACACGACGACCTCGGCGAGCAGCAGGCCGAGGGGTGAGGACTCGTCGGCGAGGAAGCCGTCGGTCACCCGCCAGCCCCTGCCGAGGGCCGTGTGGATGCCGCGCTCGGCGACGGCGAGCAGGGTCAGCACGACGCCGTACGCCGCGCCCGTGCCGACCCCGACGAGGACCGTCGCCCGCGCGAACGTCCGCCGCGTCATGCCGGCGGCGACGTGCGCCCGCAGGAAGAGGCCGACGAGGGCGATCCCCTGGGAGAACGGGAACCAGATGGCGGCGTGCCGCGTGTAGAGCGAGACGGCCACGTCGTCGACGCCCAGCAGCCGGTCGACCAGGATGCTCGCGACCACGACGACGGGCACCGAGCACGCCCAGAACCAGACGAGCAGCGTGAGGTTGACGGCGGCGAGCCGGGTGACGGTGGACCGCAGCGGGCCCGTGCGGCCGGCCAGGGCCGCGGTGACGGTCGCGGACATCGCGTCCTCCTCTCTCGTGGTCGGGTCGTGGGGTCGTGCCGTCGTCCGGTCGTGGGGTCAGGGCGCGGGGGCGAGCTGCAGCCGCTCCACGAGGGCCGCGAAGACCGCCGCCATCGCCGCGGCGAGCACGACGCCCACGCCGACCGCCAGGGCCAGGTGGCCCGCCGCGGTCGTGGTCCAGATGCCCGGCAGGTCGACGTACCGGGCACCGGGGATGTAGAGCAGCAGCACGAGCGGACCCACGGTCAGCGGGAGCGTGAGCGTGCCGACCCAGGCGCCGAATCGCAGGTAGACGGCCCCGACCAGCAGCCCGGACAGGTTGGCGACGACGAACGTCACGGACAGCTCGAGGAGCATCGCCCCGGTTGACGCGGACTCGTCGGCGAGCTGGATCTCCGTGATGACCGACTCCCAGCCCAGGGCGTCGTGGACGGCACGCTCCAGCAGCACGAGGGCCGTGAAGACGGCGGCGTACCCGACGCCGGCGGCGAGCTCGACGAGCAGCGCGGCCCGGACGAACGTCCGGCGGGTCACGCCCGACGCGATGTGCACCCGCAGGTAGGCGCCGACCAGCATGATGCCGAGCGAGAAGGGGAACCAGGTCGCCGCCTGCCGCGCGTACACCGCGATCGACACGTCGGCGCTGCCGTTGACGCGCCAGACGACGAGGGTGGCGATGACGACCGCCACGACCGCGAGGGCCCAGAAGATCCCCGCCATGCTCAGCAGCACCGCGCCCAGCACGCGCGCTGTGCGCACCGTGGGCGACGGGCGGGTGGCGGCTGTCGTCGTCATCGGTCCACCCCCTGCGCGCGTGCCGCGGCGTCGGTGGTCCGGCCCGGGCCGGTGAGGTGGACGAACAGGTCCTGCAGCGGGACCGGGCCCAGCTCGAGCCCGGCCTGCCGTGCGCGGCGCGCGTCCCCCTCCAGGAGCGCGCCGCGCACGGTGGTCTGGGTGGTGCCGCCGAGGCGCTGCGTGGCGAGCACGTCGCGCCCCGCGACGAAGTCCGCGACGGCCGCCGCGGGGCCGGTGACCGAGATGCCCTCGGCGCGCAGGGACTCGACGTCCTGGGCGATGAGGACGCGGCCGGCGTCGAGCACGACGACGTCCTCGAGGAGCCGCTCGACCTCGTCGATGAGGTGGCTCGACAGCACGATGGTGCGCGGGTGCTCGGCGTAGTCGGCGAGCAGCGCGTCGTAGAAGGCGTACCGGCTCGGCGCGTCGAGGCCGAGGTGGACCTCGTCGAGGATGGTCAGCGGGGCGCGCGACGCCAGCCCGACGACGATCCCGAACGCCGACCTCTTGCCGCGCGACAGCTTCGACGGCTTGCGCTTCAGGTCCAGCTCGAACAGCTCGAGCAGCTCGCCGGCGAGCTCGTGCGAGAACCACGGCCGCGCGCCGGAGAGGTACGCGAGGTTGTCCTTGAGGGAGCAGTCGTCGAGCACGTCGCCGGACTCCCGGACGAAGCACACCCCCGGCACGACGCGCTCGTTCTCCCACGGCTCCTCACCGTCGACGAGCACCCGCCCGGCCGTCGGACGGCGGAACGCGGCGAGCAGCGAGCCCATCGTCGACTTGCCCGAGCCGTTGCGGCCCAGCAGGCCGGTGATGGTGCCGGGGCGGATCGTCAGGGCGACGTCGTCGAGCGCGGTGACGTCGCCGTAGCGCTGCGTCACTCCCTGGAGCTCGACGCCCCAGCCGGTGGTCGCGGTCATCGGGACTCTCCCTCGGGTGCGGGGCGGGCGGCACGGGCGCGGAGCCGGGCGACGACGTCCTCGACGTCGACGCCCAGGAGGCGGGCGGCGTCCGCGACGGGGTCGACGGTGTCGGTGAAGAAGGACTCGCGAGCCTCGGCGAGCAGCCGCTCACGGGCGCCGGGGGCGACGAACATGCCGACGCCCCGGCGCTTGTAGAGGACGCCCTCGTCGACGAGCTGGGCGAACGCCTTGGCCGCCGTCGCGGGGTTGATGCGGAACGTCGTGGCGTACTGCGTGGTCGACATGACCTGCTCCTCGGATGCGAGCGCACCCGAGAGCACGTCCTGCCTGATCTGGTCCGCGATCTGCAGGTACACGGGGTCACGTCCGTCGAACACGGCTACCCCTCCCTGCTGGTTCTGTGGTTCATTACTCGACTAATGAACCACAGAACCAGGGGACGCACAACCCCCGACAACGGAGGGGTGGGCTGCGCGGTCAGGAGAGGGTGGGCTGCGCGGTCAGGAGGGGGTGGGCAGCGCCGGGCGGGGGGCCAGGGAGGCCAGCAGGCGGAGCCGGTCGTCGTCCGGTGTGCCCGGTGCGGCGGTGAACACCAGCAGCACCTGGGACTGCTCGACGTCCACGAGCCGCTGGCACTCGAGGCTCATCTCCCCGACCTCGGGGTGGACGAGCCGCTTGTGCGTCTCGTGACGCAGGCCCACCTCGTGCCCGGCCCACACCCGGGCGAACTCCTCGCTGCGCACGAGCAGCGACTGCACGACCTGCTCCGCCCTCGACCCGGGCCCCTGCCGGGCGAGCGCGGCGCGCAGGTCCGAGACGAACACCCGGCCGCGCACGTCGTGGTCCTGCACGGGGTAGACGTCGCGCGAGGAGGGGTGCACGAACCAGCGGTGCACGACGACGCGGTCGAGCCCGGTCAGCGCGGACTCGTCCCCGAGCAGCGCGGCGGCCGCGGGGTTCTGCGCAAGCGCCTCCCCCAGGTCCGTCATCACCTGCGCGGGCGTGTCGTGCAGGCGGTCGAGCACCCGCATCAGCCCGGGCGACACGTGCTCGCCGCGTCCCACGCGTTCCGGCGCGGGACGGCCCGCCAGCCGGAACAGGTGGTCCCGCTCGGCCAGCGTGAGCCGCAGCCCGCGCGCCATCGCCGCGAGCATCTGGTCCGACGGCTGCGGGCCGCGCGCCTGCTCGAGGCGGGACCAGTAGTCGCTCGACATGTCGCACAGCAGCGCGACCTCCTCGCGCCGCAGCCCGCGAGCGCGCCGACGCGACCCGCGCGGCAGGCCCACGTCCTGCGGCTGCAGGGCCTCGCGCCGCGTGCGCAGGAAGTCCGCGAGCTGGAGCCGGTCCACCCGGGCAGTCTTCGCCCGCGCGGACGTCGGGGCAAGCGTCACGGGCAGGCCGGTCACAACCGCATGCCGCCCGACGCCTCGACCCGCTGCCCGGTGACCCACGCGAACGCAGGCGAGGCGATCGCGGCCACGACGGCACCGATGTCCTCCGCCTCGCCCACCCGCCCCAGCGCCGTCTGCGACGCGAGCGCGTCGCGCAGGCCGACGGTGTCCCGCACGACCCCGCCGCTGAAGTCGGTGGCCACCGGCCCTGGCGCGACGACGTTGACGGTGATGCCGCGACCCCCCAGCTCCGCGGCCCAGTACCGCGTCAACGCCTCGACCGCCGCCTTCATCGCCGCGTACCCGGCGTGGTCCCCCGGCTGGACGAACCGTGCGAGCCCGCTCGACACGGTGATGACGCGGCCGCCGTCCGCGAGCATCGGGACCAGGCCCTGGGTGAGCAGGAAGACGCCGCGCACGTGGACGTCGAACAGGGTCTGCAGGTCGTCGGCCGTGGTGCCGCCGAGCGGCGTCGCGAGCGAGAGGCCGGCGTTGTTCAGCAGCACGTCGAGGGTCCCGCGGCCCCGCTGCTCGTGCAGGACGGCGGCCAGCCGTGCCGGGAAGGCGTCCACCGCCGCGAGGTCGGACGTGTCCAGCCGCAGGGCCGCGGCGCGTCGGCCGAGCGCCTCGACGTCGGCGACGACGGCGTGCGCCTCGTCCTCGTGCTGCCGGTAGGTGAGCACGACGTCGGTGCCGGCGGCGGCGAGCGCGAGCGCGCTCGCACGACCGAGACCGCGGTTGCCGCCGGTGACGAGTGCGACGCGGGGGGTGGTGGGGCCGGTCATGGTGTCCTCCGAGGTCCGCGGTCGCCGGTGCGGCGACCCGTGCTGCCAGCCTCGGGGCGCGGCCGCCCGCGCAGAAGGCCGCGTCGATCCGGGGACCGCCGGTCCCTGGATCCGGCGGCGGCGCGGGTCACGCGGCGGCGCGGGTCACGCGGCGGCGCGGATCAGGCGGTGACGACCGCGCAGTGGTCCTCGCCCGACGCGGCCGGGCCGGTGGCCCGGGCGAGCAGCGCGCGCAGGACGCCCTGCTCGTCGGCGCCCAGGCCGTGCAGGACGGTGGCCTCCGCGGCAGCGATGCGCCCCTCGACGTCGGCGAGCGCGGCCCGCCCGAGGTCGGTCGCGGCGATGCGCCGGACGCGCCGGTCGGCCGGGTCGGGGCAGCGTGCGACCAGGCCGGCGGCGCACAGGTCGTCGAGCAGGTAGGTCATGACCGTGCGGTCGATGCCGAGGTGGGCGGCGAGCGCGGCCTGGGTGGGCGGCACGTCGGCGGTGACGACGACGCGCAGCAGCTGGTAGCCGCGCGGGCCGGCGGGGATGCCGCCGAGCGCCTCGCCGACGGCGGTGCGCCACCGGCCGAGCAGCGTGCCGAGCTGCCAGCCGAGGTCGTCGCCGGTGCGCGTCGAGGTGTCCGTCACACCCTCAGCATACCTGTTGCACCACAGATCGTCTGTCAGGCATATGATCTAGCCGGCACACGACCTCGGAGGCACCCATGACCGACTACGGGCACGAGCTGCAGCTCGGCACGTTCCTCACCCCGCAGAACGCCGACCCGCAGACCCCGGTCGACCTGGCCGTGCTCACCGAGCAGGCCGGCCTCGATCTGGTGACGTTCCAGGACCACCCGTACCAGCCGTCGTTCCTCGACACCTGGACGCTGCTGTCGTGGGTCGCCGCGCGCACCGAGCGCGTGCACCTGTCCGGCAACGTCCTCAACGTGCCGATGCGCCCGCCGGCCGTCCTGGCGCGCGCGGCCGCGAGCCTCGACCTGCTGTCCGGCGGCCGCGTCGAGCTCGGCCTGGGCGCCGGGGCGTTCTGGGACGCCATCGAGGGCATGGGCGTCCCGCGGCTGACCCCCGGCGAGGCCGTCGACGCGCTCGGCGAGGCCATCGACGTCATCCGCGCCCTGTGGGACACCGACGGACGCGGCCCGCTGCGCGTCGGCGGCGACCACCACCGCCTCGCGGGCGCCAAGCGTGGCCCGGCCCCGGCGCACGAGATCGGCATCTGGGTCGGCGCCTACAAGCCCCGCATGCTGCGCCTGGTCGGCCGGAAGGCCGACGGCTGGCTGCCCTCGCTGGGTTACCTGCAGCCCGGCGACCTCGCGCGCGGCAACGCGACGATCGACGAGGCCGCGACGGCTGCCGGCCGCGACCCCCGCGAGATCCGCCGGCTGCTCAACATCAACGGCCGCTTCTCCCCCACCCCGGGCGACGGTCTGGACGGCCCGCCCGAGCAGTGGGTCGACGCCCTCGTCCGGTACGCGCTCGAGGACGGCATCGGCACCTTCGTCCTCGCCACCGACGACCCCGCGACCATCCGGACGTTCGCCGAGCAGGTCGCCCCGGCGGTCCGCGACGCGGTCGCCGCCGAGCGCGCCTCGTCGGGCACGTCCAGCGGTCCGGTCCGCGCCGCCGCCGCCCTGGCCAAGCGGGTCGACGGCATCGCCTACGACGCCGTGCCCGCCGGCCTGCCCGCCGTCGAGCCCGGCGACCGCGCGTACGCCTCCCTGCGCTCCACCTACATGCGCCGCGGCGCGCCCGGCATCGTCCTGCTGCCCCGCACCACCGCGCAGGTGGTCGACGCCCTCGGGTACGCCCGCGAGCAGCGCGGGCCGCTGGCGGTGCGGTCCGGCGGGCACGGCATCTCCGGCCGGTCGACCAACGACGGCGGCGTCGTGCTCGACGTCGGCGCGCTGGACGAGGTGACGGTCGTCGACGAGGCGACGCGCCGCGTGCGGCTCGGCGCGGGCGCGACCTGGGGCAAGGTCGCCGCGACGCTGGCCCCGCACGGGTGGGCGATCTCGTCGGGCGACTACGGCGGCGTCGGCGTCGGCGGGCTGGCGACGACCGGCGGGATCGGCCTGCTCGGCCGCTCGCAGGGCCTGACCATCGACCACGTCGTCGCCTACGAGGTCGTCACGGCCGACGGCACCGTGCGCGTCGTCGACGCCCGGCACGAGCCCGAGCTGTTCTGGGGGCTGCGGGGCGCGGGCGGCAACCTCGGCGTCGTCACGTGGGTGGAGCTCGAGGCCCCCGAGGTGCCGGACGTCGTCTTCGCGACCATGACGTTCGACGCCTCCGACCCCGCCCGCCTCCTCGCCCGCTGGGGCCGCGTCGTCCAGGACGCCGACCGACGGCTCACCAGCTTCCTGCACGTGCAGGCCGGGGGCAGCGGCCGTCAGCCGCTCGCGCAGGCCATGACGGTGTGGGCGGACGACGACACGACGTCGGCCGTCGCGGCCCTCGAGGAGCTGCTCGGCGCGGGGACCGTGCTCGACCAGCGCGCGACCCTCACGCCGTACACCGGCGTCGTCGGCCCGGTGGCCCGCCACCACGACGGCGGTGCACCGCCCGTCACCCGCTCCGGGCTGCTGCCCGCCATGACGGACGCGGCGGCCGCCGACCTCGGGCGCCTTCTCGGCTCGGGCGAGGCGATGCTGCTGCAGCTGCGGGCGACGGGAGCCGCCGGCAACGACGTCGCGCCGGACGCGACCGCGTACGCCCACCGCCACCAGCAGCTCTCGGCCACGGCCTTCGCTGGACGCTCGTCCCGCACCGGGCTGGACGACACGTGGGACCGGCTCGCGCACCCGCACATGGACGGCCTGTACCTGTCCTTCGAGACCGACCCGCGCCCCGAGCGGCTGCGCGACGCCTTCCCGCCGCTCACGCTCGACCGGCTGCGGGCGCTCAAGCGCACGTACGACCCGGACCACGTCTTCGACCAGAACTTCCCCATCGACCCGCGGGGCTGAGGCCGGGGTGAGCCCGCCGCATCTGTGAACGCAAATTGCAGGTTGAACCCCGTCCCATCGCCGCATCGCCGCAGCAGATGACGTCACTGGCGCACGGCACCACGGACCGCCGCACACACGGCGTCGACCACCTCCGGCCCCATCTTTCCCCAAAGCGGCAGGCACAATACATCTTCTCGTGCGCGGTCTGCCTCCGGCGTGGGGCCGCTCCCCGTAACGGCGGGTACGGCGTAGGCGCCCGAAAAGTACCGGCGAGACTGAATACCCTCGGAGTGAAGGACGGAGTGAATCTCGTCCGCCAGAGGTCGACCCCCGCGCCCACGGGCACGAACGGCACACACCGCACCGTTAGATGTGGCGCCCGGGCGTTGGTCCAAAAACGATAGCCAGGGCAGGTCTAGACCATCTCGATAGCGCTGCAGCAATTCTATCCTAGCCGCAATCTCCGCCTCCAACCCGTCAAGCGAGGCGAGACCAACCGCACAGACTAACTCATCCGCCTTGCCGTTGGTACCGAGCAGGTCAGCGCAATTCTGCTCATTGTCGATACCGAAATTCCGCAAGATGTGCAGCCTGGCCGCAAGGCCGGCATGCTTGGTGGCGACCGCACCAGCCTCAACAGCGCAGAGCACCTTAGTCGCATGAAGACTAAATGCGCTGCCATCGCCCGCGTCTGCGATCGAACGGCCGCGCCAATCAACACCGACCGCGGCCGCCGCATCGAATAGGATCGGGACACCGTGCTCGCGAGCAACCGATTCCAGGACATCAACCTCTGCGGCGACGCCTAATGTGTGCGTAACGACGATTCCGGCCGTGCGAGCACTGATCAGTCGCCTAACATACTCAGGATCAGCGGTGAGAAAAACCGGATCAACGTCCGCAACCACCACCCGCAGCCCGATCGCACGCAACGCCTGGAACGTCGCAGCGTGCGTAAAGCTACCTACGATGACCTCGTCGCGGCCGTTGTGGTCCCTAAGCCCCGCGGCAGCCCCAAGCAGTTGGAGCGCCACCGTACCGTTACCGACCACGCAGGTGGTGGGCCATCGAAGGCGCGCCTCCAGCGCACGTTCGAGGCGCCCTTGGACCGGCCCTCCATTCGCCACCACCCCCCGAGCCCAGATCTCGCGGACCACCTCCACGACGTCGTCAACCGCGGGCAGCGCTGGCCGCGTGTACGGGATCGGGTCAGGTAGCACGTTCGGGCTCCAAACAGCGATTGGTGACGTAACGGACGCCAGCACCGCTAGCCTATGCGCGTGAGCCCTAGGCGCGTCCGCCGCACTCAGGAGTGCCCCAACTGCGACCCACTCACGAAGGTCGACTCCAAGCTGGCGCGCCGCCGTTCTGATCCTTGCGACCCGCCCGAGGGCGCATGCACTCGTCTGTCAGACACCTAGCGCGGCACGAGTCGCGCGCAGCCGATCAATGGTACGCCTCCGCCAAAAACGCTGAAGGTGAGCCGTATCCCGTGTGTTAATACCCGATGCTATCTGCGCGCGAGGCGTGTGAGCCGCCACGAGCGCCCGGCATGGGCCTACAAAAATGGACGGCGACTCGAGCCATCCCGTGCCCAAAAGTCTAGATCGGGGTCCCGTCGCACTGGGAGCGGCACCACACGCTCCCTCGGGAGTAAGTCCGATCTCCACGCCCAACACTGTCAATCCTTAGTCAGCAATGGAGGCAGGCATGAACTCTCCTCGACCCCGGATGGGCAAGCCTCACGTCAGCCAAATCACGCTCATCCTAGCTCCGGCGACGATCGTCCTGGTTCTACTGACGGCAATATGGGTCGCGGGAATCGACTTCGATCACGCCCTCGGGATAGCCGGGCTCGTCTACGGCGTGGCGGCGCAAGCCCTTGCAGAACTTAGGCAGCGCGACGCGCCGAGAAAATCAATTGTCGTCGTCGGGATGGATGATCATCCGTACTTGAGGAATATTGTCGATGGTCTCCGCGACGGCCTCGATGGCGCCATGCCATTCGAACTGACGACTTTCACGCCCCCAGCGAACGAGCATGCATCGGACAGGTGGCAGGTTCATGTGCTCGACGGTATCAAGGTTCACGATGCGCATGCCGTCGTGGTGCTCCCATCCGCGGACAATGTTGACGTATGGAACTCCCTCGCGCGCCTTCAGCGCAAAGGAATCTTCGTCATCGTGGCTGACCACCGACCGCCGCGCGAACTATTCGTAAACGCAGGGCTCAAACCGCCACCGTACGTAGCCTCCGACTTCCTAAAAGGAGGGTCACTTGCAGGCCGCCTGATAGCCGACCGGCTCCAAAGTAACGAGACCACCTTTGCCGTCGTCGCGATGGGTCCAGGCGAGGTCGGACCGGGAACTGCCCGGTCAGGGCGCGTTGTATACGAACTTGCTCGCAGTGGCCTTAACGGCCGGACTCGAGCAGTCGAACTGGCCTCCTGGGACGCCGTCGCCGCACGCGACTGCTTGTTTCAATCGGCCAGCGACGTCCTCACCGACGCGGCGAACAAGGTGATCATCTTCTGTGGGGACGACCGGATCCTCCTTGAGATGCAGCGTGCTTTCGCGGACCAAGGCGACTGTGAAGGTCGAGTCGAACTGGTTGGTTACGACGGCACCTACGCTATTGACGGCCAACTGCTCGCTCGTGACTACAGCCTGGCGGTGGCAACCATCGACACGCAGCCGCGCCGGCAGGGTGACGTGATCGCACAGATCCTGCGTGACGCTTATCACCGTCAGGCATCGCAAGACACCGAGGAACGCCTCGTGGAGCCTCAACTAGTAGAGACGGCACGTCCATGACGAGGATTCTTGTGACCTCGCAGCCGGGGCTGGGCCATCTCAACGGAGTCATTGCCATCGCCCAGGCACTGCAAGGCAGCGGTCATGACGTCCTTGCGGTTGGGGCGCCGAGCGTGGTGTCGGCGTTTCGTCGCGCGGCGGTCGCCTCCCGGGTGATCGTCGAGGAGCCCCCAGGGTCTGATTCGCTTGACACACACGCAATGGTGCCTCGACTGATAAGCACAGCGCCTCGCGAGCGCCTCGCGATCGTCCGCGCCGAGATTGGGATTCGAAGACGCGCTCTCCCGCTCCTTGATGCGCTGGGACCGGTTGTAGATCAGTGGCGTCCAGAGGTCTTTCTACGCGACGCGACTGAGTGCGCGGCTTGGGTCATGGCCGAGCGCTGCGGCCTCCCTGAAGTCTCCGTCGAGGTAAGCGCCCATTGGCCCAGGGAACGATGGAATGCCGAGCTAGGAGCCGCGTTGACAGAGCTGCGCGACCGCGCCGGGCTACGGACAGGAGCCGAGGGCCCCGCCGCATCGATGTTCCGCCACCTCCATGTAAACAACGCCCCGCCATCGCTCAGAGACCCGACCGTATCGTTGCCATCAAGAGTAATGGACCTGGCACCCGAATTTTTCGAAGATCACCACCAAGATCGCGCACCCGCGATCGACCTCACAGGGCACGCGTATTTGGCGTTTGGCAGCGTCTACCAAACGCCCACCCATACTGTGCAGGAGGTCGTCCAGCGGCTCAGCACCCAATTCCCTGGTGTCATTGTCGCAGGGGTCAGCATGCGGGCGTTGCCGCGAGTGGTGGCGCGGCCTTACGTCGCGCAAACTCCAGCTATGCCTACATGCAATGTGGTAGTTTGCCATGGTGGCCGTAATACCGTCCTAACCGCACTCCGCCACGGCGTGCCAGTTGTATGCGTTCCGATTGGATCGGATCATTTCGACATCGCCGGGTTCGTCCAAGAAAGCGGCGCCGGGCTCACCGCCGGGTGGCATGAGGACGAAATCACCGCAGCGACACTTCGAGTCGCTGCAGAGCCGAGTTTCCGCGCATCCGCGCGTCGAATTTCCTTCGAGATTTCTGAAATGCCCGGGCTAGACACGTTGGTGCGGCGGATAGAGTCGCTCACAGGATGAGTGGGCATGTCGCGACGACTCACGAGAGCCTTCAGTGACCCCCAGCGCTTGTCGGGCTGCACCTTCGCCGGGCGCTCGTCCGGCACGGGGCTCGACGACGCCTGGGACCGCCTCGCGCACCCGCACATGGACGGCCTGTACCTGTCGTTCGAGACCGACCCGCGCCCCGAGCGGCTGCGCGACGCCTTCCCGCCGCTCACGCTCGACCGGCTGCGGGCGCTCAAGCGCACGTACGACCCGGACCACGTCTTCGACCAGAACTTCCCCATCGACCCGCGGGGCTGAGCCCGTGCAGGGTTCGTGGCGTCCAGCGCCACGAACCCTGCACACCCGGCCGTCGCGTGGCGCGGCCGTCGCGTGGCGAGAACGAATCCGCACGGACTCCACATCTCGGGTACCCAGGGGCGTTGTCAGGGGGCACGCTCATCCCCGAGACCTGGAGGACCCATGAACCCCAGCACCACGTCCCGCCCGCGTCGCAAGCGCCTCGTCGTTGCCGGTGCCATCGCGGCGAGCCTGTCCGTCGCCGGCGCCGGCGCGGCGGTGGCCGCGAGCAACGCGACCGGCCCCGAGGGCACCACCGCGGCCGCGGTGCACGAGGACCCCGCCGTCGTCACCGAGGCGGACGCCCCGGCGCCGGTGGCGGTGACCGACGCACCCGCGGCGGCCCCCTCCGCCGACGACGAGTGGGCCGCGATGCCCGACGGGTACACGCGCGAGCAGTACGAGGCGCTGTGGTCGTCCGGCTACACGCCGGAGGACATCAACGCCCTGGGTGAGCTCTGGCAGATCGAGGGCACGGAGCTCAAGGCCCGGATCGGTCAGGCCGTCCTGGACGGTGAGCAGCTGCCGGTCGCGCCGGGCTCGACCCCGCAGGACCCGGCCGTCGCGCAGTTCGCCGCCGTCTGGGAGGCCGGCTACACCGCCGAGGACATCGAGGCGCTCAACGCCCTGTGGGGCACCGACTGGGCCGAGACCAAGGCACGCGCCGGCCAGGCGATCCTCGACGGTCAGCCGCTGCCCGTCGCGCCGGGCAGCAGCCCCGCGTCCTGACGACGTCCACCTGACGACCCACCGACGACGAGGACCTTCGTGGACGAGCTGACGTTGCGCACCGGATTCGAGATCGAGCTCCTGGCCCCGGCCGGGTCCGACAGGCAGGCGCTGGCCGACGTGGTCGCGGCACGGGTGGGGGGCAGCGTGCGGCGGGCGTTCCACGCCGACAGCCAGCCGTCGCCGGTGCCCGGCGTCAGCGTCTTCCGGCACCTGTCGCCGGCGTTCGACGTCCTCGACGCGCAGGGTGCGCCGGTGGCACTCCTCGTCGACGACATCACCATCGAGGCGGACCTCGCCCCGGTGCCCGGGTCGCGGCCGCGGCCCGGGCACCGGGGGTGGTACCGGCTGGTGTCCGACGACGGGCGGCTCCTGCGGCTCGTCGAGCGCACCGTCGACCCTCACGCCCCGCTGGCGACGGTGCTCGACCCCGTCGCGGAGCTCTTCGGGGTGCACGTCGACGTGTTCCCGGCGGCGGCGCGCGTCAACGACCCCACGGGGGCGTCGATCGCGGTCGCCCTGCCGTTGCCGCCCGGGCGGGAACGCCCGTGCGAGATCGTCACGCCGCCCCTCGTGCGCGACCACGCGCGCGCCCTCGAGCGGCTCCTGGGGCCCGCCCGGGAGCTCGGGTTCACGATCCCGCAGGAGGCGGCGGTGCACCTGCACGTCGACGCCGGGCCGTTCCGTCGGTCGTCGGCGTTCGCCAACCTCGTGCGGCTGTTCGCGCACTGGCGCGAGCCGCTGTGGGCCGCGCTCGGCACCAACCCGCGGTGCCGCCGGCTCGCACCGCTGCCCGACGCGCTCGTCGGGCTCGTCGAGCAGGGCTGGCAGGACACCGACACGGGCTGGTCGGCCCTGCGGGACGCGGCCCGGGCCGTCGGCCTGACGAAGTACGCGGACGTGAACCTCGTCCAGCTCGTCGCCACGCGGCCCGTGCGCGACACCGTCGAGGTCCGCATCCTGCCCGGTGCGATCGACGCGCGGTCGGTCGTCGAGCGTGCGGCACTCGTCGAGCGTCTGCTGCTGCGCTGCCTCGACCCCGCACCGCTGCCGCTGCCGGGACCGGACGCGGCGCACGACCCGCGCGCCGCACTCCAGGACCTCCTCACCGTGGCGGCCCGATGACGTGGCTGGGGGCCGTGGGCCCCGAGAGCGCCGATGTGCCGGTGGTCGCCCTCGCCGAGCGGCGCCGGGGCCACGGGGCACGCACGGCCGCCCCCACGACCGCGCTGGACGACCTGGTGCGCACCCACCTGCCGGGGCTCCTGCGGTACGCGACCGTCCTCACCGGTGACGGGCACACGGCCGCCGACCTCGTCCAGGAGGTGCTGCTGCGCGCCCACGTGCGCTGGCACCGCATCGCCCTCATGGAACGCCCCGACCTGTACCTGCGGCGCATGGTGACCAACGAGCACCTGTCGTGGCGGCGACGCTGGCACGTGCGGACGATCCACCCCGCGTCGGACGACGTGCTGGCCGCGCACGCACCGCCGCAGCACGACCACGCCGGGGCCGCGGGCCGCGACGACGTCATGTGGGAGCACCTGGCCGCGCTCCCGCCGCGACAGCGCACGGTGCTCGTGCTGCGCTACTACGAGGGCCTGGCCGACCCCGAGATCGCCCAGGTGCTGGGGACGTCGAGCGCGACGGTGCGCTCGCACGCCGCCCGCGCCCTGGCCACCCTGCGCGACACCGACCTCACCACGGCACCGGAGACACGATGAGCCCGCACCGCCGACCTCCCGGCACCCCCGACCCCGCGGTCCCGTCGGACGACGACCTGGCCGCACTGATCACCGGCGCCCTGCACCGACGCGCCCGCACCGCACCCGACCCCGCCGAGGTCGCCGACCTGCTCGCCGCGTCGTTGGCCCGCCGCACGCCCCCGCGCGCCGTCGCCCTGCGCCGGGGCGGTCAGGTCCTCGCCGCCGGCGTCGTCACCGGCTCGATCGCGGTCGCTGCCGGGGGTGCGGCAGCCGCGGCGAACCCGTACTCGCGGGTCGCGGTGGCCTTCGAGGGCGCGGCACGGACCGTCGGCATCGACGTGTCCTTCATGCCGGACGGGTACACCCGCGAGCAGGACGAGGCGCTCTGGGCGGCGGGGTACGAGACCGAGGAGCTCGACGCCCTCGCGGCGCTGTGGGGCACGGACCGCATCGAGACCAAGGCGCGCACCGGGCAGATGCTGCTCGACGGGCTCGAGGTCCCCGTCGCCCCGGGCTCCGTGCCCTCGCCCAACCCTGGGGAGGACCAGTCCGAGGCCTTCTGGGCCGCCGGGTACACGTTCGAGGACCTCACGGTGCTGACCGAGCTCTGGGGTGTCGAACCCTTCGACGCCAAGGTGCGCGCGGGGCAGGCCGTCCTCGACGGCGAGGCGCTCCCGATCCCGCCCGGTTCCGCACCGTCCCCGGCGGTGCCCGCACCCCTGGACCGGGCCCCGGCGGTCGGACCCGCGGCCGAGGACGGCTGAGAGCCGGCCCCGACGCGCGCGAGGCCGGCCCCGACCCGCTGTGCGGGGAGGGACCGGCCTCGCGGTCGGTGCGTCAGGCGCGGGTGACCGCGAACCGCCGGCTCGCCAGGACCTCCGCGATCTGCACGGCGTTGAGCGCCGCACCCTTGCGCAGGTTGTCGTTGCTGATGAACAGCGCCAGGCCGCGGCCCTCGGGCGCGCCCTCGTCCTGCCGGATGCGCCCGACGAACGACGGGTCCTGACCGGCGGCGACCAGCGGCGTCGGGACGTCGGCGAGCTGCACGCCGGGCGCCGTCGACAGCAGCTCGGTCGCCCGCTCCACCGAGATCGACCGCTCGAACTCCGCGTTGACGCTCAGCGAGTGGCCCGTGAACACCGGCACGCGCACGCACGTGCCCGAGACCAGCAGGTCCGGGACGTCGAGGATCTTGCGCGACTCGTGCCGCAGCTTCTGCTCCTCGTCGGTCTCGTGCAGACCGTCCTCGACGATCGACCCCGCGAGCGGGATGACGTCGAACGCGATCGGCGCGACGTACTTCTCCGGCGAGGGGAACGCGACGGCGCCGCCGTCGTGCACCAGCGCCAGGGTGTCCTGCTCGACCGCCGCGCGGACCTGCGAGTCGAGCTCGCGGGCACCGGCCAGCCCCGACCCGGAGACCGCCTGGTACGTCGAGACGACGAGGCGACGCAGACCCGCCTCGTCGTGCAGCACCTTGAGCACGGGCATCGCGGCCATGGTCGTGCAGTTGGGGTTGGCGACGATGCCGATCTCGATGTGGTCCAGCGCCTGCGGGTTCACCTCGGAGACCACGAGCGGCACGCGCGGGTCGCGGCGCCAGGCCGAGGAGTTGTCGACGACGATCGCGCCGGCGGCGGCGAACCGCGGCGCGTGCTCCTTGGACGTCGACCCGCCCGCGGAGAACAGCGCGATGTCGATGCCGGACAGGTCGGCCGTCGCGACGTCCTCGACGACGACGTCCTCGCCGCGCCACGGCAGCGTCGTGCCCGCCGAGCGCGCGGAGGCGAAGTACCGGATGGACCCGACCGGGAAGTCCCGCTCGTCCAGCAGGCGGCGCATCACGGCGCCGACCTGACCGGTCGCCCCGACGACCGCGACCCTCAGACCCTGCGCCATGTCAGCGCCCCGTCCCGCCGTACACGACGGCCTCGGTGTCCTCGGCGTCCAGGTCGAACGCCGTGTGCACGGCCCGCACGGCGTCGTCCAGCGAGTCCGCGCGGGTGACGACGGAGATGCGGATCTCCGACGTCGAGATCATCTCGATGTTGATGCCGGCCTCCGACAGCGCCGCGAAGAACTTCGCGGACACCCCGGGGTGCGACCGCATGCCCGCGCCGATGAGCGAGAGCTTGCCGATCGAGTCGTCGTACTGCAGCGACTGGAAGCCGATCGTCTGCTGGTCCGTCGTCAGCGCCGACGAGGCCTTCGCACCGTCGCTCGCGGGCAGCGTGAAGGAGATGTCCGTGTGGCCCGTCGCGGCGATCGAGACGTTCTGGACGATCATGTCGATGTTCACGCCCGCGCCGGCGACGACCTCGAAGATGCGCGCGGCCTTGCCCGGCACGTCGGGCACGCCGACGACCGTGATCTTGGCCTCGCTGCGGTCGTGCGCGACGCCCGCGATGATCGGCTGCTCCATGCTGGGGTCCTCCTGGTTCGTCACGAGCGTGCCGGTGTGCGTCGAGAACGACGAGCGCACGTGCACGGGCACGTCGTACCGGCGGGCGTACTCGACGCAGCGCGGCATGAGCACCTTGGCACCGCTCGCGGCCATCTCGAGCATCTCGTCGTAGCCGATGCGGTCCCGCTTGCGGGCGGTCGGCACGATGCGGGGGTCGGCGGTGAACACGCCGTCGACGTCGGTGTAGATCTCGCACACGTCGGCCTTGAGCGACGCCGCGAGGGCCACGGCCGTGGTGTCGGAGCCGCCGCGTCCCAGCGTCGTCACGTCGTTCGTCGACGGGTTGACGCCCTGGAATCCGGCGACGATCGCGACCTCGCCACGCGCGATGGTGTCCTTGATGCGGCTGGGCGACACGTCGATGATGTGCGCCTTGCCGTACACCTCGTCGGTGATGACGCCGGCCTGCTGCCCGGTGAAGGACTTCGCCTCGACGCCCAGGTTGTGGATCGCCATCGCGAGCAGCGACATCGAGATGCGCTCGCCCGCCGTCAGCAGGATGTCCATCTCCCGCACCGGTGGCAGCGGGGTGACCTCCTGCGCGAGCTCGATGAGCTCGTCGGTGGTGTCCCCCATGGCCGAGACGACGACGACGACGTCGTGCCCGGCCTTCTTCGTCTCGACGACCCGCTTCGCGACGCGCTTGATGCTGGCGGCGTCGGCGACGGACGAGCCGCCGAACTTCTGGACGATGAGGGCCACGGGATCGGACGCTTCCGGACGGGCGGTCAGGGACCCCGCGAGTGTAGGCCCGGCCCAGGATGCGGACTGCCGCGATTTCGCATGGCGGACGCCGTGGTCCGGCGCCGCTGAAGCGATTGGGGACCTGGCGGCGACGACCGCCCGGGCGCAGGCTCGTCGGGACGAGCGCGACGCCGCCCCCGGGGCGCGCCGCACCACGCGCCACGCAGGGGAGAACCATGACCACCACCCGCCCGGTCGCGCGCGCCCGCGCGCTCCTCGCCGCGCTCGCGGCCGCCGCCGTGACGGCCGTCGGCATCGCCGGCGCCGTCGGCGCGCAGGCCGTCGACACCTGCAGCGTGGTGTGGACCACCAACGCCTGGCCTGGCGGCTTCGTCACCGAGGCCCGCCTGACCACCGGCCCGGCACGGTCCGGCTGGACGCTCACGTTCGACCTGGCCCCCGGGGCACGGATCAGCAACGCGTGGAGCGCCACGGCCACGCAGTCCGGCGCCACGGTGACGATGACCAACGCCCCGTGGAACGGCGCACTGGCCGCGGGCGCGACCGTCTCGTTCGGGTTCCAGGGGACGTCGACGTCGGCACCCACCCCGCCGCAGGACGTGCGGCTGGACGGCGTGCTGTGCGACGGCCAGGGCGGGTCCACCGGGACGCCGACCCCGACCGTGACGCCCACCCCGTCGGTCACGCCGTCGGTGACGGCCACGCCGACGCCCACGCCGACGCCGTCGGTCACACCGACGCCCACCCCCACACCGACGCCGTCGGTCACGCCCACGCCGACCCCGACGCCGACCGTCACGCCGACGCCCACCCCCACACCGGAGCCGGGCACCTGCGCCGGCGGGTTCTGCGACGGCTTCGAGCAGCAGACCGGCACCACGCCCGCCGCGCCCTGGACCGTCGTCCACCCGGACTGCTCGGGCACCGGGACCGCGAGCATCGACTCCGCGGTGGCGCGCACCGGGATGCGTTCGCTGCGGGTGAACGGCGCGGTCGGCTACTGCAACCACGTCTTCGTCCGCGCGGACGGCGCGGTCTCGGGGACGGCCGGGCAGCCCACCTACCTGCGGTTCTGGGTCCGTCACACCACGCCGCTGCCGACGTCGCACGTGACGTTCATGGCCCTGCAGGACGCGGCCGACGGCGGCAAGGACCTGCGCATGGGTGGCCAGAACGGCGCCCTGCAGTGGAACCGCGCGTCCGACGACGCCACGCTGCCCGAGCAGAGCCCGTCGGGCGTCGCGCTGAGCCGGCCGCTGCCGACCGGGCAGTGGGCCTGCGTCGAGGCCCTGGTCGACCCCGCCGGCCGCCTGACGACGTGGCTGGACGGGACCCAGGTGACCGGCCTGGTCGCCGACGGCACCCCGACGCACGACGTCGACGGTCAGTGGTACGCCAAGGCCTGGACGCCGCGCCTGGTGGACCTCCGGCTCGGCTGGGAGAGCTACGGCGACGGCGCGGACACGCTCTGGTACGACGACGTGGTCGTCGGGACGTCCCGCACGGGCTGCTGACCCTGCAGCCGACCGGCCGGTGGGACGGGAGGGAGAGGTCGGGCGTCAGGCGGAGCGGGTGCGCAGGCGCAGGCCGAGGAGGTACATCTCGCACCCGAGGCACAGGCCGAACGCCGCGTTGAGGAACGCCGCCGCGAGGGCGACGGCCGGCCGTCCACGGGTGACCCGGCCGCCCGTGGACCGGCGGCGGGTCGGGCCGCACCCCGTCCCTCCGGGGGCCCAGGGCCGTTCGGGTGCGGTCCACCCGGAGGGGGACCCCGCCGCCGCGGGCAGGCTCCTAGCGTGGCGTCATGGCAGCCGACGCACCGCCCCCACCACCCGACGTCCCCGCCGCCACCGCTCCGGGGGTCGCGGCGCTCGCCGTCGCGCCCCCCGGCATCGAGGTGGTCGGCCTGCGCCGCGGCTTCGGCACCGTGCGGGCACTCGACGGCGTCGACCTGGTCGCACGCGCCGGGGCGGTCACCGCCCTCGTCGGTCCCAACGGCTCCGGCAAGACGACGCTCCTGCTCGTGCTGGCCGGGCTGCTCGTGCCCGACTCCGGCCAGGTGCGGATCGCAGGCCACGACCCCGTGACGGACAGCGCCGCGGCCCGCGCGCGCACCGGGTGGATGCCGGACGCGTTCGGCACCTGGGACTCGCTGACGGCCCGCGAGGTCCTCCTGACCTTCGCCGACGCGTACCGCGTCGAGCGCACCCGCGCCGCGGCCCGCGTCGACGAGCTGCTGGCGACCGTGCACCTGTCCGAGTACGCCGACCAGCCGGCCGCGGTGCTCTCACGGGGCCAGAAGCAGCGCCTCGGCCTGGCACGGGCGCTGGTCCACGACCCGCAGGTGCTGCTGCTCGACGAGCCCGCCAGCGGGCTGGACCCGCGCTCGCGCGTGGACCTGCGGATCCTGCTGCGGCGGCTGGCCGACGAGGGCCGCACCGTCCTCGTGTCGTCGCACGTGCTGTCCGAGCTGGACGAGATGGCCGACGACGCGGTGTTCCTCTCGCGCGGCCGCACGGTGGCCGGCATGTCCGAGGCCGACGCGGCGGCGGGCCGGCGCACCTGGCACGTGCGGGCGCTGTCGCTCCGCGCGCTGACGGACTGGCTCGACGCGTCCGGCGTGCGGTACCGGCCGGACGGCGCCGGGCGCCCCGAGGGCCCGGACGCCGCCGGTGGCGTGCTCGTCGACGTCGACGGCGAGACCGGCGCGGCCGCGCTGCTGCGTGACGCGGTCACGGCCGGTGTCCCCCTCGTGTCGTCGGCACCCGCCGCCGGTGCGCTCGAGCAGGCGTACCTCGCACTGGAGGAGGAGCGGCGATGACCGCCACGACGACCACCCCGACTCCCGCGGCCACGCCCGCGGTCGGCACCTGGACCCTGACGTGGCACGGCGTGCGCACCGTCGCCGCCCTCGAGCTGCGCCAGCGCGTGCGCTCGTCGCGGTGGAAGGCCGCGCTCGTCGTGTGGTTCGTCGTCGTGGGGGCGATCACGCTCCTCGCGGGCGGCGTCCTGTCCCTCTTCGACGCCCAGGCGGCGCGGTCCGACGACGGCGGGGTCGTGCTGTTCGTCGCCGTGACGGCGCTCGTCCTGGGGCTGGGCCTGCTGGTCACGCCGACGCTCACGTCGACGGCCGTCAACGGCGACCGGGCGGCGGGCACGCTGGCGACGCTGCAGGTCACCCTGCTGTCGCCCGCGGAGATCGCCGCGGGCAAGCTGCTGGCCGCCTGGCTGAGCGCGTGCGCGTTCCTCGTCGTCAGCCTGCCCTTCTTCCTCATCGCCCTCGCCATGGGCGGGGTGCCGGTGGCGACGCTGCCCCGCGTGGTGGTTCTGACCGCCCTGCTGCTGGCCGCCGTGTGCGGCATGGGCCTGGGGTGGTCGACGCTCGCGGCGCGGCCCGCCGGCTCCACCGTCCTGACGTTCCTGACGGTCGCGGCGCTCACGGTGTTCACGCCGATCTTCTTCGGCCTGACGTACCCGTTCCTCAGCACCACGCAGGAGGTCCGGGTCTACGGCGTGAGCGACGACTACTGGGTGCAGCAGGACGAGGGCACCCGGTCGAGCACGGTGGAGCCGACGTGCGAGCTGACCGTGCAGGAGCGCGACGTCGCCCGGACCGAGTGGACGTGGTGGCTGCTGGCGATCAACCCGTTCGCCGTCGTCGGGGACGGCGCCGTGCCCGCCGCCGCGCTCGAGGGGACCGACAGCACCGTGCAGACGCTGCGCGACCTGCGCCTGGGCGCGCCGGAGGTCCTGGACGAGTGCTGGGCCGAGGAGGACACGTCGCACGCGGTGCCGCCCGGCGCCCACGGTGGCCCGGTGTGGCCGTTCGGCCTCGCGGTGAACCTCCTGCTGGGCGCGGCCGGGTTCGTCACGGCGGTCCGCCGCCTGCGGATCCCGCAGCGCACCCTGGCACGCGGCACCCGCGTCGCCTGACGCACTCCCGACGCCGCCCGCCGGCCGCGTCCGCCCCCGTCCCCCGGTCATCCCTCCGGTCGGCGGCCCGGCGGCGGCCGGCGGGCGGACCAGCGTCAGCGCTCAGGGCTGCAGCGCGTCGTACTCCGCCTCGGTGGCGACGTCGTCCGCCACGTCCAGGCGCACGTGCGCCAGGATCGTCTGGATCGCGCGCAGCGTGGACGCCGCCCGCTCACCCCAGTCCTGCAGGTAGCTGAACTGCCACCACCACAGCGCCTCGAGCACGTGCCCGCGCTCGTGGTGCGCGAGCCCCTGGGTGAGGGCGGCGATGATCGCGACCAGGTCGCCCGAGATCGTCGCCTCCTCGATCTCCGGGCCCAGCAGCGGGTCGACGACCTCGACGTACTCGTCGATGCCGTCGAACAGGTTGGCCAGGTTGACGCGCAGCGGCTCCAGGTCGGCGTCGGGGCCGACGTCGGGCTCGAACCGCGACGGCGGGACGACGTCCGTCGTCGCACCGAGGCGCGCGCCCGCGGCCAGCAGGTCCGACAGGGCGAGCAGCAGCAGCGGCAGCGACGCCTCGGGTGCCGACCCGGCCGCCACCTCGGTGACCGTCGTGAGGAACCCGCGGGACTCGGACGCGACGCTGTCCGCGATGTCCCGCAGGTCCGCGTCCGCCACGGGACGCTCGTCGTCGGTGCTCATCTGGTCCCCCACCTCGTCGATCTCATGCGCTGATCCGTCGTCGTCCCTCGAACGCGCGCCCCAGGGTCACCTCGTCCGCGTACTCCAGGTCCCCGCCGACCGGCAGACCGGAGGCGAGCCGGCTGACGGTCAGGCCCATCGGGACGAGCAGCCGCGCCAGGTACGTCGCGGTGGCCTCCCCCTCGACGTTCGGGTCGGTGGCGAGGATGACCTCGGTGACCGTGCCGTCGGCCAGGCGCGACATGAGCTGCGCGATGCGCAGGTCGTCGGGTCCGACTCCCGCGATCGGGTTGATGGCGCCGCCGAGCACGTGGTACTTGCCGCGGAACTCCCGCGTCCGCTCGATCGCGACGACGTCCTTGGCCTCCTCGACCACGCAGATGGTCGTCGGCAGGCGGCGCGGGTCACGGCAGATGCGGCACTGCGGCTCCTGCGCGACGTTGCCGCAGATCTCGCAGAACCGCACGCGCGCCTTGACCTCGGTCAGCGCGTCCGCCAGGCGCCGCACGTCCGACGGGTCCGCGGCGAGGATGTGGAACGCGATGCGCTGGGCGCTCTTGGGGCCGACCCCGGGCAGCCGCCCGAGCTCGTCGACCAGGTCCTGGATCGCGCCCTCGTACACGCTGCCAGCGTAGCCGCGTCGCGGGGGCGCTCCGTGCGTCAGCGCCGGGTGTCGAGCCGGACCACACCCACGGGCCCGTAGCCGGCGTCGGCGCCCGGGCCGTCGACCCGCGGCGTCCCGTCCTCCCAGGCCACCCGCGCACCGTCGGCCTCGATGACGACCTCGTCGACGTCGGCGACGACGACGAGCGCACCGTCCCCCCGCACGACGAGCCGGCCGACACCGGCCGCGAGGACGCGAGCGCCGGCACCCTCGACGCTCAGCGTGCCGCAGGGGCCGACGACCTCGACCACGGCGGACGTCGTGAGGACCAGGTCGTCCCCGGCGCACACCAGCGTCTCGGTGACGGTGTCCTGCAGCCACGCACGGTCGAGGACCCGCGGCAGCCCGGCCGCCGTGGTCGTGGCATCGGCCGGGGTGCCCTCGGTGTCGGCCCGGGCGCGCGTGGCCGGTCCCGCGTGCGTGGCCGCACCGGGAGGCGTCGCCGGTCCGCGGGGCCGCTCGACGACCCGGCCCGTGCCGTCGGGCACGCGCACCACCGCCTCGGCGTCCGGTCGCGCCGTCGCCCGCTCGACCGTGAGCGTCTGCTGCACGGTGTGCTCGACGGGCGCCGTGCATGCCACCAGGACCGCACCCACCCCGACGAGGACGACACCCCGTGCGACGCGGCGCGCGCTCGCGCCCCCCGCCGCGCACCCCACGGGTCAGATGTCGATCTGCTCGTCGATGACGCGCCCGCCCAGCATCTGCGCGACCAGTGGCACGCCGACCAGGCCGGACTGGCCGATCGTCGGGTCGTCCGGCGAGGGCTCGTCGGGCTCCTGCATGCGGCCGCGGGACTGCGCGGCTGCTGCCCGCGCGGCTGCGACGCCCCGCTCGCGGGCCGTCCCACCGGACGCAGCGGGCGCCGGACGTGCGCCCGGGGGCGCTGCCTGCGGTGCGGACGGCCGCGCCGGCGGTGCGCCGCGCTCGGCCCCGCCGCCGGACGCACGCGCAGGGGCGGGCCCGTCGCGCCAGGGGTCGTCGGGCTCGTCGCCGGGCGGGATGTCGTCGTCGGCGTGGGCCACGACGCGCTCGTCACCGCCCGCGCCGCGCGGACCGGCGGCGCCCGTCGGTGCGGCACCTGCCGTGGCCGTCGGCGTCCCCTCGGGAGCGGACTCCCACGGCGGGACGGGCCGTGCGGCGCCGTCACGGGTCTGCCCTGCGGCGGCCGCGTCGGGGACGCCCGGCACCGAGCGGGCGGGTGCGTCGTCGGGTGCGGGCCGCGCGCCGGGTGACGTCGCGGCCGGGCGCGGCCGCGTCCCGTCGGTGGTCGTCGTGTCGGCGACCGGGGACGTCGCCGCAGCGGAGGGCGATGCAGCGGGGGCCGCATCAGCAGCGGCCGGTGCGGTCGGGCCGGCGGGCGCGGGCTCGTCCCAGGAGGCGGCGGCCCGCTCGGCGCTCATCGCGCGGGGTCCGGTGTCGGGCGCGCTCGAGGGCGCGGACCGCGCGCTGCCACCGGGCTCGTCGAGCACGGCCTCGACGCGTGCGGTGACCCCGAGCGTCTCGGACAGGGCCCGCGCGACGACGTCGCCGTGGTTGCTGTTGCGGAACGTCGTCACGAGACCGGGCTGGGCGAACCCGAGGCGCAGCGTCGTGGCGTCGAGCTCGAGGATCTGGGCGTGCTGGTTGACCAGCGCCCAGGACGGCAGGCGCAGCCGGCGCAGCGTCGTCAGGACGTCCGGCCAACGACGCCGCAGCATCTCGGTGTCCGCCGCCGCGGCTGCGGCACCGGGCACGGGCGCGGCTGCGGCACCGGGCACAGGCGCGGCAGCGGCACCGGGCACAGGCGCGGCAGCGGCACCGGGCACAGGCGCGGCAGCACCGGGCACAGGCGCCGCAGGGGCGAGGGCGGGATCCGCAGGTGCGGGGGCCGGAGCCGGTGCCGGCACCGGGGCGGCCACCGGCGCGACGGGCGCACCGGCGGGTGCTCCTCGACCGCCGTCCTCCACCGACCCGGGCTCGCGCGCGGGGGCGGGGGCGGAACCGCCCGACCGGTCTGCGACCTGCGACGTCCCTGCGGCAGCGCGGGTCGGTCGGTCGGCGGGCTCCGCCGCGCCCCGGCCTCGCTCGTCGGGGTCCGGCGCAGCCACGGTCCGGGGCCGCTCGTCGCCCGCGGCGTCGGCGGTCGGGGCGTGATCGGTCACGGGCCGGTTCGACGCGGCGGCGTCCCGCACCGGGGCGGCCGGCTCGCTCGCCGCCTGACCCGGCGCGGGCGCGTCAGGAACGGGCACCGCGGCACCGGCCGTCGCCGGGGCGGGCCCAGCGGCGGTCGGCACAGCAGCAGGCACAGCAGCAGCAGGCACAGCAGGAGCAGGCACAGCGGCACCGGGCACCGACGCCCCGGCGGGCGCCACGGCGGGCAGCCCGCGCTCCAGCCGGTCGATCCGTGCCGCGAGGCCGGTGCGCGAGTCGTCGACGCTCGGCAGCAGCAGCCGCGCCATGAGCAGCTCGAGGTGCAGCCGCGGCGACGTGGCCCCGACCATCTCCGTGAGGGCGGCGTTGGCCAGGTCGGCGGAGCGCGACAGCTCGGACATGCCCAGGTGCGTGGCCTGGCGGCGCATCCGGTCGAGCTGGTCGGCCGGAACGTCGCGCAGCACGGCCCCGGCCGCGTCGCCGGACGCCGTGATGACGATGAGGTCGCGCAGGCGCTCCAGCAGGTCCTCGACGAACCGGCGCGGCTCGTGGCCGGTCGCGATCACGCGCTCGACCACGCGGAACGCGGAGGCGCCGTCGCGGGCGGAGACCGCGTCGACCAGGTCGTCCAGCAGCGAGGTGTGGGTGTAGCCCAGCAGCGCGACGGCACCCTCGTACTCCAGGCCCGCGTCGCCGGAGCCGGCGATCAGCTGGTCGAGCACGGAGAGGGTGTCACGCACGGACCCGCCGCCCGCACGGACCACCAGCGACAGCACCCCCGCCCCCACGGGCACGCCCTCCGCGGCGCACAGCTGCTCCAGGTAGGGCACCAGCACGTCGGGCGGCACCAGCCGGAACGGGTAGTGGTGGGTGCGCGAGCGGATGGTGCCGATGACCTTGTCGGGCTCCGTCGTCGCGAAGATGAACTTCACGTGCGGCGGCGGCTCCTCGACGATCTTCAGCAGCGCGTTGAAGCCCTGCGGCGAGACCATGTGCGCCTCGTCGAGGATGAACACCTTGTACCGGTCCCGTGCGGGGGCGAACGTCGCGCGCTCGCGCAGCTCGCGGGCGTCGTCCACGCCGCCGTGGCTGGCCGCGTCGATCTCGACGACGTCGAGGGAGCCGGACCCGCCCCGGGCCAGCTCGACGCACGACGGGCAGACACCGCACGGGGTGTCGGTGGGGCCCTCGGCGCAGTTGAGGCAGCGCGCGAGGATGCGCGCGCTCGTCGTCTTGCCGCAGCCGCGAGGCCCGGAGAACAGGTAGGCGTGGTTGGCCTGCCCGGAGCGCAGCGCCTGCCGCAGTGGTGCGGTCACGTGGTCCTGCCCGATCACCTCGGCGAAGGACTCGGGCCGGTACCGCCGGTACAGCGCTGTGGTCACGCCCCGAGCCTAAGCGCCGTCGCCCACACCGCGGCACCGTCGTCCCCACCCGTGGACGCCTCCGACTCAGTCCGCGCGCACCACCGTGTCGGCGAGCACGCGGCGCAGCAGCGGACGGGCGGACTCGGTCGCGCCCAGCACGAGCGCGGCGCCGCCCGCGAGGCTCACCACCACCAGGACCAGCCCTGCGGGAGCGGCGACCACCGCCATCCCGATCAGCGGCAGGCACATCACCAGCGCGGCGAGCGCCGAGCCGACGGACACCACCAGGACGGGCACGAGCACCTCCCGGCGGCGCGCGGCGTCGAACAGCTCCGCCGGCACGCCCGCGAGCGCCGCGAGCGCGTACTCACGACGCCGGTCGAGCACCTGCCCGGCCTGCGCGATCCCGGCCGAGACCGCGGCCAGCAGGAAGGCGATGGCCAGGGTGAGCAGCGCGCCGGTGAGGACGTCCTGCATCAGCATCGCGTCCTGCGGGCGCACGTCGCCACCGACCATCGCGGGCACGACGGCGAGGCAGCCCGCGACGAACGACGCCAGTCCCAGCCCGCCGACGACACGCCAGACGGCCCGGGGATCGCCCAGCAGCCTCCGCGCGGCCAGCAGCTGGGCCGGCGTCCGCGCGCGCCGCAGCTGCCGGCGCCCGATCACGGCGACGAGCCACGGCCCGACCGCGTTCATGGTCGCGAACGCGAGCAGCAGCCCACCCAGCAGGAACGCGACGAGCGCCGCCCCGAGAGCGCCACGGACCGCGGACAGCACCATGAAGACGCCGAGACCGACGAGGGCGAGGACCAGGCGGGCGGCCCGCAGCCGCGGTCGCTGCACGCGCTGCGCGACACCGAGCGGGGACACCACGACCTGGCGCAGCGACACGAGCCCGCTGACCACCGCGACGACGGGGACCGCGGCCCACGCGGCCAGGACCGCAGGAACGCCGACCCAGAGCTCCGCCACGGTCGGCGGCGCACCCTGGAACGGGACCTGCGTCCACACGGGCAGCAGCGCGCCGTACAGGACCGTCCCGAGGACCGCCCCGACCAGCCCCTGCAGGGCGGTCTCGACGACCGTGAGGCCGACGACCTCGCGCGGTGTCGCACCGAGCAGGCGGAGGCTCGCCAGGCGCGCGTCCCGCCGGGAGAGCCCGAGCCGCGCCGCGGCGCCGGCCAGCGTCACGACAGGGACGAGGAGCAGGACGGTCGCGATCCAGGCGAGCGTCACGTAGAAGTCGCCGGTCTCGCGCTGGTAGTCGTTCGCCGGGTCGGCCGCCCGGCCGACGAAGGTGAGCAGACCACCCAGGACGCTCAGCGCGAGCGCCGTCGACACGGCGAACGCGGTGACCGCGAGCAGGGTCGTCGTCCGTTCGTCCCGACCGCCGGCGCGCTGGAGGCGCGGTGCGAGCGCCAGGACCGGGTTCACCGCGGCACCGCCGTCGCGCGGATCGCCTCGAGCTCACCCGGGCGCGGGCCGACCCCGGAGCCGGGCACCGCCCCCGCCGCGACGACGCGCCCGTCGAGCATGTCGATGCGCGCGTCGCACCACGCGGCCACCTGCGCGTCGTGGGTGACGACGACCAGGGCCGCCCCGACGGCCCGCGTGGACTCGACGAGCAGCCGCATCACGTCGTGCCCGGTGGCCTGGTCGAGCGAGCCCGTGGGCTCGTCGGCGAACACGACCTCGGGCCGCGTGACGAGGGCGCGCGCGACGGCGACGCGCTGGGCCTGACCACCGGACAGCTCACCCGGACGTCGGCTCTCGGTCCCTGCCAGTCCCAGTGCACCGAGCCACTGCCGCGCCGCCTCCTCGGCCTGCGCGCGCGAGGAGCCCGTCAGCATCGCCGGCAGCGCCACGTTCTCGAGCGCCGACAGCTCCGACAGCAGCTGCCCGAACTGGAAGACGAACCCGTACCGCCGGCGCCGCAGCAGCGAGCGCTCCTTCTCGGACAGGCTCTGCACCTCCCGCCCCCCGAGCGCGACCACGCCCGCCGTCGGCACCAGGATCCCGGCGAGCACGTGCAGCAGCGTCGACTTGCCGGAGCCGGACGGCCCCATGACGGCGAGCGACCCGCCGTCGACCAGGTCGACGTCGACGCCCGCGAGCGCCGTCGTCTCCCCGAAGCGGTGGACGAGGCCGCGCGCGGCGAGGCGGGGCGCTGCGTCCGCCCGCACCGACGTGGCCGGCGGGTGCGACGTCGACGCGGACCTGGGGGCGGCGGGCTGGGTCATGCCCCCATCGTGCGGGCGGGCACGGTGGCGGCGCGTCCCACGTCGGTCCGGTCCGGTCCGGCGGGTCCTGCACCCCCGGGGGGACCCGGCGGCGGTGGGCACCCGTCCCGGGTCGCACGCGGCGCCGTCCGGGCATGCAAGGACCCCCCGCACACCCGCCAGAGCTCACCTGCCCTTGCTGCCTTCCGGCCCTGGGGGGGTTCAGCGAGATGACGCCGCACGAGGGGTCTGAGCACCACCTTAACGCAGGTGACGGTGCTCCGGTGCGCCGCGGTCGACGTGACGCCGGGGACGGGCGTCGTCGTCGGGGGCCACGGACGACCGGTGCGTCAGCCGACGACCGGGGGGATGCGCTGCGTGGGCGGCCCCTCGTCGCCGTCCTGCTTGGCGATCCGCTCGGTGGCGGGCCCGGGCGGCTGCGGGTCACGGCGGGTGCCGCCGCCCGAGGTCACGCTGCGGCGCTGCGGCGGGGGCGCGGGCGACGGCTCGGGCGCCTCCACGACGACGGCCTCCACCACGTCCTCGTCCCGCGCGCGGACGGCGGGGGTCGATCGGCCGGGCGTGGGGACGGAGGTCGAGCGGGCCGGGGTGGGCCCGGTGGTGCGTGCCGGCGTGGGCGGTGTCGAGCGACCGGTGGGTGCGGCGGGGCGGCCGGGCAGGCTCGACGCGTCCGCGGACGTCCGGCCGGCGGGCGAGCCCGTGGCACGGCGGCCCTCCGTCGCGCCGGGGCGCGTGGCCGGGTGGTCGGTCCCGTCACCGGCGGGCTCGCCGCCCCACTCGGGCCACTCGGCGAGCTCCTCCTCGGTGGCGTCACCGGCAGGGCCGGCGGCGGGCGGGCGGGTGTCGGGCCCGTCGGGCTGCGCGGTGCCCGCACCGACCGGCTCCGCGGGGGCCGGCATCAGGCGGGCGGCGCCCCACAGGCCCAGCGCCAGCACGGCCGTGTACGTCCCGCCGAGCACGAGGAGCACGGCGACCCCGCCGCGCTCGGGCGCGTCCATCGTCAGCGCGACGACGACACCGGCCACGACCACCAGGACGCCCCACACGCCGGTGAGGAGCGCGATCCGGTGCACCACGCCACGGTGCCCGCGGCGCAGCCCCTGGACCGCGCCGAGCGCGCCGAGCGCCGCGGTCACCAGCGCCGCCGCGACGACGAGGAGCCACGTCGCCTGGCCCTCGACGGCGAGCACGACGAGCCCCACGAGGACCATCGCGAGCGCCGGCAGCGTCAGCAGAGCGACGAGGCCGCCCGCGACGGGGCTGCGCCACGCGTCGTCGGCCCAGCGGTCGGCGAGCCACGCGGGTGTGCCGTCGGACGGGGTGCCGCGCGTGGGGCCCTCGGAGGTCGGGTGCGAGTCGTCCTGGGTCATGGGTCCACGCTAACGACTGCGGGACGATCCGGACATCCGTCCGGCAGGATCGCCGTCGACCTGCACGGACCTCTCACACGGGACTGCGGGACGAGCCCGTGACGCAGTGGCTCGCGCACGCACCGCTGCGCAGGGCGGGACGCCCGCGCCGGGCGTCCCGCGCGGCGCGCCATGATGGGGAGCATGTCCACCCACGACCGCACCGCCACGTCCTCCCCCACCGAGCCCATCCGGACCGCCCGCGGGTCGGTCGCGCTGGTCGGCGGGTACGTCGTCCCGATCGCGTCGCCGCCCCTCGACGGTGCGACCGTCCTCGTCGAGGACGGCGTGGTCACGGCTGTCGGCACGGACGTCGTCGTGCCCGACGGGGTGCGCGTGGTCGACGCACGCGGGCGCTGGGTGCTGCCCGGGTTCGTCGAGGCGCACGCGCACATGGGCGTCGCGGAGGAGGCCGAGGGCTGGGCCGGCCAGGACACGAACGAGATGACCGACCCGGACGGCTCGGCGCTGCGCGCGGTCGACGGCATCAACGTCGAGGACGAGGGCTTCCGTGACGCGCTCGTGGGCGGTGTCACGTCGGCCGTCGTCAAGCCCGGCTCGGGCAACCCGATCGGTGGCCGGACCGTGGCCGTCAAGACGTGGGGCGGGCGGACCGTCGACGAGCAGGTGATCCGGTACGACGTGTCGGTGAAGTCGGCGCTGGGCGAGAACCCCAAGCGCGTCTACGGGGACCGCAAGCAGCTGCCGTCCACCCGGCTGGGTGTCGCAGCGGTCATCCGCAAGGCGTTCGTCGACGCGCAGTCGTACGTGGCTCGCCGGGACGCCGCGACCGCCAAGGGTGAGCCGTTCGACCGTGACCTGGGCAAGGAGACGCTCGCGGCGGTGCTGGCAGGTGAGCTGGCGTGGGACCAGCACACGCACCGGGCCGACGACATCGCCACGGCCCTGCGCCTGGCCGACGAGTTCGGGTACCGGCTGGTCGTCAACCACGGCACGGACGGCGCGGCCGTCGCGGACGTGCTGGCGGAGCGGGACGTGCCCGTGATCTTCGGGCCGCTGTTCACGTCGCGCTCCAAGGTCGAGCTGCGGGACCGGTCCATCGCGCACCTCGGCGTCCTCGCCCGTGCGGGCGTGCGCGTGGCCATCACGACGGACCACCCGGTGGTGCCGATCAACTTCCTGGTCCACCAGGCGTCGCTCGCGGTCAAGGAAGGGCTGGACCGGGACACGGCGCTGCGTGCGCTCACCGTCAACCCGGCGTCCTTCATGGGTCTGGCGGACCGCGTCGGTGCGCTGGCCCCGGGCCTGGACGGGGACGTCGTCGTGTGGTCGGGCGACCCGCTGGACGTCACGTCCCGCGCGGAGCAGGTCTTCGTCACCGGCACCGAGGTCTACACGTGGGACAGGACCGCCCGCGACGGCCTGGGCGCGGGCCGCGTCCGCGAGCGCGCCGAGCGCTTCCACCGCTGACCTCACCCCCGGTCGCCGGGGGTCGATCGAGCCCACCGCGACCGGGGCCCGTCAGGGCTTCAGCACGTGCCGCAGGTACCGCTGCGGGTCGTCGAGGAACCCGCGCCACCCGACGACGAGGTCCAGGTCCTCCCACGCGCACTCGCGCAGCCCCCACTCGCCGACCTCGTAGATCGTGGCCCCGGGCAGGGCCGCGAGCAGCGGCGAGTGGGTCGACAGGATCACCTGGGAGTCGTGGCGCACCAGGGCGTGCAGGTGCTGCAGCAGCGCCAGGCTGCCCGTGAACGACAGCGCGGACTCCGGCTCGTCGAGCACGTACAGGCCGGGGTTCTTCGGCTTCATGCGGGACCCGATGAGCTCGAGGAACGACTCCCCGTGCGACATCGCGTGGAACTCCGGGTCGTAGCCGCTGGGGTGGGCGTCGAGGTACGTGTAGAAGCCGTGCATCGTCTCGGCGCGCAGGAAGAACCCGCGCTTGGGCGCCCCGGCACCGCGCACCAGCCGGATGTCGTGGGCCAGCCCCGACTCGGTGGGCCGCGTGCGGTGCATCGAGCCGGTCGACCCACCCTCCGCCGCCATGCCGAACGCGCGTGCGATCCCCTCGACCAGCGTCGACTTGCCTGTGCCGTTGTCCCCCACCAGCACGGTCGCCGGACCGAGGTCCCAGCCCTGCTCGAGCACCTGCCGGACCGCGGGGACGCTCAGGTGCCAGTCGCCGCCACGCTCGTCCTCGAGCCCGGAGTCGCCCGCCTCGACCCGTCGGACCGGCAGCGTGCTCCACGGACCCGTGCGCGCGACCATGCGCACACCCCACCACGGACCGCCGACACCGTGCACGTCCCGCGGCCGTAGGTCGACCCACCGGGCCGTCGCCCCGCCGCGGACCTCCGCGCACGGCCGCTTTCCGCGGCGCTCAGACGACCCAGCCGACGACCGTCACCGCCCCGACCACGGCGAGCGCGAGCAGCACCAGCCCGGCGAGCAGGCAGCCGAGCAGGCCCAGGTCCTGGCGCCAGTCCTGGACCTCGTACCCGGTGTCCGTCCACGTGAGGGTCCTGCCGGCTCTCGCCTCGGCCCGCTGACGGACCTCGCGGAGGCGTTGACCGGCCACCTCCGTGGCGGCGTCGTCCGACCCCTCCCAGCGCAGGGCGCCCATGATCCGCACGGGGTCGCGCCCGCAGGCGCGCTCGAAGGCGTCGACCTCCGTCGGGTCGCGCACGTCGCTCAGGTACGACCACCGCCCGGCCTCGGCGCGGTCGCCCTGGAGACGGCAGACCTCGGCGAGCTTGTCCCGCGCGGCGAGCTCGCGCGGGAGGCTCCGCACCAGGTCCCGCAGACGGGTGCGCGCCATCGTCACGTCGCCGTCGCGCAGGTCCGCCTCGACCCGCCCGAGCGTCCGCTCAACACCCATGCACGCGAGGGTAGGCGCCGGCGCTGCCTCGCGGCACGAGTTCTCGCCCGGCCCGTTCCTCACCGGGGCCGGGTGGTGCGGGCACGCGAAGGGCCCGCCACCCACGTCTGCGGGTGCGGGCCCTTCGTCCGGCGGAGGATGGGGGATTCGAACCCCCGAGGGCGTTAACCCAACACGCTTTCCAAGCGTGCGCCATAGGCCACTAGGCGAATCCTCCTGGCTGCGCGCCCGGGCGAGCGGGCGCACTGCGGGTAGGAGTCTAGCCGAGGAACGCGCGCGCCCCGCACGTCTCCCGGCGGCACGGCGGAGGGGACGCGTCGGCACCCACCCGATGAGTCCGCCGGCCGGGGCGGGTCGGACCGGGGTACCACACCCGGCACAGGAGGCGATCGCATTGTCCTTCCAGGCGTACCTCGACGCGATCGAGCAGAAGACCGGCCTGACCCCCCGCCAGCTCCTCACCCAGGCGCACGAGCGCGGTTTCGACGAGACGACGAAGGCAGCACCGATCCTCGCCTGGCTCGCCGAGGACCACGGCCTGGGCCGTGGGCACGGCATGGCGATGGTCCACGTCATCACCAGGGGCGCGCAGATCAGCAGTGCGCACGTGGGGACCACGGGCACGCACCGGGACGCGTCGGACACGCTGTGGCTGGACGGCCGCGCGACGCGACCCGTGTGAGCCCGGCCGGGGCGACGGTCCCGGCCGCCCGCCGTGCGCGGGCCGTCGGCCGGTCGTAGCGTCGTGCGCCATGACGGGAACAGGCGCACGGCAGATGTTGACGGACGGCTTCGGACGGGTCGGGCCGGTGGTCGCCGCCGCTCTGGAGGGGACCACCGACGCGGCGCGCACGTGGCGCCCGGCACCGGGCGCGAACACGCTGGCCTGGCTCGCGTGGCACATCGCCCGCGGTCAGGACTCCCAGGTCGCGGCCCTGGCCGGGACGCCCGAGGTGTGGACGGCGGGCGGCTGGGACGAGCGGTTCGCACTGCCGTTCGGCGACGACGCCACGGGCTACGGGCAGTCGCCGGACGAGGCGGCGCAGGTCGACGCCCCGACCGACCTGCTGCTGGGCTACCTCGACGCCACGACCGCGCAGACGCTGGCCTACCTCGAGCGCGTCGAGGACGACGACCTCGGCACGGTCGTCGACGAGTCGTGGGACCCGCCGGTGACGCTCGGTGTGCGCCTGGTGAGCATCCTCGACGACTGCGTGCAGCACGCGGGGCAGGCCGCCTACCTGCGCGGCCTGCTCCCCCGCGAGCTGGTCGGCTGAGCGGACGGCCGGCCCGTCGTCGCCGTGACGGCGGACCTGCCGCCGCCGTCAGACCGACGTGGGAGCGGTGGCCGGTGCCGGGCGGCGGGTGAGCTGCCCGGTGACGGCCAGCACCCCCACGACCACGGCGAGCACCCCCCAGCTGACGACGCCCAGCGGTCCGACGACCGCCATGTCCGGTGCGTCGCCGGCGGCCGAGAGCAGCAGCACCAGCCCGCCGACCGCGTTGAGCGCACCGTGCCCCACGACCGCCGGCCACAGCGACCCGCTGCGCAGCCGCAGCCACCCGAGCACCACACCCCAGGCGACGCACCCGCCGATCATGAGCAGCACGCCCGTGACGTCGGTGCGCCCGAAGTTGTAGCCCAGCAGGATCAGCGGCGAGTGCCACAGCCCCCAGACGACCCCGCTGACCAGCAGCGCGGGCCAGGTGCCCAGCGGCAGCAGCGCGGGCAGGAGCCAGCCCCGCCAGCCGACCTCCTCCCCCAGCGCGGCGACGCTGTTGACCAGCGCCCCCACCGGGATGGACACGAGCTGCAGGGCGACGAGCGCGCCCACCGGCGGCAGCACGCCACCCGGGGGCAGCGCGTCCTCGAGCTGCGCGGCGAAGCCCGAGAACGTCACGAGGTCCAGCTGGACGAGGCCGAGGGCGCCGGAGACGAGGGTGGTGGCGGCGACCAGCAGGATCGGGCCGACGACCGACAGGGCGACGAACCCGAGCGTCCGACCGGCGGGACGCAGCGGCCACACCCCGAGCGCGCGCAGCCGCTCCCGCGCGGGGACGCGCAGCGCCAGGGTCACCACCGCGACGGCCGCCGCCGGCGTCCACATCATGGCGACGGCCACGAGCGTCGTGAGGGGTGACGCGAGGCCGTCACCGAGCCACAGCGGCAGCGCGACGAGCCAGGCGAGCGCGCAGGCGACCACGACGAACACGGTCACCGCGGTCCACGGGACGCCAGCGGGCCACGGGTCGACGGGTGCGTCGGGTGCGTCGGGCGCGTCGGGTGCGTCGGGCGCGTCCGCGGTCCCGTCGGCCGTCGGCACGGGCGGGCCGACGTGCGTCGGGGGCGCGGCAGGGCCGGACGGCGGGCCGCCCGGTGCGGGCGGGGGCGTGGCGGGGTGGACGGTCACGAGGCGTTCCTCCCGGGTTGGTTACTTGTTCTATAAGTTATCAAACAGTGAGCACGGCGGCCACCCCGGCGATCGTCACCGACCGGTACGGCACCGCCCCCTGCCGGGCGGCGACGCTGTGCGGGCACCGCGCGGTACCGTCGCAGCCGTGCCGGAGTTCGAGGTCGACGTCCCGCTGTGGCGGTCGGAGAACGGGTCCTGGGTGTTCGGGTCCCTGCCCTTCGACGTCGCCGACGAGGTCGACGACGTGACCCGTGGCCGGCAGGGCGGGTTCGGCTCCGTGCGCGTCGAGGTCACCCTGGGCCCCACGACGTGGCGCACGTCCCTCTTCCCCGACAAGGGACGCGAGACGTTCGTGCTGCCGGTGAAGAAGGCCGTGCGGACCGCGGCGGGCGTCGAGCCCGGCGATGTGGTGCGCGTACGCCTCCGGCTCGTCGACGTGTGACGCGCGTCAGGACGCGGCACGGCCCTTCGCGAAGTACGCCAGCGGCCCCACCCAGTTGACGAGCAGCGCGAGCCCCCACGCGAGCTTGGGCCCGTTCACCTGGTCGGCCGGCCGCTTGACGAGGTCCCGGAACGCGGCCGCCGTCAGCGCCACCTGCGCGGCGCCCACCACGGCCGTCAGGCCGCGCTGCTTGCCGCTCATCTCACGCCACGTCGTCTTCTTCAGGGACACGTCGGACCTCCGGGGACGGGCGCACGAGCGCGCGGACGGCTGCAGGTCCATCGTGCCCTGCGCCCACGCACCGGCAACAGGCCCGGAGGTCACCGAGCCGCGCGCCGCCCGCCGCGCGCCCGTACCCTGACCGGCATGGAGCTCACCCTCGGTCTCGACGAGGCCCTCACGCTGGCCCGTGCCGCCGACGCGATCCCGTCCGCCGTGACCGACGTGCGCGGCGGCCCGCAGCGGGTGCAGGCGCAGGTGAAGGTGCACGAGCTGCCGGGCGTGCCCGGCGCGGTGCGCATGGCGACGCGGATGGCGGGGCCCGTCGACGTGCGGGTGGAGGACCGCGGGGTGGCGGACCGCACGTGGCGCGTCGCCGTGGTGGCGTCCCACCCCGTCCTGCGCATGGACCTCAGCGGGTTCGTCACCGAGGCGGTCCGCGGTCAGCTCGGCAAGCTGCCGGCGGGCGTGGCGACCGTGCACACGCAGGACGGTGCGACGGTCGTCGAGATCTCCCTCGACCGGCTGGGCCCGCTGGTCGGCGAGATGCTGCCCGCCGCACGCGGGGTGCGGCTGCGCGTCGACGACGTCACCCTGGGCGAGCGGCTGCGGCTGACGGCGACCGTCGGCTGACGGCACCGACCGACCGGCCGCACCCACCGACTCCCCGACCGCGCACCGGCGGTCACCCCGCCCAGCCCGGCAGGTCGACCGCCGGCGTGGTGGTGCGGGTCGCCGAGCGGACCGCGTCCGCGACCGCCCGCTCGACCACCGTCGCGGCCGCCGCCTGCACGGCCACGAGGGCGGCGACCCGCTCGGCGCGGCGATCGGGCAGCGCGACGGCCTGCGTCGCGAGCGCGAACACCGTGTCCCCGTCGGCGAGCGTGTGCACCGGGTCCAGCGCCCGCGCGAGGCCGTCGTGCGCGGCCGACGCCGTGCGGGTGGTCTCGGCGGGGTCCAGCGCGGCGTCGGTGGCGACGACGACCAGCGTCGTGTTCAGCGGCGCGCCGGACGCCGGGGCCCCGCCGGCGCCCGGCCCGACCCGGCCCGCGGCGGGGTCGAGCGCACCCCCGGGCGGCACCGCCGGCGGCCCCAGCCCGGTGGGCGCCCCCGCGGCGTTGACGACGACGAGGGCGCCCACGACCACCCCGCCACCCGGTCCGTCGGGCAGCCGCACGGACGCCGTGCCCACGCCGCCCTTGTAGGCGGCACCCGCGATCGCGGCACCGGTGCCGGCGCCCACGCAGCCGCGCGCCACCGGGGCGTGGTCCCCGAGCGCGAACGCCGCCCCGGCCGCCTCGTACCCCATCTCCGCGGTGGGCAGCGCGCGGAAGTCCCCGCCGCGTCCCAGGTCGAACACCGCGGCCGCCGGCACGATCGGCACGACGTGCCCGGGCGGGTCGGGCGTCACCGGGAACCCGCGACCCCGCTCGGCGCACCAGCGCATCGCACCGTGCGCACTGACCAGCCCGAACGCGCTGCCGCCCGTGAGCACGACGGCGTCGACCGTGGGCACGAGCGTGGTGGGGTCGAGCGCGTCGGTCTCGTGCGTGCCGGGCCCGCCCCCGCGCACGTCGACGCCCCCCACCGTGCCGGGCGGCGGCAGCACGACCGTGACCCCCGTGAGCCACCCGCCGCCGGTGCGGTGCGCGTGGCCGACACGCACGCCGGGGACGTCGGAGATCGCGTCGCCGGCACCGCGGGGCGCCTGGGGTCGGGGCGTCGTCGCGCTCATCCCCTCAGCGTCGCACCGGGCTCAGGTCCCCGCAGCCTCCGGGTGGCGGACGGCGGTCAGCGAGGACAGGTGACCGAGCAGGACGGTCTGCGAGTCCTTGGTGAGGTACTCCCCCGCCAGCCGCTCCTTGAGCTCCAGGTGCGTGCCGTCGTGCAGGTCGACGGTGGCGCGCAGCGGGAACGGCCGCTGCACGGTCGCCTCCCGGACGTCCTCGTAGGGCACGTACCGGTGGACGGCCGCGAGGACGTGCACGGGCTGCGACTGCAGGATGCCGATCAGCCGGGCCTTGCCGCCGTCCGTCTTCTTGGGGCACGGCAGCAGCACCAGCCCGCGGTCGAGCACCAGGACGTCGTGCGGGGCGCCGCCGACCGTCATGTTCGACAGTCCCGCGACGACCGAGGCGCCGTGGGCGGTGGCGGTGTCGTGCACCTGGCCGACGGCGTGCGCGTCGACCCCGAGTCCCGCGAGCCAGGCCCGCACGTGCTCGACGCCACCGGGCACCGCGGCCGACCGTGCCCAGGCCGCCAGGTCGATGCGGTCCCCCTCGCGGTCGCACAGCGTGGCGGGCCCCGCCCAGTCCAGCCGCCAGCGGGCGGCTCCGCCGGCGACGAGCGCCGCGGCCAGGACGGTCTCGAGGACGCCCGCGAGCGGGTGCGGGGCGGGCTGCCCGGGCGCGACGGGCTCCGGCTCGTGCGTGTCGACGCCGAGCTCGCGGGCGAGCTGGTCGTTGCGCCCCTGCGCGACGAGGTCGAGGACGGTGCCCAGGGACGCGCGGGGCACGCCCGCCAGCCTGGCCGCCGTGCGGTGGACGCCGTCGGCGGCACGCTGCTTCTCGATGGCGACACCGGTCGCCACGAGCTCGTCCCAGGGCAGCCGCTGCCGGTCCTCGACGGCCAGGTACTGGTCGGCGAGGTGGGCGGCGAGCGCGTCGAGGTGGGGCACCAGCACGGTGGCGGGCCGAGCGTCGGGCACGTGCGGGACGTCCGCCAGCCGCTCCATCGCCAGCACGCGCACCCCCGTCGGGGGGTGGCTGTCCCAGCGGCTGCGGGTCTCGTCGACCGGACCCGTCCGCAGCGACGCCAGCTCGTCGGAGCGCGCCGCGAGCAGCCGGCCGAACCCGCCGTAGAAGCCCTCGGACGTCGGGGCCAGACCCGCGTCCCAGCCGATGTCGACGTAGGCGCCCAGGTAGAACCGCCAGGCCAGGTCGAGGACCTCGGTCTCGCGCAGCGCCGACTGGGCGGTCGCACGGCCCACGGCGGTGACCATCAGGGCGTCGGCGGCCAGCTCCTGGCGACGGCCCGTGGCCGCGGACACCAGCAGGTAGAGCTTGCCGTACTGGCGCAGCAGCCAGCCGGGCAGCGAGCCCGACAGCTGGGCCAACGTCTGCCCGATGACGGCGCGCCCGCGGTGCACCACGACGGACAGCCGCGTGTCGTCGTGCGCGTAGTGCCCCATCTCGTGCGCGAGGACGGCGCGCACCTGGTCCACGGTGAGCCCCTGCAGCAGGGGCACGCCGATCACCATGTGCCGCGTGCCCCCGACGAGGCCGAGCAGGCGTGCGTGCTCCATGACGCCGGCGTTGACGTCGGGTGCGAGGCGGATCTCGTCGGGAGCGCGGGTGCCGGTCAGCTCCGCGACCTCGTCGACCAGCGCCCAGAGCTCGGGCGCGTCGGCCCGCAGCAGCACGGGTCCGGCGGGGGTCCCGGGCCGCGCGCGGGCGACCTTCCACAGCGCGACGACGACGCCGACCATCGCGGCGATCGTGACGAAGCCGAGCTTGCCGCCCAGGACGCCGGCTCCCAGTCGGAACGCCTGGACCGTCAGTGCGGCCAGGCCTCCCAGCACGAGCAGCGCGACGACGTAGAACCCGGCCAGTGTCAGGACCGCGACGGCGGCGCGCAGTCTGGTGCTCATCGGTGCCTCCCGGGCTCCTCCGGGGAGCCCCTGCGCCCCGTCGCGCGGAGCGTAGCGGCGCCGGACCCCTGCGCGCGGACGATTCGTCACCCGGATGTGGAGGGCGTGTGGCCGCGGCGTGGCCGCGGTGTCCGGGTCGCGCAACGTGACGTAGACCGCCTGGGCGAAACCCTCGCGCAGACCGGTGACCTCCCGCTAGTCTGTCGGTCGTAGTCGCAGTGCATAGCTTGTCCACGTTCTCCGGAGCGGACGACGGCCACCGTGATTCACCGGCCCCGGTCGTCGGGTCCGTAGTAACCGCATGAGGAGAATGACGTGCCCACTGGCATCGTGAAGTGGTTCAACGCTGAGAAGGGCTTCGGCTTCATCGCCCCCGAGGACGGCGGCCCGGACGTCTTCGTCCACTACTCGGCCATCCAGACGCAGGGCTACCGCTCGCTCGAGGAGAACCAGCGCGTGCAGTTCGACGTGCAGGCCGGCCCCAAGGGTCCGCAGGCCTCCAACGTCGCGCCTGCCTGAGCCACACAGCTCACCGAGCCCTGAGGGGCTCACGCGAAGGGCGTCCCGACCACTGGTCGGGGCGCCCTTTCGCCGTTCCGGGGCAGAAGACGCCCCGGCGGGACCGTCCGCCATCACCGGTGCCACGGATCTCGACCACATGGTTGTGCGCCTATCTAGTTAGGCGTACTGTCTAGCCCATGCCCCGACACGCCCCACCCCCCGACCCCGAGGCTCCCGGCGACCCCTGGCCCGGCGAGTGGCTGCGGGGGGTGCTGTCGCTGTGCGCGCTGCGCGTCCTGGCGGACGGCCCCACCTACGGCTACGACATCGCCCAGCGGCTCGCGGCCGCCGGCCTGGGTGACATCAAGGGCGGCACGCTCTACCCGCTGCTCGGGCGGCTGCACGCGGCGGGCCTCCTCGACGAGGAGTGGCGACAGGGTGACGGCGGACCCGGGCGCAAGTACTACGCGCTCACCGCCGCCGGGCGCACCCACCTGCACCACGAGGGCGCGCGCTGGGCGCGCTTCGCCCACCTCACCGAGACGTTCGTGACCGACCAGGAGGCCCACCGATGAGCAGCGACAGCACCTACCTCGCACCGCACGTGACGCCCACCTGGCGCGACGCCTTCGTCCTCGAGCTGCGCCTGCGGGACGTGCGCGGCGACGCGATCGGCGACGCCCTCGCGGAGGTCGACGCGCACTGCGCCGACTCCGGGCAGGACGCGGCCACGGCGTTCGGCGACCCCGCCGGGTACGCCCGCGGGCTGGCCGACGTGCTGCCCACCCACCGCCGCACGCCGGCGCGGGACGTCGTCGCGGTCGTGCTCCAGACCGCCGGTGTCATGGGGACCGTGTGGTCGGTGCCGCCGTGGCTGCGCGGCGAGCCCCTGACCGCGTCGACCGGGCCGGTCGTGACCGCGGTCCTGTGCCTCGTGGTCGCGGTCGTGCTCTGCCTCGCGCCCGCCCGTCCGCTCGGGTGGTTCGCACGGGCACGGTGGTGGCAGGCGGCGCTCGCCGGGGCCGCAGCGACCGTCGCGGTCGTCGCCCCGGGGGCGCTGCTGCCGAACGCGCCGCTGACGGCGCCCTCCGCGCCGCTCGCCGCGGCGAGCATCCTGCTGCTGGCGGTGGGCGCTGCCGCCCTGTTCCTGGACGGCACCCTGAGCGACGACGTCCGCGGCCCGGGCGACGCCGCACCCCGCCGTCACCCGCGTCTGCGCGCGGCCCTGCTGAGCACCGCCCTGCCGGCGGTCGCGCTGCTCGTCGCCGGCGGGCTCGCGCTGCTCCCGCTCTGACGCACCGGGACGGGCCTGCCGCACCGGTGCCGGACCCTCAGCGGCTCCAGCGCCGGACGACCAGCCCCAGCCCCACCGCGAACGTCGCCCCCGCGATCCCCAGGTACGCGCCGTAGGACCGGCGCAGCAGCGGGGCACCGGCGCCCGACGCGGCGGCGACAGCACCGCCGACGGCGAGGGAGCGCGCGCCCCGGGCACCCAGGGCGTGCAGCGCCAGCGGCGCGGCGGGCACGTGCGCGGCGCCCGCCTCCGCGGCGTACACCTTGACCGGCACGCCGTTGAGCGCCTGCTGCCAGATCCCGCGCGCACCGGCCGTCGCCAGGTCCCGGGCGGCACGCTCGCGCATCGCCCGCGTCGTCAGCGGGGCCGGCGGTCGGTGCCCGCGCTCGGTGAGCGCCCGGGTCACGAGCACACCGGCCACGGACCCGACGGCCAGGCACGCCGCGGCGGGGACGACCCGGCGCGGGTGCGCCGCCGCCACCAGCACCAGGTACATCTCCGAGGTCACGGGCAGGCTCACCGCCTCCGCGAAGCCCCACACGACCGCGCCGACCATGCCGCCGGGACCGGACATCACGCCGCGCAGCACGCGCCACGTCGCGGAGCGCGACGGGACCGGCGGACCGGCCGCCAGCATCCCCTCGATCTGCGCGACCAGCGGCTTCATGTCCGTCAGCGTGTGCGGGTCGACGGGGTGCCCGACGCGCACCTCGACCGGGCCGGGCGTGAGCCGCCCCTTCTTGGCCAGCAGCTCGTGCGTCCCGACGATCGCCACGGGCAGGATCGGCACGTCGAACTCCTGGGCGATCCGCAGCGCACCGCTGCGGAACCGACCCAGCCGGCCGTCGGTGGAGCGCGTGCCCTCGGGGAAGACGAACAGGCTCGACCCGCTGCCCAGCACCTGCGTCGCGCCCTCGATCAGCGACTCGTACCCGCCCCCGCCCTTGCGGCGCACCGGGACGGCCCCGATCGCGATCTGCAGGAGCCGCGCCTTCCAGGCCGCGTCGAACCAGTAGTCGCCCGCGGCGACGACCACCGGCTTGTAGGGCGCCGGGAACGCGGCGAGCAGCGCCGGGGTGTCCGCGTGCGACGAGTGGTTGGCGACCACGACCATCGGCTCGTACGGCGCCGCACCGACGACCCGGAACCCGCCGACGAGGTGGAACGCGCTGCGCCACGCCAGGTGCCGGAGCGCGCCCGCCACGTTGAACCCGGGCGGCAGGCCCACCCGGCGACGCAGCCGACGGAACGCCTCGGCCGGGGCGTGCCCGTGGTGGCCACCGGTACCGGTGGCCACGCCGGGCACCGCCTCCGGCCCGTCGGTCCGGGGCTCGTCGGCGCTCATGCCAGCACCCACGCCAGCGGCAGGACCAGCAGCAACGAGTCCACGCGGTCGAGGAGCCCACCGAACCCGGGCAGCCACGTGCCCGCGTCCTTGACTCCCGCACGCCGTTTCACCATCGACTCCACCAGGTCACCTCCCACACCACCGAGGACCACCGCCACGACCAGGCCGGCGGAGAACGCACCGAGGACGAGCAGCACGATCGTCCCACCCACGGCGGCCCCCACCAGACCACCGACGGTCTTGTTGGGGCTGAGCGGCGACAACGGGCGCCGGGCCCACGCGAACCGCCTGAGCCCCTGCCCCCCGCACCACGCGGCGACGTCGGTCGCCGCCGCGGCGAAGCACAGCAGGAACGCGTCGGACCCGACCAGCACGAGGTGCGCGAGCGACCAGCACAACCAGATGGAGCCGAACGCGGCACCGGTCGCGCGCTCGACGCCCCGGTCGGCGTCCCCGACGAGGACGGCGGGCACGGCGCACAGCAGCGCCACCAGCGGGACCAGCGCCAGCAGCCCGGGGTCGAGCCACGCGGCCAGGGGGTAGGCGACGGCCAGCACGAGCAGGAGGGCGGTCTCGGGGCGTGGCAGGCGGGTCATCGCCGCGAACTCGCGGACCGCCTGCAGCGCGAGCAGCGCCGCCAGCAGCGCGGTCGGCCCGGGTCCCAGCCACATCGGGATCCCGATGACCGGCAGGATCAGCGCCCACGTGGTCCAGCGTCGCCGCAGCTCGGGCCGGCGGGAGGCCAGCACGGGCACCGCGGCGACCGCGAGGATCGCGGCGGTGAGGACGAGCAGGAAGACCGCGCGCCCGTCGAGGTCGAGGTGCCAGGACCCGAGCCGCAGGTCGAGGGCGTACGCGGTGCGGTCCAGACCGGTCCACGCCGCGAGCGGGTCGAGGACGCCCGGCCGTTGCGTCGGCTCGACGCTCACGCGACGCCCGGCGCGTGACGGATGCGGCGCGCCCGCACGACGGCCGTCAGGACCGATCCGACCACGACGACGACGGCCACGACCGTCAGCAGCGCGGGCACGGCGGCCCCCACCACGGCGAGCAGGCAGCGCTCCGTCTTGCCGAGGGGGCCACCGTTCAGCCGCGGCGCACCCGCACCGGCGCCGGCCAGCGAGACGAACGTCGGCAGCGTCGCGGCGACCGTGGCCACGAGCACCCAGGCCAGGGGCGTCAGACCCGCGACGGGGTCACCACCCGTCCGCGCCGCGAGCACCGCCAGCCCCGCGAACATCAGCAGGTCCGACGCGCGGTCGCCGAGCTCGTTGAGCACGAACCCCCAGGGCCGCGACACCCCGCGGGCGCGGGCCACCGCACCGTCGAGGTTGGCACCGGCGAGCCGGACCGCCAGCAGCACGAGGGCGGGCAGCCACCACCCCAGGGCCAGCGCGACGCCCGCGAGCGCCGCACCGGCGACCCCGGCCGCGGTGAAGACGTCGGGTGTCGTCCCGCGTGCCACGGCGCGGTCCACGACGAGGCGCAGCCGCCGGGTGTACCAGGGCTTCAGCGCGTACAGCGACGGCATGTCGGCGACTGTACCCACCGGCAGGGCGGGCACCGGGTGCCGCGCGCGGCCGTCACCCCCGGCGTGCGTGTGATCCCTGGGCGGACCGTCCCGGGTCGGACGCCGACCACCCCCTACACTCGGGCCCGTGATCTTCAAGGCGGTGGGCGAGGGGCGCCCGTACCCGGACCACGGGCTGACGACGCCCGCGCAGTGGGCGGACGTGCCACCGCGTCAGGTGCGGCTCGACGAGCTGGTCACGACCAAGCGGAACCTCGACCTCGACGCGCTGCTGGCGGAGGACTCGACGTTCTACGGCGACCTCTTCGCCCACGTCGTGGAGTACAAGGGGATCCTGTACCTCGAGGACGGCCTGCACCGCGCGGTGCGCGCCGCCCTCCACCAGCGGGCCCTGCTGCACGCGCGGGTGCTGGTGCTGTGACCGCGGGCCGGGGTCGACGGAAGGGCGGGGTCTCGTGAGCGACCAGGACCGTGCGCGCGCGCTGCGGCGCCGGCACATGCACGAGCGGCAGGCCGTGGTGTTCGGCGTGCTGCTCGCCGGCCTGGCGGTGTCCGGTCTCGGCGCGGCCGCGCTGTACACCGACAGCCTGTCGCTGCCCTTCCTCGAGCGTGAGTTCACGGCGCTGCCGACGGAGGCCGCGGAGGACGTCCGGACGTACTGCCCGCCGGAGGGCGCCCTTCCCGTGGCGACGAACCAGATCACGGTCGACGTCTACAACGGAGCGGGCATCGACGGCCTCGCGGGCCAGGCCGCGTCCCTGCTGACGGAGCGCGGCTTCGTCATCGGGCAGACGGAGAACGCGGCGAAGGTCAGCGGTGTCGGGCGCATCATCTACGGCGTCGCCGGCAGCGCGGCGGCGTACACCCTGCAGGCGTACGTGCCCGACGCGGTCCTGACGCCCGACACCCGGCAGGACGCCCTCGTCGACCTCGTGGTCGGCAGCGAGTTCGTCGGGCTCGCGCCGCAGGAGGAGGTCCTCCTGGACCCGGCCACGCCGCTCGTCGGGCCCGCGGGCTGCATCCCGTTCCAGGAGTTCGCCGACGCTGCGGCCGAGCAGGCCGCGGCCGAGCAGCCGGCGGCCGAGCAGCCCGCCGCGGAGCAGCCCGCCGCCGAGGGCTGACGCCCCAGCCCGGGGCGGTACCGGGCGCGGCGCACCGCCCCGAGGGCCGCCCGTCGCAGCCCTCGGGGCGAGGGCGTCAGCGGGTCAGCTCGTCGCCGCCCGGGACGGACGCCGGCGTGGCCGGCTCGTCGTGCGTGCCGCGCCACCGGGCGACCGCCCGCATGAGGTGGTAGAGCCCGATCGCCACGGCCGTGCCGATCGCGATGCCCTCGAACCGCAGGTCGCCGACGTCCCAGGTGAAGTTGGCGATGCCCACGATGAGGGCGACGGCGGCCGGCATCAGGTTGACCGGTGCCGAGAAGTCGACGCGGTTCTGCACCCAGATCCGGGCGCCGAGCAGGCCGATCATGCCGTAGAGCACCGTGGCCGCACCGCCGAGCACACCGGCCGGGATGGTCGCGACGACGGCGCCGAACTTGGGCGACAGGGCCAGCACGAGCGCGGTCGCGGCGGCCACCCAGTAGGCGGCGGTGGAGTAGACGCGCGAGGCGGCCATCACGCCGATGTTCTCGGCGTACGTCGTGGTGCCGGACCCGCCGCCGGTGCCGGCGAGCGTCGTGGCCAGGCCGTCGGCCATGAGGGCACGGCCGACCAGCGGGTCGAGGTCCTTGCCGGTCATCGCCGCGACGGACTTCACGTGGCCCACGTTCTCGGCCACGAGGACCAGCACGACGGGCAGGAACAGGCCGAGCACCGACCAGTCCACCGTGGGGGTGACGAACGGTGGCAGGCCGATCCAGGCGGCCTCGCGCACCGCGGCGAGGTCGACCTCGCCGCGCACGAGCGCCACGGCGTACCCGACGAGCACCCCGACGAGGATCGACAGCCGGCCCAGCAACCCGCGGAACAGCACGGTGACCAGCACGATCGCGAGCAGCGTGACGGTCGCCGTCACCGGGGCGGCCCGGAACCCCGAGCAGGTCCCGTCGGCCTCGCAGGACCCCCACGCCGCAGGCGCGAGGTTCAGCCCGATGAGCGCCACGATGGTGCCGGTGACGACCGGTGGCATCAGGGCGTCGATCCACCGCGTCCCCGCCAGGTGCGCGACGATGCCGACCGCGAGCAGGGCCAGACCGGTCACCAGGATGCCGCCGACCGCCACGGACTCGCCCCCGGTGGCGGTGGCGGCGGTGACCGGCGCGATGAAGGCGAAGCTCGACCCCAGGTAGCTGGGCAGCCGGTTGCGCGTCACGAGCAGGAACAGCGCGGTGCCCAACGCCGAGAAGAACAGCGTGGTCTGCGGGGAGAACCCCGTGATGAGCGGGACGAGGAACGTCGCCCCGAACATGGCGACCACGTGCTGCATGCCGATGCTGACGGTGCGCCCCCAGGCGAGTCGCTCCTCGGGCGCCACCACCTCACCGGGCAGGACGGTCCGCCCGTCCCCGTGCACGGTCCAGCCCCAGCTGCTCATGTCCGCTCCCTCTCCCGTGGTGGTGCCGACGCGAGGGTAGCGACGCCACGCGCTGCGCAGCAGGGACCGACGTCCGCGGTGGCGGCCCTCGCGACGGCCCGCGTCGACGGTCTCGCCCGACGGTCCCGGGTGAGACGCCGGTCCGCGCACCGGCGTTGTCCGAAACATTACGGTCTCGTGCTGCGGGCGGACCTCCCGTACCGTGGTCCAGCAGCGCTCACCGACCCGGGAGAACCTCCGTGACGACAGCCCCGGGCTCCGACGCGCCCGCCGCCGCACAGCCTCCCGCGGTCGGCGCCGACCCGGCCGCCGCCGACCCGGCCGCACCGGCACCGTCCGCGGCGCCCCGCGCACCCCGCCTGGTGCGGGACGCGCTGGTGTGGCTGTTCTTCGTGGCCGTGCACGTGTGGGGCGCCCACCTGGGTGCCGGGCCGATGGCGGGGGCGTACACCGACGTCGAGCTGTACCGCTGGTGGGTGCAGACGGGCCTGGACTCCGGGCAGTGGCCGGTGCTGGACGGGGCGTGGGTGTACCCCGCGGGGGCGGTGCTGCCGATGCTGGTCCCCGCGGTGGTGAGCACCACGTCGACCCTGGCGTACACGCTCGGGTGGTGCGCGCTGGTGACCGTCCTCGACGCCGTGGCGGTCGCGCTGCTGCTGCGGCGGCGCGCGGGCCGCCTCGCGGCGTCCTGGTGGATCGCGTTCCTGCTGCTGCTCGGCCCGGTCGCCATGGGGCGGCTCGACGCGGTGGTCGCCCCGATGTCGGTGATCGCGCTGCTGGTGGCGCTGACGCACCCGCGCACGTCCGCCGTGCTGGTCACCGCCGCCGCCTGGATCAAGGTCTCGCCGGGCGCTGCGATCATCCCGTTGCTGCTGGCGGCCCGCCGGCCGTGGCGGGACGTCGTCGAGCCGGCGGTGCTGGTGTGCGCCGTGGTGGTCGGCACGGTCGTCGCGCTGGGCGGCGGGGACGAGGTGCTGTCGTTCGTGCGCACGCAGGGCGAGCGCGGGCTGCAGGTGGAGTCCGTGGCCGCGACCGGCTGGCTCGTGGCCGGGCTGTGGACGCCGACGATCCGCCGCGAGTTCAACCCCGACATCATCTCGGTCGAGGTCTACGGGCCGGGTACGCAGGCCGCGGCCGACACGCTCGGTGCGGTCCTGCCGATCGCGGTGCTGCTGACGACGGCGCTGCTGTGGTGGCGTCGCCGGCGCGAGGGGCAGCGCCTGTGGTCCGACGACGCCGTGCGCGCCGACCTCGTGGTGCGTGGCACGTTCGCGCTGACGCTCGTGCTCATCGTCGCCAACAAGGTGGGCAGCCCGCAGTTCATCTCCTGGCTGGCGCCGCCGGTGGCGGTGGCCCTGGCGCTCGGGCTGCCGCGGTGGCGCCCCACGGCTGTGGCCGTGGCGGTCGTCGCGGGTGCGACCCAGTGGGTCTACCCGTGGTACTACCCGCTCGTGATGGGTGGGCAGCCGCTGAGCACGATGGTGCTGGTGGGGCGCAACGTCGCCCTCGTCGTGCTGCTCGTCGTCACGCTGGTGCACCTCGCACGCGTCCCGCGGGCGCCCTCGGTGGCCGGAGCGGGTCCGGCCACCGAGGTCGCACCGGACCCGTCAGGCGCCGTGGGCGGCGAGCCAGGCGAGCAGGTACGCGCGTGAGCTGCCGTCGTCGATCGACGTGTCCGGCAGGTCGATCGCGTCCTGCCAGGCGGCCGCGGCGTCCTCCGGGCCGGCCAGCGCCCGGTACATCAGCAGGTAGTCGCCGAACATGACGTCCGGGCCGTCGGGCGACGCCTCCTCGACCGCCGCCCGGATGGTCTCCGGGTCGACGTCGACGGCCAGGTAGTCGGACACCGGGCCCATCGGGATGAGCAGGATCCCCAGCATCGCGCTGGGCTCGGCGCTGAACCACGTGGCCCAGTCACGCTTGCCGCCCCAGTTGAGCGCGACGACCCGGTGCTCGAAGCCGTCCATGACGGGGTCGTCGAGGTCGGGGTCGGTCCAGTAGTCGCGGGCCGACGCGGCCTCGGTGGACGCGAGCCACGTCGCCTGGGTCAGCAGGTCGTCCTGGCCGGACGCCTGCGCCCACAGCCCGACACCGTTCCACGCGTTGACGGCCTCCGACGCGGACTCCTGGTTGTTGCCGTCGGCGAACGGCGACGTGCCCGACGCCCACGCGTGGCCCGCGTAGGGGTCGAACGTGCGCAGCTGCGGCAGCTCGTCGGACGGCTGCGCGGCGGCGATGTCGACCGCGAGCGCGTCCATGACGGGAGCCACGTCCTCGACCAGGTCGGGGTCGTCGGCACCCAGCAGGCCCGCGGCCGACAGCAGGTACCCGTAGTGGAAGTGGTGGTCGTTGAGCTCCTCGGACCCGAAGGACGGGGTCCGACCGATCACGGACCGGGCGGCCTCGTCGTAGACGAAGCACCGGGCGGGGCGCTCGTCGCAGCCGGCGGGCTCGGACCACTCCCGCAGCGCGTCCGACACCCGGGTGCGCAGGTCGGCCACCAGGTCGTCGGCGCCGAGCTGCTCGCCCAGCACCACGAGGGTCGCGGCGCGGTACAGGTGCTTGCCGCCGAAGTACGTGTCGGAGGCGAACGGCTGCGTCCCGGCGACGTCCTTCTCGAGCTGCGCGAGCACCGCGTCGCGGCGCTCCGCCGGGATCCCGTCGAGGTCGAGCGCACCGGTGGGGCGCAGCGTCGGGGCGTACGAGGTGAGCGTCGAGCCCGCGCACAGCTCCAGGGTGCCGTGCACGCTGCGGTAGGTCCCCAGGCCGCACCCCTCGCGGTCCGGCTGGCTGCCGGTGGTGTGGTGCCGCATGAGCACGTACGCGGTGGGCGTCGACCCCGCGGTGCGGTAGGTGAGCGTCGTGCGCGCCACGTCGTCGCCGACGCCGTAGGTCACGTCCACACCCACCACGGGGTCGACGGCGGCGGCGGCGAGCACCTCGGCGGCGTCGTCGGACGCGTCGTCGGGCAGCGCGTACCAGGCGGCCGTCGCGCCCGCCGGGAGCACGAGCGTGCCGTCGGCGAGCGACCCGGCCGAGGCCGCCAGGCCCCAGGTGGTGCCGCCGACCTCGGCGGTGGCGACGCCGTCGGTGAGGGCGTCGAACCCGTCACCCACGACGACCTCGACGTCCGCCGCCGCGGTGAACGACACGAACGGTGAGCCCGCGGCGACGGTGACGTCACCGAGCGCCTCGCCGCCGGCGTCGAGCAGGCGGGTGGTCACCGCGACGGGGTCCGCCGCGACGACCTGGGAGGACGCGGCCCCCACGTCGACGGTGACCGCCGGCACGTGCGGCCCGACGACGGCGCGGGCGCTGGTCACCGGGTCGGGCAGCCCGACGGTGAACCCGCCGGCGGTGAGACCGAAGGACAGCGGCAGCGGGAACACCGGCTGCGGCTCCTCACCGAACACCAGCCCCGAGTACCAGCGGTTCGACGGCGGTGCGAGCCCGTCGGCGAGCCGCACGGGATCGATCTTCGCGTCGGCGGCCTGCACGAGCGCGCCCGTCAGGGCGGCGGTGTCGACCTCCGGCGGCGCGGCGTCCGGTGGCCCCGTGACGGGGGCGTCGGGCGCACCGCCGTCGCCGGGGGCGCCGGCCGCGGGTGCGGCCCCTCCCCCGGACCACGGCCGTGCGACGAGCAGCGCGGCGACCAGGAGGGCAGCGACGAGCGCTCCGATGACGAGCATCCAGCGACCTCTCCCGGTGGCGGGCAGCACGGAGCGGGAGGCCGTCATCGCAGCAGCCCTTCGACGTAGGTGCGGACCTTGCCGGCGACGGTGGTCACCATGCCCTCGTTGGTCAGCTCGATCTGCGCGACCACCGGGGTGCCGGCGGACACCAGGCCGTTGTCGGACCCGTCCTTGAGCGCCTCGGAGGTCATGCGCACGACCGCCTGGGCCTCGCCCGCGACGGTGGTGACCTCGACGCGCTCGACCGTGCCCTGCAGCGCGGTCTCGTTGGGCAGGGTGATGGTGACGTCCGCACCGTCGGGCAGCCGGGAGTACTCCTTGGCCGTCAGCGTGTACTCCCCCTGCACGTAGAGGGTGTCGGCGCGCTGCACGGTCGCGAGCGCCGAGGCCGACGGCACGAACGTGCCGCGCTGCCCGGTGACCTGCGTGAGGCGGCCGTCACCGCTCGCGAGCACGACCAGGCGGCCCTGCTCGTCGACCTGCGTGAACTCGGGGGGGTCCGAGACGAAGCCGTGCGCCAGGTCGTAGGTGAGGGCGGCGGAGTCGATGACGAAGAGCGGCTGGCCCTCGACGACGTCGTCGCCGACGTCGGCGAGCTGGTCGGCGACCAGCCCGGCGTACGGCGTGCCGACGGCGTAGGACTCGGCGAGGATCTGTGCCGAGGCGCTGGTGGCGCGGCCCCGGGTCTCGTTGAGGTGGTACGTCGCCAGGGCGGCGACGACGAGCACGAGGATCGTGCCCGCGAGCAGGCGGATGCGGCTGGCCCAGGTCATGGGATCACCTCTCGGTCAGCGGGGCGGGAAGTCGGTGCGCGGCTCGGTGGCCGCTGGGGCAGCGGGCGGCACGGCGGGCGCGCGGCGGCTGCGGGGGGTGGACGGGACGGCGGCGGGAGCCGCGGCGGGTTCGAGCTCGAGCGGGACGGCCTCGGCCACCTGCGTGGCGGCCCGGCGGGCGGCGACCATGTCGGCACGCCGCTGCGTGCGTGCCTCGGCACGGGCACGTCGGCCCTCGCGCCAGGCGGTGACGATGAAGCCGCCGAGGATGACGGTGTTGGTGGCGTTCCACGCCAGAGCCAGGGTGAAGACGCCCGACGTGTGGGTCTTCCACAGCGCCACGAGGGTCGTCACGAGCAGGAACTGGAACACCAGGACCTGCGGGAGCATGAACGCGAAGGGTGAGCGGTAGGCCCCCTTGCGCCCCGTGACGTGCCACGCCTGCTCACGGCGCAGCACGGCGTTCACCAGGGCGCGCACGTAGATGGGGAACGACACGGACGCCAGCAGCAGGACCTCCCACCGGAACGACCCGAGCGTGTAGAACGCGAGCAGGATCTGCATGACGTAGAAGCCCGCGTAGTACATCGCCCACATCGCCGGCGTCAGCGTGAGGTTCATCGGCGACAGGTCGAAGTAGATCTCGAGCGGCGGCACCAGCAGCAGGAGAAGCGGCGCGATGCCCGTGAGGTAGTGCGTGGCCGTCACGAAGTACGCGATGCGCTGGTCCATCGTGAGGTTGCGCTTCGGTGACAGCGGGTTGTGGGTGAGCATGATCTCGAACCCGCCGGTGGCCCAGCGCAGCTGCTGCTTGGTGTACGCCTCGACGGTCTCGGGGGTGTCGCCGACGGCGAGCGTCGTCGGGATGTAGACCGTGCGCCAGCCCTGCTCGTGCATCATCAGCGAGGTCCACACGTCCTCGGACTTCGAGTCGGTGTAGATGCCGCCGATCGAGTCGACGGCCGCGCGCCGGTAGATGACGTTGGTACCGACGCAGAAGGCGGCGTTGAACCGGTTACGGCCCGGCTGGACGTACCGGTAGAAGACCGCCTGCATGTACCCCGCGCCGCGGCTGATGACGGTGTCGAAGTTGCCGTACGTCTGCGGCGTCTGGACGAAGGCGACGTCCGACCCGGCGAAGAACGGCACGGTCTCGTGCAGGAACTCGGGCTTGGGCACGAAGTCCGCGTCCAGGACCACGAAGAAGTCGCCGTGCGTGAGGGACAGGGCGTGGTTGATGTTGCCGGCCTTGGCGCCACCGCTCGAGAGGCGGCGGACGTACCGGGCGCCGAGCTCGGCGGCCAGGTCGCGGACGTCGTCCGACCGGCCGTCGTCCAGCACCCAGGTGGCGTGCTTGCCCTGCATCCGCACGGCGGCCGACACGGTGCGGCGGATGGTGCCCAGGTCCTCGCCGTACGTCGTGATGAACACGTCGACGGCGAGCGGGCGGTCCTCGAGGTACATCTGCCAGCGCCACGGCTCGTCCTCCGCGCCCTCGCGCAGGATCTCCGCGAGGTCGTAGAGCCGCTCCTGGGCGTGGTGGAAGGCGAAGCCGCGCGGGTTCCAGCCCGACGACAGGACGGTCCACATCGCCAGCAGCCCGTGCAGGATGAGGATCGACTCGGCGGCCATGACCAGCGCGTACGGCAGCCAGTCGCCCCGGTTGCCGGGGTTCAGCAGGAAGACGGCGTAGACGAGGATGCCGGCCGCGGCCAGCAGGACCAGCAGCATGAGCGAGGGGCTCTGCGCGGCCTCGTTCTCGGGGGCACGCCGCGTGTGCGGCCGGGCCCGGGTGTCGTCCGTCCGCCGCGGGTCGAGGATCAGTCGGTCGAAGGTCGTGGCCACGTGCGCCCCCTGGGTGTCGTCGTGAGGTGCGACGACGTCCCCGGGATCGGGGCCGACGTCACGGTCGCGACGGCCTCGTTGGCGTCCGGTTCACGGTGACGCCGACCGGAACGTTCCCGATCGGGGGTTTCGTCCCCGTGGATGTGCTCGACCGTAGGAGCGTTGCGTCCCGGGAGTCACATCCGTCGGCGGCGCGGCTACGCCGATCGAGGGGTGTTGAAACGCTTCATGGCGGCGTGGGATCGCTCTCACCTGCGCGGACGCCCGGATATGTCCGTCCTGTGAACATTTGGGTCCCGACGGACCCGTCCCACCATCCGGACATTCCGGGCGGCCCCGCAGCGAGCCGCGGCGCCTCGGGCAGCGCGGGCCGGCGGTGCCTCAGGCCTGCGGCACGTGCGGTGCGACGGCCTCGGCCACCAGCTGCAGGTGCTCCAGGTCGGCCAGGTCCAGGACCTGCAGGTACACGCGCTCCACGCCCTGCTCGGCGAGCCACGTCAGCCGCTCGACGGCCTCGTCCGGGGTGCCCGCGACGCCGTGCTCCCGCAGCTCGGGCACCTCACGCCCGATCGCCTCGGCGCGACGCGCCAGCTGGGCCTCGTCCCGGCCCACGCACAGCACGAGCGCGACCGACTGCACCAGCGTCTGCGGGTCGCGGCCCACCTCGACGCACGCCTGCCGGATGTGGGCGATACGCCCGGGCACCGACGCGATCTCCGGGAACGACTGGTTGTACTCGGCGCCGAACCGCGCGGCCAGGCGCGGCGTGCGGGTCGGGCCGCCGCCGCCGACGATCACCGGGACGCCCGCACGCGACGGGTCCAGCGGCGAGCGCTGCACCGGCTTGGGCAGTGCCGGGGAGTCCGTGAGCGTGTAGTGCTCACCGTCGAAGGAGAAGGTCTCGCCCACCGGCGTGCCCCACAGGCCCGTGACGACCTCGAGCTGCTCGGTGAGCAGGCCGAACCGCTTGGCGGGGAAGGGGATGCCGTACGCGGCGTGCTCCTCGGCGAACCACCCGGCGCCGAGGCCCAGCTCCACGCGCCCGCCGGACATCTGGTCGACCTGCGCGACCTGGATCGCCAGCACCCCGGGGTACCGGAAGGTCGCGGACGACACGAGCGTCCCGAGCCGGATGCGACTCGTCTCGCGGGCGAGGCCGGCGAGGGTCGTCCACGCGTCGGTGGGACCGGGCAGGCCGTCGCCGTCACCCATCGCCAGGTAGTGGTCGGAGCGGAAGAAGGCGTCGAAGCCCAGGTCCTCGGTGGCGCGGGCGACCGCCAGGACGTCGTCGTACGTGGCCCCCTGCTGGGGCTCGGTGAAGATGCGCAGGTCCATCCCGCCACCCTGGCACGCGGACCCCGGTGGGTGCCGCCGCGGAGCGCGGACCGCACCCGGGCCCGGCGGGGTAGCGTCGCACCGTGCGCTGGTGGACGTCCGACCGCAGGCCGCAGGCCCTGCCGTGGCCCTCGCTGCTGCTGGTCACCGGCTGCGTGGTGCTCGTGCTCGTGTGCCTGGTCGCCGCCGTGCGGGGGCGACCCGCCGCGCTCGCACCGGCTGCCCTCGCCGGCCTGCTCGCGCTGCGCGAGGTCCGGCGCGTGGGGCGCACGCGCTGAGGGCGGGTCCACCGCGTTCGACGTGCGCGAGCCCGCCGGACTTGGGACGGTGGGGACGTGCACGCCGTCACCCCGCTCAGCGCCGCCCTGGACGTCACGGACTGGCGACGGCGCACGTCCCAGACGTACGCGGAGGTGCGGGCGCTGGCCGTGGAGGACCCGGCCGCCGCGCACGCCGTCTGGGTCCAGCAGCGCGACGAGCTGTTCGCGTTCCACCCCGCGTCCCCGCTGAGCCCCGACGCCCGCGCCGACTTCGCGGGCCTCGACGTCGCCCCGTACGACCCGCGGTACCGGTTCGAGGTCAGCGTCGAGCCGGCCGGTCCGCAGCGTCTCGACGTGGCGACCGGCACCGACGGCGTCGTGGGGTTCGACCGCGTCGGGACGGTGGTGCTGGGCGACCTCGGACGCCTCACGCTGTGGTCGCTGCGCGGGTACGGCGGCGGGCTGTTCCTGCCCGTGCGCGACGCGCTGGCCGGGCACGGCACGTTCGGCGGCGGCCGGTACGTGCTCGACACCATCAAGGGGGCGGACCTGGGGTGCGACCGGGTGGGCCGGCTGGTCGTCGACCTCAACTTCGCCTACAACCCGTCCTGCGCGTACGACCCGTCGTGGGCGTGCCCGCTGGCCACGCGCGCCAACACGCTCGCCGCGCCGGTGCCGGTGGGCGAGCGGACGCCGCCGCCCGAGGGGGCGCCGGGCGCCTGAGCCCGAGGGCCGCGCGGAGAGCTCAGACCTGGCAGACGGGGCACCGGTAGAGCTTGCGGGTCGCCATCTCCTCGACGACGACAGGGGTGCCGCACACCCGGCACGGCAGGCCGCCGCGGCCGTACACCCAGTGCCGCAGCGTCGGGTCGTGGCGGGCGGCCAGACGCCCCGCGTCGTCGAGGTCCTCGCGGGTCAGCATGACGCCGTCCCGGATGCCGTCGGCCAGCAGCACGGCCCAGTCCCGCCAGATCCCGCGGACCACCTCGGCCGGGACCCGCCGCCCGGGCGTCCAGGGGTCCACCCGGGCACGGAACAGCAGCTCGGCCCGGTAGATGTTGCCGATCCCGGCCACCACGGCCTGGTCCATCAGCAGCTGCCCCACGGCCACCTGACGGCGCGTCACCCGCTCGACGACGACCTCGCCCGCCTCGTCGAGGTCCGCGACGTCCTGCGGGTCCGGGCCCAGCCGTGCGCGGACGGCCGCCGCCTCGTCGGCCGTCAGCACCTCGCACGCCGACGGGCCGCGCAGGTCCGCGACGACCGACCCGGAGTCCAGGCGCACCCGCACCTGCCCCAGCGGGGGCGGCGGCCACGCGTCGTCCGCGGCGGCGTGCTCGGACTCGTCCTCCCCCAGGCGCAGGCGCCGCGTCGAGGGCTGGGCGTCCATGACGGACCCGGGCCGCACGCGCGGTGCCCCCAGGCTGCCGCGCACCCGCTCGCCCTCGCCCAGCGGGCTGACGTCGCCGTACAGGTCCCACGCGCCGTAGAGCCCCAGGTGGACGCGCAGCACGTCCGCGGTGTCGAAGGTGCAGAACAGCTGCTTGCCGACCGCCGTCGCCCCGGTCATCGTGCGGCCGTCCAGGCGCGCGGCGCCCGCGGCGAACCGCCCCTGGGGCGAGCTGACGGCCAGCGGCCGCCCGACGAGGTCGAGGGCGAGCTGGCACGCGACCCGATGAACGGTATGACCCTCCGGCACGGCCGCCACCCTACGACGGCTCCGTCCGGGACCACCCGTGCGGGCATGCGGACGAGGGCGCGGCAGGGGGTGTGCGCGGCACCGACGGTGTGCGAGGGTCGCGGGGTGGACGACGACGCGACGCTGCCCCCGCACCCGCCGACGACCCCGACGGGCGAGCCCGTGCCCGACGCCACCCACCGGGCCGCCGCCGACCCGCACAGCCTCCCGTCCGACACGGTCGCCAACCTGCGCGACGTCGGCGGACGTCCCACCGCGGACGGCGGGCGGGTGCGCCGCGGCCTGGTCCTGCGGTCCGCGGAGCTGCGCTCCGCCGCCGTCGCCGACGACCCGGTCGTCACCCGCCTCGGGGTGCGCACGGTCGTGGACCTGCGGACCGCGGCCGAGCGGGCCGCCGCCCCCGACGTCCTGCCGCCGGGTGCGCGGGGCGTGCACGCCGACGTCCTGCAGGTCACGACGCAGGCCCCGGCGGCGGACCTGGGCGAGCTGCTGCGCCGGCCGCAGGAGGCGTCGCAGTTCCTGGCGGCGCTGGACCCCGCGGCCCAGATGCGGCGCACGTACGTCGACCTGGTCGTCGGGGAGTCCGGGCGCACGGGGTACGCCACGTTGCTGCGCCGGTTCCTCGACCCCGGGGCCGCGCCGGTGCTGTACCACTGCACCGCGGGCAAGGACCGCACGGGGTGGGCGACGACCGTGCTCCTGCTGGCGGTGGGCGCCGACGAGGCCGTCGCACGCGAGGAGTACCTGGCCGTGAACCCGGCGGTGCGGGCGATGTACGCACCGCTGCTGCAGGGGTTCGCGGACGTCGGGGGCGACCCGGAGCTGCTGGTCCCGCTGCTGGAGGTGCGCGAGGACTACCTGGACGCGGCGTTCGGTGCGGTCGCCGAGCACTTCGGGTCGTTCGGGGGGTACCTGCGCGACGGGCTCGGGCTCACGGACACCGAGGTCGCGGCGATGCGGGAGCGCCTCACCGCCTGAGGTGGTCCACGATCCGAGACGGTGACTACCGGCGTATGACGAACGGCCCGGTGCACGGCTCTGGCCTGCAGGAACACGTCACCGACCCGTCGTGCGCCCGCCTCCGCGTCGTCTCGATCCGTGAGACAACTTGGCCGCGCGCGGGCCGCGTGCTTCCATGACGACCATGGCCCCCCACGACACGCCCGCCCCGCGCACGGCCCTCGCCGTCGCCGCCGGCACGTGTCGTGGCCGAATGTGTCGCTGACCGCGGCCCCCTGCGCGCCCCGCGCGCTCCCCTGACCCGTCCCGCCGCCGACGCGCGCGCCGCGGGTCACCCCCACCCGCCGCCGACCGGCCACGTCCGTCGGCGCGGCGCGACCCCCGAGGACCTCCCGTGATCGAGCTGTCCGGCCTCCGCAAGGTCTACCCGTCACCCGGCGGTGACGTCGTCGCGCTCGACGGCATCGACCTGACCGTCGAGCGCGGCACGGTGCACGGCATCGTCGGACGGTCGGGCGCCGGCAAGTCCACGCTCATCCGGTGCCTGACCGGTCTCGAGCGACCGACCGCCGGCACCGTCACCGTCGACGGCGTCACCATCTCCGACCTGCCGGAGAACCGGCTGCGCACCGCCCGCCGCAAGACCGGGATGGTGTTCCAGCACGTCAACCTGCTCGACTCGCGCACCATCGCGGACAACGTGGCGTACCCGCTCGAGGTCGCGGGCGTGCGGCGGGCGCAGCGCGCCGCACGCGTGGCCGAGCTGCTCGACCTCGTCGACCTGGGCCACCGCGCGTCCGCCTACCCGGCACAGCTGTCCGGCGGGCAGAAGCAGCGCGTCGGCATCGCCCGCGCGCTGGCCACCGAGCCGGCCGTGCTGCTGTGCGACGAGCCGACGTCCGCGCTCGACGGCGAGACCACGCGGCAGATCCTCGGCCTGGTGCGCGACCTGCGCGACCGGCTGGGCATCACGGTCGTCGTCATCACCCACGAGCCGTCGGTCGTGCGCGAGACGTGCGACGCGGTCACGCTGCTCGAGCACGGGCGCATCGTGCAGTCCGGCGCCCTCGCGCAGGTCGTGACGCAGGTCGGCTCACCGCTGTCCCGCGCCCTGGTCCCGGTTCCCGACGTCCCGCCCGGCCGTCGACGCCGGCTGGTCGAGGCCGTCTTCGCGACCGACGCCGTCAGCACCGCCACCGCGTTCGGCGCCGTCGCGGGCCTGGGCGACGACGTGGAGGTGCTGTCCGCGACCGTCGAGCCGCTGGGTGCGCTGCGCGTGGGCCGCCTCCTCGTCGACACGCCGCAGGAGCGGACCGACGAGGTCGTGGCGCGGCTGCGCGCCGCCGGGCTCGACCCCCTCGCGGCACCCGCGGGCGACGCCGGGCAGGAGGTGGCGTGATGGGCGACCTGTGGACCGAGTTGACGACCAACCGCGTCATCACCGAGAAGCTGCCCGAGGCGACGCTCGAGACGCTGCAGATGGTGGGCCTGTCGGCGCTGATCACGGTGGTCGTCGGGCTGCCGCTCGGCCTGCTGCTGCGCTCCCTCGCGCCCGACGGTCTGCTGCCCCACCGCCCGCTGTCGGTGGTCCTCGGCTTCGTCGTCAACGTGCTGCGCTCGCTGCCGTTCATCATCCTCGCCGTCGCCGTGATCCCGGTGACCCGCGCGATCGTCGGGACGTCGCTCGGCTGGGAGGCCGCGGTCGTGCCGCTGAGCATCGGCACCATCCCGTTCTTCGCCCGCCTCGTCGAGACGGCCGTGCGGGACGTCGCACCGGGCAAGGTCGAGGCCGCGCGGGTCATGGGCTCCACGACGCCCAAGATCCTGCGGTCCGTGCTGGTGCGCGAGGCGCTGCCCGCCATCGTCTCGGGGTTCACCGTCACCGTCATCGCGCTCATCGGCTTCTCCGCGATGGTCGGCGCGATCGGGGGCGGCGGCCTGGGCTTCCTCGCCATCACGTACGGCTTCCAGCGCTTCGACCCCGTCGTCCTCTACACATCCGTCGTCGTGATCATCGTCCTGGTCACGGTCGTCCAGGTGGTCGGCGACGCCGTCGCGCGCCGCCTCGACCACCGGTGAGCGCGCCCGCCACGCCACCGGCCCGCCGCACGACCCGCGGCCCGCAGACCCGCCCCGCACCCGGGGGCACACCGAGAGGAACACCTGAGATGAAGAGAACCGTCCGCGCCGCCGCCGTCCTGTCCGCCGCGGCCCTGGTGATGACGGGCTGCTCCGCCGGTGACGACACCGAGGGCGGGGCCACGCAGGAGGGCGGACTCACCACGGTCACGATCGGCGCCAGCCCCGTGCCGCACGCCGAGATCCTGCAGTTCGTGCAGGACGAGCTCGCGCAGGACGCCGGCATCGACCTGGAGATCCAGGAGTTCACCGACTACGTGCTGCCCAACACGGCGCTCGACGAGGGCGAGATCGACGCCAACTTCTTCCAGCACCTGCCCTACCTCGACGCGCAGATCGCGGAGAACGGCTTCGAGTTCGACCACTACGACGGCGTGCACATCGAGCCGTACGGCATCTACTCCGAGAAGATCGAGGACCTCGAGGACCTGGCCGACGGCGGCGTCGTCGGCATCACGAACGACCCGGGCAACCAGGGCCGGGCGCTCGACCTGCTCGTGGACGCCGGGCTCATCACCCTCGACGAGACCGACGGCGACCCCACGCTGCTCGACATCGCCGAGAACCCGAAGGACCTGGAGTTCGTCGAGACGGCGCCCGAGCAGCTCGTGGTCGCCCTGCCGGACGTGGACATCGCGATCATCAACGGCAACTACGCGCTCGAGGCCGGCCTGAACCCCGCCTCGGACGCGATCCTGCTGGAGTCGGGCGAGGACAACCCGTACGCGAACGTCGTCGTGGTCCGCTCCGAGGACCTCGACGACCCGGCGCTCGTCACCCTCGACGAGCTGCTGCACTCCGACGAGGTCCGCGCCTTCATCGAGGAGCGCTGGCCGGCCGGCGAGGTCATCGCCGCCTTCTGACCGCGCAGCGCGGCACGGGGCCGGGCCACCTCCACCGCCGAGGGGCCCGGCCCTCCCGTGCGTGCGTCCCGTCAGCGCACGAGCGTGTCGAGGAACTCCACCACCGCGCCCAGGTACGCCGCGCGCGGCCCGTCCAGCGACAGCGCCAGGTCGTGCACGCCCCCGTCGACGACGACCTCGCGCACGTCCGTCCCCAGCCGCGGGGCCAGCGCGGCGATGGTCGCGACGTCCAGCACGGTGTCGGCGTCGTCCAGTGCCGGCCCGTCGGCGACGGCACCGGCACCGTGCTCGACGGCCGAGCGCGCGGACCGGGCGACCAGCACGGGCACGCCCACGGCGAGCCCGCGGGCCACGCGCAGCTGCCCGGCGCGGAGCGCCGCCAGCCAGCCCGCCCGCACGGCCACACCCTGCGGCCGCTTGAGCGTCGCGTCGACGTCCCACCGCTCGGCCAGCCGCGCCGCGTACCGCGACGGCCTGTGCGCGACCACCCGCAGCGGCGCCCGGCGGGCCAGCGGCCGCAGGGCACCGTCCTGCAGCGGGCGCACCCACGAGCGCACGACGGACAGGAACGGGCTGTTGAGCACCACCGCGTCCGCACCGCCGCGCGCCCGGTGGGCGTGCGCCCACAGCGCCGCGACGAGACCGCCGGTCGAGTGCGCGTGCACGACCACCGGCAACCCCGGCCAGGCGGCGCGCGCGGCGGCGACCGCCCGCCCCAGGTCGGACGCCTGCTCACGCAGGTCACCCTGGTAGTGCGGCACCTCCCCCTCCCGCCACGAGCGGCCCGCGCGGCGGGCGTCCACCGCGAGGAACGCCCAGCCCGCGTCGGCGAGCGCGTCGGCCAGGTGGGTGGCGAAGAAGTAGTCGTTGTAGCCGTGCAGGTGCACCACGACGCCGCGGGGCGCGTCCGGCGCGCGTCCGGGCCGGACGAGCGTCAGCACGGGCGCGACGCCCCCGGCCGCGACCGCACGCGCCTGCGGACCCGGTGGCGCGGGCCGCCGGCCCGGCAGCGTCCGGGCCTCGTAGCCCGGCAGCAACCGGTCCGGCAGCCAGCCGGGGTCCGCTGTGGTCACGCGCCGTCCGGCGTCACGTCCCGCCGTCCGTCGACGCCCAGGCCGCGCGGGTACCGCACGGGGACGAACAGCACGAGCCCGAGGGCCAGGACGGCGACGATCCCGAGGATCCCCCAGTACTGCTCCCCGCCGACGCCGATCGCGATCGAGAACGCGGCGGGTGCCAGGAACGTGGCCGCGCGGCCCGTCGTCGCGTACAGGCCGAACAGCTCGGTCTCGCGCCCGGGCTCCGCGAGGCGTGCCAGCAGGCCGCGCGACGCGGACTGCGCGGGCCCCACGCACGCCGAGAGCACCAGTCCCCCGACCCAGAACGCCCGCGTGCCCGCGTCGTGCAGCAGGAACACGGCGGTGCCGGCGATCACGAGCACCACGAGCGCGGACGTGACCAGCCGCCGGGGGCCGTACCGGTCGTCGAGCCAGCCGGCGCCGATGGTCGACGCGCCCGCGACGACGTTGGCGGCGATGCCGAACATGATGACGTCGCTGGCGGAGAACCCGAACGACCCGGCCGCGAGCACGCCACCGAACGTGAAGACGCCCGTGAGGCCGTCCCGGAACACCGCGGACGCGATGAGGAACCGCAGGGTCGAGCGACGCCCGCGCCACAGCTCGGCGATGTGCCGCCCGACCGCGACGTAGGCCCCGGCGACGCTCACGCGCGCGGGCGCGCCCGGGCGGCGACGGTCCGGGACCATCACGAGCACGGGCACCGCGAAGACGAGGAACCACACGCCCGCGAGGAGCATGGAGACCCGGATGTCGAGCCCGCCCTCCGAGGTGACGCCGAACCACCCGACCTCCGGGTCGATGAACCCGACGAACAGGATCACGAGCAGCACGATCCCGCCGACGTACCCGGCGCCCCACCCGATGCCGCTGACACGCCCGATGGTCCGCGGCCCGCTGATCTGCAGCAGCAGCGCGTTGTAGGCGACGGACCCGATCTCGAACGCGATGGTGCCGACGCCCAGGAGGATCACGCCGAGCCGGACCGCGTCAGCCATGCCGCCCTCGACGGGCTGCACGAACCACAGCGCCAGGATGCACAGGCCCACGATCCCGGACGTCACCGCGAGCATGGGGCGGCGGCGTCCGCCGGCGTCCGCCAGCGTGCCGAGCGCGGGTGCGGTGAGGGCGACGAGGATGCCCGCCGCCGCGAGGCCCCAGCCGAGCCACTGGCTGTGCCGCGCGGTGACGGCGACCAGGTCCTCACCCGGCTCGGCGAACGCGTTGCTCGTCAGCCACGTCGTGAAGACGAACGTGGTGACGACCGCGTTGAACGCCGCCGACCCCCAGTCCCAGGCCGCCCAGGCGGCGATCTGACGGCGGGCGGGGGCGGGCTCGACGGCGGCGTCGACGGGAGCCTCGGCGGCGGGGTGACCCATGGCGGCAGCGTAGGCCCCGGACCCGGTGGACGAGTGGCGTCCGGGTGAACGCCGCGCCGCGCAGCACGCCCCGTGACCGGCCCGGCCCGGTCGGCACGCCCTGGACGGCGCAGCGGGCGGTCGCTACGGTCGCGCCCATGCCGCCGGCCTCGAGCGAGCCCGCCCCCCGCGACCTCCTGCTGACGGGGGCGCGCGTGTGGTCGGCACCCGACGCTCCTGTCGGGGAGCCGGGTGTCCTGCTGGTGCGCGACGGGGTCGTGCAGCAGGTCGGCGGCGACGTCCCGCCCGACGCCGACCTCCCCCGCGTCGACGTGGGTGGCCGGGTCGTGACCGCCGGGTTCACCAACAGCCACATCCACCTGAGCGAGCGGGTGTGGGCCCGGGCCCGCACCGCACCGGCCGCCGCGCTGCAGGCCGAGATCGACGACATGCTGCTGAGCCGCGGGGTCACGACCGCGCTCGACCTCGGTTCGGACCCCCGGCACACGCTGCCCGTCGTCCAGCGCATCGCGTCCGGCGAGCTGCGCGGACCGGAGATCCTCGTCACCGGGGCCACGCTCATGCCGCGGCGCGGGCTGCCCTTCTACGTCCGGGAGGCGATGCCCTGGTACGCGCGCCGCTGGATCCCGACACCCGCGAGCGCCGCGGCCGCACGTCGCGCCGTCGCCGTGCGGCACCGCCGTGGCGTCGTCCTGACCAAGCTGTTCACCGGGTCGCTCGTCGAGCGGGACCGGGTCCTGGCGATGGACGCGGACGTCGCTCGCGCTGCCGTCGAGGAGTCCCACCGCCGGGGCCTGCTCGTCCTGGCCCACCCGACCGACCGGGCGGGCACCGCCGTGGCGGTCCGTGCGGGCGTCGACGCACTCGCGCACGTCCCGTCGGTGGCCGGTGGCACCGCCGACCTGCTGCGGGAGGCCGCGGACCGGGGCATCCGGCTGATCCCCACCCTGCACATGTTCGCCGCCATGGTCAGCCCGGACGACAGCTTCATGGAGCCGGTCCGCGACGGGCTGCGGGTCTTCCTCGCCGCGGGGGGCCGCGTCCTGTTCGGCACGGACGTCGGCTACCTCACCGACCGGGACGTCCGCCCGGAGCTCGAGGCGATGGCGGCCTGCGGCATGACGACGGCCGACGTGCTGCGCTCGCTGACCGCCGAGCCGGCCGCGTTCCTCAGCCGCTCGGACGCAGGCGCGGTGCGGCCCGGTGCGCGCGGTGACCTCACGGTGCTGGCGCACACCGTCCCCGACCTGGCGGCGGGCGACCTGGCCGACGTCGACCTCGTCGTGCGCGCGGGACGGGTCGTCCACCGGGCTCCCGCGTTCAGCGACGAGCCCCCGGTCACCGGACGCCAGGTCCGGTGACGGGGCCCGCGTGCGGAGGGCAAGGGATTCGAACCCTTGAGCACGGGGTCACCGCACCAACGGTTTTCAAGACCGTCGCTTTCGGCCGCTCAGCCAGCCCTCCCGGCGTCGGCGTGAGCCGACGCGGGGAGTCTCCCACACGGGCGTGCCCGGGAACGATCGCGCCGTCCCCTCACACCCCGGCGACGAACTCCTCCCACGTCCCGCCGGTGCGCAGGGCGTCGGGACCGGCGAGGTTCACGCGCTCCCGGCACGCCCGCCCCACAGGCCCGGGCACCGGGACGCGGACGACCCGCACGTCCCGCCCGCGGGCCCGCAGCAGGGTGCGCAGGAGCTGCTCGGCGGAGAGCACCTGCGGCCCGACGACGTCCGGGACGCGGCCCTGCGGAGGCCCGAGCGCGACCTCGACGAGCCGGCGTGCCACGGCCGCGACCTCGACCGGCTCCGCCCACATGGCCCGGGGCGCGGGCACGACGGGCCAGGCCGCGAACCGCCCCAGCGTGCGGAGCACGAAGTCGTGGAACTGGGCCGGGCGCACCACGGTGGACGGGACGCCCGACCGCTGGACGGCGCGCTCGGCGGCGGCCTTGGCGCGGTAGTAGCCGACGGGCAGCCGGTCGGCGCCCGTGACCGACACGAGGACGAGGTGCTCGACACCGGCCCGTCGCGCCGCGGCGGCCACCTGCGCCGCCGCCCGGTCGTCGCCGCGGCCGCCGGCCATGTGGAGCACGGTCGTGACGCCGGCCGTCGCGGCGTCGAGGCCGTCGCCCGTGACCGTGTCCCCCACGACGTACGCGGCCTGCGGGGTGTCCGTCCGGGCACGTCGGCTGAGGACCCGCGGACGCACCCCGGCCGCGTGCAGCAGCGGCAGCACGTGGCCGCCGAGGTTGCCGGTACCACCGGTGACGAGCATGGTCATCGCGCCTCCCGGCAGGACGTGGTGGGGCCGGTCGCACGACCGACCGTACGCGAGGGCGCGCCGGGCCGGAAGGCGCCCGGGCGTCCGCGAACGCACCGGCGGACGACGGCCGCCGCGACGCCCACGACCCTTCGCACCGGGCTCAGGCCGGCGGCACCCGCAGCACGTGCGCCGCGGCGTCCCCGGCCACCCCCACCCGCCAGCGCTGACCCGGACGCCGGTACACCCGACGCGTCGTGCTGCCGCGGTCCGGCTCGAACGCCTCCAGCAGCGACCCGTCGACCAGCAGCTCCGCGGGGCCGTCCGTCGACCACACGTCCACGACCGCGCCGGCGTCGTCGACCAGCGACACCGCCAGCCCACCGGACGCGGCGACGCGCCACGCGGGCGCGTCCGTCACCAGCAGGCCGCGCTCGACGTCCAGCGGTGCGCCGCGCAGCCCGACCAGCTCGGCCGCCGGGCGCATCACCGCCCGCCCGTCCGCCGCCAGCACCAGCTCCCGCGGGCACGTCAGCAGGCCCGCCCACCCCGCGGCGGCGACCTCGTCCGCCGGGCGGGTGCCGTCGCGGGACTCCCAGGACCACCCCCACAGCAGCACCCGGCCGTCGTCGCAGACGTACGCCTGCGGCGCGTACAGGTCCGGGCCGTGGTCGAACGCGGTCGCCACCTCGGGGACGAACCGCGGCGCGGCGCCCGTGACGTCGAGGTGACCCGTGTACGCCGTCACACCGAGCCGCTCCGGGCCGTCGCCACGCTCGAACCACGACACGAGCAGCACCCACCGGTCGGCGACCTGCACCAGCTGCGGGCACTCCCACACGTGGCCGGGCGCCGCCAGGCCCGCGGGGACGTCCCGCGCCTGCAGCAACGTGCCCAGCAGCCGCCAGTCGTCCAGGTCGTCGGCGTCGTGGACCACGACCGCACCGCCCGCGGGCGTCCCGGCGCCCTGGACGGCCACGCGACGCCCGCCGACGGTGAGCAGGAACGGGTCGCGCACGTCGACGACCCCGGGCAGGTCCGGGTGCGGGGCCGCGAGCCGGTCGGGCTGCTCCCAGCCGCCGTCGGCGCCGCGCCGGGCGACCGCGACGCCCGCCGTGCCCGTGTCGGACGCGTCGCGCACCGCGCTGTAGACGAGGGCCACGTCGCCGCCGTCCGGCACGGCCACCCCGCTCCACGCGCCGCCGCCGTCCGGTGCGCCCGGCCGGGGTGCCAGCGCGACCGGCTCGTGCTCCCAGCGCAGCAGGTCCACCGAGCTCGCGTGCCCCCAGCGGATCGAGCCCCACACCGTGTCGTCGGGGTTCCACTGGTACATCACGTGCCAGCGCCCGTCCCACCGGCCGATGCCGTTGGGGTCGTTCAGCCAGCCCTGCGGGGCGCGGAGGTGCCACCGCGGCTCGTGCGGGTCACCGGTGCGCTGCTCCATGCGACCCAGCGTGGCAGCGGTGCGGACCGCCGCGCCGCCCGCGTCGCACGTCGCACGCCCGGGCCGCACGCGCAGGCCACAGCCGACGGTGTCAGCACCACCAGCCGGCCGGACGGCCAGGGCTGACCACGTCGAGCCCGGCGGCCGCCGCGGCCCGCGCGGTCGTTGCCTCGTACGTGGCGATCGAGCGCACGTCGACGTGCGCGAGCGCCGCCCCCACGTGCAGCGCGGCGAACGGGCCGAGGTCCGTCGGCAGCAGCACCGCCCGCCGCAGCACCTGGTCGGACAGCCGCATGCGTGGGAGGCGCGTCAGCACGTCGAGCACCACCAGGGACGCCTCGACACCCAGGAACCCCGCCGTGACCCGCGCCTCGAGCACCGACACCTGCGACACCACCACGGCGGGCTCGTGCTCGGCCACCCACGCCGACCACGCCTGCGCCTCCGGCGCCCGCGGCAGGTACCGGCTCAGCGCCGACCCGTCGAGGTACACGTCCGCGGTCGGGTCCCGCGCCACCAGGACGCTCGCGTCGAGCGCACGCCGCTGCGCCGGCACCGTGCTCAGGACGCGCGAACGGCCGGCCCCGGCAGGGGTCCGGCCGTTCGCAGGTGCTGTGCTCACCGCTGGCGCAGACGCTCCATGGCGAGCTGCACGAGCGCGATGAGGGCCTGCTTCGTCGCTGCCCGCGACCGCGCGTCGGTGTAGAGCACCGGCACGTGGGCGGGGATCGCGAGGGCCTCGCGGACGTCGTCGAGCTGGTGCTTGGCGATGCCGTCGAAGCAGTTGACGCCGACGACGAACGGGATGCCGCGCGACTCGAAGTAGTCGACGGCCGGGAAGCACTGGTCCAGGCGGTCGGTGTCGACGAGCACGACGGCGCCGATCGCCCCACGGACCAGGTCGTCCCACATGAAGAGGAAGCGGTCCTGGCCCGGGGTACCGAACAGGTACAGCCAGAGCGACCCCGGCAGCGCGATGCGACCGAAGTCCATCGCGACCGTCGTGGTCGTCTTGCGGTCCGTCACACCGCCGGCGTCGTCGACGCCCACGGAGTGCTCGGTCATGGCGGCCTCGGTGTTGAGCGGCTCGATGTCGGAGATCGAGCCGATGAAGGTCGTCTTGCCGACGGCGAACCCGCCGGCGACGACGATCTTGACGACTGTGGGGGCAACTGCGCCCGCGGTCCCCGCCGGAGCGGCGACGGCGGCGTCAGAGGGCGGAAATGCCATTGAGAACACTCTCCAGCACGCTCAGGGACAGGGCGGGGCTTTCACCGGTGTTGACCTCGACCGGCTGTGAGGTGTGCACGCGCACAGAGTTGGCATCGGTGAGATCGGACACGAGGATCCGGACCACACCGAGCGGAAGGTGGAGGAGCGCCGACAGCTCGGCGACCGAGATGTACCCGGCCGACGCGTGCTGGATGATCGCGCGCTTCTCGGGCGTCAGCCCCGTGCGGGCAACGGCGCCCGGCATGACCTCGACCAGAGCCTCGAGAGGCAGGTCGGAGCGTGCCGAACGCACGCGACCCCCGGTCACGGCATAGGGCCGGACCGTTCGGGCCTCGTACTCGACGTGTTCGCTCATCATCCGTTCCCTCAGGCGACGGGCGCCCGGGTAGCGCCATCGATCGGCAGCTGGCCCCGCATCTCGGAGATGAGCTGCGGCGTCAGGGTGGCCTCGGTGCGCGAGACGAGCATCGCCATCTCGTAGCCGATGAGGCCGACGTCGCACGTCGCCTCGGCGACCACGGCGAGGACGGAGCCGTTGGAGACGCTCATGAGGAAGAGGAACAGGTGGTCCATCTCGATGATCGCCTGGCGCACCTCCCCCGCACGCAGCTGGCGCGACGCGCCACGGGTGAGGCTCGACATGCCCGAGACGATGGCCGCGAGCTGGTCGCCGCTGGTGCGGTCGAGCTGCTCCGACATCGCCATGAGCAGACCGTCGGCCGACACCACGAGCGTGTGGCGAGTGCCGGGCACGGTCCGGACGAAGTTGTCCAGGAGCCAGCCGAAGTTGGCTGCCTCGGTGCTGAGCGCGGTCACACTTCCTCCTTCATGGTGCAGTCTGGGCCGACTGCGGGCGGGATGTCCGCGGTGACACACAGGCCACCGGGAGTTCGGGGTCGTCGGATCACGAGTGGTCACCGTCCTGGGGTCCGTGGGCCGCGCGACGTCCGCGCGACGTACCGGTCTGGAAGCTCGACAAGCGGGACCGAAGCTGGTCCGCGTCGCGCTGGACAGGGCGCTCCTCCATCGGTGCCGGCGCGGCGGGAACCGCGCTGGGGACACGCTTGGCGAGGCGCTCCGAACCGCCCGCCCCCACGGCACTGGGCCGGTACGCGGACAGCTGGCTGAGCTCCGAGAGAGCCTGCTCCTGGATGTCCGAGCGGAGGGCGAGCATCGCCGCCACCTCGTCGTCGAGGGTCCCCACACGGGGAGCCGTCGACGGCGGGACGGACGGGTGCGGGACCGTCGACGCGGGCGCGGCCTGACGGCCCGTCCACTCCGGCGGCGACCACGAGGGCGCGGGACGCACCTCGGGGACGACGGGTGTCGCGGCGGACTGCGGTGCGGACGGCGCCGACCAGGCCGGTGCCTCCCAGCCGTTGGCGGCGGGCGCCTGCGGTGCCGGCGGTGCCGCGGGGGTGAGCGGCGCGGCCGCCAGCCCGTCCGGACCCCACGCGGAGGAGCGCACGGGGGTACGCGTCACCGTCGGGGCCGGCGCGTCCTCGACGAGCCCGTCGTCCTTCTTGCGGCTGAAGAAGTTGCCCCAGCGACGCTTCGGCTTGTCGTCCTCGGGGGCGACCAGGTCGCTGAACGCCGGTGCCGGGGCATCCGCCGCGACCGGCGCCGACGTCGGCTGCCACGCGGGCGACGGCGCCTGGGCGTTGCGCACCGGGAGTGCCGGTCGGGGGTCGACGACCGGCGCCACCGGTGCCGGTGCCACCGGCGCGGAGTCGACGGGGGCGAACATCTGGGTCGGCTCGTCGGCGGCCGCGGACCGCGCCCACGCGGGCGTGCTCGGACGCCACTCGTCGGCGGACGGTGCCGGCGCGGCCTCGACCTGCTGCTCCTGGCGTGCGGGCGCCTGCCAGGCGACAGGCTCGGGGTCCGGCTCCAGCTGCGGCGCGACCACGGGGGGCGCGACGGCGGAGACGGGCGCCCAGGGGGCGGCCACCTCCTCCTCGGCCTCGGGCTCCGGCTCCGCCTCGACCTGGTGGCCGTGGCCGGCGGGCTGCGCGTCGGCCGGTGCGGACCAGGCGGGCGCCGCCGTGCGCGCAGGCTCCGGCACGACCGGCATCGCACCCGTGTGCCAGGCACGGGCCTCGTCGAGCGACCGCTCGAACGGCACGTACGGGGCCGTGTACTCCAGCGCGGGACGGTCGCTGCTGCCCGCCCAGCCGGAGTACCCGCTGTAGGCGGTGAACGGCGCCTCGGGCTCGGGCGCCCCGTGCTCGGCGGCCGGCTGCTCGTGCGAACCCTCGTCACCGTGCTCGACGGGCGGCAGGGCGGTGGTCTCCCACTGCGCGGCGGGTGCCTCGTCCCAGGACGCGGCCGGGGCCTGCGGCTGCTCCCACGCGGGGGCCGCGGACTCCTCCGGCTGGTCCCACGACGCTGCCGGGGCCTGCGGGGCACCCCACGAGGGGGCCGCCGACTCCTGCTGCTCCCACGACGGGGCCGTCTCCTGCTGGTCCCACGAGGTCGTCGCGGTCCCCTGCTGGTCCCACGTCGCGGCGGGTGCCTGCGGCTCGTCCCACGAGGGGGCGGTCGTCTCCTCGCGGTCCCATGCGGGCGCCGGGGCCGCCTCGGCGGCCGGCGCGTCCGGGGCCCACGGCTGCTCGTCGTGGGTCGGCGCCCACGGCTGCTCGTCGCTCTGCGGCGCGCGCCACGTGTCGTCCGTGTGCGGCGCGCTCCACTGCTCGGGCTGCTGCGCGGGCTCCTGCTGCGTCGCGGCGTCCTCGTCCGGCGTCACGCTGGGACGGGCCCGGCTCGGCAGGCCGCTGGACAGGTCACGCCACGACGGCACGGGCCAGCCCTCGTCCGCACCGGGGGCGGGCGACGGCTCCGGGGTCGTCAGCTCGTCGGGCTCGAGCGACGGCACGGCGAGCCCGGACGCGGCCTGGTCGCCCGTGGTGGGCAGCTCACGACCGCGGAAGCCGGAGAACAGGCCGGCGCGGGCGGCCGGGTCGGCGGGCGCCGACGCGGGACGCGACTCGTCCTGGTCCGGCTCGCTGGCCCAGGCGGACGTGGCGGCACGCGCCCGGGTCGGCAGACCCGACCGCAGCGGCGTGGCCGCGACGGCCGGCGTCCACTCGCCCGTGTCGACCGACAGCTCCGGCGACAGCGTCGTCTCGGGTGCCACGGGGAGGACGATGTTGTTCTCGTCGAAGGTCTTGCGCGACCGCGTCGGCAGACCGCCGGGCGCGTTCAGCATCGGCACCGGGATCGGGGCGTCGTCGTCCGGGACGCCCGCGGCCGGCCGGACGGCCGGGGCCCCACCGGCCTCGTCGCCGCGGCGACGGCGCGGCAGGCCCAGCGGCGTCTCGCCGTCGGTGAGCTCGGCCAGGTCGACCTCACGGACCTCGGGCGCCTCGATCTGCGGCAGCGGCGCGGCCTGCGCCGGCGCGGCCGCGGCAGGTGGCAGCGCACCGTAGCTGTTGACCTCGTTGGCCGAGAAGAGGGTGCTCGGGAACATGACGAGCGCCTCGGTGCCCGTGCCGCCGACGCGCTTGCGCAGCGTCACCTCGGCACCGAGCCGCTGGGCGAGGCGCCCGACCACGAAGAGGCCGAGGCGCTGCGCGCCGAGCGCGTCGCTGGCGGAGACGGACGCGATCTTGCGGTTGGCCGACTCGATCTCCGCCTCGGTCATGCCCAGGCCCTGGTCGGTGATCCGGACGACCACGGACGCGCCGTTCACACCCGTGGTGACGACGACCGGCGTCTCGGGCTCCGAGAAGACCGTGGCGTTCTCGAGGATCTCGGCCAGCAGGTGGGCGGCGGACAGCGCGTTGAACCCGAGCATGTGCGGGTCGACCTGCAGGTCGAGCTGGACGCGGTCGTACTGCTCGATCTCCGAGGAGGCGGTCCGGATGACGTCGGACAGCGGCATGGCGTCCCGCAGGCGGCGACCGGAGTCGATGCCGGCGAGCACGAGGAGCGACTCGGCGTTGCGGCGCATCCGGGTGGCGAGGTGGTCCAGGCGGAACAGGTTGGCCAGCGTCCCGGGGTCCTCCTCGGCACGCTCGAGGGAGTCGATGAAGGACAGCTGCCGGTTGAGCAGCACCTGGTCGCGGCGGGCGACGTTGACGAACATCTCCGCGATGGAGCCACGCAGCGCGGCCTGCTCCTGCGCCACCTGCACGGTGGTCGCGTTGACCGCGTTGAACGCCTGGGCGAGGCGGCCGACCTCGTCGGAGGAGCGGACGGGGATCGGGGCGAGCGTGATCTCGGGACCCTCGCCGGGCGTCGACACCTGCTCGACGAGCCGCGGCAGCTGCTCGCGGACGTCGGCGGCCGCGCTGGTCAGGCGGCGCAGCGGGACGACGATGGAGCGCGCGACCGTGACGGCGAAGAGGAAGGACACGATGAGGGCGGCCAGGGCGAGCGCGACGGTGACGAGGGCGGTGTCGCGGGCTGCGGCGACGCCGTCCGCGGCGACCTGGTCGGCGCCGGCGAGGACACCGCTGTTGACCTCACCGATCGAGGCCATCTGGCTGGTGGTCTGCGCGAGCCACTCCGCGCCGTCGACCGTCGCGATGGCGGCGGTGGCACCACGCGTGAAGTTGGCACGCATCGACAGCAGCCGCGCGGTGGGGTCGCCCGTGCTGAGGGCGACGCCGGGCAGCTCGAGGTCGGCGACCGCGGACCGCGCGCGGTCACGGGCCAGCTCGGTCGACGTCGTCAGGGACTGGAAGGTACGGGCGAGCGCCGGGCTCTCGGCGACGGCCACCTTCAGCTCGTAGCCGGTGACGTACTCGTTGAGGAGTGCGTCGGACAGGAGCGCCAGCTCACGGTTGGCCGCGACGAACTCCGCCAGCTCCCGGTCCTGCAGGGAGTTCGCGACACCCTCCATGACGCGCGTCTGCCCGTCGAGGATGTTCTGGAAGCTGTTCTTGATGACGGCGCGCTGACCGTTCTCGTCGACGCGCGCGCGCACCTGCGGCAGCAGCGTGCGGTACGCCTCCTGCTGGTCGCGGAACTCGCGCACGACCGACTCGGGGAACTGGTCGAGCTGCAGCTCGGCCGTCACCTTCCGGGTCTCACCGAGAACCCGGTCGGTCACAGCGCGCGCCTCCGCGATCTGCTCCGGTGCCGCCCCGGTGAGGGACAGGATGCGCTCCTGCTGGTAGGCCGCCGTCAGCGGGCTCAGCGCATCGAGCGTGCGCACCACGGTCTGGGTGGCACGCGCGTACCGGAGGTCCTGGATCGCGCCGTACGAGATGTACGTTCCGGCCACGAGCAGGACGATCATGGGCACGGCGAGGACCGCCAGGACCTTGGCACGGATGCCGAGCCGTCGCAGCATGTCGATCCTTTCCCTTCGCCCGACGTCGGACGCTCACGGCGGTATACCGCTCGCGTCCGTCACGCAGCCACCGCAGGTGACTGCCGTCTGCGCTTCATCGGTACCTGGACACCGGACCATTAGCCCGCCGCCCGAGTTTGCCACGGACCTCACCCCTGCCGATACGCCGTGTACGTCGCAAAACGGCTGCCGCGCCCGCGGCCGCCCCGGCGCGCCTGCGTGCACGGCCCGGCCCGGCCGCCCTACGGTGCGGACCGTGCGCGCCGTCGTCGTCAGCTCCCCGGGCGGACCCGACGTGCTGCGCGCGTCGCAGGTGCCCGACCCGGTGCCGGGTCCCGGTGAGGTGCTGATCGAGGTCGCCGCCGCCGGCGTCAACCGTGCTGACCTGCTGCAACGCGCCGGCCACTACCCGCCCCCGCCCGGCGCCCCGGCGTGGCCCGGGCTCGAGGTCTCCGGCGTCGTGGTCGGCGTGGGCCCTCCGGCGACGGCCGTCACGCACGCCGGGGGCGACCCCGCGGACCCCGGCACGCCGCAGGTCGGGGACCGCGTCGCGGCGCTCCTGGCGGGCGGAGGTTACGCCGAACGAGTGACGGTGAACGCTTCCCTCACCCTGCCGGTGCACCCGGTGCTCGATCCGGTGGACGCCGCGGCGCTGCCTGAGGCGCTCGCCACCGTCTGGTCGAACCTGTGCGCCGCCCGCCTGGAACCCGGCGAGACGCTGCTGGTGCACGGTGGCTCCGGGGGTGTCGGATCGGTGGCCGTGCAGCTCGCGCACGCGCGCGGCCACCGGGTCCTCGCGACGGCGGGCGGACCCGAGCGGTGCGCCCGCGTGCGCGAGCTGGGTGCCGACGTGGTCGTCGACCACCGCAGCCAGGACGTGGCGGCCGCGGTACGGGGGGCGACCGGGGGCCGGGGCGTCGACGTGGTGCTCGACGTGCTGGGCGGTGGTGCCCTGCGGTCCAACGTGGAGCTGCTGGCCGAGGGCGGTCGGCTCGTGGTCATCGGCCTGCAGCAGGGTCGCCGCGGGGAGCTCGACCTGCCCGCCCTCATGGCACGGCGCGGCTCCGTGATCGCCACGACGCTGCGCGACCGCCCCGCCGCGCAGAAGGCCGCGATCATGGCCGGCGTCCGCGAGCACCTGTGGCCGCTGGTGCTCGACGGGCGCGTGCGGCCGGTGGTGCACGCGCGGGTGCCGCTGGCCGACGCTCCCCTGGCCCACGCGATGCTGGCGTCCGGCGAGGTGCTCGGCAAGGTCCTGCTGATCCCCTGACCCGCTGACGCTGACCCGCGCCGGGTCGCCGCAGGTCAGTCGAGCAGGCCGGCGGCCAGCGCCGGGGCCAGCGCCGGCGTCAGCGGCAGCCGCGGGATCAACGTCGCCTGCACCGCGTGGTACAGGTCGGCCTTGCCCGCCCACACGGTGCGGGACACGCGGTTGTCGGGGCCGAGCTCGTGCCACCACGAGCCACCGGCACGGTCGAGCACGTGCTCACCGACGTAGTCCCACCACTGCGTGTAGAGCGCCTCGTAGCGGGCGTCCCCGGTGGCGGCGTGCAGGGCGGCCGCCGCGGCGACGGCCTCGGCCGCCACCCAGTGCATGCGCTCGCGCACGACCGGCTGCCCCTGCCAGTCGACCGTGTAGACGAAGCCGGGCGCGCCGTCGACCGCCCAGCCCTCGCGCACCGCCGCGTCGAACAGCGCTGCCGCGTCGTCGAGGAGCCACGTCGGCGCGACGTCGCCGCGCGCGGTGAGGGCCGCGCGGGTGTGCAGGGTCAGCCGTGCCCACTCGAACCAGTGCCCGATGGTCGCCCCGTACGGGCGGAACGGGTGCGCGGGCGTGTCCGCGTTGTACTCGAGGTCGGGCTGCCACCCGGCGTCGAAGTGCTCGGGGATGCGCCAGTCGTTGCCGCGCGCGAGCACGTGGACGACGCGCTCGACGACGCGCCGCGCCCGGTCCAGCCACACCCGGTCCCCCGTGACGTCCGCGGCCGCCAGGTACGCCTCGACGGTGTGCATGTTCGCGTTGACGCCGCGGTACGCGTCGAGCGTCGTGAAGGTGCGGTCCCACTCCTCGACGACCATGCCCGCCGCGTCGTCCCAGAACCAGCGGTCCTGCGCCGCCAGCGCCTCGTCGAGCAGCGCGCGCGCTCCGGGGCGCCCGGCCGCGGTGGCGCTCGACGCCGCCAGGACGACGAACGCGTGGGGGTACGCCGCCTTGGTGGTCGCACGCGGTGCGCCGTCGGGCTCGACCTCGGCGAACCAGCCGCCGTGCTCGTCGTCGTGGAACGGACCGGACAGGGACGCCAGGCCGTGGTCGACGAGGGCCGCCGCGCCGGGCCGGCCGGCGAGGTGGGCGAGCGCGTACACGTGCGTCGCGCGGCACGTGATCCACAGCTCCAGCGGCCCCGGCGCCGGGCGCCCGACGTCGTCGAGCCGGGCGAAGCCGCCGCCGGCCACGCGCGAGGCGCGGCCGAACTCCCACAGCCGGTCGGTCTCGGCCTCGAGCCAACGGTGGTGCGCCGGGGTGCTGAGCCACGCCATGGGGGCAGCCTAGCCAGCGCGTCCGCCGCCACGGCTGCGTGCCGGACCGCACGGGGCGATGATGGCGAGATGGACACCGGTGAGCACCGCGAGGAGCAGACGACCGACCAGCAGCGCACCGACGCGCCGGGCGGCCACCCGCACGCCGTGGTGGTGCCGCCGCAGGACCGTGCCCGCCCGGACGGCCGGGCCGAGGAGGCACCCGACGGCCAGCAGGACGAGGACCTGGCCGGCATGGTCGAGCAGCCCGCCAAGGTGATGCGCATCGGCACGATGATCAAGCAGCTGCTCGACGAGGTGCGCTCGGCCCCGCTCGACGACGCGGCACGCGCCCGCCTGGCCGAGATCCACGAGCGGTCCGTGCACGAGCTCGAGGAGGGCCTGTCCCCCGAGCTGCTGGACGAGCTGCACCGCATCACGCTGCCGTTCACGGAGGACCAGGCACCCTCGGACGCGGAGCTGCGGATCGCGCAGGCGCAGCTGGTCGGGTGGCTGGAAGGGCTCTTCCACGGCATCCAGACCGCGCTCGTCGCGCAGCAGATGGCCGCGCAGGCGCAGCTCACGCAGATGCGCCGCGCGCTGCCGCCCGGCCAGGTGCCCGGACGCAGCGGGCTCATCGTGCCCGTCGCGCGCGACGAGGGCCCCGAGGACCTGCGCCCGTCGACCGGGCAGTACCTCTAGGCGCACGCCCCCTCGGGCCGGTACGGCGTCAGGCCGGGTCGCACCGTCAGCCGTCGGCCCGGTCGCCCCGGGCCGTGAGGGCGATCGCGCCCGACACCAGGACGAGCCCCACGAGCTCCAGCCCGTGCGGCCACTGCCGCAGCCCGACAGCCCCGACCACCGCCGCCGTCGCCGGCAGCAGGGACAGGAGGATCGCGAACGTCGCGGCGCTGACGCGACGCAGCACCACCTGCTCGAGGACGTACGGCACGAGGGACGAGCACACCGCGACCGCGACGATGACCAGCGCGAGCCGCGCGTCGTGCAGCACCGGGCCGGACCCGTCGGCGAGGAACGGCGCGAACACCAGCGCGCCGGCCGCCATGGCGATCGCCAGCCCGCTCGCCCCCGGGCCGCCGGACCGCGCGACCCGGCGCCCGAGCACGATGTACGCACCCCAGCAGGCGGCGGCCACGCCGATCGCGACCAGGCCCGTGACGGCGCCGGGCCCGGCGTCGAGGCTGACGCCCGCCAGCAGCACGACGCCCACCGCCGCGACGGCGATGGCGGCCCGGTCGCGCCAGCCCCGGCCGGTGAGAGCCGCCACGGCGACGGGTCCGATGAACTCCACGGCGACCGCCGTCCCCAGCGGGAGGTACTGGATCGCGATGTAGAAGGTCACGTTCATGGTGGCCAGCACGGCGCCGAACAGCGCCGTGACCGCCAGCCGCCGGGGCTCCCACAGCTCGCGCACCCGCCAGGGCCGGCGCCAGGCGAGCAGGATCACGGCGGCCACCGAGACGCGCAGCCACGCGACGGTCCCGGCGGGCACCACCGCGAACAGCCCGACCGCGAGCGCGGCCCCCGCGTACTGCGTCAGGCCCGAGACGACGAAGAGCAGGGGCGCGGGCACCGCGTCAGGCTACGTCGCGCCCGTGCGCGCGCTGCGGGAGGGAGGTCCGGGGTGGCCCGGCCTCCCTCCCGGTACGCACCGACCGGTCAGCCCTTGACCGACCCCGCCAGCAGCCCGCGCACGAAGTACCGCTGCAGCGCCAGGAACACGACGGCGGGCACGATGATCGACACGAACGCACCGGCGGACAGCAGGAACCACTGCGACCCGCGCGTGCCCGTGAGGTTGAACAGCGCGACCGTCATCGGGGCGACCTGGTTCGACGACCCGGCGAACGTCAGCGCGACCAGCAGGTCGTTCCACACCCACAGGAACTGGTAGATGCCGAAGGCCGCGAGGGCGGGCTTGAGCAGCGGCAGCATGAGGCGGAAGAACACGGTCACGTGCGCGGCGCCGTCCACGCGCGCCGCCTCGACCAGCTCGCCGGGGATCTCCCGCATGAAGTTGTGCAGCAGGAACACCGCCAGCGGCAGGCCGAACATGGTGTGCGAGAGCCACACGGCCCAGAACGTGCCCGCCACGCCGACGTCGGCGTACAGCGACAGCAGCGGGATGAGCGTGACCTGGATGGGCACGACCTGCAGCGCGAACACCGCGACGAACAGGGCGTCCCGGCCGCGGAACTGCATCCACGCGAACGAGTACGCCGCCAGCGTCGCCAGGAAGATCGGCAGCACCACCGACGGGATGGTGATGACGACCGAGTTGATGACGAACGGCAGCAGCGACTGCGAGGAGTCGGTGGCGAGCACCGTCCGGTAGTTCTCGAGCGTGAAGTTCGGGTTCGTCAGGACCGTCCACCAGCCGGTGGAGTTGATGTCCGCGGCGGGCCGGAACGACGTGACGAGCAGGCCGAACGTCGGGATCGTCCACACGGTCGCCAGCACGACGGCGGCGACGGTGGCCCAGGGCGACGTCAGGCGCCGCTTGGTGGCGCGCACCGTGGAGGCGACGTCGCCCTCGCCGCGCGAGGCGGGCAGCACGACCTGGAGGGGGGGCGGGGTGGTGGTCATCGTGCCTCCGCCTGTCGCAGCTGCCGGACGTTGTAGACGATGATCGGGATCACCAGGACGAACAGCAGGACCGCGAGCGCGGCGCCCAGCCCCTGGTTCCCGGCCGTGAAGCTCTGCGTGTAGAACTCGTTGGCCACGACGCTGGTGCCGTACAGGCCGCCGGTCATGGTCCGGACGATGTCGAAGACCTTGAGGCAGCCGATGGCGATCGTGGTGAGGACCACGACGAGCGTCGGGCGGATCGCCGGGACGGTGACGTACCGGAACAGCTGCGAGGACGAGACCCCGTCGAGCCGCGCGGCCTCGGTGATCTCCGCCGGGATGGCCTTGATGGCCGCCGACAGGATCGTCATCGCGAACCCGGCCTGGATCCAGATCATCACGACGATGAGGAACAGGTTGTTCCACGGCTGGTTGAGCAGGAACTGCTGGGGTGACATCCCCAGCCACACCAGCACCTGGTTGAGCAGACCGATCTGCTCGGGGTTGACCCGCACGTCGGGGTCGTAGAAGCGGTACTCGTAGACGAACTTCCAGATGATCGAGGCGCCGACGAACGAGATGGCCATCGGCAGGAAGATCAGCGCCTTGGCGGCGGACTCCCCGCGGGCCCCGTTGACCCAGATCGCGTACAGCAGGCCCACCAGCGTCGCGACGAACGGGGTGACCAGGACCCACAGCACCGTGTTGCGCAGGACGACCAGCTGGTCGGGCGAGCTGAAGATCGCCGTGTAGTTGGCGATGCCGATGAACGACGAGCCGGCCGCGTCGAAGAGCGAGCGGACGACCGTGCGACCGGCCGGGTACAGCAGGCCCACGATCAGCAGCAGCACCGTCGGGCCGACGAAGAACCACGCGACGCGGCGTGCACCGCGACGCTCCAGCAACGAGACGACGAACAGGATCAGACCGATCACGACGGCGAACGCCGCCAGCGCCAGCACCATCGCGACCAGCTTGTCCGCGACGTTCATCGCACCTCCCGGGCACGTACGAGGATCAGGACGGGCCGAGCCGGGCACCCCGGACCGGACCGCTCCCCCACCCCGGGCGGGGTCGCCCGCAGGCGGGGGAACGGTCCGGTCGGGTCACCGGTCAGGGCCAGGCAGTCTCGATCTTCGAGAGGGTGTCCGCGGTCGACTGCCCCGTGATCCAGTTGGTCGACTCCTTCCAGAAGGCACCCGAGCCGACGGCCGCGGGCATCTGGTCGGAGCCGTCGAACCGGAACTCCGAGGCCGGGTCGAGCAGGATCTCGGCCGAGAGCAGGTCGATCGGGTTCACCAGGTTGTCGGTGTCCAGACCGCTGTTCGCGGTGATCCAGCCGCCACCGGTCTCCTCGGACGACGCGGCCGCCTTGAGGTTGGCCCACGTGTCGGTCGACCAGAACTCGAGCAGCGCCTGCACCTCGGGACGGTCGGAGAACGCGGTGACGAACTCACCGGCACCGAGCACCGGCTTGGTGGAGGTGTCCTCCGACGGCAGGTAGAACGCGAAGACGTCGCCGTCGTCCGCGACGTCGGTGCCGTCGGGGAAGTTCGCCGCGTAGAACGACGCCATCCGGTGCAGCGAGCACTGCCCGTCGAGGATCGGCAGACCCGCGTCCTGGAACGCGGTCGTGGCGATCGTCGACACGTCGCCGATGCCGCCGTTCACGTAGTCCGGGTTCTTCAGGTACTCGCCCACGGCGTCGAGCGCCTGCGTCGGCACCTCGGAGTCGAACGCGATCTCGTGCGAGACCCACTGGTCGTAGACGTCGGGGCCACCGACGCGCAGGACCATGTCCTCCATCCAGTCGGTCAGCGGCCAGCCGGTCGCCTCACCCGACGCGATACCGGCGCACCACGGCTTGTTGTTGCCGTCGGCCGCGATCTGCTCGGTCAGCGCCATGAGGTCGTCGAGCGTCTCGGGCACCTCGTACCCGTTCTCCTCGAACTGCGTCGGCGAGTACCAGACCAGCGACTTGACGCTCGCACCGGACGGGGCCGCGTAGAACGTGCCGTCGACCGTGCCGAGGTCCTTCCACGCCTCGCCCCAGAACTCGTCCACGTTGGCCGCGACGCCCTCGGGCGCCTCGACGACCGTGCCGGTCGCCACGAGCTGGGCCAGCAGGCCCGGCTGCGGGACGATCGCGATGTCCGGCGCGTTGCCCGCCTGGGCACGCACCAGGATCTGCTGCTCGAACTGCTTGTCGGCCTGGTAGTCGACCGTCGCGCCCGTGCACTCCTCGAAGGGCTCGAACGACGTCATGTAGGGCGTGTCCTCCGGCGCGACGATCCCCGCGTAGATGGTGATCGTCTTGCCGTCCAGGTCGCCGTACTGCTCGAAGTCGGCGCAGTCCACCTCGACCTCGTCGACCGCGGCGTCCGTGCTGCCGCCCGGCGTCTCGCCGTCTCCCGTGCTGCAGGCTGTCAGCGCGAGCGCAGCCACGGCGCCTGCCGCCAGCACGCCCGCGCTCTTGCGCATGTGCCTCATCGATCCCCCAACGTCCTCGTCTCGGATAACCGGCGAATCGACCCAACGCCGTCCTGGACGGCGTTGCAAGGCAAATCACCCGACGAGAGGGTCACGATTGGGTCACATCACCCCGACGGAGGCCCAGGTCAGGCCAGCACACGCCGCAGGACCTCGACCGCGCCGTCGTCGTCGATCGTGCCGGTGACCTCGTCGGCCGCCGCGCGCACCGGGTCGGAGGCGTGGCCCATCGCCACCCCGCACGCGGCCCACCGCAGCATCTCGACGTCGTTCGCACCGTCGCCGATCGCCAGCGTCTCGTGCGGCTCGACGCCGAGCCGACGCCGCACCTCCTCCAGCGCCGACGCCTTGGAGACGCCGCCGGGTGTGAGGTCCAGCCAGGCCGACCAGCCGACGGCGTACGAGACCTCGTGCAGGCCGACGCGCTCCACGAGGGCGTGGAACTCCTCGGGCGTGCTGCGCGGTGCGCGGATGACGACGCGGGTGGCGGGCGCGCTGGCCAGCTCCTCGAGGGTCACGACCCGGTGCTCGCCCGAGAGCTCCCCGGGCGGGAACGGCGCGGACACCAGGAACCCCACGCCGAGGTCCTCGACGGCGTACAGGGCGTCGGGCAGCTCGAGGGCGATCGCGCGCACCGCCGGCCCGGGGTCGAACGTCACCGAGTGCGCCACCGTCCAGCCGGCGGGCTCGTCGGGGTCCAGCCGTACCGTGACGGCCCCGTTGGAGCACACCGCCCAGCCGTCGGTCAGGCCGAGGTCGCGCGCGACCGCGGTCGCCGAGTGCGCCGCGCGCCCCGTGGACAGCACGACGTGCACGCCGTGCTCGACCAGCGCGGTCACCGCGGCGCGCACGTCGTCGCTGATGACGCCGTCGTACGACATCAGCGTGCCGTCGACGTCCAGGGCGACGAGCCGGGTGCGGCTCACCGGACCGGCTCCAGCACCTCGAGGCCGCCCAGGTAGGGCCGCAGGCCCTCCGGGACGCGCACCGAGCCGTCGGCCTGCTGGTGGTTCTCCAGCAGCGCGACGATCCAGCGCGTCGTGGCGAGCGTGCCGTTGAGCGTGGCGACGGTCCGCATGCCGTCCGCGGTGCGCTCGCGCACCCCGAGGCGACGGGCCTGGAACGTCGTGCAGTTGGAGGTCGACGTGAGCTCCAGCCAGCGCTGCTGGCTGGGCAGCCAGGCCTCGCAGTCGAACTTGCGCGCGGCGCTCGACCCCAGGTCACCCGCCGCGGTGTCGATGACGCGGTACGGCAGCTCGGCCAGCGCCAGCATCTCCTTCTCCCACTCGAGGATCCGGCGGTGCTCGGCCGCGGCGTCCTCGGGTCGCGTCCAGACGAACGCCTCGACCTTGTGGAACTGGTGCACGCGGATGATGCCGCGGGTGTCCTTGCCGTACGACCCGGCCTCGCGCCGGTAGCAGGCGCTCCACCCCGCGTACCGCAGCGGGCCGTCCGACAGGTCGAGGATCTCGCCCGAGTGGAAGCCCGCGAGCGCGACCTCGCTGGTCCCCACGAGGTACAGGTCGTCCGCCTCGAGCCGGTAGACCTCGTCGGCGTGCGCGCCGAGGAAGCCCGTGCCGGCCATGACCTCGGGCTTGACGAGGGTCGGCGTGATGGTCGGGACGAAGCCGTTGCGGGTCGCGAGGTCCATCGCGGCGTTCAGCAGCGCGAGCTCGAGCCGCGCGCCGACACCGGTGAGGAAGTAGAAGCGCGACCCGGAGACCTTCGCGCCCCGCTCGGTGTCGATCGCGCGCAGCCCCTCCCCCAGGTCGAGGTGGTCCTTCACGACGAAGTCCGGCCCGTACTCGGCGGCCAGGTCGCGCGGCGTGCCGACGTGCTCGAGCACGACGTAGTCGTCCTCGCCGCCGGTGGGCACACCGTCCTCGACGACGTTGTCGATCCGCCGCGAGAGCTCGGTGGCGTGCGCCTGCGCCGCGTCGGCGTCGGCCTGCAGGGCCTTGACCCGCGCCGCGAGCTCCTTGGTGTGGGCGAGCAGCGCCTGCTTCTCGTCGCCCGACGCCTGCGCGACCTTCTTGCCGAGGGACTTCTGCTCGGCGCGCAGCGCCTCGTACTCCGTCAGCGCGGAGCGACGGCGGGCGTCGGCGTCGAGCACCTCGTCGACGAGGTGCGGGTCCGCGCCGCGCGCCACCTGGCTGGCTCGCACGACGTCCGGGTCCTGGCGCAGCAGCTGCAGATCGATCACGCCCCCGACACTACCGACCCTGCCCAGCGCATTCCCCCGGGGGGACCGTCCTGTGCACCACTCGCGGCCACGACCCGCCCGACCTGCGGCGTGGCCCGCACACCCGTAGATTGCCCGCCATGTCATGGGTCGCGTGGGTCGCGGTGGTCGCCGGTGCGCTGGCGCTCGTCGCCGTCGGGCTGGGTCTGTGGGTCTGGCGGCAGCAGCGCAGGCTCGGCGCACGCCTCGCGGGGCCCGCACCCGCGCCGGCGGCGGACACGGGCCGACCCGCCGGCCAGCTCGTGGCCTTCGTCGCCAACCCGTCCAAGCCCGACGTCGTCGAGCTGCGCGCGGCCGTCCGCAAGGCCGCCTCCGAGCAGTACCTGCCGGAGCCGATGTGGCTCGAGACGACCGTCGAGGACCCGGGTGTCGGCCAGGCGCGGTCGGCCGTGGAGTCCGGGGCCGACCTGGTGGTCGCCGTCGGCGGTGACGGCACCGTGCGCGCGGTCGCCGAGGCGCTCGCCGGGACGGGCGTGCCGATGGGCCTCATGCCGCTGGGGACGGGCAACCTGCTGGCCCGCAACCTCGACGTGCCGATCAGTGACCCGCTCGCGGCGCTCCAGCTCGCGCTCGACGGCACCGACAAGCCCATCGACGTCGGCTGGCTGCGCGTCGAGCGGTGGGAGTCGCAGATGGACGACGACATCGCCGAGGCCGCCGACGACCTGCCGGACGACACCGACAAGCCGCGCGACCACATCTTCCTCGTCATCGCCGGCCTCGGGTTCGACGCCGCGATGGTGGCCGACACGGACGACGGCCTCAAGGCCAAGGTGGGCTGGATCGCGTACTTCATGGCCGGCGTGCGCCACCTGCACGGCCGACGCCTGCGGGTCCGCCTGACGCTGGACGACGAGCCCGTCCAGCAGCTGCGTGCCCGCAGCCTGCTCGTCGGCAACTGCGGCAAGCTGCCCGGTGGCATCACGCTGCTGCCCGACGCCGTCCTCGACGACGGCGTGCTCGACATCGCCTCGATCGACACACGCGGCGGGATCGCGGGCTGGGCGCAGCTGTTCGGCGAGGTCGTGCTCCAGGGAGTCGGCGTCCGCAACGAGGCCCCCGGCAAGATCGGACGCATCGACCACACGCGCGCCCGCTCGGCACGCATCGAGGTGGCCGGCGGCGAGCACGTGCAGGTCGACGGCGACATCGTGGGTCGCGCGAGCGTGATCACGGCCCGCGTGGACCCCGGCGCGCTGGTCGTGCGCGTCGCGCGCTGACCCGGCGCGCCGGACCTGCCCGTCCTGGGCTGCGCCCCGGGTCCTCGGCCCTCGTCAGGCCGGGTGGCCGCCGCGCAGCCGGTCGAGCCACGCGCGCGCCTCGACGAAGTCGGCGTCCGCGGTGCCGACCTGCACGAGCGGTGCCACGGCGTCCGCCCGCGGGTACGACCCGAGGAACCTCACGTACGGGCAGCGTCGGTGCAGGCCCATGAGCACCTCCCCCATCCGCTCGTCCGTCACGTGCCCCTCGGCGTCGATCGAGAACGAGTAGCGGCCCAGCGCGTCCCCGATGGGCCGCGACTCGATGCGCGACAGGTTCACGCCGCGCACCGCGAACTGCTCCAGCATGGCGAGCAGTGCACCCGCCTCGTTGTCCGGCAGGTGCACGACGAGCGTCGTCTTGTCCGCGCCCGTGGGCGGCGGCACCGGGCCGGGCGGCCCGACCACGACGAACCGCGTGAGCGCCGAGGGGTTGTCGGCGACCCGCTCGGCCAGCGGTACCAGCCCGTAGGTGCCCACCGCAGCGGGCGGCACGAGAGCCGCGTCGAACGTCGAGGACCGCACGGCCGCCGGGTCGGCGGCCGCCTCCGCGAGCAGCGCGGCGGGTGCGGTGTTGCTCGTCGCGGGCACGTGCACCGCGCCCGGCAGGTGCGCCGCCAGCCAGCGTCGGCACTGCACCCAGGCGTGCGGGTGCGCCGCGACGCGCCGCACGTCGGCCGTCCGCGTGCCGGGTAGCCCCACCAGCGTGAACTGCACCGGCACCAGCACCTCGCGCAGCAGCATCAGCGGGGAGCCCGTCGCCAGGGAGTCCAGCGTCGCGGTGACGCCGCCCTCGGCCGTCGACTCGATCGCGACGACCGCACGGTCGGCCTCGCCGGCCCGCACCGCGGCGATCGCGGAGCCGACGTCCGTCTGCGGCAGGTACACGGCCTCGTCCGGCGACGCGACCTGGCGCAACGCCTCCTCCGTGAACGTGCCCGCAGGCCCGAGGTACGCGTAGCGCAGCACGGCGATGACCCTCCCCACCCGATGGGCCCGACGGCCCGGCGGCTCGAGCGCGGCGGCACCGGGTGCCGCGCGCGGCCGCACCCGCGGCCCCGCCGAGCCTAGTGCGCGCCCGTACGCTGGGACCGTGCCCCGGTCCCTGCGCGCGCTCGCCGCTGCCCTCCTCGCCGCGCTCGCGGTGCTGCTCGGTGCACCCGCGCAGGCGGCCCCCGCGGCGGAGCCCGTGCCCGGGCCGGTCGTGCTGGTCGGCGTCACCGGCCTGCGCTGGGACGACCTGGGGTCGCTGACCACGCCGGCGCTGTGGGGGTTGTCCCACGAGGGCTCGATCGGCCTGGTCGCGACCCGGTCCGTGCACAAGCGCGGGTGCCCGGTCGACGGCTGGCTCGCGGTGTCCGCCGGCAACCGGGCCGCGGACCTGCCCTCCGAGGACGGCACGTGCCGCACGCTGCGCGACCCCGGGGAGTCCGGCGAGGTGCCGGGGTGGGACGACTACGTGGCCGCCGCCCGCGCCGAGTCGTACGGCGCCCGGCCCGGCATGCTCGGCGACCTGCTGACGCGCACCGGCACTCCCGCGACCGGCGTCGGCCCCGGCGCCGCGATCGCGCTGGCCACGTCCGACGGCGTGCCCGCCGGCGTCCACCAGCGCCTGCCGGCCGAGCCGCGGGCGCTCGCGCAGTCGGTGGCGTCCGCGGCCGCCGACTCCCGGCTCGTCGTCGTCGACGCGGGCGTGATCCGCGACCCCGGCTACGCGACCGTGCCGCGCACACCGTCCGCCACGCCGAGCGCGGCACCCGAGAGCGACGAGCTGCCCGGCCTGGAGTCGGGCGAGGCGGACCTGCCGGGATCGGGGTCCATCACCGAGCCCACCCGGGCGCAGCAGGCCGTCGAGGTGGACGAACGCGTCGCGGCCGTGCTCGACGGCCTGGCGGACCACGACGCGACGGTGCTGCTCGTCTCGCTCGCGGACTCCGGGCGCGCCGCGCTCCAGGTCGCCGTGGCCCAGGGCCCGCGCCCGGTCGGCGACCCGTACGAGGCGAGCCTGCTCACCTCCGGGTCGACCCGCCAGCCGGGCGTCGTCCAGGTCACGGACGTGACGCCGACGCTGCTCGCGCTGCTGCAGCTGGACGACGACGCCCCCGCGCTGCCCGGGGCGCAGATGGTCCCGACGCCGGGGCCCGCCACCGGCAGCGCGCGCGTCGCCCGGCTGATCGACGTGCAGCTGGAGGCGTCCGCGATCACCAAGGTGTCCGGCCTGTTCTCGGCGCGCCTCGTGATGGCGCAGGCGGTGCTGTTCGTCGCCGCGGCGATCCTGCTGGTGCTGCGGGCGCGGACGGACCGCGGACCGTTGCGTCCGGCACTACGGGTCCTGCAGGTCGCCGCGCTGGCGCTCGGCTCGGCGCCGGTCGCCTCGTTCCTGACGGGACTCGTGCCGTGGTGGCGCGCCGACCGGCAGGCGGCGGCCTTCTGGACCGTCCTGCTGGGCTGGATCGCCGTCATCACCATCACCGCCCTGGCCGGGCCCTGGCGCCGGCACGTGCTCGGCCCGGCGGGTGTCGTCGCGGCGGTGACGGTGGTGACCCTCGCGGTCGACGCCGTCACGGGCTCGACGCTGGTCGTCGACTCCCCCATGGGCGCCCACCGCATCCTCGCGGCGCGGTTCTACGGCATGAGCAACCAGGCCTTCGCCCTCATCACCGCGGGCGGCGTGCTGGTCGCGCTGGTGGTCGCCGACCGGCTGGTGCGCCGGGGGCGGCGCGGCGCGGCCGTCGCGGCCGTCGTCGCCATCGGCGTGGTCCTCATGGTCGTCGACGGTGCGCCCGCCTGGGGCGCCGACTTCGGCGGCCCGCCCGCCCTGATCCTCGCGTTCGCGATGTTCGCGGTCGCGGTCAGCGGCCGACGGGTCTCGTGGCGGCTCGTGCTGGGGGTCGCCGCCGTCGGTGCCGTGGTCGTCATCGGCTTCGCGGCGCTCGACTGGATGCGGCCGGCGACCGAGCGCACCCACCTGGGCCGGTTCCTCGACACCGTGCTCGACGGCGGGCTGTGGGACGTCGTATGGCGCAAGGTGTCCGCCAACCTGCGGGTCCTCGGCTCGTGGCGCTACCTCGTGCCCGCCGTGGGGGGCGTCGCCCTGACCTGGCTGGTGCTGGCCGGGCCCCGCGCGCGGCGCGGCGGTCTGCTCGGCGCGGGCTCACCGCTGGCCGGCCTGCAGCGCGAGGTGCCGCTGCTGCGGCCCGCCGTCGCCGCGACGGGCGCCGCGCTCGCCCTGGGGTTCCTCATGAACGACTCGGGGATCGTGGTCCCCGCCACGGGCATCGCGCTGGCCGTGCCGTGCCTGGTCGCCGCGGCCGCGCAGTGGCGGCTCGACGCCCGCCCGGAGGACGTGGACGAGGCCCGCGGTGCGGTCAGCGACCCGGGCGCTGCTCCCGCGGGGACAGCGTCCGCCTGACGCCGGACGCCGCGGCCCGTGCGCGGCGGGTGCTGACGGCGAGCTGCACGTCGCGGTACTGCGCCGCCCGGTGCAGCTGCCCCTTGAGGTCGGTGCCCGACGGGCGGTGCCGCAGCTCGCACGGCACCTCGAGCACGCGGAAGCCCAGGCGCAGCAGGTCGATCGTCATGCCCGCCTCGACGCCCCACCCGCGGGCGAGCGGGGTCGCCGCCTCGAACGCCTCGCGCGTCAGGCAGCGCATGCCGGACAGCGGCTGCGTCGGCGTCCACCCGGTCATCGACGCGATCGCACGCCGCGCCGCCCCGACGACCAGACCGCGACCGCCGGCGCCGGGCTGCGGCGGCAGCAGCGCGATGGTCAGGTCGGCGATGCCGTCGAGCACGGGCGGCACGAGCGGGGCCGTGTTCACGGCCGTGTCGGCCAGGTCGCCGTCGATGAACAGCAGGTGGCGCGGCGGACGGTCGGGCGCGTCGCGCATGGCGACGACAGCGGCACCCGTCTCCATCGCCGCGGCCTTGCCGCGGTTGTGCGAGTGCCGCACCACCACGGCGCCGGCCTCGCGCGCCACGTGCTGGGTGTTGTCCTCCGAGCCGTCGTCGACGACGAGCACGAGGTCGACGTTCGGGATCGCCCGGGCGGAGCGGACCGTCGCGGCGATCCGCCGCGACTCGTCCTTGGCCGGGATGACCACCGCGACGCGCTGGCGCTGCTTGTGGCCGCGTGACGCGCGGGCCACCCTGTCCGCGGTCGCGGCGGACGGGGTGCCAGGCGTCACGTCGGCCTCCGGTCGGACGGCCTCGCTCCCCGTGCGTGTCACGGGCACCACCCTATCGACCACGGGGGGCAGGTCGCCTCACGGGCGCGGCGTGGGACGGCCGTGTCCGCGCTGCGGGACCGCGGCGCGGCTCAGCGCAGCGTGACCTGACGGGCGACCAGACCGGCGCGGGCGCGGCGCGCGTTCGCGTCGAGCGGCGTGGTGTCGGCCATCGCCGCCTCCAGGCGCGGGGCGAAGTCCGCGACGGGCTTCTCGACGTCCTCGGCCTCCGAGCCGCGTGCGAGCTCCCACACCGGCACGACGATGCCGGCGGCGCGGAAGTACCCGATGAACTTGCCGTCGTCGAAGCCGGACTCGCGGCGCGCGTGCAGACGCGCCAGGCCGTCGAGGACCACCTGCTCGTCCGCCGGCTGCGCCCAGCGCAGGTACTCCCGGGCGCCCATGCGGCACCAGTACGCGGACTCCACGGACGTCAGGCGGCGGGTGTCGACGATGCCGGCGTCCGCCTCCTCCATCGCGGCCTGCAGGTCGGGCGTCACCTCGGTGCTCGGGTCCAGCCAGTAGGAGAAGCTCTCCTGCACGGTGACCTCGAACGGCACGGACAGGTCCAGCACGTCCTGCAGGCGGGGGCCGGCGGTGGGCAGGCCGATGTTCTCGATCGCGGTGCCGGGCTCGGCGTCGAGCGCCAGCAGCAGCGCGGTGGCGACGTCGCGGCTGGCGTCGCCGGAGCTGGTGCCCGTCTGCAGCGCGACCAGCACGACCCCGTCCGCACGGTGCAGCGCGGCCCAGCTGTTGGGCAGGACCGTGGTGACCACGACGTCGCGGGCACCGTGCTCGGCGGTGGTGCGGGCGGTCGCGGTCGCGGCGGGCACGAGCTCGCGCAGCGCGACCCAGTCCGGCTCGCCGGGCAGCCCCTCGAACGGACGCAGCACGAAGGAGGGCGTGTTCTTGGCCATGCCCGCACCCTACCGACCGCGGCCCCGGGAGGGCGGACGAGCCGCACGACGGGTGCGCGGGCCGACGCGCCGGAGGTGTGAGAAGGATCCGGACGGACCGGGTGCGCGCCGGGGGCCCGCTGCGGGAGGATCACCCGTATGGATCCGCGCGCCGGCACCCTCGCCCAGCCCTCCGACCTCATCGACGTCGACGCCCTGCTCACGGCGTACCACGATCGCGAGCCCGACCTGGACGACCCGGGGCAGCGCGTCGCGTTCGGCACCTCCGGCCACCGGGGGTCGTCCCTCGACGGCGCGTTCAACGAGGCGCACATCGTCGCCATCACCGCCGCCATCGTGGAGTACCGCCGCGGTCAGGGCACCGACGGCCCGCTGTTCATCGGCCGCGACACCCACGGCCTGTCCGAGCCCGCCTGGACCACCGCGCTGGAGGTGCTCGCGGCGGCCGGCGTCGAGGTGCACGTGGACGCCCGCGACTCGTGGACGCCCACGCCCGCCGTGTCCCTCGCGATCCTGCGGCACAACGGTGCCGCCACCGGCGAGGGCGTGCGGACGCGCGGCCCGGGCCTGGCGGACGGCATCGTCGTGACGCCGTCGCACAACCCGCCGCGCGACGGCGGCTTCAAGTACAACCCGCCGCACGGTGGGCCCGCCGGGTCCGACGCCACCGGGTGGATCGCCGACCGCGCCAACGAGATCCTGCGCAGCGGCTGGCGCTCCGTGCCGCGGGTCGGCATCCAGCAGGCGCTGGCGGCCGACACCACCCGCAAGCACGACTACCTGTCCTCCTACGTCGACGACCTCGCGAACGTCGTCGACCTGGAGGCGATCCGCACCGCGGGCGTGCGCATCGGGGCCGACCCGCTGGGCGGGGCGTCCGTCGAGTACTGGGGCGCGATCGGCGAGCGCTACGGGCTGGACCTCACGGTGGTGAACCCCGAGGTCGATCCCCGGTGGTCGTTCATGACCCTCGACTGGGACGGCAAGATCCGCATGGACTGCTCGTCGCCGTACGCGATGGCCTCGCTGCTGGAGCGCATGCAGCCGGGACCGGACGGGCGCGCGCCGTTCGACATCGCGACGGGCAACGACGCGGACTCCGACCGCCACGGCATCGTCACCCCCGACGCGGGCCTGATGAACCCCAACCACTACCTGGCCGTCGCCATCGCCTACCTGTACGGCGGTGCGCGCCCGGGCTGGCCCGCGGGCACGGCGATCGGCAAGACCCTGGTGTCGTCGTCGCTGATCGACCGCGTCGCCGCGTCGCTGGACCGCCGCCTGCTCGAGGTGCCGGTCGGCTTCAAGTGGTTCGTGCCCGGCCTCATCGACGGGTCGGTGGGCTTCGGTGGCGAGGAGTCGGCGGGTGCGTCGTTCCTGCGCACCGACGGCACCGTGTGGACCACCGACAAGGACGGCATCCTGCCGGCCCTGCTGGCCTCGGAGATCCTCGCGACCACCGGGAAGAGCCCGTCGCAGCACCATGCCGACCTGGTCGACCGGTTCGGGCGCTCCTGGTACGCGCGCGTCGACGCCGCCGCGACCCGGGAGCAGAAGGCCACGCTCGCGGCCCTGTCGCCCGAGCAGGTCGCCGCGACCGAGCTGGCCGGCGAGCCGATCACCGCGAAGCTCACCAGCGCACCGGGCAACGACGCGGCGATCGGCGGGCTGAAGGTCACCACGCAGAACGCGTGGTTCGCGGCCCGCCCGTCCGGCACCGAGGACGTCTACAAGATCTACGCCGAGTCGTTCGTCTCCCCCGAGCACCTGGCCCAGGTGCAGGAGGCGGCCAAGGACGTGGTGGCCCAGGCGCTGGGCGCCTGACCCCGGGACGACGAAGCGCGGGGCGGCCCCCCGGGGGGGGGGCGGGCCCCCCGCCCCGGGGGGCCGCGCACGGTGTGGGCCCGGGGGGGGGGGCCCTGCCCCGGGGCGTTCGATGGGGGGTCCGGCCCCCGGGGGAGGGGCCGGACCGCGCGCTCGGGGGTCCGTCGAAGGACGGTGCCGTCAGGCTGCGGCGCGTCCCAGGCCGGTGAAGTCCCACCCGGCGGTCCGCCAGGCCTCGGCCGAGAGCTTGCCGCGCGCGTCGATCACGCGGGCCCGGTGGGTCAGCGGGGCCAGACGGGCCGGGTCCTCACCGAGGAACTGGTCCCACTCGGTCAGCACGAGCACCACGTCCGCGCCCTCGACGGCCTCGTCGACGCTCGTGGCGTACGACAGCGTCGGGAACAGCCGGCGCGCGGTGTCCCCCGCCTCCGGGTCGTAGACCGTGACCTGGGCCCCCCGCAGGTGCAGCGCGGCGGCCACGTTGAGCGCCGGGGAGTCGCGCACGTCGTCCGTCAGCGGCTTGAACGCCGCACCCAGGACACCGATCCGCCGGTTCAGGACCGACCCGCCGCACGCCTCCAGGGCCATGTCGATCACGCGCTCGCGCTGGCCCATGTTGATCTCGTCGACCTGCTGCAGCAGGCCCGCGGCGCGGTGCGCACCGAGCTCGTTGGCCCGGTGCATCAGCGCCCGGATGTCCTTGGGCAGGCACCCGCCGCCGAAGCCCAGACCGGCGTCGAGGAACTGCCGCCCGATGCGCACGTCGTGGCCCAGGGCGTCCGCCAGCACGGTGACGTCCGCGCCCGCGGCCTCGCAGACCCCGGCGATCGCGTTGATGAACGAGATCTTGGTGGCCAGGAACGCGTTCGCACTGACCTTCACCAGCTCGGCCGTGGGCAGGTCCGTCACGACGACCGGCGAGCCCTCGGCGATGGGCGTGGCGTACACGGTGCGCAGGACCGCCTCGGACCGCGCCGAGACCCCGCCGAGCACGATGCGGTCGGGGTGCAGGGTGTCGCCGACGGCCTTGCCCTCGCGCAGGAACTCGGGGTTCCAGACCAGCTCGACGTCGACACCGGCCGGGGCCTCCCGGGCGACCAGCTCACGCAGCCGCGCCGCCGTGCCCACCGGCACGGTGGACTTGCCGACGATCACCGCGTCCTTGGTCAGGTGCCGGGCGACCGCGGTCGTCGCGGCCTCGACGTACGCGAGGTTGGCCGCGTGCGACGTGCGCTGCTGCGGCGTGCCGACGCAGACGAAGTGCACGTCGCCCTGCGCGACGGCCGACGCCACGTCGGTCGTGAACCGCAGGCGGCCGGTGGCCAGGTTCTTCTCCAGCAGCTCGGGCAGCCCGGGCTCGTAGAACGGCACCTTGCCGGCCTGCAGCGCGTCGACCTTGGCCTGGTCGGTGTCGACGCCGGTGACGTCGAAACCGAGCTCGGCCATCGCGACGGCGTGGGTGGCCCCGAGGTAGCCGGTGCCGAGGACGGTGAGGCGGGGTGCGTCGCCGGCGGGGGCCGCGGGCTGCGCCTTCGAGGTGGTGCTGCGGGTCATGTCGGTGCTCCGGGGGCTCATCGGGCGCGGGTGGGGGTGGGGGTGGACGTCGGCTGCTGCTGGTTCCTGCCGGCCGGGACGGGCTCCGGCGCGGGGGCCGGGGCCGGGCTGGGGGCCGGGCTGGGGGCCGGGCTGGGGGCCGGACTGGGGGCCGGGCTGGGGGCCGGCGTCGGCTGCGGGGTCGGTCCCGGGGCCGGCTGCGGGGTCGGCTGTGGTCCGGGTGCCGGGTCCGGTCCGGCCGCGGCGTCCGGACCGGGGACCGGCTCGTCCGCCGGGCCCGCGGTGCGCGCCGCCAGGGCCGCTGCCCCGTCGACCGCTACGCCGCCCGGTACGGACGCCGCGGCCAGGGCCGCCCCACCGCCGGGCACGAAGCCCGCGGACGGGTCCTGGATGCCCTCACGGAACGCGGCCAGGGCGTCGGGGCGGGACGTGATGCGCCAGTCGTTGGTGGCGCGCTCGCCCTCGATGTACGTGGTCACGGCGTGGTGGAACCAGGCCATCCCGATGACGTCGGCGTTGCGTGGCTCCGCCAGCGCGTCGAACAGGTCGGTGATCCACGCGGCCTTGCCGCCCCCGGTCTCCGACGCGCCGATCTCGGCCAGCATGATCGGCTTGTCGCTGATCGCCCGCAGCTGGTCGAGCGAGCGGTCGAACGTGTAGGAGAACGTCGCCGTCTGGTCCGGGTCGTACGGCGGGCGGAAGTAGCCCGACAGGCCGACCCAGTCGACGTACTCGTCACCCGGGTACAGGCTGCGCGTGTACTCCAGCGTCCGGTTGGTCGCGGGCAGCCGGTTGACGATGTTGGGCGACCAGACCCAGATGACGTTCGCGTTGGCGCCCTCGGCCTCGAAGATGGCGTGGACGTGGCGCCACATCTTCACGTAGTCGCCCGGGCGGTTGCCGTTGACGGGTGCGGCGTTGCTGGTCTGCTCGGACCACGGGTACCAGCCGCTGTTCATCTCGTGGTTGAGACGGATCGCGACGGGCAGGTCGAGCTCGGCCACCGAGCGGGCGTACTCGCGCAGGTAGTCGTCGTGCGCCCCCGCGATGATCCGCGGCAGCGAGTACTCGGGCTCGTCCACCTGGTCGTTGGCAGCCGCGAGGGGACGCGACTCCCACGTGATCATCGGCAGCATCCCCTTGCGCCACGACCGCACGACCGCGTCGGGGCGGAACTGCGTGTCCCAGCCCTGGAAGTAGCCGGCCACGTCGGGTGCGACGCCGACCTGCGCGGCGACCTGGTCCAGCTCGGACCAGCTGAACGGCGACTGCGGCGTGTAGAGGCCGAAGTACCGGTCGTCCGGCACCATGAGGCTCGCCAGCGAGGGGGCTGTCGGCTTGGCGTTCGCCGCGGCCTCGGCGGCGGCTCGGGCGGCAGCCGCCGCGGCGGCGGCGTCGGCCCGCTGGCGGGCGACCTGCTCGCGGATCGCCGAGCCCTGCAGCGCACCCTTGGCGGCGGCCAGCTGACGCTCGAGCGACGCCTTCTGCTGCGAGCGGGCGGCGGCGGCGGCCCGCTCGGCGGCGGCCTTCTCCTTGCCGCGCCGCGCGGCGGCGGCACGCTCGGACTCCGCCTTCTGCTGTGCGGCGGCCTTCTGCTCGGCCGAGCGCTGGTCGCCCACGGCCGCGGCGGCCGCCTTCTGGGCGGCGGCCTTCTCCTTGCCGCGCTCGGCGCCGGCGGCACGCTCGGCGGCGGCCTTGTCCTGCGACCGCCTGAGGTTCGCGATCTCCTCGTCGCGGTCCGCCAGGATCGCCGCGAGGTCGGCGTTCTCCTGCGCGAGCTCCCGCTCGGTCGCGGTGCGCAGCGGACCCGGCACGGTGCCGGACGGCGAGAGCCAGACGACGCCGGTGATGACACCCAGCGCGAGGGCGAGGGCGACGGCGGAGATCCTGCCGACGATCCCGAGGCGACCCGAGAGGGTCCACCAGTGCGTGCCGGTGCGCTCAGACATACAGCACCGCCATGAGGCCGAACATGAGGAACCCGATCAGGTAGGGGACGAGGACGAGGGGGTTGCGTCGACGGCGCGACGCGGCGGCCGGGGCGGCCTGGGCCGTGGCGACCCGCGCCTCGGCAGGCGCGACCTGGGCCGTGCGGGCCTGCGCCCGCGTGGTGAGCCGACCGGTGGTGGCCACGTGCGGCAGCGTCGAGGTGTGCGGCCCCGACGGCCCGGACTGCGTCGGAACGACCGCCCGGTCGACGACGTCGACGGGGGCGTCGACGCCCTGCGCCTGCTCGAGCTCGGCGATCAGGTCGTCACCGGCGTCCCGCTGGCCCGCCGTGTACGCCCCGGCCCGGGTGCCCCAGCCGGCGACGTGCGCCATGCGGAAGAACCCGATGAGGCGGATCGGCATGAGGAAGAGGGTCGAGGTGATGATGAAGACCGGGAGCCGGAAGAAGTCCGAGGGCTTCTCCTGCAGGTGGCGGATCTGGCGGATCGCCATCGAGAGCACCGAGGACACGACCATGAGGCCGACCACCCAGGCCACGCCCTGCACGCCCGTCGTGGTCTGCAGGATCGCCTGGTACAGGTTGATGCCCGTTCCCGAGACGGCCCGGTAGACCCAGCCGGCGATCGTCCCGAAGAGCAGGAACGGCAGGATGATGTCGACCAGGAAGAAGATGGCCAGGACGGGCGCGTGCCCGAGCATCCAGGGCAGCATCCGCAGGGTGTTGTACTGGCTGCCGCGCGACCAGCGCAGCTGCTGCTTGTAGAGCTTGCGCAGCTCCAGCGGGGCGTCGGTGTAGACCAGGCTGGTGTGCTGGTAGACCGTGCGGTACCCGGCCTTGAGCGTGAGGTTGGTCAGGGTCCGGTCGTCGGAGACCTCGAGGAAGACGCCGAGGAACTTCTCGGTCATGAACTTGTCCATGACCTGCATGAGGATGTGGCGCCGGAACGCGATGGTGCGCCCGGGCAGGCAGCCCACCTGCCCGAGGACCGACTGCGCCGGCATGGAGTACAGGGCGCGCGTGTTCTCGAGCCAGTCGGCCCAGCGGGTGATCCACGAGCGCGTCGGCTCCAGGATCCGCTGGCGGGTCGTGACACCGCCGACCTTCGGGTCGGCGAAGGGCTTGACGAGCTCCGCGAGGGTGCCGTCGGTCCACACCGTGTCGGAGTCGACGAGGACGGTGACGTCCCCGTGCGACATCTGCGTGCCGATCTTCACGGCGTTGCGCTTGCCCGGGATGGGCGTGTGGACGCGCTGCACCAGGGGGGCGAACTCGTCGCACACGGCCTCGAGGCCGGGGTTCGGTGCCCCGTTGATGACGACGATGACCTCGTCGGGCTGCTGCTCGACGATGCGGCGCAGCACGTCGCGGAACAGGTCCAGCGGCTCGTCGACGACGGGGACGACGACGCTGGTGGTGATGTCGTAGGGAGCGGCGACGGGCCGGTAGCGCCGCGAGAGCACGACCTTGAGGATCCAGAGAGCCCAGACGATGGACGAGAAGACCGCGAACAGGTAGATCTCGTTCTGGGTCTCGAACATGTGCCGCAGCTGCAGGATGAAGATGAACATGGGTCTCCTGTGCAACCTGACGTGGGGACGAGCTGACCGACGCCATCGGCGATGCAGCAGGACATCCGGGCGTGGCCCGGCGGGGGCGGCGGGGGCCGCGGGAGCCGAGGGGAGCTGTGGCGCGGGGACGGTCGCGAGCCGTCCTCGTCGTGCGCCGGTGCTGAGCGCCGCCGGTCTGCGGCGCGTCGTCGGTGGCTCAACTGTGCAGGTCGGCCGGGTGAAAGGAAAGACGCTTCGGATGAACAGGATTGAAACGACTCATCGGACATTCGTCCAGGTCGGCCGTGACAAATCGGGTCAACGCCCAGGTCAGCCTACGGAGGCGGAGCCGCAGGTCAGGGCGTCGCACCGACGGCGGATGTGACGAGCGTCTCACTCGTCCGGCGCAATACGCACCCCTCCTGCGCGCCCCATTTCCACGGTATTGATCGCAATGGCGACGACGTTCCCGTCGCATCACCTCTTGCGCCGTTTCGAGACGCCTCGTCCACCACGGGGACGCGCCCACGGGGCCGGGCGCACCGCCGGCGGGCACCTCGTCCCCGGGCGCAGGTCGCACCGCGGTCGGACCGTGTCGGCCGCGGGTGCGACAGTGGGGTCATGCTCCAGACCTACCGGGACGTCCTCGCGCGCCCCGGCGCGTTCGCGTTCTCGGCCACCGGCATCGTCGCGCGCCTGCCCATGTCCATGGTCGGCATCGGCATCGTCCTCATGGTGTCCGCGCTGTACGGCTCCTACGGGCTGGCCGGGCGCGTCTCCGCAGCCGTCGTCATCGCGCAGGCGGTCGGCGGGCCGCAGCTGGCCCGGCTCGTCGACCGGCACGGTCAGGCCCGGGTCATGCGGCCGGCCATCCTGGTGTCGGCGACCAGCATCGTGGCGCTCGTCGTCGCCGCGTCGATGCGCGCGCCGTCGGTCTGGCTGTACGTCACGGCCGTGCTCGCCGGTGCCACCATCGGGTCGTTCGGCTCGCTGGTCCGCGCCCGCTGGAACCACCTGCTCGGCGACGACCCCCGCCGCGTGCACACCGCGTACTCGCTGGAGTCGGCGCTCGACGAGCTCGTCTTCGTCATCGGCCCCGTCGCCGCGACGGCCCTGGCCACCAGCGTCTCCCCCGTCGCGGGTCTCGTGGTGCCGGTCGTCGCGATGGTCGTCGGAGGCCTGGCGTTCCTGTCCCTGCGCGACACCGAGCCGCCCACCGCCCCCGCCCACGAGCCGCGGGTGCGCGGCAGCGTGCTGCAGCGCCCCGGCGTGGTCGTCATCGTGCTCGTGTTCGTCGCGATCGGGGCGATCTTCGGGGCCACCGACGTGGCCACGGTCGCGTTCGCCGAGGAGTCGGGTCGCAAGAGCCTCGCGGGCGTGATCCTCGCCGTGTTCGCGCTCGGTTCGCTCATCTCCGGGCTGCTGTACGGCGCGCGCCACTGGGTCTCCCCGCTGTACCGCAGGTTCGCCATCGGGGTCGTCGCGCTCGCCGTGGGCGTGTGCGCGTTCTTCCTCGCCGAGTCGCTGTGGGTGCTCGCCGCGGTCATGTTCGTCACCGGGTTCGCCATCGCCCCGTCGATCATCAACGGCAACGCGCTGGTCGCGGCGCTCGTCCCTCCGGGCCGGCTCACCGAGGGCCTGACCTGGGTCGGCACCGGCCTGAGCATCGGCGTGTCGGTGGGGTCGTCCGTCGCGGGCAGCCGCATCGACGCCGGCGGGTCGCACGCCGGGTTCATGGTCGTCGTGGTGTCCGGCGCCGCGGCGCTGGTCGCCACGCTCGTCGCACTGCCGTCGCTGCGCCGGCACGCGGCCCGTACGCGGCAGCATGACGCCGACCCGGCGGACGCCGCGCACGCCCGGCAGCCGGCCGCAGCCGAGAACGAGCCGGCCAGCGCGACCGCCGGCGCGACCATCGCGGCCTGCGACCTCGCCGCCGAGCACCGGGAGGACGCCGAGCACGACCGCGGCGCCGGCGACGGGCGCGCACCGGCCTGAGGGCGGCCCGACCCCGGCCGGGGTGGCAGCAGGCGTCAGGGCGTCGGGTGGCGGGCGTCGTAGTCCCAGAACGTGCGCTGCGCGCGCACCAGCACCCACAGCAGCACCACGCACGCCACGCCGCCGATCACGGGCGCCCACGCCTCACCCACCCGGGTCGACAGCGCACCCAGGGCGAGCTCGCCCAGGCGCGGGCCGCCCGCCACGACGACCACGAACACGCCCTGCAGACGACCGCGCATGTGGTCCGGCGTCGCGGTCTGCAGGATCGTCTGCCGGAACACCGACGACACGGCGTCGGACGCCCCCGCCAGCGCCAGCGTCACCACGGCCAGCGCCAGCGCGACGGGCAGCACGCCCTCGGGTGACGTCGGCCCGGCCGCGACGAGCACCAGGCCGAACGCGACGATCGACAGACCCCAGGCCGTGATGGCCGCCGCGATGATGCGGCCCTGCCACCGCACGCGCGCCAGCCCTCCGGAGAAGAGCCCGGCGAGGATCCCGCCGGCGGCGATCGCCGCCGTGAGCACGCCCGTGGTCGTCTCGCCCCCGCCCAGGTAGAGCACGCCGACCGCGGGGAACAGCACCCGGGGCATCGCCGTGACCATCGCGACGACGTCCACCAGGAACGTCATGCGGACGTTCGGCTGCGTGCCGAGGTACCGCAGGCCGTCGACGACCGAGCCGAGACCGAGCCGTGCACGACGCTCCGCCGACGGCTCCGGAGGCACCGGCGGCAGCCGCAGCAGCGCGGTCAGCGCGAACGTGAAGAGCACGGCGTCCACCGCGTACGCCCACACGTACCCGATGCCCGCCACCAGCACCGCCCCGGTCAGCGGCCCCAGCGTGAGGGCGACGTTCCACCCCATCGTCTGCAGGGCGTTGGCGGCGGGCATCAGCCGGGGCTCCAGGAGCCGCGGGATGATCGCCGAGCGCGCCGGCGAGTTCACCGCGCCCGCGGCCGACTGCACGGCGACCAGCCCGTACAGCAGCCCGACGTGCTCGTTGCCGAGCGCCGCCTGCGCGACGAGCACCAGCACCGCCGCCCACGACACGAGCGACGCGACCACCGCGACCGTGCGTCTGTCGTAGTGGTCGACCAGGGCGCCGCCGTACAGCCCGAAGACGACGAGCGGCACCAGCGCGCAGATGCCGAGCACGCCGACCGCGAGCGTCGAGCCGGTGAGCGCGTACACCTGGAGCCCGACGGCCACGACGGTGAGCTGGGAGCCGAGGTTCGCCACCGACAGCCCGAGCCAGAGACGCCGGAACGCGGGGCTCGTCCGGACCGGGGTCAGGTCGACGAGCAGCGAACGCACCGCAGCACCCTACGTGCCGCACGCGGGGCCGCCGACGCGGCGGACCGCTCCCCCGCCGTCGGGGGTCAGGCGTGGGGCGTGAGGGCCCTGAGGGCGGCGTCGACGACGTCCGCCGGCGGGCCGGTGACCGGCAGGATCACGCCGTCCTCGTCCGGCTGCAGCGGCTCGAGCGTGGCGAGCTGCGACTCCAGCAGGCTCGGAGGCATCCAGTGCCCGGTGCGGTGCACGATGCGGTCGCGCAGCACACCGGCCGGGACGTCGAGCAGCACGAAGCGCACGTCACCCTGCGCCTCGCGCAGCAGGTCGCGGTACACGCGCCGCAGGGCCGAGCACGCGACGACGGTCGACGTCCCGGCCTCCGTGCGCTCGGTCATCGTGTCGCGCACGATGCGCAGCCAGGGCCACCGGTCGTCGTCGTCCAGCGGCTCACCCGCGCTCATCTTGGCGACGTTGGCCGCCGGGTGCAGCGCGTCGCCCTCGAGGAACGGCCGTCCCAGACGGTCGGCCAGCGCCTGGCCCACCGTCGACTTGCCCGTGCCGGAGACCCCCATGACCACCAGATGCTCGACTCCCACGCCCCCACCCTGCCACTCCTCGGCGGGGACGCGGGTCACCGTCCGACGCCTCGCGGGGCGCACCGCTCGGGTGCGCCCCGCGTGCCCGGCGTCGGGCACCGGCCCGGACGCCGGGGACGTGGCGCCCGGGATCAGTGGCGCGGGCCGTCCGGGTTGGCGTCGTCGGCGTCGACCAGCGGACCGTCCGACGGCTCCCACGTGCTGGTGTCGTCGGTCGACGTCGTGTCGTCGGTCGACGTCGTGTCGTCCTTCTCGCTGCCGGAGAACGCGCCCTTGGCCTTGTCCTTCAGCGCGCCGCCCTGCGTCTTGGCGAACTCCGTGGCGGCATGCTCCGCGTCCTGCACGTAGCCCTGCACGCGGGGGTCGTTCCAGGTGTCCGACGCCCAGCCCTTGATCTTCTCGAACTGCTGGCGACCCGCCCGGGTCCCCAGCAGGTAGCCGACCCCGGCGCCGACGACGAACGTGAGCTTGCCCTTCATGGGTGTCCTCCTTCGCGCCGGCCGCGACGGACCGGCGGTCGTGTGGTCGTGTGGTCGTGCGAGGGCGTGCGTGGCGGACGGTGCGACCCGCGGCGAGCGGCGCGCACCGGGCCACGTCGCCGGAGTCACCGAGCGTAGGTGCGGGGCGCCGCGGCCGCGCGTCGAACGGGCACGCCCGCCGCCTCGACGAGCGGGCGCGCACCCGCGGCGCGACACTGGCGGCAGTCCCGGCCGGCCGGCCGGCGGACCCCCGGAGGTCGCCATGGTCGCCACCTCGTCCGGCACGACGTCCACGCCGACGCTCAAGCGCAGCGTCGGGCGGCGGATGCTGCTGGTCTTCATCGTCGGGGACATCCTCGGCGCCGGCATCTACGCCCTCACGGGCAAGGTCGCGGCCGAGGTGGGCGGGGCGATCTGGATCCCGTTCCTGCTCGCGTTCGGCCTGGCCGCGCTGACCGCCACGGCGTACGCCGAGCTGGTCACCCGGTACCCGCGCGCGGCGGGCGCGGCCGTGTACGCGCAGCGCGCGTTCGGGCGGCCGTTCGTGACGTTCCTCGTGGCGTTCGCCGTGCTCATGAGCGGGATCACGAGCGCGAGCGCGGCGGCGCGGGCGTTCGGCGGGGACTACCTGGCCGAGCTCGTCACGGTCCCCACGCTCGTCGCCGCGTGGGCGTTCGTGCTGCTCGTCGCGGTGGTCAACGCCGTCGGCGTCTCGGAGTCGGTGCGGGTCAACCTCGTGCTCACGGCCGTCGAGGTCACCGGGCTGCTGGTGATCCTGGTGATCGGGGCGCGCGCGTTCCTCGCGGGCGAGGGCGACCCGGGCCGGGCCATGACGCTGAGCGCCGACGGGCCGGTGTGGATGGCGGTGCTCGGCGGCACGGCGCTCGCGTTCTACGCGCTGCTCGGGTTCGAGGACTCGGTCAACCTGGCGGAGGAGTGCCGCCACCCGCGCAGCGACTTCCCGCGCGCCCTGTTCGGCGGCATCGCCATCGCGGGCGTCGTCTACCTCTCGGTCGCGTTCACCACCTCGATGCTCGTGGACACCGCGACGCTCGCGGAGTCCACCGGCCCGCTGCTGGAGGTGGTCCGGGTCGCCGGGCTCGTGTTCCCGCCGTGGCTGTTCGCGATCATCGCGCTCGTCGCGGTGTCGAACACGGCGCTCATCAACATGATCATGGCGTCGCGGGTGGTCTACGGGATGTCGCGCGAGGGCATCGTGCCCCGCTGGCTGGGCCTGGTGGACCGGCGCCGGCAGACCCCGTGGGTGGCGATCGCGTTCACCACCGTGATCGCGCTGACGCTCGTCAGCACGGGCGACCTGTCCGGCCTGGCGGACACGACGGTGCTGCTCCTGCTGCTCGTCTTCGCCGTGGTCAACGTCTCGGTGCTGGTGCTCCGCCGGCGGCCCGACGACCGCGACGGCGCGGTCGACGGCGACGCGCCCCGCGGCTTCCGTGCCCCCACGTGGGCGCCGGCGCTCGGGGCGGTCGTGTCGCTCGTCCTCGCCTCCCCGCTCACCGGCCGGTCGGCCGACGTCTACGCACGGGCCGGCCTGCTGCTGGGCATCGGGGTCGTGCTCTACGTGCTCAACCGCGTGCTGGGCGGTACCCACCGCCCCGCACCCGAGAGGGCGGAGCCGGCTGCGAGCTGAGTCCCGACCCCGTCGACCCGAGGTGATGCGTGGACCTGCTCGCCGCCCTCGTCCTGGCCGTCCTCGTCATCGTCACGATCACGACGGTCGCACCCCGCGCCGGGGTCGCCGCCCCGCTGCTGCTCGTGCTCGTCGGCGCGGGCGTGAGCTTCCTGCCGTTCGTGCCGGAGATCGAGGTGCAGCCCGAGTGGATCCTCGGGATCGTGCTGCCGCCGCTGCTGTACTCGTCGGCCACGACCCTGCCGACGATGGACTTCCGGCGCGACCTGCGCACGATCTCCGCGCTCTCGGTCGTGCTCGTGGTGGTGTCCGCGGTGGTCGTCGGGTTCGTCCTGTCGGCGGTGGTGCCGGACGTCGACCTGGCCACGGGCATCGCGCTGGGCGCCGTGGTCAGCCCGACCGACGCCGTGGCCACCTCGATCGTCCGCAGGGCCGGTGTCTCGCCGCGCGTCGTCACCGTCCTCGAGGGCGAGTCCATGCTCAACGACGCGACCGCCCTGGTGCTCCTGCGCTCGGCGATCGTCGCCGCGGCCGGCACCGTCTCGCTGCTGGAGGTGGCGGGCGACTTCGTGGTCGCGGTCGTCGTCGCCGTGGTCATCGGCTACGTGGTCGGCCGGCTGCACGTGTGGGCGCGCGGGCACATCACGCTCACGACGTCGAACGTCGCGATCTCGTTCGTCGTCCCGTTCGTCGCGTACCTGCCCACCGAGCGCCTGGGTGCGTCCGGGCTGGTCGCGGCCGTGGTCGCGGGCCTGGTGACGGGCCACGCCGCACCGGGGGCGCTGCGGGCGCGCGACCGCGTCACCGAGATCGCGGTGTGGCGGACGCTGGAGCTGCTGCTCGAGGGGTCCGTGTTCCTGCTCATGGGCCTCGAGGTGTTCGGCCTCGTGGAGGACGTCCTCGACGTGCACGGCAGCCTGGGGGTGGCGCTCGGGCTGGGCGCGCTCACCGGCACGCTCGTGCTCGCCGTGCGGTCCGTCTTCGTCGCCTGGTCGGTGTGGGAGCTCGCGCGGCGCACCGACCGGACCCCGCCCGTGCGCGACTGGCTCACGCACGCCCAGGCGCGGCTCGACGACGGCGAGCTGCCACAGCCGCCCGCCGGACGCGGCCGCGCCAGACGCCGGGCACGGCGGGGTGCGGCCGCGGCGCGGGACGGTGGGGCCGAGGCCGTCGGGCGCCGGGTGCAGCGCAAGATCGCCGACATCGACTACCTGGTCGCCGAGCGCTTCGGGCCGCGCGAGGGTGTGGTGCTCGTGTGGGCGGGCCTGCGCGGCGCCGTCACCCTGGCGGCCGCCCAGTCGCTGCCGTCGGGCACGCCGCAGCGGTCGTTGCTCGTCCTCGTCGCGTTCGTCGTGGCCGCCGGGACCCTCCTGATCCAGGGGTCGACGCTGCCCTGGGTGCTGCGACGGCTCGGGATGGCGGGGCGGGAGCAGCGCGACGAGGCGGCCCTGGCCGCGCTGCGGGACGACCTGCGGCGGGCCGCGCTGCGCCGGCTGGACGACCCCGACCTCACCCAGCCGGACGGCACGCCGTACCCCGCGCCGGTCGTGGAGCGCACCCGGCACCGGTTCGCCGTGCTGGACGCGCAGGTCACGGCCGACGACGAGCAGCGCGAGCTGGACCGCGCGGCCGGGCAGCGCCTGCTCATCGCGCTGCTGACCGCCCAGCGCGCGGAGCTGCTGCACGTGCGCGACCTGGGCACGTACCCGTCGGCGGTGCTGACCCAGGCGCTGGCGGAGCTGGACGCGCTGCAGATCGGCGTCGAGCTGCGGTCGTGACGGCGTCAGGCCCCGACGTACGCCGCCAGGTGCTGCCCCGTGAGCGTCGAGCGGTCCGCGACGAGGTCGGCCGGCGTGCCCTCGAGCACCACCCGTCCGCCGTCGTGCCCCGCGCCCGGCCCGAGGTCGATGATCCAGTCCGCGTGGGCCATCACGGCCTGGTGGTGCTCGATGACGACCACGGACTTGCCCGCGTCGACCAGCCGGTCCAGCAGGCCGAGCAGGTTCTCGACGTCGGCCAGGTGCAGGCCGGTCGTGGGCTCGTCGAGGACGAGCACCCCGCCCTTGTCGCCCAGGTGCGTGGCGAGCTTGAGACGTTGGCGCTCGCCGCCGGACAGCGTCGTCAGCGGCTGCCCCAGGGTCACGTACCCGAGGCCCACGTCGACGAGCCGCTGCAGGACGGCGTGCGCGGCGGGGATGCGCGCCTCCCCCGCGGCGAAGAACTGCTCGGCCTGCGTGGCGGGCATCGCGAGCACCTCGCTGATGTCCTTCCCGCCGAGCGTGTACTCGAGCACCTCGGCCTGGAACCGCTTGCCCTCGCAGACCTCGCACGTCGTGGCGACGCCCGCCATCATCCCCAGGTCGGTGTAGACGACGCCGGCGCCGTTGCAGACAGGGCACGCACCCTCGGAGTTGGCGCTGAACAGCGCGGGCTTGACCCCGTTGGCCTTGGCGAACGCCTTGCGGATCGGCTCGAGCAGCCCCGTGTAGGTCGCGGGGTTGGACCGGCGCGAGCCCTTGATGGCGCCCTGGTCGACCGTCACGACACCGTCGAGCGGGGCCAGCGAGCCGTGGACCAGCGAGCTCTTGCCGGACCCGGCGACGCCCGTGACGACGACCAGCACGCCGAGGGGCACGTCGACGTCGACGTCCCGGAGGTTGTGCGTGGCCGCGCCACGGATCTCGATCGCGCCGGTCGGTGTGCGGACCTCGGGCTTGAGCGACGCGCGGTCGTCGAGGTGGCGCCCGGTGAGCGTGCCGCTGGCCCGTAGGCCCTCGACGCTCCCCTCGAACACCACCTGGCCGCCGGCCGTCCCGGCCCCGGGGCCGAGGTCGACGACGTGGTCGGCGATCGCGATGGCCTCGGGCTTGTGCTCGACGACGAGCACCGTGTTGCCCTTGTCCCGCAGCCGCAGCAGCAGGTCGTTCATGCGCGCGATGTCGTGCGGGTGCAGCCCGACCGTCGGCTCGTCGAAGACGTAGGTGACGTCGGTCAGCGAGGACCCGAGGTGCCGGATCATCTTGGTGCGCTGCGCCTCGCCGCCCGAGAGCGTGCCCGACGGCCGGTCCAGCGACAGGTAGCCGAGCCCGATCTCGACGAACGAGTCGAGCGTCTCACGCAGCGCCGTGAGCAGGGGCGCGACGGACGGCTCGTCCAGGGCACGCACCCAGTCGGCCAGGTCGGTGATCTGCATCGCGCACGCGTCGGCGATGTTGAGCCCGCCGATCCGCGACGCCCGCGCCCCCTCGTTGAGGCGCGTGCCGTCGCACTCGGGGCACGTCTGGAACGTGATGGCGCGCTCGACGAACGCGCGGATGTGCGGCTGCATCGCGTCGACGTCCTTGGAGAGGAACGACTTCTGGATCTTGGGGATCAGGCCCTCGTAGGTGACGTTGATCCCCTCGACCTTGATCCTCATCGGCTCCTGGTAGAGCAGGCCGTGCAGCTGCTTCTCGGTGAACTCGCGGATCGGGCGGTCCGGCGGAAAGAGCCCGCTCGCGCGGAAGATGCGGCCGTACCAGCCGTCCATCGTGTAGCCGGGGACGGTGAGCGCGCCCTCCTCGAGCGACTTGCCGTCGTCGTAGAGCGCGGTGAGGTCGAAGTCGGTGACCCTGCCCATGCCCTCGCAGCGCGCGCACATGCCGCCGATCTGCTCGAACGACACCTTCTGCGCGCGCTTGTGCCCCTGGTCCACCGCGATCGCGCCGCTGGCCCGCACGGTCGGCACGTTGAACGAGTACGCCTGCGGCGAGCCGATGTGCGGCTCCCCCAGCCGGCTGAACAGGATGCGCAGCATCGCGTTGGCGTCGGTGGCCGTGCCGACCGTGGAGCGCGAGTTGGCACCCATCCGCTCCTGGTCGACGATGATCGCGGTGGTCAGCCCCTCGAGGACGTCGACCTCCGGTCGCGCGAGCGTCGGCATGAAGCCCTGCACGAACGCGCTGTAGGTCTCGTTGATGAGGCGCTGGGACTCCGCGGCGATCGTGCCGAACACCAGCGAGCTCTTGCCGGAGCCCGAGACGCCCGTGAACACCGTCAGCCGCCGCTTGGGCAGCTCGATGCTCACGTCCTGGAGGTTGTTCACGCGTGCCCCGTGGACGCGGATGCGGTCGTGGGTGTCGGCGCGGGCGGGCACGGGCGTGGCCATCGGTCCTCCTGGCGCGAGCGGGGTCCTCAGACTAGGGCGCGGTGCCGACACGGGTGCAGCCTCGCCTCGCCGCGGCGCGACGCGCATGGCACGCTCCGGGGACGGATGGGCCAGGGGTGAGGAGCGCACGTGCACGGATCGACGGACGGGACGGACCTACGTCCGGGCGCCGACGCGCAGGCCGAGCGCCTCTCGCTGCTCGACTCGGCCGCGCAGGCGACGCGTCTCTCGCTGCTCGACTCCGCCGCGCAGGCCGCGGGCCTGGGGACGTTCGAGTGGGACCTGGCGACGGGTGCGCTGCACTGGGACCCCACGCTGCTGGAGGTCTTCGGGTACGACGCCGGGACGTTCAGCGGCCTGATCGAGGCGTTCGACGCCCGGCTGCACCCGGCCGACGCGAGAGGCGTCGCGGCCGCGATCGACAGCGCCATCGCGGGGTGCGGCGTGTACGAGGCCGAGTTCCGCGTGGTGCGTCCCGACGGGACCGTGCGCTGGCTGAGCGCCCGGGGCCGGGCGCTGGCCGGCCCGTCGGGTCGCGCCGAGCGCCTCATCGGCGTCGCGACGGACACGACCGCGCTGCGCGAGCGCGACCTGCAGGTGCAGCAGATCCTCGAGGACATGTCGACCGGCTACTTCTGGCTCGACGAGCGGTGGCGGTTCGGGTACGTCAACGCCGAGGCCGAGCTCATCCTGGAGCGGACGCGGGCCGACCTCCTGGGCGGGGTGATCTGGGACCTCTTCCCCGCGGCGCGGGGCACCGCCTTCGAGGAGCACTACCGCGCCGCACCGCGCACGGGCGAGCCGCAGGTGTTCGACGCGTACTACCCGGCACCCCTCGACGCCTGGTACGAGATCCGTGCCACCCCCGAGCGCGGCGGTGTCGCCGTGTACTTCACGGACGTGACGGAGCGCCGCCAGGCGCTGGAGCTCGCCGAGCAGGGCCGCGCGCGCTCGGACATGCTCGCCCGGGTCGCCGGGGTGCTCGCGGACGCGGTCGACCCGGTCCGCGCCCTGGACGCCGTGCTCCCCCACCTGGTGCCGGACGTCGCCGACTTCGCCATCGCGAGCCTGCTGGACGACGGCGCGGGGCCCTGGCGAGGCCGCCTGCGCGACGTCGCGGCGCTGCACGCCGACCCCACCCTGCAGCCGCTGCTCGACGAGTACCGGTCGCTGCGCGTCCCGGCGCTGTCGAGCACCTCCCTGGTGGCCGAGGCGCTGACGACCTCGCGGCCCGTGATGCGCTTCGGCGCGCCGTCGCTCGAGGACATCGTGGCGGCGGGCCCCGTGCGGGACCTGCTGCTGCGGCTGGCACCCGAGACGCTCATGGTCCTGCCGCTGCGGGGGCGAGGCCGCACCCGGGGCATCGTGACGCTCGCGCGGCGCGCCGCCCGGGACGGGTTCACGGCGACGGACGTCACGGCCCTGCGGGACGTGACCGCGCAGATGGGCCTCGCGCTGGACAACGCGCACCTGCACGCCGCGCGGCGGGACCTCACGGAGGAGCTGCAGCGCAGCCTGCTCACCGCCCTGCCGGAGGTGGGGGGCCTGCAGCTCGCCGCACGGTACGTCCCGGCGTCGACGGGCGCGCAGATCGGCGGGGACTGGTACGACGCGTTCGTGCTGCGCGACGGGTGCACCTGCCTGGTGATCGGTGACGTCACCGGCCACGACCTGCAGGCGGCGGTGCGGATGGCGCAGATCCGCAACGTGCTGCGCGGCGGTGCGCACGCGGTCGTCCAGCCGCCGGCCGCGATCCTGTCCGCGCTCGACTGGGCGGTGCAGGACCTGCAGATCGACGCCCTGAGCACCGCGGTCCTGGCGCGTGTCGAGCAGCCGCCCGACGCGGTGCGACGGGGTGTGCGTGTCCTGCGCTGGTCGAACGCGGGCCACCTGCCGCCGCTGCTGCTGCACCCGGACGGCCGCGGTGAGCTGCTGTCGCGCCGCAGCGACCTGCTGATCGGCCTGCAACGGCACACCGTGCGGCGGGACCACACGCAGGAGCTCGCGCCCGGTGCGACCGTGCTGCTGTACACCGACGGGCTCGTCGAGCGCCGCGGGGAGCGGCTGGAGGCCGGGCTGGAGCGGCTCCGCGCGTGCGCCGAGGGCGTGGCGCACCTGGACCTGGAGGACGTCTGCGACGCCCTCGTCGAGGCGATGGCGCCCGCCGGGGACGACGACGTGGCGATGCTGGCGCTGCGGGTGCAGCCGGACGAGGCGGTGGCGCGCGGGCGGGCGGACCCGCTAGAGGTTGACGGTTGAACTAGTTCGCTCTAGCATCAGTTGTCACCACAACTAATGCTCGGAGCTGACGATGTCGACCACGATCCCGCAGGGCCCCACCGACGAGCGCGTGCTCGCGCCCGCCACGTCGATGGACGCGGTGACGCTGCACGTCGGCGACCTCGAGGGCATGACGTCCTACTACGCGGGCGCCATCGCGCTCGAGCCCCTGGAGGAGCGCGCCCGCGGCCACCAGGTGCACCGCGTGCTCGGACGCGGCACCACGCCGATGCTGCGCCTCGTCCACACCCCCGGACTGCCCGCGGTCGACCCGCGGCAGGCCGGCCTGTTCCACACCGCCTTCCTCTTCGACGACGCGACGAGCCTGTCCGCGACCGTCTACCGCGCGGCGCAGGACCCCCGCAGCCGGTTCGTCGGGTCGAGCGACCACCTGGTGTCCGAGGCGTTCTACTTCACGGACCCCGAGGGCAACGGCATCGAGCTGTACACCGACCGCGACCGCGACCTGTGGCTCCACCGCGACGGCAACGTCGTCATGGGCGTCGAGCACCTCGACCCGAACGCCTACCTGCGCGCGCACCTCACGCAGGAGGCGCTCGACGCCGGCCCGGCGCTCGCCGGGCGGGTCGGGCACGTGCACCTGCAGGTCGGGGACATCGCGGTCGCGGAGGCGTTCTACCTCGACGCACTCGGGTTCGAGGCCACGGTCCGCGGCTACCCCGGCGCGCTGTTCGCGTCCGCCGGCGGGTACCACCACCACGTCGCGATGAACACCTGGAACAGCCGGGGCGCCGGCCCGCGCGCCTCGACGCTCGGGCTGGGCGACGTCGCCGTCACGGTGCCGGGGCGCGAGGACCTCGACGCGCTGACGGCCCGGCTGCGGGCGCGGGGCCTGCCGTTCGCCGACGACGGCCGGTCCGTCACCGTGCGCGACCCGTGGGAGACCCGGGTGACCGTGAGCGTGCCCGGCACGACGACGGAGGACCTGCTCACGCGCTGACGGGACGGGGGCGGCCGGGCGGTCGCGCCCCGGACGCCAGGGCTGCGCGTCAGCGCGTCCGCACGAGCTCCTCGACCGCGTCGCGCAGCGTCGCACGGGCGGCCTGCGCGTCGTCGAGGTAGCCGCTGACCATGGCACCGTCGCGCAGCGCGGTCCAGCGCCGACCGCCCTCCGGCGGGTCGGGGTGCCCGGCGCGACGCAGCGCCTCGGTCGCCACCCCCTGCAGCCAGTCCCGGTGCTCGCGCACGACGCGCCGCACCGGGCTGGCCGGGTCGGGGAACTCCGCCGCGGCGTTGATGAACGGGCAGCCGCGGAAGCCGGGTCGGCACAGCTCGTCGGCCACGTGCAGCGTCATGCCGGTGAGCCAGCCCGCCGCCGCACCGGGCTCCTGCGGGACCTCGCCGACCGCCGCGCGCACGGCCCGGTCGGCCGCCTCGAGGTACGCGACGACGAGCGCCTCCTTGCCCGGGAAGTGCCGGTAGAACGTGGCCCGCGTGACGCCCGCCTCGGTGATGACGCGGTCGACGCCGACCGCGTGGACGCCCTCGGCGTAGAAGAGGTCGGCGGCGGTGCGCAGCAGCCGGGCGCGGGCCGGGGACGGCCCGCGCGGACCCGTCGGGTTCTCGACCATGCCCGCACCGTACGGGGCGACGTCTGCGGTTGACATCCGCACCTCCAGGGGGTGAGGTGGACCACGGTAGTAGAACGAACGTTCTTTCTAGGAGGCTATCCCATGGCTGTCATCTACACCGCGGTCGCCACGGCCACCGGCGAGGGCCGCGAGGGCCACACCCGCAGCTCCGACGGGCTCGTCGACGTCGACCTCGCCGTCCCCCGCGAGATGGGCGGCCCGGGCGGGGCCACCAACCCCGAGCAGCTGTTCGCCGCCGGGTACGCCGCCTGCTTCCACAGCGCACTGAAGGGCGTGGCCCGCCGCGACCAGGTGACGTTCACCGACTCCGCGGTCACGGCCGAGGTCGGCATCGGCCCCACCGACGCCGGCGGGTTCGGGCTCGAGATCACGCTGCACGTCGAGCTCGGCGGCGTCGACCAGGCGACGGCGGAGCAGCTCGTCGAGGCCGCGCACCAGGTCTGCCCGTACTCGAACGCGACCCGCGGCAACGTCCCCGTCACGCTGGAGGTCGTCACCGCCTGACGGTCAGCGCACGGGCGCACCCGGCGCGGTGCACGCCGCGCACAGCCCGGACAGCGCGACGTGCGTCGGCTCGATCCAGAACCCGTCGCGGCGCGCGACGGCTCCGACGACGTCGTCGAGCAGGTCGGCCGGCAGGTCCTGGACGGCACCGCAGCCGCGGCACTCGGCGTGCAGGTGCTCCCGCTCCCCGTGGGCCAGGTGGTAGGCGGTCCCGGTGCGTCGCACGTGCACGTGCTGCACCACGCCGAGGTCCGCGAGCGCGTCGAGCGTCCGGTAGACCGTGGCCCGGTGCACCCCCGGGTCGAGGTCGGCGACGCGGCCGAGGATCTCCTCCGCACCGAGGTGCCCGCCGTCGCGTGCGAGCACGGTCAGGACGGCGCGCCGGGCGCGCGTCATGCGCTCGCCCCGCGCCCGCAGCAGCGTGCCGACGTGCTCGATGGTGGCCTCGCTCGTCATCGCCCAGCCCCCTCACGGCCGCCCGGACGACCGGCGCGCCCACGCCGGGTTCGCGGTGGTTCCACTGTAGGACGACCGGTCTGCCCGGTGTCACCCCTTCTGGTGCAGTCACGACCAGGTCGCAGTAGCGTGGTCGACGGCGCGAGCACCCGATGCCCTCGGGTGCCACGTATCCGGGGGGAGCGCCATGGCCACCACGTCCAGCACGCGTGCAGGGACCGTCCGGGGTCGGGGTCGCGGCCGCCTGAGCCGCGGCGAGCGGGTGTCCATCGCCGGCATGGCGTCGGTCGTGCTCGCGCTGACCGTGGTGGGCTGGGGCGTCCTGGTCCTCGTCGTGGCCCCGGCACGCTTCCAGGTGGACTCCACGACCGTGTTCGGTGTCGGACTGGGGCTCACCGCGTACACCCTCGGCATGCGGCACGCCTTCGACGCCGACCACATCGCCGCCATCGACAACACCACCCGCAAGCTCATGACCGACGGGCAGCGACCGGTGTCCGTCGGGTTCTGGTTCTCGCTCGGCCACTCCACGGTCGTGCTCGTGCTGTGCGTGCTGCTCGCGTTCGGGGTCCGCGCGCTGGCCGGGCAGGTCGAGGACGAGTCGTCGACGCTGCAGCGGACCACCGGGATGATCGGCATCTCCGTGTCGGCGGTGTTCCTGCTGGTCATCGGCATCCTCAACCTCGTCGTGCTGCGCCAGATCCTGCGCGTCTTCAAGGACATGCGCGGCGGGCGGTACGACGAGGAGACGCTCGAGCAGCACCTGAACAACCGCGGGCTGCTCAACCGCGTGCTCGGCCCGGCGACGCGGGCGGTGCGCAAGCCGTGGCACATGTACCCCGTGGGGCTGCTCTTCGGCCTGGGCTTCGACACCGCGACCGAGGTGTCGCTGCTCGTCCTCGCGGGCGGCGCCGCGGCGTTCCAGCTGCCCTGGTACGCGATCCTCACGCTGCCCGTGCTCTTCGCCGCCGGGATGACGCTGCTCGACTCCATCGACGGCTGCTTCATGAACTTCGCCTACGGCTGGGCGTTCTCCAAGCCGGTGCGCAAGGTCTACTACAACATCACCATCACCGGGCTGTCGGTGGCGGTCGCGCTGCTCATCGGCGGCATCGAGGTGATGTCGATCGTGTCCGAGCGGCTGGGCCTGGAGTCGGGACCGATCGCGTGGGTCGGTGGGCTCGACCTCGGGCACGTCGGGTTCGTCATCGTCGGGCTCTTCGTGGTCACGTGGGTCGTGGCGCTCGCGGTGTGGCGGTTCGGCCGCGTCGAGGAGCGCTGGACCGCCGACCTGAGCCGGGCTCAGGCGCCGGAGGTGGACGACGCCACGGCGCCGCCGTCGGGGTCGAACCGGTAGCCCATGCCCGCCTCGGTGAGCAGGTGCCGGGGACGCGCGGGCTCCGGCTCGAGCTTCTTGCGCAGCTGGGCGACGTACAGCCGCAGGTAGCCGGTGTCGGTGACGTGCTGCGAGCCCCAGATCTCGGTGAGCAGGGTCTGGCGCGTCACGAGCCGGCCAGGGTTGCGCACGAGCCGCTCCAGCACCTGCCACTCGGTGGGCGTCAGCCGCACGGGCGCCCCGGCGCCGTCCGGGCCGCGCAGCACGGTGCGGGCCGACAGGTCGACCGTGACGTCGCCGAACCGCACCACCGGGGCGGCATCGACGCCCAGCACGACGCGCCGCGTCAGCGCCCGGATCCGCGCCAGCAGCTCCTCGATCGAGAACGGCTTGGTGACGTAGTCGTCGGCGCCCGCGTCGAGCGCGTCGACCTTGTCGGCGGCGCCCGTGCGCCCGGAGACGACGAGGATCGGCGACTGCGACCAGCCGCGCACCGCGTGGATGACGTCGACGCCGTCCAGGCCGGGCATGCCGAGGTCGAGCATGAGGACGTCCGGCCGGTGGTCGATCGCCTGCGTGATCGCCTGCGGGCCCGACGTCGCGGTGACGATGTCGTAGCCCTGCGCGGTGAGCGTGATGCGCAGCGCCCGCAGGATCTGCGGGTCGTCGTCCGCGATGAGGATCCTCATGCCGTCGTCCCCCTCGTCGCGTCGGCAGGGTCGTCCGTGCCGGCCGACGGCAGCGCCACCACCATCGTCAGCCCGCCGCCCGGGGTGTCCTCGGGCATGAGCGTGCCGCCCATGCCGGTGACGAACCCCTTGGACAGCGCCAGGCCCAGACCCAGGCCGGTGGCGTTGTCGGTGTCCCCCAGCCGCTGGAACGGCACGAAGACGTCGTCGCGCCTCTCGCGCGGGATGCCGGGGCCGTGGTCGACGACGCGGATCTGCACGGCCCCCGCGAAGGTGCTGGTCGCGACGCGCACCCGCGTGCCGGGCGGGGCGTGCCGCGTCGCGTTGGCCAGCAGGTTCACCACCACGCGCTGCAGCAGCACGGGGTCGGCCAGGACCGGCGGCACCGCCAGGTCGAGGTCGAGCTCGACCTCGTCGGGGCCCAGGCCCAGCTCGTCCAGCGCGGGCAGCACGACGTCGGCGGTGTCGACGTGGGTGCGGGCGAACGCGAGCACCCCCGCGTCGAGCCGGCTGACGTCCAGCAGGTCGGTCATGAGCGTCGCCAGGGCGCGCAGGCTCTCGTCGGCGGTGTCGAGCAGCTCGGCACGGTCGGCCGGGCTCAGCCGCGAACCGGCCGTCCGCAGGCCGCCGACGGCGGCGGTCGCGGCGCTCAGCGGGCGGCGCAGGTCGTGGCTGAGGGCCGAGAGCAGCGCGCTGCGCACGCGGTCCGACGCGGTGAGGTGGTCGACCTCGCTGGCCACCGACGCCAGGTCGCTGCGCTCGAGGGCGGCGCGCAGCTGGACGGCGATGACGTTGAGCAGCCGCCGCTCGGACGCCGCGACGTCGGGCCCGTAGAGCTGGAGCACGGCGCGCTCGTCGACCGGCACGGTCGTGCCGGGCTCGCCGGGCGGCACCTCGCCGTCCGACGCGAGCACCGTGCCGCCCGGGTCGCCGCCACCGTGCGGGGGCCCGCCCGGGGGCCCACCCACCACGAGCCGTGCCGCCGTCATGCCGAACGCCTCACGTGCCCGGCCGACGAGCGCGGCGACGGCGTCCTGCCCCCGCAGCACGCTGCCGGCGACGGTCGCCAGCAGCTCGCTCTCCGCCGCGGCGCGGTGGGCGGCGCGCGTGGTGCGGGCGGCACGGTCGACCACCACGCTGACCAGCACGGCGATGACGACGTACAGCACGAGCGCGAGGGCGTGCGACGGCTCCGAGACGGTGACGGTGTGCAGGGGGTCGACGAACAGGAAGTCGATCGTCAGCCCGGACAGCACCGCCGCGTAGACCGCGGGCCACAGGCCGCCGACGAGCGCGGTCACCACCACCAGCAGCTGGTACGCCAGGACGTCGGCGACGAACGCGTCGGTGCTGCGCGTCGCGACCAGCAGCCACGTCAGCAGCGGCCCGCCGACGAGCGCGAGCGCGAACCCGGCGACGCGCCGCCGCCGCGTGAGCGCGCCGCCGACGCGCGGCAGCCGCGGCCGCCCGCCCGCGGCGGCGTGGTTGACGACGTGCACGTCGATCTTCCCCGCCTCGCGGGTCACGGTCGCGCCGATGCCGGGGCCGCTGAGCGCCGTGGCGAGCCACCCGCGCCGCGACACCCCGATGACGAGCTGGGTCGCGTCGACCGCGGTGGCGAAGTCGACGAGCGCGCGCGGGACGTCGTCGCCGACGACCTGGTGGTAGGTGCCGCCGAGCTGCTCGACGAGCGCCCGCTGGTGCGCGAGCGCGCCGGGGGCGGCACCGCGCAGGCCGTCCTGGCGTGTGACGTGCACGGCCAGCAGCTGCCCGCCGGCCGAGCGTGCGGCGATGCGCGCGCCGCGGCGGATCAGCGTCTCCCCCTCGGGCCCACCGGTGAGCGTGACGACGACCCGCTCGCGCGCCTCCCACGGGCTGTCGATGCCGTGCTCGGTGCGGTACAGGCGCAGCGCCGCGTCGACCTCGTCGGCCAGCCACAGCAGCGCGAGCTCGCGCAGCGCCGTGAGGTTGCCGAGGCGGAAGTAGTTCGACAGCGCGGCGTCCACGCGCTCGGCCGGGTACACGTAGCCGCCGGCGAGCCGGTCGCGCAGCGCCTGCGGTGCGAGGTCGACCACCTCGACCTGGTCGGCGGCGCGCAGCACGGCGTCAGGGATCGTCTCGCGCTGGACGACGCCGGTGATCTTCTCCACCACGTCGTTGAGGGACTCGATGTGCTGGATGTTCACGGTCGAGAGCACGTCGATCCCGGCGTCGAGCAGGGCGTCCACGTCCTGCCACCGCTTGGTGCGCGCCAGGCCGGGCGCGTTGGTGTGCGCGAGCTCGTCGACCAGCGCGACGTCCGGGCGGCGGGCCAGCACGGCGTCGACGTCGAGCTCGGTGAGCTCGACCTCCCGGTGCCGGACCGCGCGGCGCGGCACCACCTCCAGGCCCTCGACCATCGCGGCCGTGTGGGCGCGGCCGTGGGTCTCCACGACCGCGACCACGACGTCACGCCCCTCGTCACGCAGGCGGCGGCCCTCCTCGAGCATCGCGTAGGTCTTGCCCACGCCCGGTGCCGCCCCGAGGAGGACGCGGAGCCGCCCACGCGCCATGCTCAGCCCTCCTGGTCGTCGAGGGCGAGGTTGAGCCGCAGCACGTTCACGGTCGGCTCGCCCACGAACCCCAGGCCGCGTCCCCCAGTGTGCCGCGCCACGAGGTCGGCGACGTCCTGCTCCGACATCCCGCGCGCCGCGGCGACGCGCGGCACCTGCAGCGTCGCGTACGCGGGGCTGACGTGCGGGTCCAGGCCGGACGCGGACGCCGTGACGGCGTCGGGCGGCACGTCTCCCGGCTCGACCCCCTCGAGCGCCGCGACCTGTGCGCGCCGGTCCGCGATCGCGGCGACCAGGTCCGGGTTCTCCGGCCCCAGGTTGGAGCCCGACGACGCCCCCGCGTCGTACCCGTCGCCCGCGGCCGACGGCCGGGGCTGGAAGTACCGGGCCAGCGGCTCGCCGTCGGCGTCGGTGAACGACTGGCCGATCAGCGCGGACCCGACCACGGTGCCGTCGGGACCCGTGAGGAGCGAGCCGCCCGCCTGCGCGGGGGCGACCAGCTGCGCGACGCCCGTGACGACGGCGGTGTAGCCGACGCCGAGCAGGAGGGTGAGGACGACCATGGCGCGGACGGCGACGCCCAGGGTGCGGGCGGCGGTGCGGGTGGCGAGGGGCATGCGGGTTCTCCTCGTGCGGAACGGGACGGGCCGGGACGTGCGGGTGCGTCAGTAGCCGGGCAGGAGGCGGACGACCAGGTCGATGAGCCAGATGCCCACGAACGGCACGACGACGCCGCCGAGCCCGTAGACCAGGAGGTTGCGGCCGAGGACGGCGGAGGCGTCGAGGGGCCGGTACCGCACGCCGCGCAGCGCGAGCGGGATGAGCGCGACGATGACCAGCGCGTTGAACACGACCGCGGAGAGGACCGCCGAGGCCGGCGAGTGCAGGCCCATGACGTTCAGTGCGGCGAGCCCCGGGAACACGCCCATGAACATCGCGGGGATGATCGCGAAGTACTTGGCGACGTCGTTGGCGATGGAGAACGTCGTCAGCGCGCCGCGGGTGATGAGCAGCTGCTTGCCGATGCGCACGACGTCGATGAGCTTGGTCGGGTCCGAGTCGAGGTCGACCATGTTGCCCGCCTCCTTCGCGGCCGACGTGCCCGTGTTCATCGCCATGCCGACGTCGGCCTGCGCGAGCGCCGGGGCGTCGTTGGTGCCGTCGCCCGTCATCGCGACGAGGTGGCCGCCGGCCTGCTCGGCGCGGATCAGTGCGAGCTTGTCCTCGGGGGTCGCCTCGGCGAGGACGTCGTCGACGCCCGCCTCGGCCGCGATGGCGTGGGCGGTCACGGGGTTGTCGCCCGTGACCATGACGGTGCGGATGCCCATGGCGCGCAGCTCGGCGAACCGCTGGGCGAGCCCCTCCTTGACGACGTCCTTGAGGTGCACGACGCCGAGCACGCGACCGGCGCGACCGGGTGCCGCGACCGCGACGACCAGCGGCGTGCCGCCGGACCGTGCGACGTGCTCGACGGCGGCGTCCAGCTCGGCCCGGACGTCGGGCGCCATGGGCGTCCCCTCCGCCTCGAGCCACGCGACGACCGCCGAACCGGCCCCCTTGCGGATCCGCGTGCCGTCGGGCTCGTCGAGCCCGGACATGCGGGTCTGCGCGGTGAACGGCACGACCTCCCCGGGCACGACCGTGCCCACGTCGGCACCGCTGCGGCGGGCCAGGTCGACGACCGACGTGCCCTCGGGCGTCGGGTCCGCGAGCGACGCGAGGGCCGCGGCTCGCACCAGCTCGGCCTGCTGGACGTCACCGAGCGGGACGAAGGCGACCGCCTGCCGGTTGCCGTAGGTGATGGTGCCGGTCTTGTCGAGCAGCAGCGTCGTCACGTCACCCGCGGCCTCGACGGCCCGCCCCGACATGGCGAGCACGTTGTGCTGCACCAGGCGGTCCATACCGGCGATGCCGATGGCGGACAGCAGCGCGCCGATCGTCGTGGGGATGAGGCAGACCAGCAGCGCGACGAGGACGGCGACGCTCACCGGTTCCGCCGCGTACGACGCGATCGGGTTCAGCGTGAGCGCGACGACGACGAACACGACCGACAGCGACGCCAGCAGGATCGACAGCGCGATCTCGTTGGGGGTCTTCTGCCGGCTCGCGCCCTCGACCAGCGCGATCATCCGGTCGACGAACGTCTCCCCCGGCTTCGACGTGATCCGCACGACGACCCGGTCGGACAGCACGCGCGTCCCGCCCGTGACGGCCGAGCGGTCGCCCCCGGACTCGCGGACGACCGGCGCGGACTCCCCGGTGATCGCCGACTCGTCGACCGACGCGATGCCGTGGACGATCTCGCCGTCCCCGGGCACGAGCTCCCCCGCGCTGATGACGACGACGTCACCGAGCCGCAGGTCCGCCGACGACACCTCGACCAGCGGAGCACGGGTCGCGCCCGGGTCGCGGGCTTCGTCGTAGGCCGCGACCTTGTGGGCCGCCGTCGCCGTGCGGGTGCGTCGCAGGGAGTCCGCCTGCGCCTTGCCGCGGCCCTCGGCGACGGACTCCGCGAGGTTCGCGAACAGGGCCGTGACCCACAGGACCGCCGCGATGACGCCGGTGAACGACGCGGGCACGGTGGTGCCGCCCGACTCGGCGGGCCCGCCGAGGAAGGGCTCCGCGACGGCCAGCACGGTGGTGAGCGCCGCACCGACCCAGACCACGGACATCACGGGGTTGCGCCACATGTGCCGCGGGTCGAGCTTGCGGACCGCACCGGGCAGCGCGTCGCGGACCTGCGCCCACGTGAACGCGCCGGCGGGGGTGGGCGCCGGGGCGGGCGCGGGACGGGTGTCGGTGCGTTCGAGCGTGGTGGACATCAGATCAGCCCTTCCGCCAGGGGACCCAGCGCGAGAACGGGGAAGTACGTGAGTGCGGTGAGGACGACGACCACACCGGCGAGCAGCCCGACGAACTGCGGGCGGTGGGTGGGCAGGGTGCCGGCCGTCGCGGGGACCGCGCCCTGCGCGGCCAGGGACCCGGCCAGCGCCAGGACCAGGACCATCGGCACGAAGCGGCCGAGCAGGATCGCGACGCCCAGCGCCGTGTTCAGCCACGGCGTGTTCGCGGTGAGGCCGGCGAACGCCGAGCCGTTGTTGTTCGCGGCCGACGTGAACGCGTACAGCACCTCGGACATGCCGTGCACGCCGGGGTTCCAGATCGACGTCCCCTCGACGCTGTCGCGCAGCGCCGGCACCCCGAAGCTCAGGGCTGTGCCCGCGAGCACGAGGGTCGGCGTCACGAGGATGTACAGGCTCGCGAGCTTGATCTCGCGCGGGCCGATCTTCTTGCCCAGGTACTCCGGGGTGCGGCCCACCAGCAGGCCGGCAACGAACACCGCGACGACCGCGAGCACGAGCATCCCGTACAGGCCGGACCCGACGCCGCCGGGCGCGACCTCGCCGAGCATCATGTTGAGCATCGGCAGCATGCCGCCGAGCGCGGTGTACGAGTCGTGCATCGAGCTCACCGCACCCGTCGACGTGCCCGTGCTCGTCGTCGCGAACAGCGCCGACCAGACGATCCCGAAGCGCGCCTCCTTGCCCTCGGTCGCGGCGCCCGCGAGCGCCGGCGCGGTGCCGCCGGCGGCGGACTCCAGCGCGACGAGCGCGAGGAACGACGCCGAGAACAGCGCCGCCATGACCCCGGCGATCGCGTACCCCTGCCGGTGGTCGCCGACCATGCGGCCGAAGGTGCGCGGCAGGCTGAACGGGATGACGAGCATGAGGACGATCTCGAGCAGGTTCGTCCACTGCGTGGGGTTCTCGAAGGGGTGCGCCGAGTTGGCGTTGTAGAACCCGCCGCCGTTGGTGCCGAGCAGCTTGATCGCCTCCTGCGAGGCGACAGGCCCGCCGGGGACCGACTGCGTCGCGCCGGCCAGCGTGGTCACGTCGGTGAACCCGGCGAGGTTCTGCACGACCCCGCCGACCACCAGCAGCACGGCCGCGAGCAGCGCGCCGGGCAGCAGGATGCGCAGGCAGCCGCGCAGCAGGTCGACCCAGAAGTTGCCGATCGTCACCGAGCGGCGCGCCGCGAACCCGCGCACGAGCGCGACGGCGACCGCCATGCCGACGGCCGCGGACACGAAGTTCTGCACCACCAGACCGGTGGCCTGCACGGTGTGCCCGAGCGTGAGCTCCGGGGAGTACGACTGCCAGTTGGTGTTGCCGACGAAGGACGCGGCGGTGTTGAACGCCAGGTGCTCCGACGGCGCCCCCAGCCCCAGCGACAGCGGGAGCCACTGCTGCGTGCGCTGCAGCGCGTAGACGAGGACCACGCCGACGAACGAGAAGGCCAGCACGCTGCGCAGGTAGACGGGCCACGTCTGCTGCGAGCGCGGGTCGACACCCAGCACGCGGTACACGGCACGCTCGACGCGCCAGTCCGTGCCGGTCGTGTAGACGTGCGCCATGTAGTCGCCGAGCGGCCGGTACGCGGCCGCGAGGAGCAGCAGGACCGCGCCGAGGGTGAGGACGGCCAGCAGCCCGGTCATCAGAAGCGCTCCGGTCGGACGAGCGCGACGAGCAGGTAGACGACCGCGGCGACGCCGAGCCCCGCGGCGAGCAGCTCGAGGACGATCACAGCCGCTCCACCGCCTTGCCGAGGCAGGCGGTCAGCGCGAGCACGGCGGCCGCGGTGAGCAGGTAGACGATGTCGAGCACGTGGGTCTCCACGGTCCGGGGGACGGCTCCCGTCGTGGCGGGCGCCGGGCACCCGTCGGGGGCGCCGGCGACGATGCAACACCCGCGCCGGGCGCCCGGCGCCGGTCCTCACGGAACCCATACGGCCGGCGGTCGCACCCTGACGGGTCCCTGACGCTCAGGGCCGTCGGGGCCCGTCAGGCGGGGTCGGGCTCCGCCGCCGCCAGGCGCCGCGCGAGGATCGCGCACACCACGATCTGCAGCTGGTGGAACGCGATCACGGGCAGCGCGACGCTCGCCGCGACGGCGGGCGCGAACAGCACCGCCGCCATCGGCAGCCCGGTCGCCGCCGACTTCTTCGAGCCGCACATCAGCAGCGCGATGCGGTCGCCGCGGTCCAGCCCCAGCGCGCGCCCGCCCCACCACGTCGCCGAGAGCATGACGGCCAGCACCACCGCGCACACCACCAGCAGCACCAGCAGGGCGGTGAGCGTCAGGTCGTCCCACGCACCGGCCGTCTGCGCCGCGCTGACGGACGTGAACACCACCAGCAGGATCGTCGAGCGGTCGGTCACCTTCAGCAGACCGCCGTGCCGCCGCAGCCACGCCCCGATCCACGGCTGCACCAGCTGCCCGACGACGAACGGCAGCAGCAGCTGCAGCAGGATCCCGCTCACCGCGCCGCCGTCGAGCCCCGCACCCGTCGCCCCCAGCAGCACCGCCACGAGCAGCGGGGTCAGCAGGACGCCCAGGACGTTGGAGATCGTCGCGCCGGTGATGGCCCCCGCGACGTTGCCGCGGGCGATCGACGTCATCACCACCGACGACTGCACGGTCGACGGCAGCACCGACAGGTACAGCAGGCCACGGCGCAGGTCCGGGTCCAGGACGGAGTCGGGCAGCAGCTGGACCGCCAGGCCCACCAGCGGGAACAGCAGGTAGGTCGCCGCCAGCATCGACCCCTGCAGGCGGAACCGCTTGAGGCCGTCGAGGACCTCCCGCGTGGGCATCCGCGCGCCGTACAGGAAGAACAGCAGCACGATCGCGGCCGTGCGGACCGTGTCGAGGACCGCACCGACGGCCTCGGGCACCGGGACCAGCAGCCCCAGCACGAGGACGGCCAGGATCATCGCGGTCAGCGGGTCGAGCCACCGCAGCCAGGCGGGTCGCGTCATGCCGTGCGGGTGGGGGCGTCGGGGATCACGGAGACATCCTGGCCCATGGCGGGGGCCGTCCGGTCGACGCGCCCGGGCTGTGCGACGGCCGGTCCCGCTGCGGGGCCGGCCGTCGCGCAAGGGACCTCAGCGGCGGTGCAGTGCCCGGCCGAGGCGGCGGCGGAGGCCACCCGTCGGGCGGGAGCTGGAGGAGCGGGCCGCGTGGGCCCGGCGGCGCTCCGCGGCGACCTCGATGGCGCGTTCGCGGTTGCGGTAGTCGATGAGGCAGAGCTCGGGGTGCATCGTGGGTTCTCCACTTTCTTGGCGTTGCGGGGGGTGTCGGGGTCTCCGACGTTCCTCGCGGTGTCGACGCCGGGTCCCGGCGTCGTCACCAGCATCGACGCGCTGACCTGCAAAAGGAAGGGTGAGGCCGCACACACCGTCCCTTCGTGTGACGGCAGGCGGCGCGGACGGGCGAGGGAGTGCCGCGCAGGTGCGCGACGGGCCGTGCCGACCGGGCCCCGCGGGGCCGGGAACGGCCCTCTCCCGACCGCCTACCCTGGGAGCGCGCACGCGAGAAAGGACCCGGGCGGCACCGGCCGCCCGACCCCCATGACGAAGACCCTCCTGGCCGTCGACGGCAACTCCCTCCTGCACCGCTCGTTCCACGCGTTGGCCGGCTCGCAGCTGCGCACCCGCGACGGCCAGGCCACGTGGGCGGTGAAGGGCGCGCTCTCGCAGATCCTCGGGGCGGTCGACCGGGTCGCGGCCGACGCGGTCGTCATCGGGTTCGACGACGCCGCCGGGAACGTCCGCAAGGTCGCGCACCCGCACTACAAGGCGCACCGCACCGAGAAGCCCGCCGACCTGGTCACCCAGCTCTCGCTCGCGGTCGACGTGTTCTGGTCGGCCGGGCTGCACGTGGTCATCCCGGACGGGCTGGAGGCGGACGACGTCCTGGCGTCCGCAGCCGCCACCGCGACGGCGGCCGGCTGGCACACCGTGGTCTGCACGTCCGACCGCGACGCGTTCGCGCTGGTCGACGAGACGACGTCGGTGCTGCGCATCATCAACGGCGGCGTCGAGGCCTCCCCCGTGCTGACCCCCGAGCGGCTGCGCATCCTGCTCGGCATCGACGCCGGGCAGTACCGCCAGTACGCGGCGATGCGCGGTGACGCGTCGGACAACCTCACCGGCATCCGCGGCATCGGGGAGAAGACCGGCGTCGCCCTGCTCAACGCCTTCGGGTCGGTCGAGGCCGCGTTCTGGGACGTCGACACGAACGGCGGCGCGCGCGTCGCGGAGGTGCTGGGCAAGGCGTGCGTCAAGAAGCTCGCGGACCCCGACGGGCGGGCGGCGTTCTGGGAGAACGTCGAGCTGATGACGATGCGCACCGACCTGGACCTGGAGATGGACCTCGCCGCGGGGTCCGGCCCCGGCCTGCTGCCCGTGGACCCGCAGGGACTGCACGACGCGCTGGCCCGGGTCGAGTTCCACTCGCTGCAGTGGCTGGCGGCCCGCGTGCTGGCCGCGCGCACCGACGACGCCGACGCCCCCGGCGCGGTCGTGGCACGCGCCCCGGAACCGGCGCGCGTGCCGGTCGCGGTCACCGCCGCCGCCGTGGACGTCGAGGACGACGCCGAGGACGACCTGACGCTCTTCTGACGTCTCGGCCGGTCAGGAGGCCCGCGGCGGGAGCTGCTGCACCGCCCACCGGTTGCCGTCGGGGTCGGCGAACCCCGTGAACCGCCCCCACGCGAGGTCCTGCACGGGCGGCGCGTCGACCCCGTGCGCGACGAGGAACGCGTGCGCCACGTCCGCGTCGTCGACGACGACCTGCAGCCCCTGGACCGACCCCGGCACCGCGTCCGTGAGGCCCTCGCCGAACGCGATCGAGCACGCCGACCCCCGCGGGGTGAGCTGGACGAACCTCAGGTCGTCGCTCACCCGCCGGTCGTGGTCGACGACGAAGCCGACCTGCTCCGCGTAGAACGCCTTGGCGCGGTCCACGTCGCTCACCGGGAGGATCACCAGCTCCAGCCTGCACTCCATCGCCGACCCCCTGCCTGCATGCCGCCGGCCCGACGCCCGCGGCGGTCACGCCATCGTCCCGCCGACCACCGACACCGGCAGCACCCCCGCCGTTGTGCAGACCGCACCGGCGTACCGGGCGATCCGGACCTCCCGCCACCCGATTGGACCGAGGCCCCGGAGCCGTCCCACCGTGGAAGCACCGTTTGTCCGCAGCACCCGGGAGCTCATCATGGCGCTCCGTCTCCCCCGCCGTCGCCCCTCCCGCACGGCCCTCGCCCTGGCCCTCGCCGTCGCCGCGACGCTCATCCCGGCCTCCGCCGCCCACGCGGACGGCACACCCGGCGGCACCCGGACCGACCCGGTGCCCCTGCCGGTGAACACGCTCGACGGCCCGTTCACCGCCGGCAACGCGCACGTCAGCTCGATCGCCCAGGAGGGGCAGCAGGTGTTCCACAACACCGCCTGGTACTCCTTCACCCCCGCCAAGGACGTGCGGCTGGGCGTCGCTGCCACCGGCGACTGGGACACCGCGCTGGAGGTGTGGGCCGACGGCACGGCGCAGGCCGTCAACGACGACTGGCTCTGGCTCGCCGCCGGGCTCCAGGTCGACCTCACCGCCGGGACGGAGTACCTCATCGGCCTCGGCGGCGCGTACACGACGTCGCGCGGCGAGGCGACGATCCACCTGAGCACGCACGCGCCGTCGACGCCCACCGGGCTCGCCGTGCAGTCCGTCGGCAACCGCACGGTCACGCTCGCCTGGGACGCCCCGGCCGACGGCACGGCGATCGGGTACGAGGTGTGGTGCGCGCCGTCCGGGGAGGCCCTGCAGTGGTGCGACCAGCTCGCGTCCGGCTCAGCCCGGGTGACGCGCACGCTCGACGGGCTGACGAACGGGACGGCCTACGACGTCGCCGTCCTCGCGCGGAACCCGCTCGGGCGGTCCGGCCCGAGCACGCCGGTGACCGCGACACCGCGGGCGGACACCCGCACGACCGTCACCGTGTCCCCCGGCACTCCCGTGGCCGGCGACCGCCTCGACGTCACCGTCCAGGTGTCCGAGGAGCACGCGCACGACGATCCCTCCGAGCCGCCGGTCACGCGCCCCGCCACCGGGACGGTCGACGTGGTCGTCGCCGGCACGGCCCACCGAGGGCTGCCGCTCGTCGACGGGTCGGTCGTGCTCGAGGACCTCACGGCGACCGGCGGCACGATGCCGGTGACCGCGTCCTACACCGGCGCGCCCGGTGCGGCGCCGTCGTCGGCCTCGCTGGACGTGCAGGTCGCCCGGCGGGCGGACGCCGTGAGGCTCGTCGTGCCCCCGCTCACCCTCGGCGCGACCGTGCGCCCGGTCGCGGAGTCGTCGTCCGGCCTGCCGGTGACGCTCACGGCCACCGGGGCGTGCACCGTGACCGACGGGAGCCTCACCGGCACCGGTGCCGGCGACTGCACGGTCACCGCCGCGACGGCCGGCGACCGCGACACCGACCCGGCCACGGCGTCCGCGACCGTCCAGGTGGGCGTCCCGCCCGCGGTGGACGACGAGACCACCTCCGCGGCACCGGGGGACGGCAGCCTCGTGCAGGGCGGTGGCACGCACGCCGCGCCCCCGCAGGGCGGTGACACGCACGTCCCGCCCGTGCGGACCGGGGACACGCACGTCGCGCTCGCCGCGACCGGCGCGGCGCCGGGTGCTGCCGCCACCGCGGCGGCGGCGGCGATCGCGCTGGGTGCGGGCCTCGTGCTCCTCTCCCACCGTGGCCGGTCGCACCGCCTGCGGTCAGCGGCGGCCCCGACCACCGGCACAGCCGCCCCGTAGGCACATGCGCCCCCGCGCGCCACGCGGCATCATGGCGCGCTCGGACTCCGCCCTCACCGGCGCGGCCACGTGTCCCCACCTCCCCCAGCCGATCGGACGTGCCCCGTGACCCTGCCCGACCACGCCCCCACCGCGGCCACCCGGACCCCCCGCACCGTCGTCGTCTCCGGCGCCGGGACGGGCATGGGCCGCGCCGTCGCCGAACGCTTCCTCGCCGACGGGGCGACGGTCGTCGCCCTCGGGCGTCGCTCCGAGCCGCTGCACCGGCTGCGGGACGACCACCCGACGTCCGACGTCCAGGTCGTGCCGGCGGACCTCACCGACCCCGACGCGGTGCTGCGCGTCGTCGAGGCGCTCGACGGCCGGCCGGTGGACGTGCTCGTCAACAACGCCGGCGGCGTCGGCGGCGCCCCGGCCCCCGGCCTGCACGGTCTGCTGGAGAGCTACCGCCGGACCGTCGACCAGAACCTGCTCTCGGCGATGCTCCTCACCGAGGCGTTGTGGCCGTCCCTCGCGCGGCCCGGCGGCCGCGTGGTCACGATCAGCTCGATCGCCGCGCAGCGCGGCGGTGGCGGCGCGTACGGCGCGGCCAAGGCCGGCCTCGTCGCCTGGGGCGCCGAGCTCGCCGGCCGCGGCGGCCCGGACGGCATCACCGTCAACACCGTCTCCCCGGGCTACGTCCAGGACACCGAGTTCTTCAGCACCGAGGGCCGGTCGCGGCGCCACGACGCACTGGTCGCCCAGACGCTGCTCGGTCGTGCCGGGACACCGTCGGACGTCGCGGGTGCGGTGCACTACCTGGCGTCCGCGGACGCCGGATGGGTCACGGGCCAGGTGCTGAGCGTCAACGGCGGGGCCGTCCTGGGACGCTGACGCCGCACGGGCTGCTGCCTCCACAGGTCGCGGCTGCGGACGGTGCAGGATGCAGCATGAAGACTCTCACCCTGCCGGGGACCGACGTCGTCGCCCCCAACGTCGTGCTCGGGCTCATGCGGATCGCCGAGAAGTCCGACGACGAGATCCGTGAGCTCGTGCGCACCGCGCGCGACGCGGGCATCGACTTCGTCGACCACGCCGACGTGTACGGCCGCGAGAAGCACGAGTGCGAGCGCCGGTTCGCCGACGCCATGGCGCTCACGCCGTCGCAGCGCGACGAGATCACGATCCAGACCAAGTGCGGGATCGTGCCCGAGGGGCCGTACTTCGACTTCTCGTACGAGCACATCATGACGTCGGTCGAGGGCTCGCTGCAGGCCCTGCGGACCGACCACGTCGACGTCCTGCTGCTGCACCGCCCGGACGCGCTCGTCGAGCCGGACGAGGTCGCGCGGGCCTTCGACGAGCTCGAGGCCGCGGGCAAGGTGCGGGCGTTCGGCGTCTCCAACCACACGCCCCGGCAGATCGACCTGCTCAAGCGGTCCGTGCGCCAGCCGCTCGTGGCCAACCAGGTGCAGCTGTCGATCACGCACGCCGCGCTGGTCGCCCAGGGCGTCGCCGGGAACATGGTGGCCGAGGACCAGTCCGTCACCCGTGACGGCGGCGGCCTGCTCGACTACTGCCGCCTGAACGACATCACCGTCCAGGCGTGGTCGCCGTTCCAGGCCGGGTTCTTCACCGGCACGTTCCTCGGCTCCCCCGAGTACCCCGAGCTCAACGCCGTGATCGACCGGCTCGCCGCGCAGTACGACGTGCCGCCGATCGCCATCGCCACGGCGTGGATCACGCGGCACCCCGCGCAGATGCAGGTGGTCCTCGGCACGACGACGCCGGAGCGCGTCGCCGGTGCCGCGCTCGGGTCGGACCTGCCCCTCACCCGGGCCGAGTGGTACGAGCTGTTCCGGGCCGCGGGGCACATCGTCCCCTGACCCACAGGCATCTCGGAGCCCGGTCCGCATGCGTGCGGGCCGGGCTCCGTCGTGCTCAGCCGCGCGCGGACAGGGCCCGGTGATGCGGTGATACCGTGATGCGCATGAGGACGACGCTGGAGATCGACGACCGGGTGCTGGCCGCCGCGCGTGCGATCGCCGAGCAGCAGAACGTGTCGATCGGACGCGCGATCTCCGACCTCGCCGAGCGAGCCCTCGAAGGCACCGCGCCTGCGTCGACCGTCCGGGGGTTCCCGGTCTTCCACGGCCCGGCGGGCCACGTGATCACGGACGAGATGGTCGCCGAGCACCGTGACGGCTGAGCGCTGCTACCTGCTCGACGTGAACGTCCTCCTCGCCCTCGCCGCCGACGCGCACGTGCACCATCGCGCCGCGCACCGGTGGTTCGCCGACGTCACGGCGTGGGCCACGACCCCGGTCACCGAGTCGGCGTTCGTGCGCCTGCTGTCCACCCCGGCCGTTCTCGGTCGGACGGTCCTTCCCGTCGAGGCGGTCGCGGCGCTGCGGCAGATGCGGACGGTCCCGGGTCACCGCTTCCTCCCGGACGACGCGTCGTTCGCGGACACCACGATCGACCTGACGCGCATGGTCGGACCGCGTCAGGCCACGGACTTCCACCTCGTCGAGCTGGCGAGGCGGACCGGCAGCACGCTCGCGACGCTCGATGCCAGGCTCCGTCGATCGCTCCACCCGGCGGACGCTCACCTGGTGAGCGTCGTCCCGGCGGCCTGAGAGCCCCGAGCGCCTCGCTCGACCGACCGGATCGGCGCCTGCTATCCGTCGGCGGCACCCGCGAAGTAGTCGACCAGCCCGGACCGCACCTGCCGGTAGAGCGACCGGACCGGCACGGTCTCGCCCCGCTCGGCGCGGCGCGCCCACTCGTCGTACGCCAGGCGCACGGCGGTGCCGATCGCGGTGACGACGGTGCGGGCGCGCAGCTCGTCTGGATGGTCGCCGGCGTGCAGCACGATCGTGGTGAGCTCCTGCACCTGCTCGGCGTCACGGGCGAGGGCGCGGGCGAGCAGGTCCGGGTCGGCCAGCACGAGCCGGCGGACCCGCAGCACGCGCGCGTGGCTCGCCGCCGGCTGGGCGTCGAAGGCGTCGACCTGCGCGAGGAACGCCTGCTCGATCGCGCGGACCACGGCGGGACCCTGCTGGTCGACGCCGCGCACGCTCGCGATGAGCCGTTCCATCGAGTCGTCGTCGACGAACAGCGCGTTCTCCTTCGTCCCCGCGTGGCGGTAGAAGGTGCGCGGGGCGATGCCGGCGGCGTCGGCGATCGCCTCGACGCTCGTGGCCGGGACGCCCTGGCGCTCGAACAGGTCGAGCGCGGCGTCGGTGATGGCACGACGGGTCTCGCGGCGGCGGTGCTCGCGCAGCCCGCAGTCGGCGTCCGGGCCGTCGGTGACGACGCCGCGCTGCTGGCCCTCCGGGTCGAGCATCCGCTCATCCTCCCACCCGCGACGATTGTGGCAGTCACTGCCATACACTCGTCGGCCGGACGTCCGCGGTTCCCAGGAACGCCGTCCGCCGCCCCCACCCGCTGACAGAGAGACCTCATGACGCTCGAGAACGACCTCCGGCCCGGCCGGCCCTCCACCCCGGACGGGGCCCCCGCGATCCGCACCGGCCCCGTGATCGCGCTGCTCGTGGCCTCCGCGTTCGTCGTCATCCTCAACGAGACGATCATGGGCGTCGCCCTGCCCCGGCTGATGGTCGACCTCGACATCACCGCCGCGACCGCGCAGTGGCTGACCACCGGGTTCCTGCTGACCATGTCGATCGTCATCCCGTGCACCGGCTACCTGCTGGCCCGGTTCCCGCTGCGGGGACTGTTCTTCACGGCGATGTCGCTGTTCGCCACCGGCACCCTCGTCGCGGCGCTCGCGCCCGGCTTCGAGGTGCTGCTCGCCGGGCGCGTCGTCCAGGCGTCGGGCACGGCGATCATGCTGCCCCTGCTGTTCACCACGGTGCTCAACGTCGTCCCGGCCAGCCACCGCGGCCGGATGATGGGCGTCATCTCCATCGTCATCGCCGTCGCTCCCGCGATCGGCCCGACGGTCTCCGGGGCCATCCTGTCCGCGCTGGACTGGCGCTGGATGTTCTGGCTGGTGCTGCCCATCGCGCTGCTCGCCATCGGGCTCGGCGCCGTGTGGGTCCGCAACGTCACCGAGACGTCGCCGGCGACGTTCGACCCGCTGTCGGCACTGCTCGCGGCCGTCGGGTTCGGCGGCCTCATCTACGGCCTCAGCCTCGTCGGCGAGTCGGCGTCGGGGCACGCGCCCGTGGCGCCCGGGATCCCGGTCGCGGTCGGCGCAGTCGCGCTCATCGTGTTCGTGCGGCGTCAGCTGACCCTGCAGCGCACGGACGCCGCCTTCCTCGACCTGCGCACCTTCGCGTCGCGCTCCTTCAGCCTCGCCGTCGTGCTCGTCGTCGTGGTGATGTCCGCGCTGTTCGGCTCGCTCATCCTCCTGCCCCTGTACCTGCAGCAGGCGCTCGCGCTCGACACCCTGACCGTCGGCCTGATGATGCTGCCCGGCGGCGTCCTCATGGGCGTCATCGCGCCCGTGGTCGGGGCGCTGTTCGACCGCTACGGGCCGCGGCCGCTGGTCCTGCCCGGCATGGTCGTCGCCGCTGCCGCGCTGTGGGGCATGACGACGTTCGGCATGGACACCGCGATCGGGTGGATCGTGGCCGTGCACATGACCCTCAACCTGGGGCTCGGCTTCGTCTTCACGCCGCTGCTGACCTCGGCGCTCGGGTCGCTGCCACGCGCCCTGTACTCCCACGGCAGCGCGATCACCAGCACCCTGCAGCAGGTCGCCGGCGCCGCCGGCACCGCGCTGTTCGTCACGCTGATGTCCGTCGGGGCCGCCGGTGCGGCAGCCACGGGCGCCGACCCGGCCGAGGCGATGGCGGTGGGCGTGCACCGCGCGTTCGTGGTCGGCGCGGTCATCGCCAGCGTCGCCGTCGTGCTCACGCTGTTCGTGCGCAAGCCCGCGGAGGTCGAGGCGGAGGGCCCGGTGCTCGTCGGGCACTAGAGCCACAGGGCCCGACCCTCTAAGACCGCTCGTCGCGGCCGGCCTGCTGACGCAGCCACGGCTCCGGCCGTCGCCGCAGGCGCCACGACGGACCGGCATCGACCCCTTGCTGGAGTGGATGCCGGTCCGTCTCCGCGTTCTCAGGAGCCTCAAAGGGTCGACCCACATGCTGCGGACTCCCGATGTTCATCCGCCGGCGCGTCACCGTTCACCGCCGGCCGGACCGAGAGGACCGCGCCCGTGCGACGCCTGTACCGACGCGCAGCCGAGACCCCCGGTGCCGGGCCGGACGTGACGGACGACGGTCCGGTCGCGACCGTCGCCAGCACCGCCCGCACCGACACCGCCAGCCGCCTGCACGCGTTCAACCGGTTCGAGATCAAGTACCTCGTGCCGCAGACCCAGGCCGACCAGCTCCGGGCCGAGCTGGGTCGGCACATGGACGAGGACGCCTACTCCGGCGCGACCGGCTACCCGGTCACGAGCCTCTACTACGACACCGCGCACCTGAGGTTCTACTGGGAGAAGATCGAGGGGCTGAGGTTCCGGCGCAAGCTGCGTGTCCGGCACTACGGCGCGGCGGACGACCTGACGGCGGACTCGCCGGTGTTCGTCGAGATCAAGCAGCGCGTCAACCGCGTCACCCAGAAGCGGCGGGTGCGCCTGCCCTACCGCGACGCCCTGCGGCTGTGCTCACCGCAGGGGTACGCGCCGGTCGGCGAGATCAGCAGCCGTGAACGCGCCTTCCTCGACGAGGTGGCCACCCTCGTCGGTGAGCTCGACCTGCGACCGACCGTGACGACGGCCTACCACCGTGAGGCCTGGGTGGGACGGGAAGCCGATCTGGGCCTGCGCATCACGCTCGACCACCGGCTGCGCGGCCGGGACCGCGACTTCCACCTGTCCTCGGAGAGCCTGAACCGCCTCACGCTGCCCCCCGGGCTGTCGATCCTGGAGGTGAAGGCCGACGAACGCGTCCCGGCGTGGGTCACGGACGCGGCAGCCCGGATGAACCTGGACCTGGTCCGGATCTCCAAGTACTGCCAGAGCGTGCAGGCCTTCGGTCTCGCGCCCCGCTCCCTCATGCACGCCCCCGACGGGGTGGACGAGATCCTGCGCCCCGCTCCGGACGACGCCCCCGGCCGTCACCGCGTCACACCGGCACGCCCGACCACCTCGACCGGCGTCGCCGACGCCCCGACCCGACAAGGTGCACCCACCCGATGAACCTCACCGACCTGAGCGGTACCTTCTCCGTCTTCGACGTCGCGGCGACGCTGACGCTCTCGTTCGTCCTGTCCGCCGCCATCGGCTGGGTCTACCAGCGGACGCACCGCAACATCTCCTACAGCCAGTCGTACGTGCAGACCCTCGTCGTCATCGGCATGGTCGTGGCCGTCATCATGCTCGTCGTCGGGTCGAACATCGCGCGCGCGTTCGCGCTGGTCGGCGCGCTCTCGGTGATCCGCTTCCGCAACGCGATCAAGGAGACCCGCGACGTCGGGTTCATCTTCCTCGTGATGGCGATCGGGATGGCGGTGGGCACACGCTTCTACCTGCTGGCGGCGGCCGCGACGGCCTTCATCCTGCTGGTCGTCTTCCTCATGCAGCGTTTCGACTGGTTCAAGCTCGACATCCAGCGCCAGGTGGTCAAGGTCCAGGTTCCCCCCGAGGCGCGCTACCAGCAGGACGTCGCCGACGTGCTCGTCCGCACGACCCTGGAGTTCGAGCTGGTGAGCGTCGAGACCGTGCGGGGAGGTGCGCTGACCGAGCTCTTCTACTCGGTACGCCTCAAGCCGGGAGTCACGACGACGGAGATCATCGGCGCGCTGAGCGAGATCAACTCCGGGCAGAAGGTCACCGTCCTGACCGGGTACGACCAGTCGGACATGTGAGGAGGCGGCAGCATGAGTCGCGCAGACCTCCGCAGGCGCCTCCCGGTGCCGCTGCGTCAGCACTGGAAGCCGCTGACAGCAGGGTTGGCAGGAGTCGCCGTCGCCCTCACCGTCCTCGGTGACGTGACGATCCGGCCCTACTCCACGAGCACGGCCGCCGTGACCGACGAGGAACGCATCACCGAGGACGTCGAGGGCACGGTCGACCTCTTCGACACCACCGTCGACCACGAGCTCGTCCTGTCCTACTCCCAGGACGACTACGACCGGATGCTCGACGCCTACTTCACCGAGGGCGAGAAGGAGTGGATGACCGCCGACATCACGATCGACGGCACCACGATCGAGTCCGCAGCGGTCCGCCTGAAAGGCAACTCCACCCTCTCGTCCCTGGTCGACGGCCGGGAGGGGTCCGCGACCCAGGGCGAGCGCGCCCCAGGAGGGCTCGGAGGCATGAGCGGCGGTCAGATGCCGGGCGGTGGCGGTGAGATGCCACAGATGCCGGGCGGCGGCGGAGAGATGCCACAGATGCCGGGCGGCGGCGGCGGACGAGGCCCGGGCGGCGGGTTCGCCGGCACGGGACTCGCGCTCAGCACGCAGGAGCCGGAGAACCTGCCGCTGCTCGTCAGCTTCGACGAGAACCGGCCCGGGCGCGCCTACCAGGGCATGACCGAGCTGGCGATCCGCCCGGCGAGCGCCGCAGCCGAGTCGTCGCTCAACGAGGCGGTCGCGCTGGAGCTGACGAAGCGGTCGGGACAACCGACGCAGGACTACGCGTACACGACCTACGCCGTGAACGACCGCCCCGCGACGACACGCCTGGTCGTGCAGAACCCCGACCCGCAGTACGCCGCCGCGCTCGAGGGCGACGGCGTGCTCTACAAGGTCGAGTCCACGAGCTCCTTCACCTACCAGGGCGATGACCAGACCGCGTACGCCGACGACTTCACCCAGGTCAACCTCCGGGGAAGCCACGACCTGCAGCCGATCGTGTCGTTCCTGGAGTGGCTCGACGGTGCGTCCGACGAGGAGTTCGCCCAGGAGCTGGACCAGTGGATCGACGTCGGGTCGTTCGCGACCTACCTGGCCACCCAGGACGTGCTCGGGAACATGGACACGATCTCGGGTCCCGGCCGGAACGCGTACCTGTACCACGACCTGGGCACCGGGCTGATCAGTGTCGTCTCGTGGGACCTCAACCTGGCTCTGGGCGGCATGTCGCTGCCGGGCACGGGTGGCGGGCCCGGTGACGGCGACGGCTCGGCCCGACCGGGCGCGCCCGGTGGCGCCGCCTTGCCGGCTCTGCCGGAGGGTGTCGAGCTGCCCGAGGGCGCACGGCCCGGCGCACCGGGCGGCGGACGGGGACCAGAAGCCATGGGAGGAAACGCGCTCGTGACCCGGTTCGAGGCGAGCGCCGACCTCTCGGCTCTCGTCGACGCGGCGATCGCGGAGCTGCGGGCCGAGTGGCTCGACAGCGGCCAGGCAGGCCGGGTCGTCGAGGAGGTCGCCTCGCGGGTGCCGGCCACCGACGCGGTGGACCAGGCGACGATCGACGCCGACGCCCAGGCGGTCATGTCCCGGCTGGCCGGCGACGATGCTCCCTGACCGGGACGACCGACCGCTCGGGCTGCGGGAGCGCAAGCGCGCCACGGCCCGGGCGCGCGTCGAGCAGGTCGCCGTCGACCTGTGCCTGGAGCACGGCTACGGCTCCGTCACCGTCGCGCAGATCTGCGCAGCCGCCGGGATAGCGCAGAGCACCTTCTTCACCTACTTCGGCAGCAAGGACGCCGCGATCCTCGGGCGACCGCCGCTGCCGTCGCCCGAGGCGGTCGAGGCGTTCGTCGAGGCTGACGGGCCTCTGCTCGGTGACCTGCTGACGCTCTTGACCGTGGGCGCCCGCGACGCCGTCGGGGACCTTGCCCTGTTCCGCCGCAGGTTCGAGCTGGTCGACAGCGACGCGCGGCTCAGGACCCGCGAGGCCCGACGCACCGAGGTGGCCGCGTGGCAGGCGGACGTGGTCGCCCGGCGGCTGCGGCGGCGCGGCGACCTGACCGCGGCAGAGATCGCGGAGCAGGCTCAGATGGCGGCGGCCCTGGCCCTCAGCATCCTGCGGCACACGTTCTGGTCGGTCCAGACCGCACCGGGGACCGAGTGGAACGACCGCCTCCGGCGCAGCCACGCCCTCGCGCGCGCTCTCCTCCAGGGGTCCCCGCAGACGGCACCACGTGGCGGAGCGGCGTCCGGGGTCTCGCGCGCCGGCGCCGGTGGAGGCGCCCGCCCTCGGAGGCGGTGAGACTCGACGACCCGCACGTGCCGTCGGCCGAGGAACCCCAGGGACCCTGGTGCGTCCGCGTCGTACCGTCCCATCGCTCCCCGGCCCTGCACCCGGTCACGCGGCGTGACCACCCGTCCACCGACCCTCCCGGATCGTCGACGAGTCCGGGACGAGGGTGGGAACGCGTGCCACCCTCGCCTCCGACCGGGCGACGGGGGTGACCGATCGACCCGGTTCGTCGCTTCCTGCACCTAGAGTCCTGTCACATCTCGACCCCGACCATGAGGCCCAGGCAACTGCCATGACGGTGACCACCACCACGCTCGGTCGTGACACGACCGCGACGCGCGGCCGGGGTGCCGCCGTCGCCGGCCTGCCGGCGCTGCGGGCTGACACCCCCGCGCAACGCGAGCCGGCGCCGGGGGTCCTCCCAGGACGACCGGACCCTGCCCGCGCGCTCGCCGCCGGCCGGTTGCCGATGCCGTCGTCGGGAGGCAGCGGTGGCTGACTCCTCGGCCGGGTCGTCGGACGCCCGCCCGCGCGTCGTCGTGCTCCACTCGCGCCAGCCCCTCACGACGGACCCGGCGCAGGCGTTCCCCCGCGACCGGTTCGAGGTCGTCGTCCTGACCGACGCCGACCCCGCGACCGTGCTCCGCGAGGACGTCGAGGCGTCGGTCGAGGTCGTGCGCGCCGGGCGGGGGGAGTGGGAGTCCGTCGTGCGGTCGGTGCCGGGCGCGGAGGTCGTCAGCAACGACGAGTACTGCCTCGTCGAGTGCGCACGGCTGCGGGCGGCGACGGGCCTGCCCGCACGGCACCCCGCACGCCTCGACGGGTACCGCGACAAGGTCCTCATGAAGCGTCGGCTCGAGGCCGCGGGCGTCCCGGTTCCCCGGCACCTGACCTTCGAGCCGACCGTCACGTCCTCCCGCGCCGTCGCGGACCGCGTCGTCGGGACCGTCGGCCTGCCCGCCGTCGTGAAGCCGCGGCGCGAGGCGAACTCGCGAGGCGTCGAGGTGCTGCCCGACGCCGAGGCGGTCGTCGGGTGGCTGGCCCGGCACGACGGCGAGACGGGGTGGCAGGTCGACGAGTTCGTGGACGGGGACCTCGGCCACGTCAACGCGCTCGTACACCACGGCGACGTCCGCCCCGTCCAGGCGGGGCGCTACCTGGGGCCGCTGCTCGGGTTCGAGCGCGGCCGGGTGCTCGGCGGGTGGACGCTGCCGGCCGACAGCCCGCAGGCCGTGGCCGCGCACGAGCTGAACGAGCGCGTCGTCCACGCCCTCGGGTCGGACGGCGACTTCGTCGTCCACACGGAGTTCGCGACGACGCCCGACGGTCGGCTCGTCGTGCTGGAGACCGCCGCGCGCGCTCCCGGCGCCGCCGTCTCGGAGCTCGCACGCGTGCACGCCGGCGTCCAGCTCGAGGTGGCGCACCTGCGGCTCCAGGCAGGGCTGCCCGTCCCGGAGCCGGACCACACGGGCGGGCGCCAGGCCGCCTGGCTGTGGCTGCCGGTGATGCCGGGTCAGCGCTGGGGCGGCGTCCCCGAGATCGCTCGGGCCCTCGGGAGCGAGGTCGAGGTGCACGTGTCCCGGGTGGGACGCGACGGCAACTCCGGCACGGACGTCCGGCTCGGCGCCGCGCTCCTGCTCACGAGCACCGATCCCGGCGCGGTCGCGCACGACGTCGACGTCCTGCACCGCTCGCCGTGGTTCCGCACGGCGGACTCACTGGGTGGAGCCTCAGCGGTCACCCGATGACCCCACGTCGTCCGCCGCCGTCAGGATGCCGGCTGCCTCGGGGTCAGCTCCCCTCGGACTTCCCCTGCCGCCAGTACCCCATGAACGCCACGGCCTTGCGGTCGACGCCGCACTCGCGCACCAGGTGGCGGCGCAGGATCTTGATGACACCGGCCTCACCGGCGAGCCACGCGTACAGGTGGGCCTCCGCAGCGAGCGGGGCGCCGGTCGCGTAGTCGATCGGCACCTCCCACAGCATGTCGTGGTCGACGTCGACGTCCTCGAGGACGGCGTCGGGGACGGGCGCCCGACCCGGCAGCAGACGCGCGCACGCGGCCTGGACGGCCGGGACGAGCAGGTCGCCGTGGGCGCGACCGTCGCGGCCGAGCCAGTGGATGCGCACACCGTCGGGGGCGTCGAGCGCGAGGCGGTCGTCGGACCACGGCATCTCGACGAGCACCTCGCCGCGGGCGTCGCGCGGCAGTCGCTCGACGATGCCGGCGATGGCGGGCAGCGCGGTCTCGTCACCGGCGATCAGCAGGCGGTCCGTGCGCGCGGGCGGGACGAAGTCGACGCCGCCGTGCGGGCCGACGTGGTCGGCGTTGGGGCCCATGACGACCAGCTCGTCGCCGACGCGGGCGGTCGACGCCCAGCGCGACGCAGGGCCGGTGTCGCCGTGCAGCACGATGTCGACGTCCAGCTCACGCGGGTGCGGACGCACACCGCGGGCCGTGTACGTGCGCATCGGGTGGCGGCGGTCCTCCGGCAGGGCGCGCCACGTGCCGTACCAGTCACCCGTGCGACCGAGGTCCATGAGGTCCGCGTACGGGGAGCCGTCGACCGGCAGGAAGAACTTGATGCGCTGGTCGAACCCGTTGTCCGCGAAGCGGTCGAGGTCGTCGCCCGTGAACGTCACGCGCAGCAGGCTGGGGCACAGCCGCTGCATCGCGGCGACGCGCACGTGGAACATCCGGAAAGGGGACGCCGGGGGTGCGGTCGTCTCGACGGTCGTCACTGCGGCCTCGGTCACACGTGCAGCATAAGGTGAGGCTTACCTGAAAAAGCAAGGGTGCCGCCATCAGATCGTGCGGGGCCGGGTGTGGCGGGCGTCACACCGCGGACGTCCCGAACAGCAGACCCAGCGCGTACGTGACGGCGGCGGCCCCGTACCCGATGGCCAGCTGGCGCAGCGCGCGCCGCACGGGCGACGCCCCGGACAGCAGCCCGACCACCGAGCCGGTCCCCAGCAGCGCGACGCCCACCAGCCCGGCCGACCACAGCACGGCCGTCGTCCCCGACGCCCCCAGCAGGTACGGCACGACCGGGATGAGCGCGCCGGACGCGAAGAAGCAGAAGCTCGCCATGGCGGCACCCCACGCGGTGCCGACGGACTCGTGCTCGTCCCGCTCCGGGGCGGCGGGGCGCGGTGCGGCGGCCGGTGCCGCGGCGAGGGCGTCGCCGGCCTCCGCCGCCCGGTCGCCCGACGGCAGCGACGTCGTGGTCCGCAGCAGCGACGCGTCGACGGCCTGCTGCGCGTCGTACTGCGCCAGCGACGCCAGCACGACGTCCGCACGGGCCTGCGCGTCCGCGGCGCTCATGCCGCGCGCCCGGTAGACCAGCGCGAGCTCGTTGGCGTCGACGTCGAGGTGGGCGAGGGCGCTCGCGGCGCCCGCGGCGGGCCGGGACGCCTCGAGCAGCTCGCGCTGCGAGCGCACCGACACGTACTCCCCCGCGGCCATCGACAGGGCCCCGGCCAGCAGGCCCGCCAGGCCCGTCAGCAGCACGGTGCCCGTGGCGACGCCGCTGGCGCCGATGCCCAGGACGAGCGCGAGGTTGGACACCAGCCCGTCGTTGGCCCCGAACACCGCGGCGCGGAAGGTGCCGGAGATCTGCTGCCGCCCGCGCATCGCCAGGCCGCGCACGACCTCCTCGTGGATCTGCTCGTCGGCCGCCATGCGGGCGGTCGCCTCGGAGTCCTGCCCGTACGTCGAGCGGGCCTCGGCACGCTGCGCCAGCGCGTACACCCACACCGACCCGAACCGCCGGGCCAGCACGCTGAGGACGCGGGTGCGCCAGTCCCCCCGGACCGGACGCCCGACGTCGTCACCGAGCAGGTCGAGCCAGTGCGCCTCGTGGCGGCGCTCCGCCTCGGCGAGCGCGAGCAGGATCTCGCGCTCCTCGCCCGTGCGCCGTGAGGCGAGGTCGCGGTAGACGGCCGCCTCGGCGCGCTCGTCGGCGAGGTTGCGCCGCCACCGGCGCAGCTGGGCGGGCGTGGGCCGGGTCTCGCCCGGCGGGGCAGGGGTGCTCATCGGTCTCCGGGCGTCGTCGCAGCAAGGTGCCGGCTGCACCGTAGGCCGCGCCGCGGGGTTGCGATAACGGGCGGCGCCGGAGTGCCGACGCCCCTCGCAGCGGGTTTCGGCGGACCGAACGACGCGTGTCCTGCAGGCGCACGTCGGACGCGGGCCGGATACTGAGGAGGATGACGACCGAAGAGGGTCCGTCCGGCGAGACCGGGCGCGGCAGGGGGACGGTCGGGACGCCGGCGTGGGCGTCGCGGCAGCTGCCCGTGAGCGCAGTGGCCCGCTCGCGCCTGCTCGATCGCCTGGACCGCCTCGACCCCGTCGCCGTGGTGCGTGCGGTGCACGGGTTCGGACGCACCGTGCTGGCGGAGCAGTGGGCCGCCCGGCAGCGGTCGACCGGCCGGCCGGTCGCCTGGACGGCAGGACCGTGGCCCGCGGACGGCGGCGCGTGGGTGGCGGTGCGCGACGCGCTGACGGCTGCGCTGCGCGCGGCGGGCGGCGACGTCCCCGACGCGCCGGGGCCTGCGGAGCTCGCCGCGGCGGTGGACGCGACCGCGTCGCCCGTCGTGCTCGTGGTCGACGAGGCCGACCACCTCGACGCCCCCGCCGACCTGCAGGCGGTCGCGGACCTGCTCACCGCGTCCCACGGGCTGCGTCTGCTGCTGGTGACCGGTGCGCGGTACCCGCTGCGCCCGAGCGGCGCGTGGCACCCGGTCCTCGAGGCGGCACGTCGGCCGCTGTCGGTCGTCACGCTCACCGCGCGTGACCTGGCGTTCACCCCGGACGAGCTGCGCGCCGCCGCGGCCACCTGGGGTCACCTCGTCGACGACACCCGGCTGCGTCGGCTGGTCGACCTGGTGGACGGGTGGCCCGCACTCGCGCGCGCCGTGCTGGACGACACCCGGCCGGGCGACACGCAGCCGGCGACCTCGGCGGCGTTCGCGTACGCCCGGGACGTCATGCTGCCGGAGATCGGGGACACGGCGCTGCTGCACACCGCCATGCTCGTAGCCACCGCGGCGGACCAGACACCCGCGACCGTGCGTCTCGTGCTCGACACCGCGGGGCAGGCACGGTCTGCCGCCGACGAGCTGGACGTGCTCCTGCGGCTGGAGGCCGTGGGGATGCTCGTGCGGCACCGCTCGGACGGCGGTCCCAGCCGGTGGCACGTGCCCGGGCTGCTGCGGGAGGTGCTGACGCGGGAGCTGGAGCGTCGCGACCCCGAGATGTCGGCCCGGGTGCACCGTGCCCTGGCCCGCGCGGCGCTGACCGCGCACCCGCCGGACCCCGCCGCGGCCGTCGAGCACGCCGCCCGGGCGCACGACTGGACGCTGCTCGAGACCTGCTGGGTCGACTTCGGCACCTACCTGGTGGCCACGGCGGGTGCGGCCGTCGACGCCGCGTACGCCCCGCTGCCGGACGCGGTGACGGAGACCTCGACGGTTCTCGCCCTGGCGCGGGCGGTCGCCCGCCGCGGTGAGGACGAGCGCGACGACCCGCGGGCCCTGGTCCTGCGGCTGATGATCGAGCTCGGGACGCTGGCGCTCGACGGCGCGTGGCGCAGCCGCACACCCGCCGGCCGCTGGACGGGCGCCGCGGCCGCCCTGGTCGCGGCACGGGCGCGAGGTGACATCCCTCGCGCCATGGTCGTGGTGCGGGACACGGAGGTCGCTGCGGCCCGTGCCGGCGTCGCGGGCGGCACGTCCACCCGGGCGTACTGGTGGTTCCTGCTGCAGGGCGGTCGCACGGCGCTGCTCGACGGCGACCTGGGCACCGCGCTGGAGCTGCCGATGCGGGCGTACGAGCTGGCGGACCCGTCGCGGGCGCCCGACGTGCGCGCGGCCGCCGCCGGGCACGTGGCCCTGGTCCACGCGCTCGACGGGGTGCTGAGCGACGCCGAACGCTGGCTCGTGCGGCACGCCGAGGCGCTGGACCCCGACTGGGAGAACCGGCTGCGGGACAGCGCCGGCGACGTCGCCGAGGCGATGGTCGCCACCGACCACCTCGACCTGCCCGCGGCCGACGCCGCCCTGTCCCGGCTGACGCTCGCGGTGCACTCACCTGACGTGACCTGGCCGTTCGTCATGCGCGCCCGGGTGCGCCGCGCGGTGCTCTTCGGTGATCCGGAGACCGGTCTGGCGGAGCTGGAGCAGATCGAGCGCACCCAGCACGTGTGGCTGGCGCAGGCGGGCCTGGTGCAACGGGTCGTGGCGCGGTTGCGTGCCGAGCTGCTGCTGGCCCTCGGGGAGTACCACCGCGTCGCGGACCTGCTGGTGGGGCAGGATCCCACGGGGCTGTGGAGCGACGTGCCGCGCGCCCGGTGGCACCTGCTGACCGGCGACCCGCACGCCGCGCTGCGGACCGCGGTGCTGGGAGGGCGGCGGCGGCGCGTGAACCTCGCCGACCGCACCGACCTGCTGGTCCTGGAGGCGTGGGCTGCGCTCGAGTCGGGGCAGCCGGCGCTGGCCGTGCGGGCGTTCCGCGCGGCCCGCCGCGTCGCCGGCGAGCAAGGTGCCCTGCGCAGCTTCGCGCACCTGCCCGGGTCCGTGCGCGACGCCCTGGTGCTGGAGTCCGGCATGCCGTTCGACGACCACGAGCTGGCGCGCCTGGCCACCACGGGCCAGGTGGTCCCCGCCGTGGGCCGCCTGGTGCCCCTGACACCGCGGGAGCGCACCGTCCTCACGCTGCTCGACGAGCACGGCACCACGCGCGAGGTCGCCGACGCCCTGACGGTGTCGGTCAACACGGTGCGCAAGCAGGTGCTGAGCATCTACGCCAAGCTCGGCGTGCACGACCGGGAGGCGGCGCTGCGCCGCGCGCACGAGCTGGGCGTGCTGGGACCGGAGCGGCCCGGGCGCTGAGGGCACCCGCGCGCCGGCTCAGTCCTCCCAGGGCGGCGTCTCGTCCAGCTTCGCGTAGTACTTGGCCAGGTGGGACCGCACCCGGTCGCGGTCCTTCTCGGGCAGGTCGACACCGCCGCGGGACCCCTGCATGACGGCGGCGGCGGCGATCACGGCGCGCGGCACCGCCACCAGCCGGCCGTCCACGACGTCGGCCACCAGCAGCTTGTACGCGGTGAAGTTGCCCTTCTTCTGCGCGTCGTACCAGACGTGCGCGTCGCGGTACCGCTCGTTGGGCGCGTCCTGCGCCCCGGCCCACTCGCGGACCCGGCGCTCGGCGGCGCCGCCGTCCCACTCACGGTCCCGGTCGGCCAGGGGCAGGTCCTGGAAGGCGGTCACGGCCATCGGTGGTCCTCCGTCCTCGTGCGTCGTTCGTGTCGGTCCGGGTCGTGCCTCGCGTCCCGACGGCACGTGCGGCCGCCCCGGCGCGGGGACGTCAGTGCGCCGGTGCGGCGGCGCGCAGCCGCTCGAGCAGCGGACCGGCCGCCTCGTCGAGGAACCGCTGCTGCAGCGCGTCCCCCACCTGCACCAGGGCGACGTCGGTGAAGCCGGCCTCCCAGTAGGCGCTCACGGCCTCGACGATCGCGTCGAGGTCGGGTCCGCACGGGATCGACTCAGCGACGTCCTCGGGGCGGACGAACTGGCTCGCGGCCTCGAACGCCTCCGTGGTCGGCAGGTCGGCGTTGACCTTCCACCCGCCCCCGAACCAGCGGAACTGGTCGTGCGCGCGGGCGACGGCCTCGTCGCGGTCCGGCCCCCACGAGATCGGGATCTGCCCGATCTTGCGCGACGGACCCAGCCCGGCGCGGGCCTCGTCCCAGCGGGTCACGAGGTCGGCGTCCGGCTCGACGGCCACCAGGTGGTCCGCGAGCGCGGAGAACCGCGACACCGACTGGGCGCCGGACACCGCGACGCCGATCGGCACCCGCTGCTCGGGCAGGTCCCACAGCCGGGCGGAGTCGACGCGGAAGTGCGCGCCCTCGTACGTGACGCGCTCCCCGTCCAGCAGGTCGCCGATGATGACGAGCGCCTCCTCGAGCATGTCGTGCCGCTCGCCCACGGCCGGCCACCGCTGGCCGACGACGTGCTCGTTGAGGTTCTCCCCCGCGCCGACGTTCAGCGTGAACCGCCCGTCGGACAGCACCGCGAGCGTCGCCGCCTTCTGCGCGACGACCGCCGGGTGGTACCGGACGATCGGGCAGGTCACGTACGTCATGAGCTCGAGGTGCTCGGTGGCCTGCGCGACCGCGCCCAGCACGGTCCACGCGTAGGGCGCGTGCCCCTGGGAGTCGAGCCAGGGGAAGTAGTGGTCGGACGACACGGCGAAGTCGAAGCCCAGCCGGTCGGCGTCCTGCGCGTACCGCACGAGCTCGCGCGGGCCGGACTGCTCGGTCATGAGGGTGTACCCGAAGCGTGTCACCGCACGAGGATGACCCGGACGCGGCCGGTCGGCATCCGGAGCGCACGACCCCGCCGGGAGGGACCGGACCGCGCCGGGCTAGGGTCGGGAGCGAGGACGAGGAGGTCCGCGTGACGCAGCAGCAGCCGATCCGGCTCGGGGTCGTGGGGTCCGGGTGGCGGGCCGAGTTCTTCGTGCGCGTGGCGCGCCTGATGCCGGACCGGTTCCGGTGCGTCGGCGTGGTGACGCGCACCGCCGAGCGCGGTGCGCAGGTCGAGGCCGCCTGGGGTGTCCCGACGGTCCGCACCATCGAGGAGCTCGTCACCGGCGCCGTGCCGGGTGCCGGCGCCGCGCCCGACCGTCCCGAGCTGATCGTCACCGCGACACCCTGGCCCGTCACGCCCGGCGCGGTGCGCGAGATCGTCGACGCGTCCGTGCCCGTGCTCGCGGAGACCCCGCCCGCCCCCGACGCCGCCGGGCTGCGCGCGCTGTGGGCGGACGTCGGCCCGACCGGGCTCGTGCAGGTCGCCGAGCACTCGCCGTTCATGCCGGCGCACCAGGCACGACGCGCCGTCGTGGCGTCCGGGGCCATCGGCACGCCGACGAGCGTGCAGGTCTCCTCGACGCACCTGTACCACGCGGTCGGCCTGGCCCGGCACCTGCTGGGCGCCGGGCGGGGTCCGGTCACCGTCCGCGCGCAGACGGCCACGGCACCGCTGCTGGACCCCGTCGGGCGGTACGGCTGGTCCGACGCCACCGAGCCCGGACCGACCCGCGCGATCCTCGCGACGCTCGACCTGGGCGACGGTCGCACCGTGCTCTACGACTTCACCGACAACCAGTGGTACAACCCGCTGCGCAGCAACCGGGTCGTCGTGCGCGGGTCGCACGGCGAGATCGTCGACGACACCGTGACCCGGTGGGTGGAGGGCCGGACCGTCGTCACGTCGCGCATCGAGCGCCGGCAGTCCGGCATCGAGCAGAACCTCGAGGGCTTCGACCTGCAGCACCTGTCGATGGACGGCCGGGTGCTCTACCGCAACCCGTTCACGGGCGCCCGCCTCGCCGACGACGACCTCGCGGTCGCGCACCTGGTGGACGCGACCGGCGCGTGGGTGCGGGGCGACGGCCCCGCGCCGTACCCGCTGGCCGACGGCTGCCAGGACCACCTGCTGGGTCTGGCGATCGAGGAGGCCGCGCGCACGGGCGAGGCGGTCGTGACGGCCGCGGAGGCCTGGGCGGACGCGGTCTGACCGGCAGCGTCACGCCCCGCGGACGTCCTGCTCCTCCACGCCCGAGACCGCAGGCTCCTCGTCGTCGCCCTCGGCGGCGTCGGTGAAGAGCTGCCACACCGGCCCGGCGACGAACCAGATGGCCATGACGATCGTCGCGCGCCCGGCCCACCCGAGCAGCGTCTCGCGCTGCGGCCCCTCGCCGGCGATGAGCAGCAGGACGCCGAGGATCGCGACGGAGACGAACCACGCCAGCAGCACCCGCAGCCACAGCCTCCACTCGTGCACGACCTTGGCCCGCCCGCCCGACGGCACGCGCGGCGGGCGGGGCCCGTCGAAGAACCGCCAGGCGACCCAGCCGTCGACCTTGTGCACCGTGTACCGGCCGAACGCCACGGTGAACCCGAGGTAGAGCGCCGCGAGCCCGTGCGTCCACGTCGCCTCCGCGCCACGCAGCAGGTCGGCGACCGTGGCCACCAGCAGGACGACCTCGATGAGCGGCTCGCACAGCAGCAGCACGGTCGACAGCCGCCGGCGGCGGAACACGTAGCGCGCGACGACCGCCGCGGCGAGGAACACCCAGAACGCGACCTCGCACGCGATGACCAGCGCGGCGACGGGGTGGTCGCGGACCCACTCGACGATCTCCATGCCTCGACCGTGCCGCCGCACCCCGGGCACGCACCTCGTGCGGACGGACGGACCTGTGCCCGCGACCTCCTCCGTCCGGAGGAGAGCCGCAGGTCGCGGACGTGCTGGGATGGGCACATGGTCACGCCCCGGCGCCTCGCCGCGCTCACGCGGTGGCTCCGCACGCCGCCGCGCGGGCCGGCGGCGGACCGGGCGTACTCGCTGACGATCCTGCTGGCCGGACTGGCGTTGCTGGCGCTCGACGTGAAGATGCTCGGGACCGACCAGCCGGTCGTCGCGGCCCCGGGCGGGGCGACCCCGTGGCAGGTCGCGATCCTGCTGCTGGGGACGTCGGTGCTGCTGGCCAAGCGCCGTCGGCCGGTGCTGGTCCTGGTCGCGGTCACCCTGCTCGTGGTGGCGGACGTGCTGCTCGGCGGCAGCCTGGGCATGTACCTCGTGCTGTTCGACGCGCTGTTCACGGTGGCGCGGGCCGCCGGGCGACGGGCGCGGGCGGTCGTGCTGGGCGTGCTGGTGTCCCTGGTCCTCGCGGTGCTGGTCACCACCGTCGCGCTCGGGGCGTCGCCGCGCGACGTGGTGCAGCTGACGCTGGTGGCCGGCTCGCTTCTGCTGCCGCCGTGGTGGTGGGGCTCGGACGTGCGCCGCTCGGAGCTCCTCGCCGCGGAGCAGTCCCGCCGTGCGGACGCCGAGCGTGCCCGCGCCGACCTCGCCCGGGCGCACGCGGACGACGTCGCCCGCATCGCCGCCCTCGACCGCGACCGCGCCGTGCAGGACGAGCGCGCGCGCATGGCACGGGACCTGCACGACGTGGTCGCCGGGCACCTGTCGGCCGTGGCGATCCACGCCGAGGCGGCACTGGCCGGCCCGCCGGACGAGCCGCGCGACCGTGCGGCGCTGGCCGCCGCCCGGGCCGGCTCGCTCGCCGCGCTCGCGGAGATGCGCTCGATGATCCTCGTGCTCCGTGCGGGTGCGGACGCCGACGCGGCCACCGCACCGGCCGGGCTGTCGCGCGTCGCGGACCTCGACGTGGACGTCGTCGGCGACGTGCCGGCGGACCTGCCCACGGCCGTCGACCACGCGGCGTTCCGCATCCTGCAGGAGGCCGCGACCAACGCCCGCAAGCACGGGACGGGGCCCGCGGCGGTGCGGTTCGCGGCCGACGGCGACGACCTGGAGATGGTCGTCGAGAACGCCCTGCGGACCGACGCCCTGCCCGTCGACCCGGCGCTGACGTCGTCCACGGGCCTGCAGACGATGCGCGAACGCGCGACCGCCCTGGGCGGGACCCTGACGGCGGCACCGACCGGGACGGTGTGGCGTGTGCACGTCCGCCTCCCCCTGCGACCGGGAGACGAACGGTGAGCGACCCGACGACGACCACGACCACGGGACCGCGCGGCGCGGTCCGGGTGCTGCTGGCCGACGACCACGCGGCGATCCGCGCCGGGCTGCGGCTCATGCTCGAGCAGTCGGGGCGGGTGCAGGTCGTGGGCGAGGCCGCCGACGGGGACGTCGCGGTGCGTCAGACGCGCGCGCTGCGGCCCGACGTCGTGCTGATGGACGTGCGCATGCCGGGGACCGACGGCATCGCCGCGACGGCCGCGATCGTCGGCGAAGGGCTGTCCGAGGTCGTGGCGCTGACGACGTTCGACCTCGACGAGTACGTGCTGGGGATGGTCCGGGCGGGGGCCGCCGGGTTCCTGCTGAAGACCGTCGGCGCCGGCGACCTCGTCGACGCGGTGTGCCGGGTGGCCGCCGGTGAGGGCGTCCTCGCGCCCGAGGTCACGCGCCGGCTGCTCGACGCGGTCGCGTCCCACGTCCCCGCCGACGCGCCCGCCACGGCCCCGGCCGACGACCGCCTCGCGGGCCTCACCGCCCGCGAGCGCGACGTCCTCGACGCCCTGGGCGACGGGCTGTCCAACGCGGACATCGCCGCACGGCTCGTGGTCTCGGAGACGACCGTGAAGTCCCACGTCAGCCACGTGCTCGCCAAGCTGGGCGTGCGGACACGGCTGCAGGCGGGGGTGCTGGCGCGGGACCTGCGGGGGTCGGACCGGCCCTGAGGCCCCCTCATCGTCGACGTCCAGGGCTGGTACGACGACGGCGCCCGCACCTCTCCTGATCGGGCCCACGACAGACCGCGATCTCGTCCGTCGAACGCCTGCGGAGCGCACCGCCCGGCTGGCAGGCTGTCAGCACTCCACGGCTGCCGACCCTGGGGTGCCGTGCTCCACCGGCGATCCACCCGAGCCGCGGCACCGCCACCAGCGAGGACCTCCATGAACCGTCGCCCTCTCGTGCTCAGCACCGTCATCGCGCTGACCGCTGCCGTCGTGGTCCCCGCCGCGGGAGCGGCAGCGGCGCCGCAGCCGGCCGACCGCGTGTCCGCCCTCACCTCCACGTACCGGTCCTACGGGCGCCCGGCGTCCCACACGCCGCCGACCGCACCGATCGCCGCGACGCTGCTGCCCGGGTCGGCGGACGCCCTGCGCCTGACGACCACGGCGACCGGCAGCACGGTGAGGAGCCTCGACGTCCGGGCGCCCGAGGCCGCACCCCGGCTCGCCGTGGGCAGCCACGCGGTCGGAGCCACCGCGTCCACCGTGCAGCTGTCGCTCACCGCCGACGACGGCTGCACGGCGACGAGCGGCGAGCTGGACGTCCTGGCCGTCGAGCACGACGACGCGGGCCGGCTGACCTCCCTGGCCGCGGACTACGTCGTCGGGTGCACGGACGGCAGACAGCGCTCGGGCTCGGTGCGGTGGAACAGCGCGGTGCCTTACGCGGTCACGACGACCCCCGGCAAGGTCGCCCCCACCCCGCTGCCCCCCGGCCGGACGGTGCAGGCCTCGGTCGTGCTCACGAACGCGGGGACGGCGTCGCAGACCTACGGCCCGTCGTCGTTCCCGCGCGTCGAGGAGCTCGACGCGCCCCACAGCATCACGCAGGACGGCTGCGACGGCGTGACCCTCGCACCCGGCGGGACCTGCCGCATCGACCTCGCGTTCGACCCGGAGCCCCTGCGCGGGGGGTTCCTCGCCCACCTCGAGACGCCCGACGGCTCACCCGGCGGCACGGCCTACACCTGGGTCCAGCTCGACTGGTGGGAGCTGCCCCAGCCGACCTTCACGGCGACCCCCGTGCGTGGCGGGGTACGGCTGACCACGACGTCGGAGGCCGCGACCTTCGACGTGATGCGCGACAGCACGCTGGTCGCCGACGACGTGACGCTGCCCTGGACGGATCCCTCGGCCGTCGCGGGTGCGGACCACGAGTACCGCATCGGCGCCAACTGGGACAGCCAGACGCTCTGGTCCGCGCGGACGGTGACCAGGGGGGCGCTCCCGGTGCCCCGGGGGGCCGAGGGCGAGTTCGTGGCGCTGCCGCCCACGCGCGTGCTCGACACGCGCACCGGGACCGGCGCCCGGGCCGGGGCGGTCGGACCGAGCACCTCGGTGAGGTTCGACCCGCTCGCCGGTACCCAGGTCCCCCGCGACGCCGTGCTCGCGGTGCTCCTCAACGTGACCGGCACGGAGGCGAGCACCCCGACGCACGTGCGTGCCTGGCCCTCGGGCACGGAGCTGCCGACGACCTCGTCGCTCAACCTGGTGCCCGGCCGCAGCCGCCCCAACCAGGTCATCCTCCCGCTGGGCGAGAACGACCGGGTCTCCCTGTTCAACGACAGCGGGACCACCCACCTCCTCGCGGACGTCCAGGGCTACTTCGTCTCGTCGAGCAGCACGAGCACCGACGGCGGCGGGTACCACCCGATCGACCCCGTGCGGGCGCTGGACACACGCACCGCCCGGGGCACCGGCCCGGCTGCGGCCCTGCGCGCCGACGAGGTCGTCTGGGTCCCGTTGACCCTGCCGGACGGCACCGGCACCGTCAGCGCCGTCGACGTCAACCTCACCGTCACCGAGCCCGGCACCGAGGGGCACCTCATCGCCTGGTCGGGCGCGGGTGACGCCCCGGGGGTCTCCAACGCGAACTTCGTCGCCGGGCAGACCATCGCCAACCACTCCACGGTCCCGGTCTCCTACCGCGCGGGACGCCCCGGGATCGCGGTGCGCAACGTGGCCCGCGGCACCACCCACGTCATCGTCGACGTCCAGGGCTGGTACGACGACGGCAGCCGCGCCGACGGTCTGCGCTTCCGGCCCGTCACGACCACGCGGATCCACGACAGCCGTGACGGCGTGGGCCGACCGCCCGTGGACTGGGAGATCCCGGTGACCGCCCGGCCCGACGCGGTCGCCCACGTCGTCAACATCACCGCGACGCAGGGCGTCGGGCCCGGCCACGTCATCGCCTGGGGCGGCGGCGACCCCCGGCCGAGCACGTCGGTCCTCAACTACGCGCCCGGCGAGGACGCGCCCAACCTGGCCGTCGTCACCAGCCCGCTCTCGCGGCAGCTCGGGGTGACGACGATGACCTCGTACGCGCACGTCGTCGTCGACCACCTCGGCTACTACTACTGATCGGGCACCGCTGAGCCGGACCGGGCCGGACCGGACCGGGCGTGCCTGCCACGAGCGTCCGGCGGGAGCGGGTACGCCCGTTCACCGAGCGGGACGAGCGTCCAGACGGTAGGAAAGTGCGGCATGGTGCGCGTCGGCTTTCACAACTCACACGAGCAGGTCCACCCGTCCGCCCTGCTGGCGGCCACGCAGCTGGCGGAGCAGCGCGGCTTCGACGCCGCGATGTGCTCGGACCACTGGGCACCGTGGCAGTCCACGCAGGGGCACTCCGGGTTCGCCTGGACGTGGCTGGGCTCGGCCCTGGCGACGACCCGCCTGCCGTTCGGCGTCGTCAACGCGCCGGGCCAGCGGTACCACCCGGCGATCATCGCCCAGGCCGCCGCGACGCTGGCCGCGATGTACCCGGGCCGCTTCTGGGTGGCGCTCGGCTCGGGCGAGAACATGAACGAGCACATCACCGGCGACGGGTGGCTGCCCAAGCCGGTGCGCGACGCGCGCCTGGTCGAGTGCGTCCAGATCATCCGCGCGCTGCTCGACGGCGAGGAGGTCACGCACGACGGCCTCGTGAAGGTCGACCGCGCCAAGCTGTGGACGCTCCCGGACGTCAAGCCGCTGCTCATCGGCCCGGCGGTGTCGGTCGCCACGGCCCGCAACCACGCCCGCTGGGCGGACGGGCTGGTCACGGTGAACCAGCCGGAGGAGAAGCTGCGCCGGATCGTCGCCGAGTACCGGGACGCCGGCGGCCGCGGCGAGATCTCCCTGCAGGTCCACGTGTCCTTCGCCCCCACGGACGCCGAGGCGCTGCGCCTGGCGCGCGAGCAGTGGGCGGGCAACGCGATCGGCCCGCCCGTCGCGTGGGACCTGGACACCCCGGAGGCGTTCGACCAGATCGCGGACAAGGTCGGTGACGACGTGCTGCGCGGGTCCGTGCTCGTCGAGCACGACCCGCAGCGCCTCGCCGACCGGCTCGTCGCGCTGGCCGAGATCGGCTTCGACGCCGTCTACCTGCACCAGATCGCGACCGACCCCGTCCCGTCGGACGAGAAGCACCCCGACGCCGAGGGCACCGCGACGCGCCCGTCGTCGACCCTCGAGGCGTTCGTCGACATGGCCGCCGAGCACCTGCTGCCCGCCCTGAAGGAGGTCGGCGCGTGAGGATCCGCGACACCGGTGACCTGTGGTGGAAGTCCGCCGTCATCTACTGCCTCGACGTCGAGACCTACATGGACTGGAACGACGACGGCATCGGCGACCTGCCCGGACTCCTCCAGCGCATCGACCACCTGGCCGAGCTGGGAGTGACCTGCCTGTGGCTCATGCCGTTCTACCCGACGGCCGACCGCGACGACGGCTACGACATCACCGACTACTACGGGGTCGACCCGCGCCTGGGCGACGCCGGCGACCTCGTCGAGCTGGTCCGGACCGCGAACGACCGCGGCATCCGGGTCATCGCCGACCTCGTCGTCAACCACACCTCGGACCGCCACCCGTGGTTCCGCTCCGCGCGGCGCTCGAAGGACAGCCCGTACCGCGACTGGTACGTGTGGCGCGAGGACGCCCCGCCGGACACGTCGAAGGAGGTCGTGTTCCCGGACAAGGAGGACGGCATCTGGACGTACGACGAGCAGGCGGAGGCCTGGTACCGGCACCGGTTCTACCGGCACCAGCCGGACCTCAACACCGCGAACCCGAAGGTCCGCGACGCGATCGCCAAGCTCGTGGGGTACTGGGCGCAGATGGGCCTGGACGGGTTCCGCGTCGACGCGGTGCCGTTCTTCCTCGCCGACGCCGCCAACGGCAAGGGCGACGACGTCGACCACCCGCACGAGTTCCTGCAGCAGCTGCGCGCGTTCCTGTCGCGGCGCACGGGCGACTCGATCCTCATGGGCGAGGTCAACCTGCCGTACGACCAGCAGCGCCTGTTCTTCGGCGACCACGACTCCGACGGCGACCACGAGGGCGCGGAGCTGAACCTGCAGTTCGACTTCGTCCTCATGCAGCAGATGTACCTGGCGCTGGCCCGCCAGGACGCGACGCCGATCGCCGACACCCTGCGCTCGCGCCCGACCATCCCGTCGGACGCCCAGTGGGCGACGTTCGTGCGCAACCACGACGAGCTGACGCTCGACAAGCTCTCGGACGACGAGCGCCAGGAGGTGTTCGACGCCTTCGGCCCCGAGCCGGAGCACCAGCTCTACGACCGTGGCCTGCGCCGCCGCCTGCCCCCGATGCTCGACGGCGACCCGCGCCGCGTGCGGATGGTCTACTCCCTGCTGTTCAGCCTGCCGGGCACCCCGGTGCTGTTCTACGGCGAGGAGATCGGCATGGGTGAGAACCTCGCCGCCGAGGGCCGGCTCGCGGTGCGCACGCCGATGCAGTGGACGTCGGGCCGCAACGGCGGGTTCTCCGACGCGCCGCCGTCGCGGCTGGCGGGCCCGGTTCCCGAGGGTGCCTACGCGCCGGAGCACGTCAACGTGTCCGACCAGCGCCGGGACCCCGACTCGCTGCTCAACTTCGTCCAGCAGCTGGCCCGGCGGTACCGCGAGTGCCCCGAGCTCGGGTGGACGGAGCACGCGGAGATCCTCGACCAGCCGCACCCCGCCGTGCTCGCTCACCGCTCCACGTGGCAGGACGCGTCGATGGTCGCGCTGCACAACCTCGGCTCCGAGGCGGTGCGGGTGCCGCTGCACCTGCCCGACACCGACGAGGACTCCCGCCTCATCGACCTGCTGCGCGACGACGAGCTGGTGCCGGACGAGAAGGGCCGCGTGGAGGTCGAGCTCGAGGGCTACGGGTACCGGTGGCTGCGGGTCGCGCAGCCGGGGTCACGGCGCCTGCTGTGACCCGCCAGCACCCCCGCTGAAGCGTTTCGGCAACCGGCCCGCCCAGGCAACCCCCAGGAACGTCGCGTACGGTGCCGGAGGCCGTCCACCGATCCGGGGCGGTCTCCCGACATCCGGAGGACCTTCGTGCGACGTCCCACCCCCCGCACCGCGCTGCGCGCCGCAGCCGCAGCCCTGGCGCTCAGCCTGACCCTCGCCGCCTGCGCCGGCGACGGCGGGAGCGACGACCCGACCACGCCCGCCCCGCAGCAGACCGACGCGTCGACCGAGGCCCCCACGGCCAGCGCCGAGGACGTCGCCGCGCTCGAGGCCGTGACGGTCGAGGGCGACGCCGGTGCCGAGCCGAAGGTGACCCTGCCCAGCACCCCGTTCACCGTCTCCGCCGCCGTGGCCCGCGTCCTCGACGAGGGCACCGGCGAGGAGATCACCGACGGCGACCTCATCGACCTGCACTCGGTGTGGCTCAACGGCGCCGACGCCTCGCCGCTCTCGTCGTCGTGGGCCAGCGGTGCCCCCGAGCAGATCGTCGTCAGCGAGGCGTCGCTGGCGCCCGTGCTCACCGACATCCTCATCGGCGCCAAGGTCGGCACCCGGTTCGCCTTCGCCCTGCCCCAGAGCGAGGACGCCGCGGCCGTCGCGGTCGCCGAGGTCGTCTCCAAGCGCCCGGGCCGCGCCGACGGCACGGCCGTCGCGCCCGTCGAGGGCCTGCCCACCGTGACCCTGGCCGACAACGGGGCACCGTCGCTCGAGCCGGCGTCGGGCGAGGCTCCGGCCGAGCTCGTGGCCCAGCCGCTCATCGAGGGCTCGGGTCCCGAGGTGGCCGCCGGCCAGACCGTGCTCGTGCACTACACGGGCTGGCTCTGGGACGGCACGCAGTTCGACTCCTCGTGGGAGCGCGGGGCGCCCTTCCCGGTCGAGAACATCGGCCAGGCCACCGTCATCGCCGGCTGGAACGAGGGCCTCGTCGGCCAGAAGGTCGGCAGCCAGGTCATGCTGGTCGTGCCGCCGGACAAGGGCTACGGCGCCGAGGGCCAGGGCGAGACGATCCCCGGCGACTCGACGCTCGTCTTCGTGGTCGACATCCTCGCCGCGAGCTGACGACCCCCGCCTGACGCACCCCTGACGGGCCGGACCACCTCTCCTGCGGGAGCGGGGGTCCGGCCCGTCGTCGTCCGCGCAGCGGCACCTCGTGGCACCGTCGTGGCGGCCGGACCAGGGACCCTCGTCCTGCCGTCCGGTGCCCGCGCGCCCTACGCTGGCCGCAAGTTCACCTCCAGCGTGGGAGGGTCCAGATGGACCAGGCACCGTCGGCCGCCGTCCGCACCGTCGCGCTGATCGGCGCCTCGGGTTCCGGCAAGACCACCCTGACCGAGGCGCTGCTGCACCGCGCCGGCACCGTCCCGCGGGCCGGCCGCGTCGAGGACGGCAGCACGGTCAGCGACCACGAGCCGGAGGAGATCGCCCGCGGCATCTCCCTGGCCCTGGGCATCGCGCCGTTCCGATGGCAGACCGACGACGGCACGCCGTACGACGTCACGCTGCTGGACACCCCCGGGTTCCTCGACTTCGCCGGCGCCGTCGACACGGCCCTGGCCGTGGCCGACCTCGCCGTGGTCGTCGTGTCCGCCGTCGACGGCGTGCAGGCCGGCACCCACCTGGCGTGGCGTGCCGCGGCGGAGGCGGGCGTCCCGCGCGTCGTCGTCGTCACCAAGGAGGACAAGGCCCGCGCCGACTTCCACCGCGTGCTCAGCGAGCTGCGCGACGCGTTCGGCAGCATCGTCGTGCCGCTGGAGCTGCCGTTCGGTGACGAGACGGCGTTCACGGGCATCGCCGACGTGCTCTCCGAGGAGGGCTACGGGTACGACGCCGACGGGCGCCACCACGACGAGCCGCTGCCGTCCGGCGTGGCCGAGGAGGAGCACCGCCTGCACGAGCAGGTGACCGAGGAGATCGTCGCGCACGACGACGACCAGCTCGAGCGCTACCTCGCGGGGGACGAGCCGTCGGCCGCGGACCTGGGGCGGACCCTCGCCCAGGAGGTGTGCGCCGGCGAGGCGGTGCCGGTCATGGTGGTCTCCGGCACCACCGGCGTCGGCGTCGACCGGCTCGCGGACCTGGTCTGCCTGCTGTGCCCCGGCGGGGAGGCGAGGTCGCGGACGGTGCTCGCGGGCGACGTCGAGGTGCAGGTGGCGCCCGACCCCGCCGGCCCCACGCTGCTGCACGCCTTCCGGACCGTCGCCGACCCGTTCGTCGGGCAGGTCACCGTGTTCCGCGTGCTGTCCGGCACGGTGCGCGCGGGTGACCGCCTGCTCAACACCACCACCCGCACCGAGGAGCGCCTGCCCGGCCTGTTCCGCCTGCGCGGCAAGGAGCACCTGCCGGTCGACGAGGTCGTCGCCGGGCAGGTCGGCGCGGTCGCCAAGCTCACCGGGACGCCCACGGGGTCGCTGCTCGCGGCCAAGGGCTCCCCCGGCGTGCAGCTGACGGCGCCGCCGACGCGGGAGCGCCCCGGCGTGTACGCGCTCGCGCTGGACCCGGTCACGCAGTCCGACGACGACCGTCTCTCGGCCGCGCTGGCACGGCTGGCGGCCGAGGACCCGACGCTCACCGTGGACCGCACCGGCGACCGGACGGTGCTGCGCGGGCTGGGCGACACCCACCTGGCCGTGGCGCTGGAGCGCCTGGCGCGGGTGTTCGGCGTGCACGTCACCACGTCCCCGGTGCCGGTCGGGTACCGCGAGACCATCGCCCGGCCGGTGGAGGCCGAGGGCAAGGTCAAGAAGCAGTCCGGCGGGCACGGGCAGTACGCCGTGGTGCAGCTGCGCGTCTCGCCGCTGCCGGCGGGGTCCGGCTTCGAGTTCGTCGACTCCATCGTGGGCGGTGCGATCCCCCGGACCTACCTGCCGGCCGTCGAGCGCGGGGTGCGCGAGGCGATGGCCGCCGGCGGTCCGCACGGGTTCCCCGTGGTCGACCTCCGCGTCGAGGCGGTCGACGGCAAGGCGCACTCCGTGGACTCGTCCGACATGGCGTTCCGCACCGCGGCGGCCGCCGGGCTGCGCGAGGCGCTGACGACGGCGGGCACGATGGTGCTGGAACCGGTCTGCCGGGTGCACGTCACCGTCCCGCAGTCCGCGCAGGGCGACGTCATGAGCGACCTGGCCGCGCGGCGCGGGCGGATCACGGACACCGTGTCGCTCGACGGCGGCGAGGTCGTCGTCGAGGCGACCGTCCCGGAGGCCGAGCTGAGCCGCTACGTGCTGGACCTGCGTTCGCTGACCGGCGGGCGCGGCGAGCTGACCGTCGCACCGGACCACTACGCGCCCTGCCCGGACCACCTGGTGCCGGCGTAGGAGAGGCCTACCCCGGCCCGCAGCCCTGCTGCGCCAGCCACGACCGCGCGGCCTCGTCGGCGTCGTCCGCCGGCACGGCGTGGTCCGCCTCGACGGGCCGCTCGCCGAGGTCGGTGCCGTCACGGTCGACGTACGTGTGGACGGTGACGAGCATGAGCGCCCCGTCGTACAACGAGTACGACGCGTTGCCCGAGGTGTAGCCGTAGCTCGGCTCCCCGAACGACTCCACGCCGTCGAGCCCGCGGAACGCGGTCAGGACGGCCTCGCCGCTGGACCCCGTGAGCCCGTCCTGCAGGACCGCCACCGGCGCCCCCGTGACCTTGGCGCGCGACCCCACGCTCGTCACGTGACCGGCCAGCTCGACACCGTCGGACCGGATGGTCACGGCCATGGCCCGGCCGTCGCGCTCGACCAGCTCGAACGCGGTGCCGTCCGGCAGCAGGGCCGACACCCCCGCGAGCATCGGGTGCATGTCGCCGCCGGTGTTGCCCCGCAGGTCGACGACCCACCCGCAGGTGCCGGGCGCGGCCGCCGCGATCCCGTCGGCCGCGGCGCGCGCGTATCGGTCCCGCAGGTCGCTCGATGCGCTCCCGAACGCCGGCACCGTGACCGTGGTGACGCCGTCCGCCGTCGTGACGGTCGGCTCCCGGAACTCCTGCGTCGCCTGCCCGTCGAGGTCGCGCGCCTCCTGCGGCGTGAGGAAGACGGAGTGCGGGCCACCGGCGACACGCGTCGCCGCGCGCAGCGCGTCGTGGACGTCGGCGAGCGAGTCTGCGTCCCGCGCCGCACGGGTCACCTCGGCGCGCGCGTCGTCCCACTGCGGCCCGCTCGCCCGGAGCCCGGCGTCCAGGTGCCGCAGCGCCACGTCCGCGTACGTCCGCGGCGAGGGCGGGGTGAGGTAGACGTTGAACGCGGGGCCGTAGGTGCCCACCGCCCACACGCCGGCGGCGATGACCACCGCGACGACGCAGCCGATCACGAGGACCACCCGGCCCCGACCCCGGCGGCGGGGTCCCGCCGCCGCCGGGGCGTTCCCCTGCGCCACGTCCGTTCCTTCCCCCTGCGCCACGTCCGCTCCTTCCCCCTGCGCCACGTCCGCTCCTTCCTGCCGCGCGGCCGTCAGTCCGGCGTCGCGATCGCGTCCAGCACCCGCAGCCGGGCCGCCCGCGCACCGGGCCAGACGGCGGCCAGCACACCCACGACCAGCGCGAGCACGACCATCAGGGCGAGCCCGTCCCACGGCACGGCGAGCCGGTCCAGTCCCTCCTCGGCGTACACGCGCGGCAGGACGGAGGCCAGGCCGACCCCGACCGCCAGGCCCACGACTGTGCCGAACACGGCCGTCAGGACCGACTCCACCGTGACGACGCCCGCGAGCTGCAGCCGCCCCAGGCCCACGGCCCGCAGCAGCCCGATCTCCCGGGTCCGCTCGATCACCGACAGGGCGAGCGTGTTGACGATGCCGAGCACCGCGATGACCAGGGACAGCCCCAGCAGGGCGTAGAGGATCACCAGCAGCTGGTCGACCTGCGCGGCGGTCTGGTCGACGAACTCCTCGCGGTTCTGCACGGACACCACGACGTACGGTGCGACCGCGTCCGTCACGGCGGCCCGCAGCGCGTCGGGCGCGACCCCGGCGGCCGCGTCGACGAACACCGTGTCCGTCACCTGCGCCGGCCCGGGGGCGAGCTCGTCGAGCACCGCCTGCGGGACGATCACGGCACCCCCGAGCACCGGGGAGTCGATGACCGCGGCGACGTCGAGCGTCCGCTCGCCGGCCTCGGTCACGACCGTGACCTCGTCGCCGACCGACCAGCCCTCGCCGGCGGCCATGCGCTCGTTGACGATCGCGTGGGTCGTGTCCAGGTCGTCGACGTCGCCCTGGAGCACGTCGACGACCACGGACGAGCCCAGGACCCCGTCCCCGACGCCGATGACGCCGGCGCCGTCACCCTCGCCCGGCGTCGCGCCGGGCTCCGGCGACACGCCGCCGAGCGTGAACGCGAGCACGTCGGCCCGCCCGACCTCCGGCAGCGCCGCCACGTCCGTGATCGCACCCGTGGGGATCACGGACGTCGCGGACCGCAGCACCAGGTCGGCGTTCGTCGCGCTCTCCACGACGCGCACGAGCGACGCCTGCCCGGTGGCCGCGATGACCGACACCGCGCCGACCAGCGCCATGCCGATGACCAGCGCACCCGCCGTGGACGCGGTGCGTCGCGGGTTGCGCACGACGTTGCCGCGGGCCAGGCGGCCCATCGGGGGCAGCAGGCGCACGAACGGGACGGCCAGGACGCGCAGCACGGCGCGTGCCATCGCCGGGGACGCCACGAGCACGCCGACGAGCACGACGACCGCCCCGGCGCCGAGCAGGAGCTCGGCGGCGTCCGCCTCGGGGCGCAGCGCCGCGTACGTGACGGCTGCGACCCCCGCGGCGACGAGCAGCGCACCGGCCAGACCGCGCCGGCGCAGCGAGCGCTCCGGCACCGTGACCTCGCCCCGCATCGCCTCGACGGGTGCGACGAGCGCGGCCCGCCGCCCGGGCACCGCCGCGGCGACGGCCGACACGACGGTGCCGAGCGCCAGGCACGTCACGACCGTCGTGGCGTCCAGGGGGATCTCCCCCACCAGGTCCATGCCCAGCCCCTCGAACACGACGCGCAGCAGGCTCACCAGGCCCAGCCCGCCGACGACGCCCAGCGCGGACCCGACCAGGCCCACGACCGCCGCCTGGCCGACGACCACACCGAACACCTGCGCCGGCGACGCGCCCACGGCCCGCAGCAGCGCGAACTCGCGCACCCGCTGCCGCACCGACATCGCGAACGTGTTGGCGATGAGGAACCCGCCGACGAACAGCGACATGACCGCGAAGATCAGCAGGAACGACGTGACGAACCCGAGGGTCTGGTCGACGCCGGCCTGCAGGTCGTCGCGCTGCGACTGCCCGGTGAGGACCTCGGCGCCGGTGACGTCCGCGTCGTCGAGCGCGGCGGTGACGCGGTCGACGAGCGTCCGCTCGTCCACGCCGTCCTCGGCGTACACCGACACCGTCGCCACGGTCCCGTCGGCGGCGTAGACGGCGGTGGCGACGTCGACGGGCAGGTAGACCAGCGTGGCGCCGGCCAGCGGCCCGCCGGCGTCGACCTCGCCGACGACCGCGACGTCCCGGACCTCGCCCCCCAGGACCACGCGGGTGGTGTCCCCCACGGCTAGGCCTGCCGACTCGAGGGACGCGGACTCGACCGCGACCTCGTCCGCCGCCGTCGGGGCCCGCCCCTCGACGAGCCGCAGCTCGGGGTCGTCGCCGTGGAAGGCCAGCCCGAACGACGGCGCCTGCGTCGACTGCACGGCCGTCCCGTCGGCACCGACCAGGACGATCGGTCCGGCCAGGTCGGGCAGCGCGGCGCGCACACCGTCGACGTCCGCGATCTCGTCGGCCAGCGCGGCGGGCACCGGCACGCGCTGCTCACCGAGCGAGAACCCGGCCCCGGCGGCCCCGCCACCGGCCAGGGGTGCGTCGCCCCGCACGTACGCGTCGGCCGGCGCCTGCGCGTCGACGATGCCGTGGAACGTGTCGGACAGCATGGTGCGCAGCGCGAACGTGCCGGCGACGAAGGCGACCCCGAGGGCCACGGCCAGCACCGACAGCGCGAACCGGACGGCGTGGGCGCGCACGCCCCGCAGGGTGACGCGCAGCATCAGCGCACCTCGGCGGGGGCGGTGCCGCCGGTCGCGCCGGCGCCGGACGGGCGGCGCGACAGGGCGCCGAGCCGCTCGAGCACGGTGTCGGGGGTCGGCTGGGAGATCTCGTCGACGATGCGCCCGTCGGCGAGGAACAGGACGCGGTCGGCGTACGACGCGGCCGTCGGGTCGTGCGTCACCATGACCACCGACTGGCCGAGCTCGTCGACGCTGCGCCGCAGGAACGACAGCACCTCGTGCGCCGACGCGGAGTCGAGGTTGCCGGTGGGCTCGTCGGCGAACACCACCGCCGGGCGCGTGACCAGGGCGCGGGCGCACGCGACGCGCTGCTGCTGACCGCCGGACAGCTCGCCCGGCTTGTGGCTCAGCCGGTCGGACAGCCCCACGGCCTGCACGACGGCGTCGAGGTGCTCGCGGTCGACCGGCCGGCGGGCGATGTCGAACGGCAGCGTGATGTTCTCCAGCGCCGTGAGCGTGGGCACCAGGTTGAACGCCTGGAAGACGAAGCCGATCCGGTCGCGCCGCAGCCGGGTCAGGCGGCGCTCCGACATGGCCGACACCTCCTCGCCGTCGACGACGACGGTCCCCGACGTGGGCCGGTCGAGGCCCGCGAGACAGTGCATGAGGGTGGACTTGCCGGACCCCGAGGGCCCCATCGTCGCGGTGAGCCGGCCGCGCTGGACGTCGAGGTCGACGCCCGCGAGCGCGTGCACGGCGGTGGGGCCGGAGCCGTAGGTGCGCACGAGGCCGCGCGCGGTGGCGATGGGCGTCTCGGCCCGGGTGCTGTCGGTGGTGGTCACACCGACGATCGTCCACCCCCGGGCGACCGCTCGGCACCAGGGCTGGCCCCGGACGCGACCCTGAGCGCGCGGGCCCCGGCACTCAGGGTCGACGTCGGGACGTCGGTCCTGGTCAGCGGGCGTGCACCGGGTGGGCGCGACGTGCCGCGCGGCACCGGACCCCGAGCCGACCGGGGGCTGTCCCCCGGGCACGGAGGGGGGTCCGCCCGGATGTGCGGGGCGCGGGCCGGGCGACAGGCTGGCACCACGCCACCACGGGGGTGGCGCGAGGACGGAGGTGCGGACCATGGTGGCGACGCTGCGTCGGGTCGGGTCGGTCGTGGGTGCCGTCACGGCCGGGGCGGTGCTGGCCGCCGCCGCCCAGCCGGCCCTGCTCTCCCAGCTCGTGGCCCAGGTGGCCGACCGCCTGCCGTGAGCCGCACCCACGCGCGCGGACCGGGCGCGCGCCTCCTACGCTGAGGCGCATGGCCCGGTACTTCGACGTCCACCCCACGGACCCGCAGCCGCGGTCGGTCGCCCAGGTGGTGGCCATGCTGCGGGACGACGCTGTGATCGCGTACCCGACGGACGTCATGTACGCCCTGGGCACCCGCATGGACAACCACGACGGCGCCGATCGCATCCGCCGCATCCGGCACCTCGACGACCGCCACCACTTCACGCTGGTGTGCTGCGACTTCGCACAGCTCGGGCAGCTGGTGCACCTGGACAACAGCGCGTTCCGCGCCATCAAGGCCGCCACGCCCGGCCCGTACACGTTCATCCTGCCCGCGACGCCGGAGGTGCCACGGCGCCTCGCGCACGACAAGAAGCGCTCGGTCGGCGTCCGCATCCCCGACGACCCGGTGACGCACGCCCTGCTGCGCGAGCTGGGTGAGCCCCTGCTCTCGTCGTCCCTGCTGATGCCCGGCCACGACTGGCCGATGACCGAGGGCTGGCAGATCAAGGAGGAGCTCGACGACGTGCTCGACGCCGTCGTCGACGGGGGTGACCGCGGCACCGAGCCCACCACGGTCGTCGACTGGACGTCCGGGGCACCGGAGGTCGTCCGGGTGGGTGCGGGCGACCCGGACCGGTTCTGACCCGTGGCGGGCCTGGACGACCCCGCCGACGTGGTGCACGCCGCCGCCGCGGCCACGACCGTGGCCGAGCTCGACAGCGCGGTCACGGGCTGCCGCGCGTGCCCGCGGCTGGTCGCGTGGCGGGAGGCCGCCGCCGCGGACCCGCCGGCCCGGTTCCGCGGCCAGACGTACTGGGCGCGGCCCGTGCCCGGGTTCGGCGACGAGCACGCCGGGATCGCGCTGGTCGGCCTGGCCCCTGCCGCTGACGGCGGCAACCGCACGGGCCGGATGTTCACCGGCGACCGCTCGGGCGACTTCCTCGTCGCCGCGCTGCACCGCGTCGGCCTGGCGTCGCAGCCGACCTCGGTCGCCCGCGACGACGGCCTCGTGCTCACCGGCCTGCGGATGACCGCCCCGGTGCGGTGCGCACCGCCGGCGAACGCCCCGACAGCCGTCGAGCGCCGCACCTGCGGGCCGTGGCTCGCCCGGGAGATCGAGCTGGTCGCCCCGCGCGTCGCGGTGGTGCTCGGTGGGTTCGGCTGGAAGGCGCTGCTCACGACCCTGGCCGAGCAGGGCTGGGACGTCCCCCGGCCCCGCCCCGCCTTCGGTCACGGGGCCGAGCTCACCCTGCGCCGCGGTGACGCCGCCCTCGTCCTGCTCGGCTGCTTCCACGTGAGCCCGCACAACACGTTCACCGGCCGGCTGACCCCCGCGATGCTCGACGCCGTGCTGGATCGCGCCCGCGTGCTCGCCGGCTGACCCCGCACCACGGGGCGCGGCACCGCCCGGCTCGTCCAGGGGGACGACGAACGTCCCCCTCCGGGAGGACCCGCGGCCTATGTCCCGACTCGTACGCTCCCCCCGTGGGCGTGCTGGTGACAGGCGGGGCGGGGTACATCGGGGCGCACGTCGTGGACGCGCTGCTCGGGGCCGGGCGGAGTGTGGTCGTGGTCGACGACCTGTCGACCGGACGGGTCGACAGGATCCCGGGGGTGCCCGTGGTCCGGCTCGACGTCGCGTCCGCGGCCGCGCCCGGGGTGCTGGCCGACGCGTTCGCGCGCTGGGACGTCACCGCCGTGGTGCACCTGGCAGCCCGCAAGGAGGTCGCGGAGTCGTTCGCACGGCCGGAGTGGTACCACGCGCAGAACGTCGAGGGGACGGCGCACGTGCTGGCGGCGATGGCAGCCGCCGGCGTGCCGCACCTGGTCTTCTCGTCGTCGGCCGCGGTGTACGGGTCGCCCGACGTGCCGTCCGTCGACGAGGACACCCCGCCGGCACCCCTGAGCCCGTACGGCACGACCAAGCTGCGGGGGGAGCAGCTCGCCGCGCGCGCCACCGGCAGCGGCGTGCGGTCGTTCTGCCTGCGCTACTTCAACGTGGCGGGCGCACGGTCGTCCGCGCTGCGCGACGACCAGGAGACCAACCTGGTGACGACGGTGCTGGGCCGCCTCGCGCGGGGTGAGCCCCCGCAGGTCAACGGCACGGACTACCCGACGCCCGACGGCTCGTGCGTGCGCGACCTCGTGGACGTCCGCGACGTCGCGTCCGCGCACGTCGCCGCCCTGCGGGCGCTCGAGGCGGACACGGGCCCGGTGCGCTCGGAGGTGCTCAACGTCGGCACCGGGACGGGCGTGTCCGTGCTGGAGGTGGTCCGCAGGCTCTGCGCCCTCGACGGGAGCGAGGTCCCGCTGCAGACCCTGCCGCGGCGCACCGGCGACCCCGCGACGGTCGTCGCAGCGGTCGCGCGCGCGCAGCAGCGCCTCGGCTGGCGGGCGACGCACGACCTCGACGCGGTGCTGGCCAGCGCGTGGTCGGCCGCCCATGGTGAGCAGGTCAGCCCTGTGCGCTGACCGGCTCCGGCTCGGCGAGCGACTCGGGCGACCCGAAGCGGGCGACGGCGAGCGCGCCCGCCAGGACGAGCACGAAGGCGACCGTCGCCAGCAGGCCACGGCCCGGCAGCGCGCGGTCCCCCACGAGCACCAGCCCGAGCAGGGCACCGACGCACGTCTCGGTGGCGACGGTCGCCGCCGTCACCGGCACGACGGGGGCCCGCCGCAGTGCGAGCGCCGTCAGCGCGAGCGCGAGGCACCCGCCGAGCGCCCCCGCCCACAGCGCCGGGTCCGCCGGCAGCTCGACCGGCCGGGTGGGGTCGACCACGTGCGCGGCCAGGGCGAGCAGGGCGTACCCGCAGCCCGCCATCACGGCGAGGGCGAGACCCGTGCGCGTGGCCGGCGGCCGTGCGGCCACCCGCCAGGCGACGACCCCCAGCAGGAGCGCGGCCCCGAGCAGACCCAGGGGCACGCCGGCGGCGGGTGCGGCGACGGGTGCGGACGCGACGCTGAGCGCCAGGGCGACCAGCCCCGCACCCAGGGCGACCAGGCCCGCGGCGTCCCGGCCCGTGAACCGCGCACCGAGGAGCAGGACCGCCAGCGCCGCGGCGACCGCGAGCCCGGACGCGCGCCCGGCCTGCACCAGGAACAGCGGCAGGGTGCGCAGCGCGACGAACGACAGCGCGAACCCGAGGGCCACGAGCACGAGGGCGGCCAGGTAGGCCGGGGACGTGAGGAGTCGTCGCGCGAGGGTCGACCCCAGCCCGGTGTCGTGCGGCAGGCGGCGCACCGCGACGGCCTGCAGCACCACGGCGGAGCCCGAGCAGAGCGCCGAACCCGCGACGCAGAGCAGCCCGACCACCCGTCACCTCGCCCTCGCCACGCACCCGGTCCACGATCGTCACCCGGTCGGACCCCAACGCGGCACGGCGCCCGGACGTCTCACCCTATGCTCGCGCCGTCCGCCACGGTGCGTCCCGGACACGGAGAGCAGGGATCCAGGTGACATCGGCCATGACGAGACCCGGAGCGCAGCCCGTCGCGCAGCGCAGCGACCGGTGGTACGGGGCCGCGGTCGCCGGCGTCTTCGCCGTCCTGGTCGTCGTGCTGTCGACGGTCGTCGCCCTCGCGACGCGGCACCAGGTGCGCCACGACCCCGAGCTGACCGGCCCGTCGTGGCTCGACGGCTGGTACCAGTACGACGCGGGCTGGTACCTCGAGATCGTGCGCGACGGGTACTCGTACGCGCCGGGGCAGCAGTCGCCCGTCGCGTTCTTCCCCGCGTACCCGCTCGGCGTGCGCGGGTTCGGGGAGCTCCTGGGTGACCACCAGGTCGCCGGGCAGCTGCTGAGCGTGCTGTGCGGGCTGGTCGCCGTGGTCCTGTTCGCCCTCTGGACGCGCCGACGTCTGCCGCGGCGCACCGCCGTCCTGGCGGTCGCGGTCCTGCTGCTGTACCCGTACGCGTTCTTCCTCTACGGCCCGATGTACGCCGACGCGCTGTTCCTGCTGAGCGCGATCGGCGCGTTCGTGCTGCTGGAACGACGCTGGTACCTGGCGGCCGGCATCGTCGGCGCGGTGGCCACCGCGGGCCGGCCCGTGGGGGTCGCCGTCGCGGTGGGCCTGGTGGTGCGCACCCTGGAGATCCTGGCGGAGGACCGCCGTGCTGCCCGCCCCGGCGACCTCGCGGCGGACGACCCGCCCGTGGCCGGGGCAGGCGGCGCACCGCCGGTGTGGCCCGGGTGGCGCGACCTGGTCGCCGCCGTGCGCGACGTGCGCCTGCGTCACGTCGGGGTGCTGGCATCCGGGCTGGGGCTGGCCGGCTGGTGCCTGTACCTGTGGCTGGAGTTCGGCAACCCGCTCGCGTTCGTCGAGGTGGAGTCCGCACCGGGCTGGAACCAGGGCGTCGGGCCGCGGACCTGGTTCAAGGTCGTCTACGCGGGCACGTTGATCAAGGGGCCGTACGACATCGCGCTGCTGCTGACGCTGCAGGCGCTCGCCTGCCTGTGCGCGGTGCTGCTGCTACGGCGCGTCCAACGGCTGTTCGGGTGGGGCTACGCCGCCTACGCCGCGGTCGTGCTGCTCATCCCGATCATCGGGACGAAGGACTTCATGGGGGCGGGTCGGTACGTGCTGGTGGCCTTCCCCGTGATGGCCGCGGCGGGCAGCTTCCTCGCGGATCGCCAGCGGCGGTGGGTGGTCCCCGTCACGCTGGTCGTGTCGGCAGCGCTGCTCGTCGTGCTCACGTACCTGTTCGGCAGAGGGGTGGCAGTGTCATGACGTCCACACGCGGTCCGGGACCGTTGTCCCGCATCTCCGTCTTCTTCCCCATGTGGAACGAGGAGGAGTACATCGAGCGCGCCGTCGCGGCCGCGTCCGTCACCTGCCGCCAGCTGATCGAGCAGGGTCAGGTGCTCGACTACGAGGTGATCGTCGTCGACGACGCCTCGACGGACCGCACCCCGCAGATCGCGGACCTGCTCGCGACCGAGGACCCGCACGTCCGGGTCGTGCACCACCCGGTCAACCGCAAGCTCGGGGGGTCGATGCGCTCGGGCTTCGACGCCGCGAAGGGCGACGTCGTGCTGTACACCGACGCGGACCTGCCGTTCGAGATGCGCGAGCTCGAGCGGGCGCTGCGCGTCCTGCAGACCTACGAGGTCGACATCGTCAGCGCGTACCGGCTGGACCGCACGGGCGAGGGCCCGCGCCGGGCCGTGTACTCGTTCCTCTACAACGGCCTGGTCCGCGTCATGTTCGGCACCCGCGTACGGGACGTGAACTTCGCGTTCAAGCTGGTCCGCCGCGAGGTGCTGGACCACGTGACCCTGCGCAGCGAGGGGTCGTTCATCGACGCCGAGCTGCTGGTGCGGGCGCAGAAGGCCGGGTTCGAGGTGCTGCAGATCGGGGTCGACTACTTCCCGCGCACGCGCGGGGTCTCGACGCTCTCCTCGCTCGGCGTGATCCGCACGATGCTCAGCGAGATGCGGACGCTGCGGCGCGAGCTGCGCAGCCTGCCCGCCCGACCCGCACGAGACAGCGCGTGACGCGGCTCCTCGTCGTCACGGCGGACGACCTGGGGCTCACCGCCGGCGTGAACGAGGCGGTGCGGCGCGCGCACGTCGACGGCGTGGTGACGGCGACGTCGCTGCTCGCGGTGGGCACCGCCTTCGACGACGCGGCCCGCGTCCTGCGGGACCACCCGACGCTCGAGCTCGGCGCGCACCTCGCGCTCGTCGGCGAGGACCCGCCGCTGCTGTCCGCCCGGGAGGTGCCCACGCTCGTCGACCGGCGGGGCCGCTTCCCGCTCGGCTACCGCACCGTCGTGGCACGCGGGCTCGCCGGGCGCATCGACCCCGACGACGTGCGCCGCGAGCTGGGCGCCCAGCTGGAGCGCGTGCAGGGGGTCGGCCTGCCCGTCACGCACCTCGACACCCACCAGCACACGCACCTGTGGCCGGTCGTGGGCCGGGTCGTCACCGAGCTCGCCGTCGGCGCGGGCATCGGTGCGGTCCGCCTGCCCCGCAGCCACGCGCGGGGCGTGACCGCTGCGGGCGTCGGCGCCCTGGGGCGCGTGCTGCACGGGCGCCTGCGGCGGGCGGGCCTGACGACCACCGACGACTACGCGGGCCTCGACGAGGCGGGCGCGATGGACGAGGACCGCTGGGTCGCGACGCTCACCGCGGCCGCCGCGCGCGGCGCGCGCACGCTCGAGGTCAACGCCCACCCGGGCGTCGCGCACGACCCCGACGCGGGGCGGTTCGCGTGGGGCTACCGGTGGTCCGACGAGCTCGCGGCGCTGACGTCGCCGCGCACCCGCGCGCACGTCGACGCGTGCGGGTACGTCCTCACCGGGTTCACCGGCCTGGCCGCGACGGCCGCGCCCGACGCGGGGGGACGCCCGTGACGCGCGCACCCGACGCCTTGGGGCGCCGCGCGCTCGCGCTGTACCGCGACGCGCCGTGGCAGGAGCGGGCGCACGTGCACGTGCGCTGGTGGAGCGCGCCGTTCCGTCGGCTGGCCACGCTGCTGCCCGACGACGGGCCCGTGCTGGAGATCGGCTGCGGGCACGGCCTGTTCAGTGCCTACGCCGCGCTCGCCGGCCCGGGGCGCCGCGTGGTCGGGGTGGACATCGACGCGGACAAGGTCGCGGTCGGTGCCGGTGCCGCGGCACGCGTGCCCAACCTGGAGCTGACGGTCGCGCCCGACGGCGCCGTGCCCGCCGGGCCGTGGGCGGCCGTCGTGGTGGTGGACGTGCTCTACCTGCTGCCCGCCGACGCCCAGCGTCGCCTGCTGCTGGCCGCGGCCGAGCAGGTGGCGCCGGGCGGGCGGCTCGTCGTCAAGGAGATGGGCACGTCCCCCCGGTGGAAGGTCGCCTGGAACCGGTGGCAGGAGACCCTGTCCGTGCGGGTCCTGCGGATCACCGAGGGGTCGACCACCTTCACGTTCGTCCCACCCGACGTCGTCGCCGGGTGGCTGCGCGACGCCGGCCTGGCCGTCACCGCCACCCGTCTGGACGCCGGGCGGGTGCACCCGCACCACGTGCTGGTGGGGGAACGCGAGCGCGCCTGACGGCTCAGGCCCCCGTGGCCGCCGCCAGCGCGTCCACGATCGGGGTGTCCCCGCCGACCAGCTCCCACTGGTGCCCGACGCTCGCGGGGTCGGCCAGCACGGCGGCCAGCACCGCGGCGACGTCGGCGCGGGGGACCTCTCCGCGCGGCACGCTGTCGCCCAGCCGCACCCGCCCGGTGCCGGGGCCGTCGGTCAGGCCGCCGGGCCGCAGGATCGTCCAGTCGAGGCCCGAGTCGCGCAGCGCCTCGTCGGCGTCGCGCTTGGCCACCACGTACGCCGCCCAGACGGCCCGCATGTCGTCGGTGATCGGCTCGTCGACGCCGATCGCGGAGACCTGCACGAACCGCCGGACGCCCGCACGGCGGGCACCGTCCTGCGACTTCAGGGACCCCTCGAGGTCGACGGTCCGCTTGCGGTCCGCGCGCCCGTCCGGGCCGGCACCGGCCGCGAACACCACGGCGTCGGCGCCGGTCAGCACGCCCGCGAAGTCGTCCGCGTCGGCCGACTCGATGTCCAGCAGCGCGGGCTGCGCGCCCAGCGCGGCCAGCTCGTCCGCGTGCTCCGGACGGCGCACCAGGGGGACGACGTCGTCGCCGCGGGCGATCAGCAGCGGTGCCAGCAGGCGTGCCACCTTGCCGTGGCCGCCCACGACGACGACGCGCATCAGGACCGCCCGCCGGTCACCAGGATGCGGTCGCCGGTGACGTACGACGACTCCTGCGACGCGAGGAACACGTAGGCGGGCGCCAGCTCGGCCGGCTGCCCGGCGCGACCCAGCGGGGTGTCGGACCCGAAGCTCTCCACCTTCTCCGCGTTCATCGTCGCGGGGATCAGCGGGGTCCAGATGGGGCCGGGGCACACGGCGTTGACGCGGATGCCGTCCTCCGCGAGCTGCTGGGCCAGGCCCATCGTGAAGTTGTAGATCGCGGCCTTGGTGGACGCGTAGTCCAGCAGGCCGGGGCTGGGGTCGAACGCCTGGATCGACGAGGTGTTGATGATCGACGCCCCGGCGCTCAGGTGCGGCAGCGCGGCCTGGGTGATCCAGAACATCGCGTAGATGTTCGTCTTCAGCACGCGGTCCAGCTGCTCGGTGGTGATGTCCGCCAGCCCGGACTGCGCCATCTGGTACGCGGCGTTGTTGACGAGCACGTCCAGCCCGCCGAGCTCCTGCGCGGCGCGGTCCGGCAGGGAGCGCGCGAGCGCCTCGTCACGGATGTCGCCGGGCAGCAGCAGGCCCTTGCGGCCTGCCTTCTCGATCCAGGAGAGCGTCACGCGGGCGTCCTCCTCCTCCTCGGGGAGGTAGGAGATCGCGACGTCGGCGCCCTCGCGGGCGAAGGCGATGGCCACGGCACGGCCGATGCCGGAGTCACCGCCGGTGATCAGCGCGCGACGCCCCTCCAGGCGTCCGGAGCCGCGGTACGACTCCTCGCCGTGGTCGGGCTCCTTGCGCATGTCCTCGGTCCGCCCCGGGTGCTCGATCTGCTCGGCCGTCTGCGTGTCCGGGTCGGGGTGCTGGGTGGTCGGGTCCTGGGGTGTGGTCTGGTCAGCCATGCGTCCATGGTGGGGTGGACGGGCGGGACCGGCATCCGGAACGGCGGATGCGCTCGCGGGTCGGTGGGCGCGCCGACGGCGGCCGCCCGTGGGGGGTCGGCCGCCGTCGTGACCGGCGTGGACGCCGGGTGCGCTCAGTCGTTCGCCGGTGCCTCGGAGATGTCCGCGAGCGCCGAGGTGGGGTCGAGCTCGGCGGCGAGGTCGCCGATGCTGAGGACCCCGACGGCCAGCCCGCCCTCGACCACCGGGACGCGCCGGACCGCCTGCTCGCGCATGATGCGCACGACGTCGCGCAGGTCGTCGTCCGGGGCCACGGTCAGCGGGTCGCCCGTCGCGATGCTGCCGACGGGGGCGTCGAGGCCGAGGCCCTCCGCCAGGCCGCGCACGACGAGGTCGCGGTCGGTGACGATGCCGACGACCGCGCCGTCCTGCGCCACCACGAGGGAGCCGATGTCCTGCGTGGCCATGGTCTGCGCGACCGCGTGCAGCGTGTCGGTGACCTCGACGACCGTGGGGTGGGGCGTCATGAGCTCGGAGACCGTGCGGGTCATGTGCGTCCTCCTGTGCTGGGGTGCGGCGACGCGAGGGCGACGCCGGGACACCACCGTCGGGGACGGTCCGCCCGTCCGCATCTCGAGCGACCCGCTGCCGGGCCGCGGCGAGCGCCGGCGCAGGGCGGGGCGCGAACCGCGGGCGCAGGTCGGCCGGGGTGTCGGAGGTCGGCCGTAGCCTGCCGGTGTGATCCTGCTCGACGACGGCACCCTGACGTACTCCGCGGGCGACCTGACGGCGGCCGCGGCCTGCGAGTACGCGGTGCTCCGGTCGCTCGACGCCCACCTGGGCCGCGCTGCCGCGGTCACCCCCGACGCGGACGTCGTGCTCGCGCGCGTCGCGCACCTGGGTGACGAGCACGAGCAGCGCGTGCTGCGCTCGCTGGTGCGGCGGTACGGCGTGTGGCGGCCCGGGGCACGGGGTGGTCTGGCCCAGGTGCCGGGCACGGGTGACCCGCGGTCGCGGGCGCACCTCGAGGCGGCGCAGGCCGCGACGCTGGACCTGCTGGGCACCGCGGACGTCGTGCACCAGGCCGCGTTCTTCGACGGCCGGTTCGTGGGGCGCGCGGACTTCGTCGTGCGGGACGAGGCCGGCGCCTGGTCCGTGCGCGACGCCAAGCTCGCCCGCAACGCGCAGCCGACCGCGCTGCTGCAGGTGGCGGCGTACGCGGACCAGCTGACCCGGGCGGGCCTGCCGGTGGCGCGCGAGGTCGAGCTGGCGCTGGGCGACGGTGCCGTCACGCGGCACGCGGTGGCCGACCTGGTGCCCGTGTACCTGGACCGGCGCGCCCGCCTGCAGGACGTGCTGGACACGCACCGCGCCGAGCAGGGTCCGGTGGTGTGGGGCGACGGGCGCTGGTCCGCGTGCGGCCGGTGCTCGCTGTGCACGCACGAGCTCGAGGTGCGTCGGGACGTGACCCTGGTCGCCGGGGTGTACGAGCGGCAGCGGGCGGCGCTGGCCACGGTCGGCATCACGACCGTCGAGGCGCTGGCCGCGGCGCCCGACGGCCTGGAGGTCGAAGGGCTGAACCCGGCCGTCGTCGCACGGGCCCGCCTGCAGGCGCGGCTGCAGCTCGACCTCGAGGCGCGCAACCCCGACCCGGCGCACCCCACGGACGTCCCGTACGAGGTGACCGACGCGCAGGCGGTCGCGACACTGCTGCCTCCCCCGGACCCGGGCGACATCTTCTTCGACTTCGAGGGCGACCCCCTGTGGTACGACGCCGCGATGGCCGGCGAGCCGGACGCGTGGGGGCTGGAGTACCTGTTCGGCGTGGTGGAGAACCCGCCGGAGCCGGGTGCGGAGGCGCCCTTCGTGGCGTTCTGGGCGCACGACCGCGCGGCCGAGCGTGTGGCCCTTCGGGAGTTCCTCGCGTACCTGGCCGACCGCCGGGCGCGCTTCCCCGGCATGCACGTCTACCACTACGCGGCGTACGAGAAGTCGACGCTGCGTCGCCTCGCCGCACGCCACGGCGAGGGCGAGGCGCAGGTGGACGCGCTGCTGCGCGAAGGGCTGCTGGTCGACCTGTACGCCGCGGTCAAGGCGGGCGTGCGGACGGGGCAGCGGTCGTACTCGCTGAAGAAGCTCGAGCCGCTGTACATGGCGACGGGCCGGGGGGACGGCGTCACCACCGCGGCGGACTCGATCGTCGAGTACGCCGAGGCGGTCGCCGCGCGCGACGCCGGCCGCCTGGACGACTGGACCGACCGCATCAAGGCCATCGAGGTCTACAACCACTACGACTGCGACTCCACGCGAGGGCTGCGCGACTGGCTGCTGGCGCGGCTGGCCGAGGCCGGGGTCGCGCCGTCGCGTGCCGTCGTCCTCGACCCGACGGCCGAGGCCCGCGCGGCCGAGCTCGCCACGCCCGACCCGCTGGAGGACGCGCTGCTCGCGGTCGCCGGGCCCGGCCCGGGCGAGGGTGTCGTCCGCTCCCCCGCACGCCAGGCCGTCGCGCTCGTCGGCGCGGCCCTGCGGTACCACCAGCGCGAGGACAAGCCGTACTGGTGGGGGCACTTCGACCGGCTCGGAGCGCACCCCTCGGACTGGACGGAGCGGCGCAACGTGCTGCTCGCGGACCGGCCCGGCGCCGTCGAGGTCGTCACCGACTGGCACCTGCCCGCCGGCAAGAAGGTCGAGCGCCGCGTGCTGCGCATGACCGGCCGGCTGGAGCCCGGCAGCGACCTGCGTCCCGGTACGCAGGCCGTCGGCCTGTACGAGCCGCCGCTGCCGGAGTGCGTCAAGCGGTCGGTCGACGCGCCGCGCGGCTGGTGCGAGCGCATGACGGTGCTCGACGTGACGGCCACCGGCGAGGGGTCGGCCGTGCGCGACGTCCTGCTCGTCGAGGAGACGCGCCCGAAGGGGACGGAGGCCTTCGCGGAGCTGCCCATGGCGCTGGCCCCGTCCGGTCCGATCGGCACGGGCCCGCTGCGTGAGGCGATCCGCGGCCTGGCGCAGCAGGTGCTCGACGCCGTGCACGACGTGCCCGCCGACTCCGACGTGCCGCTGCCGCGCTCCGCCGTGCTCGACCTTGCCCGGCGCACGCCGCCGCGCACCCGCTCGGGCCGGCCACTGCCGTCGGTGGGCGACGGGGCGGGCCTGGTCGACGTGCTGACGGACGCCGTCGAGGACCTGGACGACTCGTACCTCGCGGTCCAGGGCCCGCCCGGGACCGGCAAGACGTACACCGGCGCACGCGTGATCGCGGCGCTGGTGGCCCGGGGGTGGCGCGTCGGCGTCGTCGCGCAGTCGCACGCGGTGGTCGAGAACATGCTGCGCGGGGTCGCGGCCGCCGGCGTCGCGCGCGACGCGATCGCCAAGAAGGCGCCGGGCTCCTCCGACGCCCGCACCGCCGACCCGGACGCGCCGTGGACGTGGGTCCCGGACACGGGGTTCGGTGAGTTCTGGGCGACGCACCCGGGCGGCCGCCCGGGTGCCGGTGCGGTGCTCGGCGGCACCGCCTGGGACCTGGTCAACGCCAGGCGTCTGCCGGGTGAGCCGCTCGACCTGCTGGTGGTCGACGAGGCCGGGCAGTTCGCGCTCGCCACCACGTTCGCCGTGGCCGGTGCCGCCCGCAACCTGCTGCTGCTGGGCGACCCGCAGCAGCTGCCGCAGGTCAGCCAGGGCACCCACCCCGAGCCGGTGGACCGCAGCGCGCTGGGCTGGCTCACCGACGGCCACGACACCCTGCCGGCAGACCTCGGGTACTTCCTGCCCGTGACGTACCGGATGCACCCGGAGCTGTGCGCGGCGGTGTCGACGCTCGCGTACGAGGGGCGCCTGGCGTCGGCGCCGCGTGCGGCCCGGCGGTCGCTCGACGGGGTGCCACCGGGCGTGCACGGCGTGCTGGTGGACCACGAGGGCAACGCGGTCGCGTCCCCGCAGGAGGCCGACGTGGTCGTCAGGTTCGTCGCCGACCTCGTCGGACGCACCTGGCACGACCCCGACGCCGCCGAGCCGTCCCGGCCGCTGACGGCCGCCGACGTCCTGGTCGTCGCCGCCTACAACGCGCAGGTGTGGACGGTGCGGCAGAAGCTCGACGCGGCCGGGTTCACGGACACGCGCGTCGGCACGGTCGACCGGTTCCAGGGGCAGGAGGCGCCCGTCGTGATCGTGACGACCGCGGCGTCGTCGCCCGCGCAGGTGCCGCGAGGGCTGGACTTCCTGCTCGACCGCAACCGCCTCAACGTCGCGGTGTCGCGGGGTCAGTGGGCGGCGTTCGTGGTCCGCTCGACGCACCTCACGCGCACCCTGCCGCAGCGTCCCGAGTCGCTCGAACGGCTGGGCGCGTTCGTGGGACTGACCACCCGATCGGTCGTGGAGCCGCCGCCGGGCACGTAGCGTCGGCTCCGGGACGGGCGCGCGACGCCCGGTGCGGCGGCGCCGCACGTGAGGACCGACGAGCCGGAGGCAGTCATGGGCGTGGACGAGGAGTTCGAGCGGGTGCGCACGGCGCTGCGCACCGAGGAGCAGGCGCTCGCGCAGGAGTTCGAGCGGATCGACGCGGAGGCGCGGGCCACCATCGACGCGAGCGTCGAGCACGTGCGCACCGAGCTGGCCACGCAGGCCGACCGCATCCGCGAGGCGATCGCGCAGCAGCGTGCCGAGGTCGAGGCCCGCACCGAGGAGCTGAGCGAGGAGATCGCGGAGCCGGCGGGTGGCGCCCCGGACGGCGGGTCCGAGGGCGGCGACGTGACGGCAGCGGACGACGTGAGCGTGGCCGACGACGTGACCGTGGCCGACGACGTGATTGCCGACGCGACGACCAGCGACGAGGCCGTGGCCGACGAGGCCGTGGCCGACGAGACCGTGGCCGACGAGACCGTGGTCGACGACGAGCGTTTCACGGACGAGGCCACGGCCGAGGACCCCTCGGGTGCCGCGGCGCGCGCTGACGGCACCGCCGACACCGCCGTCCTCGACCTGGACGACCCGGCCGGTGACGGGGCGGCGCCCGCCGCACGCCCGACGGACTACCCGGACGACATCGAGTGGGACGAGGAGGCGACGGGTGACGCGACCCGGGTCGAGCAGTCCGACGGCACCGACGTCGACCGTATGACGAGCGGGGGCGACGACGTGGCTCCCGCCGGGACGGTCGACGGGGTCGAGCGCGGCGACTGACCCGCCGGAGCCTGCGCTGCGGCGGGCGCGCCGGACGGGCGGCCGCCGCCCGCTCGAGCGGCCGACCGCCGCGCGCGGACGCACACTGGAGGCAGGGTGCCGACCTGTCGGCGCCGGGACGCACGGACGGAGACCCTCATGGGCATCGACGACCTGGTGAACAAGGCGCGCGGAGCGGTGTCGGGCCGCGAGGAGCAGGCCAAGCAGGCGCTCGACAAGGCGGCCGACGCGCTGAAGTCGCGCACGGGCGACGGCACGGACGCGAAGGTCGACAAGGTCGTCGACGCGGCCAAGGACCAGCTGGACAAGCAGAAGCGCCGCCCCTGAGCGGTGCCCCAGCCACCCGGGGCGCCGGCGGAGGGGCGCCGGCGACGGCGTGCCGACGCCCCGGGCGCGGCAGCCGCTACGTCAGGCTCTCGCCGGTGCGCTCCGGCAGCGCGAGCGCCCCGAGGGCCGCGACGACGAACACGGCCGCGAAGACGGCGAACAGCAGCCCGGTGCCGCCCAGCTCCCGCAGCTGCGGGACGGCCAGCGGTGCGAGCACGGACGCGGTGCGTCCGATGCCCGCGGCCCAGCCGGCGCCGGTGCTGCGCACGCGGGTCGGGTACAGCTCGGGCGTGACGGCGTACAGCGCGCCCCACGCGCCGAGGTTGAAGAACGAGAGCAGCAGCCCCGCGCCGACGATCTGCACGTCACCCGACGCGACCGCGAACAGGCCCGCGGCGACGGCGGACCCGGCCAGGAACGCCGCCAGGGTCCGGCGCCGGCCCCACGTCTCGACCAGCACCGCGGCGGCCGCGTACCCGGGCAGCTGGCCCAGCGTGATGATCAGCGTGTACTCGAACGACCGCACCAGGGTGTGCCCGTCGGCCGCCAGCAGGGACGGCAGCCAGATGAACGCGCCGTAGTAGGAGAAGTTCACGGCGAACCACACCACCCACAGCGCCGTCGTGCGGCGTCGCAGCCCCGGCGCCCACAGCGCCGCGAGCCGGGGCGGTCCCTCGGGTGCTGCGGGCCCGTCGGCAGGTGCGGCGGGCCCGTCGGCGGGGGCGGCGACGGGCGGCCCGGCCGCGACGGTCCCGGCAGCGGTGGACCCGGCGGGCGACCCGGCGGCGACGGTCCCGGCGGGCGCCGCACCGTCGGTCGCGGCCCGGTCGCGCACCTGGGCGCCCGTCAGCCCGCGGTGGCCGACGGCGGGTGACGCCTCCAGGTCGGCGACCACGCGGTCGGCCTCCTCGTGCCGGCCGCGCGCCAGCAGGAACCGCACGGACTCCGGCAGACCGCGACGCACCACCACGGCGTACACCGCGGGCAGCGCGCCGAGCGCGAGCGCCCACCGCCACCCGTCGTCACCCAGGGGCACCACGAGGTACCCGACGACGGCCGCGAGCATCCAGCCCACCGCCCAGAACGACTCCAGGACGACGACGGCCCGCCCGCGGATGCGCGGCGGCGCGAACTCGCTGACCAGCGTGGACGCGACGGGCAGCTCCGCGCCCAGCCCGAGCCCGACCACGAACCGCAGCGCCATCAGCACCGCGACGCCGCCCGCGAGCGCGGACGCGCCCGTGGCCAGCCCGTAGACCAGCAGCGTCAGCGCGAAGACCTGCCGGCGTCCGATGCGGTCGGCCAGCAGCCCGCCCAGGGCGGCGCCCACCGCCATCCCGACGAACCCGGCGGACGCGATCCACCCGAGCGCGGTCGCGTCGGTGCCCCACACCACCGCGAGCTGGGCGATGACGAACGAGATGAGGCCGACGTCCATCGCGTCGAACGTCCACCCGACGCCGGACCCGAGCAGCAGCCGCACGTGCCGGCGGGTGACGGGCAGCCCGTCGAGGCGCGTCGCCGGGTCGCCGGCGGACCCCGCACCGACGGGCACCGTCGACGGGGCGCCTGCACGCTCGGCCGGGTGCGCCGCGCGCGCCGGCGGTCCGGCGGGCACGCCGTCGGCCTCGGGCGTGTCGAAGGGGACGTCCTGTCCGGTCACGGTGCCTCCTGGTCTGCCCGCCCGCGGTCTGTCGGGCGCGGGCGGTCGGGCGCGGTCGGTCGGCCGCGCGGCGACGTCGTCGGCACCGCTGCGCATCGTCACCCAGGACGCGGGCGGACGCCAGTGCCCTCGGACCCGTGTCGTGGCGCACCCTCTGGCTCCGGTCGGGTGGTGACGCGCGTCTACCCCGCGGCGGCCGGCTCGACGCGGAAGACGGGGTGGTCGGCCGCGACGGCGTCGAAGGCGGCGACCGGCTCGCGGCGGTCGACGCGCACGTGCGGGCGCCCGCCGGGTGCCACCTGGACGAACCGGCGGATGACGGCGGCCCGCTCCTCGACGGGGACCTCGACGAGCCGCACGGCCCGGCGTCGCCCGTGGTGCAGCACGGCGTGCCCGTCGGCGGCGCGGACGTTCCACACCCAGGCGCACTCCCCCAGCATCGACACGAGGTACCAGCGCCCGTCGACGTCGGCCATCGCCAGGGGGAACCGGGTGGTCCGCCCGGTGCGTCGGCCGGGCACCTCGAGGGTGACCCACCGCCGGGGCGTCAGCCCGGTGCGGCCGAGGGCCGCGTAGGCCCGTGACGAGTAGCGGGCGAACGCGTCACCCCGACCGCCGCGGTAGTGGCCGCGCAGCCACGCCGCCCACCGCCGCTCGAACCAGCCCCCTGCCGTGTCCGTCATCCGCCCGAGCGTGGCAGGCGGGGCGGCGCAGCGTCCAGGGGCCGGGTCGGGTCAGCCCAGCAGGCGGGCGATCACGCGCGCCCCGGCGGCGGGCGTGATGTGCTCCGGCCCGAGCAGCCGGGCGCCGAGCGGCGCGACGTTGAGCAGGGCCACGACGCCGAGGGTCGTGTCCCGGTCGTCCTGCGTGGTGCCGGGGTCCGAGGGCCGGCCGTCCCGGGCGTCGCGGGCGCGACGCAGGTCCGCGACGTGCTCGACGAGCGCGTCGAAGGCGCGGGCGTAGGAGCCCGCCAGCTCGTCGGCGTCCTCGGGGTGACGCAGGGCGTAGGCGAGGATCTCGACGGTCAGCAGCAGGCGTGGGTCGTCGGAGCTGCGTGCGAGCCCGTCCGCGAGCGCCTCGACGTCGACGCCGTCGGCTCCGACGCCGGGCAGCGTGTGCTGCGACGGGTCGCCCGCCTCGCCGAGCCGCGCGCGCGCGACGGCGAGGAACAGCTCGCGCTTGGAGCCGAAGTGCGCGTACACCGCGCCCTTGGTGTACCCCGCCTCGGCGGCGACGTCGTCGACGGACGCCCCCTCGAACCCGCGGGCGGCGAAGACGCGGGCGGCGGCGTCCAGCAGGTCCGCGCGGGTGCGGTCGACCTTGCGGCGGCGCCGCTGGTCGCTCGTGCGCACGTCGTCCGCGAGGGAGCCGGTGACGTCCGCGAGCTCCCGGGCCGCCTCGCGCAGCCCCTGGGCCACGGCGTCCGAGACCTCGGGGACCACGCGCTCGGCCTGGGCACCGAGGGCACGCGTGAGCTGGGCGGCCGCGTCGGCGAGGGCGCGGCTGGCGGCGGAGAGGCGGTCGCGGTCGTCGGCCATGCACCCAGCGTACGACGGGTTCATACCGAGGGGTTGATACCAATGGGTATTTCGTCGTACCGTCATGCACATACCGATCGGTATCAGAGAGGCGGGGAGACCATGGGTGAGGACGTGCTGACCGTCCGAGGGCTGCGCAAGCGGTACCGCGGACGACGCGGCGTGCAGGCGAATGACGGGATCGACCTCGACGTGGCCGCCGGCCAGGTGGTCGGGCTGCTCGGGCACAACGGCGCGGGCAAGACGACGCTCGTGCACCAGGTCGTGGGGATCGTCCGCCCCGACGCGGGCACCATCACCGTGGCCGGCGCCGACGCCGTCGCGCACCCGGACCAGGCACGGCGCCTGGTGTCCATCCAGGCGCAGGCCAACGTGCCCATCAGCGGGCTGACCCCGCGGCGGGCCATCGAGCTCGTCGGGCGCATCCGCGGCGCGTCGCCGGCCGACGTGCGGCGCCGCGCGGACGACCTGCTCGACGCCCTGGACCTGCGCCCGTGGGCCGACACCCCCGCCGAGAAGGTGTCCGGGGGCGTCGCGCGGCTCACCGCGTTCGCCATGACGACGGTCGTGCCCGGCAGGCTCGTGGTGCTCGACGAGCCCACCAACGACGTCGACCCGGTGCGCCGGCGCCTGCTCTGGGAGCAGATCCGCGGGCTGGCCGACGCCGGGCACGGCGTCCTGCTGGTCACGCACAACGTCCGCGAGGCCGAGCGCGTCGTGGACCACCTCGCGGTGCTCGACCGCGGCGTCGTCCTCGCGGCCGACACCCCCGCGGGCCTCACCGCTCACCGGCGCGGCAGCCTCACCCTCGAGGTCGACACGGTGCCCGGCGTCGACGTCCGCTGGCACCCCGCAGCCGCCGACCGCACGGCCGGTCACCTGCGCGCGACGGCCACCGTGCCGTCCGACGCCGCCGCCGACGTCGTGCGCTGGGCGCAGGCCGAGGTCGAGGCCGGGCGGCTCGAGCGCTACGCCCTGACGCCCGCGTCCCTGGAGGACGTGTACGTGCAGCTCGTCGGCGAGCCCGCCGGCACCACCGAGGAGGTCCCGGCAGCATGACGACGCTCACCGCCCCCGTCCCCACCACCGCCGCACCGGCGCGCATGGACGGTGTGCGCCAGACCCTTCTGCTCGCGCAGTGGCAGCTGCGCCGCCAGTCGCAGTTCCTGCCGCTGATGGTCGTCGTGCAGGTGTTCATGGCCGTGGCCACCGTCGTCGGTTACGGGCTGCTCGTCGGCGACCCCGACCCCGTCACCGCGCTCTTCCTGGCGACCGGCGCGCCGACCATCACGCTCATCACCGTGGGCCTCGTGATGGTCCCGCAGATGGTCGGGCAGTCCCGCATGGAGGGCTCGCTCGACTGGATGCGCACCCTGCCCGTCCCGCGCATCTCGTTCCTGCTGTCCGACCTGCTGGTGTGGACGCTCATCGCGCTGCCCGGCATGGCCCTGGGCGTGGTCGCCGGGGTGCTGCGCTTCGACGTCGACCTGTCGCTCGCGCCGTGGCTGCTGCCCGCCACCGTGCTGGTCTCCCTGACGGCCGCCGCCGTCGGGTACGCCATGGCGACGCTGCTGCCCCCGCAGCTCGCGATGCTCGTCACGCAGGCGCTGGTGTTCGTCGTCCTGCTGTTCTCCCCCGTGTCCTACCCCGCCGAGCGCATGCCGGCCTGGCTGCAGACCGCGCACGAGTGGCTGCCGATCGAGCCGATGGCGCAGCTGGTGCGCGCGGGGCTCGCGCAGGACACGTTCACGATGCCGGGCCGGTCGCTCGTCGTGCTGCTCGCGTGGGCGGCGGCGTCGCTGGTCGGGGCAGCGACGGCGCTGCGGCGCCGCGCCTGACGGCACCGGGAGCGGCCGCGGACAGGACCGCGGACACGGCCCGGACACGACGGTGGCGCCCCACGCGGGGCGCCGCCGTCGTCGTGCCAGGGCCTGCTACGCCACGCCGTTGCCGCCGCGGTTGCCCGGGACGGGCAGGATCGTGCCCTCCTCGTCGGGCTGCCCGGTCAGGTCCTCGTCCGGGGGCGGGTCGGCGCGCGGGGCGGTCGCCTCCACGGGGTCGGGGACCTCGTCGGGCGTCGGGGTGACGGCGTCGTCGGGGACGGACATGGTGGCCTCCCTCTCGTCGGTGAGCACACGATCGTGACACGCGGGCACGCCGCTGTCGCCCGCAACGGGCCCGCCGACCCTCCCCGCCGACCACAGGTCACCTGGGGGCACTCCGACCGGCCGCAGGCGCCCCCACCTGACCAGTGGTCACCCGGCCGGCCAGGGCGCGCCCACGTGGCGCCCGGGGGGACGGGCGTCATCCTTCCGGCGTATGCCCGCCACCTGCGCAGATGGTCCTCGTGGGCGTCCCGCGCCGGCACCTGCGTCCGTACGTTCGAGTCACACCCGAACGAGGAGGACGCATGATCGAGGCCCACGGTCTGACGAAGAGGTACGGCGACAAGACCGTCGTCGACGGCATGACCTTCACGGTCCAGCCGGGCAAGGTGACGGGGTTCCTGGGACCCAACGGCGCCGGCAAGTCGACGACGATGCGCATGATCGTGGGGCTCGACCACCCCACCGCGGGCAGCGTCACGGTCAACGGCCGTCCGTACGCCCAGCACCGCGCACCGCTCGGCGAGGTGGGGGTGCTGCTGGAGGCCAAGGCGGTGCACGGCGGGCGGTCCGCCCGCGACCACCTGCTGGCGCAGGCCACCACCCACGGCATCGGCGCGCGCCGCGTCGACGAGGTCATCGAGCTCACCGGGCTCGGGTCCGTCGCCCGCCGCCGTGCCGGCACGTTCTCGCTCGGCATGGGGCAGCGCCTCGGCATCGCGGCGGCCCTGCTGGGTGACCCGCAGACGCTGATCCTCGACGAGCCGGTGAACGGCCTGGACCCCGAGGGCGTGCTGTGGGTGCGCACGCTGCTGCGCGGGCTCGCCGCCGAGGGCCGCACCGTCTTCCTGTCGTCGCACCTCATGTCGGAGATGGCCCTGACGGCCGACCACCTCGTGGTCATCGGCCGCGGGCGGGTCGTCGCCGACGCACCCGTCGCGGACGTCATCGCGCTGGCCGGCCCGCCAACCGTGCGGGTCCGCACGCCCGAGGTACGCGCGCTGGCCGCGCTGCTGTCCCGCGAGCCCGGCGTCGAGCTCGCGTCCACCGGCCCCGACGTGCTCGACGTCGCGGGCGCCACCACCGCGCACGTCGCCGCGGTCGCCGCCTCCGCCGGGATCCCGCTGCACGAGCTCGCGAGCGTCCAGGTGTCCCTCGAGGAGGCCTACCTGCAGCTCACCGGCGGCGAGGTGGAGTACCGCTCCTCCGCCGCCCCCACCACGCCCCGTCCCACCGCTGGAGCCCACCGATGACCACCTCCGCCCGCCACGCCGTGCCCGCCCCGGCCACGCCGGTCCCCGCCGGCCGCGCCCCGGGCCGCACCCCCGTGCACCCCGTCACCTTCCCCCGGCTCGTCGCCGCCGAGTGGGTCAAGATCCGCTCGCTGCGCTCGACGTGGTGGGCCCTCGCCCTGGCCTTCGCGCTGTTCCCGCTGCTCGCCGCCATGCGCAGCGCGAGCATCGCGACCATCGCGGACGAGGCCCCGCCCGGGTTCTTCGTCGGGCCGGCGTACGTCACGTCCGGCGTCTCCCTCGCGCTGCTCGTCCTGTGCGGCCTGGGCGTGGTCGCCGTGACCGGCGAGTACCGCACCGGGCAGATCCGCTCCACGCTCGCCGCCGCCCCGACCCGGCTGCCGGCGCTGTGGGCCAAGCTCACCGTCGTGGTCGGGCTGGCGTTCGCCACCGCGTTCGTCGGCACGCTCGCCGGCTGGGCGGCCGCCGCCCCCTGGTTCGACGTCATCGGCATGAACGTCGACCTCACCGACGCCGAGCACGTGCGCCTCATGATCGGTGTGCCGCTGTACCTGGCCGCGATGACGGCGCTGGCGTACGCGATCGGCGCCATGATCCGCAGCTCCGCCGCCGGCATCACCGCCGTCCTGGGCCTGGTGTTCGTCGTCGAGCCCGCGTTCGCGTACATCCCCTGGGAGCCGCTGCAGCAGCTCGCGGCGTACCTGCCGACCGCCGCCGGCGCGCGGCTGGTCACGTCCGACTCGATCGGCTCGATCGTCACCGGCTCGGGCGTCACCGCGCTCAGCCCGTGGGAGGGCTACCTGGTGCTGCTCGGCTGGGTCGCCGCCGCGCTGGTCGCGGCCGCCGTGCTGCTGCGCCGTCGGGACGCCTGAGCCGTGACCTGGGAAGATGCACCGATGACGGAGACGACGCACCGTGAGGGTCAGGCCACCGGGCCTGGCCCTCACGGGCCGACCGGGAACCCGGAAGGGCGCGGCACGGCCCCGCAGGGCTCGGTGAGCGGTGGGCACGAGCCGACCCCGGCGGACCGCGACGGATCGTCACCCCGCCTCCTGCGCCGCACGCGCGCCCGCCTGCGGACCCTCACCGGAGCACCCGCCCGCACGTGGCTGCGTGCGCTCGCGACGATCGCACTGGTCATGGCGTTCGTCGCGTGGGGCGTGACGATGGCCGTCGGCGCGGAGTCGATGTACCTCGTCAGCCGGCACGTCGGGCAGGAGCAGGCCGACACCATGGCGTTCGCGTCGGCGCTGCTGACGCTCGTCGGCGCGGGTGTGCTGCTCGCGCGGCACCGCTCGCCCCTGCCGGTCGCCGCGGCCGTCGGGGCGCTGGCCGTCACGACGCTGGTGGTCGCCGGCGCCACCAACGGGTACGAGCTCGCGATCGCGGCCGCGCTGTTCACCGTCGCGGCCGCCCGGCCGCCGCGCACCGCGTGGACCGTGGCCGCCGCCGTCCTGGTGCCCGTGCTGCTCGTCGCACGGTTCGCACCGCGCGTGGCGCTCGTCGGGTCCCTCGCCGCGGGCGACGAACCCGACGCGGCCGGGCAGGCCTCCCGGTTCCGGCTGCCCGGCGTCCTCGCCGAGCTGCTGCCCCCGTCGTGGGTCATCACCGCGCTGCCCGTCGTCGTGCTCGCGCTGTTCGGCATCGCGTTCGGGACGCTGGTCCGCACCGCCCGCCTGCGGGCGGCGGCGCTCGCGGAGGCCGCGGCAGCGCGCGCCGCGGAGGAGGAGCACCGCGCCCGCGTCACGCAGGCGGACGAACGCGCCCGGGTCGCACGTGAGATGCACGACGTCATCGCGCACTCCATCACCGTGATGATCGCGCTGGGCGGCGGTGCCGCCGCCGCGCTCGACCGGTCCCCCGACCAGGCACGACGCGCGCTCGACGAGCTGGTGGACACCGGGCGCGGCGCACTGGACGACGTACGGCGGATCCTCGGGGTGCTGCACGCTCCGCAGGAGGCGGGCGCCGGGGCACCGGGAGCCGGCGGCAACCCGGGCGCCGGCGCGACGTCGGGGACGGGCGGCACGCCGGGCGCCACGGAAGCCGCAGCCCCGGACCGCGGCCGCGGCGAGGTCGGCTCCGACCGGTCCACGGGCGACGTGCCGATGGCTCCGCAGCCGGGCGTCGAGGACCTCGGGCGGCTGGTCGAGCGGTTCCGGACCGCAGGGCTGCCGGTGCGCACCGCGGGGCTGGCCGTCGCCGGCCTGGAGGACCTGGACGCGACCGTGCAGCTCGCGGTCTACCGGATCGTCCAGGAGTCGCTGACCAACACCCTGCGGCACGCACCCGGGACGGCCGCCGTGGACGTCGCCGTGCGCCGCGTGCCGGACGGGACCGAGGTCGTCGTCACCGACCGCGGACCCGGCGCCGAGGTGGCGCCGACCCCCGGGTCGGGCCGTGGCGTCGCCGGCATGACGGGTCGGGCCGCCGCGTTCGGTGGCACCCTCGAGGCCGGGCCGCACGGCCCCGGGTGGCGTGTGCGCGCGCTGCTGCCCGGGACGTCCCGTGACGTGTCGACCACCGCAGCACCCACCGAAGGAGAGGCATGATCCGCGTCCTGCTGGTCGACGACCAGGCGCTCATCCGCATGGGCTTCCGCATGCTCATCGACAGCAGCGACGACCTCGAGGTCGTCGGTGAGGCCCAGGACGGGCAGTCGGCCATCGAGCAGGTCACCGCGCTGCGCCCCGACGTCGTGCTGATGGACGTGCGCATGCCCGGGGTCGACGGCATCGCCGCCACCGAGCGGATCGTCGCCGCGCACCCGGACACCCGCGTGCTGGTGCTCACCACGTTCGACCTGGACGAGTACGCGTTCGCCGCCCTGCGCGCCGGCGCCAGCGGGTTCCTGCTGAAGGACGCCGCACCGGCCGAGCTCGCCACCGCCGTGCGGACCGTCGCGTCGGGGGAGGCTGTCGTGTCCGCCCGCATCACCCGCCGGATGCTCGAGCTGTTCGCCGGCCACCTGCCCGCCGGTGCCGCGGCAGCCGACCCCGACGCACCTCACCCGCGCCTCGCCGACCTCACCCCCCGCGAGGTCGAGGTGCTGCGGGAGGTCTCCGACGGGCTGTCGAACGCGGAGATCGCCGAGCGGCTGTTCCTGTCCGAGGCGACCGTGAAGACGCACGTCGGCCGGATCCTCGCCAAGCTCGGCGTGCGGGACCGCGTGCAGGCCGTCGTCGTGGCGTACGAGACGGGACTGGTGCGCGCGGGCCGGTAGCACCGGACGCGGGTCGGTAGCACCGGACGCGGGGACGGCGCCCACCCGGAGGGGCGGACGCCGTCGTCGTGCCGTGTGCCCGACCCTCAGGCGTAACCCGGCAGGCCCGGGTTCCGGGAGCCGTCCTTCGGCAGGACGGTCTCCTCGATCACGGGCAGCCCGCTGCCGTCGGCGACCCGGTCGTCCGCGGAATCGGCCTGCGGGGCGGTCGCGACCACGGGGTCGGGGACCCCGTCCGGGATCGGGGTGTCGGTCGGGGTGTCGGTCGTGGTGTCGTCAGGAACGGACATCGTCGGCCTCCCATCGTCGGTGGGCCCCGATCGTGGCACGTGACGTGCAGGTCCGCCTGGCGAGAAGGAGCGCGGGTGGGCCGGACGGGTACGGCGCCGGGCGTGGGCCGTCGTCCACAGGACGGTCGCCGGGAGCCCGCCGAGGCGGGCGAACCGGTACGTTCCCGGCATGGTTGTGGGGAGACGAGCATCCCGGATGGTTGTCGTCGCCGTCGCGCTCGGTGCGCTGATCGGTGGCTGTACAGACGCGCGGCCACCGGTGGCGAGCCCAGCCCCGACGGGATCGCCGACTACCACGCCGACCCCCATGTCGTCTGCGGCTCCGCCCTCGACGCCAGACCCCGCGACCCCGCCGACGCGCCCTGCCGCGATGGCCGAGCCGAGCGCCGAAGGAGCCGCGGCGGCAGCCGGCTACTTCATGTCGCTGTACGCCTACGCGAATGCCACCGGGGAACTGAGTGAATGGGACACGATGTCCGCCCCGGGCTGCACGTTCTGCGCGGGCGTGCGGGAGGACGTGGAGAGTCGCCGCACGGCGGGACTGCGCAACATCGGCGAGGTCCACGTGCGCTCGGCCGCCGGGACCGAGGTCGATGCCGGCCGGTGGTATTCAGCACGCCTCCACGTCGTCATCGGCGAGTCAGAGGACGTGAAGGACGACGGGTCCATCGTGGAGGTGCACCCGCCGGAGGATCACGAGATCGACGTCGTGATGACGTGGACGGACGCGTCATGGATCGTCGACGAAGTAGGCCCTGCCTCCGGCCCAACGACATGATTCGTCGCCTACCGCGGCTGCGAACCCTCATGGTCACCGCAGCAATCGTGCCGACGATGACGGTGACGGTCTTCCTCACGACACCCGCCCGCGCGGACGGAGACCCCGCCTTCGGTGGCCACCTGTCCGAGCAGTCGGCTCACATCTCCGCGTCCCGCGCCGAGGAGTTGGGGCGCGCAAACCTGTCGGTCACCCCTGAGCAACGGCTCTTCGAGTACGAACGGGCACCCTTCTGCCGCGAGGCCGCCGGGATGTGGGTCATGGGCATGGAGGACGGGAGCTGCGCCACGGGTGCCGACCTCGCGCGCGCGTCCGTGCAGTGCGAGGAGGGAGACACCCTCGTCATGCCGATGTGGCGACGAGAGCGCGCCACCGCCGCCTCCCCCTGGGGCGAGTGGACCGACATCGACGCCGGCGGATGCGGTGTCGACCTCCTGCCCGTCCTGACCGCCGAGGACTTCCGTCGCCTTCCGCTGCCGGCACCGCCGCTGACCCTGCAGCCGGACCGTGGGTGGGTGCTGGTGAACATCGAGACCATCGTCTACACCGACCCCGCGCCCGTGACGCTGCGCACCGAGCTGCTGGGGTACGGCGTCACCGTCGAAGCCACGCCGCGCTCCTGGACGTACGACTTCGGGGACGGGCACACGCTGCGCACCACCTCCCCCGGCCGACCGCACCCCCAGCACGACGTGTTCCACGAGTACGAGCACCCCGGCACCACCGCGATCACGTCCACGGCCGAGTGGACGGGCCGCTACCAGGTCGACGGCAGCGCCGTCTGGCGGGACGTCGACGGCACGGCCACGACCACCGCGACCACCACCCCCTTCACCGTGGAGGAACGGACCAGCCGGCTGGTGGGTGACCTGTGCACCGATCGACCCACCCCACCCGACTGCTGACCGCCGTGCGAGGACCCTGGCCAGGCCACCGGCCCGCACCGGAAGAGCCCTTCACCGGCACGGTGAACGGCTCCGGCAGCGGTCACCGTGGACCGGATGCCCCGCTCCGGCCCTCAATCCCTTCGTCCGGTCTGCCGATCTGTGAACCTGTGACCGTGCCCCCCGACGACCTGCCGCGCTCGCCGACCGGCCGCGTGCCGCAGTGGGTCGTCGACGAGACGGCCGGGTTCACGGTCGCACCGCCTGCGTGGCGCCCGGACGACGGCCGTCTGCCCCCGCCGCCGCGGCGGCGGAGCCTGTTGGGCCGGCTCGCGGTGGTCGTCGCGCTCGCGCTCGGCGGGTGGTGGGTCGTCACGGCCGTCCTGCCGGGCTTCCTGCGGGAGGTGGACGCGCCGTTCCTCGACGGCATCGTCGCGGGCCGGGTGCCGGAGCCGACCGCCGAGGTCGCCGCGCTGGCCACCGAGATGTTCCTCACCGACGAGGGGCGCGACCTGCTGTACCGGTCGGAGCCGGAGCTGCTGGGTGCGGCGGAGTTCACGGGGCGGTGCGACCGCGGCGACGCCCCCGCCGGGCAGAGCGGTGGCGCGGTGGGCTGCTACCACACGGCCGCCGGCGGTCTGGAGACCGGTGGGCGCATCGTCGTCTACGAGCCGGCGGACCCCCGCCTGCGCGGGTTCGTCGTCGAGACCGCCGCGCACGAGCTGCTGCACGCCGCGTGGAACGAGCTCACGGCGGATGAGCAGGCGACGGCGCTGGCGGCGCTGGAGCCGGTCGTCGCCGGCATCGACCCGGCCGACGACCTGCACGAGCAGCTCGCCGGATCCGTCGGCGGCACACCGGCCAACCGCGCGACCGAGCTGTTCGCGTACCTCGGCACGCAGGTGTGGCAGCCGGGTGGGCTCGACCCGGCGCTCGAGGGGCTGTACGGGCGGTTCATCGCCGACAGGGAGTCGTTGGTGGGGGTGCACACCGCGTTCGAGCAGCAGCTGGACCAGCTCACCACCGAGTACGAGTCCGCACTGGCGACGTTCGAGGGCCGTCAGATGGAGCAGGTCAGGGCCACGATGGAGCTCGACGCGGACACCGACGAGCTCGCGCAGTACCGCGCGACGATCGAGGAGGAGGAGGCGCGCCTCGCGTCGCTGCCGGCCTCCCAGCGCGCGCGGTCGCTGCTGTCGTGGACGTGGCGCGACGGCACCACGCTGCCGCAGGCGCCGGCCGACGAGCTGCTGGCCGATGCGCGCGCCCTGCTCGCCCGGGACGAGGCGGAGCTCGCCGCCCGCACGGAGGCGCTGCGGGCCACGGATGAGGAGATCCTCGCGGAGCAGACGCGGATCACGACGGTACGGGTCGAGCTCGAGGCGCTGCTCGGGCAGCTCGTCCCGGGGTGATCGTCGGCCGGGACGTCCCGGCACCGCCGGACGACGCCGCCCCGGGGCCAGGGGCGCGGCGCCGTCCGGCGATCACCTCAGGCCTCGAGACCCGGAGGCAGCGCGATCTCGTACCCGATGCCGCTCAGCGCCGTGGCGTCGTCCGCGGCGTCGATGGTGCTGCCGGGCAGCAGCACGTCGGACAGGACCCGTCCGGTCGCGTCGGCGTGGTGGATCGCCGTGACCCCCCGCCCCCGGTACTGGTAGGCCAGCACGAGCACCCAGTCGACCGGCGCGGCGTCGGGGCCGCGCCCGTGCCGCAGCGGCGGGTCCAGGTGGTAGAGCGTCGCGGTGTGCGGCGGGATCGGCCGCCCGTCGTCGGCGCCCTCCTCGGGCTGCAGCGAGGCGACCTGCCATGCCACCGTGCGCCCGGGACGTCGCTGCAGCGTCCGCAGGCACGGTGTCCGCTCCTCGCGTGACGCCACGGCGACGTACCGGTCCCCCACGCGCACCACCCCGAGGTCGTCGTGCACCCACACGGTCGGGTCGTCGGTGCGCAGGTGGGCGACGAACGGTGCGTGGTCGTGCAGCCACCAGGTCGCGGTGGCACCGGAGGCGTGCTCGAGGCCGATGCGGTGCGGCCCCACGACCGTGAGCCGCCAGGGCGTCCCGGAGGCGGCGACGGCGCGGGCGACGAGCTCCGGCTGGACGACGTGGCCCGGTGAGGTGGACACGCACACCACGTGGGTGGGGGGATCGAGAGCGAGGTCGGACACGGGTTCTCCCGGAGGTCGAGCGTCTTCCCGTGCCGGCGGCGCGGGCGGATCTTCCTCCGGGGGCACCGTGCGCTCTGCGCGGTTGCCAGTCGGCCTGCCGGAGGGCTTGTGGCCGAGCTTCGTGATCGGGGCCCACGGTAGCGGCAAGGGCTGACATCACCGGCCCGTCGGGGAGATCCAGACCGTCGTCACCAGCTGACGGCCCGGCTCCCTCAGGCTGCGCCCGGGCCACCGCCCACCGCGCGCACGGCCAGGTCGGCCAGGTCGTCGGCGTCGAGGCCCGGCCATCCGTGCAGCTTCTGCCGCCACTCGGCGGGCACAGCCGCGGCGCCGTGCGCCGCACCGGCGAGCGCACCGGCGATCGCCGCGACCGTGTCGGTGTCACGTCCCCCGCGCACGGCGCGCTCCAGGACGTCGACGAGGTCCGCGCCGTGGTGCAGGGCCGACCAGGCGCCCTGCAGCGCCTGCACCACCCACCCGTTCTTGGCGAAGTCCGCCGGCTGCAACTCCTCCGCCTCGGCGATGACGGCCGCCCACCGTGCCCGCCGGTCCGCCGGGAGCCACGTGAGCTGCGCCGTCAGGTCGACGACGCCCTCGCGCACCGCGTGCCGCACCGCCAGCGACCACAGCACGCACGCGTCCCCGGCGTCGGGGTCGCCGTGCGTGAGGTCGGAGACGGCGCGCGCGGCCGCCGCGAGCGCCTCCTCCCGACCGTCGCCGAGGTACCCGAGCGCCACGGGGCCGGTGCGCATGAGCGTGCCGTTGCCACCCGCGTGCCGGGGGTTGGCGGCATAGTGCTCAGCGGACTGCCGACGGGCCGCTGCGGCGGTGGGCTCCGGCAGGGCGTCGAGCAGGGTGCTGGTCTGCACCCCGATGTCCGTGGCGGTCAGCGCCCACTCCGCCCACGCGGCGACGATCCGGTCGAGGCACGCCTCGTCGGCGAGCGAGCCGCCGTCGGCCAGCACCTGCGCGATCGGCACGGCCATGGACGTGTCGTCGGTCCACTCCCCCGGCTCCCAGTCGAAGCTGCCGCCCCCGGCCATGTGGACAGGCTGGTCGTCGGGCAGCGGCGGACCGAACTCGTAGCCGGCGCCCAGGGCGTCGCCCGCGGCGGAGCCGAGCAGGGCGCCGATGGCGCGGTCGGTCTGGGCAGGGGTGAGGGGCATGGGACCTCCGGGGGCGGGGACAGCGGGTGCCCGAGGGTGCCACGAGGCACCGACATCGCTGGTCGGAGGGCCTGCGCGTCACCCGTCGGCGGTTGCCCCGGCGGGTGGGCCGGCGAGCAGCTGCCGGACGCGCGCGTACTTCGCCACCAGTCGCGCCCGGGTCGCGTCGTCCAGGGCCGCGAGCCGGGCGGGGTCCGTGTTGTCCGCCAGGTCCGCCGTCTTGACGGCCACGGCCAGCGGGTCGCGCCGCACGCGTGCGATGTAGTCCTCCAGGGGCTCACCGGCGACCTTGCTCACCGCGACGACCGCCGCGACGACGTCGTCCGGGATGCCGGCGGCGCGCAGGTCGTCGGGGGTGACGTCGGTGTCCTCGACCACGTCGTGCAGCCACGCGGCGGCGACCACGCGCTCGTCACCGCCGGCGGCTGCGGCGTGCGCGGCCACGCGCGCCGGGTGCCCGATGTAAGGCGCACCGGCCTTGTCGCTCTGGCCACGGTGGGCGTCGGTCGCGATCCGGCGCGCGGTGGTGACGAGGTCGGTCACGACGCGCCGTCCGGGGCGGGGTCGGGGGCGGGATCCGGTGCGGGATCCGGACCAGGTGCGCCCGCGGCGGGACGGTCGACGGTGAGGCTCGTCGCCAGCGCGCGGACGGCCTGCTCCAACGCGGCCACGTGCGGCTCGCCCGTGGTGGTGCCGGTGAGCACCGCCAGCCAGATCGAGTCCGGCACGGGTGCGGCCACCTGGACGGTGTGCTGCTCGCCGCCGGTGACGGTCTGCTCGGAGCGCGTCGCCAGGAGCCCGGGACCCAGGCCCGTGGCGACGGGCTCCCCCGCCCGCAGCACGAGCCGCGCGAGGTCGAGGTCGGCCCGGACCGGCGCGGTGCGCAGCCAGGTCAGGCTCATGGTCGAGACGTCGGGCTCGTCGTGCTGCTCCGGGGTGACGTCCGTCGGCAGGTGCAGGAACGTCGCGAGCGCACCGCTGGCGGCGCTCGCCCGCGCGACGCCGTGCAGCAGGTACCCCAGGCCGCCGCGGCGGCGGTCGTCCAGCGCCGCCCACAGCGGGGTCCGCGCGACGAGCGCGAGCAGGTCGTCGCCGAGCGAGGCCGAGTCCCCGCGCAGCGTCTGCCAGCCGGCGGGCGCCTGCAGCGTGAAGGCGAACGGCGGGCGCGCAGGCGTCCCGGCGCGACGTCCCGGGGGTGCGGCTGCGGTGCTCACAAGCCGCGAGCCTAGCGAGGGACGGCGGCGCGAACGGGGCGAAACACCTCACCCTCGGGACGACGCCCACGACACGGGTCGAACCAGTATGTTTCGGGCAGCCACCGACGACCCGGAGGGACGCCCGATGACCGCCGTCGACGCGGCCGAGCAGCGCGTGCAGGAGCTGCAGGCCCTGCTCGCCGCCGTGCGTGCCGCCCGCGCGCGCGTGCCCTCGCTGCGGCGCGCGACCGGGACGGTCGGCGCACCCGGGAGCTGGACGGGCACCGCCGCGCACCGGCTGCACCACGACGAGCTGGTGCCCCTGACCGACCAGCTGACTCATGGCCTGGACCGGGCTGAGCAGGCCGTGCTGGACGACCTGCAGCAGGCCCGGCGCGCGCTCACCCGCGCGGAGGACGAGCAGGAGGCCGCCGAGCGGAGGCCCGCGTCGTGACCCGGGTGGTGGAGGTCAGCGCGGACGCGGTCGCGGGTGTGCGCTCGGACGTCGCGGCGGTGCGGGAGTCGCTGGACGCGGACTGGGGATCGCTGCGGTCGCGGGCGCTGGCGCTCGGGGTGCGCACCTCGGGGTTCGACGACGTGCTGGGCGCCCGTGACCGGCTGGGCACCCACGTGCTGCCCGTGGTCGACCGGCACCTGGACCGGGCCCGGGCGCTGGAGCAGCTGCGGTACGGGTCGATGGGCGGACCGCTGCCCGTGCTCGACGTCGACCCCGCACCCCTCGCGGTGCCGTTCACCTCCTCCCCGATCGGCGACGGCGGCACGACCCTGACCTGGGCGGCGACCTCCCAGGCCGAGGTCGAGGCCGACGAGCAGCAGGCCCAGGAGTCCCGCGGGATCGGCGACTGGTTCGCCGACCGGTGGGACGACGCCTCCGACGCCGCGGCCGACGGCACCCAGTGGGTCGCCGACAAGGCCGGGCAGGCCTGGGAGGCCGTCACCGACGCCGGGGCGGCCATCGGCGACTGGTGGGAGCGCACCACCGCCGACCTCGGCACGTGGATCGACACCCACCTGGACGGGGTCCGCGAGTTCATCGGCCGACACGTGGCGGTCTTCCGGTTCCTGGCCGACGCCCTGCGGATCGTCGGGTGGATCCTGGTGGCCGTCGGGGTCGTGCTGTCCGTCGCGCTGGCGATCATCGGCGCCATGGGCGGCACCGCCGCCGGCGCGGTCTTCGGGTTCGGCGTCGGCGCTGTGCCCGGCGGAGCGGCCGGCGCCGTGGCCGGGCTGTCCCTCGGCCTGAAGGTCCTCGGCGTGGGGTTCACCCTGGTGTCGGTCGGGGACTTCCTCGACGTGGCCGCCGACTGGGGCGAAGGAAAGATCGACGGGCAGGAGCTGGTCAAGCGCGGGTCCATCGAGCTCGGCCTCGCCGTCACGTCGCTGATCGGCGTGGGGGTCGTCGGCAAGGTCCTGCAGAAGGCCCTCGCGCACCTGCCCGCGTCGTGGCGGCGGCGGATCGACGACTGGCTGACCCCCGCTGACGGTCGCACTCCGGCCGGCAAGCCCTCCGCATGGGTCGGCCCGGACGGGCTTCGCCTCTCGGCCGACGAGGTGGCCGCGGTCGACGACCTCATGCGCAAGGCCGCGCGCGCGGAGCCGGACATCACCGACCCGCTCCAGCGCATGGTCGGGCAGGTCGACGGCGCGACCATGCCTGGGTTGGAGTACCGCCTGAAGGGCTCGGACTCGCTGTACCGCAAGATCGCGACGGACCTCATGGACGACGCGCCGCCCCGGGACGTCGCAGGCGCCCTCGCCCGGATCAAGGACGCGGTCCGCTACACCGCCCAGATCCCTGATGCCGACTTCGCCAGCGGGGTCGAGCGTGTGACGAGGGACCTGCGCGCGGAAGGGTTCACGCCCGTGTCGTGGAAGAACACCTTCGGTCAGCCGGGCTACCAGGGCATCAACAGCGCGTGGCGGTCCCCCGACGGACAGGTCTTCGAGCTCCAGTTCCACACCCCGACGAGCTTCGATGTGAAGATGCGGAGCCACGAGCTCTACGAACAGATTCGACTGCCCAACATCAGCCCGCAGGAACGGGCCCGGCTCGAGGCGGAGTCGCAACGCGTGTTCGCCACCGTACCGACGCCACCCGGCGCACCCTCGATCCCAGCACCGGAGATCCGATGACACCCCAGACCGAGTACTTCGCCCTCCTGTGGGACGGCGACGACATCGCCCACCCACGCGCCGTCCTCCGACGGCGGCCCGCACCCGAGCAACCGTTCGAGGAGATCCTGCGCGCGGACGGCACCTGGGAGAACACCGGGATCCTCGCCCTGGTGCGCCTGAACATGTACGAGCACGACGTGCAGCCGATCAGCGCCGATGCTGCTCTCGAATTCGAGCGCCGGCTGCTGTCGGGAGGACTAAGCAAGGGCTGAGGTCCGGGCGGAGGACCGCGCGCGGCGGCGACCGCCGGCGCCCCAGATCGATCGAGACCTCTCTGCCGCCCGGCCACCTCGCGCGAGAGCTGCACAACTACGAGTTCACCGGGCGCCTGCCGCACGGGCTGACGATCGAGGTCTCCGAGATCGAGCCGGCCTTCGGGCGTCCGGGAGGCGGCGTCCAGGTTCGCTTCATGAAAGGCACGAAGCCTGTTCCGATCGCCGACCTGCTGCCCGGCAGCGGCTCGCGCTACGAAGGAGTCCTCAAGTGACAGACCTCGGGCTGAACCCGGCACTGGCCGCACTCGCTCAGGACGCCCGGCTGCAGTGGGAGGCCGGACCGGACGGCGGGCTCGTCGTGGGCGAGTCGGAGGTGAAGCTCGTCGTCACCCGCGACGGCGAAGACTTCGTCATCGACCGCATCAGCCGGGGCGCGCCTGCCGGCACCCAGCTGCGCACCCGGGAGCGCTCTGCGGTCGAGCGGTACCTCGTCTCCTGGATCGGCGACGCTTGGCGCGAGAGTCACCGCCTGCCACGCGCCGTGCCTGACTCCTCCATCGCTGTCGCCGACATCATCGAGGGCGAGAACTGGGACGCGACCCTCACGTGGACCGAGGACGGGCGGCGGTCCACCGCCACCGAGCTCAACGTCGGCGCAGCGCGCCGCCTGGCCGCCCTGCTCGCGCACGACCTCGACGCGCTCGTCGCCTCGTACCAGGCCCCGGAAGGGCGGCCTGCACTCGTGATCGTCTGACTCGACGGCGGCCCGGCCAGCACGACGATGGTCTGCTCGAAGCCGGCGTCGCCGAAGGGAGCGACCTGGCCACCACATCCCGTCACGCACTCGACCGCTTCCTGGTCCTGTCCGCCCGACAGAGCTGGCGTTCCAGGAATCGCCTTCGACCGCTGCGGGCACCTTCCGGTGACGGCCCCCTCGAACGTGACCGCGCGCGCCGACGGGCCGGGCTGGTCGGTGGACTGGACCGACCTCGAGGGCCCACAGCGCGCGACGCTCTGGTGGCAGTTCGACGCCCACGAGCTGGCTCTGGGTGACGGCGACCTCGTCCGGCGACCCTGCGAGAGCTCGGGCCACGGTTCGCGCATCCCTCACCCCCGAGGCGTCAGCACCCGACCGTGAACTCCGCCTCCTCGACACGCCAGGTCGCTCCGCCGTCAGGGCTCGCCAACGTCATCGCCGAGCCCACGAACTGGGCGTACTCGGCTTGCTCGAGAGTCAGCGGGGCCGCGGCGTCCGGCATCGTGAACCTGACGTCGGCGTAGTCCTCGCACACCGACGCCGTGGCGGTCGCGCCGTCGACCACGACGTCGGAGATGGTGACGCGCAAGGCCCCCTCGTACCCCCATCCGGCCTCGCGATCCCTCTGCACCAGGGACTCGACCCAGGTGAGCTGGCTCGGCGAGACCGTCGACGCGAGGCCAGGGCTGATCGCGCCCTCCTTCTGGGACCGCCAGGTCTCCACCTCGGTCCTCGCGACCGCGTCGTGCGCTGCGGCGGCCGGACCCCTCAGGTCAGGGATGTCGACGAAGACGATCCCCGCACCGTCCGGGTCCGACAGGTCGGACGCCGTGACCTCGGCGGGCGTCGGGGACGGCGTCGGCGAGGGCGTCGGCGACGGCGTGGGTGACGCCGACGCCGTCGGCTCCGCCGTCGCGGCCTGCTCGACCGCGCACCCCGCGAGCCCCGTCACGACCACCCCGACGACCAGCACCGTCGTACGACGCACCACACACCTCCACGCCACCGCGCACCGTGCGCCGCAGACCGCGCGAAGGGTAGCAAAGCGGACGCTCGGGTGGGCATCAGCGTGCAGGACATGGTCGAGCCCGGAGCTGCACGGCACGACGTCCTCGAGCGGCGCGAGGGTGTCCGTCAGTGGCGCCGGCAGCGGCGGGCGCGGGCGCGAGGAAGCGCGCCGTGACGCAGCATCGAGATGGCGCCGGGAACGCCCGGCGCGATCGTCCGCACGACGAGCAAGGAGAGCACGCACGGGTATCGACGACCTCCGGGGCAAGGCCTCCGACGCGTGGCCGGGCTGTCCCTCGGCCTGAAGGTCCTCGGCGTCGGATTCACCCTGGTCTCCGTCGGGGACTTCCTCGACGTGGCTGCCGACTGGGGCGAGGGCAAGATCGACGGGCAGGACCTCGTCAAGCTCGGCTCCCTGGAGCTCGGACTGGCCCTCACGTCCCTCATCGGCGTCGGGGTCGTCGGGAAGATCCTGCAGAAGGCCGTGAAGCACATGCCCGCGTCGTGGCGGCGGCGGATCGACGACTGGCTGGCTCCACCCAACGACCGCCACCGTCCACCCGGCTCGGCAACTGAGTGGGTAGGACCGAACGGGCTGCGGCTCTCCGGCGACGAGGTCGCCGAGGTCGACGCGCTCCTGCTCGCGGCGTCCCGTTCCGAGCCGGCCATCACAACTGGGCTTCAGCGCACATTGGGCCGGATCGACGGGGCGACGATGCCGGGGCTCGAGTTCCGACTGAAATCTCCGGACTCGCTCTACCGCAAGATCGCGACCGACCTCGAGGGCAACGAACCACCGCGAGACGTCAGACGTGCCGTGTCAAGGATCAAGGACGCGGTCCGCTACACCGCGCAAGTCCCGGACGCCGACTTCGCGCGCGGAGTCGAACTCGTCACAAGCGACCTCTCGGCGCGGGGCTTCACACCTGTGTCGTGGAAGAACACCTTCGGTCAACCCGGGTACCAAGGCATCAACAGCGCCTGGCGGTCACCCGACGGGCAAGTTTTCGAGCTCCAGTTCCACACTCCAACGAGCTTCGATGTGAAGATGCGTAGCCACGACGTCTACGAGCGGTTGAGGCTGCCCAACCTGAGCCGGCAGGAACGAACTCGACTCCTCGCCGAGACGGTGCGGATCTTCGAGACCGTGCCCATGCCACCCGGGGCCACTGCCCTCAGAGGACCGGAGATCAGATGACAGCCCACACCGAGTACTTCGGGATCCTGTGGGACGGCGACAGCGCCTCCCGACCTCGAGCCATTCTGCGGCGGCGGCCTGTCGGCGACGAATGGGAAGAGGAGCTCCTCCGCAGTGACGGGACGTGGGAGGGCACCGGCATCCTGGCGCTGGTGAGCCTCAACATGTACGAGCACGACGTGCAGCCGATCAGCGCTGCCACAGCCCGTGACTTCGAGCGACGCCTCCTGTCCCGACGCCCTGCGGAGCATGACGAGAGCTGAGCACCGATCGGGGATCGCGGGTTCCGATGGAGCGACGTCATCGCCGAGCTCACACGAGAGACCGTCGCCCGTCCGTTCCACATCAAGGAAGGTGGCCTCGAGTGACGCTCACGCAGCCCGAGCTCCTGCTCTCATTCGTCGTCGAGGCGGGTGGTGTCGCCGAGCAGCGCGGTGACGTGCTGCACCTCCGCCTCGACGACGTGACGCTCCTCGTCCGTGCCGACGAGGGCCGTTACGTCGTCGAGCACATGGAGCGCGGCGTCGTCGAAGGGACCGACCTCGACACCACGTCCCGTCACGCTCTCGACCGCTTCCTGGTCCTGTCCGCCGGCCAGAGCTGGCGTTCCAGGAATCGTCTTCGCCCACTGCGGGCACCTTCCGGGGGCATCTCGGAGGTGACCGTGCGCGCCGACGGTCCGGGATGGTCGGTGGACTGGGCCGACCTCGAAGGCCCGCAGCATGCGACTCTCTGGTCGAAGTTCGACGCCCACGAACTGGCCCGGGCACTCCCCCACACGCTGCAGGACGTCGCCGCGTCGATCCGAGACGTCGACGGGCGCCCGTTGTACGAGGTGGTGTGACGGATGCGGGAGCAACTCCCATGAAGTCCGCGTTCCTCGTGTCCGCCGCCGAGTCGTTCGAGGACGACGTCTGGCGTGCCGCGCGCAGCCTCGGGGGGGACGTCTCCGAGGCGTCCACGCGGGTCCAGGACGAGCAGGGACGCGTGCTGCTGATCACCGGCGGTCTCGGTCTCGACGGCGCGGGCGCGTGGCAGGACGACCTGGTCTCGTCCCCGGGCCTGGACGCCCTGCCCGATCTCAGCACAGCCGCAGCGGTCCTCGTCGAGTGCCGGTGGGAGGACCTGTTCGCCTCCTGGATCGCAAGGCTCGCCGCGCTCCTGCCTGGGGCTGCGTGGGTCGTGGACGACGACGGCGTCGTGTGGCCGGCGACGCGCGTCGATCCGGAGGGCGTGCGGTTGTGATGGTTGGGGTCGCCGTCGCTCGGATAGCGGCACCCGCGGTCCACAAGCGCCCGTCCCAGGCTTTCGGGGCCCCACTTCTTGCAGCTGCAAGGCGCATATCGTGGATGCGTGACGAGGAAGTCGGACCGCCGAAGCACCTTCGCAGACCTGGTGCGAGAAGTCCGTGAGCATCCGATGGTCAGCGAGCCGGAGCCCGGGGGCGTCACTGACCCGGAAGGGACGCGCTGGCGGCCGAGCACGAGCAGCATCAGTGAAGGGCAGGCGCTCGCTCTTCTGAAGGATGGCGCGCGTGTGGCCTGGGACCCGTGCGGCTGTGGTGGCTACTGCGGGTTCACCTGGTTCGGGCCGGAGGAGACGACCCGCTTGGTCGCCTCTGGAATGCCCACGGTACGGAACACGAAGCGACGGCACGGGAACATCAGCGCGTGGACGGACGGCGACGGTCGGGTCCTCGTCGTTGCGGAGGATGCAGTCCGCTGGGCAGACCTCATGGCGTAGCGGGCCGCTCCGAACCTGTCGGCGTCAGCCGTGATCCGGCACCGCGGAGCCGGCCAGCGCCACGAGCATGGCGACCTGCACCCTGCCCGCCACGCCGAGCTTCTCCATCGCCCGGGCCAGGTGCGTCTTGACGGTCGCCTCGGAGACGAACAGCTCCCGTGCGATCTCGCCGTTGGAACGGCCCGCGGCGACCGCCAGCGCCACGTCGTTCTCGCGCTCGGTGAGGACGCGCAGCCTCTCCTGCGCGTCACGGCTCGCCGCGGCGGCACGGTCCGTGCTGACCTGCTCCATGACCGTGCGGGCAGCGCGCGGGGAGAGGGCTCCCTCCCCCGCCGCCACGTCGCGGACCGCTGCGACGATCTGGTCCGGCGAGGAGTCCTTGGCGAGGAACCCGTCTGCGCCGGCGCGCACGGCGTCGAGGATCACGGACTCGGTGTCGAACGACGTCATGGCGATGACCCCGGGCGGTGTCGGCAGCGCGCGGAGCAGCTCGGTGGCGCGGATGCCGTCGACCCGCGGCATGCGCAGGTCCATGAGCACGACGTCGGGGTGGTGGGCCTGCGTCTGCGTGACGGCCTCGTCGCCGTCGCCCGCCTCGGCCACGACCTCGATGTCGTCGGGGCGCAGGATCGTCCGCAGCAGCAGACGCACCATGGGGTCGTCGTCGACGACCAGGACTCGGATCACGTGCCCGACGGTACCCACGACCCCCGACACCGGTTGCACCGTGCGGCGTGCTGCGCTCAGGGATGCGTTGCTGCCGGCCACGGCAGGTGCACGCGCACCACGAACCGTCCGTCGCGAGGCCCGGCCTCGAATCGACCGCCGAGCGCCACCGCCCGCTCGCGCATCCCGATGAGCCCGGCGCCGCCAGGGCCATCCGGCACGTCATTCACCAGCCCGTTGGCGACGGTCACGTCGACCCCGTCACCCGGCCGTGCCCGCAGGTCGACCTCGACGCGGGTTCCCGGTGCGTGCTTCACCGCGTTCGTCAGCGACTCCTGGACCACCCGGTACACGGCCCGCGTCAGGGCGGGCGGCGCGTCGTCCCCGCCGTCGACGAAGACCGTGGCCCCGATGTCCGCCCCGGCACTGCGGGCCTCGTCGATGAGCGCCACCAGGTCGACCAGACGGGGGGCCGGGCCGGCGTAGCGGTCGGCGCTGTCGTCACCCGCGGTGCGCAGGCTCGCGATCAGGACGCGCATCTCCTCGAGCGCGCGGTGCGCGGACGAGCGCATGGAGCGTGCCGACCCCGTCACGTCCGTCCCGGGGTCGTCGGCCGTGACCTCGAGCGCCGCGGCGTGCAGCGACACGAGCGACAGGTGGTGGGCCACGGTGTCGTGCATCTCGCGTGCGATGAGCTCCCGCTCCTCCTGCCGCGTGAGCTCGGTCCGCAGCTCCGCCGCCTGCGTGCGCAGCGTCGCTGCCTGCTGCTCGCTCTCGGCGGCCGCGCGGCGCGCGGTGCGGGCGGCGTCCCCGAAGCGCCGGACCAGCCCGACGACCACGGCCACGGCGAGCACGGCGGCACCCATGGCGACGTACCCGCCGCCCGTCAGGTACATCCGCTCTCCTGTCGCCGCGTCGGTCGTCGCCCACATGACGGCGTCGCCCTCACGCCGCCAGTCCCGGACCAGCGACGCGGCCACCGCAGCGCCCACGGCGGCCGTGCACCATGCGGCGATGCGTAGCGTCGCGGTGGCGAGCACCCACGGCAGCGCGATCAGCGCGGCGAGCGCGCCCACCGGCATCAGGGCGCCGGCGACCGCCGTGCCGAGGCAGACCGCGACGGGATACCGGCGACGCCGGACCAGCGCGGCAGCCGCGGCGAGCGCCACGAGCATGAGGAGCAGACCGAGGAACGCGTAGCCGACGGAGAGGTCCGGACCCGACGGCACGGAGAACGCCACCTCGGTGAGCCCGAGAAAGCCGGCTGCCAGGACGGCCACCGCCGTGCCCGGCGTGTCCGCCCACCTGCGCCACCACGGCGCGGCGCGGCCCTCGGCGGGCGGGACCGGGGAGGACGTCGACATGGCAGGAGCGTAGGTCGGACCACCGACGTCCCACGTCCACCGGACGGTCGGCCGACGCGGGTCGGGTGTCGTCCGACCGGCCAGCCGGCTCGAGCCGATCGGTCGACCCGGCGGGTGCGCCCGCCGTCGAAGGATCGGACCACACGCAGGACCCGACCACAGGAGCAGCGATGAACCACCCCGCCCCCACCGATCCGTCCGGCACCACGACCCCGGCTGCAGCGCCGGCACCGAAGCGTTCGTGGTTCGCCCGCCACAAGGTCCTCACCACCCTCGGCGCGGTCGTCCTCGTGGTGGGCGTCGCCGGCGCGCTCGGCGGTGGCGACGACGACACGGCCGGCTCCGCGTCCTCAGGCAGCTCCTCGGCGGCCGACGTGGGCGCCGTCGCTCCCGCTGCGGGCGAGGCCGCTGCCGACGAGGCCCCCGCACCGGAGCCCGCCGCCGAGGAGCCCGCTGCCGCCGGCATCGGGACCCCCGTGCGCGACGGCAAGTTCGAGTTCACCGTGACGGCGATCGAGCCCGGCGTCGCCCGCATCGGCAGCGACGTGCTCGGCAAGGACGCGCAGGGCCAGTTCACGCTGGTCCACGTCACCGTCACGAACATCGGCGACGAGGCCCAGTACTTCGACGGGTCCAGCCAGAAGCTCGTCGACGCGCAGGGCCGGACCCACTCGGCCGACACGTCCGCGGCCATCTACCTGGGTGACGCCGAGTCGTTCCTCAACCAGATCAACCCCGGCAACAGCGTGCAGGGCACGGTCGTGTTCGACCTCCCGGCCGACGCGACGCCCGCGAGCCTGGAGCTGCATGACTCGATGTTCTCCGGCGGGGTGACGGTCACCGTCGGCTGAGCAGTCGCGGGTCGGTGACGACGCGCCCGGGGCAGGGGGCCGGGCGCGTCGACCGGCGCGTCCGGCGCGCTGTCAGCCGGCCGTGCCGGGCTGATCGGGACGGCCGGCCGCGCCGTGCCCCACCGCCCGCACCGCCAGGTCGGCCAGCCCGTCCGCGTCCAGGCCGGGCCACCCGTGGAGCTTCTCGCGCCACGCGTCCGGCACCGCGCCGGCGCCATGGGCCGCACCCGCGAGCGCTCCCGCGATGGCGGCGACGGTGTCGGTGTCCCGCCCACCCCGCACCGCACGCTCGAGGACGTCGACCAGCCCGGTGCCGTGGTGGATCGCCGACCACGCGCCCTGCAGCGCCTGCACGACCCAGCCGTTCTTGTCGAAGTCGGCAGGCTGCGACGCCTCCGCCTCCGCGATGAGCGCCGCCCACCGGTCGCGCCGCTCCTCCGGCAACCACACCAGCTGCGCCGTCAGGTCGATGTCGCTCTCACGGACCGCGTGCCGGATGGCCGTCGACCACAGGACGCAGGCGTCCCCCGCGTCCGGGTCGGCGTGGGTGATGTCCGAGACCGCACGCGCCGCCGACACCAGCGCCGCCTCCTGACCGTCGTCGAGATAGCCCAGCGCGACGGGCCCGGTCCGCATGAGGGTGCCGTTGCCGCCGGCGCCGCGCGGGTTCGCCGCGTAGAAGGCGGCCGCCGATGCGCGTGCCGCCGCGGCCGTGGGCGTCCGCAACGTCGTGAGCAACGTGCGGGTCTGCACGCCGACGTCCTTCGCCGTCCGCGCCCAACCGGCCCACGCCGCGACGACGCGGTCCAACGACGCCTCGTCGTCCAGCGAACCGCCGTCCGCGAGCACCTGGGCGATCGGCACGGCCATCGACGTGTCGTCGGTCCACTCCCCCGGCTCCCACCCGAAGCTGCCGCCGCCGGCCATGTGGACGGGCTGGTCGTCGGGCAGCGGTGGGCCGAACTCGTAGCCAGCGCCGAGGGCGTCGCCCGCGGCGGAGGCGAGGAGGGCGCCGATGGCGCGGTCGGCCTGGGTGGGGGTGAGGTTCATGTGGAGCTCCGAGTGGCGGGGACTTCAGACTCCAGCGTGCCACTCCGGGCCGACATCAGATCCCGCGGGCGGACGAATGTACGGAAGCGCGAGTTCCGCACATCGACTCGGCGGCCGCCTAGCCGTTCACCCGTCCAGGCGGTCCCCTCACCGTCGACTCATCTGGCCGAGCGTTCATCCCGATGGCCTAACGACAACCATCGATGTCGAGGGGGCCCCGTGTCGCTGACGATCCCGGCTGCGAGCGCGACGCTCGAGGACGAGCAACTCTTCTTCGAGGCGGTGCGCGACGTCCGCGAGTCCACGCGTGAGACACGCGCTCTCGCCTGGCAGAGCGCGGCGAACGGGAAGGACCGGGCGCGCCTGAAGGCGAACGCCGCGACCGACGCGACGTTGGGCGCGTCGGATGAGCCCGTCGCGTTCTTGCGCCTCGACCTGGACGACGGCGACACGTACTACGTCGGCGAACACGGAGTCTCCGACGCGGACAACGAGCGCGTCGTCCTCAGCTGGAAGGCTCCCGCGATCCTTCGCCTGCGAGGAGCCTCGCACCACGACCGCCGCGGCGTCGCGCGTCAGCGCAACTACCGCACGGAGCCGATCAACCGGATCCGCGACATCGACGACGTCGTCCTGGCCGAGCTCGCCCGTCAGGTTGCCGAACTGCGGACGTCGGACGCCCAGATCGTCTCGTCGGATACGTTCCTCCAGTCCGAGCTGGCGCGGACGCGATCGCCCGAGATGCAGACGATCGTCCGCACCATCCAAGCGGCGCAGGCCGACGTGATCGCCGCGCCGCACGACACCTTGCTCGTCGTGCAGGGCGGGCCCGGCACCGGCAAGACGGCGATCGCGCTGCATCGCGTCGCTGCACTGTTGTTCGGTCCTCTGCGCGACGTCACGAACAACGAGGTGCTCGTCGTCGGGCCCAACGCCACCTTCCTGAAGTACATCTCCCGCGTGCTGCCGGAGCTGGGCGAGGAGAACGTCGTTCAGCGTGACATCGGGCACCTGATGGCCACGACCGTGACGCCGGATGTCGTCGAACGGCCGGCAGCAGCCCGGCTCAAGGGCGACGCGCGCATGGTCGAGGTCCTGGCCAGGGCTCTGAGCGATCGCATCCGGCCGCTGCGGGAAAGTGTCGAGTTCACGTTCGACGACGTGTCGTGGCGCGTGACTCTGACACCACAGGACGTTGCGGAGATCATCGACGAGGTCGACCGGACCCCGTACGCCGTGGGACGAGCACGGTTCCGCGAGCTTCTCGAGTCCGAAATCGCGACCGACGCGCGCCGGCGGCAGAAGGCGGACGGCCGATGGACCAACCGCAGCGCGACCCCGCGCCCTCGACCAACCGACGTCGAGTCGCTCGTCGAGCGCGTGTGGCCGCAGCTCACGCCTGCCGCGTTCCTCCGCGACCTCTTCGGTTCTGTCGAGCGACTCCTGTCGGCCGCAGGTTCCACGCTCGGCGCCGACGAGGTCGGGCTGCTCCGTCGTCAGGCGGCGCCCAAGCTGTCAGAGCAACAGTGGTCGAAGGAAGACCTGCCACTGCTCGACCACGTCGCGATCGAAATGACGGGTGAGGCCGAGACGTACGCCCACATCGTCGTGGATGAGGTCCAGGACCTCTCCCCCATGCAGCTCCTGGCGCTGCGACGCCGGTCCCGCCACGGGGCGATGACGATCGTCGGCGACATCGCGCAGTCCACCGGGCACTGGGCACGCGATTCGTGGACCGACATCGTCGACCTGCTGGCCTCGCCGCTGCCGACCCGGCGCGTCGACCTCGAGTACGGCTACCGGGTCCCGCGGGCCGTCATGGAGCTGGCCGCACGCCTGCTGCCGGAGGCTGCGCCGGGAATCGTGGCGCCCACCATCGTTCGGGACGTCGAGAATGCGACTCGCCTGCACCCTGTCGGGACCGCGGACGACCAGTTCGCGCGTGCCGTCGAGGTCGTGCGCGAGCACAGCAGCAAGGGACTCTTCGTCGGTGTCGTCTGCCCGGACGGGGGCCGTAACCGCCTCGAGGACGCCTTCCGTGACGCGCGGATCCAGTGGAACGACGCAGACAAGGGCGGGCTCGCGTCGGCTATCAACGTCGTCAGCCCTGGTGCGTCCAAGGGCCTGGAGTTCGACGCTGTCGTCGTGGTGGACCCCGAGACGATCGTGCAGGCGGGGCCGCACGGGCTGCGAATGCTCTACATCGCGCTGACCAGGACGACCGGGTACCTCGACGTGGTGCACGTTGCGGGGAGCCTGCCGCGGTTGCTGGCCGAGGGCGGTGCTACTCAAGAGCCCGCCCGGGTCTCTCCGACTTCTGCGAGCGGCGCAGACGGGCCGACCGAGGCCGCCCCGGCGCTCCCTGACGTGCCCGTCCCTGCCAGGACGGAATCGCCCACGGCTCAGGACGAGGATCGGCCTGATGCGTCAGCCGCACGCGCGCGCCCCCGGAGCCGCGGCGGTTCGGTCCGCGAACGGACGGTCGCGCTGAACGCCGAGAACGTGCTGGAGCTCCTTGCCGAAGTCGCGCCGGCTCACCTGTGGCAGGAGATCCTCGAGGAGGTTGCGGCCCGCATCGCTGATGAGTCGTAACCACTCTGGACACCGACTAGCGACAGGGAGGCGTCTTCGCGCGCACTCCCGCGAGCGCTCGTCGTCGCTCTGCCCGTCATGACGATCGTCCGACCCGCTAGTCCTCCCGCAGGATGATTCAGGGCACCGCCAGCGCGGCGGTCCCACGGACTCCACAGCTGCCGTGCTGAGCTCCGCCCGTGGACACCGCGATCGAGGCCGAGCTCAGGACGCAGATCATCGCCTGGGTGCTCCAGCGCGCCGAGGCGAACGGCGGGTTTCTGCACCGTCAGGAGCTGCTCGGCTACCGGACGGACGGACGGACGGACGGAACCTGCCACTCATCGACTACTCCCGTGGCATCCGCAACCCGGCGGGCCTGTCCTCAACACTGGCAATCGTCCAGTCGGCGCACGGGCCATACGACGACGCCGAGGACCCGGATGACGGGCTGCTGCACTACGCGTACCGCTCCGGTGATCCCGACGGCAGCGACAATCGCAAGCTCCGCAACGCGATCACCACCGGCATGCCACTGATCCTCTTCCGCAAGGAGCAGCCGAACTACTACACGCCCGTGGCGCCGGTATACGTCGTCGACGACGTCCCGGAGGAGCGGGCCTTTCTCATTGCCCTGGACGAGTCGTTCCGGTACATGGGCGGCGTCCGACACCTCGGTGCGGACCAGCGGCGCTATGCCCTGCGCCTCGCCAAGCAGCGACTTCATCAGCCGGCGTTCCGCACGCGCGTCCTGCTCGCATACGGGACACAGTGCGCAATCTGCCAGCTCAGGCACGGGTCGCTGCTGGACGCAGCGCACATCGCACCGGACTCGTCCGAGCAGGGCATCCCCACGACTCCCAATGGCCTCGCCCTGTGCAAGATCCACCACGCGGCGTTCGACCAGAACATGCTCGGCATCTCACCGGACTACGAGGTGCACATCGACCGCGACCTCCTGCACGAGGTGGACGGGCCGATGCTCAAACACGGGCTGCAGGAGATGCACGGGCGGACGTTGACCCTGCCGGTGCGACGGACAGATCACCCCGACCGGGACTTGCTGGCCGCTCGCTGGCGGGTGTTCGGCGCCTCAGCCTGACGCGGCGCGCCTGGCCGAGGCCATCGACGGGCGCCGCGTCGCTGCGTTGGCATTCAGCGCTGAGCGACCGAGGCGACGTGTCAGAGGGCTTCCGCCCGCTGGGGCGACGAGGTCGGTGTCGCTCTCGGTGATACGCCTCAAGGCCAGCGACAAGCACAACAAGGCATACCGAGTCAGGTGCCTTCCAGGTGCTCCGGCCCTAGATCACGGGAGGGCGCCCCGTGAGGTCGAGGTAGTCGGACGGGGTATAGCGCATCCGGATCATGATTGGTCCTCGTCACCGGGGCGCGCGGCCTTGAGAGCACCTGCGGCACTCAGCCCTAGCCTCATCTCCAGCCCTTTTGCGTCACTCCCACCGCGTCTACCGAGCCGAGCCACCTCCTGGAGCAGGCACGGTGGCCGCTCCGACCTGACTGAACGACCCGCTGACACGGCGCTGCACGCTCGAGGCTCCTCTGGACTTCGGCGCACGCTTACCTACTCATCTGAATCCTGCGCGCCTGTGGCGAGTCCGGGGTCGAGACGTAAGCCTGGCCGACTGCCAGCTTCTCGATCTCCATACTCAGGTCCTGACCCGACCTCCCCCTGAGAAAACCCGCCACCTGCTTGCTCGCTGGGAAGTTCGTGCGGAAAGCAATCTTGGTTCCCGCGTTGCCGACGACATCTCGGTGGAAGTCGGCCGCCCCCTGGCTGGCGACGACGACGACGACGCCGTACTTCCGCCCCTCCTTCATCAGCTTGGGAAGCGTCACGTCCTTCGCCAACCGATGCGCTTCATCGAGTACCACGGCCAGCTTCAGCGTTCCGTCCTGCGGCCACTGGAACATGTCGCGGTACACCTTGCGCAGCAAGAACGCACCTGCGGCGAGCTGCACCTGCTCCAGCGGGATAGCGCTGACGTCGACGACCATCCCTCCCTCTCGCGGCCGAAACGCGCCAGCACCATCACCGGCGAACAGCCCGAAGTCAGTGAGAGGACGGACTCTTTCTCGTGCGTGCTTTCCCTTTGCCGCGGCCTCGACTGCCTCCAGCGCTTCGGCGAACTGCTCGACCGATGGCGCTCGGAGCTCCTGACCGTCGATCACACCGAGGTAAGCGTTCTGGATCGCCTTGTACACGTGCGACTGCTGGATCTCACCGAGGCCGGCGACGTAGGCGATGATCTCCGCGGTCTCGAACGCCAGTGCGTTCAGCAGGGGGCCCGTCGCGAGGGCACCCTCGAACGGGCTGAAGGGGAGCCCCTGACTCGCGTCGAGCACACTCGCCCCCGCCGGGGGGTCTGCCGCCATGTCACCGTGGAAGTCCAGCAGCAGCGACGGCAGACCAGCCTCCGAGAAGGCGCGGACGACGCGACGGGTCGTGACGGACTTGCCCTGACCCGGGATCCCGAGGATGAAGCAGTGCGGACTGCCCTTCGTGCTCACGGACCACACCAGATCCGCCCCCTGGACGTCGGTACCGAGAACAACGTCGATGCTCTGGGGCGGGCCGGACGGCTCTAGCTTTCGAAACTCAGCTTCTACAGGCGAGTCGATGGGCTCTGCATCGCACTCCGTCGGCGCGACCGTCACGGCGACAGGTTGCTGTGGGACCCCGCCGCCACCTGCGTTCCCGGGGACGTCGACAGATGACTTTGCTGCCACGTCCGCTGATGGGCGCTCGGCACGCTTACCCTCATCTACGACCTTTGTCGAGAAGCCAGCCTGGCCAAGGTCCGCCGCGGTGAGCACCGAGATCGGGACTTGCCGATGCTGCGTCGGGACGCCCTCCGCGCCATTGAGGCTGATCACGTAGCCGTGCATCGAGATTTCCACAGGCGCCCACGCCTCTAGATGCCGATCGATCAGCTTGTGCGTGTCGGCCAACTTTTCCTTCGACAGGGTCCCGTTCACGACGGCCCGGTCGGCGTAGTAGTGCAGCATGCCGGCCAGCCTCGCGCGCTGGAGTGCGGCATCGACACGCGGAGGATCGACAGCGAAGAAGCGCGCGACAAGGAGCCGCCTGGTCTCCTCGAGCTGATCGACGATGTCGTCCGCGAGCTGGAGCGGCAACGCAGCCGCCTTGCGCGACTTCACCTCCACGCACTCGATGCGCAGTCCGCCACGGTGGACGCGCACGAGCAGCAGGTCACACCGACGCGCGGGATGGTCGGCCTCCCGCGCCGACCTGCCGAAGATCTCCTCGTGGGAGTCGACAGGGACGATGATCGCGTCCTCCAGCTTCCGACGTGCGGAGAGGTGTGCGAACAGCGCCGCGAGGCTGACCGCCTCCCGCGCGAAGGACTCGCTGCCCTGGAGCCGCAGGACGAGCCGCCCCGAGATCGCGAGCAGGCTCTCGATGATCAGCGTGACGGACTCACCGACCTGATCGAGGCCGAGGTCGTCCATCGCCCGCTTGAGGATGTGGACGACCTCGCCGCGTTGCTTGGTAGTCACCGTCAACCGGTGGCTCAGGCCCTCGATGAAGTCAGGCGCATAGTCGAGCATGTAGCTGGTTGTTCCCAGACCCATCGCGAGGGCGTCGTCGTAGAGGTCGAGCCCGACGAACCGGTCGAGGGTCATCACCCAATCCGCCACTTCGTGAAGCACGCGGATCGCCTGCAGACCATCGGGCTCGACGCAAATCCTCAGCGCAGGCGAGGAGCCCAGGCCGGTGTGCGCGCCGAGAGCTGCCTGGTAGGACTTGTGCGCCTCGACGGCGGCGCGACCGGGTGCGTCGGGGGTCGACAGCAAGGCCGGCGCGCTCACCCAGGCAGCCTTCCCCTCGTGGTCCCTCGTCGTGATGACGGGAGTGAGCAGGTCGTGGAAGGCCGCGAAACGGTCGGTCCCCGCCGTGAGCGTCCCGGTCATCCCCAGACCCGCGACGTCCTGAATGATCGCGATGTGACTGGCCCGGTCGTCTCGTACCAGTGCGTCCGGCGGGCGCACGGCGATGCCCAGCGGCGGGGCCAGGTGGCTCCGCGAGCCGGGCGCTTGAGCCAACTGAAGCGTCCGCTGCAGGTCGGTGAGGCGGGGAAGGGGAGACGCGAAGCCCGCGTCGCGCCCGTAAGCAACGACCTCGACGCGCGGAGCATCGGGCGTGACGTCCTCGGCCGTCGTCGCGGGAGCGAGCAGCGACTCGACCGCAAGGCCAGCGATCTCCCCGTCACCGGGGTTCATCAGCGCGATGCGCAGGGCACGCGCTTCGGGGTGCGAACGGCGGAAGTCGTCCAGTCGGCTGGACACCATGGCCGCGGCCGCGGTGAGCGCGGTGGACCGCCGCGGCACGTCGAGCGCGCCGTACACCGCCGACGCGACCGCCTCGGGCGCCGCGACGGACGGAGCCAGGAGCACCGCTGAACCGAATGCCACCTCGTCGAAGTACACGAGGACATCCCCGGTGGCCGCGAGGCCCGTGAACGGCAGGTTCGCCGGTTGCACGCGCGCGAACAGTTCCGCGTCGACGGCCGATCGGCGCACCTTCGCGCCGCCCACCGCGAGCAGTTCCTGGCACCAGGAATCGGCGACACCGAAATGCGTCGCGATCCAGGCGACTCTCAGGGGATGGATCGGGAGCACGACGACCGCGAGCTCCGGCCTCGCCGCGGTGCCGACCTCGAGCGACACTGTGTCCAGCCGGAGCAGCGCCTCGCGCTGGCTGTCGTCAGCAGCGTCGAGCGCTCGCTTGTAGCTCTGCGCGTACTCGATCGCGAGTTTCCTGGCGTCGGGGTCCCACGAGAAGACCTCCGGCACGTCCTGCGGTGCGGACCGGGCGAGGAGCGCCAACAGGTCCTTGCGCTTCCTGGCGAGCGCGGCGGGCAGGTCCCAACGCTGTGCGAGAGCGGACTGCGAGACGATCGGCTCGCCGAAGTCCGACTTGGCCTCGAACGCGGTGATCGCGGGATCAGCGATGACCCGGCGCTGGAGGCCGACGATCGTTGGGGCGACCCGGAGCTGCACCCCGAGGTGCTTGCCGATCCGTGCCGAGAAGACCTTCCCCTCGAGATCCCACGCCTGCATATCGATGTCGGTGTTCGGTGCGCCCGCAAGCACGGCGTTGAGCTGAGCCTCCGCCAGCGAGGCGGCTGAGGAATGCCGCATCGGCCTCTCGGACAGAGAGTCCTCGATCACCACCTCGAACTGGTCGCTGTCTGCCGTTGCCGGGGTCTCGTCGGACAGCAGCAGAGGGACGCCGTTCGCGTCGAGCGCGGTGATGCGCACAACGAACAGCGCGCCGCCGACGAGGTCGTCCGGGCCGAGCTCCAACGAGAGGCTCGTGGACATCCGGGTTCCCTTGACCCGGCGGTCGATCACGGACGACGTGGCGTCGTCCCGGAGGTCAGCCGGCGGCAGAAGTTCCAGGAGCCAGCTGGCTACGTCGGTGGGCTTGGCGGGTTTCGTCTTCCATCGCAGGCCCACGGAGCTGGGGTTCTCCGGCGACGTGCGGATATACAGCGCGCCGCTGTCCGACGACTCCAGCTTGCTGAACTTCTCCACCGCCCCATCCGCCCTGGTGAAGCTCTCCATGTGGAGCTCGACGATCCCTGACGCGACCTCGCGGTCCCAGGGGATGTCGGACAGGGTGATCCCCTGCTGCGTGTAGAGGCGGTGCGTCCACTCGACGGTGTTCCGTAGGTCCCCGTGCGCGGAGTCGAGCACGGCGACGAGCTTCTCGTGGACCTCGCCCGGCGCGACCCGGACCTTGCGCAGTCGTTCCCGCACGGTGGTCGTGGCCGTAGACGGTCTCGCGACGGCGGCGACGAGCTCGGCGTTGAGCTCCAGGTTGGCGCGCAGGAGGGACGCCTCGGACGTGTCGACGAGGAGGCCCACACGCCATAGTTCCCGCCCGAAGGCTCGGTGGTCGTCCGACTCAAGCACAGCGGCCAGGTAGTCGAGTCGCGCCTCGATCGGCACACGGAGCTTGCGGAACAGTGCCGTCACGGGCAGCTCGGGCCACCTCCTGGCAACCTGATTCTTCAGGGTCGCAGCGACGGCCTCGAGTTCGTCGACGAGCGCGAGCCGCTCGAACGAGTTGTCCAACGAGCTCGCGGCGTGGGCCTGGCCGGGCGGGACCAGCAGCACGAAGACGCGAGCCTTGTCGTTGCGGATGCCGACCGCGGTCTCGACGTCGACGGCAAGTTCGCCGGTGACCGACGAGAGCACCGCCACGCGGACCCGCTCCTCGTCGACCTCGCTCGCGAGCAGGCGTGCGAGCTCGAACGCCTCGGTCTCGGCGATGTCGTCCACGCGGAGGCAGTGGCCCACCTCGGCGCCGCTCACGGATTCGAGCACGCGCGCGGCGAGCTGCTCGAGGACCAGGTTTCTCATGCGTTCTCCGAGAGGTTCACCAAGGGATTGCGCACCCGCTGCGCATCGAGGTCGTCGCTGAGTCCTTCGAAGACGCCGAGCAGCTGAAGCCGGTACTTGAACGCTTCGAGGTTCTCGGCCGCGGCGGCTCGGTTGGCAGCCGTCGCCATGGCGCACGGAGGTCGGTTCACGAGGAGGCCGAACCGCTCCTCCAGCTGCTTCAGGACCTCGCCGATCGTCAGCTCCGCATGTGCCGCTCCGCCTCCTCGCCGGGCGAACGTCACGGCCAGTAGCGACGCCAGCAGCTTGTCCGACGGGGCATACGCCCACGAGCTCCGCACGTTCAGGGCGCCGGTCAGCACACCGATGTCGGTCTTGATGCCGCCCGCGGACCAGAACCACTTGACGGCGTTCTCGTAGCCACGCTTCTTCAGCGCCTCGACGAGGACGTCAGCGAGTCGGTCCGCCGCCGGGCGGGGGTCCGCCTCCATGGTGGCGAGAAAGTGGCGCGCGTCCTCGTCGTCGCTCTGCTCGTTGAGGTCGACGATCCGCGACAGGAGGTACTCGAGGTGCCCGACGACGCGCGGGATCTCCTTCGCGTCTGCGACCAGCGCGACCCTCTCGGCCGGGCTCAAGCTCTGGTCGGCGAGCTCGGCCTTGAGCGCGGGCGCTCCTCGGATCGACAGCAGGTACAGGCGGTCCCGAAAGAACTGCCGGGTGATCTCGAGATCGCGCTGCACACACTCGCGAGCCAGCAGGTCCGAGGGGGAACCCTTGCTACCTGTGAAGTCGACGTACTGCTCCAGCGGGTTGGAGGCGTCGTCGTCGACCATGTCGTGCGGGATCTGCCCTGTCTCGATGAGCTCGCGGGTCGCCCGCGCGATCCGCAGGGGGAGCTGGAACAGACGGAGACCGAGAATCGCGGCCATGTGCTGCGACATCACGAGCGACGGGGCTCGTTCGCCGTAAGCCTGGAGGTAGTCGAGGACGTCCGCACCGAGCGGCCTCGTCGCGCCCGGCACGGGCGACCTATACCGGGCAGTCTGCTCGGCATCCCTGTCCTTCGCAGCGGACTTGGCGTCGAACAGCTCGACAAAGTACAGCGTCAGCAGGGCGGTGATGTCGACGTCGGTCGTCCCGTCGTAAGTCGGCGCCCATTTGGGGGGATCGCTGAAGGTCACGCCCGGACCGAAGGCCCCTGTGAACTGCTCCCGGATCCAGGCAGCAGCCTTGTCTGTTGAACCCTCGGAAGGCCCCAGTCGAGCGGCCATCTCGCGCAGGAGCTCGCGGTAGACGACCATGTCGGCACCGCGGTGGCGCGACCGGGCAGGGAAGCCAGCCCGGAAGACAGCCACCGTCGTGGGCCGCAAGTACTGCATCTGCTCGCTCGCACGCGCGCGACCCGCGCGTCCCATCTCGACGACAGACGCGCGGAGCCAACCGTCCAGCACGGCACGGCCGCGCGTGTCGTTGAAGCCGGCCAGATGTCCGCTCTGCGCCAAGGCAGCCCGCTTCTCGTCGTACAGCTTCGCCGCGCTGACGTTGGTCGCGGTGCGCCCCTGCTTGATCGCCAGCTCGAAGATCTGCGTCAGCATGCGCTCGACGTCCGTGTCGTTCGGCTCGACCACCGTCAGCTCGCGGTAGGCGAAGGTGCGGAGCTCCTCAGGCAGCTCGATCTTCATGAGTCCGCCCCCTCCCGGGTGAGGACGCCGCCGACATTGCGCACCAGGTCGCTCCCGCCGGACGGATCGACGACGACGACCCGGTGTGCCGGCGTCGTCCGCAGCACGTTCCCGAACGACGCCAACTCGAGCTTGACGGCCTCTGCGCCCGAGTCGCCGAGGATCTCGCCGTCAGCCGCACGCCGGATCAGCTCGTACGAGTCGAGCGTGAGCACGATGGAGCCGAGCCTGTGCGAGAGGCGCAGTCCTTCGGGCTGCGACTCCACGAACCTCCCGTCGGGCTCGAGCGCGACGAGTGTGAACTCCTCCGCCGGGATCTCGCGGAGTACCGACCAGCCGTCGCTCTCACCATCCCGCAGCGCGAGTGCGCTTCCTTGGTAGCCGTGGGCGCCCAGGACGCGGCTGAGCCCGAGCAGGACGGTCTCCTTCACGGAGCCGTCGAGGTCGCCGTTGAGTGCGTCGACGAACTCGTCGAAGAAGCGATAGGCGCGCACCTCATCGCGGAGGGCTCGTGTGCTCGTGGAGCCGAAGAAGACCTGACGGGTCTCGAAGCCCGGGCGCCGCGGGGTGTAGAGCTCGAGCGTCTCACTGCGCATGGCTCGCTCCACGCCGGGCGCGGCGAGCGTCGCCGGATCGACGCTCGCCCACTCGGCGACGAGATAGTCGGGGTTCCCGGCGGAGAACGCCAGGTCGAAGGCGAACGCGTCCGTGGCCAGTCGCAGGTCTCGGCCCTCCTCGATCGCTTTGTGGACGTCATCGCACGAGCGGTCTCCCGTGAGGGTCCATGCGATGGCCGAGCGGACGTCACGGAAGGTGGCGCGGCGCTTGCGGCGGAGGTGGGAGATAGCGACGAGCTCGAGCAGGGGCCCACGGCCGGAGCCCCGCAAGATGTCGCGGTTCGCGAAGATCGGGCAGATGCCGCGGGCCCGACAGGGCTGGCAGGCGAGCCAGAGCTCGTCCGCGACGAACGAGTCCAGCACCTTCCCGGCCAGTCCGGATCCGCCCCCGCCCGTCGGCGCGATCGACCGTCGCTTGAGGTCGACGACGGCCACCCGCGAGTTCTGGACGGGGCGCCCGCGTGCGTACTGGTCGACTGCGACGTAGAGGTCCTCGTAGACGTCGGCGTGGGCCTGGAAGAAGTTCAGGAGACGGCCGTCGTTGATCGCCACGAGCGCGGTGTGCTCGGCGCCTCCTTCGAGGGCCTCGACGAGGAGCTGATCAGAGGACTTCCCGTCGCGTGCCTCGCTCGCGTCGTACACCGCCGCGAAGGTGCGGTCTCCCAGCTTCATCCGCCATCCGGCCGCCGTGGGCTCGGTCACGTCTACAGCACCTTCGTCGGTGAGGCGGCGGCGCAGGGTGGAGAGGAATGAGGTCTTGCCGTCACCGGGGTTGCCGGTCAGGAGAACGACGTCGAGCTCGCCTCGGAGCACGCTCGGCGTGAGCTGGGTGTCCAGCAGCGTCCTGACGTACGTCTCCCGAGCGAAGCGATCGTCGAGACCACGGTTGCCGGCGTTGCCGACGGCGCTGCCCCGGTAGAGGCGACGGAGGCTGAGGACGGTCGGATTCTGCGCCCTCTCGCCCGGCTCGACGTCGGTCGCGGCGACAGTCTTGAGATACCGGGCGAAGTCTGCGGCGGACGACGGTCGCACGCTGGTGTCGGCCTCCACCAGTCGGAAGAGCGCGTTGACGATGGCGGAGCCGTCCGCCCCCCACCTCTCCTGCTCCTCGCGGGAGAGCGGCACGAGTTCGGACTTGTCATGACTGCGATAGGGCTCGCGGCCGAGCATGGTGCGCAGGACGCTCACGCCCAGGGCGTAGAGGTCGGCGGCCGGCGACCATGGCCCCGCCGCCAGCACCTCGGGCGCTACGAACGCCAGGGTGCCAGCGATCGTGACGGCCTCGCTCTTCGCCGTCGTCAGTCCGAAATCGATGAGGACAGCCCGACCCTCGTTGGTCACGACGATGTTGTTAGGGGAGATGTCCCGGTGCAGGTGGCCCTCGCTGTGCATATACGCGAGCCCGTCGAGGGCGTCGAGAACGATGCGGCGATACTCCTCCGCACCGGCACTCTGCTCCGCGCCGAGCTCCTTGAGGGTGCGACCGGGGACGTAGTCGGACACGATGTAGGCAGGGTCGGCCGAGTAGTCCCACACCCTGGCGCACCGAGGACTGACGAGCTTCTCCGCGGCCTCGAACTCGTGCATCGCCTGGGTGACCGCAGTCGAGTCGTGGAACTGCTTGATCACCCGCCACGCGTCTCGATCAACGACTCTCGCCAGCCACGAGGTCGCGAAGCCGCCCTGTCCGAGCTTGCGCTCTATCCGGTACCGACCGCCCACGATCCCGTCGGGTTCGAACACATCCTGCTTCGGCTCGTCGGCAGGGGCGTTCGGGGGCGGGGGCGGACGCAGCAGCGCGCTCAACCGTTCCACCACGTCGCCGGCCTCGGGCCTCCCGGCGGGGTCGTCAGCGACGCACGAGACCAGCACGGCGAGCACCGGGTCGGCAGGGTCGACCGCGGCGGGGAGTGCCTTGACGGCGCCTTCGTCTGTCAGGCGGATGTCCCCGTTGACCCACCAGAGCAGGCTCAGGGCGAGGGCGTACACGTCCGACCTGGTCGTTGCCGCGCCGATCGCGTACCCGAGCTCAGGAGCCCTGAAGGGGACCGAGCTGTCGACCGTGTCAGCAAGCGCCGGCGCCACGGTGAAATCGGTAGGCAGGTGTGCGAGGTAGAAGTCGCAGAACATGACGCGATCGCCTCGAGCCGTGAGGACGCGATCAGGCGAGAGTCCTCGGTGCAGGACACCCGTCGCGTGCACCTCCGCAAGTGCCTCGAAGGCGTCCAGGACGATGCCGGCCGCGCGGTCGGTCACGCGGCCGCCCTCCGTGACCGCCAGATCACGGGCCGCGGCCCGTCGCTTGAGCGAAAGGCTGGCGACAGGGCGGATCGGCAGGACGACCCATCGTCTCGCCTCGTCGACGAAGGTGGCCTCGACGCCCCACGACCGCTGCATGTCCGCGATCTGCTTCGTCGCTTGGCGCTCGTTCTTCACCAGCTGCCCCGCGTCCACCCCGGGGCCCCAGCCGTCCATCGGGTAGGCGCGGAGCACCACCGGCTCCCGATCGCTGTCCTCGCCCCAGAAGACGCGCGACCGGCCGACACCGGCGACCTCGTGCAGGACTGTGAAGGGCCCGAGTGACTCGGGAGCCGACTTCCTCGTGGACAGCCCGGCAAGGAACTCGCAGACGGCGTTCCGCACGGCCGCGAAGTCCGTGCTCAATCTGTCCCATTCCATCAACGCGGCGGGGGCGTCGTGGAGCAACAGGATGTGATCGTCGTCAGGCGGGTAGCCGGTCGTGTCAAGCGTTACGCCGGGGTAGGAGAGCACGACTGATTCCTGAACGAGATGCTTCGACCTCGCTGCCACCGCGTACCCGGGGACCCTCGCCTTGAGAAGACCGGCCAGGATCCTCGCGACCTGGGAATTGCGTCCCACCGGACTCGGCCGCAGTGCGCCCTTGACGAGCCACCCGCCGTTCAGGACCTCGACCGTCGGCCCCCAGTGCTTCTCCTCGAGCACGAAGATGTGGTGCCGCCCGATGACCAGGAGGTCGACGTCGTCCTTCTGCGGCGTCGGAAGTTCTCTTCCGACGACGATCAGCCAGTCGGCAGGCAGCTCCTTCGCCAGTGTCTCGGCGGCCACCTGCTCGCCAGGCCCGGCGTAGCTATACACCGCGAGCTCAGCCATCGCTCACCGCTCCCTCGTACTGATCGGGCCAGAGCCAGCGCCGCACGTATTTCTCGTCCTTGCTCAGAATCTCGAGATAGGCATTGTGTTTTGTGTAAGTGATGACAAGTTGATCCTTGGCTCGCGTGGCGCCGACAAAACCCGCCCGGCCGCGCTGCACGGACTCGGGATCCGACGGGTCGAACGGCTTGACCGTGTCGAGGGCGAACAGGAACACCACCGGGAACTCGTGGCCCTTTGCCGAGTGGGGCGTGATGATCTTTACCGTGTTTGCCCCGCGGTCGAAGTTCTTCTTGTCATCCTTGCTGACGACGGCCGTGAAGGGGATGCCCATCGCCTCCAGGGCAGGGGCGATGTGCATGAGAGTGCCGCGGTAGCGCACGATGACGACGGCGATGTCGCCAGGATCACGATCCCCGCTCGACACCATCCGGTGGATCTCCCAGGCGATGGCCCTCGCCTGTTCGGCCGGAGTCTCGGCCCAGATCAGTTCGACCGGCTCACCAGGCGGAGCGGATTCGAGTTGTTCGACGGCAAACTGCGCATTGATCGCACCTATCGCGCCCAAGATGTTGCGAGTGCTGCGGTAGGGCCGCGTGAGATGGAGATGCTGGACGCCGAGTGACTCCAACCCCGCGAGAGCGTCGTCGGCGCCGTAGAGCGCTTGCGCCGGATCCCCCGCCATGACGAGCCCTCCACGTCCAGGCGTCAGGCCCGCCATGACGATCGCGATCCATGACGGGCGGAAGTCCTGGGCCTCGTCGAGGAGGATGGCGTCGGCAATCGGACGCACCCCCTTCGACTTCGCCACCTCCAGGGCACGGTGATTGGCGGCCTCATCGTCGAACGAGAACCGGACTCCGACCTCCTTCGCGTACGGCCACATGGTGGTGACGACGACATTGGGGTGGTCGGCGACGAGGCTCCTGAGGTACGGCACGAGCGCGTTGTTGAAGCAGAGAAATTGAATCCGCCAGTCAGGGTGAAGGCTCGCGAGCCATCGAGCGCGGGCGGCGAGGACGAGCGTCTTGCCGCTGCCCGGCGGGCCCTGGACCAGAGCGAGGTCGAGATCACGCCTCTGGGCGATCGCCGCCTGTTGGGCGTCGAGCGTGACACGGAGCTGGTCGCGCTCGGCGGCTCCCTGGTCATGTGAACCAGCCCGAAAGACGGTGGTGAAGGTGAAGGTGGGCTCCAGCAGGCCTCTGATCCGCGCAACCAGTTGCTCGTCGAGCGGCCGCGCTCGCGCCTGGCTCAGCCAAGTGGAGTCAGACAATTGAGCTGGACTGATGCTGATTCGTCCGCCGATACCGATTGCTGGCTCCGTCAACAGCTTCCGCGTGTGCAGAACCACCCGGCCGATCGGAGTCGTGGCGTCGAGCTCGAGGGTCTGACGCAACGAGTGCACTCTCTCGTTGAGGCGCAGGAAGGGTATCTGGGTCTCGAACCCGGTGTCGGAGTCATCGATGTCGATGGCCAGGAGACCAATCTCTGGGTACAGCAATACCAAGCTCGGCTCGCTGTCGTTGGCGAGGCGGATGGCGCGGGCGCCACACCCATGAAGCTGCTCATTGAGGGCAGTCACGACATCGGCGACATCGACCGTGTCGGTAGACCGCGCCGCCATCCCGATCCTGCCTCCTCGGCTCATCTCTGGCTACGTCCGGCGCCCGATAACCGGCCCGCATTCCAATTTGCCCGACCTTGACGGGAGGGCCCGACACGGATCGTCTGAGGCTCTATCGGCACCCGTATGGCGTAGCTTGAGTCAAGCTAGTCATCGGCCGCGCCCTTCATCTGGTCTAGAGGTCCTAACCAAGACCGTTGTCGACGTGACATGAGGCCGCCGGGGTGGAGTGGGACTGGCTGAAGGAAAGAACGACATCCTTGACTAGCCCGAGCCGCACTCGGGGGCGGAGCGTCGGCTCTTCGCCCCACCGCCGTCCCGGTGCACACCGAGGTGCAAGGACGGCGTGGAGGCGAGGAGCTCAACCTGACGTTGGACACTCTGTACACCCGCTCGACGTCGAGGTCGACGGGCGCACCACCAGGACGTCCGCTGTCGGTAACGCCTCCAGGACCTCGCACGCGACGCCGCGCGCCGGGCCCCGGGTTGCAGGTCGTCCCTGTGCCAGCCTGGCAGGCCTCAGTGGAGGCCGACGCTGTCGCGCGGGAACTCACGCACCATGCCCAGGGCAGGCAATCAAGGCGATAGCGCTGCCTCGCCGCTGAGAGCGTGCCTCGTCACCGCGGATCACGTGAGACCCGTGACCACCCTGCTGCCGCTGCCGGCCGTGACGCCACTTGATCCTCGCCGGACGCACGCGCATCCCAGTCCCCCGGCACGGAGGTGTGCGGCAGCGCGACGAGCGCGACGAGATGCGCCGTCCGGGTCCGCGCCGCCGCGAGGCCGTGCCGGACCGGCAGCGCCAGCAGGATGCGCTTGGCGTCCTGCACCTGCCCGACGGGGTCGAGCGCGTGCCGCTCCGCACCCGACCCTTGCCACCACTGCCCGTCGGCGCGGGCGGCGTGCCCGCCCTTCACCTCGATCGCCGCGACACCCAGCTCTGGCCACACGACGAGCAGGTCGATCTCCCGCTCCTTGGCCCCGTCCTGCAGCGAGGTTCCCACGAGGAGCACGGCGTCGTCCGGCAGGTTGTCGCGAGGCCTCACCGAGACTGCAGTGTCCGGCTCAGCGACTCCACGCGGCACGCAGCCGCCCAAGGAGCGAGGTACGCGGGTGGTAGCGGTACGGCAGCACCTCAGCCGTCACCGCCTCCAGGGTCGTCATGTCCACGTACGACAACTGGTCTGAGGCGATGAAGACGAGTGACCCCGTGCTGACGTCGACAGGGTCCAGCGCCTGCCACACCCGCGGCCCACGGAGCGAGTACGCGCGACGCAAGATGAGGAACGTCGCGTCGTCCTCGACCCACTGGTCGACGACGATCCACGCGTCACCGTTGGTCTGACCGTAGGAGGCATCCCCGGACCGCCGGTCTGTTCGCACGGCCAGCGCCAGTCGCTCCTGACCTTCGCCGATGGGGTAGAGCACCGGCTCGACCCGGGCGTGGCCGACGCGCGCCGACGGGGAGGCGCCCTGCTGCGTGCACGGGTGCTTCGGCCACGGTGGGCCCATCTCGTCGAAGTAGACCCTGCTGCCGTGCTCGTTCGAGTAGAAGTAGACGGCGGCGCCGCACACGGGACACGCGGCGTTCGGGCGCGCCCATCGGGTCGACTTCGGGCCGCTAGGAGCGAGCCGACGAGGCGTCGAGCGCACGGTCGAGCGTTCGTAGGTTCGCCAGGTGTAGGACGTCCGCCCACGGCCACTGGCACGGGTCACTGTGTGCGACGACACCCAGTGCTTGCGCCCGTCGCGCCCTCGGCGGTAGTGCCCTCGCCGTCGGTACGTCGTCATGAAACCATCCCCTCCGATGTCGGGGAGCGCTGCGGCCAGAACCCACCCCGCCGTCGACTACCAGGTTATCCCTCGTGACTTTCGACTACGGACCTGCACGGGGTTCATTGCCCCAAAGCGGGCATTCGACGCGAATTATTGGCATGGGCCCCGGCAATCACCTCACATGGGCGCACGCGAGAACGTTTGGTTTGTCGCGGAATCCTCGTCCATGCTCGTTTCCTGCGAATTAGTACGCGACGCCGGGGCGCACATCCGTCCACCCCGCCCGAGGCGTGTTTCGCGTTCCGGGGACGCGGCCGACGCCGTCGTCGCAGCTGGGAACCTCTGGGGCCAGCCGCCGTGGCGGCTCACGCGCAGACCGCGGCGCCACCGCGTGGTTGCTGAACACTGGCGACGAAACAGACCGGACGACCGCTCGTCCGCCACTGCGTCAGCGGCAAGCGGTTCACACAACGTCGTCAACAGGCGCGGCGATGCCGTGAGCGAACCGGCGCCCGACAACCCCAGCGCCCTCTCCAGCTCCTCCTGCGTCACCTCCCGCGGCACCACCACCGCGTCCCTGAGTGCCACCTTCGAGCGCAGCAGCCGGTCGAGGTTGAGGTCGAACGACTCGACGTCGGGGTGCAGCGCGATCGGGTAGTGCACGTGCACCTCGCGGGTCTGCCCGACGCGGTAGATGCGGTCGGTGGCCTGCGCCTCCTTGGCGGGGTTCCAGTGGCGCTTGAGGTGGATGGCGTGGTTGGCGCCCACGACGGTCAGGCCCACACCGACGGCGAGCGGTGACATGACGATGACGTTGAACCCGGGCGCTGCCTCGAAGGCGCGGATCTTGGCCAGGCGGGTGTCGCCGGTGCCGGTGGCGGGGGTGTCACGTTGACGATGTCGACGCGCAGCCCGTAGATCTCCCGCAGCCACAGCGCGAGGGCCCGCTGGACGTCCTCGGTCTTGGCGACGACGATCGCCTTCTCTCCGTCGTCGCGGACCGTGTCGAGCACGCCGCGGACGCCCACCAGGGTGCGCGCGGAGTCGTCGACGCGACGCGGGTCACCGCCGAGCGTGCCGTTGAGCAGGCCCGGGTGCAGCGAGGCGGCGCTCAGCTCGTGGAGCGTCTTGAGCGCGGCGACCTTGGCCCCGGCCCTGGCGCGGTGGCCGGCGAGGACGTCGTCGTAGACCGCGATCTGAGCCGCCGGCGTCGGCTGGAGTGCTCGTGTATCCGCTTGGGAGGCAGGTTCTCAAGGTGGTCCTCCTTGATGCGGCGCAGCATGAGCGGGCCGACGGCCTCGCGCAGCTCAAGCCCGAGCTGCTCGTGCTCGGGCCGCTCGCCGCCTTCATCGGCTTGACCCAGTCGTCCTGGAAGTCGGCCCAGGCGTGACGTTCCGAGGCCTTCCCGGACGAGGCATGTCGTTGGGACCTCCGTCGTGGTCATCGGCGCGCGGCAAGTGCGAGCCTGGGTCGACCCTGTGGCTCGGTGGAGCTGAGGAGCCCGGCAGATCGTGGCGCGCCGGACATGCCGGCGCGTCAGTCCACGGGAGTGCCGACGACGGCGCGCCGCCGCGCAGGGCGCCTCGGCACGTCGTCCAGGGCCCCGTGTCCCGGCCGCCGCGTCCGATGCCGGTGGAAAGCGATGCCAAAGGGGACACGTGTCACTCTCACTGCCGAGATGGGCCGCCACACGAGACGACGAGCAGACGTACTTCGACCGCGTCCGCGAGATCCGCGAGGCGGCCCGCGAGTCACGGGCGCTGGCTTACCAGAGCGCCGCGAACCCGAAGGACCGCGGCCGGCTCAAGGCCAACGCCGACGACGACGCCACGTTGGGTGCACCGGAGGAGGCCGTGGCCTTCCTCCGCATCGACCTGGAGGACGGCGAGACGTACTACGTCGGCGAGCACGGCATCTCCGACGAGCAGCGTGACCGACTCGTGTACAGCTGGAAGGCGCCGGCCATGCTGCGGTTGCGGGGCGCCTCGCACAGCGACCCGCGCGGGGTCGCACGACAGCGCACCTTCCGGACGGAGCCCGTCAACCAGATCCGTGACATCGACGACGTCGTCCTCGCCGAGCTCGCGCGACAGGTCGTCGAGCTCGGGACGTCCGAGTCGGCGCTCGTCTCGTCCGACGAGTTCCTGCAGGACGAGCTGGCGCGGACCCGTTCACCTGAGATGCAGACGATCGTCCGGACGATCCAGGCAGCGCAGGCCGATGTCATCGCGGCGCCGCACGACACACTGCTCGTCGTGCAGGGCGGACCGGGCACCGGCAAGACGGCGATCGCCCTGCACCGGGTGGCCGCGCTGCTGTTCGGCCCGCTGCGGGAGGTCGCGGACAACGAGGTCCTCGTCGTCGGGCCCAACCGCACGTTCCTCAAGTACATCTCCCGGGTGCTGCCGGAGCTGGGTGAGGAGCACGTCATCCAGCGCGACGTCGGGCGGCTCATGAGCACGTCCGTCACCCCCAACGTGGTCGAGGATCCTGCCGCGGCGCGGCTCAAGGGCGACGCGCGCATGGTCGAGGTGATCGCGCAGGCGCTGACGGACCGCGTCCGCCCGGTGCGGGAGGACGTCTCGTTCGCCTTCGACGACGTGTCCTGGCGCGTCACGCTCAGCCCGCGGGACGTCGCCGACATCCTCGAGTCCGTCGACAGGACGCCGTACACGGTGGGCCGCGCACGGTTCCGCGAGCTGCTGGAGTCCGCGATCGCCACCGAGGCGCGCCGCCGACAGAAGGCCGACGGGCACTGGAGCCGCGGCAGCGCGACGCCCCGACCTCGCCCGGCAGAGGTCGAGGCCCTCGTCGAGCGTGTGTGGCCTCAGCTCACACCCGCGGCGTTCCTGCGGGACCTGTTCGGCTCGGTCGAGCGCCTGCTGTCCGCCGCCGGCTCCACGCTGGGCGCCGACGAGGTCCGCCTGCTGCGCCGGCAGGCCTCGCCGCGCATGTCCGAGCAGCGCTGGTCCAAGGAGGACCTGCCGCTGCTCGACCACGTGACGATGGAGATGACGGGCGAGACCGAGACGTACGCCCACATCGTCGTCGACGAGGTGCAGGACCTGTCCCCCATGCAGCTCCTGGCACTGCGTCGGCGGTCACGAGACGGGTCGATGACGCTCGTCGGCGATATCGCCCAGTCCACCGGGCACTGGGCTCGTGACTCGTGGGCCGACATCGTCGAGCTGCTCGCCTCGCCGCGGCCCAGGCAACATGTCGAGCTGGAGTACGGGTACCGCGTGCCGCGAGGGGTCATGGAGTTCGCCGCGCGGCTGCTGCCGGAGGCTGCGCCCGGCGTCTCCGCACCCACGATCGTGCGGGACGTCGAGGACTCCACCCACCTGCACGCCGTACCGACCGAGGATGACCAGTTCACCCGCGTCGTCGAGGTCGTGCGCGAGCACAGCAGCAAAGGGTTGTTCGTCGGTGTCGTCTGCCCGGACGCCGGCCGCGAGCGACTGGAGGACGCGTTCCGGGCCGCACACATGCATTGGCAGGACGCCGACAAGGGAGGGTTGGCCTCGGCGATCAACGTCGTCAGCCCGGGCGCGTCGAAGGGCCTGGAGTTCGACGCCGTGGTCGTCGTCGACCCCGAGACCATCGTGGACGCGGGGCCGCAAGGGCTGCGGATGCTGTACATCGCGCTGACACGCACGACCGCGTACTTGGACGTCGTGCATGTGGCGGGGCGGTTGCCGCGGCTGCTGACGGACGCGGACGCACCCGCGGAATCCGGCGACGAACCCGAGACCGCGCCTCCGGCTCCCTCGCCGAACACCGGAGTCCTCGCCGGCGCCATCGACCCGCAGGTGGCAGGTGCGGGAGCAGCGGCCACGGTCGAGGGCACAGAGCTCGACGCGCCCCGGCGGCTGAGTCGGCCGCGCAGCACCAGCGCCCGAGGGTCGGTCCGGCAGAGGACGGTCGCCATGAACGCCGAGCACGTCCTCGAGCTGCTCGCCGAGGTTGCGCCGCCGCACCTCTGGGAGGAGATCCTGGCCGAGGCGAGGGCGAGGGTTGCCGGGGAGGAGGTTGCCGGAGCCGAGGCACAAGACTCGAGGTGAGCCCGGCCGGCGCATGACAAGCTCGTGCGATCGCGTGAGCGACGAGACCGCTGCGGGTCGTGTCAGCCAGCGGCGCGCATCGTCGGCCATCGCTCGCGTCGCATGCCTCATCGTGATGCAGTTGATGTGGCCACGTCACCACCTGACCAGCGACACGACTCATGCACCGCACCCAGGACCCTGCCGACGTCCCGGAGCGCTGCCGATGCATCAGACGAGGAGCCTTCTTGCCTCTCATCACCCGCGGTCAACAATGTCGCAGCCTGCACGAGCTCGCCGAGTTGCTCACCGTGTGGCGCGACACGACGAGCGAGCCCACGATCTCGGGTGGCACGGACAGCAGGAAGGGCTACCTAGGCGTCGCCATCGGTGGGGTGGAGTGCGGGCTCGCGGGAGACACCACACGAGCAGGGGTACAGAGGTTCCTGACGTCCGGTCAAGCTACAGCCAGGTCCGCCGTCGTACCGCGTGCGGGTGGTGCGATGCAGCGTGTGGCCTTCGGCCGTTCAGCGACCCCGATCCACGGATTCTATCTGTACACGAATGAGCCTCATTGGCGTCCATTCGAGCTCGACGCTCCGTACGTGACCGCATGGCGGATTCTGGACGGCGTCGCGGCATTGCATCGTCGCGGATTTCAGACTGTGCGAGCGTTGCCGGGCATGAGCCCTTCGGGAACGAGCTGGAGAGTCTCCGTTGCTCCGGCGGACAACATTCCCGAGCGCCGCATGTACCCCGATCTGCGAGACTGGGACCTGGGGATTCACTATTCGATCGGCGCAGGCTACGAGTTCGCGGCGAGGACTGTGACCGCGTCGAGTACCGGAGACGACGTCGCCGACCTGATCATCGCTGCGGCGCCCTGGCGCGTGGTCAAGGCTCACGACTGGGCTTACGCCGGATGGTTCGGCGAGATGTTGGGGCTCGCTCACGAGCTCGAAGGACTACCCATTGCGTACGACTACGGGTATGAGCCGCTGACCGCCTGGACATTCGCGACGCTAGATGAGGTCCGGTCCTTCCCCGACCCTCCACGCCACCAAAGCTCGTCGAGCGACACTTGAGCGCGCGGGCCCCTCTGGCACTTTCGCAACAACTCGTCGAAGAAAGCATTCGCCGCTCCAGCTACGGATATGGCTAGGGAGCAACTGCTGAGCCGGCTATCAGCTCCACGACTCACTATCCTGTTCCGATGACCCCGCATTCAAACACTCGCGGGCAACCATGGCTGCGCCCTTCCGGTCTGCGTACCTCTCCGCGAGCGTCTTCACAGCGACAGGCAGAGGCAGCGCCGCCGAGAACTTGAGGCTCTCCACCATCTCGACCGGGACACTCGGTGCGACGTCGTCTAACGCGACACCCTGCAGGCGGTCCAGTCGCCCCGCCCCTCGCACGATCATCACCTCGTTGAAAGACCGCCCCTCAGCTCCGCCAAGCGCGGTGCGGAGTGTCTCGTTGGCTCGCAGCCCCGCCCAGGTCCACAGCCGGAGATCTTGTCCCGATCCGTCCACGACAAGACCGCCTTCTGACACCTCATCCGCCCGTGTCTCGCGGATCAGGTCGAGCCGGTCGACAGCACGCCGAGACAGCGGCACGTCCGGCGTCTCCCCGAGGAGAACGTCGCGCTGGGCACGCATCACCTCGAACGACAGCGCGACGGCGTCGCTGTGCCATCGGACATCGCCCTTGTGCGCGACTGGGCTCACGAGGACCTCGAACCGCTCCCAGTTGACCTGCTCGACGTGCCAGGCGCGGCCGTTCATGAGGATGGGCTTGGAGTCGAGCTTGGCGGATCCCTCACGAGGCAGTGCGAGAGGTGAGATGAAGCCGAGCTCCTTGTTGCCCGCGACGACTCGAAGCTCCTTCTCGGCGTTGAACGAGCTGAGCAAGTCCATGAAGTGGCGGCGCCCGAACGCCTTCTCGGCCGCGGGTCCGATCATGAGCAGCCCGCCGTCCTCGACGAGGAACCCTTCCTCGCGGAGGTACTGGAGAACCTCGTCGCCGTCGTCCATCAGCGCGAGGTCGCCCCACCACTCCCGCCAGGTGCTGGCGCCGTACGCGCCCTCCTGCAGGGCGAGCGCGAGCAGCTGTTGAGCGGTCAGGTGCCGCGGATGACGCGGTGGGCTGATCGGCTCGACGAAGCCACGTTGCCAGAGCAGCAGGAGGCCGGCTGCTTCGAGGAAGGCCTCCGAGCTGGTGGCGAGGAACAGCGTGTTGCGCCGCGTCCCTGGTCTCCGCCCCGTCCGTCCGAGTCGCTGGAGGAACGACGCGACGGTGCGAGGCGCGTCGATCTGGATGACACGGTCGAGGTCGCCGATGTCGATGCCGAGCTCGAGGGTCGAGGTGGCGACGATGACGGTGTTCTGCGCTTCCGCGAAGGCCTGCTCGGATCGTCGCCTCTCCTCCGCTGAGAGTGAGGAGTGCGAGACGAAGGTCTGCACGCCCAGCTCTCGCAGCTCGAAGGCCAGCTGCTCGCTGACGCGCCGCGACTCGCAGAAGACGAGGCGCTTCTCCCCACGGTGCAACTGCGAGATGACCTTCGCTGCGTTCAGGACCGAGCCGACGTAGTCGAGCAGCACCTCGGGTTCAGCAGCAGCGCCGGACGCATCCTCCGAGACCACGCGCAGCTCGCGGTTGTCGGTCCCGCCGCCCTGCAGCCACCGCCCGATCTCTTCGGGGTTGCCGACTGTCGCAGACAGTCCGACCCGCTGGATGGGCCGCTGCGCAAGTCGCTCCAGGCGGGCGAGCACTCCGAGCAGGTGCCACCCGCGGTCGGACGCGGCGAAGGCGTGCAGCTCGTCGACGACGATCGCGCGCACTCCCGAGAAGAAGCGGTCGTGGTCGACGCGCCGCGACACCAGCATCGCCTCGAGCGACTCCGGCGTGGTCAGCAGGATGTCCGGCGGCTCAGCGAGGATGCGCTTGCGTTCCGTGTCGCCGATGTCGCCGTGCCAGAGACCCACGCGCCGGCCGAGCCAGTCCGCGTACTTCGTGACCCGCGGGTAGAGGTTGTTGAGCAACGCACGCAGGGGCGTGACGTAGAGGACCGACAGCCCTGTCCACTCCTCCTGGACCATCGAGGACAGGAGAGGGAAGACCGCAGCCTCGGTCTTGCCACCGGCGGTCGGGGCGATCAGCACGCAGTCCGCTCCCGCGCGCACCGGCTCGACCGAGTCAGCCTGCAGCGGGCGCAGGCTCGCCCAGCCCAGCGAGTTCACCACGTGGTACTCGATGGCCTCGTCGAGCCCGGTGCCACCACTCATCTGTCAGAAGCCCAGGTCGACGTCGTCGACGCTGGACGCGGCACGCAGGTCCCCACGGGAGCGCGCCTCGCGTTCGACCTCGGTGAGCTCCGTCGCGCTGACGGTCAGCTGGTAGTCGCGCCGCGGGTCGAAGTCGGGGAACTGGTCGACACGGTCGAGCACGTCGGCGACGAGCTTCTTCAAGAAGATGCGGGGCGCCACGCCGGTCTTGCCCCCGAGCTCGCCACCCACGGCCGCGGCGAGATCGGCGATGTACCGGTCATCGACGACGTCGTGGATGCGCGGGCCGTTCGGCGTGCTGTCGGCGTAGATGTCGCGGACACGCGCGCCGAGCTCGACCAGCGACTCCGCGTTGAAGCCGGTCAGGCGGATCTGCGTCGCCCGCGGGTTGTCGAAGCGCGGGTCGGTCGTGAAGTCGGTCTGCAGGCGCTGCGCCAACGGGGGCAGGCGCTGGACCCCCTGCTGGCCGTCGTAGAACGCCGGCGTTCCGGTCATGACGAGGTAGAGCCCAGGGAACCGGCCGGCGTCGACCTCGTCCATGAGCTGGCGCAGGGCGTTGAGGGACTTCTCCCGCACGTCAGATCGCATGCGCTGCAGCGTCTCGACCTCGTCGAGCACGAGCACGAGACCGGCGAAGTCCGAGTCCCGGAGCACGGTGAGCAGACCCTGGAGGAAGCCCAGGGCCCCAAAGTGGTCGAGCTCGCCGCGCACCCCGGCCGCTCGGCGCGCCGAGGCGGCCACGTTCGGTTGGCCGCCCAGCCACGCGAGAAGCGCGGCAGCTTCTGCGTGGTGCCCGTCGGCGGTCAGCCGCCGGTAGGCCCGCAGGGCCATGGCGAAGGAGGGCGCCTCCTTGGACACCGCGGCCAGTCGCTTCTCGAGCAGCTCGTCGGTCCGTTGGCCGAGGTCCCCTGCGGCGCCGGCGGCCAGCGCATCCTGTCCCAGGAAGTAGAACCACCCGTCCACGATGTCGCCGAACGCCCCGGCCGACCCTCCAGGAGCGGAGAGCGTCTCGATGACTCGTCGGTACACCTTCTCCAGCTTGTAGAGCGGAGTCTCCGTCTCGGAGATCTGCACCTCGGCCGTGGCGAAGTTCATCTTCTTCGCGCGCTCCGTCAACCAACGGGAGAAGAAGGTCTTTCCCGATCCGTACTCCCCGCGGACGGCCTTGAACTGGGCGCCGCCGTGCTTCACGGACTCGAGCTCGTCCTCGATCGCGGACTCGAACCGCCCGAGCCCCACCGCCATGACGTCCAGCCCTTGCTGGGGCACGGTGCCACGCCGCAGCGCGTCGATGATCTCCCGACGACGCCGAGGACTGATCGAGGCGGTGCTGTTCACAGACGATCTCCTTCAGGCTGTGCAGGGCTCACGAGCCCGAACTGCTGGCGCAGCAGGTTCTCGTCGATCGCGAGAACTCCCCCGTCGCGCAGTGCCAGTGTTTCGTAGCCGTCGACGTTCAGCAGCCGCCGTAAGAGCGGCAACATCGGCCTCAGTGCCCCAGGAGCCAGCCCTGCCTCTCGCTCCACCGTCATGATCGACCCGCTCCAGCCTGTGCGGACCACCGCATTCACGACGCCCCGTACGACGGCGTCGTCGACAGTCGCGCGCCCTGCCCGTGCCTTCTGCGCGAGGTACACCTCGGACCGGAGCAGCTGCTCGGTTTCGTGGAACGTCGCGGGAATCTGTGGGGGTGCCACCAGTTCTCGGCTCGACACGTGCGACGTGCCCACCACCGCTTCGCTGACGAGCCCGCGCCGGTGACGCGCCGTGAGGCCCAGGTCGGCCAGCCGAATGACATCGGCATGTGCCCTGACGAGGAACTCCTGGAGGTCCTCGGAGACGTCGTTCACGATGACGGCCGCACGCTGGTAGGCAGGCGGTGCTGATCTGAGGTCGAGCTCGACGTCCGCGTACCGCAACGCCTGCAGGTTCGTGAAGTCGACGATGTACCAGTCGCCGCCGGCGTATGGACGGTCGTCCCGGGCGACCACCCGCCGCTGAGCCCTCGATCCTTCGGTGCTGAGGTCGTCGACCTTGTCTAGACCTGCCCGGTCGATGAAGCGGTCGATCGGGTCCTCGGGTTCCACGACAGACGGGGTCGGCGACGCCCCCCGCGGAGGTTCGGCGGGCTCCTCGCCGGGACCCGGTCGTATCCCGGGGAATGTCCGGTCCAGGATCTGCCGCAGCTCAGCCGCACCCTCGGCGCCGATCTGGAACGTCTGGCTGACCTTCGGCTGACTCTGCCGCTGGTCCGAGCCGAGGGTCGAGAGCTGCAGAACCCGGGATCCCCCGGTGTCCAGGAAGTGGAAGTAGAGGCAGTCCACGTCCGTCGAGTGCCGCGTCCCGTGCCCCTTCACCTCATGACGGAATGCGCGGATCACTGCCACTGCGCGTCCCCCCGGTCGCTCATGTGGTCAGCCCGAACTGGTCCTTGAGCAGGTCGACGTCGAGCCGCAGGGTCACACCATCGCTGTCCACGGAGAGGATGTCGTACCCCTCGACGTTCAGGACCCGCTTGACGACGGCCAGGCCCTGACCGAACAGCGTGACGGGCATGCCCGCAGCCGCGGCGACGGTGTCTTGGTGCGCTCGCCCACCGTGGGCGACGAGGGTGCGCAGCACCGTCTCGATGAGCGCTGCCGACGCGGCACGCCCACCGAGCCGGTACTGGTCGGCGTACACGCTCGACGCCAGCACACGTCCCACGAGGTCGTCCGACGGTGCAGGCGACGCCACCGCGGCCACCTCGAGCTCGAACAGCGCGGGCTCCGACTTGTCGACCGCGGGCTTCTTGCGCGCTCTCTTCGCAGGACCAGGCTGCGTGGAAGTGGTCGCCTTCGCCTCGACGACGGGGTCGTTCCACCAGGCAGGTGCCTGGGGCGGCGCTGGCTCCCATCCGTCGGGAGCCTCCTGCGCGAGCGACCGCTGGTACACGAGCACGGGCACGGTGAGCTCCGCGAGGGACGCGCCCCCGTGGTAGCCCGCACGCGCGGCGCCGTACCTTGCGTCGTCCCGCCACAGCACGACGACCTGGCCGGCGTCGAGCGCCACGCGCGGCCCGGTGACCAGCGCCTCGCCCTCCTCGACGGGCCCCGTCGACACCGGCCGCCAGCGCGCGTCGCCCCCGGCCACAGCAGGGAGCATCGCGGTCCCGCGCTCGACGACGTGGCCGTGGTCGGAGGTGAGGACCACCGTGCGCCCGGCGATGGAGGCGGCGTTCAGCAACCCGCGAAGGGGCTCGAGGTCGCCGATGCCCCAGGGCCGCCCCGAGGTGTCGTTCTTGTGGGTCGCGTCGTCGATCGCGTTGATGACGACACCGACCACCGGAACAGCGGGGTCGGCGATCGCGGTGGCGACGTCGTCCGCGAGCTGGGCGCCGCCCGGCGCGCGGAGCTCGCCCTTGTGGAACACCCTCGCGCCCGGGAAGGCAGCAGCGAGGCCCGACTTCTCCGTCGCGGACGTGCCGTGACGGACCTCGCCGCAGAACAGGCTGGTGCGCGAGATCCCGGTCATCGACGGCAGCACGGCAGCGGCGGCGAGCCGGCGCTTGGTCGCGGACGGCACCCACTCGACGAGACCGGACCGCCCTACCTCGCCCGCGAGGTCGACGGCGACGGCTCCGCTCATGCCGTCCAGGACGATGAGCAGCACGCCTCCGTGCGCCTTCCAGGGGTCCACCACGGCGCGCAGGATGTTCTCGACGCCGAGGGCCGGGCCGCCCAGCAACGCCTCCGCCAGCGACTGCATGACGACTGTGTCCCCGAGGTGCGTCGCGGCCACCGCATCGCGTTCCCGGCGGCGGGTGCGGACACGCTCGATGAGTCGCCCGTAGGCGGCCCCGACCTCGGCGTCGGATGACCCGCTCCACAGCACACCGAGCGCCGCGTCGACCCACGCGCCGTCGGCGAGCTGCCGCTGAAGGTCCGTCCCCAGGGTGTGCGCGTCGGTCTCAGGAGTCGCGAGCCAACGCGAGAGGCGCACCGCCATGCGCGGCGCAAGGTCCTGGCTCCCCAGGGTGGCTTCGCGGTGCTCGAGAACGCCGGCGAGTGCCTCCTCGATGCCGGTGCCGGAGTCCAGGGCCGTGCCCAGCACACGCAGGCGGGCGGTGAAGCCCGGACGCAGGATGCCGGAGCGTTCGGCGCCCTCGGGCCACCCGAGGTTGTCGCGCAGCAAGGCCTCAGCCTGGTCGAGCACCACGCCGAGGCGCCCTTCGGGGTCGTTCTCGCGCGACAGCCGGAGCACGGCGGAGACGGCCGCGTTGGCGATCTCCCGCGCCTGCACCGGCGTGACAGCGCGACCTGCGACGTATCTCTCGAGGAGCCGGGTCCGCGCAGCGACCTGGGCCTCGGTGAGGTCACCGGCGGGCTGAGGCCACAGCACGTCGATCGCCAGACCGAGGGCGAGTGGCTTGACCAGGCCGCCCGGCGTGGCGGTGGTGCGCAGAGCAAAGGCCGCCGCCGTGCCGTACTGGCCCTCGGCCCACGCGATGAGGTGGTCCTGCAGCTCGGGGTCGACACCCGCCCATGACGAGCGCGAGCCGTTGCTCAGGACGGCCAGGAGGACGACGCCGTCGAGGTCAGCCGAGTCCAGGTCGAGCAGGTGGGCGAGCAACCCGCCGATGGCGTGCTCGGCGGTCACGGCCAGGTCCGTGGAGGGGGCCCACCCGCCGGCGGGCTCATGGTCGAGCAGTGCGGTCGCGGCCCAGTCCAGCCGTCGGAGCTCGCGGCTGACCTCGCGCGCACCCCCGAAGAGCGCGGGGACGCTCGCCCACTCGTCTGGCTCCTCGATCCGCTGGCCGTACGCGCGTGCGAGCACGGTGTCGTTGAGGTCCGCTCGCGGCCGATCGGTGAGCACGACGAGGTACTCGTCGTCGGACTGCTGCGCGTACGCATCGAGGATCGCAAGCTGGGAGACACCCTCGACGACCCGGACCCGCTGCCCGTCGATGGTCAGCTCGCCGCCGTGCCACCGCGGCTGCGCCCGCAGGACGAGCACCCGCGCGTCACCGCCCTTGGCGATGAGCTCGACGGCGCGTGACCGCACGAGCGCCTCGGAGACGGCGACGGTACGCGGCGTCTCCGTGGCAGCGCTGGTCACTCCCACCTCCAGCTCACGCGTAGTTCCTTACCCGGGACCGGGTGAGCCAGCTCCTCGGTGATCCTCCGACGGATCTCGTCGGCCTTAACGGGGTCCGAGACGACCTCCGTCACCTCGATGAGCCGCTTTCGCTTTCGCTCGTCCTCTTCCAGGCGGATCCGGTCAAGCTCGGCAAGCCTGTGCTTGATCTCCGCCTCGCGCGCTTCCTGCTCGCGCTTCTGCGCGTCGAGCCGCTCTCGCTCCTTGCGCAGCGCCTCCTCGCGGGCCACGCGCTCCGCTTCGGCCTTGCGCTCGGCCTCCTCGCGGGCGCGATGAGCGTCCTCGATCGCCTTGAGTCGCGCTTCCTCCTCGCGGCGACGCCGCTCGACCTCCTCGGGGTCGGCCGCGATGATCTCAAGCGCTTCGTCCGCCGCGCTGGCCAGGGCTGGCTTGAGCTGTGCGTGGAGCTCCGCTTGCCGTGCAGCATCGCGAAGCGCGGCCAGTGCCTGTGCGGCCTGGTCACCTCCCAGGCCCGGCAGCCGGTTGATGAGGCTCCAGTTCGCCCCTCGCAGCGCGGCGACGACGTCACCCGAGGCCGCGATCGAGCGGCCGATCGCCTGCGACTCCGTGGGCAGGTCGAACTGTGCGAGCGCCTCGATCCTTGCGACAGCGTTGTCGGCCGTCGCAAGCACCGCGACGAGGTCCCGTCCGCGCGTGACGGACTGCCACCGCGGGCTGGTCTCGTCGAGCCCCAGGACGTCACGGTGTGCCGACAGCTCCGCGGCCGCCTCCGACGTCGTGCTCACCGCGGGACGCACCTTGCCGAGGAGCGCGTCGCTGACGCGCTGTACCGCGGCGGTCGACAGGTGGTACTCGTCGGCGCCCACGCCGAACAGCGCCTTGGCGCGGGTCAGCGCGACTCGCCACTCCTGCTCCGAGGGCAGCACCGGCTCACGCAGCAGCATGTCCGGGGCCAACGACCCGATCCCCGGCTCACTGGTGCGGGATCCGGCGCGATACCACTCGCGGTCGGTGATCCGGGCCCACGCCAGGACGAGCAGGTCCATGGTGTCGGTGGTCATGCCGCGGTCCGCGAGGACCCCGCGCAAGGTCCCGACGGTCACGTCACCGGTGCCCGCGGCGCGCGTGAACTCGTCGAAGAACGCGAAGGTCTGAGCATCCAGCGCGTAGGTCGTCTCGCGCAGCGCCCCCACGCCGTAGCCGGTCACGACGCGCCGGACCTTACTGCCCGTCGCACGGTCGACGTCAGCCAACCGACCCCCGGCGTCAACAGCCTTGCGGGCGAGGTCGAGCACGGCGTTGAGTTCCGTGCGTCGCACCTCCTCGACGCCTCGCTCGAGCTCGGGGTGCTGGGGGTACCTGGCGGTCAACGCGGAGCCCAGCGCCCCCACGACGGCGTCGCGCAGCGTCGCGGCGGACGGCTGGGTAGGCGTGAACCCGTCGGCCAGGGTGACGAAGTTGGTGCCCGGGAGCCGAGTGCCGAGGTTGTCGTCATTCGCCGAGGAGTCGACCCCGTACGCCTGCCGCAGGAGCGCCCCGAGCTGGCTGCGCAGCGAGTCCCGCTGGTTGGTCAGCAGGCGGCGGGCGGGCTCACGGTCGTTGACCGGCAGGTTGCTGGCGTACTGGTCGAACCGGTTGCCCGTCAGTAGGTACTCGAGCTGAACGAGCTTGCCGACGTCGTCCATGCGCTGCGCAGTGAGGAAGTGCGGGACCCAGATGATCGTGTCGGAGACGACGCCGTCCTGCTTGAGGTCGTAGATGCGCGCGGCGTCGTCGGACGGTCCGCGGCCCTCCTCGTCGTCGAACGGGTAGTCGACGACGAGCTTCCAGCGGGAGTCCGACGCCTTGAGCGTCTCGACGGGCATGGCGGCCCTGTCGCGCACGTTGCCGAACACCACGTCGACGGCCCGCTTCTGGCCGCGCCAGACGTGGTCGAGCGCGTACTCGCCCGCGTAGGAGCCGGTCGCGACGGCACCGATCTCGGCCACGAGGGTGTCGCGGATGAGCTTGCGTCGGTTGGCGTGGGAGTCCTCCTGGGCGACGTGCGCGAGGATCGCGTCGAAGTCGACGCCGGTGAGCTGCAGGCTGACGACCGGGTCGGCGGTGGACCCGACGGTGATCTCGGAGAACTTGGCCTGCCACTCGGTGGCGAGCGTGACGACCTGCCCGGAGACGTTGCCGCCGAACATCGACACGACGGACCCGAAGTTCAGGGCCGCCAGCTTGGACGCCGTGAGGTCCTTCAGGGACGTCGCGCCGGGGGCGATCGCGGCGACGAGGAGTGTCTTCGCCAGACGGTCCTCGCGCCGGAACGGGTGGTTGCGGTCGAGCGCCCGAGCCTCGGCGTCGGTGAGGCGGTGCTTCTCCAGCAGGTACGGGCGCATCTTGCCCCGGTAGAACGTGGCGGCGGCCTCGAACACCTTGACCATGTCGTCGGTGAGCGGCTTGGCGTCACCGAGCACGACGACGTCGAACAGGTCACCAACGGGGATGACATCGCCGACCGTCAGCTCGTCGCGGCCCCGGTAGAGCAGCTCGCTCATGATCTTCAGGGCGGTGCGCTCGCGCTGCATGATCGCTGACAGCGCGACCATCGCGTCGACGAGCGCCGGCGAGAAGGGGTAGACCTTCTCGAAGTCCACGGCGCTCGAGCCGGCAGAGTCGGTGAGCAGGTGCTTCCAGTCCGTCGGGTTGGCCCGCACGCGAGCAACGGCAGCGGCGAGCGCAGCCTTGCCCGAGTCGGACGTCGGGGTCAGCAGCCGCTTCTGGACGATCTCCGGCAGGTCGGCGGCGGCGAGGGTGATCTTGTCGAACCGGTCCTCCCACCACTGGAAGGAGTCCTCGAGGGCCACCTGCTCGGCGCCGACGTTCCCACCGCCGAGGAACTCCTTGAGGGCCCGCTGACGGGCGACGAAGGAGATCATCGGGATCGCCATCTGGCCCGACCCGGTCTCGACCAGCTTGGCGACCTTGGACGTCTCGTTCTGGATGAAGGCCGAGTCCCGCAGGTGGTTCGCCAGCCACAGCACGAGCTCGTCGAGGAACAGCACGAGCCCGTCGTAGCCGAGGTCCTTGGCGTGGGCCGTCATGATCCGCAGGCCCTGGTCAATGGGCAGCCACGCCGACGTCGACGTGTACCCGGGGAAGTACGTCTCAACGAGCTTCGCCGCAACCGCCTGCCGGTCTCGCTCGGTCGCCGCACCGCGGGCCGCCGCGTCGAGGTCTGCCGCCGTGAGCCCGCCGTCGCTAAGGGCGCCGAGCACGGGGTCGATCTCGCTGGCGAACTGGGCGAAGAACGCCTCGTCACCCATCTTCGCGCGCAGGCTCTGGGCGTCCTGGAAGAGCAGATCGCTCCGGTGCAGGACCGGCGGAGCGGCGTCCGGGTGCTTCTCCTTGACGGTGTTGATGTACCCCTGGAACAGGGCGCCTTCGAAGGACTCGGCCCCGATGAGGTGGTAGTCCACCGCGAGGAACCTGCGCGAGAGCACGTCCGTGTGCTCGGCGACGACCTGCTGCAGCCCGGGCAGGGCGCGCGCGTGGGCGTTGCCCGAGATCAGCAGGTGCATCACCGCCATGTAGTGCGACTTACCGGCACCGAACGAGCCGTGGATGAAGGCGCCCTTGGCGTTGCCGCGCGCCACCGCGGACTTCACCAGGGTGAGGCCCTCGCCGAACGCCTCGGCGATCTTCTCGGTGACGACGTAGTCCTGGAGCGTCCGGTCGGCTGCGGGAACGCCCTCATGGATCCGCATGACGAAGTCGTCGTCGTGCACAGCCTCGGGCACGTGGATCGCGTCGCGCAGCATCATCGACAGTGCGCCAGCGGTAGGGGTGCTCATCAGTCGACTCTTCCGTTCTTCAGGTACAGCACGTACGTCATCACTCAACCAGTGACCCGCTCTACGTCCTGCGCCGCCGGCCACGTGCCGCGGCCGGCGGCCGCCACGCGTTGACGTCGTCCCTCGTCATCTGGAGTTCTGCGAGGAACTGGTCTATCTGGCTCGTCACCGCCTGGGCGGCACTCGACCCGAACTCCGGCTCAAGGTCGGTGTGCCACTGGTGCAGCCACGGCTCGAGCTCGACGAGACCCGCCACCATCGGAACGAGCGCATCCTCGGAGGCGCCGAGCGCCTGCTGCGTGAGAACTTCGCGGACGAGTGCGACTGCCTGGTCGCGATGAGTCCACGCCGCCCACCCAAGCACCGGGCTCAGGTCCCCCTCACGTGCGATGCCAGGAAATAGAGTAAAGAGTTCTCTGGACACGTCGAGCTCGCCGCGGAGGCGCCATGTGGACCTCGCGATGAAGTCATTCTCCCTATATCGAGGAGGCGTTGCGAACGAGACCTTACCGCCGGCATCCTCCAAACGCTGCTGGCGCCACACCTCCTGCCACTCATGAAACTTCTCTAGCCCAGATCGAGTGTATCGATAAGCCGCAAGAAACGGTACCGCTTCGCTGAGCACCAATTCCTCTACGACCGCCAGAACGTCAGGCTCCGAACTTCCTGTAAGCGCACTCGCCAGTTGACTCAATCCCTCATCTCTCCGCAATTCGTCAACCAACTGAACGATAGAGCGGAGCCTCGGCCCCTGGTGATCGGCCCACAAACGACCGTCAGCGACCCGGTCGACAATCGCTTCCTTCAGCGCCTGACGAGACTGGGCTTCCCACGGGACGGCCGCCCAGCGACGCTTGTAATCCGGCGCCTCCAAGATCTTTAGTGCAGCACTCGATTGAATAGCCGACAGACGTCGACCAACAACCTTGCGATACTCCAGTGGCCATGATTCCGGGAATTCCAGCACGCGCGCAAATCTGTGAACCTGACCCGTTCGATTGTCCACGTAGTCGAACCAAGTCGTATATTGGGCGTTCTCCGGTTCGCGACGAGCCATCTCCAATGCAAACGCACGCTCGCCCGAGCCGATCGCCGGCTCCGACCCGTTCCAATCGCCTTGATACGTAAGATCCTCGTCAATAAGGCCATACAGCCGATAGACGTCCCAGTCAAGTTCCTCTTGCTCGAACATCATGCGGGCCCGAATCGCCGCCCAATGACTGCGCGCCTCGCCAAGACGCTCCGGAAGCGAGTCCGTCGCGCCAGCCCTTAGCCAGTCAGCGATGACTGCATGTGGACTCGTCGCGCTGAGTCTCCGTGCAAGGTCATCCAACACAGTTGCCCGGCTAAGAGGCAGCACCCTGGGAAGGGGGAAGTTTTGGAGCTTCGTACCTGTGAACTCCCACGTCCGAAGCCAAGGCGTATCCGCGTCGCCACCCTTCTTTTGGGAGACCTGCCGCATCCAGAAGCATGCGACGGAACTATTTAGCACCCCGAGCAGTTCAAGGTGCTCCCGCTCGCCTGCGCCATCAGGCAGTTTGAGAACGGGGGCCGACTTGTTGAAGAGGCGCCCACCTCGATCGAGCACAAAATGATTATGCGTAGATACGAACGCATATGAGATCAACATCCGATTAGAATGCTTACCGGGCTGAAAGATGGCATGGTCATACCAACGCATACCACGCTGTTCGGCGGTTTTTCCGAAGTAGACCGCCGTCCGCAAGTTGCGCCGAAATGGCCACAAGTGCCGTGAAGCTGCGACGTTCGGCTCTGTCTGCTCCCCGGCCATACTGCTAAACATGAGGGAGACAGCCTGGGGGGTTACGGTCCAATCACGCACCGCCCCTCCCTCGACGAAGGGGTAACACTGCGTAACCATTCCGCGGGCAATCGCCGTCGCCCTTGACATCAAAAAGATCTCATCATTGCCCGTAATATCGGAGAAGCCCGCCTCGGATATTACGGAGGAGAGGGCGCGTGGCGAGGCGCTGATGAGGAGCGACATTAGAGCACTGGCGCCTCCCCCATTTAGGACCCAAGGGAACTTCGCGAGCTCCTTTCGCGCGAGGTCTCCTACGCTAACGTACTCGCCGTCGAATCCTGGGTCGTCTAGATGTTTGACTATCTCCGACCAGACCGGCCCATTTTCTGGGTCCGATCGCTTTCCAGGGTCATCCTTCACGGAGAACACAGTCCTCACGGTGGAGTTCACGGGACGTCGCCGCCTACCGAAAATCACGCACGTTGGAGTTCCATCAAAGTTATGGCCAGGCATCCAAGCACCTTGGCTATCGATCACATGAGTCAGGTCCACAGGGTTATCCAGGTGATAGCCAGCGAAGAACTCTTCAATTAGTTTCTTCCCGAACTCCCGCTTCATAAATGAGTTGGACGTTATCTGGCCAACATACCCAGCCCCGCGCCCGGAAGTCCCGAGCGTGGCGAGACGAAAGAATAGTTCCGCGAACGGCACGGTGAGGGCGTACTTTTTGTAGGCGCTTGAGTAGACTTGACGGTACTTTTGGTTTAGTGCGGGGTCTTTGACCGTAATATATGGCGGATTACCTACAACGACGTGGTATTGCCCGGGCCTCAGGATTCCTGTGAACTTGCCCAAGTCCTCTGTGCCGTACACAAACGTCTCGCTCTCGTCGAACAGGCCGACGCCACCGCCCTGCTCACCGAGCAGAGAGTCACCGATCGCGAGGTGGAACCCGAGCCGCGGCACACCCACGAGTGACTTCTCACCGGCCATCTGGATGGCGGCGACTGTGAGCCGGAAGCGGGCGATGGCCACGGCAAATGGGTTGATGTCAACGCCGTGAATCGAATCCATGGCCTTGAGAACACGCTGCCTGGGATCGAGTCCGGGCGCCTCTGCCGCCCATTGTGCGTTGAGCCGGTGGAATGCCCCGAGGAGAAAGTGTCCCGACCCGCAAGTCGGGTCGATGAGCTTGAGCCCGTCGATGCCGAACTCGGCGATCGCCGGGGTGAGCGTGCGGTCGAGGATGAACTCCTCGACGAACTCGGGCGTCTGCAGCAGCGCGTACGTCTTCTTCGCGTGCTCCGACAGGTCCTGGTAGAGGTCACCGAGGAACCGGGTGTCGAGCTCGGGATCGGTCAAGTCGTGGATCAGCGTCCCGTCATCGTGGGTCCGCCGCCAGAAGTTCACCAGTCCCTTCGCGGCCTCGGCGCTGATCTCCGCGGTCCACACCGGGTTGTGCTTCGGGTCCACGAGGGCGGCGCCCGCAGGCTGGGCGGCGAGCACGCGGAACGCCTGCTGGAGCCAGTCGCGGTCGTGGTGGCTGGTGTGGACGCGGAAGTACGCGGTCTGGTTCTCCCGTGCCCGCGCCGTGCGGTCGCCCGGCCCGGCGATCCAGCCCACGGGGACGGGCATGCCGTCGAGCGTGGCGCCCGCGAGGAGGTCGTTGTCCTCGCAGAACCGGATGAACGTCGTCGCGATGACCCACGCGACCGCGGCCTGGTCGACCTCGTTGTCCCGCCACGCCGTCCACGACAAGCCGGTGCGCTCCCGCCGCAGCGCCTCTGCGTGCTCGCGCTGGAGCGCGGCTCCCCACTCGGTCGTGGGGTCGTCGGCGCGCGCCTTCAGGTCGGCCTGCAGCAACTTGAGCTGGGCCTTCAGGTCGGCGAGGAGGGCGGAGGAGTGGATCATGAACGGTCTCCGGTGGTCGTGCTGTGGGGCGCGGGCTTGTCGTCGTCGGCAAGCTGCGCGAGGTCACGGGGGAGGTCGACCCAGCCGCTCGGTCCGAGCGGCACGGACCGCCCGTCGAGCAGTGGCGCGCGGGCGTCACCGGGCTTGGCGACGAGGAGCCAGCGCGCGGCCGGTCGACTGGTACCGGTGTCCAGCAGGGTGGCCAGCAGCGACGTCATGCCGTACCGCACGAGCGGACCGGCGTTGGCCAGCAACAGCGGGCGGGGTGACGCGAGCCGCTCCGCCCACGCGGGCTCGACTGATCGCTGGACGACGCTCTGCAAGGCCTTCCACTGCTTGCTGTCACGGTCCAGGGCGTCGTAGCCGAGCAGCCCGGACCACATGCCCCCAGCCTCCTCGATCTGCTCCTTCGTCACCGTCACGACGAGCTCCGCGACGTCGAGGACGTCGATGTCGAAGGTGGTGGACAGTGCGCGAACAGCGGCGGTGTACCGCCGCGGCGGCACCGTCAGCGTCAGGGCCGAGTGGCGGCCGAGTGCGTCGTTGAGCTTGCGCGTGATCTCTGCGGCCGGCGTCGGTGCGGACTGCGTGGTCTGGACCGACCCGGTGGTGAACAGCGCCGTGCTCTTGGGCTCGTAGACGCCCTCGCGGTTCACCAGGTCCGGGTACAGGTCGCGCATGAGCGCGTCGAGCTTGTCCGAACCTGCAGGCAGAGGCTCGGCGAGGTGGGGGAAGCGAGCGCTCAGAGTCCGCCGCACCGCCGCCTGGCTGATGGCGCGGCCCGGCTTTCCGCGCATCGCATGCTCCAGGGCCGTCGCGATCGGCAGCGCCCTGGGGTACAGCTCCTGGAAGCCCGAGAGGGCCGCGGTCTGGCTGGCCGCGGCGGCCAACCGCAGCACGCGCGTGTCCGAGACCTGCCACTGGCCCGCGCCGTCGAGCTCATCCACCACGCCCCGCAGCGCGCCGATCGCCGTGCTCGCGGTGATGACCCCGCCGGTGACCAGCTCGTCAGCCTTGGCGCCCAGCTCAGCCGCCAGCTCGGTGAGCAGGTCGGCCGGCGGGCTCGCGTCGCCGGCATCGGTCGCGGCAGCCGTCTCGCTCAGGGCCAGCACGTCCGCCTTGGCGCCTGCGCGGCGTCGGAGGACAAACACGGAGCCGATATCCCGCGCGTCGAACTCGACGATCCCGCGGACCAACGCCGTGCCGTGGCTCATGCGCGCGTCGCCGTCGAGCGTCGACCCGCGCAGCGTGACGAGCGCAGCAGCAGCCTCGGGGACCGTCATGACGCGGCCGGCGTTCTGCACGATGGTCGTCAGCTCGTCGCGTGCCGTGAGGAACGGCTGGTGCTTGGACCAGGCAGCCGCAGCGTCGTCCACCATCGCGGTGACGCGCTCACGCGTCGTCTGCGCGTCGGCGGCGACCTCGGCGGCGGTCGGCCACGCTGGGCCGTCACCGAGGCCTAGCAGAGTGCGGGCGAGCGACTCGTCGGCGGCGGGCAGCATCTCCAGCAGGTTGTTCACCAACCGGTCCACCCCGAGCGCCACCGCGACTCCGGCGACGGGCTCCGCCGGTCGCAACGCGGTGCGCCACTGCCCGATGCGCGCCTGGATCTCCTTGCGGTACGTCTCCCCCAGTCCGCGGATCCCGTTGATCTTCACCGGGTGCACGCCGAGGACGTCCGCGACCGTGACCACGCCGTCGAGCCGACGCAGGGCCGACAGGGCCTGAGCCGAGAGGCCGGACTGCTCCAGCGGGGTGTCGAGCGTGGCACGGGAGGCGAGCTCGTCGTCCTTCTTCCGCGCGTCCTCGTCCAGGGCGAGGCCGGCGAACGCCTCCGTCCAGGCACGCAGCAGGTCCTCGACGTTGCCGAAACGGTCCTTGGCGTCCGGGGCCAGGGCCTTGCGGAACAGCGCCGTCAGCGGTGCCGCGACCGCCGGGTCGAACGACGTCGGCTCCACCACCGCCCGGTCGGTCGGCTTGGCCGGCATGCTTGCGCCGTTGGGCCACCACGGCAGGACGCCTGTGGCCATCTCGAAGAGCGTCACCGAGACCGCCCACAGCTCCGCCGCCCGGTCGTAGCGGTTCCGCCGGCCCTTGCCCAGGTACGGGTCGAGGTACCCGGGCGTGCCCGAGCCGGTGGCCTCCAGCGGCTCACGCGCGAGCGAGAAGTCGAACAAGGTCAGGTGCGGCTTGCGGTAGCCCGGGTCGGGGGCGATGCCGAGGTTCGCCGGCTTGATGTCGCGGTGGAAGACACCCTCGACGTCGACGAGGTAGGACATCGCCTCCAGCAGGTCGGTCCCCCACCGCTGCAGCTGCTCGAGCGTCGACTGGCCCTCCTTGGCCAGCCGAGTCGCGAGCGTCTCCTTGCCCGCGTCGGACATCAGCAGCACGCGGCGGCCACCGAGCTCGAGCGACTCCACCAGGCGCACGACGCGGGGGTGCTCCAGCCCCGCGAGCACCTCGGCCTCGACGTCGAGGCGGCGGCCGGCGGCGTCGTCCCGAGCGATCTTGAGGATGAGCTCCCGGTCGTCGCCCGCGTCGTCGTCGAGGACGGCAAGAGCGACACCCGAGGAGCCTTCCCCGCGCTTGCCCGCGACGAGGAAGCGGCTGCCGATCATGTCGCCGGTCCGGGCGTCGAGCGGGTCCTGGACCTCCTCCGGGGGCGACTCGGCATCCGGGCGACGCACCTCGTCCCACGCCATGCGGACGAACGTGAGGGCGTCCTCGACCGAGGCAGGGCGTTCAGACTCGTCGACCGCCGTGAGGTCACCGATCACGTCAGCGAGGGAGTCCGGCAGGGCCGCGGTGACGGCGCGCGGGTCGAACCGGCCGGCCTGCTGCTGGACCTCCTGCACCTCGGCGATCGTCGTCGCGGGCGGCTTCCCCGTCAGCATCAAGAACGCCAAGGCACCGAAGCCGAACACGTCCAGCGGGGCACCCGGGACGTCCGAGACGGACTGCCGCGCCTCGGGAGCGAGCCACACCAGGTCCTGGTGGCCGGCAACGCCCATGAGGTCGGTGACACCACGGCTGATGACGGTCCACCGGGTCGTGGACGCGGTCTCGCGGTCCTTCTGCGCGGAGTACCAGTCCCGCACCTCGAGCCGGGGACCGTCGGCCGTCGGCCGGACCCACACGCGCTGCGGCGACAGGGCCCGGTGGAACAGGTGCCGGTTGTGCGCGTACCGCAGGATGTCACCGAGCTGCTCGACCATCGCCACGCGGTCGTCGAGCGTGAGGGCCGCCCCCTCGTCGGCGAGGAACGCGTCGAGAGGCCGCTCGGCGTCCTGGTACTCGAAGAGCAGCGCCAGCCCGTCGTCCGTCGTCAGCAACTGCTGCGGGACCGCGATGCCGTCGTGCTTGATGCCGTACGTGAGCTGGAACTCACGCTGGGCGAGCTGCTCGATGCGCTTGCGCTCCGACGCCGAGGCCTTGGGCGGCACGTCGTACAGGCGCAACCGCTGCTTGAGCTTCGGCAGGTTCGGGTGCGTGACCACCACGTCCTGCCAGTCGACGCCCTCCGCCACCGGGTCGGACTCCGCGACCGCGTAGTCGCCGACCATGCGTGTCTTCGGCGTCGGGCGGAAGTCCGCCTTCTGGCACAGGTGCCGCACGAGCTGGGCACGCTGCGGGTCGATGCTGTCGTGCGGGTTCGCCGGCGGCGTCGCCAGGAACTCGCTCAGTCGCTGCAGCGGCGGCTTCGACGCCACGTCGTACCCGTCGAGCTTGATGACCCCCGCACGCCCGGACTGGTCGACCTCGAACTTCGATCCCTGACCGTGGAGGACGACCAGTGCGTTGACCCACGGGACGGCGCGCTCCATCTGCGGGCTCGTCGCGTAGGACTTGAGCAGGGAGGCGAGACGCTTGCCCTTGCGGTCGGTCACCAGGAACGGGTTGGGGTGCGTCTTGCCCGGCTGGTACCAGCGCTGGGACGTGCCCGTGATGGTGCCGTGCCAGCCCTTGAGCTCGACGCAGAACAGGCCCACGGGCGTGAGGAGCAGGACGTCGACCTCGGCCGTGCGGTTGTTCGTGTCGATGAAGGTGAGGTTGACCCACGCCGTGGTGCGGCCGTCGTCGGGGAGGACCTCGCGGAAGGCCTCGAGTGCCGCGGCCTCCTCCGGCGTCGCCGGAGGGCCCATCACCTTCCAGTGCGGCGAGTCGGCCTTCATCGCGCGTCAGTACCCCCACTCGGCATCGTTGACTGGCGCAAGTCCTGTCCCTGGCGTCTACAGGGTAACGAGCGAACCAGTGGCCACGGGCCATCGCCGTGGGTACATGAGGGGCGTAGAACCACGACTGCAGAAGATTCACCCATCGCAGCGCATAGGGCCACAGCTTAAGACGGACCACGCCGTTCAAGGACGGTGCCCGATATGCCGATGCGTCGTATGTGAACGAATTCGGATACGGAAGCAGGTTCGGTCAAGCCCAGCCGGCCGACCCCCTCGTCTACGAGCGGATCGGACAGCTCGAGGCGGAGAACGCCGACCTGCGCAAGAAGGTGCGACGGTACAACCGCGGATCCTGGGTGCTCGGCATCCTGCTCCTGCTGGTCTGGGGCGTGCCCTTCGTGCTGGGTATCGCTGCTGCACTGTCGTCGTAGCGGTCCTGATCGCTGACCACCGGCGGGTCGAATGCCGCAACTGTGCACGTTCCGCCACGATGATCCCTTCGCTGGCTCGACACCTGGGGGCACCATGACCGCGCTGCTTGTCCACCCCTCTCGAGGCAAGGGTGATGGTCAGCTCAACGCCGGCCGATCGCTGCTCGAGCCCGTACCCCTGGACTCAGCCGTCGCCCAGCTGCTGACGGCCGACGAGCGACTCCACCTCCAGCGCCGGCACGGTGACGCGGCTCGGTTCTGGGGCACGTACCGGCACAACCTCAAGAAGTACGAGCGCGTCACGGAGGGGGACCCGGTCCTCTTCACGGGGGGTGGCGGCATCTGGGCGACAGCACGGATCGGGTTCCAGTTCCGGAACAAGCGGTTTGCCGAAGAGCTCTGGCACAGCCACCCGGAGAAGGGCGTCTACGAATACGTGTACTCAGTGACGGACTATGCGCGTGCGGACATCGCGTACGCGGCGATCAACGCGGAACTGGGGCTGAAGCCCACGAACCACTTCCAGGCGATGGCGTCGTACGAGGGCGCCAAGGCAGAGACTGTGATCGCTGCGCTCGGGCTGTAAGGCTGAGGATCGACCTTGGCGCCCTCTGAGCCTGACCGCGACGCACGACATGAGACGTCGCGTCCCGTACGTGACGCCCGCCGTCGATTCGTCCTCAACCTGGTCCTGTCCGTTGGCATGGCATTGTTCGTGACCAGCGCGATCACCTTCGTCGCTGCGCAATGGCCTCACCGGGACCGTCAGAGCCCATGGCATGACGCCATCCCCCAACTCGAGCTCGGCGACGCGCTGACACTCATCACGGCACTGCTCGTGACCTACGGGCTAGGGGTGCTGGGCGCGCCGGCCGCTTTGCGGCACCACGAGGGCGACGTCGATTCTGCGATGGCGGACCAGCACCTTCGGGAGATCGCTGCCCTCACGGGCTGGGCAGGCGCAACGATCGCGCTGTGGTCCATCGCTGGGACGGTGGTGGCGAACGTCGAGGGCGCCGCCACGGCTGGCTCCTCCATCGGCGGCGTCGGTAGCGCGCTGACGGCGGGCGCGCTGGTAGCAGCAATGGGCGCTCTCGTCCGCGTGAAGTACGCCCCGGGGATCCAGTCGCTCGTCGACGCGGAACGGTGGGCGAACGAGATCGCGATCCGCCAGCGCCTCGCAAGCTGGGCAGTCCCGAACGACCCTGCGTCACCGTGGCGTGCGCGCCTTGGATTGCGGCTCCGCGCCCTCGTCCTGCCAGTGGTCGCACAGACGGCTTGCGCGTCCATCGTCGTCGGCGTGGTCATCGCCGCATCCAGTCCGCACACCGTGGTGGATGTTGGGATCTTCTTGGTGCTGGGCTTTGCAGTAGCTAGCCTCGCTGCTGCACATTGTGTGATGGTTCTTGCTTTCTTCCACGCGATTCCGCGCGCACCGATCCTCGGGACGGTCTTTGCTGCCGCCTTGCTGCTTGTGGGGATGGTGGGCGTGGTGTTCGCACTGCTGTACCGGGAGCATCCGAGCATCCTGGCGGCCTGGTTTGCCCCCATGGTCATTCTCGCGATCCGGCTAGTGCTCGGGATCGTCATGCGGCGGCGCGTGCCAGCGGTGGCACCGTGGCCCTGGGCGCTCGTCGACCGCAGATGGTGGGTGGCTGCGACGCTGACTGCGTCACAGCCTCCCCGCCTCGTGGCGGTGCCGGACGGTCAGGGTGGTCGCGGGTACATGTGACGGATGTCGGCGCCGCTTGCCCCGCTTCGAAGGGTGGAGACGTTGGTTGCACTCTGCTACTGATCGCCAAGCACTACGGCGGCACCCATCCTCGCCGTCCACCCGTCGTCCACGTGCCTGTCGTTCCCATCCTCCCCGAGCAACGCCACAGCATCGTCCCCCCGCAGCACGGCCCACCCGCCCTCACCATGGGAGATGACCCGCCACTCCCCGTCGTCGTCGACCGCGGCCGCGAGCAGGCGTGCGATGAACCGATGGACACGCTCGGCGCCGCTCGCGTCACGTGACGGCGACCCTCGGCGCGGCAGCTCGTCGACCAGCGCGTCCGGCACGCTCGACGCGAGCGGCGCCGCGAACACGTCCCACCAGTCGCGGACCACGGGCGACCCCCCGACATGCACGCCCTCGGTCGTCATACGCAGCCGCACGCTCCCGTCGAGATCGGTCATGCGACAGATCTCGCCCCTGGCGGCCGGCCCCACGACCTGCAGGTCGGTCCGGGCGACCAGCGCCGCGACAAGGCGCCAGGCCTCCGCCCGAACGTGCCCGTAGTGCAGCGGCAGGAGATCGACGGCGGGGTCCACGACCGGCTCCGGGTCGAGGCACCCCCACTGGCCCGCGCACACCTGGCGGAAGAAGAAGCCGATGGTGTGCGGCTCCACCTCGACCTCACGGACGAGCTTGTCGGCAGGATGTGCGAGCCCGCCGGGGACGTGCGCCTGCCCCGTGCTCGCGTCGAGCAACGCCACGACGTCGAGCCCGCGGCGCAGCACCCACAGCGGCTCGTGGAACACCACGGGCTCGTCGTGCGCGGCCCCGGCGAGCGCGGCGTCGAGCGCCGCCTCGGCGACCGACTCGCCCCCGGCGAACCCTCGCAGCACCTCGAGCGTCTCGGCGCTCCACTCACCTGCGATCCGCACCTGCTGCACCCACCACCCGGCGTCGTCGGCGAGCCCCACCGCGAGCGCCCGTGCGATGAGCCGGTACACGGGCAGCCGGCCCGTCGCCCCGTCGTCCACCACGGGGCCGGTCGCGGCGACGATCCGCCCCACGACGTCGTCGAGGCGCGTCGCGAAGACCTCGTCCCAGTAGAGGTGCTGGATCTCCCTGCTCGGCGCGCCGAAGAGCACCCACGCGACCATGTCGAGCTGGATCCGCTCCTGCTCGGTGCCGTCGTGGACGATGAGCAGCGGCGTGCCCGTCTCGTCGACGACCTGCGACACGCGCATGCCCGGGAGCCGCTCGACGAGCGCGGCCATGAGCGCCCACGCCCGGGCCGCGACGTAGCGGTCGGCGAACCGGTACTCCTCCTCGTCGACCTCGAGGTCGACGCTCACGGGAGCACCGCACCGAGTGCCTCCGCGACGACGAGCCCCAGGCGGTGACCGCGCTTGCGGTAGAGGGCCATGAGGTCGATGGGCTCGGCGTCGCCGGCGAGGAAGACGCGGGCGTCGTCGGAGAGGACGGCAGCGACGTGGCGCTCGCCGGACCGCCGCAGGTTATGCCCGAGAATCCAGAGGTGGCGCCTCGCCTCCACGTCGCCCGTCGACGAGGTCAACGTCCGCGCGTGAGCGACGGCCGCGGGATGTGAGGACTCGAGACCGTAGAAGAAGTCCTCCGACAGGTCCTCCCCCACCTGGAATCCGATCCGGACGTCCCACGGGTGACGGTCGTCCACGGCCCCCGCAAGCGCGCGCGCGATGACCCGGTAGGTGAGCGACCGGCGCGTCGTCTTCTGATGGGGCTGAGGGCTCAACCCCATGGTCTTCTCGGCCCGACGCACGACCGCGTGCGGGTCGGGCTGCGCGAGCACCTCCTGCCAGGTCATCCATCCCGTGTGGGCGGGGTGGATGTGGAGCCTCCCACCCCGGTTCATCTCGAGGCTCGCGCCGCCGCCGCTCGTCCCTGCTCTCCGGACACCCAGGACGTCGTAGCCGCAAGGCTGGTCCTCGTACACCTCGAGTCCATTCCGTCGAGCGAGCTCCGACGCGATCCACCATGACTGCGCGATGGTGAACCGCAGCGCCGGCTCGGTCGACTCGGGCCCCGTCTCCTCGTCGCCCTCCCCTGCGACGTTCTCCGCGATCCGCCCCACCGCGTCGAGCAGGAACTGCTTCGGCTCGTAGTCGGGCAGCGTCGCCTCCAGAGCCGCGAGCGCCTCGGTCTTCGGCACCCCGCGGTGACGGATCGCGTAGACCGCGGCCACGGCGGACGTGCGCGAGCGCGCCTCGACGCAGTGCAGTGCGACCCTCTGCCCCTGGGCGCGCAGCTCGGCGATGGTGTCGGCGGCGTCGATCAGCACGGCGTCGACGTCGGCGTTGGCACCGTCCTGGTCGACGAGCCAGAACTCGACGTGCTCCCGCGACGTCTGGCGGCGACCGACCCGGCACATCGAGACGACCGTGGTGACGTCGTCGGGGAGGCGGACGAGGCCGTCGAGGGACGCGAGCACGACGCCCTCGTCGTGCGGGTGCGTGACGAGGGTGCGGACGCCGGTGCCGCTGAGCTGCGGGGCGACCGGCCAGCCCAGGCTGTCGGGCTGCCCACCACGGACCGCGAGCGCACCCAGCTCGACGAGCCCGCGGGTGTTGATCCCCGGCCACCCGTGCAGGATCCTCCGCCAACGCGCGGGAACGGCCGTCCCACCGTACGCGGCGCCGACGAGCGCGCCCGCGATGGCCGCCACCGTGTCGGTGTCCTTGCCACCGCGGACCGCGCGCTCCAGCACGTCGACCAGCCCGTCGCCGTGGTGGATCGCGGACCACGCACCCTGCAGCGCCTGCACGACCCACCCGTTCTTCGGGAAGTCCCGGGGCTGCGACGACTCCGCCTCGGCGATCACCGCGGCCCACCGCTCGCGTCGCGCGGCCGGTAGGTGCGCGAGCTGCCCGACGAGATCGATCTCGCCGGTGCGGATCGCGTGCCGGATGGCGAGCGACCACAGGACGCACGCGTCGCCGGCGTCAGGGTCACCGTGGGTGAGGTCGGAGACAGCGCGTGCCGCGTTGGCAAGGGCGCGCTCGGCGCCGTCGTCGAGGTAACCCAGAGCGACAGGGCCGGTGCGCATGAGGGTGCCGTTGCCACCGGATCGGTCCGGCTCTCGGAGGTACTGCGCACTCGCGGCCTGCCGCGCAGCGGCAGCACTCGGCGTCCGCATCGCGCGCATGAGCATGCTCGTCTGCTTGCCGACGTCCTTCGCCTCCGCTGCCCAGGCGAACCACGCCGCGACGATCCGGTCGAGCGCTCCCTCGTCGTCGAGCGACCCGCCGTCGGCCAGCACCTGCGCGATCGGGATCGCCATCGACGTGTCGTCCGTCCACTCCCCCGGCTCCCAGCCGAACCCGCCGCCGCCCTTCATCACGACGGGCGCATCATCCGGCAGCGGCGGACCGAACTCGTACCCCGCCCCCAACGCGTCACCGGCGGCGGAACCGAGGAGGGCACCGACTGCGCGGTCGATCTGAACGGGGGTGAGCTTCATCATCGGGGTCCAGACGTCGATCGGCGAGGGTGACGATCCCCCACACGGCGTGGCGGGACGCATGTCGACGTCCCTCGAGTGCATCGGTCGTCCGCGTCTGCGATGTGACCTACAGGGGACTCCGGAACGGGTGAACCTCTGCGTGCTCAGCCCGGTCGACGACCACACCTCGGCCCAGACCGACGACGCCCCGATCGCACCCGATCGATCAGAGCGTCTCCGACTCCGGCTCCGGCAGCCCGTCGATCCTCCGCGCGAACGCCGTCTGATGCTTGGGGTCGTCCTTACGGTCGATGTACACCCACAGGCGTCCGTCACCGAGGCGCCGCACGTAGACACGCCCGCGATCCCGACCCGTGGCGTCGATGCGGATGTGGGCATTCACCTCGAGGACGTGCTCAGTGGCGCGGAACCGCTTCAGCGGTACGGCCTCGCCGCGATCCAGCTGCGACAGCACGTGACCGACCATCTGGGGCCGGGCACAGGTTCGGACGTCGACCAGGTAGGCCTTCGCGTCCTCGTGCAGGACGAGGCGCGGCCACAACCGCTCGAACACGTCACCGCCGCGCGTCGTCGCCACGCGGGAGGACCCGCTCCGGGCCGCCTTGTCGAGCCCGTGCTGGAGCTGCTCCACCTGGGCCTGGAGGTCGCGGGCCCGCTCGTTCTGGATCTCCAGATCGGCCGCCAGCCTGTCGCGCTCGGCCGCCAGGCCGCCGCGTTCGTCCTCCGCGGTCTCCAGCAGCTGGCGGTACTCGAGGACGTCCGCCGGCAGTTCACCCTCGGTCGCGCCGGACAGTCGTTCCTCGAGCTCCGTCGCGCGCTGCCGCGCACCGTCCCTCCTCCCATACGGTCTGCTCGGCACCGCCGTCCTCGGGGAACGCGGGGTGCTCGGGGTAGGTGCGCGCCACGGCCGTGACCTCCTCGGGTGGGTGTCCCCCTCCACTATCGGCACGGGCCCGTCGGTGCCGGAGGGACCGAGGTCGCAGGAGTTCGTTCGCGCGCCGGCAACGAGGACGACGCGAACTTGTCCACACGACGGCCCGACACAACCCGGGGCGGGTGTACAACCGGTACTTTTCCGACATGCCGAGACGCGGATGGCCCCGACGCGAGCTCACGGGCACGGCGGCTGCGCTGGCTCTCGCAACGTCGCTCGTGAGTTGCACGGACGGCGGCGCAGCAATACCGACGGCGGCCACGTCCGCGACCGCACCTGTGTTGCCGACCCCAAGTCCGTCGCCGACGACGGAGCCCTCGCAGGATGCGACCACGCCGCCCGACCGGCCGGCCGCGATGGCCACGCCTGATGCCGACGGGGCCGCGGCGGCTGCGGCCTACTTCATCGCGCTATACCCGTATGTGTACGCCACGGGTGACACGAGAGCGTGGGACGAGCTCGCTGCGCCTGCCTGCGTCTTCTGCAGCAGCGCCCGTGACGGCGCCTCAAGCATCCATACCCGCGGCGGCCGCGTCGAAGGCGGGTTCATCACCGTTGAGTCCGCAGAAGGCACCGAGATCGACGCGGCCAACTGGTACTCCGCGACCGTAGTCGCGACCGAGGCTCCCTCTACCGAGTACGACGCCAATGGGACGGTACTCGAGGAGTCTCAGGGCGGGCGGTACCGGTTCGCGATCGCCCTGACGTTCACTGTCGACCATTGGGTCGTTGACGCGGTTGACGTCGGTCCCGTCCAATGACCCGCTTGTCCGCGGCAGCGCTGCTGGGGTTGATGTTCGTCGTCATGCTCCCGGCGGTGGCCCACGCTCGCGGCGTCGGGAGCGAGGCCCAAGGGGGCGCCATCCGTGTGACGGCCTCGCGGACTGAGCAGATGGCCCGGGAGAACGTCGCCGTGGCCGCCGAGCTCCGCTTGTTCAACTACGAGCGCGCCCCGATGTGCCGCGAGGTCGCAGGGCGATGGACCATGGGCTTCGCGGACGGGACCTGCCCCGCGGGCGCCGACCGAGCCGGCACCCTGCGCGAGTGCGCCGAGGGCGACACCATCGTGATGCCCATGTGGCGTCAGTCCCGCGCCACCCCGACCGCCGCCTGGGGCTCCTGGGAGCAGATCGACGAGGGCGGGTGCGGCGTCGACCTGCTTCCCGAGCTCACCGCCGAAGGCTTCCGTCGCCTCCCCCTGCCGGCACCAGCCCTCACCATGCAGCCGGACCGCGGCTGGGTCCTCGTCAACATCGAGACCATCACGCACACCGACCCCACGCCGGTCACCCTGCGCACCGAGCTCCTCGGTTACGGCATCACCGTCGAGGCCACCCCCACCCGCTGGACCTACGACTACGGCGACGGGCACACCCTGGCCACCACCTCCCCGGGACGCCCCTACCCCGCCCACGACGTCTTCCACCGGTACGAGACGCCCGGCAGCGCCACCATCACCTTGACCGCCGAGTGGACCGGCCGTTACCAGGTCGACGGCCACCCCACCTGGCGTGACGTCGACGGCACCGCCACCACCACCGCATCGACCCCACCGTTCAGCGTGGAGGAACGCACCAGCCGACTCGTCTCCGGGCTCTGCACCGACCGACCGAAGCCGCCCGACTGCTGACCGGCCATCACGGAGACCGCAGGGCCGCCCGAGAACCCTGCAGCACACGATCCCGCTCAGGCGGGCGCGACCACGGGGACGCCGTACGACGTCGCCGCCTCGGCGAGCCGCTCGTCGTAGGTCACGATCCCCTCGAGGTCGTCGCCGAGCTCGAGAGCGGCAGCCAGGTGGATCGCGTCGAGCGACCGCAGTGTCGTCGGCTCCAACCGCCCGGCCGCGTCGAAGACTCGCGCGGTCACGGACACCAGCACAAGCGCATCGAGCACCGCGTGTACCTGCACTGCGGCCTCGGGTGCGGCCCTGCGGACGGCGCGCATCAGCTCGGTTCGCGCCAGGTCGCACGAGACGGGAGTGGTGCCGTGCGACCGCCACCACTCCCGCAGTGCCGCCGTCTCCCCCTCGTCGACGACCAGCTTCACCAGGGCGGAGGTGTCGAGGTAGTACGCCACGGTCAGCGCTCGTCGGAGCGCAGGTCGGCGAGCGCGTCGGACAGCGCGGATCGCCCGCCCGCTGCGCGAACGGGGGAAGGGAGGTCGGCGAGGTCGGTGCGTGCCGGACGCGCGGACCCGCTCTCGAGCAGACGCGCCAGGGGCGACGTCGGCAGTGGCGACAGCTGTGCCGCCGGCCGTCCGCGATCGGTCACGGTCAGCGTCTCACCGGCCGCCGCGCGCGCGACCGCCGCAGACGCGTTCTGCTTGAGCTCGCGAATGCCGATCGTGCCCATGTGCTACATCGTAGCTCTTCATCTGTATCGCGGCACGGACGCCTTGTGGGTCTCCTCGAGCCGATCTCATCAGCCCGATCGCGCGCGATCGTCGAGGACCCGCGCGAGCAGGTCGTCCAGGCAGTCGGTGACGAGTGAGCCGTGAGGTGAGCTGGCCCGAGTCGCAAGGGGCCGCGCGTGACCGTGACTCAGTCGTCCGCAGCGCCGTCGGCAGTCCCCGTCACGGTTTCGGCGGGGTCCGTCGCGACGTCGCCGAGGTTCGCCGAGCCGCCCGCGAGGTCCGGCGCAGTCTCGCCACCATCCGCCCCGCTTGATCCGGGTCGGCCGCGTCGCCGGCTGAACACCGCCCCGACGGCTCCGGAAGCACCACCGGCCGCACCCTTCACGGCTGACGCCGCACCCTTGACAGCGCTGAGCGCACGCGCCTCGTCCGGGACGCCGTCGCCGTCGAGGTCGACGGACCGGAACACGTCTGCGGACCTCGTGACCGCGTCGCGGACGTCACCGCCCAAGGTCGCCGCACCGACGGCAGCCTTCTGCAGCGCGAGCACTGCCCGCGACGGCTCACCCGGCCCCTCGTCGGCCGCGACCTGGTCGAGCGACGGCGGAAAGCCGGCCGGCGGGTCGGGGAACGCCAACCGGGACGCCTTGACGACGTCCCTGCCGAACGTGAAGGACCCCACACCTCCGATGACGGCTCCCACCCCGAAGGGAACCGCCTTGCCGAGGGTCCCGGCCGTCAGCTTGCCTCCGGTCTTGAGCGCCTCCCGCGCGAGGACTGTGAGCACCGGGGCCAGGGCCGAGTCGGGCAACTGCTGGGTCAGGGCCTCACCCCACCCGCTCGGCAGCGCCTTACCCGCGACACCGGCGGCCACGGTCCGCGCGTCCTGATCGTCCATCCCCGGGATGGCGCCCATGACGAGCTTCGTCACTTGGCTCTGGGACTTCTCGCCGAGCAACATGCCGAACACCAACGGACGCGCCCTGGCGGGGTCGTCGACGGCGATGCCATGGAGCTCCGCCACCGCGAGCACATAGAGGGCGCTCGTCTCGTAGAAGAACATGAGGTCGGCGACGCCGAGGCCCAGAGCGACAGGGACCCCGACTCCCGGGATCGCAGCCGACGCCCCGACGCCCGTGCTCGCGGTGGTGACGGTCGTGACATACCGGCGGTCCAGCTCCTTGAGGAGCTCGGCAGCCGTCGCCTCCGGCTTGTCCCGACGCAGGCTGCGCAGGTACTGCAGGACGGCCGGCCGCTGCACGGAGATCGCCCTGAAGATCTGCGCCTGCACGGCCTCCACATGGAGCGCGCCTCGCGCCTTGCCCAGCACCTGTCCCGGCGCGGATCGCCCCTGCGGGCCCGTCGTCGGCGCGTCGTCCGCCATCGCACTCCACTCCCACGCTGTTGGCGCCGGCGGGTCCGGGCGTCTCGCCAGAGAGCGGACGCTAGAGGGCGGCGCTTGAGTCCCCGTTCGGGTGGTTTCTCCGGCGCGTCGGCACGAGGTCTGGATCCCATCGGCCGTCCTGTGAACGACACCTCCAGCGATGCGCAAACCTGTAGGTTTCGGGCGACCCTTAGGGCCGCGATGGAGGAAGCGCGATGACCGCCGTCGACTCGCCCGAGCATCAGGAGATGCGGGCACTGCCCGTCGCCGTACGGGCTGCGGGTACGCGCGTCGCGTCGCTGCGGCGGGCAACCTGTGGCGTCGGCAGCCGGGGGTGCAGGACCCGCACGGCTGCCCACCGCCTGCGCCAGGACGTACTGGTCCCGGTCAGCGGGAGCCTGGCGCACGGCCTCAAGCGCACCGGGACACTCAAATGAACGCGCCCGCCCTCGACCCCCGCACGGTCGACTTCCTCCGTTCTGTACCCGTCGGAGTGACGACGGACGGCGAGACGCTCATCGTCGGGGACGGCGAGATCGAGTACCGGGTGACCCCGGAGGACAACCTCCTGGTCGTCGAGTGGGTTCTGCGCGCCGTCCCGCGCGAGACGGTGCGCCTCGCGACGGGCAGCACCGTGCTCGACACCTTCCTCATCGTGTCTCACGCCAACGCCTGGAGAGGAGCCCACGACTTCCCGCTCCTCGACCTCTGGGGACAGCAGGAGTCTTCTCCGGAAGGCCTGACGGTCGTCGAGGAGAAATCGGGATGGTCGGTGACCCTGGCCGACGCCCCTCTGCGACTCCTCGCCGCCGAGATGCGCCAGGCTCATGCAGCCCGACTCGCGCGCGCTCTCGCACTGCCGTTGGAGACTCTGCTCACGGCCGTGCAGGACCCCGAGGGCGGGGGCGTCTACGGACGCGTTCCGCCGCCCCAGGACTGAGAAGGTTGAGGTCGCTTCCGGTGTCGGCGTGCTGCGAGCTCGGTCCTGGGCTGCCTCCTGGCGCAATGACCCACGGGGCGCCTCTCCTACCTGAGGGACCGGATGTCGATGCGGAGCTCGATCCTTTCGACGCGGGAGTGCTCGCATGACACCTCTCACCGTCATCCCGTACCGAGCGGTCGACCTGGCCCGGACGCGTCGCGGAACGCACGAGCCGCCTGGTCTCGGGACTGTGCACCGACGTCCCCCGGCCGCCCGACTGCTGACACGCGCCACGACACCGACCACCACGACCTCCGATCGGACGCCCACGATGCCCGCACCCCTGACCGCACCCGACGACACGCACCTCGAGGCTCTCGGCCTAAGCGTCGAGGCCGGGGACGAGCCGTGGGTGCGGTCGGTGTCGTTCGCCGCCGAGCGCGGCGGGACCGTGCTTCTCACGTGGGACGTCGTCGGCGCCTCCGCACACCTGCTCTGGTCGGCTGACGACGACGTCGTCGTCGAGCTCACCCGGGAGGACGTCGACACCGTCACTGTCGACCGGCACGCCGACGGGCACCTCGCGAGCGTCACGTCGAGCAGCGACGGCCTCACGGGCGCACTGACCCTCACCGTGACCGCCGGGTGCGTGCGGATCCGCGACACCCTCCTGCGCTCCTAGCGTCGGCCGCGGACCGACACTGTCCCGACCCGCGCGCGTTGACCCATCGACCCACGAACGCGAGGACCACGAGCACATGCACACACCGAAGGCCGCGACGTGAAGGCCGCGTATCTCGTCTCCACGTCGAGCTCGTTCGAGGACGACGTGTGGCGAGCCGCCGCGGCCCTGGGGGCGGTGGTCGACGGGCCGTACGCCCAGTACCGCGACGAGCAGAACCACTACCTGACGATCTTCGGCGCCCTCGACCCCCGGCACGCGCACGACTGGCGCGACGACCTCGCCGCATCCCCCGGCCTGGATGACGTGCCCGACCTGAGCACAGCCCTCGCGGTCTCGGTCGAGTGCCGCTGGGAGGACCTGTTCGCCGCGTGGATCGCACGGTTGGCGGCGCGGCTGCCGGAGGCCGCGTGGGTGGTCGACGGTGACGGGGTCGTGTGGCCCGCGGCCGGGGTCGACCCGAAAACGGTGCGCCTGTGACACGTCACGGGCAGTTCGTCACCGGAGCGTCGGGCCCACCGCAGTCTGCCGAACACCACGAAGGACGGGCCGACGCCCCGAGATTGACCGGACCCCCAGTCAGCCGACCTCGCGGACCGTGGAAAGGCCCGCACCATCAGCGCCCGACCTGCGAGGATTCGCCGGTGCCTGCCAACGTGCGACTCGTGAACCGACCTCGATCTCGCCGAGCGGCCACGGCGACGACGATGGCCATCGGGGTCATGGTTGCCGGGGCTTGCACCGCAGGGCCTCTCACGGCGGACGAGCAGCGCGCGCCCATGGCGGACACCACGCGCACCGTCGTCGACCGGACGGCAGACGGCATGAGGACGGACTCGATAGAGGTCACCGATGACGCAGACGAGCTGCGCGCCTGCCCCGACGGCGGGAGCCGATACGTCTTTGCTGCAACTATCGGCCCCGTCGGTCGGGACAAACTAGCGAGCACCATGGGCAGTGCGTTGACCCGCGTCGAGAACAGGTTCCTCGGCGTAGTGGAGAGACTCGGACTCGACCCGGCGGATGCAGGTCTCGCACGCTTCGATCGTCTCGACATCGCCGACCCGGTGACGGCTGAGGACGTTCGCCACGCGACATATCACGTCACGGACGGCGACCTGCAAGGCATCACGCTGTCGTTCAGCGCAGCAACAGCCGGAGCCGATGACATCGACGTCGACGGCTACACGCGCTGCACCTGACTCAGGCCCTGCCGAAGACAGCCTGCACACGCCCGAAACCGGCGTGGAATTCGCCGGCGGCATCCGTCACGGAATCGTAGGTGGACTGAACAGAAGCGTCGACGTTGGTTGACACCATCCACGCCGCGAACTCTGCGTCGAGCGCAGGGCTGTCGATGATCCTCACAGGGTCGACCAGTCCTCCGGTCGGCGACCGGAGCGCTGACGGCAGGCCCGCTGCATGTCGTGGATCGTTGGCGACCAGGAGCTGGGCGACCACGGCGTCCTGGAGCCGAGCAACTCGGACAACCTGTGCCTCGAGCCGGCCTGCGTGCGTGGCGTCAACGTCACCATCGACGAAGACGTCTAAGCCCTGGTTCACGCCGAACTTCCCCGCTTCCCACAGCACGGTGCCGACGAGGCCATCGGGTCCCGGGACCTGGTCCAGGACCAGGCCGGTCGCAGTCCCCAGGCGGTCGCGGGTCGCCTGCGCCTGTGCGTCCATCTCGCTGCGCACCCTGGTGCTGGGCGAGGTACTGCGCACCCGCGAGGCTGTCGAACCTACTGGCGACGCGACCCACACGCCTCCTCGAGAACCAGGGCGGCACCCGGCGACAGTCGAGCCAGTGCCACCCCGCGGAACTCGAACGAGGACGCGGTCAGCCATGCGAGGATTCGCCGATGGCTGACAGCACGCGATTGGTGGATCCCGTGACACGTCGGGACGCGGCCATGGCGACGGCGCTGGTCGCGGCCGCAATGCTTGCGGGAGGCTGCACGGGACCTCTCCCCAGCGACGAGCAGCGCGCGGCGATGGTGGACGCGACCCGCATGGTGGTCGAAGGGACCGCGGAGGGCCTCGGCACCGAGTCCATCGACGTCACCGATGACGGAACAGAGCCACGGGCCTGCGCCGACGGCGGATCGCAGTACGTCTACGCAGCGAAGATCGGTCCCATCGCATCTGGCGACCTCAGCAGCACCCTGGCCGGCGCACTCACGAGTGCCGAGACAGGCTTTCTTGGCGTCATGCAGAAGTTTCGCCTCCAGATCACCAGCGGGGTCCTCGCGGAACTAGATGAAGCGAGCATCATTGACGCCCCGCATCCCGATGGTGACCGCCGAGTCACCTACGCCGTGTCAACGGGCGAACTCGAAGGAATCACGCTCACCTATCTGGGGTCGCCTACCGATGGAGACCAGGTGGTGACGACCATCAGGGGATATACCCGCTGCGGCGAGGACTAGGGTTCCCCGAACAGGATCTTCACCCTCCCAAATCCCCCAAGGAACCGGTCACTCGTCTGCCCGACCACGTCATAGGTGTCGACCTCCCCACTGGAGCCGTTGGTCGAGGTGATCCACATGGTGAATTGCGCTTCGAGCGCAGGGCTGTAAGCGATCTCAACAGGGCCGATCAGACCGCCCGTCGGCGACCGGAGCGCTGCCGGCAGCGTCTCCGCATGCCGTGAATCGTTGGCGACCAAGATCTGGGCGATCACGGCGTCCTGGAGCAGGCCCACCCGGACAGCCTGCGCCTCGAGCCCTCCCGTGTGCGAGGCGTCAACGTCGCCCTCGACGAACGCGTCCAGCCCTTGGTTCACGCCGAACTTCCCGGCCTCCCACAGCACGGTGCCGATCAGACCGCCCGGTCCCGCGACCTGATCCAGAACCAGGCCGGTCGCAGTCCCCAGGCGGTCGCGGGTCGCCTGCGCCTGGGCGTCCATCTCGCTGCGCACCTGGTGCTGGGCGAGGTACTGCGCTCCTGCGAGGCTGCCGAACCTGCTGGCGACACGCCCCATCTGCTCGCCGTTCCCCGCTGTGGCGTCCAGGCGCACCGCGTTCGCCATCAGCCCGTAGTACAGCTCACCGACCGCACGGTCGAACGGCGCCGAGAGCTCGTCAGTGTGGCCGAAGGTCGCCAGGAACCCCCGGGTGTCCTCGAGGGAGAGGTAGAACCGCGGCTGTACCCCCGGGATGTCCTCCCACCCCTCGGGTCGGCTGCGGGTGGACTCCGGCACCCGGCACGCCTCCGCCGTCGCCCCCGCGAGCATCTCCGGGGCCCATGCCGTGGCGATCGCGGCGTAGTGCTCGCGGGCGAACCACATGGTCCCGTCCAGCCGCGCGGTGGCGGTGATCGCGTCGAACGCGAACCGCGCGGCTGCGGCGTGCCGGGCAGGGTCCTCACCGACGCCGGCACCGGCCGCCAGCGCGGCGCCGAACGCCTGGTCGACCCGCACACCGAACCGTGCGTTGTAGGCGTGGACACGCTCGACCATCACACCCGTTCCGGGCCCGGTCGAGATCGCCAGGCGCGCGGCGTCAGGGTCGGCCGCCAGCGCGGTGAACGCCAGTTCCGGGCGGTCGCGGGAAAGGCCGACCGCCGCAGGACGCGCGTCGAGCGGCGCGCCGTTGAGGTCGCCCATCGGACTCTCGACGAGCGCGTCCAACGCGTTCGCGCGCGTGAACGCCACCAGGTGCCGCGTCGGGATCGTGCCGTGCTGGAGCAGTGCCAGACGACCCCAGGCCACGTCGTGATCCGCAGGTGCCCGGCCGAACGCCGCGACCGTCGCGGCGAAACCCGCCGGAGGGTCGGTGTCGTGCAGCGCCGCGGCGAATCCGCGCCCCAGCACCTGCAGGTCCCGTGCGCCGCGCCCGGACCACTCCTCCCGCGCCTCCAGGCCCGGCGCCATCTCGGCGACGACGTGCGCCAGCCGCTCGGTGCGCGCGGTCCCCAGCTCGGCGTAGAACCCGGACATCACGTCGGGGTCACCGACGTGCCCCTCCAGGCGCGCCAGCAGCGCGCGCAGCTGAACCGCTGCCTGCTCGCCCGTCGAGTCGATCGCGACCAGCTCGGCGGCCAGTCCCCGGCCCACCGCCTCGGCCTGCCGGGCGTCCAGGACGGGCTCGACGATCGTCACGACCCCGCCGCGCAGCGCGATCGGGACGGCCGTGTCGGCGACCCTGGCCAGGTCCAGACGACGACGCAGCCCGGGCAGCTGCCCGTCCACCCACGTCGCGATGTGCTCGACCTTCCTCAGCTCACGCACCGGGACGTCCAGGGCGTTCGCCCTGCCGGTCAGGTCCGCGCACACCCCTTGCAGCGACGACGCCGCGCCCTCGAGCCTGGCGATCAGCAGCGCCAGACCCTCGACGTCGACACTGGCGAAGGCCACGCTCACAGCTCCGAGACCGGGACGTCGAAGCTCGGCGGCACCGCAGCGCGACGCACCGTGACCGCGTCGATGAACGCCTCGAACCGCTGCGGCAGATCCGCCCGACGCCCGTCGAGCTCCAGGGCGAACGCCTCAGCCGCGGTCGGGCCCGTCCACACCCGGTCCTGCGACATCAGACCAGCCGGACGCTCCAGCAGCCCGGCGACGACCACCGCCATCGTCCGTGCCCGCTCCAGCAGATCGGTGAGGTCCTCGAACTCCGGGTTCGGCACCGTCCGGGTCTTCAGCTCCCCCACATGCCCCTCCGCGTTCGCCGCACCTGGCCGGTGCGCCGTCACCGTACTGGTGGACCCGGCCGCCGCGTGTCCGGTTTCCACAACCGACATCCGCGGTATCAGCGCGTGACGATCGTCTGCACCTCACCGACCGGGACCTCGGCCGTCACCGACCGGGTCTGGGCCTCCAGGGCCTGCGGCGTCGGATCCAGCGACGACGTCCACGTCGCCTCCCACCTCGCCGTGGCCGTCAACGTCGCCGTCGGGTGCTGCTGCCCGGACTTCAGCGGCTGCTGGTTCGCGCTGGACCGGTAGAACACGATCGCGCACGAGCTCTCCGTCATCCCCGGCACGTACGGCGTCCCGGCGTCCGGGCACGTCACGTCCTCGGCGTTCGGGGCCGACAGGGCCATCGACGTCATCCGCGCCTCCACCGTCGACCACACCCCCGGCACCGACGCGGTCACCTGCACCGACGTCGCCGCGTCCTCCACCCACACGAACGTGTCCATGTTCACCACCGTGGCCCCCGACCCCTGCACCGACGGGTTCCACCGGATCGTCCCCGCCGGCAGCTGCATGTGCTCCGCCGCGATCTGCGCCAGCACCCGCGGATCGACCGACTCCTGCACAGCCGGAGCCGGCTCCCCCGGCATGACGTACACCGCCGGGTGGGAGAGGAAGTACGCGACCTGCTCGTCAGCGGGCACGTGCGACGCGCACTCCGCCTCGTACCACCGACCCTCGGTGTCCGTCGCGTGCTCCTGGAACCCCTCGTGCAGCAGCCCTTGCGCCGCGTACGCGTCCTGCGTCATCGAGGACCGCCCGACGCCCCCGTCCTTCCAGTACTCGTAGTACCGCTGCCCCGTCCACCCCGCCCCGTACCAGCACCGCCGCGGCACCGGCACCCGCACCGAACCCTGGAACGGCACACCAGCCGTCGTCGCACCGCTGGTCTCCACCGTTGCGGAGGTGGAACCCGCACCGATCCCGCCCTCCGACGAGTCACCGCTGACCGCCCCGCCCCCGTGATCCTCCTGACCGGACTGCGGCGGCGCGGCCCACGCGGGTGCGCTGAGGGCGAGGAGGAGAGCAGCGGAGCCCAGGCCCACGAGGGCGAGGCGCCCAGCGCTCAGCATCCGCCGGCCGGGCTGCCGCTCAGAACGCGCCACATGCCCCCCACGCTGCGGCCGAGAGTGAGCTGCGACGCGAGGTTCTCCAGGCCGATCTCCTCGGAGGTGTACGTCCCGTTCGGATCGGTGCCGATGACGTCGCGGTAGTCGTCGCAGACGATGGCGGTGGCCGACTCCCCGTCGGCGGCCACTGCACTGATGCGGGTGTGGAACGCACCCCCCAGGAGGAGCTGCTGATCGGCGTTCTGGGTGGCGATGCGTTGCATCATGGCGACCAGCTCGGGCGACGCCAGGACGTCGAACCCCGGACTGACGTCATTCGTCGTCAGCATCCGCCAGTACTCCTTGCGGTACGCCGCAACCGTGTTGTAGACGTCCACCTGCGCCCCCTCGAGCACCGGCACGTCCTCGAACACGATCCCCAGCTCGGGGTCCGACGGCTCCAGCACCGGCCCGGTCGGCGTGGGGCTCGGCGTCGGGGTCGGTGACGGGTCGGCCGTCACCGTGGCATCCAGCCCGGGCGGCTCGACGGCCTCCGAGGCGCACCCGGCGCACAGCAGCAGCACCGTCAGGATCGGCAGGGCCCTGCGCAGCGTCACGTCGTCCTCGTCTCGTCCGGTGGCCCGCACACGATAGCGGCCGATCTGCACCAAACCGGACGCAACGGGGTGAGACGCGGTGACTCGCGCCGACGTCGCCGCGTCCTCACCAAAGGACGAAGCACAGGCCCTGGCGTCAGGACGCGCCGCCGGCGTCGACCACCCGCCACCACAGCGGCGTGAGCTTGGTCTCGTTGGTGCCGAGGAAGAGCAGCATCGTCAGGACCACCTCCTCGACGGTGGCGCCATCGGCCCAGCTCACGGTGACGTAGAGCCTGCCGCTGGGGTCCTTCTCCTCCCGAGCGCCCTGGTGCTCCCAGGACACGGCGAGCGGACCCGTCGCCGGGTCCGGGCCGCGGCGCAGCTCGGTGGCCGCTCCCACGACGCCGAGCACCTTGCCCACCGGGTTGGCACTCCCGGTCTGGGTCTGGGTCGACCCGTACGTCCACGCCCGGTCCGGGGCCGTCACCCGCAGGAACCGGCGCCGACCGGCCGGACGCAGCCGGGATCCCTCGGCGACGAACCGCACACCTGCCGTCATCGCACCCAGGACGACCGGGACGTCACGGCCCGTGAACGTGGGCACGGGCCCTTCCTCGTTCACCGTCTCGCTCACCGCGGTGAGCGTCGCCACGATCTGCCCGTCGACCTGGGCGCGGACGCTCAGCGGGTACCCGTCCATCGACATCCGCAGCGCACCCCACGGCCCGTCGACCTCGGCCAGCGTCATGTCCACCAGGCCGTCCGACTTCGCACCCATGCGTCGCAGCGACTCCCCGCTCATGCGCGGGACCACGCGGACCCGCCCCGCCGCGAGGGTCGCGTGCAGACCGGACGGGCTGTTCGTCATGTCCATGTCAGAACCAGTTCATCGGGTTGATCTTCGAGTCCGCCACAGCCTCCACGGCGCCGCCGACCTTGTCGACCACGTCACCCACGTCGTCGATGTCGGCCACCTGGTCGGCGGCCCATCCGGCGGCCTTCGTCGCCTGCTCGGCGGTCCACTCGGCGGCCTGCGACGTGGCCGCGGACACCTCGTCCCAGTGGTCCACGAGCTCGGCGCCCGCGTAGACCGCGCCGGTGACGGCGACGGCACCCCAGGTGACCGGGTTCGGCGCGATGAGCGCGGCCGTCAGGCTGACGTCGAATCCCGTCTTGGCGATGTCGGCGACGTAGCCGGCACCGTCACGCCGGAACGCCTCGACCGGGTTGCCGTGCGACGCCACCTGGGCGATGTCGAACCCGACCGACGCCGCGCTGCCGAGCACGCCCGCCCCGCGGAGGACCCCCGCCGTCCGGGCCACCGTGGCGAGCTTCGTGCCCGCCTGCGCGTCCCCGGCGACGGCCAGCAGGTTGCTCGTCCCGCGGACGGCGATGACCGGCTCTCCTGCGGCGTTCGCCGCGCTGAAGACGTACTGCTTCGCCCCGAAGACGCCTTCGTAGACGTCCTTCGCCATGCCCGGCAGGCGGGCCTCCACCGCAGGCAGCAGGGTGCGCAGGCCGCTGTTCGCCGCCCACCTCTGCACGCTCGGCGGGACGGACTGCATCTTGTCCAGCGGGACCATCCGCATGAGGAGCGACTGCATCGTGGTCCCGGGCGCCCGGTACGTCCCGTACCTCAGCAGCGCGTTCTCGACCGTGCTCGGTGGCAGCGCCAGCCGCTGCATCATCGGCACGACCACCGACCGCGTGACGGACACCCGGGCGACCGTCGCGGCCGCGAGCGCACTCATCCCGCCGGAGAACAAGACGGCGACGTAGTCCTCGTACCACTCGTAGGCCTCGACGACCGGCCGACCGGCGCCGTCCAGGTGGGGCAGGGCGTCGATCGCCTCACCCGCGATCCGGTGGATCCAGTCGTCGAGCGTCTCACCGGGGCGTCGCGCCAGGCCCGCGTTCCGGTCGGGCTGGGTGGCCAGGCCGCCGAGGCGGCCCATCGACGTGACCACCGCGGTGCGGCCGCCGGCGATCTCCATCCACCCGGCCCCGGCGGGTCCGAAGGCCGGGACGGCCTGCTGCTCGATGCTCCGGACGATGCCGAGCCGGGCCCGCAGGTCGACGGTCGCGTCGTCGCACCAGGCGGGGACCTCGCCGAGCCCGGTCACCGCCCACCCGGCATCGAGCTGCCGAGCCTCGGCGAGCATGCCGTGCAGCTCGTCGCTCAGGGTCGTCACCCGGGTCGCCACGGCGTCGAGCACCGTCGGGTCGATGCGCACCGCCATCAGTACGCCCCCGTCACGGCCGCGGCGTCCCGCTTGCGACGGGCGTCGTTGTCCGCCGACGACGCCTCCTGCAGCAGGTGCCGCGCCGCCGCGCGGGCGGCGCCCTGGTACGCGGCGAGCCGCTCCCGCACGTCGTCGGCGTTCGCGCACTCCCACAGCTCGGTGCGCGCGGCGTTCAGCGCGGGGTCGACGACCGTCTCGATCCGCGCGGCGAGGGTGCGGAGGCGGGACGCGCGCAGGGCGTCGGCGGCGCCGGGGTCGTACCCGGGCGCGGGTGCCATCTCAGCCCCGCCCGTGGCCGACGGCGGCCTGCAGCTCAGCCGACGAGGGCAGCAGTCCCTGCAGCGCCTCCCAGAGCCCGCCCCCGCTGACCGGGACGAGCGAGACCCGGGCGACGCCGTCGTCCGTCCGGTCCTCGGGGTGGTCCCACCGCCAGTAGCCGTCGGCACCGCAGTCCAGCACGGACAGCCAGCGGCCGGTGCCGGCGCCCTCGTCGCCCCAGCTCACGGTGACGCGCCACCAGCTGCGCAGCGTCGCGACGATCGCCAGCCAGCGCGCACGCGTCTGCGCGTCGAGGTCCGGCCACCGCTCCGTCGTCGTGGTGGCCAGGGCGACCGTGCGCGCGTCGTCCCACTCGGCGGGGCCCAGCGACGCCATCTCGAGGACGATGTCGACCAGCCCGGCGGGGGCCGACACGGCGGTGGCACCCGCGGGGACCCGGCTGCGGTGCAGGCCCGCGAGACGACCCAGGTCCCAGACGATGGTGGGAAGCTCGGCGCGCTGGTACGTCACCGGGTCGTCCGGTCCGCTGCCCGGCCACGGCTCGCTGTACCAGACGTCCTCGCCCGCCACCGCCACGTGCGCGGCGGACGTGCCCTGCGGGCCGCTGGTCTCCACGAGCATGCGGATCAGCGGCGCCGTCATGGCGAGCACGAACTGCGCCGCCAGCGGGTGGACGCGGTCCTGGCCGTCGAGGATCCCGGCGCTGCGCAGCTCGTCGAGCGCGCGCCGCTGGTCCGCGGTCTCGGGCGCTGCGGACCGGACGGTGAGCGCGAGCGCGTCGAGCTGGTGGGCGGTGAGCCGCAGCCGTCCTCGTGCCTCGTCGAGTGCGGCGCCGGCCGCGCCGGTCACGGGACCAGCCCGGTCGGCGGCGTGTCGACCGGTGCCGTCGCGGGCCGGTGCTTCTCGACCCACGTCCGGCGAGCGCCGCGCACCCACGTGAGCCCGACGAGCATCGCCACCATCGGCCACAGGAACGTCCAGCGCTCGTCGGGGACGACGACGAAGAGCACGACGAACGCGACCAGCGCGAGCAGCAGCAGGATCGTCAGCAGTGCGAACCCCACACGTGGCAGGACGGGCGGTCGCGGACCGGGCACGGCACCTCCTGGACGGTCGACCGGCGGCGGTGCGAGACCGGCGACGACACCGGCTACGGGTGAAGGTCCCGAGACGGTCGACCGGCGCACCACAAGCCCCGAACACGGACAAAGCGCCTTCAGGGCCCGCTGAGACTAGCAGCGTCAGGGCCCCAGGAAGGGGTCACCAGCCGTGGTCGCGCCGCTGGTCTCGATGGTCGCGGTGCCGGCCTCGGCCGCCAGGACGTCCGGCGACGCATCGCCGCTCGTCGAAGGCTTCTCGGCCTGCTGGCCGAGCGCGGGCGCGGCCGCAGCCGCGGGCGAAGCGACGACCAGCGAGACAGCCAGAGCAGTCGACACACCCACCCCGACGAGCGGGTGAACTGCCGAGGACGCGGGCTTCCAGCTTCCCGGGCCGACGGGCCTCGTCGTATCGTCGGCCCCGTCCTGGCCACGCCGCACGATCCCTGGAGAGCCCGTGACCTGGCAGTCCGCGCGCGCAGCCCTGACGACGGTGGGTGTGCTCACCCTGGTCGTCGTCGCCGGGTACTGGATCGCGAGGTCCCCGGAGCCCTCGTGGTCGCTGCTCGCGCTCGTCGTCGTCGTCGGGGGCCCCGTCGGGTGGTTCTGGTGGAAGGCGCGCCGTGACGACCGCGCGCGGCGCGAGGCTGCGGCGGCACGGCCCGGGCGGCGCACGCACGCCGTGTGGGCGGACGAGCACCTGGAGTCGGCCCTCGCGGACCTCGGAACGACGGCCGGCGGGCTGCCGGGCGGCACGCGGCTCACGCTCGCGTGGTCGCTGTCCGGCGTCGAGCTGTGGCGGGGACGCGTCGTGCTGACGACGCTGCCGTGGACGCAGGTGGCGACGATCGGCCGGACCACCGGACGTGCGGCGTCGGCAGGCAACCCCGCCGTCGCGCTCGTGACGACCGAGGCGGTGCGGCTCGTGCTGGTCCCCGCACGACGCCCCGACGGCGGCATGCTGCCGGCGCGCGTGGCGCAGGTCGACGCTCTGGCAGTCGAGCTGGAGGAGTCACGCAACACCGCCGCGGACGCCTCGCGGATACCGCCGAAGCTGGTGTGAGGCACGCCGGGCACGACCGGCGATCCCGCCGGGTCCGAGATCTACCCGATGCACCCGTACTGCACCGGGATCGTCGCCGTCGCTGTCTCGGCCTCGGCACGCGGTCACGACCAGCGGGTCACCGTGCAGGTCGCCGCCGGACTCCGGCGACACGGGGTTCCCCGTCCGGTCGAACGTCGGGCCGTCCCCGCGGGGGCCCTGGGGGTTCTCGGTCGGTCCCGACGTCTCGTCGAGCGCCTCGAGCCCGTCGTCGGCGACAGGGCTACGCGTCGATCATCCGGCGTGCGTGGACGACCCCGCGCCGGAGACCGCACCTCCCGGTGCACCGTCCACGACACCCCCCGGCCCCAGCACCCGGTGCGCCAGCATCGTCGCCCCGGCCACGGCCGCGGGCATCGTCGCCACGGCCCCGCCCGGCACCAGGAAGCACAGCTGCGTCGCGACCCCGAAGCCGATGGCCTCGCGCCGGTGCGCCCGCAGCAGCCGGTTGCGCTCGGTGCGCGACAGCCCGCGGGACACCAGCGCGCGGGACGTGAGCTCGTGCGCCAGCACCCACCCGGTGAGCACGAGCCCGGTCGACCAGCCGATCACGGTCCCGACCACGGGCACGAGCCCCAGCACACCGGCCATCAGGGCCACCAGCAGACCGCGGGCCATCAGGGCGAACCCGTCGACGGCCCCCCGCCAGAACCCGGTGTCCCCGGCGGGCACGGTTCCGGTCTCCTCGCGCTCGACGGCACGCCAGATGCGGTCGTAGAACGGCTCGCCCACGGTCAGCGTCAGGGCGGTGAACGTGACGACGACCAGCACGACGGCGCCGACGAGCACCACGCCCTGCGCGGCGATCTCGGCGGCACGCTCCCAGAAGGGCGTCCACCCGTCGGCGAACGGGGTGAGCCACTGCGCCACCGTGCCCAGGTTGATCACGAGCAGGGACAGGGCGGTCAGCACCAGCACCCCGACCAGCGCGGCGGGCACCAGCCCCCACGCCATCACCGACGGCCGGAGCCGCCAGTACCCCCACCCGCGCAGCAGCAGCCGGGCACCGTCGCGCACCTCACCCATGACGTCGCAGCGTAGGGCCCGGGCCGCGTCCGTGCCCGAGGACGGGGCCCGAGGGAGCGCCCGGGCCGGGCGCTCCGCCCGGCCCGGAGGAGCCGACTACTGGTCGCCGATCTTCTCGTCCGCGGCCGACTGCGCCTTGTCGATGTGCTCGTCGTGCTTGCCGCCCGTGGCGGACGAGGCAGCGTCGGCACCCTTCTCCATGGCGGAGTCGCTCGCCTGCTCGCCCTTCTCGCCCTGCACCGCGTCGGACGCCTTGCCCTTGAGATCGTCGATACCCATGAGTCCCCCTGGTCTCTCGCTCATCACCTGCCCGTCGAGCAGGCCGCACCGAGCGGTCTCCGGTGCCGTTCCATCCTCCGGCTGCGGCGCACGGGCCGCACCCCCGGCGTGACGGCAGCGCACCCGCGCTGCTGAGCGCGGTCGTCGCCGCGCACTGACCGCCGGGACGGGGCCGGTACGTCAGGCGTCGGCCGGCACCACCCGCGACGACCGCCGCGTGACGAGGTAGACGAGCACGCCGACCGCCAGCAGCACCCCGGCGAGCAGCCAGTGCTGCGCCTCCTGCCGGGTCAGCAGCAGCAGGCAGGACACGACCGCCAGCACGGGCAGGGCCGTGGGGGCGCGGAAGTGGTCGTGCTCGACGCGGTCGCGCCGCAGCACCAGCACGGCGACGTTCGTCGAGAGGAAGACGAACAGCAGGAGCAGCACCACGGTCGACGCGAGGTCGACCAGCTCACCCGTCACGGCCAGGACGATCGCGACGACGGTGGTCACGACGATCGCCACGCCGGGCGTCTGCCGGCGCGGCAGCACCCGGGACATCGGCGAGGGCAGCAGGCCGCGCTGCGCCATGCCGTAGCCGAGGCGGCTCGCCATGATCATCGTGAGCAGCGCGCCGTTGGCGACGGCGACGAGCGCGATGACGGCGAACAGCTCCGGCGGGACGGCCCCGGCGGTGCGGACGACCTCGAGCAGTGGGCCGGTGGACTCCGCGAGCTCGGCCGGCGCGATGACGGCCGGCGCGACGAACCCGAGCAGCAGGTAGACGACCCCGGCGGTGAGCAGGGCGCCGAACAGCGCACGGGGGTAGACGCGGGAGACGTCGCGGATCTCCTCCGCGAGGTTCGCCGAGGTCTCGAAGCCGACGAAGGAGTAGTACGCGATGAGCGCGGACCCGAGGACGGCGACCCACACCCCGGTCTCCGCCGGCGGGTCGAACGCGCCGCCGAGGTCGGCGTCCCCACGCCCGATGACCCACGCCCCGAGGACGATGACGAGGACGAGCCCGGTCGTCTCGATGATCGTCATGCCGATGTTCGCGCGCAGCGACTCCTTGATGCCCCACGCGTTGATGAGCGCGACGAGCACGAGGAAGACGATCGCGGCAGGCACCTGCGGGACGTCGAGGAACGCCGTGAGGTACTCCCCGGTGAACGCCAGCGAGAGACCCGCGGCGCTGACCATCCCGGCCGCGAGCATGCAGAACCCGACGAGGAACGCGACCAGCGGGCTGCGGTACGCCTTCTCGGCGTAGACCGCGGACCCACCGGCGTGCGGGTACTTGGTGACCAGCTCGGCGTACGAGAACGCCGTGAGCAGGGCCATCACCAGCGCGATCGTGAACGCCAGCCACACCAGGCCGCCGGCCTGCCCGGCCATCTCACCGACCAGCGCGTACACCCCGGCACCCAGCACGTCACCGAGGATGAACAGGAACAGCAGCGGGCCGGTCACCGCCCGCTTCAGCCCGGGTGCGCCCGCGGCCTTCTCCGTCTCGCTCGTCACGCGCCGATTCTGTGACAGTGGCACCCGGTCCGCGCGGTGAACGGGCGCGGGCAACGCCGGCCGCAGCCCTCGCGACAGCGCTCCGCCGCGCGGACGCGCTCCCCCGCGACCGCGCTCACCTGCGCACCCGCGCTACCCGCGTGCGTCCCGCCGCCTGCGCAGCCCCTGCGACACCACGTAGATCCCGACGACCACCGCGACCAGCCCCGCGGTCGCGGCGAGCTGCGCCCGCGCCGCGTCGTCGGTGAGCATCAGCACGACGACGCCGCCGAGCCCGGCCAGCGTCGCCCACGTCAGCCACGGGTAACCCCACATGCGCAGCGGCAGCCCGTCCGGCCCCGCCGCGGCCTCCAGCCGGGGCCGCAGCCGCAGCTGCGACACCGCGACCAGCACCCACACCACCAGCAGCGACGCCCCGGCGGCGTTGAGCAGGATGCCGAGCAGCGCGTCGGGCAGCAGCCAGTTCAGCGCGACGGCGACCAGCGCCAGCACGACCGACACCAGCACCGCCACCCACGGCACCTCGCGCCGCGACACCCGCTGCAGCACCGCCGGCCCGTCGCCGCGCCCGGCCAGGGAGAACGCCATGCGGGACGTCGCGTAGATGTTGGCGTTGAACGCCGACAGCAGCGCGAGGACGACGACGACCTCCATGACGCGCGCCGCACCGGGCAGCCCGGCGACGTCGAGGACGGCGACGAACGGCCCGTCGACCAGCTGCGGGGCGTCCCACGGCAGCACGAGCACCATGACGGCCACGGCACCGATGTAGAAGAGCATGATCCGCCACACGATCGAGCGCGTGGCGCGGGCCACGGCCCGCTGCGGGTCGCGTGCCTCGGCCGACGCGATGGTGACGATCTCGATGCCGCCGAACGCGAAGACGACGACCAGCAGCCCGGCGGCGATCCCCGCGGGACCGTTGGGGGCGAACCCGCCGTTGCCCAGCAGGTTCGCCGTCCCGACGGGTTCGGTGCCCGGCAGCAGCCCCAGCACCAGCAGCACGCCCACGACGAGGAACGCGATGATCGCGACGACCTTGACGAGCGCGAACCAGAACTCGAACTCGCCGAACTGCCGCACCCCCACGAGGTTGACCACGGCGAACACGGCGACGGCCGCGAGCGCGACGCCCCACTGCGGGACGCCGGGCAGCCACCCGGTGACGATGCGCGCGACGCCGGTGATCTCGACACCGAGCACCATGATCAGCGTGAACCAGTAGACCCAGCCGAGGGTGAACCCGGCCCAGCGTCCCAGCGCCTTCTCGGCGTACACGGAGAAGGACCCGCTGGACGGCACGGCGGCGGCCATCTCGGCGAGCATCCGCATGACGAGCACGACGAGCAGCCCGGCGACGGCGTACGACACGAGCACGGCCGGCCCGGCGACGGCGATCCCGACGCCGCTGCCGAGGAACAGTCCGGCACCGATCGCGGAGCCCAGGCCCATCATCGTCAGGTGCCGGGGGCGCAGGGCGTGGCCCAGCACGCGCTCCCCGGTGACGGGGAGGAGGGGCGGTGGCCCGGCGGTCCCGGCGGGGCCGGTGACGGACCCCAGGTCGGTGGCGGACCCGTCGGTGCGGTGCGGTGGGGGCGTCATGCGGGTGCGGACCTTCGGTGGGCGAGCGGCGGCCGGACGGCCACCGCGACACGCTACCCGCGCGCCGAGGGCCTGCCGTCGGCCTCTTGTCCCGCCGGACGGTCGCGCACAGGCGCGCGGCGGCCCTCGGTCACCGCGTGACGACGGTCTGGATCTCGCCGACCGGGACCTCCGCGGGCACGGTCGTGGTCTGCTCGCCCAGGTCCACCGGCGTCGCGTCCAGCCACGACGTCCACGACGCCGACCACACCGTCGTCACCACCATGGTCGCGGTCGGGTGCTCCTGCCCGTGCTTGGCGGGCTGGTTCGCGCTGGACCGCTCGAAGACCACCTCGCAGGTGGTCCCGGCGTCGTCGGCGTCCGGGGTCCAGGGCACCCCCAGGTCGTCGCACCGCACCGTGTCGTCGGACCCGACGATGCCCGGCGCCGTGACCTCGACCCGCTCGATGACCGCCTCGACCTGTACCCACGGCCCCGAGGGCAGCGTGGCGCGCACCGTGGCCGTGCTCGCGGCGCCCTCGACCCACACCCAGGTCGCCATGTTCACCACCGTGGCACCCGAGCCCTCCACGGACGGGTTCCACCGCACCGTGCCCCGGGGCAGCTCCATCGCCTCGTACGCCGCCTCGGCCAGCACCCGCGGCTCGACCTCCGCAGCCGCAGCGGGCCGTGGCTCGTTCGCCTCGAAGAACCGCGGCGGGTGGGTGTCCAGGTAGCTCAGCAGGAACTCCCCGTCCACGCCCTCCCGGCACCACGGCCCGTACCAGCCGCCGTCCTCCGCGCCCTTGAGCGCGTGCTCCTGGTAGCCCGGCAGCGCCTGCGCGCGGTACCGGTGCGGCACCTGCGCCATCGCCTTCTGGTTCGCCTCGCCCTCCCAGAACGCCGCGTACTCCGCCCCGGTGTACCACCACCGGTACCAGCACCGCGGCACCACCTTCACCCGCCCCGCGCTCCGGTACTGCGCCCCGCCGGTGACCTGGCCGGACACGTCCAGCGACGCCCAGATCTCCTCACCGTCCAGACCGGTGTCCGTCGTCGGCGGCGGGGCGTCGAAGTCACACTCGCGGCCGCACGGCTTGCGACCCTCGGAGGGGGCGGCTGCCGCCGGTACGGCAGCCAGCAGCAGAGCCGCCGACAGGGTGACGAGGACGGCCGTCACCCGCCGCCTCGCACCTGACCTCAGCACGAGTTGCCCTCGAACGTGGCGTCCTCCGGTCGCCATGTCGCACCGTCGTCGAACGTGCTGAGCCGCGTCGTCGACCTCTCGTACTGCGGGAAGTCGATCTCCTGGAAGGACTGGGGTGCAGAACCGTCCACAGTCGTGAACAGGACGTCGGAGTAGTCGGCGCACACCGAGGCCGTCGCGCTGCCACCGTCGATCGTCACATCGGAGATCGTGATGCGCAGGGTCCCATCGAACCCGAACCCGTCCTCGCTGTTGCGCTGGACGCCGTACTCGACCTTCCGCACGAGCTCAGGAGAGGCGAACTGCACCAGTGCCGGGCTCGTGCCACCGGTCGTCTTCGAGCGCCAGTACTCCACCTCGAAGATCGCGACCGCGTCGTGCGCCGACGCCGCCGGGCCGGTCAGGTCCGGGGTGTCGACGAACACGATCCCCAGCTCGGCGTCGGACAGGTCGGTGGTCGTGACCTCCGTGGACGTCGGCGACGGTGTCGGGGACGCCGTGGCGACCGGGGTGGGTGACGCCGTCAGCCCTGCCGGCTCCGCCTTCTGCGCGCTGCAGCCCGCCAGGACCACGACGCACACCCCGACGGCCAGCAACCCGCGAACCCGCACCACGCACCTCCCTCGCCGCACGCCCTGTGCGAGTCGGCCGCGCGAAGCGTACCGAAACGGACATCACCGGCAGCGGCCGGTGAGCGACTTCTCACCCGTGGGACGCGCCAGGGTCCCGCGAACGGCGGATCAGGACACGACGGCCGCCTGCGTAGCCTCGGCACCGGTGCGGGGACGTCGCCGTCTCCCGGGGCAGGGGAGGTCCAGGGAGTCGTGATGACGATCAGGATGCAGGAGAGGGTCGGCGGGCTCGTCGGGGCTGGGCTCCGGCCGGTGTCGGAACGTCCGCGACAACTGGTGAGCGGCACGCGCCGCGCCCAGGGGTGGAGGGCCGTCACGGGTCTCGTGCTCGTGGCGGCGCCGTGACGGCCTGCTCGGCGGGCGAGCGGATCGAGCACACCGTCGTCGGCACCGTCGTCGGCAGCGAGCCGTGGGAGACGACGGTGACCCTCGACCCGGAGAAGGTCGCGGCGGGCTGGTCGGAGGCCGGCGGTGCGCCCGTCCCGCTGCCGCCCGGTGAGGTCGCGGTGCTGCTCTCCCCCGGCGGTGCGGTGCAGGCCCCGACGGTGTCGGCGGTGCGGGCGGAGGCGGACGGCTGGGTGCTCGACGTCACCGGCGAGCGGCTCGCCCCGGGGTGCGACGGCCCGGCGATGGTCCGGTCCGTGACGTTCCTGCTGCACGTGCGCGCCGATGCACCGCCGGAGCGGGCGCGCGTGGAGGTCACCGAGCACGAGGTGGGCTGCTGACGCGTTCCGCGACGGGTCCGGACGTGGTGGCCGTGGCCCGCGGCGCGAGCGGCGAGGGCTCGACGCGCAGCACCCGTGCCGCCCACACCGGCAGCCACCAGTTCCAGCGCCCCATCATCACGACGGTCGCGGGCACGAGCACCGACCGGACGACGGTCGCGTCGAGCAGGATCCCCAGGGCGATGCCGGACGCGAAGATCGCGACGTCGAGCTCGCCGCCGGACGCCATCGACGCGAAGGAGAAGAACAGGATGAGAGCCGCGTAGGTGACGAGCCTGCCGGTGCGGGCGACGCCGCGGACGACGGCCGCGCGGGTGTCACCGGTGCGGTCGTACTCCTCGCGGACGCGGGACAGGATGAACACCTCGTAGTCCATCGTCAGACCGAACAGGAACGCGAAGAGCGTGACGGGCACGAAGGTGCCGATCGCCCCGTCCGGCTGGATGCCGAGCACTGCCTGCGTGCCCCAGCCCCACTGCCAGACCAGCACCATCGCACCCAGCACGGCCGCGAAGGACATGAGGTTCATGACGATCGCCTTCAACGGCAGCAGCAGCGACCGGAACGCCCGCGCCAGCATGACGTAGCTGACGAGCGCGACGAGGACGAGCATCCACACGAACGTGCCGTACGTGATCTGCACGTAGCCGATCTGCTGGGTCGCGTTGCCTCCCACCATGGCACCTGGGGGCACCTGCGCGACGACGGCGTCGATCGTGGCCCGCCCGCCCGCGGTGGCGCTCTCCTCGACCGGCAGCACCGTGAGGACGGCGGAGCCGTCGGTGCGCCATGCGTCGGCGTCGGGCGCTGCGACCCCGTGGACCCCGGGCAGCGCGCGCAGGTCGTCGGCGAGCGCGTCGGGGTCGGTACCGGGCGGCACGTACACGTCGAACGACGCGACGACCCCCGACGGCAGGCCGGCGTCCCGGAGCGTGTCCAGGCCGTCGCGTCCCAGGCCGGACGCCGCGAGGTCGTCCGACGCGGGCACGTCGAGGTTGAGGTTCACGGCCACGGCACCGAGCGCCAGCATCACCGCGGTCGCGGCGGCGGCCGCGGGCCAGCGCAGCCGGACGACACCTTCGGCCCAGCGTGTCCACTGCCGGCTGCCGTCACGGTCGAGGCGGCTGGGCCGCACCGACGCCCCGTGCGTGCGACGTCCGACCCACGACAGCACGAGGGGCAGCATCGTGATGGACACGAGCGCGGACGTGGCGGTCACGATGGTGCCGCCGATGCCCAGGCTGCGCAGGAGCGGCACGGGCAGCACGATCATCGTGAGCAGTCCGATGGCCACGGCACCGGAGGAGAACGCCACGGCGTGGCCGGCGGTCCGCATCGCAGCGTGCACGGCCTCGTCGCCGACGGTCCCGCGCGCACGCTCCTCGCGCCACCGGGCCACGACGAGCAGGGCGTAGTCGATCGCGATCCCGATGCCGAGCAGCGGCAGCATGATGACGGTCGTCTCGTGGACGGTGACGAACGGGCTGACCGCTAGCAGGCCGATGTACGAGATCGGGACCGCGACGAACGCGGTGAGCAACGGCACCAGCGCCAGCAGCGACCGGAACGCCCACGCCAGCACCACGAGCGCGGCGAGCACGGTGATCGCGAGCTTCACGGGGACGTTCAGACCACCGGCGTCGGCACCCGTCGCGAGCGGGTCGAGGCCCGTGACCTGCAGCGTCGCACCGGCCGGCAGGGCGGGCGTCATGGCGTCGACGATCAGGTCCGTGAGCTGCCCGCCCTCGCCGAGCGCGCTGCCGGGCAGTCCGCCCCGCTCCACGGGCCCGCCGAGCACCAGGCCGAACGTCGTGCGCCCGTCGTCGCCGACGAACACGGGGTCGCCCGTGTCGGCCCAGGAGACGACGCGGGCCTCGGCGGCGGCACCGGCGGCGGCGAACGCGTCACCGAGGGCGTCGCGCACGCCGGGGTCGTCGACGTGCGCGCCGTCGGCCAGCGTGACGACCGGGACGAAGGGACGCTCGTAGCCACCCGTGCCGTAGGTGTCCACGATCTGCTGGTTGGCCTCGTACGCGGGCAGCCCCGGGTACTGGTTGGCCTCCGTCATGTTCGGGATCAGCAGCGCGATGGCACCCCCGCTGGCCACGAACAGCAGCACGAGGACCGTGCGCACCGCGCGCCGGTGACCCAGGACGTATCTCGAGAAGCGCTCCATGGCCCCAGGGCACCAGGGCGGTCTTCCGTGGGCGTGCGGGACTTCTGGGGAAAGCCTGAGAACCTCGGCCGACGGTCGCGCCCGGGGGACGGACCGGGGCAGACTGCCCAGGTGGTCACCGTCGCGCCCCGTGTCCTCGTCGTCGACGACGAGACGTTCCTCGCGGACTTCGTGGCCACCGCGCTGCGTTACGAGGGCTTCGTCACCCGGACGGCGGGCACCAGCGCGCAGGCGGTGGGGTGCGTGCGGACGTTCGACCCCGACCTCGTCGTGCTCGACGTCATGCTGCCCGACCGCTCGGGCCTCGAGACGTGCCGTGAGCTGCGCCGGCTCGGCGTCGACGCGCCCGTCGTCTTCCTCACCGCACGCGACACGCACGACGACCGCATCGCCGGGCTCACGGTGGGCGCCGACGACTACGTGACCAAGCCGTTCAGCCTCGACGAGCTCGTGCTGCGGGTGCGGGCGGTGCTGCGCCGCACGGGCGTCCAGACGCCCGAGGACGACGGCGACGTGCTGCGGTTCGCCGATCTGGAGGTCGACGTCGCGGCCCACGCGGCCCGCCGCCAGGGCGAGCTCATCGACCTGACGCCGACGGAGTTCAAGCTGTTGCGCTACCTCGCGGCGAACGCCGGGCGCGTGCTGTCCAAGCGGCAGATCCTCGACCACGTGTGGGAGTACGACTTCAACGGGAACGACGGCGTCGTGCAGACGTACGTGTCGTACCTGCGCCGCAAGGTGGACGCGTACTCCCCGGCGCTGATCCACACGATCCCGCGCGTGGGCTACGTCATGCGCACGCAGACGGGGTTCCCCCGACGTCGGGAACGCGCCCGGTGAGGTCGCTGCGGGCGCGGCTCACGGTGCTGGTGACCAGCCTGCTCGCCGTCGGCCTGCTGGCGGCGCTCGGCGGCACGCTCGCTGCCGTGAACGACTGGGGCGGCGACGCCGGGTCGCTGCCCCAGATGCAGCAGCGGGTCCGGGCGGCGGCGTTCACGTCGGCGGGCGTGGCCCTGGTCGCCGGCGCCCTGCTCTCGTGGCACGGGGTGCGGCGCGCGCTGCGGCCCCTGGACGACATCGCCCGCACGGCCGAGGAGATCGGCGACGAGCGCACCGACCGCAGGGTCGGTGTCCCTGACCAGCCCGCGGAGGTCGCGCGGTTGGCCGCGTCGCTGGACGCGATGATCGACCGGCTCGACCAGGCCCTGGACGCGCGCGCCCGCTCCGAGCAGCGCGTCCGGGACTTCGTCGCCGACGCGGCGCACGAGCTGCGCACCCCCGTCACGACGATCCGCGGGTACGCCGAGCTGTTCCGCCGCGGCGCCCGCGACGACCCGGCCGAGCTCGCGCGCGTCCTGGAGCGCATCGAGTCCGAGGCGGTCCGCACGGGCGACCTCGTCGACGACATGGTGCTGCTCGCGCGGCTCGACCAGCACCGCCGGCTCGAGCGCGACCACGTCGACCTGACGCTGCTGGCGCACGACGCCGTCCTCGACGCGCGCGCCGCCGACCCGGACCGGAAGGTCGTCGTCGACGAGACCGGGCCGGTGGTCGTCGTCGGCGACGAGCCGGCCCTGCGCCAGGTGCTGGCGAACCTGCTGACGAACGTCACGGCGCACACCCCGCCCGGCACGTGCGCGTCGGTGCGGGTGCGCGCTGCCGACGGGTGGGCGCACCTCCAGGTCGCCGACGACGGGCCGGGGCTGACGGCCGAGCAGCGCGCGCTCGTGTTCGAGCGCTTCTACCGTGCCGACCCGGGACGCTCCCGGGCCGACGGCGGCTCGGGCCTGGGTCTGGCGATCGTCGCGGCGATCGCGCACGCGCACGGCGGTGCCGTCGCGGCCGACGCGCCCGGCGGGGGTGGGAGCGGGACCGTGATGACGGTGACGCTGCCCGGACCGGGGACCGGCCCTCACCTGCACCGACCACCTGTTCCGTCCGGAACGTCCGACCTCTAGTGTGACGAGGGTCGAGCTGCGTCCCGACGTGGGGGCGCGGGCCTGGGGGGCGCGGTGAGCGGACCGGTGGGGGAACCCGCCCGAGCACCCACGCCCACCGATGCCCAGGTCTCCCGCGACGCCCCGGCGACGATGAGCGTGCCGACCCTGGCCGCCATGGTCGTCGGCAGCATGGTCGGCGCCGGGGTGTTCTCGCTCCCGCCCGGTTCGGGGTCGCCACGGCGTCGACCCGCGGACGCAGCGCCGGCACGCGGTCGTCGCGGGCGCCGCCACCGGGTACACGCTGTTCCTGTTCGTGGCGGCGGGCCTGGAGTTCCTGCTGCTGTCGACGCTGGTCCTCGCGCCGCTGACCCTGCTCTCCGTGAAGCCCGCAGCGAGCACGGCCGACGCCTGTTCACCCCGACCGAGGCGGTGCTGTGCGGGGTGGTCGTGCTCGGCGCCGTCATCGCGGTGCTCGGCCTGGGCACGGGCAGGATCGAGCTGTGACTGCGGCGTGGGCCACGCCACCCGACGGAAGGACGAGCATGACCGCGAACGTCTCGGCAGGCTACGGCGTCCACTCGGAGGTCGGACGCCTCCGCAAGGTCATGGTGTGCCGCCCCGGGCTCGCGCACCGGCGTCTGACCCCGACCAACAGCGACGAGCTGCTGTTCGACGACGTCCTGTGGGTGGAGAACGCGCAGCGGGACCACGCCGGCTTCGTCGACGAGCTGACCACGCGGGGTGTCGAGGTGGCCGAACTGCACGACGTGCTCGCGCAGACCCTGCAGGTGCCGGGCGCGCGCGACTGGCTGCTGGACCGCAAGATCGTCCCCGACCGCGTCGGGCTGGGGCTGGTCGACGCCACACGGGCGTACCTGGAGTCCCTGTCGGCCACGCGGCTCGCGGAGCTGCTGATCGGCGGCCTCGCGACCATCGACCTGCCTGCCGAGCACCGCCCGCCGGCGATCGGCCTGGCCCGCGAGTCCACCGGCGCGCGCGAGTACCTGATGCCGCCGCTGCCCAACACCCTCTACACCCGCGACACCACCTGCTGGCTGTACGGCGGGCTCACGCTCAACCCGCTGTACTTCCCGGCGCGGCGCGACGAGACCCTCATCTACCAGGCGATCTACCGGCACCACCCGGACTACGTGGGCTCGCGCGTCTGGTGGGGCGACCCCGGCAGGGACTGGGGGCAGGCGACGTTCGAGGGCGGCGACATCATGCCCGTCGGCGACGGCGTGGTCCTCATGGGCATGAGCGAGCGGACGTCACGGCAGGCGATCACACAGGTCGCGGCCGCGCTGTTCGCGCAGGGTGCCGCCACCCGCGTGGTGGTGGCCGGCATGCCGAAGCTGCGCGCGGCCATGCACCTCGACACCGTCTTCACCTTCGTCGACCGGGACGTCGTCACGCTCTACCCGACCATCATGGACGCGGTCCACGCGTTTACCCTGCTGCCGTCCGACCGGGCGCCCGGGTTCGACGTCGTCGACGAGGGCTCGGCCGCGTTCACCGACGTCGTGGCCCGCGCCATGGGCCTGGACCGTCTGCGGACCATCGACACCGGCGGCGACGTGTACGAGTCGGAGCGTCAGCAGTGGGACTCCGGCAACAACGCCCTCGCGCTCGAGCCGGGTGTGGTGTTCACCTACGACCGCAACACGCTGACCAACGCGCTGCTGGAGCGGGCGGGCATCGAGGTCGTCACGATCGTCGGCGCCGAGCTGGGCCGCGGCCGCGGCGGCGGGCACTGCATGACGTGCCCGATCATCCGGGACCCGATCACCTGGTGACTCTCGAACCACCGTGCCCGTCGACGCGCGACGGGACACCTCATCGTGAGACGGGTCGCGCTCCTGGATCACCAGGGGTCGTCGTCACCGTGAGGCCCAGCCCGCCGGGACGAGCTGGGAGGTGACGACGTCGGTGAGGGCCCCGGGTGCGACGGTGGCCTCGTACAGCGCGGCCTCGACCTTGTCCATGCGCAGCCCTTCGGCGAGGTCGGCGTCGTGCGTGGTCGCGCACACGCGGACCAGGGGTCGCCCACGGTCCGTGAACTCGTCGACCACGCGGACGTCCAGCCCGTTCCACCGCGCCTCGACGTACAGCTCGAACAGCTCCTCGACGTCGCCGCGCGGGACGTCCCGACGGAAGCGTCCCGCGGCCGTGCGCTCGAAGCCGTCGAGCGGCTCAGCGGCGGCGAGGACGACGCGGTCGCCCAGCACGTCGGCGGGATGCACGTTCCCGTTCCACCGGGCCAGGGGGCCGACGTGCAACGGCAGGAGCCCGAACGCGACCGCGCGGTCCTCGGTCACCCACCCGTGCGCGACGTCCACGTACGTGGCGAGCAGCACGCTGGAGCCGTCGGCGCCGACGCGCACCAGCTGCGCACCCGCCGGTACCCGCGAGTGCACGAACCAGTAGAGCGGGACGACGTGGTCGGGAACGCCCACGAAGCCCGTGCCTGTGAACGGCGGGCGGTCGAGGAACGGGCCGCCTGTCCGCTCGCGCGTGCGACGGTCCGGGCCACCGACGGCGTCCTCGAACCGGAGCTGAGCCGTGGCGTCGAACCTCAGCACGTCGACGTGCGGGCTGTCCGGCCCGTACGGCGATCCGGGGTACGTCAGGCCGTGCGCCCGGACCAGGTCGGCGGCGGTGCTCGCCCACGTCACGGTCTGCGCGGGGACCGCGAATCCCCCCGTGCGCTCGTACCCCGCGGCGAGGTACGCGTCGCTCAGCTGCGGCGTCAACGCCTTCTGCATCAGCGTCACCCGACGCTCACCTCCAGGTCGTGGTCATGCCTGTGCGACGGCGGATCCGCCGCACCACCGTTCCTCAGGAGACCCGCCTGCCCGGCAGGTCGACGTCCCGGCGCACGCTGCGCACGTCGGTCAGCTGGTCACCGGGGACCCACCCGTCGGACATCAGGTCGTACCGCCGGTAGTTCAGGTACGGCGGTTCGCCCGCGGGCTCCTCGTACCGGCCGAACGGGGACCGCTCCTGGACGTGCGTCATGTGCGTCACCCATGCCTGACCGGTCTCCTCGTCCCACTCATCGACCTGCACGACCCACCCACCGGGTGCGCGTGCCCACACCTCGATCTCATAGGCCTCGTCGACCTCGTCCCACTCGGCGTCCCGCCACCACCCGAACCGTTCGTGCCGCGTGAAGCCCTCGGGGCGCGGCTGGTCACCCGGCACGACCAACCCGACACCACTGCCGCGTCCGGTCGAGTACCGGGCGCTGTAGAGAACTCCGTCCACGACGGCGAACTTTCCGACGATCACGGCTGCTCCCTCACCTGGATCCATTGCTTGTCGTCGAACCTCGCCACGAGCTCCTCAGTCCCGTCCGGCCGGGTCACCCACATCTCCGCCCCGTCAGGCAGCCCGTGACGGTCCGCGTACGCCCACTCCGGCGTGTAGTCCGGACCGTCGCCGGACCACCCGTTCCCGCGGTAGGGATCCTCCCAGCCCAGCGCCCACTCCAGGTGCTCCATCTCCTCCGGCCCGAGCCCTCGTTCGGTCGCCAACGCCTTCCATGCCGCAGCCCGCGCGTCCGCGTCCGGCACCGACGCGATCTGCTCGAAGCGCGACGCCGAGATCCCGTCCGTGGCCGGCAGGTACTGCGCCTGGTCGACGAGGTCGAGCGGCCCGTTCGGGGTGCCCGGGGCGACCATGGAGCCGTCGACCCGGATGTCGTCCGCCTGGTAGCGGACGGTGAACATCGACTCGTCGGGCGCGAAGTCGCTCCGCTCGTAGTTGAGCCCGAGCTTGCGGTACAGCGCAGCCGTGTCCATCCCCGTGACGTCGGCGGCCCGCGAGACGTACCCGCCGACGCTCGTGAGCGCGAACCTCGACGCGTTGCCCGCTGCCGCCTTCTGCGCCACCCGCAGCACGGTGACGTCGTCGGCGACCTGACCGAACCGCGCCGGTCCGAGGGCGTTGGCGACCTGGTCCGGCGGCACGACCTTCTGGATCGCGTCGTCCGGCCGGATCGTCGGCATCGCCCGGCGGATCGCCAGCACCTCGCGCAGCGTGGCGGCCGAGAGCTGGTGCACCGGCCGCGCGACCAGCGAGGTGAACTGCGCCCGCGTCCAGCCGCGGTCCCGCAGCTCGACGTCCAGCGCGTCGTCCCACCGCGCCTGGTCGGCCACCTCCGCCGCGCCGAATCGGATCTCGTGCACCGCACCGCTCGGGTCGACCGCCTTGCGGACCGCACGAGCCGGATCCAGGTCACGCGCCGCCGACGCACCGAGGCCCGGCTCGGATGGGGCGCCGTCGGCGGCGTCTGCCGGAACTCGGCCCGTCCGATCAGTGTCGGCACCATGCGGCGTCACCTCGGGAGCCGACGGCCGCGGGCGGAAGAACCGTTCCAGCGCGTCGTCGATGCGCCCGGTCCACGACGCCGGCAGACGCGTCCACGTCTTCTGCACGATCTTGCCCAGCGCACCTGCCCCGACCAGCGACGTCACGGCGAATGCGAGCTCGACCGAACCCCGCTGCACGAGCTCCTGCCCGTCGATGCTGCCCTCGCCCCAGTCCGCAGCCACGTCCAGGAGGTCCCCGACCGCGACGAGGGTGAACCCGACGCCCAGGACCTTGAGCCCGGCGGTGAGCCCGGCGACGGCCCCTGCGCCACCGACCGGTACCGCCCCGACCCCGAAGCCGAAGACCGCACCGATCGCGGCCCCGCCCATCGCGCCGATGACCGTCAGCCCGACGGTGAGCACGGCACCGATACCGACGACCACCCACCCGACGACGCGGCACACGTCGGCCAGCACCCGGAACATCGCCACGTGCCGGCCGATGAGCTCACGTACCCCGGCCAGGTTCTCGTCGACCCACGTACCCAGGTCGGCCGTGGTCGACTGCCACCACTCGCCGATCGACGCACCCGCCTCGCCGACCGCGTCCCCCGCCTCGACCGCTCGCTGCGCGAGCCAGTCCACGCCCTGGTCGACCGCGTCGCTCACGCCATCCCACGTGCCGGCGAGCCAGTCCCCGATCCCGCGGGACTCGACCGTGGCGTGCGCGTCAGCCTGCTGAGCCTCGACGGGGGCGGGCATCCACGACAGCATCGTCGTCCCGTCATCGAGCGCCGAGCTGGTGAACGGGTCGACCACCGGGGACGGGTGCGGGGCGTCGACCACAGGGAACGGAGCGCCGAGCGCCCCGCCGTACCAGGTGTCGGCCAGGGCACGCGCCCGGCCGAGGTGGGTGTCGACGACCGGCAGCACGTTCTCGTCGAGCCGGTGGGCCACGTCGACCGCGTCGTCCAGCCCTCGGGTCGGCACGCCGAGCGCGAGCATCCGCGAGCGCAAGGGTGCGACACGGTCCAGCACGGCCTGACTCGTCGTCGCCACGTCCGCCCGGACGCACGCCATGGCCTCCGGGCACACCTCGACCAGTCGGCTCATCGCGCGCCCACGTCGCCCCTGGCGCTCTCGCGCGCGCCGCGCAGGGTGCGCTCCGCGTGAGCCAGCTCGTCCCGCACCGCCTGCAGGGCAGCGTCCAGGGCGCGGGGGAGGCGCTGGGCCGCGGGGGCCAGCTCCTCGTGGTGGAGCCGGTCGGCCGCGGATCCCGTCCATGACCCCGGCGCGCCGACGGCACCGGCCGGACGCGCGAGGCCCGGTACGTCCTCGCAGGCCGCACTCAGGTCCTGCAGCAGCCGGCGCAGCTCGTCGACCCTGCCCTGCGCACGGGCCACCGGATCGACCACCGCACCTCCCGACCAAACCCGCCCAACCCGGACACGCACGGTACCGGTTCACGGCCCCTCGCAGACCCCGTCGTCCACAGGTTCATCCCGGTGGCCGACACGGCTCGGTGGGCCCACGGCGATGGCGCGCGCCCGGGCGCATGCGTTCTGCATGCAGTCGCAGTAGATTGACGGCATGAGCGTCTCACTCACCGTCCGCGACGTCCCCGACGAGGTCCGTGACGAACTGGCGGCGCGTGCCGCGCGCAGCGGCCGGTCCCTGCAGGAGTACCTGCGGGCGACGCTCACCGACCTCGCCTCCCGCCCGACCTCCTCCGACGCCGCCGCACAGGCCCGAGGGCGCGCCGCGTCGTACCCGCCGGTCGATGCGCAGGAGATCCTCGACGACCTCGACGCGGGCCGGCGGTGACCGACCTCCTCGTGGTCGACGCGTCCGCGGTGCTCGCGACGCTGATCGACCCCGGCGAGCGTGGCGACCACGCCGCCGCAGTCATGGCCCGCTCACAGCTCGCCGCGCCCGACCTGCTGGGCTACGAGGTGCTGAACGTGCTGCGCCGACGTCGCGCCGCCGGCCGCCTCACCGAGAACCAGGCGACGCTCGCCGTGCGCACCTGGTCCGAGCTGCCCGTCGACCTGTGGCCGCTCGCTGCGCTGCAGCCCGACGTGTGGCGGCTGGCGCACAACCTCTCCACGTACGACGCGGCCTACGTCGCGCTCGCCACCCACCTGGACGCACCGCTGCTCACGGGCGACCGCCGCATCGCCGCCGCTCCGGGCGTGACCTGCGAGGTCGTCACCGTGTGAGCGAGGTCGACCCTCCTCGGGGGCCGGCTGGGTGCCGGCGCCCCCGCGGCGTCAGGGGGTCGGGTCGTCGCCCGTCGGGTCGGACGGGTACAGCCGACGCGTGCCGGTGTCCTGCGTGTCGCCGATCTCCGGCTGGGTGTCCGGGCCGGTGGCGCCGGGCAGCGGCTGGTTCTCCGGGTCCTGCGCCTCGGGGCGCTGGGACGCGGGGTGGACGGTGTCCTCGCTCATGGCACCACCCTGACCCGGGCACCCACGGCCCGCCACCGGTGACGACGGAACCGCCCGCCGCCCACCCCTCACGGGCGGACGACGGGCGGCTCGCGTCGGGACCGGACGGGTCAGACCGCCGCGCCGGCGAGGTAGCCGGCGTTGATCGCCTCGCCCACCTTCGCGGGCGTCACGCAGTCACCGACGGTCCGCACGGTGCGCCCGGCGGCGGTGAGCTGGTCGGCCAGCGTCGTCTCCGGCAGCACGCCGAACGCGGTGACGACCGTGTCGGCCGCCACCCACACGTCGGTGCCGTCGGCCGTGCGCAGCTGCACGCCGTCCTCGTCGACCGCGACGACCGTGTGACCCGTGAGCAGCCGGACGCCGGCGGTGGCCAGGTCGCGCAGCAGCGTCATGCGGTTGATGAGGATGAGGTCGCGCGCGATCTCGTCGGTCGCCTCGACGACCGTCACGTCGCGCCCGCCCTGGGCGAGCTCGAGCGCGAGGTCCGCACCCGACAGGCCGCCGCCCGCGACGACGACGCGCTGCCCCAGCGGCGCCCCCTCGTGGGCGTCGATCACGCCGACGACGGTCGGGCCGTCGATGCCGGGGATCGACGCCGGGACGAGCGGGCGCGAGCCCGTCGCCAGGATGATCTCGTCGGCGTCGGCGAGCTCCGGGGAGTCCGCCGTGATCTCGTGACCGAGGTGCACGGTGACGGGCAGGCGGGCGATCTGCCGCTCCCACCAGCCGATCATCGCGTGCAGCTCCTTCTTGAAGTCGGGAGTCGCCGCGGGCCGCAGCACCCCGCCGAGGCGGGTGTCCCGCTCGTACAGGTCGACGCGGTGGCCGCGCTCGCCGGCGACCCGGGCGGCCTCCAGCCCGGCGGGCCCGCCCCCGACGACGACCACGTGCCGGGGCGTCCCGACGGGCGTCAGGACGCGCTCGCGCTCGAACCCGACCTGGGCGTTCACGGCGCAGCCCAGGGGCAGCGCGAAGAACGCGTTGCCGACGCACATGGCGTTGCAGCGGATGCACGGACGGATGTCCTCGCGGCGTCCCTCGGCGAGCTTCGCGCACCACTCCGGGTCGGCGATGAGGCCACGACCCACGCCCGCGATGTCGGCGTCGCCCGCGGCGAGCACCTTCTCGGCGGTGTCGGGGTCGAGGTTGCCGCAGGCCACGACGGGGATGTCGACGACCTCCTTGAGCGCCTTCGCGGCCGGGACCATGCAGCCGTCGCCCAGGTAGTACGGCGGGAAGACGTAGTCCATCGCCTCGTACGAGCCGTCGTCGGCGAGGATGAAGTCGAGGCCCGCGGCCGCCAGGATCACGGCGACCTGCTGCGACTCGGCGGGCGTGCGACCGCCGGGGAACCGGTGGTCCACCGACAGCCGGAAGCTCACCGGCAGGCCCGGCGCGGCGGCCTTGACCGCCTGGATGATCTCGACCGCGAACCGGCAGCGGTTCTCGACCGAGCCGCCGTAGGAGTCGGTGCGGCGGTTCCACGCGGGCGTGAGGAACTGGTCGATGAGGTACCCGGTGTGCCCGTGGATGTCGATCGCGTCGATGCCGGCATCGGCGGCGCGCGCGGCGGCCTCGCCGAACCGGCGCACGATCGTCGCGATCTCGTCGACCTCCAGCGGGCGGCACAGCACGTCAGGGTTCGCGTAGTGCGGGTTGTCCGACGCGGAGATGGGCGCGCGCTCCGGGTCGACGTTGTTGATGTTGCGACCCAGGCCGGCGGTGAGCTGCAGCGAGACGCGCCCGCCGACGCCGTGGATCGACTCCGCGAGCGCGGTCAGCCCGGGTACGGAGTCGTCGGTGTCGACGCGGCACAGACCGGGGTTGATCTGCTCGTAGTCCTGCGACACGGCGGCGATGCCGGTCATGACCAGGCCGACGCCACCGGCGGCGCGGGCCGTGTAGTACGCGATCTCGCGCTCCGTGAACAGACCCTCGTGCGTGCCCATCTCGGTGCCCATGGGGAGCATCACGACGTGGTTGGGCAGCCGCAGCGAACCGAGGGTCACGGGTGCGAGGAGGTGGGGGTAGGGCACGGGGACGTCCTTGTCGCTCGACGGCAGGTGCCGGGGCTGCCGGCCGCCCGATCGTCTGCCTGCGGGAACGCGCGCCCGCGGGACCCACGTCCCGAGGCCGACATCCGGGCCCCGCTGCGCCTCACGCGTGCCCCGAACGGGTGACCGGCGACGGGGTGCCGACGTGCCCACGGCAACGCCGGGGCACGTCGGCACCCTCACGGTCCGGCGGCGGCCGGGCAGCGGACGGTCGTCGGCGCTGCCCGGTGTGCGTCGATCAGCCTCCGCTGATCACGCCGCACGCGATCCGGTCGCCCGCGTCCCCCGTCGTGAGCGTGTCCTCGTCCGGCCCCTCGGGCGCGTACCGCTCGGGGACGTGCGCGGTGTTGTCGCGGCCGGCGTGGATCATGACGGCCGTGCCGTCCTCGTCCTGCAGGTCGGCCATGGTCACCGCGTCGGTGCGGACCGTCAGGCGCGCGGCGCCGGTGGAGTCGACGAGCAGCGACGGCAGGTCACCGGCGTGCTCGCCGTGGTCACCCGCGTCGGCGCCCAGGTGACCACCCGCGGACAGGAAGTCGCCCGTCTTCGCCGGGTCGTTCGGGTCCGGGCTGTCGACCTCGCACTCCCCGACCGTGTGCAGGTGGAACCCGTGGAACCCGGGCTCCAGGCCGCTCACCGCGACCTCGACCTCCACACCGCCGTCCTCCTCCTCGAGCCACACCGTGCCGACCTGGGCGTTGCCGGCGTCGAACACGGTCACCTCGACCTCGTCGTCGTCCGGCGTGCTCGCCGGCGTCGTGGCGTCCGTCTGGTTGCTGACCGGGGCGTCCTCGTCCTCGCCGGCCGCGCTGCACGCGGTCAGTGCCGCGGCCGCGGCGACGGCGACGACGGTCGTCCGGAGCGTTCCTCGCATCGTCTCCCCCTCCATCGGTGCTCGGTGGGTCGTCCACGCTACGAAAAGCCCCGCGAGCCCGCGCGGTGACCGCCCGATTCGACCCGGTGTCGGTGGGTCGGCCTACGTTCGTCCCCATGGAGACGACCTCGCCCACCTTTCTCACGCTGGTCCAGCCGTTCACCGGCGTGGTCGACCGGCTCCCCGCCGACGCCTGGGACGCGCCGTCGCCGTGCGAGGGCTGGACCGCGCGCGACGTGCTGCGCCACGTCGTCGGGTCGCAGCGGGACTTCCTCGCCGGGCACGGTGTCGACCTGCCGGACGTCGACCTCGACGCCGACCCGGCCCGCGGGTGGCACGCGCACGCCGCGGCGCTGCAGGACGCGCTCGCCGACCCGGCCGTCGTGGGGCGCGAGTACGACGGGTGGGCCGGCCGGACGACCGTCGGCGCGACCCTGCAGGGGTTCCACGCGCTCGACCTCGTCGTGCACCGCTGGGACGTGGCGACCGCGGCCGGGCTCGACGAGCGGCTGAACGACGACGAGCTGACCTTCGTGGAGGAGCGGGCCGACGCGCTCGGTGAGGCGCTGTACTCCGACGGCGTGTGCCGCGCGGGTGTCGAGCCGTCCGCCGACGCGGACCGTCAGGCGCGTGTGCTGGCGCGGCTGGGTCGCTGACACGCCACGGCCGTGACCGCTCCGCCCGACGAGGTCCCCCTGACGCCCGCCGTCGTCCGCGCCCTGCTGGCCGAGCAGCACCCCGACCTGGCGGACCTGCCGCTGGGCCGCCGGTACGCGGGCTGGGACATGGCGATGTACCGGCTGGGTGACGACCTCGCGGTCCGGCTGCCGCGGCACGCCGCCTCGGTGGGGTCGATGGAGTCGGAGCTGCGGTGGGTGGCGCGGCTGTCGGCCGGGTGGACGTTCCCGACGCAGCGCGTCGTGCGGGCCGGGACGCCCGGCGCGGCCTACCCGTGGCCGTGGGCCGTGGTCGCGTGGCTGCCGGGGGTGACCGCGGCGGAGGTGCCGCTCACCGCCGACGCCGGGCCCGACCTGGGGCGCGCGCTCGCGCAGGTGCACGTCCCCGCGCCGCCCGACGCGCCGTCCAACGACGAGCAGTCGATCCCGCTCGCCGACCGCACCGACGGCGTCGTGCGAGCACTGGCGCGCGTCGAGCAGACGGCCCGCGCCCGCGGGCTGCGCCTCGACCGCGAGCGCGCCGAGCGCCTGTGGGCCGACGCGCTGGCCGCCCCGGTGGACCTGCCGACGTCCTGGATCCACGCGGACCTGCACCCGTTCAACCTGCTCAGCGTCGACGGGCGGTTCGGCGGGGTCCTCGACTGGGCCGACGTGTCGGGCGGTGACCCGGCCACGGACCTCGGGTTCCTGTGGCTGGCGCTGCCGGCTGCCGGGGTGACGGCCGCGCTGGACGCGTACGGCGGGGTGTCGGACGCGACCGCGGCCCGCGCGCGCGGCACCGGTCTGGCGATGGCCGCGGGGTGGGTCGGCCACGAGGACGGCTCACCCCAGGAGATCGGGTGGCGGGCGCTGGTCGAGCTGGGCGTGGTCGTGCCGGTCGGCCGCTGGCTCTCGACGCACGCGCACCGACCCGGCTAGCGTCCGGGTCGATGCCGCCCCTCGACCCGTCCCGGCTCGTCGCCTGGGACCGTGAGCTGCGTGCCGTCCACGCCCGCCTCCGTGACGCCCTGCAGGTCGCGCGCGAGGCGGTGGACGACGGCACCGGCGCCGCGGTGCCGTCGCGCGACCTCCTGCTGTTCTGCACCGGCTTCTGCGCCGCCCTCGACGGGCACCACCGAGGTGAGGACGGCGTCGTCTTCCCTGCCCTGCTCGACGCGGCACCCGGGCTGCGGGACGTCCTCGACCACCTGGTGCGGGACCACGCGGTGCTGTCGCACCTGCTGGGTGAGCTGCAGCGCGCGGTCGAGGTGGGCCACGCCGCGGGCAGCCACGACACGGTCGCGCTGCACCGGCACCTCGACGGCATCGAGGCCGTCATGGAGACGCACTTCCGGTACGAGGAGAAGCGCCTGCTGCCGGCGCTGGCGGACCTCGTGCTCGACACGACGCCCCGTGCCGCGCTCGGCCCGCTGGCCTGACCACGCTCACCGATTGTCCTGGCGCGTGCGGGGCCGTACTGCCACGCTCGGCGCATGACGACAGAGGGCTGCGTCTTCTGCCACATCGTCGAGAGTGGCGACGCCTCGTTCGTGCACGAGTCCGCGACGGTGATCGCCCTCATGGACATCGACCCGGTGACCCCCGGCCACGTCCTGGTGCTGCCACGGGCGCACCTGCCCGCTCTCGCGGACCTCGACGACGACGTCGCCGCCGAGCTCGACGCCCACGCGTCGACGATCCGCGCACTTCTCGACCAGCCGTCCTGACGGGCTCCGCACCCCGGTCGCCAACCCGCCGAGGCGGGCCCCACGCGTGCCCCCGTCCGCACCCTGGTCGGTCACCACCCGGCGGTCCGGCCGGTCGCTCCGCGCCCGCCCGGCCGAAGCGTGACCTGCGCGCAACATGCCCGACACACGCGGCTCGTACCGTCACCGCACCGCACCCGTGGACACGGCGAGCGCACCGCGTCACGCTGAGTCCACCCGGCTCACGAGGCCGTCCGCCAGGCCGCGCCCACCGGCGCACGACGCACGCAGGCGAGGCAGGAGGCCGGGATGTTCGACCACGTCGACCCGTTCATCGGCACCGATGCCACCGACCTGCCCGCGCCCACGGGCCTGGCCGCGACGTGGTGGTGGCCCAAGCCGCAGGTCGGCAACACGCACCCCGGCGCGACGTACCCGCTGGGCATGGTGTCGGCCTGCGCGTACTCCGGGGCGTACCCCACGGGCTACGGCCGCTACGACCTGTCGACCGAGGGGCAGCCGCCGGTGCTGCACGACCGGCTGGTGGCCAGCGGGTTCACGCACTTCCAGCAGTCCGGCACGGGTGCGATCCGCAAGTACTACAACTACTTCCGCGTCACCCCGATGCTCGGCCCGCTGGACGACCTGGGCCGCGCGTGGGAGATCGTCGACGAGGTCGCGCGCCCCGGGTACTACGCCGCGACGCTCGAGTCGGGGATCCGCGCGGAGATCACGGTCGGCCCCAAGTCGGCGGTGCACCGGTACACGTTCCCCGCGCACCACGACGCGCGGCTCGTCATCGACTTCTCCCTCGGCGGGCTGGACATCCCGTACGGCCGGACCATCCCGCTGCGCGCGCACCTGGCGTCGGTAGGCCCCGGGTGCGCGGAGGGCGAGATCGTCGTCGAGGGGGCGCCGCTGGCCGTGCGGGTCGAGTGCGACGCGCAGCACTGGCGGCAGCTGCTCTGGTACGACCGGCGCCTCATGCCCGGCGGCACGCGCCTGGACTTCGACCGGATCCGCCCCACGACGCTGCGCCCGTTCGGCCTCATGTGGGCCGGGCCCACGGAGCCCGGGCAGGTGGTCGAGCTGCGGTTCGGGTTCTCGCTGCGGGGCGTCGAGCAGGCCGCGACCACCCTGGAGCGGGAGTGCGGCCCGGACCCGCGGCTGTCGTTCGAGCGGCGGCGGGCCACCACGGAGGGCGCGTGGCGAGAGCACCTGGGCAAGGTGCAGGTCGACACCCCGTCGACGGACAAGGCCACCGTCTTCGGCACCGCGCTGTACCACTCGCTGATCAAGCCGTGCCTGGCACCCGACGAGTCGCCGTTCTGGCCCACGCCCGGGCCGTTCGCGTTCGACCTGTCGACCATGTGGGACATCTACCGCACCCAGCTGCCGCTGCTGACGGCGCTGGCGCCGGACCGGGCCGTCGAGCTGGCGAACGCGCTGCTGCAGATCGCCGAGGAGGAGGGCAACCTGCCCATCGGCTACCGCATGGCGCGCGGCGCCGACCGGTTCAGCCGGCAGGGGTCCGCCCTGGCGCACACGTTCCTGGCCGACCTGTGCGCGCTGGGCCTGCCGGGCGTCGACTGGGACTGGGCGCTGGTGCACATGCACGACGACCTGCGCCGCACGTACGGCGAGGAGTTCCTGCTGCACGGCCGCACGCACCCGATCAGCCACACGCTCGACATCGCGTTCGGGTACTGGTGCACGGCGATCGTCGCGGGGCGCGTCGGCGACCTGACGCTGGTCGACCAGTTCGGGCCGCTCGCCGCGCGCTGGGCCAACGCCTTCGACCCGGAGACGGGCCTGCTGGTCGACTCGACCTACTACGAGGGCGGCCGCTGGAACTACTCGTTCCGGCTGATGCACGACATGGCGTCCCGCATCGCGCTGGCGGGCGGCGACGACGCCTTCACGACGATGCTCGACCGGTTCTTCGGGTTCGGCGCCGACCCGGTGAAGCAGCCGGGGCTGCACCCGGACGTCGAGGAGATGGCCGCCGGGTACGGGCTGCACCGCTTCGAGGGTCTGAACAACGAGCCCGACATGGAGGCGCCGTGGTCGTACATGTACGCCGGGCGCCCGGACCGCACCGCCCAGGTGGTGCACGACGTCGTGCAGCAGCAGTTCGGCGCCGGGCGCGGCGGGCTGCCGGGCAACGACGACTCCGGCGGGCTGTCCTCCTGGTACGTCTGGGCGTCGCTGGGGCTGTTCCCCGTCGCGGGGCAGAACCTGTTCCTGCTCAACGCGCCCGCGTGGCGTGAGGCACGGCTCGACGTCGGCGGACGCCCGCTGACCGTCGAGACGACGGGGTTCGTCGAGCCGGAGCCCGGCGGTCCCGTGCAGCACGTGCAGTCGGTCCACCTGGACGGGGTCCCGCTGGACCGTCCGTTCCTGACGGGCGGCGAGCTGCACTCCGGCGGCCGTCTGCTCATCGGCCTCGGCCCGGAACCGTCGGGCTGGGGCACCCAGCACCGACCACCCAGCGCGCGGGCGCCGCACGTCGACGTCCCGCTCCCCCGCCTCACCCTTCCCTGACGGGGCTGGGCCGGCCTCCCGCCCTCGCGCGAGGGCTGTCCACCCCCACCCACCCCCCTCTCTCCCCCGCGAGAGGGCGAGCCAGCCACCTGAGAGGACGACGCCGTGGACACCACTGCCGCCCGCCCCGACCGCCGCCTCGTGATCGTGGTGCGCGCCGACCCGGTGATCTGCGGTCACTCGGGTGAGGCGCGCAACCTCGCCGAGGCCGCGCTGCAGCGGGGTTTCGACGAGGTCCGCATCGTCACGTGGTCCGTCGAGCGGCTGCAGGAGGCGGGCCTGCCGCTCAAGCCGCTGGACGGCGTGACGCCGTACTCCCCCGGGATCGTCGTGGAACGTCCCGAGCCCGTGGGCGACTACAAGGTGCCCGACGGCCGCTACCTCGCCGGGCTGACCGGCCGGCTGGTCGAGCTGTTCACCGACGGCGTCCCCACGGTCGCCATGTCGCTGTACCTGTCGCCGCACGCCACGGCCGTGGCCGACGCCGTCTCGGTCGCACGCCGCACGGGCCTGCCCGTGAACGTGGTCACCGTCGCGGAGGCCGTCGGGTCCGACGTCACCAACGTGGTCCGCGCGTGCGTCGAGCAGGACCGGTTCGGCGCCGCGGCGCACGTGCTCGCGCAGTACCTGTCGCACGACGTGGTGCTCGCCGTCTCGCAGTACACCCGGGACCTGGTGATCACCGAGGCCGCCGCCATCGACGCCCGGCACGGCACCCGGTTCGCCGACGAGTGCCGTGAGCGCGTCAACGTCTCCTACCCGGCGATCGACGTCGGCACCTACCTGGCGCGCGACGAGGACGAGACCGACCGGGCGCTCGCCACGCGCGGGCTCACGCGCGACGGGTACGTGCTGTTCCTGTCCCGCCTCGCGCACGCCAAGGGCGTCGACGACCTCATCGACGGCTACGTGCGCTCGGGAGCACCGGCCGCGGGTCGGCGGCTGGTCATCGCGGGCAACGGCCCCCAGGCGGCCGAGCTGCGGGCCCACGCCGCGCGCACCCCGGTGGCCGACCTCATCACCTTCCTCGACGACGTCCCCGACGACGAGAAGGGCCACCTCATGGCCGGCTGCACGGCGTTCGTGCTGCCGTCCAAGCCGCGCCCGGAGTTCGTCGAGACGTTCGGGATCGCGCTGGTCGAGAAGATGCTGTCCGGCGGTGGCCCGGTGATCACCACCGTGACCGGGGGGATCGGCGAGGCCGTGGGCGACACCGCGATCATCGTCCCGGTGGACGACCCCGACGCCATCGCCGCCGCGATCGACGACGTGCTGGCGATGGACCGCGCGGAGCGGGCCGCCTGCGCCGAGCGGGCGCGGGAGTACGCGCTGCGGTTCGACCGCGGGGTGGTGCTCGACCGGATCCTCGATCGGGTCACCGCGGTGAGCTGGGCGCCGGTCCCGGCCTGAGGGGCCGCGCCCGGACGGACGTACGCACGTCGCCGGAAGACCCGGGCGTGTCGCATGCCGGATATGTCAGGCTTCCTGCGGTCCTGTGTGAGCGACGAGCCGGCCGGTTCGATCCCGCGACCACCTGTCCCGGAGGTCTGCCGTGCTGTCGCGTCATCGTGCCGTCGTCGTCCCGTCCCTCGTCGCACTGCTGTGCGCCCTGCCCGCGTGCAGCTCCGCGCCCGCGGACGTCGCAGCGAGCCCGTCCGCGACGGCCGCGGCGACCCCGACCCCAGAGGAGGCCGTCGGCGCGACGCTCACGAAGGACGACTTCGTCCGCACGATCACCGACGCGTTCACCGCCGTGGGCAGCTACGACTTCACGGTCGTCCTGGGCACGGACGGCTCGCTCGGTGAGGTGAGTGGCTCGATGCATCTGGGTGAGGTCCCCTCGTACGACATGACGATGGCGATGGTCGGCATGGAGATGCGGATGCGCGCCGTCGACGGCACGGGGTACGTCAGCCTCGGTGAGCTGACCGGCGGCAAGTTCCTCGCCGTCGACCCTTCGGACGCGTCGGACCCGTTCGCCGCGGCGTTCGCGGACTCGGTGAACCAGGCCGACCCGTCGATGGGTCTGGAGGAGCACGAGGCGGCGATCGTCAGCGTGACCGCCGTCGGCGAGCCGACGGACGTCGACGGCGTGCAGGTGCGGACGTACGAGGTGCTCGTCGACCCGCGGAAGATGCCCGAGCGGATGGCCGACCTGGAGAGCAGCCTGCCGCCCGGCCAGGAGATTCCCGAGACGCTCGCGTACACCTACCTGATCACCGCTGACGGCCTCGTCCGGGAGGTGTCGTACGAGGTCCTCGGGATCGAGGGGCGGATGACCACGTCGAACTGGGGTGCTGCGGCGCCCGTCACGGCGCCCGGGCCCGACGAGATCACGACGCAGGAGGCGCTCGGCGGCTGAGCCGAGGGAGGGGGCGCGGCCACCTTCCGTCAGCCGGTCAGGGCGGCGAGCACCGTACGCTCCTCCGCGGGCGTCAGACCGGAGCGCCGCGGCCGGTCGGCGCCGCGCGCGACCTCGTCGGCCAGCGCGCGGCCGACGGTCTCGGCCAGCGTGCGCTCGTGCCCGCCGGCCGCGCAGTACGCCGACCCGTCGCGCCGCACGAGCGCGGACGCCTCGGGCGGCAACCACAGCGGCAACGACCGGGGCCCTGCCCAGTGCCGGACGTCGTGGGCGAGCAGCGCCGCGTCGTCGACAGGCACGACGACGTCCTGGCGATGGACCGCGACGAGCGCGCCGCGTCCGCCGAGCGGGCGCGGGAGTACGCGCTGCGCTTCGACCGGGGGCCGTGCTGGACCGGATCCTCGACCAGGTGACCGCGGTGACCTGGGAACCCGTCCCGGGCCAGACGAGCCTCCGGGGGCCGGGTCGGCGCGCGGCCGACCCGGCCCCTGCGCTCGTCAGGGGGTCGCGTAGGCGGTGAACTGCGTCCCGGCGGGCAGCTCGTCGTAGAAGTCGATCTCGAACGGGCCCTTGCCACCTGCGGGCACGAGCTCGACGTAGCCGCGCTCCGCGCCCACCACCGTCCCCGCCGGGTCGGTCGCCACGACCACGACCAGGGCCATCTCCACGTCCTCGGCCAGGCTGCTCGTCACCGTCCCGGTGATCGTCGTCCCCCACGACGACTCCTCCGCGACCGGTGTGCTCGTGGTGAGCGCACCGCCGCCGGGCGCGTGGACGACCCCGCGCTGCACGGCGGGCAGCCGCACCTCGACGCGGTCGGGCGTCATGCCGCCGAGCTCACGGAAGGTCCCCGTGATCGCGGTGCGACCGGGCAGCGCCGTCAGGTACTGGGGGCGAGCCGCGATGAGGGTGCCGTCGGCGGCGATCGCCTCGACCGACATCTCCGCGGAGTCGTACCGGTGGTCCGGGTTGGGGTTGTCGACGGTGACGACGAACCACCAGGACCCCTCATCGAGCGGGTCCGGCCCGAACGCGATGTCGGCCACCTGCAGCGGTGCCGCGGCCGGGCCGGTGCCGGCCTGCGCGTCGTCGCCCGCGCCCTGCTCGTCCGCCCGCTCGCCGCCCTGCTCGTCGGGCTGCGCGCCACCCGGCAGGTCCTCGTCGGGGACCGCACCGGGACGCTCCGGCTCCACGTGCTCCTCCACCTGCTCCGCGACGACCTCCGTGGTCGAGACGAGCTCGTACACGACCAGCGTGGTGAAGCCGACCACGGTCGCCAGCGTCCCGACGACGACACCGGCGACGCCCGCACCGACCTTCCGGCCCGCGCCCCGCCCCCGGGCGATCGACACGATGCCCAGCACCAGCGCGACCAGACCCAGCAGCACCGCCACGACGTTGGCGACCGGCACCCAGGCCATGACGAACGCGATGATCGCCAGGACGAGGGCGGCGACGGCGAGGCCGTTGCGCGTCGGGGGCGCGACCGGGCCCCAGGGCGCGCCCGGCGGGTTGGCGGCGGGGTCGGGGCCCAGCGGGTGGGCGCCGGTCGGGTCGGTGCCCGGCGGGGTGGTGCCGGGCGGCCGCCAGGGGGACGACCCGGCCGGGTCGTGCGGCGAGTCGGACGGGGCACCGGGACCGTACGTCGCAGCGGGCGGCCCGGGCGTGCCGTACGGCGCCCCACCGACCTGGTACGGGTTCGCAGCGGGCCCGCCGTACGGGCTCGCGGCCGGCCCGCCGTACGGGGACACCGGTCCGCCGTGGGGGACGGTCCCGGGCGGTGCGGGCGGGACGTCTGGCGCCGCGAAGGGCTCCAACGGCGGCGGTCCCGGCGGCGGGGGCGGCGGGACCGCCCCGGTTCCGTGCGGCGTCGTCGACGGGTCCTCGCTGCTCACGGCACTCCTGATCCAGGGGGTGGGATGGGTCAGGCAGCATCTTGACGCACGTCGCCGGGATCACCGGGTGAGAGCCCGGAGCCGACGCCCGGACGGTCGAGCCCGTCCCCGTCCCGGCCGCGGCCGTCCCTTCGGTCAGCGGGACGCCGCCGCCAGCACCTCGCGCTCCTCGTCCGGCGTGAGGCCGGCGCGACGCGGCCGGTCCACGCCACGTCGGACCTCGTCGGCCAGGACGCGGGCGATCGTGTCGCGCAGCGGGCGCTCCGTGCCGCCGGCCGCGCGGTACGCCGACCCGTCGCGGCGTGCGAAGCCGATCGCCTCCGGGGGCAGCCACAGCGGCAGCGACCGCGGACCGGCCCAGTACGCCACGTCGTGCGCCAGCAGGGTCGCGTCGTCGACGGGCACGAGCTCGGCGTCCGGCCCAGAGACGGCGGCGACCTCGGCGAGCAGGTCAGCCAGCGGGACGGCCGTGCCGACGGCGTTCACCGGCCCGGTGAGGCCCGCGCCCCCCGCGGCGACGAGCCACGCGGCGAGGTCGTCCACGTCGATCACCTGCATGAAGCGCCCCTCCGGCGTCGGGGCGAGCACCCGCCCGCCACGGTGCAGGCGCGCCGGCCAGTAGCCGAACCGGTCGGACGGGTCCCCGGGTCCCACGATCAGCCCGGGCCGCGCGAGGAGCAGACGGTCACCGAGCCGCGCGGCGGTCGCCCGCTCCGCGGCCACCTTGGCGTCCGGGTACCGGGTCAGGTCCTCGGGCTCGACGACGGCGGCTGTCTCGTCCGCGCCCGGCTCGTCGTCCCGCGCGTACACGGACACCGACGAGACCAGCGTCCAGTGCGCCGCGCGGTCCGCGAGGGCGTCCAGCGCCGACGTGACGAGGTCCGGCTCGTACGCGATCTCGACGACCTCGTCCCAGGCGCCGGTCAGCGCGTCGTACGCGCCGGGCTCGCGCCGGTCGGCCCGGACCAGGCGGGCGCCGTCCGGCACGTCCCCCGAGGTGCCGCGCGCGAGGCAGACGACCTCCGCCCCGTCCGCGAGCGCCGCCCGCACCACGGCGGCCCCGAGCCACCCCGTCCCGCCGAGCACCAGCACGCGTCGCATGCGCCCAGTCAACAGGCCGGGACGACGTGGGCTGCGCGACCGGCCGGGTGACGTGCCGCGTTCGCGGTCAGCGCACGCGCGCCAGCGACTCCAGCGCGGCCACCGGGTCCGGACCGGTGGGGAACAGCACGCACGTCGTGGCACCCGCCGCACCGCGCGCGGCGATGCGCTCACGGACGTCGGCCGGCGTGCCGGCCAGCGCGAGCTCGCGCACCCAGGCGTCGGGCAGGGCGGCCGCGAAGTCCTCGGGCGACGCGCAGCGGGCACGCAGGTCGGCCAGGTCGGCGGCGAACGGCAGCGGCGCGACGTGCGGCGCCCAGTCGGGCTCACCGATCCACGTGAGGCCGGTGCGTGCGAGGGCGAGGGCGCGCGCCTCGTCGTCGTCGACGGCGGCGACGTCGTAGGCGACCACGCGCGGCGGCGTGGGGGCGGCGACCTGCGCGACGGCCGCCCGCACGTACGCGGGGGCGCACGGCTCGGCGAGCACCACGCCCTGGGCGACGCGCCCCGCCGCCGCGAGCGAGCGCGGGCCGCGCACGCCCAGCAGCACGTCCGGCACGACGTCGGGCACCGACGACGGGTCGAGCGCGACGCCGTCGAGCACCACCGCCGCGCCCGGGGCCGTCGTCACCGTCTCGCCGCGCAGCAGCGCCCGCAGCGCGACGGTGTACTCCTCGAGGTACGTCAGGGGCCGCGCCGGCCACCGGCCGACCGACCGCATCCAGTCCGGCATGCCGTGCCCGATCCCGAAGGTGACGCGACCCGGGAACAGCCGCGCCAGCGTCGCGGCGTCCATCGCGGCGAACGCGACGTCCCGCGACGCGGCGGGCACGATGCCGATGCCGACGTGGATCCGCTCGGTCGCGGCCAGGACGGCTGCCGCCTGCGCGGCGCCGCCGCGGAAGCCGAGGTCCTCGACCACCCACAGCTCGTCGAAGCCCAGGGCCTCGGCGCGGCGGGCGTGCTCGAGCACACGGTCGGCGGGCAGGTCACGCGGCAGGAGCACCCCGAGGGACGGCGTCGTCATGGGGACATCCTCGCGTGTGCCGCGCCCGCGTCGCTCGGCAGATGCGCCTGCCGCGCGAGGCGGGGCCGCCTCCCGCGAGCCGGAGGGCCGGCTCACGGCCCCATCCGGCGGTGCTCGACCACGAGCGCACCGACCAGCACGAGCACGAGCACGCCGAGCGAGATGCTCACGGCGATCCAGCCGGCCGTCGAGGTGACCAGGTTGCCGACCACGGCGACCAGCAGCAGAGTCCACAGCGCGACGCGCAACGGACGCCCGGGGGCGCCGGCCGGGTCGGCCGCTGCTGGGGCGCGGTCGGCGGGGACGGTGTCGGCGGCGGTGAGGAGGGTGTCGGTGAAGGCGGTGTCGGTGAAGGCGTCGGGACCGGTCATCGCGGGGCTCCTGGGGTGTGTCGGGATGATGCTGACGACGCTACGGACCGGCCCCCTGCTGCCACGATCCAGCCCGCCACCCAACCGAGGTGCAGCAGGCTGTACTCCCTGCCCGCCCGGCCCCGCAGCACGCCCGGGGGTGCCCTAGGGTCGCGGTCGAGGAGGTGCCATGACGGCCGACCCCGGTGCCCGCACCGCCCCGCCCCGCCCGACGCACAACCGCGGCCCCGCCCGCGACGCCGCGCCCGTGCCGCCGCGTGCGCGCAGCCGGGCCGCGCGCACCCTCGACGCGCTCGAGCACGTGGTCGGCGGCCTGGGCATCGGGCTGCTCGCGCTGATGTCGCTGCTGGCCCTGGCGCTGACGGCCCTGCTGTGCGTGGTCGGCGTGGGGTTCCTGCTCGCGCCCGGGGTGCTGCGCGCCGTCCGCGCGGTCGCGGACCGCGAGCGCACACGCCTGTCGCACACCGGCGCGCCCGTCGTCAGCCCGGGTCCGCTGCCCGACGGCCTGCGCGCGCAGCTCACGGACCCGGATGTGCACCGCGAGCTGGCGTGGACGCTGCTGCACGGGACCGTCGGCGTCCTGCTGGGCCTGGTGGCGATGACGCTGCCGTTCTCGGCCGTCCGGGACGTGACCGTGCCGCTGTGGTGGCGCGCCTTCCCCGAGCAGGTCGCGTCGACCGACCTGATGTACGTGCCGGTCACGTCGTGGCCCACCGCGTTCCTGGCCTTCCTGCTCGGTGTCGGGTGGCTCGTGCTCGCCGTCGTCGTGCTGCCGCCGCTGTCCCGGCTGCAGTCGTGGCCGGGACGTGCGCTGCTGGCGCCCCCGCCGGGCGCCGACCTGGCGCTGCGCGTCGCGCAGCTCACCGCCACCCGCGCCGGCGCGCTCGACGCCCACGTGGCCGAGCTGCGGCGCATCGAGCGGTCCCTGCACGACGGCACACAGAACCGCCTGGTCGCGGTGACCGTGCTGCTGGGGGCCGCGCGCCGGGCGGTCGCCCGGGACCCCGCCCGCGCGGAGGAGCTGCTGGAGCGCGCGCACAGCGCCGCGGAGGAGGCGCTGGCCGAGCTGCGGTCCGTCGCGCGCCACATCCTGCCGCCGGTCCTCACCGACCGGAGCCTGGCCGACGCGCTGACCGGGCTCGCGTCGTCCAGCCTCGCGCCGTGCGCGCTGCGCGTCGACCTGCCCGTGCGGTGCGCCGCGTCGGTGGAGGCCACCGCGTACTTCGTGGTCGCCGAGGCGCTGACGAACGCGGCCCGGCACGCCCGCGCGACCGCCGTCACGGTGGACGTCGGGATGGTCGCGGGCCGGCTGCGCGTCGCCGTCACCGACGACGGCGCGGGCGGCGCGGACGAGACCGCCGGGTCCGGCCTCGCCGGGATCCGGCGCCGCGCCGAGGCGCACGACGGCACGATGCTGCTGACCAGCCCGCCCGGCGGGCCGACGACCCTGGAGGTGACCCTGCCGTGCGGATCGTGATCGGCGAGGACGACGCCCTGCTGCGCGAGGGCCTGGCCCTGCTGCTGCGGGCCGAGGGACTGGACGTGGTGGCCACGGCCGCCGACGCCGACGAGCTGCTGGCGGCCGTCGAGCGCCACGAGCCCGACGTCGCGATCGTCGACGTGCGGATGCCCCCGACCCACACCGACGAGGGCATCCGCGCGGCCGTCGAGGCGCGCCGGCGCCACCCGGACCTGGCGGTGCTGGTGCTGTCGGCGTACGTCGAGCAGGCCTTCGCCACCGACCTGCTGGTGCAGGGCGGTGCGCGTCTGGGCTACCTGCTCAAGGAGCGGGTCGGGCGCGTCGAGGAGTTCCTGGCTGCGCTGCACCGCGTGGCCGACGGCGGCACGGCCATCGACCCCGACGTGGTCGCCCAGCTGCTCACGCGGACGCGGTCCGACCCGCGCCTGGACCGCCTGAGCCCACGGGAGCGCGAGGTGCTCGAGGTCATGGCCGAGGGCCTGGGCAACACCGCGATCGCGACCCGCCTGTTCATCACCGAGGGCGCCGTCCACAAGCACATCCGCAGCATCTTCGCGAAGCTCGACCTGCCGCCCGACGACGAGGCGGACCGCCGCGTCACCGCCGTGCTGCGGTACCTGGAGGACGCCCAGCGCCGGGGGTGAACGGCGCCGGCGCCGGCGGCGACGCCCCGCCTCAGCGCTCCTCCGCCGCCTTCACCGCCAGCACCGGGCACCGCGCGTCCAGCAGGATCCGCTGCGCGGTGGACCCGAGCAGGAACTTGCCGACGGGTGACCGGTGCCGGATGCCGATGACGAGCATCGACGCGCCGACCTCGTCGGCGATGCCGAGCAGCGCGTCGGGGACGTCGCGCACGACCGGTTGGCGGACCTCGGCCTCGACGTCCAGCAGGGCGAGCAGCGTGCGGACGTCGGCGACGTCGTCGGCGCCGGCGTACCGGTCGTCGACGGCAGCGGTGCCGGTCGTCGCGTTCACCACCAGCAGCTGCTCGCCGTGCACTCGCGCCTCGCGCGCCCCACGGACGAGGGCCGCGTGGCCCCGGGCGTCGGGCGTCCAGCCCACGACGACGGTCATCGCCTCACCTCTTCCTCGAGCTCGTCGACCTCGTCCGCCAGCCGCTCCGGCCCCTGCCGCCCGGGGACCAGCCGCAGCACGAGCGGCCCCAGCAGCAGCGCCGCGATCACCACGTACACCACCACCGCGACGGGCTCGCTCCACAGCGCCGCGACGTCCCCGCGGGACAGCTGGAGCGCCTGGCCCAGCTGCTCCTCGAGCCGCGGCCCGAGGATGACGCCCACGATGAGCGGCAGGACCGGCAGCCCGAAGCGGCGCATCGCGAACCCCAGGGCACCGAACAGGCAGAGCAGCGCGACGTCGAACCACTGGAAGTTCACGCTGTACGCGCCGAGCACCGCGAAGAACAGGATGCCCGCGTACAGGTACGGCCGCGGGATGCGCAGCAGCCGCGCCCAGACCGGGGCGAGGGGCAGGTTGATGACCAGCAGCAGGGTGTTGGCGACGAACAGGCTGGCCAGCAGCGTCCACACCAGCTCCGGCTCGGCCTCGAACAGCTGCGGTCCGGGCTGCAGGCCGTAGCCCTGCATCGCGGCGAGGATGACGGCGGCCGTCGCGGTCGTCGGCAGGCCGATGGCCAGCAGCGGGACGAGCGTGCCGGCGGCGGACGCGTTGTTGGCGGCCTCGGGCCCGGCGACGCCCTCGATGGCGCCCTTGCCGAACTCGTCGCGGTGCTTGCCCGCGAGCCTGCGCTCGGTGACGTACGACAGGAACGTCGGCATCTCGGCACCGCCGGCGGGCAGCGCGCCGAACGGGAAGCCGAACGCGGTGCCCCGCAGCCACGGCTTCCACGACCGCCCCCAGTCGGCGCGGTCCATCCACGGCCGCCCCACGGGGATGATCTCCAGCGGCCGACGGCGCAGGTGCGCGGCGACCCACAGCGCCTCCCCGACGGCGAAGATCGCGACGGCGACGACGACGATGTCGATGCCGTCGGCGAGCAGGGGGTTGCCGAACGTCAGGCGCGCCTGCCCGGTCGCGGTGCCGACGAGCCCGATCGTCAGCCCCAGCGTCAGCGCGATGAAGCCACGCAGCCGCGAGGACCCGAGCACCGTGGTCACGGCGATCAGCGCGAGCACCATGAGCGCGAAGTACGACGGCGCGCCCAGGACGACGACCCACTCGGCGACCGTCGGTGCGAGCGCGACCAGCAGGATCGTGCCGATGGTCCCGGCGACGAAGGACCCGATCGCGGCGGTCGCCAGGGCCTGCGCCGCGCGCCCGCCCTTGGCCATCTTGTTGCCCTCGAGCGCGGTGATGACCGACGACGACTCCCCGGGCGTGTTCAGCAGGATCGACGTCGTCGACCCGCCGTACATGCCGCCGTAGTAGATGCCGGCGAACAGGATGAGCGCCGCGCTGGGCTCGACGTTGTAGGTCACCGGCAGCAGCAGCGCGACCGTCATGGCCGGGCCGATGCCGGGCAGCACGCCGACGGCGGTGCCGAGCAGCACGCCGACCACCGCGTACAGCAGGTTCTCCGGCGTGACGGCCAGGCTCAGGCCCGTGAGCAGCGCGTCCATCACAGGACCCCGTCCAGGACGCCCGCGGGGATGGGGATGCCCAGCCCGACGTAGAACCCGTACCAGGACCCCACCGACATGACCGCCCCGATCAGCAGGTTGCGCACCCAGTGCCGGTTGCCGAGCACGGTCGCGGCACCCGCGAACAGCAGCGCGCCGACGATCGCCCACCCGAGCAGGTCCAGCAGTGCGACGGTCGCGGCGAGGACCCCGGCGAGCCCGGCGAGCGTGCGCCAGTCGGTGCCCTGGTCGAGGTCGACGTCCTCACCGGCCTCGCCCTCGGCACGGTCGCCGCGGGCCGTCGCGACCGCGAGAAGGACCGCCAGCACGACGAGCGCCGAGCCGATGACGTACCCGAAGGCCGCCGGCCGCACGACCTGGTCGGCGAAGCCCGGTCCGAGTCCCGCGGAGTCGACGACCGTCCCGACACCGACGACCGCGAGCACCGCGGCGAGCCCGTACTGCGCGCGGTCGACGGTCGGCGCCGGGGCACCGACCCCGTCGTCACCGGGCCCGGCGGCCGGGGTGCGGCCCGCCGCGCCCGCAACGCCGCCCGCCGCGCTCACAGCAGGCCCAGCTCGTCGAGGGTGCCGGACACCCGCTCGTCCTGCTCCACGAGGAACTCCTCGAACTCGTCGCCCGTCACGAACGCGTCGACCCAGCCGTTGGTCTCCAGCGCCTCTTGCCACGCCTCGGTCCCGTGCATCTCCTCGAGCAGCGCGATGTGCGCGTCGCGGACCTCGTCGGGGATGCCCGGCGGCGCGAGCACGCCGCGCCAGTTGGTGAACACCAGGTCGATGCCCGACTCGACGAGCGTGGGCGCGTCGACACCCGCGAGCCGCTCCTCGCCGGAGACGGCGAGCACCCGCAGCGACCCGTCGGCGATCTGCCCCTCGAACTCCGCGAGCCCGGACGTGCCGACGTCGATCTTGCTGCCGAGCAGCGCGGTGGTCAGCGGGCCGCCGCCGTCGTAGGAGATGTAGTTGACGGCCGTCGGGTCGACGCCGACCGCGTCCGCGAGCTGCATGGGGAACAGGTGGTCCGGCCCGCCGGGGCTGGACCCGCCGCCGACGCGCACACTGCCCGGGTCGGCCAACCACGCCGTGACCAGGTCGTCCACCGTCTCGAACGGCGAGTCGGCCGGGACCAGCAGGCCCTCCTGCTCCTCGACGAGCTGAGCGATGGGCGTCGCCCCGCTGACCCGCGCGTCCGAGCCGTTGGTGTACGTCGCGCCGACGACGCCCAGGCCCATCGTCATGAGCAGGTCCTCCGCGCCGCGCTCGTTGACGAGCCGCTGCATGGCAACGGTCCCGCTCGCGCCCGTCACGTTGCTGACCTCGAACCGACCGGTCAGGCCCGCGGTCTCCATGACGCGCGTGGCCGCGCGACCCGTCTGGTCGTAGCCGCCGCCGGGCGCGTTGGGGATCATCATGCGCAGCCGCTGGTTCTCGGCGCCGTCGTCACCGCGCGTGACGCCGCACCCCCCGAGCGCGAGCACCGAGACCAGCGCTGCGGCGACGACCGCCCTCCGCCCCGGCCCGGACCGACCCGCAGCGACGCCCCCCATGCAGAACACCTCCTCGTGCCTGCGTCGATCCTGCTGCCTGGGGGGCGGACCGGCACGTCGAGAGGGCGGAGGTGCGAGGTGCCGCGCACAGCGCGGCGGTGGTGGTGGGAGCGAGTGAGGTGTCACCCCGCTCGGCTGCTGCGACCGAGGGCGTCTCAGCACAGCACGACCCCGGGGAGAGCGCGTCTCCCCGGGGTCGCACCGGTGGTGGGTCAGGTCAGACGGTGGCGGTCACCGTCCGGCGTGCCCGATCGGCCCTCCGTGCTTTCCCGGCTTCCCCGGCTTCCCCGGCTTGCCGGGCTTGCCGGGGTCTCCCGGCTTCCCCGGCTTGCCGGGCTTCCCGGGGTCTCCCGGCTTGCCCGGGTCGACGTCCGCGACGACCGTCGCCGGCGCCGACGTGACCTCCGTCGACGTCGCGAAGCCACGCGCCGCGGCGGTCACCGTCACGGTCACCGCCCCGCCGACGTGCTTGCGGGTCGGCGTGAACGTCGCCCGGTGCGCGCCGGGGACGGGCCTGCCGTCGACCGCCCACCGGTAGGTGAGCCGCGCGTCGGCGGGGTCGGCGTCGACGACGGCGGTGAGCCGTCCCCGGACGGCGGCTGCCCCGTCGGCGTCCAGCCCGCCGATCGTCACGCCCCGGACGACCGCCTGGCGCACCACGCGCACGGTCGTCTCGGTGGTCACCGTGCCGTCGGGCGACGTGACCCGGACGGTGGCGACGCCGCCGTTCTCGTCCGACGGCTGCGTCACCTCCACCCGCGCGGCCGCGTCGACGGGCACCGCGACGACCGTCGGCCAGGCCGACCCGTCGACCGTGACGTCGAACGACGTCGTCCCGGGTGCCAGGCCCGGCACGTCGACCCCGTTCGTGCGCAGCGCCGCCAGGTCGGCCACGGACGACGCCGCGGGGGCGACGGCACCGATCTCGACCTCGGAGACGATCATGTGGACGCCCGGGTTCGGCGTCAGCGCGAACCGCAGGCCCGTCGCGGTCACGCCGTCGAGGTCGAGCGTGACGACCGGGGCCGTCCCGTCACCCGGCTCGACGACCGCGATCGGCGACCCGTCGACCGGCACCCACGCGCCGTCCTCGCCTCTCCGCTCGACCGCCACCTCGCTCGCCCAGCTGCGGTGGCTGCCGTCCGCGTAGAAGTGCACGGCCGCGTCGGCCACCTCGGTCACCGGGAACGTGTACGTCAGGGTGTCGCCCGCGCGTGCGGTGCTCACCCAGTTCGACCACGCCTTGTCGGTGCGGTCACCGTTGCGGGTGTTCTCGATCGAGTACCCCGGCTCGGTGAACGTCGCCTCGGCCGTCGTCGTGGGCAGCGGCACGATGTTCGCCGACGACCGCGCCGTGACGACCACGTGCAGCGTCGCCGCGACGGGCTCGGCACCGGCCTCGTTCGACCGGGCCGCACCGGTCACGCGCACGACGCCCTGCGCCGCGAACGACTCGTCGGTGACGCCCGACCAGTCCCACGTGACGGGCGTGTCGAACGTCGCGGTCGACGCCCCGATGCGCGCGGGCACGACCGCGGGCGCGGCGGCCTGCACCTGCGCGAGCGTCGCCCCCTCGTAGGTGGTGACGGACACCGGGTCGGTGACCGTGAACCCGCCGACGTCGACCGTGCCGGTGACCTGCAGGGTCGTGCCGTACACGTCGGTCGCGGTGCCGGTGACCGGCACCTGCCCGGCCTGCTCCCACGTGCCGGCCGGCACGTCGTCCCACACCACCGCGGCGGCGGGGCCCGTGCCCCAGCGGTACGTCGGCACCACCGTGGCGGGCAGCACCGGCGCGACGCCGACCGTGGTGCTCACGGCGACCGGCGGGACGCCGGTGGCCTCGACGTCGCGCGGGTACCAGCGCTGGTTGGCGCCACCGTTGGAGCCGTACACCCCGACGCCCGCGCCCTCGGTGGTGGACTGCCCACCGACCTCGAGCGCCTGGCCGACCCCCTCGTTGACCAGCGCGTACGTGAGCGTGTCGGTCGAGGACAGGATCCAGCGGGTCTGCGGGTCCTGCGCCGCGTCGGCCACGGGCACCGACCGCAGGTCGGTCCCGGCGGGAGTCGCCCCCAGGACGCGCCCGTCGGCCGCCTCCAGCACCACGCGCCGGGTGCCGTCGAGGCGTCCCGGTGCCACGGCGTGCGCGGTCCACAGCTGCGGGCCCACCGCCTGCGCGGTGTCGCCCGGGGTGGTGATGGTCGTCGCGGTGGCCGCGTCGGCCGCCGTCAGCGCCTTGCCGCTCTGCACGCCCACCAGCTGGTAGGTGCGCCCGTCGGCGAGTGCCGCGGCGTCGTCCGCCACGCCGCTGACGCCCGCGAGGTCCACGGACGTCACGGACCGGGCCGGGAGCGTGAGCGTGACCGTCCGGGCCGCGGCGTCGACCGCCACGGCCTCGCCCGGCGCCAGCGCGTTCGCGCCCGGCTGGTCGGCCGGCGACTCGGTGGTCACGTACGGCGTCGCGGTCGCCCCCGGGGCGATCGTGCCGAAGTGGCGCAGGTCGACCGTGAGGGTCACCGGCTCGGACGTCGCGTTGGTGTGCACCAGCGTCGTCGACGTGCCGTCGGCCTTGAGCGCGGCCGTCGTGGTCGTCGAGTCGGTGCCGATGACGCGGTCCCCGGGCCGGATGAAGTGCGTGAAGTTGCGTGTGGTGTCGTACTTGGTGCTCGTCTCCACGTGGCACGGCTCGACGCCCGTCCAGTCGCCGTCGGCGTCGTCGACGCGCCGCTCGGACGCGAACACGCGGTCCTCACCGGAGCCGTACCAGCGGCAGTCGAGGTCGATGAAGACCCCGCCCCAGTTGGAGTTCTCGCCCTGCGGCTCCATGTTGTAGAGGTCCTCGACCGGCTGCCAGAACACCCACGCGTCCGACTCGAGCTCGCGCAGGTCGTCGTGGATGCGCCCGGCCAGGCCCAGGCCGTTGACGATGCTCGCCGGGTTCCACCCCGACACCCAGCTGCCCTCGACCTCGCTCATCCACAGCGGCTTGTCCGCGACCTTGGCCAGGTCGCGGACCGTGACGCGCCCGCCGGTGCCGTACGTGTGCACGTTGAGCTGGTCGACGTTGGCGCGGGTCTGCGCGTCGTACGCCTCCCAGTTGCGCACGAACGTGCCGGGGTTGGTCTCGTCCATCGCGGACACCACGGCATCGGTCGTGGAGCCCGGGGCGCGCAGCCGCTCGGCCAGCGCGTCGATGAGGTCGGCCTGCCGCTGCGGGCCGACGTGCATGCCCTCCTGCCGGCCGCCCACCGGGACGCCGTCCTCCAGGGTGGTGCGCCAGTAGTTCGTGTTGGGCTCGTTGAGCGGGTCGACGGTCGCGACGTCGATGCCGTGCGCGTCCTCCAGCGCCTCGCTGACGCGCACCAGGTACGCGGCGAAGTCGTCGACGGAGTCGGGCCGCAGCTGCTCGGTGGTCGGGTCGAACCCGCCGGACACGTACCCGTTCTCCGTCATGAACCACGGCGCGGAGTTGGCGAACGTCTCCCAGTGGGTGATCTGCTCGTCGTCCGCGAGCTGCTGCACCCACCACCGCTGCCCGGCGTCCGCGTCCAGGTCGTAGAACCGGTCGTCGGCCGGGTCGAACGCCTCGCGGACCGCCTCGGCGTTCGCGTGCGTCGTCGGGGCGCCGTACAGGTCGCCGGTGGGGTCGGCACGCCACCACCCCGGGACGGCGCCGCCGGCCCGCAGGTAGTCCTCGACGTCGGACGCGTGGCCGCCGCCGATGTTGTACCGCGCGATGTTGAGGTCCAGCCCGTCGGCCGTGAACAGCTTGTCGTACAGGTCCTGGCGGACGTCCGCCGGGTAGCCGCCGGTCGCGTTGGCGAACCAGACGAGGGAGGTCCCCCAGCCCTGGAACGTCTCCCCCGCGTACCAGGGGTTGGGGGTGACGGTCACCGCGGTGCCCGTCGGGGCGGCGGTGGCCGGTGCGGTCACGGCCGGGGCTGCGATGAGCCCGGCCGTCAGCGCGAGCACGGCGGCTCCCGCTGTCGAGCGACGTGACGTCGTCGTCATCTGTCCTCTTTCCGAGGTCGCTGCGAACGGTGGGTGGTGCGGTGGTGCGACCGGCCGGGCACACCCGGCCGGGGGTCAGGAGTCGGTGTGGCCGAGGTCCGGCGCGTCGACCAGCGCGAGCTGACCGGCACCGGCGAGCAGCTCGAGGACGACGACGCGGTCGCCGCGCCCCGTGACGGTGGGGGCGGGCGCGTAGAGCGTGGTCTGCGGACCCTTCGACCAGTACCGGCCGAGCGACGTGCCGTTGACCCACACGACGCCCTTGCCCCAGCCGCGGGTCGAGACGAACAGGTCGGCGACCGGCAGGTCGTGCTCCCAGACGCTGAACGACGGGCCGGGCACCGGACCGGTCGCGGGTGCGGCACCGGCCGCGAGCGCCGGCGACGCCGCGACCGCGTCCACGTCGACCGGCAGCACCCGCCAGCCGGTCAGCGGCCGGCCGCCGAGGGTCGCCGGGCCGATCAGGCCCTTGTCCTCACCGATGCGCGGGCCGTAGTTGACGCGGCCCTGGTCCTCGACGAGCACGTCGAGCCGGGCGACCCCGACCGCGGGCAGCGTCAGCGCGGTCGCGTGCTCGGCGCGGTCGAGCACCCCGACCGGCCGTCCGTCGAGGAACACCTGCGCACGGTCCCGGACCTCGCCGAACGCGAGGACCGCGGGGGCGGTCAGGTCGACGGTCGCGCGGTGCAGCACGAACCCGCCCACCGCCCCGACCTGCTCGTACGTCGGCACGTCGGGTGCCTCGACCCAGCCGTCGAGCCCGTCGACGACCGACCACAGGTCCACCGTGCGCCGCCCGTCGCGCAGCACCGCGGTCGGTGCGGGCGCACGCACGGGCGGCACGTCGTCCGGCAGGGCGGTGTACCGGCCGAGCACCTCACGGAAGGCGTCGTACTTGGCGGTGCGGGTGCCGTCCTCCGCCAGCGGGGCGTCGTAGTCGTACGACGTCACGGTCGGCTGGTAGACGCCCTTGTCGTTGGCGCCGCTGGTGAACCCCGTGTTGGTGCCGCCGTGGAACATGTAGACGTTGACGGACCCGCCGGCGGCCAGCAGGGCGTCGAGGTCGGCCGCGGAGGCGGCGGCGTCCGTGGTGTGGTGGTGCGCCCCCCAGTGGTCGAACCAGCCGCACCAGAACTCCATGCACATCAGCGGGCCCGTGGGCTGGTGACGGCGCAGCACCTCGAGCCGCTCGGCCGTGCGCGACCCGAAGGTGGCCGTGCGGTGCACCCCGGGCAGGCCGCCGCGCTCCAGCATCGCGTCGTCGGCCTGGTCGCACGTCAGCAGCGGCACCTCGATGCCCTGCGCGCGCGTCATCGCGACCAGCGCGCGCAGGTACTCCTGGTCGTCGCCGTAGGCGCCGTACTCGTTCTCCACCTGCACGGCGATCACCGGGCCGCCGCGGGTGACCTGCCGGGCGGCGACCAACGGCAGCACGTGGGCGAGGTACTGCTCGACCGCGGCCAGGTACGTCGGCTCGTTGCGGCGCACCCCCACCCCCGGCAGGCGGAAGAGCCACGCGGGGAACCCGCCGTTGTCCCACTCGGCGCAGATGTACGGGCCGGGACGCACGATCGCGTGCATGCCCTCGGCGGCGACGAGGTCGAGGAACCGCCCCAGGTCCCGCGGGCCGGACGTGTCGAAGACGTCCGGGGTGGGCGCGTGCACGTTCCACGCGACGTACGTCTCGATGGTGTTGAGCCCCATCTGCCGCGCCGAGCGGATGCGGTCGGCCCACAGGTCCGGGTGGACGCGGAAGTAGTGCAGCGCGCCGGAGAGCACCTGGTGCGGGCGGCCGTCGAGCAGGAAGTCCTGCTCGCCGATCTCGAACGTGGGCATGCGGGAGCTCCTCGGGACGTGCAGGGGTTGCGGCGCGGGACGGGGGGCGGGAGGGGGGCGGGACCGCGCGCCCGGGCGTCGGGCGCGCGGTCCGGCGGTCAGTCGACCGTGAAGCCCTGGTCGTCGCCGTAGGTGACGAGCTGGTCCTGCCAGGCGCCGAGCCCCTCGGTGATGGTCGTGCCCGAGACGTAGGCCTGGCCGACCGTGTCGTTGAAGACGCTGTTGGCGTAGACCTGGAAGGGCAGGTACTGCCAGCCCTCGGCGACGTCGGCCGCCGCCTGCGCGAGCACCTCGTTGATCTTCTGCCCGCCGAAGTACTCGGACTCCTGCGCCAGGTACTCCTCGGACTCCAGGTCCGCGACCGTGGCGGGGAACCCGCCGCCCTCGAGCCGCAGCGCGACGCCGTCACCGGACGACGCGAACTCCAGGAAGTCGTAGGCGAGGGCCTTGTTCTCCGAGGCCTCCATGACGGACATCGCCGACCCGCCGTTCTCGGCGGTCACCGACTCGCCGGCCGACCACTGCGGCATCGGCGCGACGCGCCACTTGCCCGCACCCTCCGGCACGCCGGACACGAAGTTGCCGGGCATCCACGCACCGGTCACGAGCGTGGCGATGGTGCCGTTGCCCAGGCCCTGGTACCACTCGTCGCTCCACGCGCTGATGGGCGCGAGCAGGTCCTCCCCGACCAGCTGCTGCCACAGGTCGGCGTACTGCTGCGACCCCTCGTCCGCCAGGTCGATGCTCACGGTGGTGCCGTCGACCTGGAACGGCTGCCCGCCCGCCTGCCACATGAGCGACGTGGCCAGGCCCGCGTCACCGGTGTCCGAGGTGATGAAGACGCCGGGGTCGGCCGCCTGCAGCGCCCGGCCCGCGGCCACGTACTCGTCCCACGTGGTCGGCACCGCGATGCCGTGCTGCTCGAAGAGCTCGGCGTTGTAGAACATGGCCATCGGGCCGGAATCGAGCGGCAGGCCGTAGACGCCGTCGCCCTGCTGCACGGCCGACCACGGGCCGGGGGTGTACGTGCCCTCGAGCTCGTCGGCGCCCAGGTCGGTCAGGTCGGCCAGGGACTCGCCGATCGCGAACTGCGGCAGGGCGTAGTACTCGATCTGCGCCAGGTCGGGGATGCCCGAGCCGGCACCGATGGCGTTCTGCAGCGCCGTGTACTGGTCGTTGCCCGTGCCGGCGTTGACCAGCTCGATCGTCACGTCCGGGTTGGCCTCCATGTACGCGTCGGCGATGGGCTCCACGGTGGGGTCCCACGCCCAGACGAGCAGCTCGCCGCCCTCGTCGGCGGCGGCGTCCGGGTCGCCTGCGGAGCCGTCGTCTCCGCTGCAGGCGGCCAGCGTCAGGGCGAGCGCGCCGACCAGGGCGGCACCGCGCAGTGCGCCTCGGCGGGGGGTGCGGGTCATGGGGGTGTCCTCTCACGTCGTCGTACGAAGAACCGGTGGGTGTGCGGGGCGGGTGCGGCGGGTGCCGCGTCACTCCTTGACGGAGCCGGCCGACAGGCCGGACTGCCAGTAGCGCTGCAGCAGCAGGAAGGCGACGACCAGCGGCACGATCGTCAGGACGGACCCGGTGATGACCAGGTGGAAGATCGCCTCGCCGCCGGCCGTGGCGGCCTGCGCGTTCCACGCGTTGAGGCCGAGCGTCAGGGGGTACCAGTCGGGGTCCTTGAGCATGATCAGCGGCAGGAAGTAGTTGTTCCACGTCGCGACCATGGTGAAGAGCAGCACCGTGACGATGCCGGGAGCGAGCAGCGGCAGGCACACCTGCGCGAACGTGCGGGCCTCGGAGGCACCGTCGATGCGGGCGGCCTCCATGAGCTCGGTGGGGACCGCCTCGGCGGCGAACGTCCACATGAGGTAGAGGCCGAACGGCGAGATCAGCGACGGGATGATCACCGACCAGGGCGTGTTGGTCAGGCCGAGCTGGCTGAACATGAGGAAGGTCGGCACGGCCAGCGCGGTCCCGGGCACGGCGACGGCGCCGATGACGACGGCGAACACGGCGCGCTTGCCGGGGAACGTGAACTTGGCCAGCCCGTACCCGCCCAGCACCGCCAGCGCGGTCGCGCCGCCGGCGCCCAGCACCACGTACATCACGGTGTTGAGGAGCCAGCGCACGAAGATCGCGTCGTCGTACGTGAGCGTCTGCCCGATGTTGGTGAACAGCGCGAACGAGTCGCCGAACCACAGCCCGAACGACGAGAACAGGTCGCCCTGGGTCTTGGTGGCGTTGACGACGAGCCACACGAGCGGGACCAGCGAGTACAGCAGGACGACCCCGGTGAGGACCGTGAGCAGCACGGACCGGCGCGGCCGGTCGGCGCTGCGGGTGCGGGTGCGTGCCGGGCCGGAGCCGCGGGTGCTGCGCAGGCGCGGCGCCGCGGACCGGTGCGTCGCGCTGGGGGTCGCGGGCGTGGGGGCGGGGGTCGCGGTGGTCATCGCTCACGCCTCCTTGCGCATGCCGCGCAGCTGGACGACGTAGGCGATGACCATGGTGAGCACGCCCATGAGCAGCGCCACCGTGGCGGAGTAGTTGTACTGCTGCCCGGAGAACGACAGCGAGAACGCGTACAGGTTGGGCGTGAAGTACGTGGTGATCGCGTTGGGCGCCAGGGACTGCAGGATGCTCGGCTCGTTGAACAGCTGGAAGCTGCCGATGATCGAGAAGATGCCGGCCACCACGAGTGCGCCGCGGATGGCCGGCAGCTTGATGGCGGTGATGACGCGCCACTGCCCGGCGCCGTCGATCTCGGCCGCCTCGTACAGCGAGGTGGGCACCGTGCGCAGCGCCGAGTAGAAGATCAGCATGTTGTAGCCGACGAACTCCCAGGTCACGATGTTGCCGATCGCGGCCAGGACGAGATCGGGCGACAGCGGGTTGGGCAGGCTCACGCCGAACGCGTCGTTGATGTTGCCGACCAGGCCGAAGCGTGTGCCGTACATGAAGCCCCACATGAGGGTGGCGACGACGGCGGGCACGGCGTACGGCAGGAAGATCGAGATGCGGAAGAAGTCACGCCCGAACAGCCGGCCCGAGTCGATGGCGAGGGCCACGAGCAGCGCGATGCCGAGCATGATCGGCACCTGCACGGCCAGGAACACCGTGACCCGGCCGAGGGCGGACCAGAACTGCGGGTCCTCGAGCGCGCGCTGGTAGTTCTGCAGCCCGACGAACGCGGTGCCGCCGACGAGCTGCGTGCGGAACAGGCTGATCCACAGCGAGTACGCGATGGGCGCGAGGAACACGAGCGCGAACACGGCCATGAAGGGCCCGACGAACCCCCACCCGGCCCACCGGGCGCGGGTGCGGCGCCGCGGCAGCGCGCCGGCGACGGGCGGCACCGCGGCGACGACGGCGGTCTGGGACACGGGACACTCCTTCGTGCGCCGGATGTTGACGTCATCATCAGCACGTCGTCGCAGAGTTTCACCAAGGGTCGAAGTATGTCAAGACCTCCGAGTTCTCCTGGTCAGCACGGCCCGCCCTCGATGGTTCCGGAGGAGCCAGAACCGATGGCGACGTCGCCATCGATGGTCGCGCGACCACTGCTACGCTCCCCCGCATGGCGCAGGTGCCCTCACCCCGCGGCCGGGCCGGGCCCTCGATCGCGGACGTCGCACGGCTCGCGGGCGTCTCGCAGCAGACGGTGTCGCGGGTCTCCACCGGCGCCACCAACGTGCGCCCCGCCACCCGCGACCGCGTCCTGGCGGCCATGGACCAGCTCGGCTACAGCCCCAACCACGCGGCCCGCGCCCTGCGCTCGGGGTCGTTCCACGCCATCGGCCTCATCGCGCACCGCCTGACCCGCACGGGCGAGTCCCGCACCCTCGAGGGCGTCGTCGAGGCCGCCCGCCAGCACGGGTACACCGTCAGCCTCGTCGACGTGCGCACGCCGTCGTCGTCCGACGTCTCCGACGCCGTGCGCCGCCTCGACCACCAGGCCATCGACGGGCTGGTCGTCATCCGCGCCGAGGACGCCACGCCCGCGACCCTCGCACTGCCGCCGCGCCTGCCGGTGGTGGTGTCGGACTCCCGGTTCGTGGGCCACCATCCCGCGGTCGGCACCGACCAGGTCGAGGGCGCGACGTCGGCCGTGCAGCACCTGCTGGACCTGGGGCACCCGACCGTGCACCACGTCGGCGGCCCGCTGGACTCGACGCCGGCGCGGGTGCGCGCCGACGCGTGGCGCACCCGGCTGCGCGCCGCCGGGCGGCCCGTCCCGCGGGTCTGGCACGGGGACTGGTCGGCCGCGTCCGGGTACCGCGTGGGTGCCGAGGTCGCGGCGGACCCGCACGTCACGGCGGTGTTCTGCGGCAACGACGAGATGGCGGCCGGTGTGGTGCGCGCGCTGCACGAGGCAGGCCGGCGGGTCCCCGAGGACGTGTCGGTGGTCGGATTCGACGACGTCCCGCTGGCCGAGTACCTGTGGCCGCCACTGACGACCGTCCGCCAGGACTTCACCGCGATCGGCGCCGAGCTCGTCGAGCTGCTGGTCCGCCAGATCCGCGACGGCGAGCACCTCGCCGGTCACCACGTGGTCGTGCCGACGCGCCTGGTCGTGCGTGGCAGCACCGCCCCGCCGCGGGCGCGCTGACCCGGCCCGTCAGGACGCCTCCGGGCGTCAGGCCCCCGGCACCGTGAACCCCCACCCGTCGGCCCGCAGCCGCGGGATCACGCGCGCCACCGCCTCGACCGTCTGGCTGCGGTCACCGCCGCCGTCGTGCAGCAGGATCACGCCGCCGGCCTCCACGCCTCCCAGGCGGCGCACCAGCTCGTCGACGCCCGGGGGCTCCCAGTCGCCGACGGCCAGCTGCCACTCGAGCGGCGCCATGCCGAGCTCCGCAGCCACCGGGACCGTGCGCCCCCAGTGTCCGAACGGTGCACGGAAGAACGGCACCGGGGCGTCGGGGACCACGGCGTGGATCGCGTCGAGCGTGCGCTGCAGGTCCGCCCGGACGGCCTCGGGCGACCACTCCTGCAGGTCGTCGTGCCGCCACGAGTGGTTGGCCAGGACGTGCCCGTCGGCGGCGATCCGCCGCACCACGTCGGGGTGCGCCTCGACCTGCACGCCGACCAGGCAGAACACCGCGCGCACCTGCTCCCGCGCCAGCACGTCGAGCAGCGTGAGGGTGTCCGGCGGGTTCGGCCCGTCGTCGAACGTGAGGACCGCCGTGGGTGCGGCGGGGTCCGGGTCGACGTACCGGATGACGTCGGCGAGGCCAGGAGCGTCCATGCGGGCATCCTGCCGCACGCGCGCGACCCCCACGCCGATTCCCGGTGCCCGACACATGGGCAGGTGCGTCCGCGACCCCGGGTGACGTCATCCGCACCCGTGGACGACGTCAGCCCGGTGTCGCGACGCGCACGTCCCGGGATGTGGGGCCGGACGAGGTCAGGCCGTGAGGTCGCCGTCCGTCAGCACGACCTGCTCGCCGTCGTCACCGGTCGCACGGACCTCGAACGAGCCGTCGGCGACGTCGAACGTCAGCGTCGCGCGGGCGTCGCCGGCCGACCGCACGAACGTGCCGCGCGTGCCGTCGAGGTCCCAGGTGAAGTCGCCGTCGAAGGCCGGGTGCGAGGACCGCAGGCGCAGGCCCGTGAGCTGGCCGCGCACCGCGGGGTGCTCCAGTGCCTCCTTGACCTCGGTCGGCGTGTAGTGGTGCCGGTTGACGTCACGCCCCACCCCCGTGGCCGCCAGCAGGTCCATGTCGTTGGCGCCGGCCAGCAGGCCGACGTAGTAGACCTGCGGGATCCCCGGGACGAAGAGCTGCAGCAGCCGCGCCAGCACGTAGCGGCGGTCGTCGCGGGCCAGCGCGTCGTAGAACGTGCAGTTGACCTGGTACAGGTCGAGGTTCGACGCCGCCGCGCCGGTGGCCTGCCGCGACGTGCCGCCGGAGTTGTCGTGGATCCGCTCGACCAGGGCGTCGATCTTCTCCGGGGTCAGCAGGCCGGGCTCGCCCGGGCGCAGGTCCGAGGGGCCGACGTCGACGATCCCGATGCCGTCGTGCGTGTCCAGCACCGTCACGGCGTTCGCGGGGCGGATGCGCAGCCACCCGGCCAGCGGCTCGAGGTCGGCGGCGGTCAGCGCGTGCAGCACCAGCGGCGGCAGCGCGAAGTCGTAGACGAGGTCGACCTTGCGCGCGATCTCGATCTGCTGCGTGTGGTGCCCGTGCACCTCGACCAGCACCTGCGCGCCGCGGACCTTCGCCTGCTCGACGATCCGCTCGGTGTACTCGTCGGTCGCGGGGGTCATGAAGCAGTCGGTGCCCGCCTCCTTGCCCGTGTACCCGACGGCGTCGAGCCGCAGCATCGTCACGCCGCCGGAGGTCAGGGCGTCGACGACGGACGTCAGGTAGTCCCACGCCTGCGGCGTGCGCAGGTCGATGTCGACCTGGTCGGCCGTGAACGTCGTCCACACCAGGCGGCGACGCCCGCCGAGCGTCATCGCCGTGAACGGCAGGCCGGGGCGCGGGCGGTAGATCCGCGCCAGGTCCTCCTCGGTGACGCCGTCCGGGAAGACGGAGTCCAGCGTGAGGAACATCGGGGCGTGCGGGGACGCGTCGCCGTGCTCGCGGACGTCACGGAACTGCGCGGAGTCCGCCGACACGTGGTTGACGATGACGTCGGCCATGACGTCACGACCCCGGGCGAGCGCCCGCACGTCGTCCCAGGTGCCCAGGCGCGGGTCGACCTGCGTGTGGTCGCGCGGGTCGAAGCCGGCGTCCACGCCGTCGAAGGGCGTGTAGAAGGGCAGGACGTGCACGCCGCCGAACGCGCCGGCGAGCGGGCCGTCGAGCAGCGCGTGCAGGCCGGGCAGGTCGCCCGCCAGGCGGTCGGCGTAGGTGATGAGCTGAGGGCCGTGGTGCGTCACGCGTCGGGCTCCGTCGTCGTCGGTGACCGGGGTCGGTCGCGGTGGGGCGGTGGACCGGCGGACCGGTCGGGGGTCCTCCGTCAGGATGGGCCCGTCAGGAGGGTCTGGCAGAGGGGGTCCGTCGGCGCCCACCACCGGGGGGAGGGCGGACGCCGACGGACGTCAGGGGGCCGGCGGGCGCTCGCGCAGCCGCGCCAGCCAGCGGGCGCGGGCGTTGCGCGCGTCGCGCGACACCGGCGCGTCCGGCACGAGCCCGTCGAAGCCGTGGCAGCCGCCGGGCCAGACGTGCAGCTCGGCCTCGCCGCCGTCGGCCCAGATCCGGGCCGCGTACTGCACGCACTCGTCACGGAACGTCTCGGCCGACGCGACGTCGACGTACGCGGGCGGCAGGCCGTCGAGGTGTGCGGCACGCGCGGCCGACGCGTACGGCGGGGTGTCGGGCCCGCCGGCGGCCTCGCCGAGGTACGCGGCCCACGCGGTCGCGTTCGCCGTGCGGTCCCACGAGCCGACGCCGGCCATCTGGTGGCCCGACGCGCTGTCGTTGCGGTCGTCGAGCATCGGGCACACCAGCAGCTGACCCGCCAGGGCCGGCCCGCCGCGGTCCCGCGCCAGCAGCGCGAGGGCGGCCGCGAGCCCGCCGCCGGCGCTGACGCCCGTCACGACGACACGCCCGGCGTCGAGGCCCAGCGCCTCGGCCTGCCCGACGAGCCACACCAGCGCGGCGTAGGCGTCCTCGACCGCGGCCGGGTACGGGTGCTCGGGCGCCAGCCGGTAGTCGACCGACGCGACGGCCCACCCGGGGCCGGCCTCGGCGACCGCGGCGACGTCGTCCGACACCGTGCCCACCACCAGGCCGCCACCGTGCAGGTGCAGCAGCACCGGGACGACGCCGTCGACCTCGGGCCGCAGCAGCGCCACGCGCACCGGGCCGTCGGGCCCGGGGGCCTCGTGCCACGTGAGCGTGCGGCGCACGGCCACCGCGACCGCGTCGAGGTCCGGCGGGCAGGCCCGCGAGCGCAGCCCGTCGATCTCGTCCGGCGCCAGGGTCGTCACGACGTCCTGGGGCCGGCCGGTCAGCGCGGCCGCGATCGCCGGGTCGAAGGGCGGTCGGGTCGCCACGGCGGTGGTCATCCCTTCAGCGCCCCCTGCATCAGTGCCGAGACGAACTGCCGCTGGAACGCGAGGAACACGAGCAGCGTCGGCGTGAGGATCAGCAGCGAGCCCGCGCACAGCAGCGGGATGTCCGTGCCCCACTGTCCCTGGAACGCGCCGAGGGCACCGGCCATCGTGCGGTTCTTCGGGTCATCCACCAGCACCACGGCGAGCAGGAACTGGTTCCACGTCCACAGGAACATGAGGATCCCGAGGGACGACAGCGCGGGCCGCGACAGCGGGACGTGCACACGGGTGAACAGCTTCCACGTGTTCGCCCCGTCGATGCGGGCGGCCTCGGACAGGTCCGGGGGCATCGTCACGAAGTGCGCGCGCATCCACATGACCGCGAACGGCATGTACAGGCCGAGCAGCGGCAGGATGATCGCCCACCGGGTGTTCAGCAGCTGCATGTCCCGCATCTGGTAGTACAGCGGGACGATGATCGCCTGGAACGGCAGCGTCAGACCGAGCACGAACGTCAGGAAGATCCACCGGTGGCCCGGCGGGCGCAGGTGGCCCAGCGAGAACCCGGCGAGCGTCGCGATGAGCAGCGCCGCGGGCACCACACCGAGCTCGATGAGGAAGCTCGACCACAGCAGGGCCCACATGTCGGCGGCCTGGAACGCGTCGACGAAGTTCGACCAGTACGGAGTCTCGGGCCACGACATGCCCGACGGGTACGTCCCGGGCTTGTGCAGCGCGGTGACGAACAGGCTGATGAACGGGATGACCGTCACGGCCATCAGCAGGACGAGCAGGGCGCGGCCCAGCCACGCCTCACGGCGGGAGACGATCATCAGTCCTCCTCCTTCGTCAGGCGCTGGATCGGCAGGACGACGGCCAGCACGAGGACCATGAACACCACGGCGAGCGCGGAGGCCTGGCCCACCTCGCGGGAGAAGAAGCCGAGGTAGTAGATCTCCAGGCCGGGGACGAGCGTCGAGTTGGCGGGCCCGCCCTGCGTGGAGATGTAGACGATGTCGAACGCGGCGAGCGCCGCGATGACGGTCACGGTGACGCACACGCCGATCTCCTGGCGCACGCTCGGCAGGGTGATCGCGAAGAACTCGCGGACCGCGCCGGCACCGTCGATGCGCGCGGCCTCGAACAGCGCCGGGTCGATCTTCGTCATGCCGGACAGCAGCAGCAGGAGGCACAGCCCGAGGGCGACCCACGCGCCGATGACGCCGACGGCGCCGAGCGCGGTGCTCGTGTCACCCAGCCAGGCGCGCGTGACCGAGCCCAGGCCGACGGCGCGCATGAGCTCGTTGACGACGCCGTCCGTGGCGAGCATCCACGTCCACATGATGCCCGCTGCGACGAGCGGGATGACCTGCGGGAGGAACAGCACGGTGCGCGAGAGGAGCGCGAGGCGGCTCGTCGCGAACTTGCGGATCGTGGCCGCGGTGAGCAGGCCGAGGATCACGGGGACGAAGCTGAAGTAGATGATCAGCTCGAGCGCGTTGACGATCGAGCCGAGCAGCTCGGGCTTCTCGACCAGGCGGGTGTAGTTCTTGCCCCCGACGAACGTCGAGGCGCCGACACCGTTCCAGTCGTAGAAGGAGTACTGCACCGTGAGCACCAGGGGGCGCAGCACGAAGAGCACGTAGAAGAAGGCAGCCGGGACCACGAGGCCGAGAGCGGCCCAGCCCCGGCGCAGGCGCCGCGCCTTGAGGGCGCGGCGCCTGGCCTCGAGGCTGGTCGACGCCGAGGCGGCGACCTCGCGGCGACCGGGCGCAGCGGCCGTCCGCGTGGTGTTCATCAGCCGTTGATCTCGCTCTCGTAGTCGGCCTGGACGGCGGTGAGGAGGCCCTCGGCCGTCTGCTCGCCCGCGACGAGCTTCTGCAGGTTCGGCGTCCAGCTCTTCGCGTAGATGGCACCGGTCGCGTTGGCGATGAACTCCATCGCGCCGTTGTCCTCGGCGATCGTGGCGCCGGCCGCGAGGGTCTGGCCCGTCACGGACTCGGGGTCGACCTCAGGCATGAAGGCGTCGGCCGGGCCCATGGGGTGCGAGCCACCGATCTCGACGGCCAGCGTGCGCGCGTCGTCGTTCGTGGCGATCCAGTCGAAGAAGAACGCCGCGCACTCCGGGTTCTCGGCCTTGGACGAGATGCCGAACGTCAGCGGGGCCGACATGGCGCCGACCTTGCCGCCCTCCTCGAGCGGGGGCATGAGGAAGAAGCCGGCCTTGCCCTCCATCTGGGTGTCGAGGTTCCCCGACTCCCAGTCGCCGTTGAAGATGAACAGGCTCTTGCCGTCGATGAAGCGGCCCATCATCTGCGAGTAGTCGAGCGAGTTGATGTCGTCGGCGAAGTAGCCGGCGTCGATCCACTTCTTGAGGTGCTCGGCAGCCTTGATGTTGCTCTCGGTGTCGATGCGGGCGCCCGGCTTCTGGAACGTCCAGTCGTTGATCGGGTCGACCGCGCCGTACGACGCCATGAGCAGCTGCAGCGGGAACGCGAGACCGCCGGTGGCACCGCCGTTGAACTGGTCGGACGGCGTGATGCCGGCGTCCTTGGCCTTCTGCATCCACTCGTCGAGCTCGGCGAGCGTCTTCGGGGCCTCGGTCATGCCGATCTGCTCGGCGAGCTCGGTGTTGTAGAAGACACCGGTCATCGAGTAGTTCTTGCCCATGGCGTACAGGGGGCCGTCGCCACGGCGACCCTCCTCGTCGACCCGCATCTGCGCGAGCTGCGAGGCGGGCCACTCGTCCCAGCCGAAGTGCGCGGCGGCCTCGTCGAGGTTGTAGAGCAGGCCGTCGTCGACGAGGTCGGACATCTGCGGCAGGCGCATGAGGTCCGGCGGGTTGTCGGCCAGGACGCGGGGGGCGTTCTGGGTGATGACGGCGAACTGGTCCTCGCGGACGTCGAACGAGACGTTCGGGTACTGCTTCTCGAACTCCTCGAAGAGGGCGTTCGAGAGCGGGAAGCCGGTCTCGAGGTACGCGTCGAGCGTCACGTCGTCCGTGCCGCAGGTCCAGTCACCCGCGGCGGTGGCGGCGCCGTCGCCGTCGGCCGTGGGCTCGTCGGTGCTCGCGCCCGGGGCGCTGCACGCGGTCAGTGCGAGGATGCCGGCCAGGAACAGCGACGTGGCAGCAGCCGCGTTCCGGGACCTTCCAGTCGTACGAGACACCGGTGTCTCCTTCTCCGTCGGACGAGGTCCGTGGGGGCGCGGACCCTTGCTAAATCGTCTTAGCAACGTCATGCTTTCGATCAGCCAGGGGCGGTGTCAAGCCAGGTCACGTCACGAATCGGTGACGGTGCCGGCCCTGCGCCCGGCACACCGGACATGCGTCCAGGTCTGGTCGGACATGCCGGCGGGGCGGGTGCGGCCCATCGCCGGGCAGGCGCCCCTAGGATCCTCGCGACGGAAGGACGGGACGTGACCCGACGCGTGACACTCGCGGACGTCGCCCGCGCCGCGGGAGTCTCGTCGACGACGGCGTCGCTCGTGCTGTCCGGCCGCGGGTCGGAGCTGCGCATCTCGCAGGCCGTGCAGGAGCGCGTCCGGGACGCGTCCGCGACGCTGGGCTACCGCCCCAACATCGTGTCCGTCGGGCTGCGCAAGGGCACCACCCGCACCCTCGGCCTCGTGTCCGACACCGTGGCCACCGGGCAGATGGCCGGTGACATGATCAAGGGCGCCATCGAGGCCGCCCGCGACCACGGCTACATGCTGTTCATCGGCGAGACCGAGGGCGACCCCGCCATCGAGGGTGCGCTCATCGACGCCATGCTCGACCGCCGGGTCGACGGCATCATGCTGACCTCGATGTTCACCCGTACGCGCGCCGTGCCGGCCGAGCTCGAGCGGCTCCCCACCGTCCTGCTCAACACCCTGCCCGCCGGTACCACCCGGGCACCGGCGGTCGTCCCGGACGAGGTCGAGGCGGGCCGCGCCGCCGCACGCCTGCTGCTCGACGCCGGGCACCGGGAGATCCACCTGGTCGGCGCCGGGCCGGCCCCGGGTGACGTGCCCCCCGACACCGTCGCCGGCGTCGAGCGGCTCGCGGGCATCCGCGAGGCCCTCGGCGCAGTCGGCCTGACCCCCGCGTCGGGGCACCTGTGCCCCGACTGGGTTCCGCCGCAGGGCTGGGCCGCGACCCACGCGCTGCTCGCCCGGCACCCGCAGCCCCGCGCGATCATCTGCTTCAACGACCGCCTCGCGTTCGGCACCTACCAGGCGCTGCAGGAGGCGGGGCTGCGCATCCCGGACGACGTGTCCGTGGTGTCCTTCGACAACTACCCGATGGCCGACTGGCTGCGGCCGGGGGTCTCGTCGTTCGCCATCCCGCACGAGGAGCTCGGCCGCCGCGCGGTCGAGCTGCTGCTCGCCGAGGTCTCCGGGTCCGGCAGCGGCCCGGGCGTCCACCGCCTGCCCGTCCCGCTGCGCGCCCGCGGCTCGGTGGCGCCCGCCTGACCCCTCGGGGCGTCAGCCGCCCGCGACCGCCGCACGGGCGCGTGCCCGCACGACCCACCAGACCACCCCGGTGATCACCGCACCGGACCCGACGAACCCCAGGCCCAGCACCACGAACACGCCCAGCACCGTGCCCCAGATCGACGCGAAGAAGGGCGCGAACTCCTTGTCCGGCGTGAGCGCGACCCACGCGTCGGGGACGCCCGCGGACGGCACCGCCATCTCGTACGTCCCGGTCTGCGGGGCGGTGAACGCGCCGACCGACACCGCCACGAGGCCCCCCGCGGTGCTCGTCATGGTCACGCCCGGCGAGCCGTCCGCCGCGACGACCTCACCGGACGGGGCCAGGAGCAGCACGTCCTCGGGCAGGTCCGGGCGATCGTCCTCGCGGGACGCGCCGCTCGGCACCACGAGGTGGACGGCGTAGCGCTCTCCCTCCGTGAGGTGGACCCGTGCCGCCCCGGGCGCGGGCGCGGCCGCCAGCACCGCGACCCCCGGCTGCCCGTCGGACGTCAGGACGTCGCTGCGCACCGCACCGACGAACGCGCCGGCCGTTCCCACGGCCGCCGCGAGGGCCGCCACCAGCACCAGCAGCCCGACGACGGTCAGCACGACCGGCCAGGTCAGCGACGGGCGGCGCGGCGCTGCCGGCGGGGAGGCCGCCGGGTCCGGCGGGACGGGCGGGTGCGGCGGGACGCTCACGACGCGACCCTACCGGCGCGGTCCCGGCGCGCGGTCCCGGCGCGCGGTCCCGGCGCGCGGTCCCGGCGCGCGGTCCGGGCACGCGACGACGCACGCGCCGCGCCGAGGTCAGATCGACGCCACCCACAGCCCGTCGCGCGCACGCGTCATCGCCACGTACAGCTCGCGCAGCCGGAAGTCGCGGCGCTCGCGGTCCACGTCGTCCAGCTCCTCGGGCTTCTCCGTGAGCCACGACGCGTACGGGTCGACGACGAGCACCTGCTTGAACTCCAGCCCCTTGGCGCGCTTCACCGTGCCGACCTTCACGCGGTTGACCGGCACCCCGTCGTACTGCTCCAGGTTCACCACCGGCACACCGGCCTTGCGCAGCGACTCCGTGGCCGCCTCGACGCCGCGGCGCGACAGCGACAGCACGCCCACGTCACCGAAGTTGGTGCCCACCTCCGCGACCACCTCGTGCACGCGCAGCACCAGCCGGCGCTGCCGGTCCGCCTCCGTGGCGCACCGCACGTACACCGGCTTCGGGCCGCTGCGCTCCACCTGCGCCGGGCGGTCGCCGCGGGCGGTGGTGCCCTCGATGTCCGCGAACTCGTCGTCGCGCACCAGCATCGACGCGAACTGCAGGATCTCGCTGGTGTTGCGGTAGTTGACGTCGAGCACGGTGCCGCGCCCGGCGACGGACACACCCGCCTCGGCCAGCGTGAACCCGCCGGGGTAGATGGTCTGCTGCCCGTCGCCGATCAGGGTCAGGCCGTCGGGGACGTCACCCACCAGCGCGTGCAGCATGCGGATCATCACGCACGTCAGGTCCTGCGCCTCGTCGACGACCACCGCGGTGTACCGGCCGGTCATGGGCTCGCGCCGCAGCTCGGCCTCCGCCAGGGCGATCTGGTCGGCGAAGTCGTGGACACCGCGGTTCGCCAGCTCCTCCTGGTACGCCTCGTACAACTCCCACACGACGCGCCGCTGGTGCGGCCCCAGCCGGTGCCGACGCCCCAGGCGCGGCAGCTCGGCGTACTGCTCCCACCGGGTCAGGCCGCGGCCCTTGATGACGTAGCTGACCTCGTCGTGCCAGTAGTCCTGCTCGTGCCGGTCGGTGTCGATGACGCTGCCGCCGGCCACCCGGCCCCACGCGGCGGTCCACGCCGACGCGATCTTGCGGCCGTCGATGCGGTGCTCCACGCCGCGCTCCTCGAGGATGCGCTTGGCCGTCTCGTGGACCCCCGCCAGCTCGACCCGGTCGACGACGTCCGGCGCGAGCCGGGTCAGCTGCTGGCGCAGCACGTCGGGCAGCGTCCGGATGTAGGTGGTGACCAGGACCTTGCCCTGGCGGGTGCGCGCCAGGTACGCGGCGCGGTGCAGCCCGACGACGGTCTTGCCGGTGCCGGCGGACCCGCGGATCCGGGAGGGCCCGTTGTACGAGCGCCGCACGACCCGCGCCTGCGCCGGGTGCAGGAACGCCATCCACTCCTCGACCGGTGCGGCCATGAGGCCGGTGAGCAGCGCGGAGCGCACCTCCTCCTCGCTCAGCGGCGGCACGGGGGGCACCGGCGTCGTGACCCCGCGGGGCACGCGGGGGTCGGGGAAGCCGTGGTGCACGCCGCCGTGGTCACGCTCCCGATCGTCCGCGGGGTGCGGGGTGCCGGGCTGCGGGGCGCGGGGGGCGGGAAGCACCGGCTCGAGCAGGGTGGTGCTGATCGGCGCCGCGTCCCCCACGTGGCGGAACCACTCGAGGCAGCGCGCCAGCACGACGTCGACCTGCGCCGGGCCCAGGCGCGCGCCGCGCCGGGCGATCTGGCGCAGCGCATCACGCTCCCCGACGACCTGCACCGGCCCCACGCGCTCGTCGACGCCGGTGCGCCCGGCCAGGACGGCCATCGCGTGCACCTCGCCGGGAGCCAGGCCGACCTCGGCCAGTTCGCCCTCGGTGCGGTAGGCCAGGTCCGCCAGCGCCATGAGCTCGTCGGTGACGTCCTCCTGACCGCGGTGGATGCGGTCACCCGCGATGGTCACGTCCGCCCACGCCTTGGTGTCCACCACGAACACCCCGGCCGGTCCGACGACCACCATGTCGACCTGCGCACGCCGGCTGCCGGGCCACTGGCGGTCCGCCAGCAGGTGGTAGCCCGCGCCGGCCAGCGGCGCCAGCGCCGCGGCGGTGCGCTGCTCGGTCACCGAGGCCAGCCCGTACCGCGACGCGGCCGCGCGTGCGGCGGACGCCGCCTTGTCGTGCGCGGCCGCAAGCGCGAGCTGTCGGCTCGCCTCCTGCCCCGCGGAGTCCCCTGCAGGCATGCTCGTCCCTCCCACCGTCGTGGGCTCTATCGGCCGCGGCGTGCGGGAGCATGAGACGGCGCGAGGGTGACCACCCGTTGGCCCGGACGGCTCACCCGGGCGCGCCCGGCGAGGTGACGGGTCAGGCCGGTGGGCGACCGCCCGCGAGCTCGGCGACCCGCGCGCCGGCGAGCCGCGGCACCGCGGCCATCGCCGGCACCAGCAGCAGCGCCGGCACCAGGAACCCCGGCCCGATGCCCGTGATGCCGGCCAGCAGCCCGATCGACACGGACCCGATGAGCGCACCGGCGTAGTTGAAGAGGTTGATCCGGGCGATGACGTCGTCCAGCCGGTCGGGTGCCAGCTCACCGGCCGCGGAGAACGCCAGAGGCACGAGCGTGCCGGCGCCGATCCCGGCCAGTGCGAACCCGACGATCGCCGCCTCCGGGCTGGGCACGAGCGCGACCAGCACGAGACCCGCGGCGGCGACGGCGCCGGTCGGGGCGGCCACGCGCACCCGTCCGTGGCGCCGCACCAGCGGGTCGCCCAGCAGCCGGGCGATCAGCACGGCCCCCTGGTAGGCCGCGTACCCGAGCGGCGCGACGGACGCGGACGCCGCCAGCTCGTCGTGCAGGTACACCGTGCTCCAGCTGGAGACGGCGGCGTCGACCACGAACGCGGCGGCGACGAGCGCGCCGAAGACCCACAGGCCGGCGCGCGGCAGCGGGGTCCGGGCGGGTGCGGCAGCGGGCGCGTCGGCGACGACCCCGGTGCGGGCACCGGGCAGGATCCCCTCGTGGTCGTCCGCGGGCGGCGGCTGCGACGCGGTGCTGTCCAGCAGCACCGGACGCACCAGCAGCGCCACGGCGGCCGCGACCAGCACGGCGACGACCAGGGCGGACACCGCGCCGGTCGTCGTACCCAGCCGGGCCAGGCCCGACTGCACGAGCGCCGCCGTGATGGCCGCGACCGTGAGGCACGCGAAGAGCGTGGAGACGATGGGCCGGCCCACGTGGTGCTGCAGCGCGACGCCCTGCATGTTGGACGACGCGTCGACCATGCCCAGCCCGAGGGCGAACGCGACGAACGCCACGACCAGCACGGGCACCGACGTGGCCGAGGCGACGAGGGCCAGCCCGGCGGCCTGCGCCAGCAGCCCCAGCACGACGGCCGACCGGCTCGACCACCGGCGCGCGATCCGCTCGGCGGCCACCGACCCGGCCGCGGCGAGCAGCGCGCCCATCAGCAGCACCACCGAGATCATCGCGTCGTCGATGCCGGTGCGGGCCTTGAGGCCCGGCAACGCGGTCACCACGGTGGCGTACCCGAAGCCCTGCGCGGCGTACGTGGCCCCCACGGCCACCCTCGTCCGCACGTCGACGACCTGCTGCATCCGTCCCCCTCGTCCCCCTGCTGCCCCCGCGGCGTGCCGACGACCCTACTGGCAGAGCACCGCGACGTGCCGGGTGGTCGTGGCCGCGTCGCGGCTCGCGCAGCGGGTCCGGGCTCAGGTCACCGCGCCGACGGGCCGATACCGGGGACATGGGGCCACGATGAGCACGGGCGACGAGCCGACCACCACGCACCGCGGTCCGTCCGGTGCGCGCCCCGGCGTGCCGTCGTGGGTGCACGACGTCCCGGCGGGCAAGCCCTCGTCGGTGCCCGGGGTGCCGGCGGCGCTGCGCGCGCTCGAGGCCGAGGGCTGGCTCGTGCTGCACGCGCTGCACCACCCGGGGCGGCCGTCGGCCCGGATCGCGCACGTGGCCGTGGGCCCCGGCGGTGTGGTGGTCGTCGAGGGCACCGGGAGGACCGCGGGCGCGCACCAGGGGACGGACGCGGCCGCGGCCGTCGCCGCCCTCCTGGCTCCGCGCTTCCGCACAGCGGTGCGCGGTGTGCGCTGCGGGCCCGGCCGGGGGACGGCCGACGCGCCGGTGGTCCGCGCGACCGCGCTCGGTGCCCACCTGCGTGCCCTGCCGCCCCGGCTGTCGCCCGTGGACGCGGCCGGGCTCGCGCTCCTGCTCGAGGTGCGGCTGGGCGGTGCCGGCCAGCCGGACCTGCTGACCACGGCGGACCTCACGGACGACGCCCGGGTGGCCCGCCGCCGGGCCGTCCGCCCGCGCAGGTCGGTGCGCTGCGCACCACCCGCGCCGCAGGTCGCGACCCCGTGGGTGGTCGCCGGCCGGCTCGCGGCCACGGCCGCCGTCGTCCTGGCCGCCGGGTGGCTGGCCTGGGTGGCCGTGTCCGCACCGCTCGCGATCGCCTGACGCCGGGCCGCGGCCCGGGTCAGCCCGCCACGCGCTCCCGGCGGTCGCACCCCTCGCCGACCTGCGTCGGCTGCTCCGCGGCCGTCCCGGACCCGCGGCGCGGCTGCGGCACCACCGCGTCCACCACCATGGACCCGTCGGACGGCCCTTCGAGGGTGATCGGCTCGGGCGTCGACGCGACGTGGGACAGCGGCGCGATGGGGTCCTGCGCGAGGCTGCGGTGCGCCCGCAGGTACGCGGGGACGAGCAGCGCGACGGCCCCGAGCCACGCGAGCGGGTTGCCCCACACCACGCCGGCGAACCCGTAGGCCGCGCCGAGCACCACCGCGGCGCCGACGCGGCAGACCAGCTCGATGAGACCGGTGACGGTGGGCACGAGGGTGCGGCCCAGCCCCTGCAGCGCACCGCGCAGCACGAAGAGCACCCCGAGGACGGCGTAGAGCACGCCGTTGACGACCAGGTAGTGCGCGGACATGTCGACGACGCGCTGCTCGCCCTCGCCGACGAACATCTCGACGATCCAGCCGCCCGCGGTGACGAGCACGACCCCGATGAGCACCGCACCGAGCACCGACATCCAGACGGCCTGCACGACGCCCGTCCGGATCCGGTCGGGCCGCCCACCGCCGCGGTTCTGGGCGACGAACATGGAGACCGCCAGCCCGAGCGAGGCGAGCAGGGCGACCGCGAGGCCGTCGACGCGCGTCGCGGTGGTATAGGCGGCGACGGCGTCGGAGCCCAGGCTGTTGAGCCGCACCTGCACGGCGAGCGTCCCGATCGCGATGATCGACGCCTGGAAGCCCATGGGCAGGCCCAGCTGCAGGTGGTGCGCCAGGTCGGCGCGCGTGACGCGCCAGTCCTCGCGGCGCACGTGCAGCACGGGCACGCGTCGCCGGACGTGCACGAAGCACAGGACGACCGAGACGCCCTGCGCCACGACGGTGGCCAGCGCCGCGCCCCCGACGCCGGTGCCGAGAACCCCGACGAGCACCACGACCAGGGCGATGTTGAGGAGGCAGCTGAGCGTGAGGAAGACGAGCGGGGTACGGGAGTCGCCGATGGCGCGCACGATCGCGGCGAGGAAGTTGAAGAACATCGTCGTCGCGGCCCCGAGGAAGCTGATGACCGCGAAGGTCTCGGCCTGCGGCAGCAGCTCCTCCGGGGTGCGCAGCAGGCGCAGCGCAGGGCCGGCCAGCAGCGGCGCACCCACCGTGAGCAGCAGCGTGACGACGCCGGTGAGGATGGCACCGGACGCCACCGAGCGGCGGACCGCGGCGGCGTCGCCGGCGCCGAAGGCCTGCGCGGTGGGGATCGCGAAGCCGGACGTCATGCCCCAGGCGAAGCCGATGAGCAGGAACAGCAGGCTCCCGGTCGCGCCCACCGCGGCGAGCGCGTCGACGCCGAGCGTGCGGCCCACGACCATCGCGTCGGCGAAGTGGTAGAGCTGCTGGACGACGTTGCCGATCAGCAGGGGGACGGCGAACGACAGGATGACGCGCCACGGGGCGCCCGTGGTCAGGGCCTTGGACATGAAGGAGGACTCCGCGCTTCGGTACGGCTGGGTCGGTGCGCGGTGGTCGGTCGTGCCGGGTCGCGTCAGGGTCCTATCGTATCGATACGATCGCGCCTGACCAGAGGGTTTCACCCGATCGGTGCGCGGGGCGGAACGGTCCGCCGCCTGCTGTGGAAAGCGCGTCTCACGCATGTCCCAACGGCACCCCTCCCGGAGGTGGGCAGGCGTCCAAGAACGCCGGGACCGGGCGCTGCGGGACGGGGCCCGGCCGCCCCGCACCCGGCCTGCGCTTGACCGAGGTGATCTCCGCGACCGTGCGACGTGCGGTCGGTGCGCGGGGGCCCACCCGTGCCGCGCGGTCGCGGGCCCGCCCTACGCGCGGACGACCGACCCCTCGGCGGTGATCTCGTCCGCGTCCGCGTCGTCGAACCACCGCCCCTGGCTGCCCAGGTAGCGGAAGCGGACGGTGGAGCCCGTCGGGACGACGACCGACGCGCTCGCCGTGCCGTTCGACCGGCGGCGCAGCGGGTGCACGCCCGGCGTCCAGTCGTTGAACGTGCCGACCACGCTCACCGGCCCGTCGAGGACGGCGGCGGGCAGGGCGAACGTCAGCGTGCACGTGGCGGACCTGGCGGAACGGGACTTCTTCAGCACCTGCGGCACCTTCCCTCGGGACGGGCGGACGGGTGCATCGTGGCGGACCCATGTTTCGGGGACGTCCACGAGCCGGTCACCGCCGTGTGACGCGGCGACGACGACGCCGCGCGGCCGCCCGGAACACGACGGTGGCACCCGGTACGGCGCGTTTGGTGCGTCCCGTCCGGATGACACCGGTTCGCGGGGTGGGCACGACCACCTCCCGGGCGCTACGGTCGGTGCGCCCAGCCGGGCCTCGTCGTCGGGAGGAGCACGCATGGGACGGGTCGCGACCGTGACGGTGGTGGTCGGGATGCTGGCCCTGGCCGGGTGCACGTCCCAGGCGGTCGAGCCGCCCGGCCTGACCGCGTCCCCGACGCCGCAGGCGAGCGCGGAGGCGACGCCCGAGCCGACGCCGGAGTCCAGCACGCAGGACATGTCGGACCCCGAGCTCGGGATCGTCTTCGACGACGTCCCCACCCTGACCGGCGACGAGGCCGACGTGTGGAACACCGTGGCCACCTACCAGGTCGAGTACTGGCGCACCATGACCACGAACACCGTCAGCCCCGCGTTCGCCGTCATCGCCTCGGCCGACGTGCAGGCGGTCATGGAGCGCATCGCCACCAACAACACCGCCGACGCCGTCGACATCGGCGGCACCTTCCGCACCCGCGTCAGCGACGTCACCGTCACCGGCGACACCGCCACCGCAGCGGTCTGCGACGACTACCGCGACGCGACGTTCGCCGACGCCGACGGACCCGACACCCCCGAGACCGCCGGCTTCGGCTACCCGCGGCGCGAGACCGTCCAGCTCCAGCGACTGGGGGATCGGTGGGTCATCGGCACGACCGCCGGTGAGGGGTCGTGCTGAGCCGCGCCGGCAGGGTGGCGGTCCTCACCGGGGCGCTCCTGCTGGCGCTGGCCGGCGGCGCCTCCGCCTATGACGGGAAGGGTGGGGGTGGTGGACCGGCGCCGGCTCCCGTCACCCCGGAGGCAGGTGGCGGCACCATCGCGGTCACCGTGACGAGCTCCGGCTCCACGGGTGAGGGCCGGTCGTTCTCGTCGTCGGTGCAGGCCACGGTCGCGCCCGACTGCTGGAGGGCCCCGGGCAGGACCGGCTACGAGTACTACGAGTACTGGAAGACCGGGGGTCCGGCACGGCAGTCCGGCACGCTCGACGCCTACGCCGCGCAGGGTCTGCTGAACCCGGACTTCGAGGCGTACGCGACCGACGACACCGGCCGGTGGTACGAGCCGCGCTGCCGCTACGACATCGACGACGACGTCGAGCTCGACTACCTGCTGTCCCACCGCGCCGTCTTCGTGCCCGAGGGCGAGCCGGCACCTCCGGTCGACGTCGTCGTCGACCCGCAGCAGCTGGTCGAGATCGCGCAGGACCACATACAGCTGCCGACCGGCACGGTCCGGTGGAACCCGTCGATCGAGGGGTCCGGCGCCACGGTGGTCAACATGGACACGTTCGTGTGGGTCGAGGGCGCCCCGGCCACCGTCGAGGTGACCGCCTCGGTGCCTGGCGTGTGGGCGCGCGTCGACGCGAGCGTGAGATCCATGACGTTGGAGGCGCCCAACGCCGACACGGCCACCTGCCCGGACGTCGGGACCGCGTACAGCGCCGGCATGACGTCGTCGACGTGCTCGATCGTCTTCACGCGCTCCAGCGCGAACCAGCCCGTCAAGGAGGGCCAGACCCTGCGGACCGCGACCCTGACGGCCACGACCACCTGGGCCGCGAGCTGGGTGTCGTCGCAGAACCCCGAGCCGCAGCCGCTCGACCTGCAGACGGTCACCACGACGGCCGAGATCCCGGTGGCCGAGATCCAGACCGTCGTCACGCGCTGACGCGAGCGCCGCGACGTGAGCGAGCCCGACGCGGACGTCGCGTCGGGGCAGCCGCACGTCGGGGCAGCCGCACGTCGGGGCAGCCGCCGTCAGGGCAGCGCACGTCAGGGCAGCGGCACCTGCACCAGCTGCCACGCCCCGCCGCTGACCAGCAGACCCCGCCCGGGGACGGCGCCGCCGATCGCCGACCGTGGCAGCCGCAGCCCGAAGAGGTCGCCGTCGTTGGGCGTGGCGGGGGCGAGCAGCAGGCCGCTGCGGGACTTCTTGATGGTGGCGGCCGGCCCCCGGTAGGCGCTGCCCAGCTCGTCGGCCGTGCCGGCGGCCACGACCAGGCCGGGCCGGTCCCGCAGCGCCCCCAGGTGGGCGACGATCGCGTCGGCCAGCACACCGTCGGTGCCCACCAGCTCGAGGTCGTCGACCAGCAGGACGCTGGGCACGTCCTGCGGGACGAGCAGCGCGAGAGCCGCGGTGACCTCGTCCCGCGTGGCCTCGACCTCGATGGCCACGACACCGTCCCGCGCCGCCAAGTCGCGCAGCGGGCTGCGGCGCGGCGTGACGACCCCGACGGTCCAGCCGCGGCGCAGCGCGCTCTCCCCCACGGTGAGCAGCGTGGTGCTGCGGCCGGAGCGCCGCGGGCCCAGCACCAGCAGCCCGGGCCCGTGCTCCTCCGCCTCCAGGCCGTGCAGGGCCAGCGTGTCCCCGCCGACGCCCAGGGGCACGGCGGTACGGCGCAGGGGCGGGCCGCCGAGGGCCGCGGCCTCGTCGAGCGTGAGGCGGGTGGGCAGCGGGTCGATGCGGAACGGCACCTGCGCGCCGGTCGCCGGCACCGGGTCGCCCGCGTGCCGCGCCGTCGCGGTCCGCCCCACCGCCTGCAGCGCCGCCACCTGTGCCGGGCCGCTCGGGTCGTCGTCGAGCAGGCAGACCTGCAGCTCGTGCGGCCCCTCGGAGCGGAACGCGCGACCCTCGGGAAGGTGCTGGGGCACGTCGCGCACCGACAGCCCGACGGACTGGTAGTCGCCCGGGTCGGGCATGGGGAGCATGACGCGGTCCTCGGTGAGCGTGGAGATGCGGCCCGCCAGCAGGCTGCGGTCCCCCGCGACGACGACCTTGACCCCCGCGCCCGGTCCCTCCTGCAGGATCTGCGTCCACAGGTCGACGAGCGCACCCGCGTCCACGTCCTCGAAGGCCTGGATGAACCCCTCCCACCGGTCGAGCAGCACCAGCAGGTACGGCAGGCGCTGCGCGGGGGCGACGCCGGCCCGCTGCTCCCGGACGTCCGCGAACGACTGCTCGGCGAGCAGCTGCTGGCGGCGGGAGATCTCCGCGCGCAGGCGGCGCGTGAGACGCGCGACCCGGTCGGGCTGGTCGCGCGGGACCACGGCACCCGTGTGCGGCAGCCCCATGAGCGGCAGCAGCGCGTTGTTGCCGAAGTCGAGCCCGTACAGGTGGACGTCGCGCGGGGAGGTCCGCGTCGCGACCGCGGCGGCCAGGGCACGCAGCACGGTCGAGCGGCCCGAGCGCGCGGCGCCGACGACCGCCAGGTTGCCGGCCGTGTCCAGGTCGTGCGTCGCGACGTCACGACGCTGCTCCGCGGGCAGGTCGAGCAGGCCGTACGGCAGCGCGAGCGGGCGTGCCGCGAGCGCCTCGCCACCCTGCGTCGCGACGTCGTGTGCCGTGACGACCTCGCCGAGCGCGGGCAGCCACGGCGGTGGTGGCGCGCTGACGCCCGCGAGCGTGGCCGCGCCCTGCACCGCGGTGACCAGCGACGCGAGGTCCGTCGGGACGTCGACGTCGTCCTCGCTCGAGGCCCGCTGCACGGGCACCGGCCGGCCGGTCCCTGCCCACGTCAGCGGTGTGACGTCGACCCGCGCACCGCCGCCCACGCTGGGCGGGCGCCCGCCCACGCGGGACGACTGGAACGCGACGAGGCTGGTGTGCCCGAGCCGTGCGTACGCGCGCCCGGGCAGGCTCGGGGCGATCTCCGCCGCGTCGGGCGCCTCGATGACGTCCTGGCTGTCGTTGCGGTCGGTGACCCGCAGCGCGATGCGCAGGTTGGTGTTCGACTTGATCTCGGCGCTCACGACGCCGGCAGGGCGCTGCGTCGCCAGCACCAGGTGGACGCCCAGGGAGCGGCCGCGCCGCGCGATGTCGACGAGGCCGGTGACGAAGTCCGGCAGCTCGGCGACGAGGGCCGCGAACTCGTCGATGACGATCATGAGGCGCGGCATCGGGGCGTCGGCCGGGCCGCGGGCAGCCAGGTAGTCCTCGATGTCCTTGGCGCCCGCGTCGGCCAGCTGGTGCTCCCGGCGCCGCAGCTCCGCGGCCAGGGACTCCAGCGCGCGTGTGGTCAGGTGCGCGTCGAGGTCGGTCACCATGCCCACGGTGTGGGGCAGCCGGCTGCAGTCCTTGAACGCCGCGCCGCCCTTGTAGTCGACCAGCACGAACGTCATCTCGTCGGGGCGGTTGCCGATCGCGAGGGACGCGATCATCGTCTGCAGCAGCTCCGACTTGCCGGAGCCGGTGGTGCCGGCGACCAGGCCGTGCGGCCCGTCGGCACGCACGTCCACGGCGAACGGCCCGTCGGAGGACTCCCCGATCACGGCGCGCGTCGTGCGGCCGCCGGCCGCCCACCCGCGCGCGACGTCGGCCGGCGTGGGCGGGTCGAGTCCCAGCACGTCCAGCAACCGCGACGAGGCCACGAGGGTCGCGGAGAGGTCCTCGGTGCTGATGTCCTCGATCGGGGCCAGCGACCGGCCCAGCCGCTCGAACCAGCCGGTCGGCACCAGGTCGACGCGCACGCCGTCGACCGGCTCCTGACCGGCCACGGCGACGCGCGCGGTGGGCCCGGCCAGGTCGACGACGGCCTGGCACTCCTCGGGGAGCTGACGCTCCTGCTCGTCCAGGCACAGGAAGTAGATGCCGTGCGCCGGCCCCTCGCGCAGCAGCGTCACCAGACCGGGCAGCAGCCGGACCCGCCGTGCACCGTCGAGCACCACGACCACGGGTGCCGGCAGCACCGCGCCGGACCCGCCGAACCCGACGCCCTGCCCACGTGCGACCGACCGCCGCTGCTCGAGCACGGCGAGCAGCTCGGAGATCCGCCGGGCGGTCGTCTCCTCGTCGGTGCCGACCTGCGCGACCGGTCCGCCGTCGCGGCGCGCGTGCGGCAGCCACCGCACCCACCCCCACTCCTGCCCGCCGTCCGGGTCGGCGAGCAGGTGCACCGACACGTCCGCGGGCGAGTGCGCCGCGACCACCTGCGCGAGCATCCACGCGCCGACCCGGCGGCGCGCGTCGGCCGGTCCGACGACGCCGGTGACGCCGACGCGGGCGAGCGGCACCGCGACGGGCACGTCGGCCGCCGTCCAGTGCTGGACGCGCTCGTGCTCCTCGCGCCCGGGGTCGTGCAACGACACCTCGCTGGGCAGGTCGGCGGTGCCCACGCGCGCCAGCATCCAGTCGGGGTCCGTGCGACGCCGCTCCCACAGCCGGGCGCGCGGGCCGGTGGCGAACAGCAGCACCGTCGCGGGGTCCGGCAGGTCGCGGCGGCGTGACGCGCTCTCGGTGCGCAGCGACTCGAAGGCCTGCTGCTCGATGCGCGCCACCCGCTGCACGTAGGTCCGTACGGCCTCGACGTGCTTGCTGCGCTGCCCCCCGCGCGAGGACACGAAGTTGCCGATGGCCATGAGCGGGGACAGCCCCATGATGATCAGCGCGTAGGGCGACCTGGTGAACCAGTACATGGCCGCGCCCATGACCAGCGGCATGAGCACCATCGTCAGGGGGAAGCGCTGCTTGTCGGGCATGCGCGGCTCGGGCGGCAGCCGGAACTCCGACGGCCGCACGGGCGGCAGCAGCCGCGGCGGCCGGTTGTAGTCGAGCGTGGCGCCCGCCGCGCTCGGTGACAGCGACGCGTCGGGCAGGCCCACCTCACCGACCTCGAGGACGACGTCACCCACCACCAGCGACTCGCCGGGGTGCCACGGCTGCGCGGCGGTCAGCGCGATCCGGTCGACGTGGACCAGCGGGCGGTCGGACTCCGGGTCGACCTCGGTCATGGCCTCCAGGCCCTGGCGCGCCTGCGCGAGCTGGCGGGCGAACCGCCCCCGGGGGCGCCGGCCGCGGGACGCCCCGGCCGCCGGCTCGCCCCGGGGGACCACGATGGGGCCCTCCGGGGGGCGACGGCGCACGGGTGCGGGGACGACGGCACCCAGCACCTCGGGCGCGGGCTCGACGGTCACCGAGCCGTCGACGCCGACCTCCAGCACCACGGCGACCGGCGGCACGTCGGGGTCGTCCACCGGGACGGACGCGGCGGGGTCCGACCCGAGCACGTGCCGGCCGACCGGCAGGCGGTGCACCCGCCCGGCCTGCCGGCCGGACACGACACGGACCTCGCACGCACCGTCCGGCTCCGCCCACACGTCGCCCGGGTCGACCCCGAGGCCCACGACCGCGCCGTGCCGCAGCGGCGACTGCTCGACGGGTACGTCGGCGTCCAGCGGGGCGCCGTGCCACCACAGGTCGGGCGCACCGGCCTCGGCGACCGTCGCGGTCACGACGCCCAGGTGCCCCGACCCGCGCGGCACCACGCGCGCACGCGCCGTCGGCACGAGCGCGTCGAGCGCCTGCGCGACGTCCCGCACCCGCGCACCGGGAGGGCACTCCACGACGACGTCGCGCGGCTCGTCGCCGCGCTGGGCCGTCACGCTGAGCAGCAGTCGCACGCGCTCCCCCGTCCGGGTGGCTCGGTGCCGGGCGGACCACGGCCCGCCCCATGAGGGCGGGCCGCCGGCCGTGGCACCGGTCAGATGCGGTCGGGCTCGCCCGTGGCCGCCGCGATGTTGTTGTGGTTCGTCTTCACGTCGCCCGCTGCACCGTCCAGCGCGTCACGCAGCCGGTCGAGGTTGGCGCGGTAGTCCTGCCACGCGGTCCGGAAGTCCTCGGAGTACTTGCCCGTCCACACGGCGCTCTCGAGCGCCTTGTCGACGTCGCCCTTCATCCGCTCGGCGTCGGCCGCCGTCGTCGTGAACGTCTTGTTGAGCTGCTGCAGGGTGCTGAGTTCGGCGCCAACGGCCACGGGAGTCTCCTCTTGTGTCGAGCTCGGCGCCCCTCGGCGCCGGGGACCGACCTTATCGGGCAATTCACCGCGAAGGGTGCGCCTTGTGGATGAACCGTCGAGCGCTCACTCGTCCGGTCTCACGCGGACCCGCGCAGGGTCTGCCCCGTGTCCGGGACCAGCTCCTCGACCAGGGCCCGCGTGGCCGCCGACATCACCGGGACGTCCGCCGCGCGCAGCGTCGCGACCAGGACGCCGACCACGTCACGCACCGCGTCGGGGCCGCCCGTGGCGTCCGCGGCCCGCAGCAGGTCGCGCCACAGCAGCTCGGACGTCGGGCTGACCTGCACGGCGTCCCAGGCAACCCGCTGCGCGGCCGCCGGGTCGTCGCCGTCCCGGTGCAGCACCACGAGGCGGTGGGCCGCGTCGACGAGCAGGTCCCGCGACGCGTGCTCCGCGCGCACCCGGGCGAGCCACCCGTAGCGCCCCGGCGGCCGGACGGCCACGACGGGCGCCGCCGCCAGGGCGAGGGCCTCGCCGAGCAGCGAGCGCTCGGCCGCGGGATCGGCGGCACCGCGCGCCCGCGCGAGCAGCGAGCGCACGACGTCCCAGTCCACGACGACGTCGGGACCCAGGGTGAGCCGCCCGTCGTCGCCCCGGCGCAGGTGCGGCCGCCCGGCCGCGTCCTCGCCGAGCCACGCCGCGGCGCGGGTGATCGTGCGCTCCCGGACCTCCGGGGTCGCCCCACCGGGCCACAGCGCGGCGGCCAGCACCGTGCCGTGCACCCCCTCGGGGTGCAGCGCGAGCAGGGTCACCAGCTCGGTGAGCAGCGGCCGGCGGGCCTCGTCCACCGGCCGCCGCGCCTCGACGCGGGGCTCACCGAGCACGAGCACCCGGACCGCGGCACGCTGCAGGTCCGCCGCGGACAGCGTCCGGTCCGGCGGGTCGACGTCGGGCCGTTCCACCGCGCCCTCGTGCTCGGCCGCCGCCCGCCGCTCGTCGACACCGCGCACGGGGTCCGGCGCCTCGACCAGCAGCTCGCCCAGCGCGTCGACGTGCGCGGCGGTGAGCCGGTTGGCGCGGACGTCGACGCCCAGCAGGCGGGCCGTCAGCCGGCCGTCGGCCGCGACCTCGAGCCGCCAGCGCGCGCCGGGCAGGTCTCCCACGCAGACCACGCCCAGCGCGGTGCGCTGCGCGGTGGTCGACAGGGCGGCCAGCTCGCGGCCGGCGTCCGGGGCGGGCGGCTCGCCCAGCACGACGTACTCGGGCACACCCACCGCGGTGCCGTCGCCCCGCAGGCGGCCGGTCAGGACGTCGTCGCCGGTCGCGCGGGCGCGGTGGGCACGCAGCCGGTCCAGCACGCCGGTGACCGTGCCGGCGCGCGTGTAGCGGTCCGCGGGGAGCTCGCGCAGCCCGTCCGGCATGCCCACCCCGGTCACCTGCAGGGCGTCCGACCAGCGGTTGGTCGCCAGCTCGGCGGCCAGCGCGGTCGCGACCTCCCGGGCGGCGGTCGGGTCGCCGACCAGCGCCACAGGACCCTGCGCGGCCTCGAGGTCCACGAGGACGTCGCGGCCCGCGTCGTCGCGGCCCAGGGACACCAGGCCCGGGAACGGCGCCGGTGCGTCGATCCGGCCCAGGTCGAGGTCGGAGGCGGCGAGCCGCCAGCGACGCCCGCCGTCCAGCGTCTGCCAGGGCCGCGGGGCGTCCGCGGCGGCCGGCGTCAGGTCGAGCTCCAGCCCGCTGTCGTCGACGCGTGCGACCACGACGCCCGGCAGGCTGCGCCGCTGCGAGCGCAGCTCGGCGGCGAGCCGCCGCAGCCCACGGTCGAGCAGCAGCGCACGCTGCGGGTCGGCTCCGACGCGCAGGACGACCTCGAGCTCGACCGCGCCCGCGCCGGGCTCGCCGGAGCGCCCGCGGCGGCGACGGCGCTCGAGCGCCACGAGCAGGCCGGCGGCCAGCAGGCCCGCCCCGACCAGACCGGGCGCGGTGCTCTCCGCGGCGGACCCGGTGACCTCGTGGGCGGCGGCCCCGGCGACCCCGGTGGCGGCGGTCGCCACGTCGCCCGCCGGGGTGGGCGCGGCCGGGGCCTGGACGGGCACCGCGGGCGCCGGGGCGGGGGTGACCACCGCGGTGACGCGGTCCACGCCCGTCGCGTCCTCCGGCATGATCAGCAGCCAGTTCGGCTGGATCAGCCGCTCGAGCGTGAGCTCCTGGCCGTCGGGCTGGTCCCGGCCCTTGTTGAGCTCGAACACCTCGCGGTAGCGCATGCCGTCGCCGGTGGTGCGCTCGGCGATGTCCCAGAGGTTGTCGTGGTACCGGCCCTCGGGCGGCTGCACCACGTAGACGCGGCGCCCCTCGAGCTCGGCGCCCTCCTCGGGGCTGAGCTGCATGCCCCCCAGCCAGTACGTGGTCTCGACCTGGGCGGCAGCCTCGACCGAGGCGTCGGCGGCGGGGGCCGGCGTCGACGCCGCGGGCCCGGGGACCTCGACGGCGGAGACCGCCACCGGGGACGCGACGGACTCGTACCCCGCGACGGCGGGCGCGACCGCCGCGGTGGCCTGACCGGCCGCGGTCACGAGCAGCAGCACCGTCACCACCAGCGTGCGGGCCAGCCGCTGGCTGGGACCGGCCAGCGGCACCCGGGCGGGCAGCCCGACGCCCGACAGCGCCGACCGCAGCTCGACGAGCACGCAGACCGTGAACTGCAACCAGGCGATCCACACCACCCACACCAGCACTGCCAGCAGCTGCTCGACCCCGATGGTGGCCAGCAGGTCCGCCCGGCCGGGCAGGGACGTGGGGATGACGGGCAGGGCGTCGAGCGCCACCAGCCCCGCCGGGACCCCGACGACGAGCAGGAGCAGCAGGAACGCCGCACCGAGGGCCGCGCCGACAGGTCGGGCCTCCGGCTCCCCCACCTGCTGGAACCGCTGGGGGCCGGTGCGGCGCTCGTCCTGGTGCTGGCTGGTCACGGTGCTCCCCCGAGCTCGGAGTTGATGCCGAAGGCGGCGCGCGCGGTGGCGTCGCCCTCGACGGTGAAGCTGTCGATGAACACGAGCTGCAGCAGCGCCGTCGGGACGACGTCGCTGACCTGGACCGTCACGGCGTCCCCGTCGGCGCCGACGGAGATGCGGCCGGGCGCGTAACCACGTGCGACGAGGAAGTCACGGGCCTCACTGGTCGCCCGCACCGGGTCGATCCTCGGGACGCTGCCGCCGCGCAGGGACCCGGCGTCCACCTGGTCGGCGCCGACGCGCGCCGCCTGCTCCGCGTCGTCGGTGATGGCGACCCGCGCGTTCACGGCGCGCCCGCCGTCCGCGACCAGGCCGGCGAGCGCGAACAGCACGACGACCAGGCCGATGACGAAGGCGGTCGCCGTGCCGCGGTCACCCCGCTCCGGCCCGCCGTCCGGGTCCGTCACGCCCTGCCGGACGCGGTCCACGGTCCTGCGCACGCTCAGCCTCCCGTCCGTCGCCACGTGTCCAGCGGGGCGGTGCTCGACCCGGTCACGTCCGCCGACCCGGGCAGCCCGACGAGTCCCAGGTCGGAGAACGAGACCCGGCAGCGCACCTCCACGGTCACCAGGTCACCGGCGACGAAGTCCCCGGTCAGCTCGGCCGGCTCGCACCGCAGCGAGTCGGGCGCGGCGGCGTCCGCCATGGCGCGCGCGGCCACCAGCGCGGCGTCGCCGCTGCGCTCGAGGGTCGCGGCACGCACGGCGTCGCGCGCCATCGCCTGCGCCGCCCCCTCGGCGGACACGAACCGGCCGAAGGCGACGACGAGGAACATCATGAGGACGAGCAGCGGCACGAGCACGACGACCTCGACGGCCATCGACCCGCGGTCGCGCGGCGGCGCCGCGGCGCAGCGGGGTCGCCGGTCCTCCCCGTGCCTCATGCGTCCCCCTCCCCTCGGTCCGACGGCTGCCGGCCGGCGTCCAGCGCCACCGGCCCCGCCCGGTGCTGCACCCGCGTCACGTGTCCGCGCGGAAGCGCTCGACCGGTCCCTGGACCGTGGCCGACACCTCGGGCGCCAGCCCCTGCACGATCTCGACCGCGCGGCCCGTGACGGTGACGCGCACCGTCAGGGCGTCGGGCTGGGTGACCGTCACGTCCACGTCGCGCAGCGACGCACCACCGATCTGCTCGGCGTACGTGACGGCCCGCTGCCGCGCCTCCTGCACCGACCCGGCGGTCCCGCCACCGGTGCGCACGACGCGCGCCGCCTCGCGCGCGACGGCGCCGGCGAGCTCGTTCCCGTACCAGGTGAGCGAGAACTGCACGATCGCGAAGATCGCCAGCATGAGCAGCGGCGTGTAGAAGATCATCTCGACGCTGCTCGCTCCGCGGTCGTCACGCGGGTGACGCCACCGGCTCACGGGCCGTCGCCGCCACCGGGGTTACCACCGCCACTGCCGGGTGCGCCGGGGATGTCGATCGCGTCGGCCTCCTCGGTGATCCGGTTGTACAGGGTGAGACCGACGGCAGCCGCGAGGGCCACCAGGACGCCGGTGATGATCACCCACTCGATCGCGGAGGCCCCGCGGTCGCCGGACTGCTGTGCGCGGGCGATCCGTCGCCGGATCTCCAGCTCCATGTACCCGTACGGGGTCCAGGGTGCGAAGAACATGTCACTCTCCTGTCGTGCCGTGCCTGTGTGGTCCTGCCGTGCGTCCGTGCCTGTCCATCCGTGCGTGCTGCCGGTCGCGCGTGCCCGCGCAGCCTCACCCGCTGCCGAACACCGTCATCGCCGCCGGGTAGACGAGGAAGACGAGGAACCCGATCGCCAGCAGCAGCTGGGCGACGAGCATGGTCTCGGAGCTCTCACCGGCCTTGCCCTCGGCGTCGGCGAGCTCGCGCCGGCGCATCGAGCCGGCCCGGGCCGCGAGCGAGTCCCGCACCTTGGCCCCGTCCTCGGCGACGAGCGCCAGGGCCGCGGCCAGGTCGCGCAGCTCGTCGACGCGCAGGTCCTCGCCGAGGGCACCGAGCGCCGCCCACGGCGTCTCACCGCGCAGCCGGGCCGCGATCAGGGCGTCCCGGATGCGGACCATCGCCCAGCCGTCGCTGATCTCCGAGGCGCCGGACAACGCCTCGGGCACACCGCGCCCGCCGGCCAGGCTCATGGCGACCAGGTCGAGGAACGAGCCGACCACGTGCCGGAAGTCACGACGCCGGCGGGCCGCCTGCGAGCGCACCGACAGCGCGGGCAGGGCACCGGCGACCAGGGCGACGACGACCGCGACGACCACCGGCACCCCGAGCGGCACCCCGGTCCCCAGCGCCGCGAGCGCCGCCGTGACCAGCAGCGGGACCACGAGACCGGCGAGACCGGCCAGCACGGTGCGGGCGAGGAACGCGTCCCGCGTGAGCCCGACCATCGACAGGTCCGAGCGCAGGGAGCCCAGCCCGATGCCGAGGGCGTCCAGGCCACCCGCGGTGCGACGGCCCAGGACCTGCTCCCAGGACGGCAGCAGCGCGGCCTGCCGGTCGGTCTGCAGCACGCGTGCGCGCGCGCGGCCCTCGCGGCGCTCCCGGTCGAGCCGCGCCAGGGCGCCCGCGGGACGGGTGGCGGGCGGCACCAGCACCAGGACGAGGACGAGGACGCCCAGCCCGGCCAGCGCACCGGCCACGAGCACGCCGGTCATCCGCGCACCTCCGGACCGGTCAGGGCACGGCCGTCGGGCGCGCCGCCGCGGTCGGCCGGTGCGGCGCGGTCGGGGGTCGCGACGAGGAAGCGCTCGGGCAGCTCGACGCCGGACAGCCGCCGCATCCACAGGAACCCGGCGGCGAAGAGCGTGCACACGAGCGTGAGGACCAGCTGCCCGGTGGCGGTGCCGTACGGCTCGACGTACGTGGGGTTGAGGACGGTCAGGCCGAGGATGGCCACGATCGAGAACACCGTGACGATGAGGGCCGACCGTCGGGTGGACGCACGCCCGGCACCGACCCGCTGCCGCATGTCGAGCTCGGCGCGGCCCGCGTCGGACAGCGACGAGAGCACCTGGCGCAGACCGGGACCGCGCAGCCGCGCGTTGAGGATCAGCGCGGCGACGATGAGGTCGGCGCTGGGGTCGTCCAGGTCGTCCGCGAGCCGCTGCAGCGCCGTGGCCAGCGGCACCCGCACCCGCAGCCGGTCCACCAGCAGCCGCAGCTGCGGCTGGATCACGGGCGACGCGGCCGTGACCGTCGCGGGGATCGCCTGCTCCAGACCCACGGCACCGGCGATCGTGTCGCGCAGCGACTCGGTCCACGCCGCGAGCGCCTCGATGCGGGCCATGGCCTGACGCTCCGCGCGCGCACCCCCGAACAGCACGGGCCACACCAGCACCAGCAGCACCGCGGCCACGGCCGCCACGGGCCAGCGCGTCAGCAGGAGCACCAGCAGGCCGGCGCCCAGGGCCAGGGCGCCCTGCCGACCGATCCGCTCGACCAGCGAGGGCCCCTCGCTGCGGACCGTCGCCCGGCGGCGGTCGCGCGGCAGCAGGCTGTCGACGAGCAGGACGAGGCCGCCGCCGACGAGGGCGCCGAGGCAGACGACGAGCAGCAGCGTGGGGGTCATCGGACCCCCTGCGCGAACGCGTAGCCGGGGCTGTACCCGACGGCCGCGAGCTCGTCGATGCACGCGACGGGTGCGGCCGGGACCGCGATCCCCCCGGGTCCGGGCGCGAACACCTCGCTGGACAGCACGCGCCCGTCGATGCCGTTGACCTCACGGATGCTGGCGACGTAGCGGCGCAGCCGCCCGCCCGACGCGTAGTCGTTCTGCTTCTGCACGAACACGACGAAGTCGATCGCACCCGCGATGAGCATCATCGTGGCGTCGACCGGCAGGCGCTCCGCCGACTGGATGGCGTAGGTGGAGATGCGGTTGAACACCTCGATGGAGCTGTTGGCGTGGATCGTCGACAGCGAGCCGTCGTTGCCCTGGCTCATCGCGTTGAGCATCGTGACGATCTCGTCGCCCAGCACCTCGCCGACGATCACGCGGCTCGGGTTCATGCGCAGGCTGCGGCGCACCAGCTCGGCCATGGTGATCGCACCGTTGCCCTCGGAGTTGGGCAGCCGCTCCTCGAACGCCACGACGTTGGGGTGCAGGTCCGCGAACTCCCCGAGCCCCAGCTCCAGGGCGCGCTCGACGGTGATGAGGCGCTCGTGGGGGCCGATCTCGTTGGCCAGGGCGCGCAGCATCGTCGTCTTCCCGGCGTTGGTGGCGCCGGCGATCATGATGTTCTTGCGGGCCGCCACGGCGGCGGACAGGAACGCCGCGATGTCCGGCGTCACCGACCCGAACCGCACCAGGTCGTCCAGGTGCACGCGCGACAGGCGCGAGCGGCGGATCGACACCGAGGGCCGCGCGCACACGTCCATGACCGCGGACATGCGCGAGCCGTCGGGGAGCCGGATGTCGAGCTGCGGGTTGGCGGAGTCGAACGGCCGGCTCGTCAGGCCCGAGTAGGCGCCCAGCACCTGGATGAGCTCGACGAGCTCGTCGTCCGTCTCCGCCACGGGCGGGGCGACGGCCTCGCGGCCGTCGGAGTACTGCACGAAGACCCGGTCGCAGCCGTTGATGTCGATGTTCTCGACGTCCCGGTCGTCCAGCAGCGGCTGCAGGCGCCCGACGCCGAAGAGGGCCGCGTGGATACCCCCGGCGACCTCCTCCTCCTCCAGCGGCGCCAGCGGTGTGCGGCCGGCCGCGATCTCGGCACGGGCGTGCGCGTCCAGGACACGGTTGATGACGGCGCGGGCGAACTGCCGCTCGTCCTGGGCGGACATGGCAGGGCTGCCCGCGGCGGCGTCGTCGCGCCGCTGCCGGGCGAGGGTGTCGGCGACCTCCTCGCGCAACCGGCGGACGAGCCCCTGGTCGACGGCCATGTGTGCTCCTCCGGGACGCTCAGACGGGGGTGCCGACGCCGCGGCCCGCGCGCGCGGCGGCGAGCGCCCGCACCGGGTCGACGAGCTGGCGGACGGACCGGACGAGCAGGGAGCGCGCGACGGGGCGCTGCAGGCGCCCGCCCACGACGTCGGCGGCGCGCGGGTCGTCCGCGACCTGGCCGAGCACCGTCGCGGACAGCCCCTCGTGCGCGAGCAGCTGGGCCAGGTCACCGGCCGAGCGGCGGTCCCGGCTGTCGGCCACGAGCACGATGCCGATCGCGGGCGACCGCAGGCTCGCGTCCCGCAGCTGCGCCAGCCAGCGCACGCGCTCACGCAGGTGCGCGAAGGCCTCGAGGCGCGCGCGCGTGACGACCAGCACGACGTCCGACGCCTGCACGATCGGCAGCACCGGGCTCGACGGGGTCACGCGGCCCACGTCGACGACGACGTCGCGGCCGGGCCACCGGGAGAACGCGGCGCCGAGCTGCGGGAGCACGGGGGCGATGCCGACCATCTGGTCGGGCGTGCCGACGCCGCACAACACGTCCAGGCCGCCCTCCGACTGCTGCAGGTGCGCCTCGAGCGGGCGGTCCGCCAGCCCTCGGCGGGCGTCCGCCGCCAGGGAGAGCAGACCCAGCTCGGGGTCCAGGGCACCCTCGTCGGGGCGGCGCGCCAGCAGCGACAGGTCGCCGCCGCCGGGGTCGGCGTCCACCAGCACGACGTCCTGCGGCCAGACGCTCGCCAGCACCCGGGCCGTCGTCGTGACGCCCGGCGCCCCCTTGGCGGAGGCGACGGTGACCAGCATCAGCCGTCCCCGTCCACCGCGGCGCCGCGCGTCATGAGGACCGCGGCGAGCTGCCCCTCGGCGCCCACACCGGCCACGACCGGGCCCTCGGAGTCCTCCACGATGAAGGTGGCGGTGACCGTCGCGCCGCCGGGGCTGTCGCTCGATCGCGACGCGGAGCTCACCAGCGCCTCGCGGACCAGCACGGTGCCCTCGCCGTCCAGGACGCGCACCAGCTGCACGACGTCGCCCGGCTGGAGCCCCGAGGCCGGCACGCGGCCCGCGGCCAGGGCCGCACCCACGGCCACCTTGCCCTCGGTGAGCATCCCCGACGTGGTGAGCATCGACGTGTCGAGCAGCTGACCGGCGCTGATGGAGCGCCGCGCGTACTGGCCGACCACCAGGTCGTGCTGCCCCGCGGGGAGCAGCAGGGTGCCCTCGGACGCCACGGGCGTGGTCCCGAGGTGCTCGGCCGTGATGCGCTGACCGGCGACGATGTCCGCGGTGGCGACCAGGACCGGGACACGCGAGTCCGCCCGCAGCGCGAGCAGGCCGGCGACCGCGGCGCCGCCGACGATCAGCAGCACCGCGAACGCCGCGAGCAGCGGTCGCCTCTCGCGCGGCGGCGGCGGCAGGCGGTCGGCCCGCGCACCGGACGGTCGGCTCGCGCGGGCGCGGCGGTCCGGTGCGGCCTCGGGCCCGGTCGTGCTGGTGCTCACCGTCATGGGCGACGCCGTACCTCACGCTCGTCGTGTGCTGGACGGGAAGACTATAGGGGCGAGTAGGGGCGATCCGGACAGACCGGTCACCCGGACGGCTCTCCGGCCCCGCCCGCGACGTCGGTAGCATCTGCGCACGCGCCGCGGGTCCCCGGACCGGCGGCGAGGCCCCACGAGCGGGTCCGGGGACCGGACCCGACGGGACGAGAAGAGGGCTCGCCATGCACGGACCTGCGGCTCCGCACGCCACGGGTGGACGGCGCGACCGCGGCGCCCGGGACGCGTCATGACCCGGGGCGCCCCCGCGGGCGGTCCCACCGTCACCCGGATCTCGCCCTGGCCGCGGGTGACGGCCGTCCTGCACTCGCCGACGACCGCGACCCTGATCGTCAACGACACCGAGCACGCGTGCTCGGCGCCCTCCGCCGCCCGGCTGCGGACCGGCCTGCTCGCGCGCGCCACGGCCGTGGCGGCGACGGTCGACCGCCCGGTGCGGCTGCGACTCGCGTCAGCCGGCGGTGGCCAGCTGCTGGCCGTGCACCCGGACGGCGCCGTGCACGCGCTCGACGACCAGGGGCGCACGTCCGCCGCGCCGCTGCCCGCACCCCAGGACACCGGGTGCCGCCGGTGCGGCACCCCCCAGCCCGTCGTCGCGACGACGTGCGCCCGGTGCGGTGCGCTCGAGCCCCACCGCGTCGAGGACCGCCCCGTCCCCGTGCTCGACGTCGCCGCGCTGACGCTCCCGGACGCGGCGCTGGCCGAGCGCCTGCACGGGACGCGGGACGAGGCGGCCCACCCGGACGTGTCGCAGGCCGTGCTCGAGGTGGACGGCCGCCCGCCGGTGACGTTCCACGGCGAGGCGGCACTCGGGCGCAACCCCTCCGCGGCGCCGGGCCGCACCCCCGTCGTCGTGCGCAGCCCCGGCATGCTCGTCTCCAAGACGCACGCGCTGGTGTCCGTCGACCCCCAGGGGGTGCTGCGGGTCACGGACTGCGGGTCCACCAACGGCACGACCGTGCTGGGCGACCCGCCGCTGCCGCTGAGCCCGGGCCAGGCGCACGTGGTGCCGTCGGGGACCACGGTCCGGCTCGGTGACGTGTCCTGCCGGATCGTCCTGGTCTGACGGCCTGACGGTCCTGACGATCCTGACGGTCCTGACGGTCCTGACGGTCCTGACGGTCCTGACGGGCTGACGGCGACGAGCCGCGGGGCACGGCCTAGCGGCGGGCGTCGTCCTCGGCCATGCGCGCGAGCATCGCGTTGTACCGGTCCATCTCGTCGTCGCCGTCCCTGTCCACCCGCCGGTCGCGGCGACGGGCCGTGCGCTCGTCGTCACGCGTCCACTGCACGGCCACGACCACCGCGAGCGCCAGCGTCGGGATCTCCCCGATGCCCCACGCGACGGACCCGCCGATCTGCTGGTCGCGGATGGCCGAGACCCCCCACGGGCGACCCGTCAGGCCGAACCAGTCCGCCACCAGCAGCCCTTCGCCGCCGACCAGCGCGACGCCGAAGAACGCGTGGAACGCCATGGTCGCGAACAGCAGCAGCAGGCGCATGGGGTACGGCGGGCGGGTGGGGCCGGGGTCCACGCCGGCGAGCGCGTTGACGAACAGGTACCCGGCGAGCGTGAAGTGCACGATCATCGCCAGGTGCCCCACCGGGGAGCGCAGCGACCACTCGAACAGGCCCGAGTAGTAGAAGAGGACCATCGAGCCGGCGAAGTTCACGGCGGCCACCACGGGGTGGGCGAAGAACCGGCCGACGTGGCTGTGGACGAGGGTGAGCACCCACTCGCGCGGGCCGCGCGAGGCGTCGTCCCGCAGCACGGCCGCCCGGGCAGGCACGGCGCGCAGCAGCAGGGTCACGGGTGCCGACAGCGCCACGAACAGCGGCACCACCATGACGAGCACCATGTGCTGGATCATGTGCGCGCTGAACAGCACGTGCCCGTAGACGGACGGCCCGCCGGACGTCGTCCAGGCGAAGAGCAGCATGCCGGTGACCCACGACGCCGTGCGCACCCAGGACCAGGAGTCGCCGCGCCGCCGCAGGCGGCGCACCCAGCGCAGGTACACGACGATCCCGGCGGCCGCCGCGCACGCCATGAGCACGTCCCAGCGCCACTCGGTGAGCCAGCGCAGGGCCGTGGGCTCCGGCGGCAGGGCGTGACCCGTGAGGACGTAGGCGGGGGACGTGTCCGTCACCGGTGCGTCGGGCACCGGCGGCGGGGACGAGCCCAGCGCCACCGCGACGCCCGAGACCGCCCCCATGACCGCGAGCTCGACCAGCACCACGCGCCAGAACAGCAGCCCGCCACGGGGGCCGGCCAGGCGCGGGACGGTCGCACGGCGGTGCGCCAGGCCCAGCAGCGCCAGGGCCGCGAACAGTGCGATCTTCACCAGCAGCAGCACACCGTAGCGGGTCTGCAGGCCCTCCCAGCCGCCGAGGCGCAGCACGCTGTTGACGACGCCCGAGACGGCGACACCCGCGACGCACCACCCGGCCACCACCGAGAAGCGCGAGACGGCGGGCACCACGTCGGCGCCCAGGCGTCGGACCAGCACCGCCAGGGCGGCGAGCGCGCCGATCCAGACCGCCGCGCTGACCAGGTGCAGCACCATCGCGGACGTCGCCAGGTCGTGGCTCGCGGCGCCGGCGGCGTGGCCGGTCTGGCCCAGCTGCCACAGCGCGACCAGCGACAGGGCGGCGGTCCAGGCGGCGCCCGTGGGCGTGGCGACGACCAGGGACAGCGCGGTCACCACCGCGGCGACGGTCGTCACCGACAGCAGCGTGCGGCCCAGGTCGATCTGCGTGACGAACAGCGCGAGCTCGTCACCGAACGACGGGGCCGTGGGCGGCACCCCCGCGACGGACGCGTACGCGAGCACCAGGTGCACGACCGACAGCACGGTCCACGCGCCGGCGGCGACGCCGGCGAGCACGAGGCTGCGGGGGTAGGCCGAGCCGTCGGCGGCGGCCCGGTCGGACCCGGGGGTGCGGGCGGGCGCGGACGTGCGGCGCGGCAGCACGCACACGGCCAGCAGCAGCGCGCCGACCGTCAGGGACGCGGCCAGCTCGGTGAGCGTCTCGACGACGGGCAGGCCCCAGCGCACCACGGCGCCGGGGTCCCCGACGAGGACCGCCGCCGCGCTCCCGGTGAGGGCCACCCCCGCGAGCACCGCGACGACGCCGGTCGCCGCGAGCACGCCGAGGGCACCACGCGGCACCGGGTTCACGCGCTCCTCCACGCCGACAGCCTAGGCCGGTTCCCGGGGCATCCCGGGCGGCGGTCGTCGCCCCCGCGACGCGGGCGCGTCAGCGCTCGGACGGCCCGTCCGCGTCCGTCGACCCCGGGCCGTCGGACGTCGCCGCGCGGCGGCGGGCGGCGAGGGCGGCACCACCACCGGCCAGCGCGGCCAGCACCCCGACCGCGAGCACGACCCACACCCAGGCCGGGACGCCCTCGTCGTCGGCGAGCGCCACGGGCGGAGTGGCCGTGGCGGTGAACACGTCGGTCGGCTCGTCCGCGGCGGGCTCCTCCGGCGTGGGCGTCGCGTCCGCGGCACCCTCGGTCGGCGCCGGGTCGGCGGGCGCCGGCTCGAGGACCGGCGACGCGGCCGTCGCCGTGAACCCGAAGGTCCCCGACAGCGGGTGCCCGTCGGCGGACGTCACACGCCAGTCCACGGTGTACGCACCGGCGGGCAGCGTCTCGACGAGCGGCTGGACCACCGAGGAGTCGACCAGCCGCACCGGGCCGTCGCTGACGACGACCCCGTCCGGGGCGGTCACCACGACCTGCGTGCCCAGCTCCATCGCCGGCTGGTCGAAGGTCAGCGTGACCTGCGCAGGCGCGGCCGGGACCGTCGAGCCGTCCGCCGGGTCCGTGGACCGCAGGGTGTTGTGCGCCTCGGCGGGCGACGCCGCCAGCACGGCGAGGACGAGCGCGAGGACGAGGGCGAGGACGGCGGGCCGCCACCCTGCACGCGCGGCGGGGGCCGGGACGACGGACGGCACGGGGACCACCTCTCCTGCGGGGACGACAGCGCCCCGATCCCATCACGGACGCCCGGCCCCCGACGAACCCGCCCGTCTCACGCGGCGAGCGGCGGCCGGCCCGACCCCGACGGGAGCGCCCCCGGCGGCCGTCGTCGACGGCCGGGCACCAGCAGCACCGACCCGGCGAGCGCCGCCGTCAGCGCCGCGCCCGCCGCGACCGCGACCGCACGGGGGGCCGGTGCGGGCGACCGCACAGCGGGAGGGGCGGGCTCGGGTGCGACGGGTGGACCACCGGCCGCCCGGGCACGGTCGGCGGCCGCGACGAGGCCCGCCACGACGTGGGGTGCGTGCGGGTCGTCCGGGTCCATGCCCGCCGCGGCGAGCGTGGGACCGTCGAGCCCTGCCGCGACGAGGGCGTCGAGGTCCGTGCCGGCCGCGCGCACGGCGTCGAGGTCGATGCCGGCCGCCAGCAGGGGGGTCAGGTCGACGGCCGCACCGGGCGCGTCACCGTGGGCCGCGTGACCCGCGGCCCGGACGGTCCCGGCGTCCGCGACGGGCTCGGCGAGCAGCGCGAGGACGGGGTGCAGCGCGACCGCCAGGCCCGCGGCGGCGAGGGCGGCGGCCGCGCGGGCGACCGGCGACGGCGCGGCGCCCCGGCTCGCGGCGTCCGGCGTCGCGGCGGGCGCACCGGCCCGCACGAGCAGGCTGCGCGCGGCGAGCACCCCGGTGACCAGCACGAGCGAGCCCACCGCGGCCAGCACGGCGGGCCCGGGCACGTGCCCACCGGCCAGGCAGTGGCCGACCACGCCCCCGGCGAGCACGGCGGCGGTCAGGCCGGCCCCGCGGACGAGCGCCTGCGGGCTGCGGCCCGCGGCGAGCGTCGTCTCGTCGGCCGGCACCCGCAGAACATCACGCGCGACCGCGGCACGATCCAGTCACCGAATCGTTTCGTCACCCACCGACGGTGACGGGACGACCACGACGGGACCACTCACCGCCGGCCGCCGGCCCTGCCGCTGCCCGTCAGCCCCAGACCAGCGCCTGCGCGGGGTCGGCCAGCACCGCGGCGACGTCGGCCAGCACGCGGCTGCCCAGCTCACCGTCGACGAGCCGGTGGTCGAAGCTCAGGGCCAGCTGCGTCACGTTCCGGGGCTTGACCTTGCCCTTGTGCACCCACGGCTGCTGCCGGATCGCCCCGAAGGCGAGGATCGCCGACTCCCCCGGGTTGAGGATGGGCGTGCCGGTGTCGATGCCGAAGACCCCGACGTTGGTGATCGTGATGGTGCCGTCGGACATGTCGGCCGGGGACGCGCGGCCCGCGCGCGCCGTCGCGGTCAGCTCGCCCAGCCCGCGGGCCAGGCTCAGCAGGTCCAGCCGGTGCGCGTCCTTGATGTTGGGCACCACCAGGCCCCGCGGTGTCGTGGCCGCGATGCCGAGGTTCACGTAGTGCTTGTAGACGATCTCCTGCTGCGCCTCGCCCCACGACGCGTTGATCTCCGGGTGCCGGTCGACCGCCAGCAGCAGCGCCTTCGCCGCGATGAGCAGCGGGGTCACGCGCACGTCGGCGAACTCCCGGTCGGAGCGCAGGCGCTCGACCAGCTTCATGGTCCGCGTGACGTCGACGGTGTGGAACACGGTCACGTGCGGGGCGCTGAACGCGCTGGACACCATCGCCTCGGCGGTCCGCTTGCGCACGGACTTCACCGGCACCCGCGTCTGACGCCCGTCGGGGCTCACGGTGCCGCCCGCCGCCCAGGGGCGGTCGTCGCCGGGGTACGTCGCCAGGGCGCGGCCCTCGGCGCGCACCGCGTGCGCCAGCACGTCCTCACGCGTGACGATGCTGCCCGGGCCCGTCGGGGTGACGGCGTCCAGGTCGACGCCCAGGTCACGGGCCAGCTTGCGCACCGGTGGCTTGGCCAGCGCGTGCTGCGTGCCGTCGGGTCGCGCGGGCGCCTCGGGCCGCGCAGGCGACGCCGCGGGGCGCGCGGGCGCCGCGGCGGACGACGTCGCCCGCGGGGCGGCCGGGGACGACGCGGCCGGCCGTGCACCGTCACCCGCAGACGCACCGGACGCACCGGCGGCGCCCGCGGCCGGCCGGCGAGGGCGTCGCGCCGACCCGCCGTCCGCCACGCCGTACCCGACGAGCACCGCCCCGGACCCGCCACCGGCCGCGGGCGCACCGCTCGCCGGTCCGTCGGCGCCGACGGGCGCCTGCAGCTCGTCGCGTGCCGCCCCGACCTCGTCCGCACCGCCGGGCTCTGCCGACGACCGGCTCGGGTGCGGGTGGTGGGCGCGCGCGCCGTCCGCACGGGCGTCGCCCTTCCCCACCGGCTCCGGCGCCGCGCCGTCCGGGTCCACGTCCACCTCGATGATCGGCGTGCCGACCTCGACCGTCGTCCCCGTGTCGACCAGCAGCCGCGTCACGACGCCCGTCCACGGGCACGGCAGGTCGACCAGCGACTTGGCCGTCTCGATCTCGACGATCGTCTGGTTGACCTCGACACGGTCGCCGACGGCGACGTGCCACGTGACGATCTCGGCCTCGGTGAGGCCCTCACCGGCGTCGGGCAGGGGGAACTGCTGGTACGTGGGCACGCGGGGTCTCCGGGGGGTCAGAACGCGAGGGTGCGGTCGACGGCGTCGAGCAGCCGGTCGAGCCCGGGCAGGTAGTCGTGCTCGATCTTGGAGACCGGGTACGGGGTGTGGAACCCGCCGACGCGCAGCACAGGGGCCTGCAGGTGGTAGAAGCACTCCTCGGTGATGCGGGCCGCGACCTCGGCGCCGGACCCGTAGAGCACGGGCGCCTCGTGCACGACGACGCAGCGGCCCGTGCGGCGCACCGACGCGGCGATCGTGGCGGTGTCCAGCGGGGAGATGGTCCGCAGGTCGACGACCTCGACGCTCGTGCCGTCGGCCGCGGCGGCCTCGGCGGCCTTCAGCGCGGTGGCCACGGTCGGCCCGTAGGCGACGACCGTGACGTCCGTGCCCGGGCGCACCACGCGCGCGTGGTCGAGGTCGGCCGGGCTGCCGTGCGGTGCCGGCAGCGGCGCGTCGAGGTCGACGTCGCCCTTCTCCCAGTACCGGCCCTTGGGCTCGAAGAAGATCACGGGGTCGGGCGACGCGACGGCCTGCTGGATCATCGTGAACGCGTCGGCGGCCGTCGCCGGCGACACGACGCGCAGGCCGGGCGTGTGCGCGAACAGCGCCTCGGGCGACTCGCTGTGGTGCTCGATGGCGCCGATGCCGCCGCCGTAGGGGATGCGGATGACCACGGGCAGCCTCAGACGTCCCTGCGAGCGGTAGTGCATCTTGGCCAGCTGCGTCGTGATCTGGTCGAACGCCGGGAAGACGAACCCGTCGAACTGGATCTCGCACACCGGCCGGTACCCGCGCAGCGCCAGGCCGATCGCGGTGCCGACGATGCCGGACTCCGCCAGCGGCGTGTCCACGACGCGGTCCTCGCCGAACTCCGCGAACAGCCCGTCGGTGACGCGGAAGACCCCGCCGAGCCGGCCGATGTCCTCCCCCATGAGCAGCGCGCGCGGGTCGTTCGCCAGCGCGCGCCGCAGGCCGAGGTTGAGCGCCTTGGCCATCGGCAGGCGCTGCGTGCCGGTCGGGAACGGCGCCGCGGCGGGTGCCGGCGGCAGGTCGGTCGTCGGTGCGGTGCGCTCGCCCGTCACGGTCATCGGTGTCCCCCTGCCGTCTCGCGGCCGTCGTGGTCCACGAACGACTGCTCGTACTGCGTGAACCACGCCCGCTCGGCGTCGACGACGGCGTGCGGCGTGGCGTAGACGTGCTCGAACATGCTGTGCGACGACGGGTGGCCCATCGCGCGGACGGTGGTGCGGATGTGCTCGCCGAACGCGTCGGACTCCGCCGCGAGCTGCGCCTGGAAGACCTCCGGCAGCTCGCCGGTGCGGTCCAGGTGCACCCGCAGCCGCTCGATCGGGTCGCGGCGGCGCCAGTGCTCCTCCTGCTCCGACGTGCGGTAGCGGGTCGGGTCGTCCGACGTGGTGTGGGCGCCCATGCGGTACGTGAAGGCCTCGACGAACGTCGGCCCGCCGCCGCTGCGGGCGCGCTCGAGCGCCTGGCGGGTCACGGCGTACGACGCGAGCACGTCGTTGCCGTCGACGCGCACGGACGGGATGCCGAAGCCCGGTGCGCGGTCGGCGAGAGGTACGCGCGCCTGGCGCGTCGTCGGCTCCGAGATCGCGAACTGGTTGTTCTGGCAGAACAGGACGACCGGCGCCTGGTTGACCGACGCGAAGACGAGGGCCTCGCTGACGTCGCCCTGCGCGGTGGCACCGTCGCCGAAGTAGGTGACGACGGCGGTGTCGCGCGTCGGGTCGCCCGTGCCGACGAGGCCGTCGCGCTGCACGCCCATCGCGTACCCGGTCGCGTGCAGCGTGTGCGAGCCGATGACCAGGGTGAACAGGTGGAATCCGTGCGCTGCCGGGTCCCACCCGCCGTGGTCGACGCCGCGGAACAGCCGCAGCAGGTCGGTCATCTCCAGGCCGCGGACGTGCGCGACGCCGTGCTCGCGGTACGACGGGAACACGTGGTCCTGCGGCGCGAGCGCGTGGCCCGAGCCGACCTGGGCCGCCTCCTGGCCGAGCGACTGCGCCCACAGGCCCAGCTCCCCCTGCCGCTGCAGGGACGTCGCCTCGGTGTCGAACCGCCGGGTGAGCACCATGTCGCGGTACATCGCACGCAGGCGGTCGGCGTCGAGGTCGGCGGCCCACCCGTCGTACTCGGGGTGGTGCACGCGCTCGCCGGTCGGGGTGAGCAGCTGGACGAGGCCCTCGTCGGTGAGAGGGCCCTCGGCCGCGGGAACGGTCGTGCTCACGCGGTTCTCCTTCGCCTGGGGTGCGAACCTACGTCAGCGTAGGCTACGGATGCGTAGGTTCCGCCGGGGAGGTCCCGACAACACTGGTGCGACGTGTTTGTCGGATCCCCACACCCCTCGCAGCCTGCCCGAGCCGCGGCCGGGCGTGCACGGCGACACCCCGAGCACGCCCGACCCCGCACCGGTGGCGGGCTCGCGTGCGATCGGCCACCCTCGGGGCTGTCGACCACCCCGGGAGGTGCCGTGGCCCCTGACCTCGCCGCCCCTGCGGCGCGCCGCCGCTCGGCCGCCGCCGCGGCGCTCGTCGGCGCCGGCGTCATGGCGGCGGTCGACGAGATCGTGTTCCACCAGGTGCTCGCCTGGCACCACTTCTACGACCGCGGCACCCCGGACCTGGCGCTGCTGTCCGACGGGCTGCTGCACGCCGCCGAGCTCCTCGCGCTGGTCGCCGGGTTCTTCCTGCTCGGTGACCTGCGACGACGCGGTGCGCTGGTCGTGCAGGCGGCGTGGGCCGGCTTCCTGCTCGGCGCCGGCGGGTTCCAGCTGTTCGACGCGCTCGTCGACCACAAGCTGCTGCGGGTGCACCAGATCCGGTACGGCGTCGACCTGCTCCCGTACGACGTGGCGTGGACCGCGAGCGCCGTCGTCCTGCTGCTGGCAGGCGCCGCGGTGTGGGTGTCCGCCCGGCGCGCGGCACCGGACGGCGCGTCCGGGACCGGGTCCTCCGACGGCACGACGGGAGGCAGGACACCGGGGCCGGACGCATGACACCGGGCGCGCTCGGCACCTCCCCGGCGTCGGCCGTCCTCGCGCACGCGGGGCACGACACCGCCGCGGCCGCCTGGGGGCCGGACGCCGTGGCCGCCGCCCTGCTCGCCGCCGCCCTCGTCGCCGGGTACGTGCTGGCCGCCCGGCGGCACGGCCGCCGCGTGCTGCGACCGTGGCCGGTGCACCGCACGGTCGCCTGGGTGACCGGGTGCGCGCTGGTGGCGGTGGCGCTGTCCCCCGTGCTCGCGGTCGTGCCCGGGGACGCGAGCCGGCACATGGTGCAGCACCTGCTGCTCGGCATGCTCGCTCCCCTGGCGCTCGTGCTGGCGGCACCCGTGACGCTGCTGCTGCGCGTGACGACGCCCGGGGTGCGACGCGTCGTGGGGGGCGTGCTCGCGGCGCGGCCGGTGCACGTCCTGTCGCACCCGGTGACGGCGGCCGTGCTGCACGTCGGCGGCGTCGCCGTGCTGTACCTGACGCCCCTGTACGCCCTGACCACCCGGTCCGCCGCGGCCCACGTCGCCGTGCACGTGCACTTCCTCGCTGCGGGGTACCTGTTCGCGTGGGCGCTCGCGGGGCCGGACCCGGCACCGCGCCGCCCCGGGACCGCGACGCGGCTCGTGGTCCTGGTGCTCGCCGGGGGCGCGCACGCCGCGCTCGCCAAGCTGCTGTACGCGCACGCGGACCGGCTGCCGCCCGGAGCCGTGCACGCGCCGGGCGACGTCGAGGCCGCGGCGCAGTGGATGTACTACGGCGGGGACGTCGCCGAGGTGCTGCTGGCGGTGGCCGTGCTGGCCGCCTGGTACCGCGCCGGTGCGCGACGGGGGTCGGGCACGGGTCAGCGGGTCACGGGTGAGGGGGTCACGGCTCGTAGCGCGCCAGCGACCGCAGCCGCTCGTTCTCCCGGAGCACCGGCCACCGGCTGAAGGCGAACACCAGGAACATCACGACGTTGAGCACGGGGACCAGACCCACCAGCACCCACCAGCCGGAGTACCCGGCCTTCTGGATGATCCGCACGTAGGCGACCAGCATCACCACGTACACGGCGATGAGGACGGCCAGCCCGACACCGCCCGCGAGCCAGTCGGTCCACTCGGTCGCGGTCTCGGTCGCGGTCTCGGTGACGTCCGATGTGTCGATGGCCGTCGGTACCCCGGTCAGCACCATGTCCATGCCTCCCATGGTGCTCCCGGCACCGGGGGACGGCGAGGGGAACGCCGTGCGCCCGTCAGCGGGGTGCGTGCGCCTGCGCCACCTCGAGGAAGATGTCGGTCGCCTCGCGCTCCCCCACGCTCACCCGGACCCCGTCACCGGCGAAAGGCCGGACCAGCACGCCGGCGCGCGCGCAGCGCTCCGCGAAGGTGACGGCCCGGTCGCCCAGCGCGAGCCAGACGAAGTTGGCCTGGCTGTCGGGCACCGCCCAGCCCTGCGCACGCAGACCCTCGAGCATCCGGGTGCGCTCGGCGACGACCGCCTCGACCCGCACGAGGAGCTCCTGCTCCGCACGCAGCGACGCGATCGCGGCGAGCTGGGCGACGTGCGAGACCCCGAAGGGCGTCGACGCCGTCCGGATCGCCGCGGCCAGCCGGGGGCGCGCCACGGCGTACCCGACGCGCAGCCCCGCCAGCCCGTACGCCTTGGAGAACGTGCGCAGCAGCACGACGTTGGGGTGCTCGGCGAACAGGGCGAGCGCGTCGGGTGCCTGCGGGTCCCGCACGAACTCGACGTACGCCTCGTCGAGCACGACGAGGACGTCGCGCGGGACGGCGGCGAGGAAGTCCCGCAGCTCGGCGTCGCGCACGGCGGGGCCGGTGGGGTTGTTGGGCGTGCAGACCAGCACGACGCGGGTGCGGTCGGTGACCGCGGCCGCCATCGCCGGCAGGTCGAGACGCCCGTCGGCGAGCACGGGGACGCGCACCTGCTCCGCGTGCGCGAGCGTCACCGCGATCGGGTACGCCTCGAACGACCGCCACGGCAGCACGACCTGGTCGCCCGCCTCGCACACCGCGGTGAGGACGTGACCCAGCACGGCCACCGACCCGGTCCCGGCGACGACGGACTCCGGCACCACCGCGAGGCGGTGGGCGATCCCCTCGGTCAGCTCCGTGGCGTACATGTCCGGGTACCGGTTGACGTCGACGGCGGCGTCCGCGACGGCGGCGACCACGGACGGCAGCGGCGGGTACGGGTTCTCGTTGGACGACAGCTTGTACGCGGCGGCGCCGACCGCGGCACGGGCGCCCGGCACGTACGCGGGCAGGTCGGCGAGGGCACGACGGAGGGGGACGCGGCTCACGTCGGTCAGCATGCCACCGCCGCCGGCGGGCCGCGCCGTGCTCCGCGGAGTGACCCGACCGGTCTCCGAGCGCGGAGGGCGACCTGCCGGCCGCCCTCGAAGGACGTGCCTGCCGGCGCGACGCGCCGCACGGCCGCGCCGACCTGTGGAAACACACGACAAGGTGCACCATCGGAGCATGGGATTCGTCGTCCGCGTGCTCATCAACGGGGTGGCCATCTGGTTGGCCACCCTGATCCTGCCCGGCCTGGTGATCGTCGGTGGCGAGACGACGACCCAGACCGTCGGGATCATCCTGGCCGTGGCGCTCGTCTTCGGGATCGTCAACGCGATCGTCAAGCCGGTCGTCGCACTCCTGTCGTTGCCGCTGTACATCCTCACGCTGGGCCTGTTCACCCTCGTCGTGAACGCCCTCATGCTGCTGCTCACCGAGTGGATCACCGAGCAGACGTCGTGGGGGCTGCGGATCAACGACTTCGGCACCGCCGTGCTCGGTGCGCTGATCATCTCCATCGTCAGCTTCGTCCTGTCGTCGATGACGTCGTCGGACCGGGACTGACGGCACCGCCGGCGCCCGCCCCGAGCGCGTCCCGCGTGAGCAGGCCAGGGGCGGGCGGCGGCCAGGCGGCCGGCTCCCCGAACGTGCCGTCGGGCGGGGCGGGCGGCGCCGGGCGCATCACCGCCGGGACCGGCAGCCCGCCGGGGGTCGCCGGGACCACGGGCGACCCCGTCGTGACGGTGACCTGGGACGTCGTCGCGCCTGCCGGGGTGTCCCCCAGCACCTCCGCGAGCGCCCGACGCACCGGGTCGCCCACCGGGGCGTCCGCCAGTGCCTGGTCGACCAGGGCGCCCGTGCGCACGTAGCCGGCCACGGCGTGCGCCTCGCTGAACGACGGCCGCACCGGCCCGCCCGTGGCCGCCAGGTCCCGCACCACGGACAGCGTCCCGGGCCCGCCGCGCTCCCCCACGCGCCCGTCCAGCAGCGAGACCGCGTCCTCGCGGTGCCGCAGCGTCACGGTGGCCACACCCGGCGGCGGGACGGCGGGCACGTCGGGCGACCCTGCGGTCACGACCAGCCGCACCGCGTACGCGCCGGCCGTGGCGGCGGCGACGTTGGTGGCGACCATGCCGCCCTGGCTGTGACCCACCAGGGCGACGGGCTCGTCGGGGCCGATGCCCGCACCTGCCATCGCCGCGAGCACCGCGCGCGTCATGACGTCCGGCACCCCGCCCTCGAGCGCCAGGTTGGTGCCGTTGTCGGTCGGCACGTCACCCGTGAGCCCCGCGGCCCGCGTGCCGGGCACGGCGACGACCCAGGACCGGCTGCCGTCCGCGTGGTCGAGGCGCTGCAGGGTGACCGTCGCCAGGGGTGTGCCGGGCTCCCCGGTCGCGGTCCCCTCGTCGTACGTGCGTGCCGCGAGGGCCACGAGCCCCTCGACGCCGCGCGGGGCCGGCAGCCGCGGCGGGTCCGTCCGGGACACCAGCCGCACGTCCCGCGCCGGCAGGAGCCCCGCCACCAGGGCCGAGAACCGCCGCACCGGGTCGAGCTGCGGTGCCGACGCCCCGGCGACGGACCCGAGCGCGGCGGCCAGGAGCTGCAGGACGAGCGCGGCGCGGCCGTCCGTGACGATCCGCCGGGGGACGTCCACGAGGTCGGTGAGCTCCGCGAGCGCGTCGCCCGGGGACGTCCGGCCGCCCGGGGCGAGGGCGAGGTCACGCGCCTCGGCGAGCAGCAGGTCACCGACCGCGACCCCCGCGGCGGCCGTCAGCAGCGCCGCCGACCCGAACGGTCCGATGCCGACCGCGAGCCCCAGGGCACCGACGACCCCGGCCCACCGCGCCTGCGCGGCCGTCTCGGCCAGGTCGTACACGGCCGCCGCGTCGGCGGTCCGCGTCGCCAGGTCCCGCACGTCGTCCGCCAGGCCGGCCGGCCCGTGCACCGCGCGCCGCAGCGTCGCCAGCGCGTCACCGAGCGCGTGCGCCTGCGGGAGCAGCGCGGCCAGGTCCCCCGCCCGCCACGCGGCGGACCCGAGACGGATGTCGGCCGTGTCCAGCCGTTCCGCCGCGCCGCGCAGCCGGGCGGCGGCCTCCTGCAGCTCGCCCGGGTCGACCAGGACGTGCCCGCGCCCGTCGAGCGTGAGCGACAGCCCGTCCCTCACCCCCACGACGGCACCACCCCGCGGCCGACGCCGCCCGTCACCAGCGGGGGCAACGGGGCGCACTGCTGCTCCGCGCGCCGCACAGCCGCCAGCAGCCGGTCGACGTCGTCGAGCGCTGCCAGGCAGGCGCGCACACCCGTGAGCACGGCGGTCCGCCGCGCCTCCGCGGCGTCCGCCGCCGTGCCCGTCCACGTGACGGCACCGGTCAGCGCCACCACGACCTGGGCGGACGTCAGGTGCGCCCGCACGTCCGCGAGTGCGGACTCGATGACCGTCGTCGACATGCCGCGACGCTAGGGCGCGACGCAGGCGGCACCCGGGACGGGCGACAGGTCCGGGGACGGACGCGCCGTGCGCGGGAGCTGGGGTCGGGTCGGTGCCCGCCCGTGGTCCGGCGGGGCCGTCCGACGACGCGCCGCGCCCCTACGCGTCCGGCTGGCCCCGCCACCACGGCCGTACCGGCCGGATCATCACGGCCGCGGCCAGCCCGGCGACCGCGAGCATCCCGACCACGCGCCAGCCCCCACCCGCGGCACCCCCGGCCCCCGCCGCCGCGCCGGCGAGCAGCGCCAGCGCCTGCGCACCGACCTGCACGGCCACCGCCGCCCGCAGGTCGTCCGTGAGGACAGCCACCTCGATCCGCCCCCGCCACCCGACCCGGGCGACGACGGCGGCGAGCCGCAGCACCACGTGCAGCGCCAGCACGAGCACCGCCAGCACCAGCGGCGACGCCGGGTCGGCCAGCAGCACCCGCACCCCCACGGCCAGCACGAGGAGCGCCGTCACCGGCACGCGCGGCACCACCGCGGGCGCGAGCGCCACCACCACCAGCAGCGTGAGCACCCAGGAGGGCACCACCCCGCCGGGCATCGTGCCCGCGACGAGCGCGGCGACCACCGCGGCCAGCGCGAGCACGGCCCGGACGGCGACGGCCGGCACGCTGGGCCCCGTCCGCACGGTGACCTCGGGCGGTTCGCCCCGCCCGCGCGGCGCGCGCGCCGTCGGGCCGATGCGGTCCAGCACCCACGCCCCGAACCCCTCGGAGCCGAACCGCGCGCTCACCGCGCCACCCCCGCCCCGGCGCGCCGCTGCGCACGGCGGGCCAGCACCCGCAGCGCGACCGCGGGCTCGTCGCGCCACGTCACCAGCTCGACGTCCTGGTCGGCCAGCTCGGCCATCCGGTCCTCGCGGGTCAGCGTCATCATCCGCAGCGCGAGGCGCTCGCGGTCGTACAGGCCCGACGCCCGCAGGCGCGGCAGCACGTCGACGGCGACCACGCGGTGCCCGGCGGTCCGCCAGCGGGCCGCGACGGCTGCCGACTCGTCGTCCAGGAAGGTGGAGAACACCACGACGAGGGCACCCGACGGCAGCCGCGGCGGCCGCAGCCGTGCCGACGGCTCCCCCTCGGGTGCCGTCAGCGCCAGCGAGTGCCGGATGCGGTCGAGCTGTCGGCGCCCACCGCCGGGGGGCACGGGGCGGCGGCGCACGCCCAGGTCGTCGAGGCCGACACGGTCGCCTGCGGCCAGGTACGCGCGGGCCAGCGACGCGGCGGCCTGCCGTGCGCGGTCCAGCGACGTCGCGTCCTGCGGGCGGGGGGCGACCGACCCGCGCCACGTGCGCGGGTCGGGGCCGACGTCGTCGCGGGAGTCGACGACCAGCACCACGACGGCCTCGGCCTGCGCGTGCTCGCGGCGCACGTACAGCTCGCGCAGGTCGGGCGAGCGGCGGGCGGTCACACGCCAGTCGATGCGGCGCAGCCGGTCGCCGGGCGCCCACGGGTGGACGTCGCGCAGACCACCGCCCTCCCCGGGGCGGCGCGACTCGTGCGGGCCGGTGAGCCCGCGCAGCCGGCTCGGCAGCGGCAGGTCCAGCAGCGGGGTCGTCGCGGGGAGCACCACGGTGCTGCGCGTGACCGGCGGGGTCGGCTCGGCGACCGACGCCCCGTCGGGCCCGACGCCCTGCACGACCGCGGTGGCGACCTCCTGCGGCCCGGTGCGCACGGTGCGGGCCACCACGGGCAGCCGGCGCTCGTCCGCCAGGCGCACCAGCACCTCGGTGCCGGGCCGGCCCTGACGCGTCGTGGTGACGGCGGCCCACCGCGCCGGGCCCTCGAGGCACAGGGTGGCGTGCAGCCCGCCCCCACCGCCGCGCGCGTCGGGGTCGTCGTCGACGTCGCCCGCCTCGAGCCGCGCCCGCAGGGGGCCGGCGGGCCGTCCGTGCAGCGCCCGCGCGGCCAGCACCAGCGGCGCGACGCCCAGCACCGCGGCGTCCGGGCGCCCCGCGAGGACCCCCAGCAGCAGCACGACGAGGCACGCGGCCGACGCCCACGTCGCGGCGCGCACGGGCGTCCACCGCCGCGTCGCGGCGGGGGCCGGGGGCGGCTCCGGGTCCTGCCCCCACGTGGGTGGGCGCGCGGGGGGCGGCTCGGGCAGGCTCACGCGCGGCGGGCGGTCGTCGGCACCGCGACCTGCGCGAGCACCTCCTGCACCACCGTGTCGGGGGCCAGGCCCGCGGCCCACGCCTGCGGCGTGAGGGACAGCCGGTGGGCCAGCGCCGCCGCGGCGACCTCCTTGACGTCCTCGGGCGTGACGTGGTCGCGGCCGTCGAGCACCGCGAGCGCGCGTGCCACCAGCACCAGCGCCTGCGACCCGCGCGGCGACGCCCCGACCTCGACCGCGCGGTGCGTGCGCGTCGCGGCGGCCAGGTCCACGCAGTACGCGAGCACGTCGGGGTCCACGGCGACGGCCTCGACGCCTGCCTGCATGGCCAGCAGCGTCGCGACGTCGACGACCTGCCGCACCGACGCGCCCTCCTGCCGCCGTACCAGGCGCCGGGCCAGCACGTCGACCTCGGCGTCCCGGTCGGGGTACCCGACGGCCAGGCGCACCATGAACCGGTCGAGCTGCGCCTCCGGCAGCGGGTACGTGCCCTCGTACTCGACGGGGTTGGAGGTGGCGACCACGTGGAACGGCGCGGGCAGCACGTGCGTGGTCCCGTCGACGCTCACCTGCCGCTCCGCCATGGCCTCCAGCAGCGCGGACTGCGTCTTGGGGGCGGTGCGGTTGATCTCGTCGGCCAGCAGCAGCCCGGCGAAGACGGGACCGGGACGGAACGTGAACTCGGACGTCGCGGGGTCGTACACCGACGAGCCCGTGACGTCCGACGGCAGCAGGTCCGGCGTGCACTGGATGCGGCGGAAGTCCAGGCCGAGCGCGGTCGCCAGGCTGCGCGCCGCCAGGGTCTTGCCCAGGCCGGGCACGTCCTCGAACAGCACGTGCCCGCCGGCGAGCACCGCGGCGAGCGCCACGCGCAGCGGCCCGCCCATCCCGACGACGGCGGTGGCGACCTCGTCGAGCACGGCACGGCCGCTGCGGGCGACGTCGGCGACGGGCAGCGGCGCGGGGGTCGGCGTCATCGGGGGCTCCTCGGGTCGGGGTCGGGCCGCGCGTCGGCGGCCGGGGGGTCGTGGGGGGCGGCCGTGCGCGACCGGGTGGCACCGAGCCGCTCGAGCACACCGAGCGTGTGCGTCAGGTCCCCGATGGTCGGGGTCGGGTGGCCCCGCCGGGCGAGGGTCCCGTAGGCGCGTCGGCCCAGCAGCCCGGTCAGCGCGTCGGCCTGCCGGTCGTCCGTCAGGTCCAGCCCGTGGCGTGCGACGCGGCGCGCGCCGGCGGCGCGCAGCGGGCGCAGGGCGCGCTCGGTCACGCGGCCGTCCCGCCCGACCATCGACCAGGCCACGTCGAGGACCTCGCCGCGCCCGCCGTCGCGCGCGGCCTGCACGCGGCGGGCCGGACGCGGCTCCGGCAGCGAGTCGACCCGTTGCAGCACCGCCGTCAGGGTCGCGGCCGCCAGGCCGAGCACCAGCGCGGACGACGTCCTCATGCCCAGCGCCCACGCCAGCGCGGCGACGGCGGCGCCGACGACGAGCGGTCGCCAGCCCGCGTCCCACACCGCCCGGACCAGCCGGCGCAGGGCGGTCACGGGGCCGACCCCCGGTCCACCGTGTCCTCGCGACCGGCACCGTCCTCACGACCGGCACCGTCCTCACGCGGGACCAGCCCTTGCCCCACGACCGTCAGCAGGTCGCGGGCGCGCCGCACGTCGTCCGCGTCGACGCCGTGCGTGCCGTACCGCGCGGACAGGTACAGCCGCAGCAGCGCGCGCGTGGCCGTGGGGTCGGCGCGGGTGGCGCCGAGCACGCGCACGGTCAGCTCACCGGCCGTCTCCGCCGGGTCGCGGACCACGCCGGTGCGGGCCGCGGCGGTCTCCACCGCCACCCACGCGCCGATCACGGCGTCCCCGGGCGGCACGTCGTCCTCCAGGGCGCGGCTCGCCACGCGCACCCCTTCGCGCAGGGCGGCCACGGCGGTGTCGCTGAGCTCGTCGTCCGTCTCGTCGCCGGCGGGCACGTCGTCCTCGTCGTCGGCCGGTCGGTCCAGGCGCCAGCCGCGCACCAGGTACCGCAGCACCAGCAGCACCACGACGGCGCCGGCGAGCGCGGCGAGGACCTGCACCGCGCGGACGATCCAGTCGGCCCACTCGAACGCCGGGGCCAGGTCGTCGAGGTCCAGGGGCCTCGGCGGGGGCGAGGAGGTCACCATCTCGATGGACGGCGTGTCGGTGGGCACCGGCACCTCGCCGCCGCGACCCTCCAACGACAGCGGCCCGCTGACCGCGGCCGCAAGCACCGCCAGCACCACCAGCAGGGCGGACAGCGCCGTCACCGCAGCGGTGGAGCGGGTCGGCACCGAGGACCTCCGGGGGTGGGGGTGCCGTCCGACGGTGGACGGCCCGGTCAGGCTAGCCGGTGGCCGTCCCCCGGAGCAGGACCCCGGCGGCCGCGTCGGCGCGCACGTCACCAGCGGTTGTGCACGTCCTCGGCCCACCCGACGACGTCGCGCACCGGCACCCACGCGCCCGTCCCGTCGCGCACCCGCCCGGACCAGTGGCCGAAGCACTGGTGGGTGCGGGACGCGAAGACCGCCAGGTCGGTGACGGACTCCTTGAGGTGGAACGGGGTGAGCGTGAGGTCGACGTCCGTGCCGGTCACGCGCCAGGGCGCGAGCCAGTCCTCGGGGTCGTAGTCCCACACGAGCTCCTCGCTGATCTTCGTCAGCCGCCCGTCGACGAGGAACGCGTTCTCGACCGACCCCGTCCCGTCGGTCCAGCGTCCGCCGACCTGCACCCCGACGACGCGCCCGTCGGTGACCCCCGACCCGGCGCCCCAGTTCCACCGCACGTCGTACGGCCAGCGGCCGCGACCGTGGTCGAGGGTCGCCCAGGACTCGCCCGCGGGCACGTCGGACACGACCCCGTCCACCCGCACCGTGCCCGTGGCGGGGCGGGCGACGTCCTTGACCGTGTACTGGAACAGGGTGTCGGACCAGGGCACGACGACTCCCAGGGACTCGTGCCCCGCAGGCCGGTGGGCGACGACGTCGACGCGCACCCGCGGGCCGACCGCGCGCAGCCGGGTGCCGCCGACCACCTCGTCGATCGCGATCCTGACCTGGCGGGTGCTGGTGCGGACCGTCCCGCCTCCGAGCGTGCCGGGCAGCCGCACGGAGCCGGTGAGCGCGCCGATCGCGTCGTGCGAGACCGCGGTGCCCGTCCGGCGGTCCAGCACCCAGATGCCGTGGACGGCGGCGTAGTCGATCGCGGAGGTCACGAGCGCGACGACGTGCGTCGGGGTGGTGACCGCCCAGTACTCCCACCGCTTGTTGCGTCCGAACCCGCGCAGCCCACGTCCGATGCCGTCGGTGGTGACGAGAGGCGTGCGCGTCCAGCCGACGGCGTCGGGGTTGAGCCGGCCGTCGGGCAGCGTGAGGCTGACGGGCGCGGTGATCTCGCGCTCGGGGACCACGAGCGGGCCGGGGCGTCGTTGCACGGCTGGACTGTAGCCACGCCGGGCGGGCTGCCCGAGGAGCGCGGTGGGCGCCGCGCCGTGGCGATCGCACCGGCTCGCCCGTCCGGCTGCCTCGGCGTCGGGCCCCTCCCACCGCCGCCTCCCAGCCCTGGGGCCCGCGTCCGGACCGGCACAGCCACCGTTGCTAGCCTCGGCCCGGTGCCCGAGCTGAACGACGTCCTCGACGACCTGCGCCGCCACCCCGACCTCGAGGCGCCGAACCTCTACGCGGTCGACGCGACGGACCGGCTGGTCCTCGACGAGGCCGCGCCGCTGCTGGCGGACGCGCCCGCCGGCACGGTCGTCGTCGTCGGGGACCGGTACGGCGCGCTGACGCTCGGCGCGATCGCCCGGCACGGCGTCACCGGGGTCCGCACGCACCAGGACCGCCTGACCGGCGAGCGCGCGCTGCAGGAGAACGCCGAGCGCCTGGGCGTCGGCGGGTTCACGTCGCACGGGCTCACGGCCGAGCTGGTGGCGGGCGCACGCGTCGTGCTCCTGCAGCTGCCGCGGTCCCTCGACGAGCTCGACGAGGTCGCCGCGCTGGTCGCGGAGCACGCGGACCCGGCGGTCGTCGTCGTCGCGGGCGGGCGGGTCAAGCACATGACGACCGCGATGAACGACGTCCTCGACCGGCACCTGGCCGTCGTCGAGGCGCGGCTCGCGCGGCAGAAGTCACGGGCCCTGGTCGCGTCGTCCCCGCGCCCCGCGGCCGAGCGCCCGACGCGGCGCTGGCCCGAGCGCGCGACGCACGCGTGGGCCGGGCACGACGACCTCGTGGTGTGCGCGCACGGCGGCGCGTTCGCCGGCACGAGCATCGACATCGGGACGCGGGCACTGCTCACCCACCTCGACGAGGTCCCGCAGACGACGGGCACGGCGGTCGACCTCGGCTGCGGCACGGGCGTGCTCGCCGTCGCGCTCGCGCGGCTGCGGCCCGGCATCGACGTGATCGCGACGGACGAGTCCGCGACCGCGGTCGCGTCGGCCCTCGCCACGGTCGACGCGAACGGTGTCGCCGACCGGGTGCGGGTCACCAGGGCGCTCGGTACCGAGGGCATCCCCGACGCGAGCGTCGACCTCGTGCTGCTCAACCCGCCGTTCCACGTCGGCGCCACCATCGCCCCGGCGATCGCCCGCACCCTGTTCGCCGACGCCGCGCGCGTGCTGCGCCCCGGCGGGCAGCTGTGGGCGGTGTGGAACTCGCACCTGCGCTACCGGCCGACCCTCGAGCAGGTCGTCGGGCCGACGCGGCAGGTGGGCCGGGACCCGAAGTTCACGGTGACGGTGTCGACGCGGCGCTGACCCACCCGGCGGACGGGGCGTATCACGCCGTCCACCTCGGCATGCGGTGCCGTCCACAGATCCACCGTGCGGCGAAGCCCCTCGCCGTGGACGATCGCATCCATCGTCGACGGAGCCGTCCGACGACCACGGCCCGACCACGTCACGGACAGAGCCACGACTCCCGTCAGCCCCGGCTGACCCCGTCCATGACCACCTTCTCCAGTCCTGCCAGTGCATCGGCCGCGTCGCCACGCAGCGGCTGACCGTGCCCCGGGAGCCGGATCACCCGCAGCGCGCGGGCCGCGGCCAGCGGCCCCAGGTCGAGCGGCGACCGCCCGGCGACCGTCCCGTGCGGCAGGACCGCCAGCTCCTCGAGCGCCGGAAGCGCCTGAACGCCCTCGAGCGAGACGAGGCACGCGTCATCGACCCACAGCTCACGGAGCGCATCCAGCCCGCACGCGGGCCGCAGATCGAACGCCTGGTCCCGAACCGACCGGTCGGCCTCCACCCGCGCGACCCGGAGACGAGGGAGGTGGCACAGCAACGCGATCGACAGCGTGCGTACGCGGGACAGGTGCACCGTGGTCAGGTGCGCAGCATCCCGCAAGGGCCCCGTGACGTGACCCTCGTCGGCGGCCAGGTGCTCGAGTCGCAGCAGGTCACCGGACCGGACCGGCTCACGCAGAGACGCCCCGCTGGTGACGTCGAGACTCCGCAGACGTCCCAGCGTCCTGGCCGGCAGCCTGGGCACAGGGCGCCGCGAGTCGATCGTCAGCACGTCGAGGGACAGCCCGTCGAGCCACTCGAGGCTGTCACCCGTCGTCCTCTCGTCGAGGTCGATGCCTCGCACGCCGCTGCTGACAAGACGTGCCAGGTCGTCGTCGGTCGGGACTCGGCCGGGGCGCGCGCACCTGATCTTCTCGGCACCAGCCGCGAAGACCACCTTGCGCGTCTCGTATCTCATCGTGCGGACCTTCTGATCTCGACCCTCCGGTTCAGCAGTCGTGGCCCGATGCGAGCACTCCTCGCGCGGATCAGCTTGTCCTCGTTGCGCATCTGCTGCGCACGCGTCCCGACTCGTCGCGCGCCTCGACCGTAGCCGCGTCGAGCGCGAGCCACCGCTCGTCACCGGCGGGTCCCCGCGCGGGCGGGGCGTGGCCGGAAGAGCGCGACGAGCCGACCCGGTCACCCGTCCGGCGCGTCCGTACGCCCCGCGGACGCCCGCACGTCGGCACCGTCGCCTCTGAAACACTGAGCGCATGCCGCTCGACGACGCCCCCGCCACCCGCGTCCCCCTCGCCGACGTCACCCCGCCGATCGCGCTCGGCCCGCTCGACGGCCGGTACCGGCCCGCGGTGGCGCCGCTCGTCGACCACCTCTCGGAGGCGGCGCTCAACCGGGCCCGCGTCGAGGTCGAGGTCGAGTGGGTCATCCACCTGACGTCGCACGCCGTGGTCCCGGGCGCCCCGGAGCTCGCCCCCGACGAGGAGCAGTACCTGCGCGACGTCGTCGCGACGTTCGGTGCGGCCGAGATCGCGGAGCTGGCGGAGATCGAGCGCACGACGGTGCACGACGTGAAGGCCGTCGAGTACTTCCTCAAGCGCCGCATCGCCGCGGCCCCGGAGGCGCTGCGCCCCGACACCGTGCTGCCGCAGGTCAACGAGCTCGTCCACTTCGCGCTGACCAGCGAGGACGTCAACAACCTGTCCTACGCCCTCATGGTGCGCGGCGCCGTCCGGGAGGTCTGGTTCCCCGCGGCGGTCGCGCTGAGCGACGAGGTCGCGGCCCTGGCGGCCGAGCACGCCGCCGTCCCGATGCTCGCGCTGACCCACGGCCAGCCCGCCACCCCGACGACGCTCGGCAAGGAGATCGCGGTCCTCGCGCACCGCCTGCGTCGGCAGCTGCGCCGCATCGCGTCCGACGAGTACCTCGGCAAGCTCAACGGCGCGACGGGCACGTACGGCGCGCACCTGGCCGCGGTGCCGGACGCGGACTGGCAGATGGTCTCGCGCACGTTCGTCGAGCACCTGGGCCTGACGTGGAACCCGCTGACCACGCAGATCGAGTCGCACGACTGGCAGGCCGAGCTCTACGCCGACGTCGCGCGCTTCAACCGGGTGCTGCACAACCTGGCCACCGACGTGTGGACGTACATCAGCCGGGGCGTGTTCACGCAGATCCCGGTCGCGGGGGCGACGGGCTCGTCGACGATGCCGCACAAGGTCAACCCGATCCGCTTCGAGAACGCCGAGGCGAACCTCGAGATCTCGTGCGCGCTGCTCGACACGCTCGCCTCGACGCTCGTCACCAGCCGGCTGCAGCGCGACCTCACCGACTCCACCACGCAGCGCAACATCGGCCCGGCGTTCGGGCACTCGCTGCTCGCGATCGACAACGTCCGGCGCGGGCTGCGGGCCCTGTCGGTGGACGAGGCGCTGCTCGCCCGCGAGCTCGACGCCAACTGGGAGGTGCTGGGCGAGGCCGTGCAGTCGGCGATGCGCGCGGCGTCCGTCGCGGGCGTCCCGGGCATGGACAACCCGTACGAGCGGCTCAAGGAGCTGACGCGCGGCCACCGGCTCACCGCGCAGGACATGCGGGACTTCGTCGACGGCCTCGGGCTTCCGGCCGACGTCACCGAGCGGCTGCGAAACCTCTCGCCCGCGACGTACACCGGACTCGCGACGTCGCTCGTCGCCCACCTGGAGTAGCATCGCGCCCGGTTCGTCCGGTTCGAGGGCGGTACGTCCCCCGGATGCGTCACCCGTTCGGCCGAACGAGGGCCTCCGGAGTGGGAGCGATCCCTGTCGAGACGTTTCGATGCCTGGACATGTGACCTGAAGCGGGTCAGAATCGTCGGCGTCGTCGGAATCCTCCCCCTCCGTCCGATCCGGCAAGGAAGCCCCCTCGTGACACTGATGCAGAAGGCGATCACACCGTCGCTGGCGCACGCCCATCTCACGCAGGGTCACGACCGCATCGCCGGTTACGTGGTCCGCGCAGAGGACGTCGCCTTCGCGACCACCCCGGCCCAGCTCTTCGAGGTGCACGGCCTGGGCTACCCCGGGTCCCCGTTCAGCCCGTACGACCGGTACATCGACATCCTGCGGTTCGAGTCGTCCCCGCAGCTGCAGTACCGGGACGTGCCGGGCTACATCGTCCCGCTGTGGTGGCTGCGGCACTCCCGCATCCCCCCGGGCGCCGAGCTCATCCGCGTCCATGACGACGGGACGTCCACCCTGCTCGCGCGCTACGGCGACGTCGGCACGGGCTGGACGGTCACGCAGCTGGGAGCGCCCCGGCCGGCGCTCGCGTCGCTGTCCCGGTGCGTCGGGCCCGTCGCCAAGTGGCACGGCGCGTACCTCGAGGCGGACGTCGTCGACGGCGGGCACACGGTCGTGCTCGCCCTGGCCAACCCGCCGCTCGCGGAGACGGGCTTCCACCAGTCGCCGTCGGGCCGCTGGTACCGGCGCGTGGCCCGTGAGGACGTCACCGAGCTGTTCGAGCTCGACCTGACCGCGCGGTGGAACGGCCTGTCCGTGCGGGTGGTGGACCAGTGGCAGGACGCGCAGCGGTACGTCGTCGCGCGCATCTCGCACCTGGGCGACGACATCGAGCGGGCCGAGCGGCTGCACCTCGACCGGGTCGAGGCCGGGGTGTACGAGGCGATCGTCTACGCCGCCGAGCTCACCGACATCGAGACGAACCAGGTGGTCCCGCACACGTGGGCGCCCGGTCCGGCGGCCCAGCAGCGGGACTGGGCCCACTCGTGAGAATCTGGTCGATGAATTTTCACCCACGGAGCCCAGTCATCGCGTAGCATCACTGGACATACCGGCACGAACCCGAGCGGCACTCCACGGAGCGCCCCGGTCAGGTCGGACCTCACGGGTCCGGCCCACAGACCGCACCGGGCCTGGTCCTCCCCCCCGACCAGGCCCGGTGCGCTTTTTCGTGCCCCCCGGTCGCACGCCCCCACCGCCTGCCCCAGGCTGGAGCCGTGCCCAACCGCCTCGCCACCGCCAGCAGCCCGTACCTGCTGCAGCACGCCGACAACCCCGTCGACTGGTGGGAGTGGGGCGACGACGCGTTCGCCGAGGCCCGCCGGCGGGACGTCCCGCTGCTGGTCTCCGTCGGGTACGCCGCGTGCCACTGGTGCCACGTCATGGCGCACGAGTCGTTCGAGGACCCGGCGACCGCGGCCTTCATGAACGAGCACTTCGTGTGCGTGAAGGTGGACCGCGAGGAGCGGCCCGACGTCGACGCGGTCTACATGACCGCCACCCAGGCCATGACCGGCTCCGGCGGGTGGCCCATGACCGTGTTCACCACGCCCGACGGCAAGCCCTTCTACTGCGGCACGTACTTCCCGCCGCGTCGGTTGGGGCAGGTGCCGTCGTTCCCGGAGGTGCTGGCCGCGCTGGCCGCCGCGTGGACCACCCGCCGCGACGAGGTCGTCGGCAGCGCGTCGTCGATCGCCGGTGTGCTGGCACGCCGCCCTCCGACCGACGGGAGCACCCCGACGGCAGATGACGTCGACGAGCGCGTCACCGCCCGGGCGCTGGGTGCGCTGGGCGCGTCCTTCGACGAGCACCACGGCGGGTTCGGGGGGGCACCGAAGTTCCCGCCGTCCACGACGCTCGAGTGGCTGCTGCGGCACCACGCCCGCACGGGGGACGCCGACGCGCTGGCCATGGCCCGCGGCACGCTCGACGCGATGGCCGGCGGCGGGATGTACGACCAGCTGGCCGGCGGGTTCGCGCGGTACTCGGTGGACGCGACGTGGACCGTCCCGCACTTCGAGAAGATGCTGTACGACAACGCGCTGCTGCTGCGGGCGTACCTGCACGCGTGGCGCCTGACCGGCGAGCCGACGTACCGCCGCGTCGCCACGCAGACCGCGGCCTGGCTGCTGGCGGACCTGCGCACTCCCGAGGGCGGCTTCGCGTCCGCGCTCGACGCCGACAGCGAGGGCCGCGAGGGCGCCTTCTACGCGTGGACGCCGCAGCAGCTGCGCGACGTGCTGGGCGACGACGACGGCGCGTGGGCGGCGGACGTGCTGGGCGTGACGCGCGACGGGACCTTCGAGCACGGGGCGTCGGTGCTGCAGCTGCGGCGCGCCCCCGACGACGCCGCACGGTACGCGGCCGTGCGCGACCGGCTCCGCCGCGCACGTGCCGCGCGACCGTGGCCCGCGCGCGACGACAAGGTGGTCACCGCGTGGAACGGACTGGCCGTCGCCGCGCTGGCCGAGGCCGGCGCGCTGCTCGACCGCCCCGACCTGGTGGCGGCGGCGCGGGACTGCGCGCAGCTGCTCGCGGACGTCCACACGCGGACCGACCCCGCCGGTGGGGACCGGCTCGTGCGGACCTCGCGCGGCGGGACCGCCGGCCACGCGCCGGGCGTCCTGGAGGACTACGCCGACGTGGCCGACGGGTACCTCGTGCTCGCCGCCGTGACCGGCGAGCACGGGTGGACGGCCCGCGCGCACCGCCTGACGACCACGGTGCTCGCCCACTTCCGGGACGCCGACGGCGCGCTGTTCGACACCGCCGACGACGAGACCGACTCCGTGCTCGGCGCGCTGATGCGCCCCCAGGACCCGACCGACGGCCCGACCCCGTCCGGTGCCGCGGCGGCCGCCGCGGTGCTCGTCGCCCTCGGCGCGCTCACCGGCGACCTGACCCTGCGGGAAGCGGCGCTCGCCGCGCTGCGCGCACCGCTGGGGCTGGCCGGGCGCTACCCGCAGGCGGCGGGCTGGGCGCTGGCGACGGCCGAGGCGCTGCTCGACGGCCCCCGCGAGGTCGCCGTCGTCGGCCCGCCCGACGACCCGGCCGCCCGCACGCTGCACCGGGTGGCGCTCACGGCACCCGCACCCGGGCTGGTGGTCACGCTCGGCGACCCCGCGCACCTCGACCCCGACGCGCCCGCGCTGCTGCGCGACCGGCCGCTCGTCGACGGGCGCCCGGCGGCGTACGTCTGCCGAGGGTTCGTGTGCGAGCGGCCGACCACCGACGCCGAGGCCCTCACGCAGCAGCTGCGCGCCTGAGCGCGGGCGGCGCCCGGCCCGCGCCGCCGCATGGGCGAGTGTCTTGCCATCATGGAAAGTCCGAGTAGGGTTTCCGACATGGAAACTCACTCGCCGGTCCCGGACGCCCGCGGCGCCGAGGAGCTGCTCGCCCACCTCGACGCCGACCGGACCGCGCTCGCGCCGCACGTGACGACCCCGACGTGGTACCTCACCGGCATGGCCGGGCTGGCCGCCGTGTTCGTCGCGGCGCCGCTGCTGGGCGACCGCCGCAGCGGGCTGCTCACCCCGCTCCTCGCCGGCGCCCTCGTGCTGGTCACCGCCCTGCGGCAGCGCCGGCTCGTGCGCCCGGCCGGGGGCGGGGTGGCGGCCGGTGGGACGCTCGCCGTGCTGATCGGTGCCCTGCTCGTGCTGCTCAGCACGTCGTTCGGGCTCGTGGCGGCCGACCTGCACCCCTGGGTCGCGCTGCCGGTGCTCGCCGCCGGCGCCCTGACCTTCCTGCTCGGGCGTCGTCTCGACAGGATCGCGCAGGAGCGGCTCGCCCGTGTCCGCTGAGCGCGAGCCCGCCGGTCCCGGGACCGCCGCCGCCGCACGGTTCGACGAGATCGTGCACGCGCCCGTGCGGCTGCGGGTGTGCGGGCTGCTCGCGGCCGCCGAGCAGGTCGAGTTCTCCGTCGTCCGCGACGCCGTGGGGGTCTCGGACGCGACCTTGTCCAAGCACCTCAAGGTGCTCACCGAGGCCGGCTACGCGGAGGTGCGCAAGGCCGCGTCCGCGAGCCGCGACGACGCCCGCAGGCTGGCGTGGCTGCGCCTCACACCGGCCGGCCGGCGCGCGTTCTCCGCGCACGTGGCGGCCCTGCGGGCGATCACCGAGGGCACGGTGCACTGACACGGCCCGGCCCGATCGCGGCCCGGTCGCTGCCCGACCGGGACGGATCGCGCCGCGCCGACAGCACGACGGCCCGGCCGCCCGGGCGGGCGACCGGGCCGTCGGCGCAGGTCAGGGAGTCGTCGTGCCGCCCTCGACCGGGGTGCCGCCCGGGAACGCGGTGCCACCGGTCGCAGCGGTGCCGCGGTCGACCGGGGTCCCGCCCTCGACCTCGCCGCGCCACGCACCGGTCTCGGTGCGGCGCGACTCGATGAACTCCTTGAACCGGTGCAGGTCCTTCTTCACCTGCCGGTCGTCGGCACCCACCGCGGCGCCGATCTTCTCCTTGAACGAGCCCGGCTCCCACTCGATGTGCGTCGTGATCCGCGTGGACCCGGGCCCGAGGGGCTCGAAGGTCACACGGCCGGAGTGCGTCGTGCCGTCGATGCTGCTCCACGCGACGACCACGTCCGGCTGCTGCTCACGGATCGCCGCGTCGAACTCACGCTCGACCCCCTGGATGTCGGTGACCCAGCGCGTCAGCGTGTCGCTGATCTGCTTGACCTCCTTGACGCCGTCCATGAAGTGCGGGAACTCCTCGAACTGCGTCCACTGGTCGTACGCCGTGCGGACCGGGACGTCGACGTCGATCGTCTCGTCGATCGTGGCCATGCCGTCTCCTCCTGCGGGTCGGGGATGGTGCGCCGACGACGCTACGGCGGGTTCGGTGGCAGCGCGCGCGGGGCCGGGACGTGAGGAGCCGGGACCGACGCGACGGTGCCCGCGCGGTCAGGCGGACGGCACCTGCGGGACCGGCACGGCCGCGAGGTCGGCCAGCGCGCGGGCGTACCCCGCGGCGTCACCCTCGCGCGCGGCGGTGCGCGCCGCGACCGTGGGCCCGTGCAGCGCGGCGCGGGTGCGCCGACGCAGCGACCGTGCGCGGGCCTCGTCGCGGTCCTGCGGCGGCAGGGCGTCGAGCGCGGCCTCCAGGCCCCCGAGCACCCGGGTGCGCTGGGCCACCACGGCCGGGTCCCACTCGCGCACACGGCGGTCCGCCTCGAAGTCCCGGGCCGCCTGCAGCACCACCTCGCGCGCACGGCCGAGCGCCGCGTGCTCGGCGGGTGCGTGCTCGGCCACCGACTGCAGCGAGACCAGCGCGACACCCGGCAGCGACCGGACGTCCGGGTCCACGTCGTGCCGCAGCGCCAGGTCGACCACGGTGAGCGGGTGCGTCACGCCCCGGCGCGCCTCGGCCAGCGCCTCGACACCCAGCACGGGGCCGGCGGCACCCGAGCACGCCACGACGAGGTCGGTGCGCGCCAGCTCGTCGCGCAGGTCGGCACCGGCGGGCAGCGCCGCGACACCGCGCGCCGACGCGAACGGCCCCGCGCGGCCGCTCGGGGAGTACACGCGCACGTCGTGCACGCCGCGGGCCTTCAGGGCAGCCAGGCTCGCCCCGGCGTAGGAGCCGGTGCCCACGAGCACGCAGCGCACGGCCGCCCAGTCCGCACCGTCGTCGCCCTGCGGCAGGGTGGCGGCGGCCAGGTCGAGCGCGACCCCGACCACCGAGCGTCCGGTCGACCCGAGGCCGGTGGTGGCCTCGACGGCCCGTGAGGCGCGGGACGCCGCCTGGAACAGCGCCTCGAGCGTCGACGTCGTCGTGCCGTCGCTGCGGGCCGTGGTCAGCGCGCGCCGCACCTGCCCGGCGATCTCCCGCTCCCCCACCACCATCGACTCCAGGCCGGACGCGACCGCGAACAGGTGCTCCCCGGCGTCGGCCCCGACCAGCGGGCGCAGGTGCTCGACGACCTCGTCGACGTCGTACCCGGACCGCGCGGCCACCGCCTGCGCGACGGCGCGACGGGCACGGGAGGTGTGGGCGGTGTCGTCGACGTCCAGGTACAGCTCGAACCGGTTGCACGTCGCGAGCACGACGGCACCGGACACGGCGTTGGTCGCGGCGACGAGCTCACGCCCGACCGCGTGGACGTCGGACTGCAGACGCTCCAGGACGGTCAGGTCGAGGTCGTGGTGGCTCGCGACGAGCGACAGGAGCACCACGGGAACCGATTGAATCATCCTCAGAAATGTCCGGCACAATCGATCACGTGAGTCTTCCCCCACACCATCCTCTCGTCGACGGCCGCACCTCCGGTTCCGCACTCGTGCGCGCCTATTCCGGGGACCGCCCGGAGCGCCCGCCCGTGTGGTTCATGCGCCAGGCGGGACGGTCCCTGCCGGAGTACCGCGAGTCCCGCGCGGGCGTCGCGATGCTCGACGCGTGCCTGGACCCGGACCTGGCCGCCGAGATCACCCTGCAGCCCGTGCGCCGCCACGGCGTCGACGCCGCCGTGTTCTTCTCCGACATCGTGGTGCCCCTGCGCCTGGTCGGCGTGGACGTCGAGATCGTGCCCGGCACGGGCCCGGTCATCGCCTCGCCCGTGCGCACCGTGGACGACGTCGCCCGCCTGCGCGACCTGGGCCCGCTGGACGCCGAGCGCGTGGCACCGGTCGCCGAGGGCGTGGCGCGGACGGTGTCCCAGCTGGGCAGCACCCCGCTGGTCGGGTTCGCCGGGGCGCCGTTCACGCTGGCGGCGTACCTGGTCGAGGGCGGCCCGTCGCGCGACCACCTGGCGGCACGGCGCCTCATGCACGCCGACCCCGCCGCGTGGGCCGCGCTGATGGACTGGACGGCCGAGGTCACCGGTGCGTTCGTCGCAGCCCAGGTCACCGCCGGGGCGAGCGCCGCGCAGCTCTTCGACTCCTGGGCCGGTGCCCTCACCCTGGCCGACTACACGGCGCACTGCGCTCCCGCGTCGGCGCGGGTGCTGGCGCAGGCCGGTGCGCTGGGGGTGCGCACGGTGCACTTCGGCGTCGGGACCGGCGAGCTGCTCGTCGCCATGCGGGACGCCGGTGCGGACGTCATGGGCGTCGACTACCGGGTGCCGCTCGACGAGGCCTCGGCGCGGCTCGGCGGTCGCACACCGCTGCAGGGCAACGTCGACCCGGCCCTGCTGGCGGCGCCCTGGGAGGTCCTCGAGGCGCACGTGCGGGACGTGGTGCGCCGCGGGACCGCCGCGCCCGCGCACGTGGTGAACCTGGGCCACGGCGTGCCGCCGGACACCGACCCGACCGTGCTGACGCGGCTCGTGCAGCTGGTCCACTCGCTGTGACCGACGGCGGGTCGGGGCCGCTCACGGGGGCGCCGGCGTGGGAGGCCGTCGTCGTCGGGGCCGGTGTCGCGGGCCTGGTGGCGGCGCGTGAGCTGACGCGCGCGGGGCTGCGCACGCTCGTCCTCGACGAGCGTGACACCCCCGGCGGCGCGGTCCGCGGGCACGACGTCGCCGGGCTGCGGCTCGACGCGGGCGCCGAGTCCTACGCGACCCGCAACGGCTCCGTGGCGGCGCTGCTCGCCGACCTGGGGCTCGCCGAGGACGTCGTCGCACCCGAGCCGCGCGGCGCGTGGACGCACCTGACCAGCGGTGACGGGCCACTGCCGCGCACGGGTCTGCTGGGCGTCCCCGCGTACCCGCTGACGCCCGACGTGCGGCGGACGCTGGGGACGGCCGGGGCGCTGCGGGCGGCGCTGGACCTGGTGCTGCCGGCACGGGTGGGGGCGCGGGCCACGACCCTGGGCGGGCTCGTGCGCGCGCGCATGGGTCGCGCCGTGGTGACGCGGCTGGTGCACCCCGTGGTCGGCGGCGTGCACGCTGCCGACCCGGACGACCTGGCCGTCGACGCGGCCGCACCGGGTCTGCGCGAGGCCCGGGCCGCCGCCGGGGGCTCGCTGGCACGTGCGGTGCGTCGCCTGCGGGCGTCCGCGCCGGCCGGCAGCGCGGTCGAGGGCGTCGCCGGCGGGGTGCACCGCCTGGTCGACGCGCTGGTCGCCGACGTGACCGCGCACGGCGGCGTGGTGCTCACCGGCACGCGCGCGGAGTCGGTGACGCGGGCGGCGGACGGCACGCTGGTCGTCGGGACGCAGGACCGGCACCGCCCGCCCCGGCCGTCACGCGACCTGCGCACCCAGCGCCTGGTGGTCGCGACGCCCGGTGCCGCGCGCGTGCTGGACGGGCTGGACGGGGCCGACCTGCGGGACGTGCGGCTCGACGACGGCGCCCCCGTCACCCTGGTCACGCTGGTGCTCGACGCGCCCGCGCTGGACGCCGCACCGCGCGGCACCGGGGTGCTGGTGGGGCCGGGCGTGGACGACGTGCGGGCCAAGGCGCTGACCCACGCGACGGCCAAGTGGGCCTGGGTGGCCGACGCCGCCGGGCCGGGCCGGCACGTGGTGCGCCTGTCCTACGGCCGTGCGGGCGGCACGCCGGCCGACGGCGCGGACGGCCGGGACCACGGGGCGACGACGCCGGACCGGGACGCGCTGCCGGACGGCCCCGCCCTGGTGGACCTCGCGCTGCGCGACGCCACGACCCTGCTCGGCGTGCCCCTGGGTCGCGCGCAGCTGCGCGGGTCGGCGGTGGTGCGGTGGACGCAGTCGCTGCCCCGGCCGAGCGCCGCGCACCGGGCGGCGGTCGCCGCGGTGCGGGCGGCCGCGGCGGGCATGCCGGGCGTCGCCGTGTGCGGTGCGTGGGCGGCGGGCAACGGGCTGGCGTCGGTGGTCCCGGACGCGCGCGCCGCGGCGGCCGCGCTGCTGGCGGAGGCGCCGGTCGAGCCGTCGACCGAACCGTCGCCGGAGCCGCCGACCGAGCCACCGACCGAGCCGCCGACGGGCGTCGAGGACGACGCCGTCGTGGACGGCACCGACCCCTCGCCGTCGACCCCCACCCCACCGGACGCGGCGTGATGACGACCTGTCAGAAATAGCGCGGAGAAATGGCGTGAGTCACATTCTGAGCGGCACCTCGGAAACGTTCTGACGCATTGTCAGAACGGCGCCGGTACGGAATTCCACGGGGACCTGCGGAGGGGCACCGACGAGCTCGCCATTTCGACATCCGCACGCGCGACGACGACACTGGGCGCATGCCTCAGCAGGTCCGTGTCGGCACGCGCGCGAGCGCCCTGGCCCTCACGCAGACGGGTCACGTCGCCGACGCGCTCGCCGCCCTCGGCGGCCTCGCCGTCGAGACGGTGCGCGTGCGCACCCAGGGCGACCGCGTCCGCGCGTCCCTGGCCACCATCGGCGGCACCGGCGTCTTCGTCACCGCCCTGCGCGACGCGCTGCTCGACGGCCGCTGCGACGTGGCCGTGCACTCGCTCAAGGACCTGCCCACGGTCCCCGCGGACGGGCTGGTCATCGCCGCGGTCCCCCCGCGGCAAGACCCGCGCGACGCCCTGTGCGCCCGCGACGGCCTCACGCTGGCGACGCTGCCGGCGGGTGCGCGCGTGGGCACCGGGTCCCCGCGGCGCGCCGCGCAGCTGCGTGCGCTGCGCCCCGACCTCGACGTGGTCGACATCCGCGGCAACGTCGGCACCCGGCTGGGGCGCGTCCGCGGGCTCGACCCGACCACCCACGCCACCGGCGCGCACATCGGCGCCGAGGCGCCGCACCCCGGCGTCGCCACCGACGCACCCCGCGGCGACCTCGACGCGGTGGTCCTGGCCGCGGCCGGGCTGGCGCGGCTCGGACGCCTCGACGCCGTGAGCGAGACCCTCGATCCCGACGTCCTGGCGCCCGCGCCGGGGCAGGGCGCGCTGGCCGTGGAGGTCCGGGCCGCGGACGCCGGCGGCGACACCGCGCTGGCCGCCGCGCTGCGTGCGCTGGACCACACCCCCACCCGCCGGGCGGTCGTCGCCGAGCGCGCCGTGCTGGCGCGCCTGGAGGCCGGGTGCGCCGCACCCATCGGCGCCTGGGGACGGCTCGACGAGACGACGGGCACCCTCGTGCTCGACGCCGTCGTGGCCGCACCCGACGGCTCGCGCGTCCTGCGCCTCGCCGCCCGCGGCCCGGCCGACGACGACGCGGCGGCCGACGCCCTCGGTCGGCGGCTGGCCGAGGACCTCCTGGACGCCGGCGCCACCGACCTCGCACCCCTCGGCCCGGTGCGATGACGGCCGACGGCCCGACCCCGGCCCGCCCCGCGGCCGACGCGCCGAGGGGTGCGGCCGCCGCCGGTGCCCTCGACGGGTGGCGCGTGCTGGTCCCCCGGCCCCCGCTCGACCCCGCCCCTGCGGCCGGTGCGTCCGCCGCGGGCCACCCGGACACCCCCGACGCGCTCGCCCCCGCCGTCAGCCCGGCGGCGATCGCGCTGCGCGCCGCGGGCGCCGAGCCCGTGGTCGTCCCCCTCGTCCGCACGCAACCCGTCGACGACCAGGGCCCCCTCGACGACGCCCTGCTCGCCCTCGGCGCCGGCTGGTACCCGTGGCTCGCGGTGACCAGCCAGGCCGCCGTCGCCGTGCTGGCCGACCGCGCCGCCGCCCACGACGACGGTCTCGCGGCCCTGGTCGCGCGCGGCGGCGCCCGGGTCGCCGCGGTGGGCCCGGGCACGGCGCGCGCGCTGCGGGCCCTGGGCGTGCGCGTCGACGTCGTCCCCCCGGTGCGCTCCACCGCGGCGGACCTGGTCGTCGCGCTGCTGGCCGCGGCCGCCGGCGCACCGCCGCTGCGCCCCGGTGACGCCCCGACCGGCCCCCGCGTCCTGTTCCCCCGCGGGGACCTGGCCGCCGGCACGCTGGCGGACGGGCTGCGGGCCGCGGGGTGGGCCGTCGACGACCTCGTCGTGTACCGGACCACCCCCGCCGGTCCGCCCGACGCGGCCGTCGCGCGCGCCTGGGCCGACGGCGACGTCCACGCGGCCCTGCTCACGTCCGCCAGCAGCGTGCGGGCCCTGCTCGACCACCTCGGCACGCCGCCGCCCGCCACCCGCGTCGTCGTCATCGGCCCCAGCACCGCCGACGAGGCCCGCCGCCGCGGGCTGCGCGTCGACGCGGTCGCGGACCAGCAGACCCTCGCCGGCCTCGTCGACGCGCTCACCCGCCACGTGGTGGGCACCGGCGCGACGCCCGGCGCCGTCCCCCCGTCCGCACCCGTCACCCCCACGGAGGACACCCCGTGACGACCCCCACCCCCGGCCGGCTGCGTCCCCGCCGGACCCGCCGCACGCCGGCGATGCGTCGGCTGACCGCGCAGACCCGCCTGCACCCGGCCGACCTCGTGCTGCCGCTGTTCGTCCGCGAGGGTCTCGACGCCCCGCGGCCGATCACCTCGATGCCGGGCGTGCAGCAGCACACGCGCGACTCGCTGCGCCGCGAGGCGACCCGCGCGGCCGAGGCGGGCCTGGGCGGCGTCATGCTCTTCGGCGTCCCCGCGCACCGCGATGCGCTCGGCACGGGCGCCACGGACCCGGACGGCGTGCTCAACGTCGCGATCGCCGACGTCGTGGCGGAGGTCGGTGACGCCCTGGTCGTGCAGGCGGACCTGTGCCTGGACGAGTTCACCGACCACGGGCACTGCGGCGTGCTGACCCCGCAGGGGGTCGTCGACAACGACGCGACGCTCGAGCGGTACGCCGCGATGGCGCTCGCGCAGGCCGAGGCGGGCGCCCACCTGCTCGGGCTCAGCGGCATGATGGACGGCCAGACCGCGGCCGTGCGTGACGCGCTGGACACCGCCGGGCACCACGAGGTGGCCGTGCTGGCCTACGCGGCGAAGTACGCGTCCGCGTTCTACGGGCCGTTCCGCGAGGCCGTCGAGTCGCAGCTCGACGGTGACCGCCGCACGTACCAGATGGACCCCGCCAACCGCCGCGAGGCGGCGCGCGAGGTCGCCACCGACATCGCCGAGGGCGCGGACGTCGTCATGGTGAAGCCCGCGATGTCCTACCTCGACGTGCTCGCGGACGTCGCGGCGACGGCGACGGTGCCCGTATGGGCGTACCAGGTGTCCGGCGAGTACGCGATGATCGAGGCGGCGTCCGCGCAGGGGTGGATCGGCCGTCGGGGTGCTGTCACGGAGTCCGTGCTCAGCATCCGCCGGGCCGGTGCCGATGCCGTCCTGACGTACTGGGCGACGGAGCTGGCCGGCTGGCTGGCAGAGGAGCGGTGATGACGCAGGTGGAGGACGACGTCGCAGGTGGTCCCGCCCCCGCGGACGGCCCGACCTGGACCGCCAGCAGCACGGAGGCGTTCGCGCACGCCACGGCGGTGATCCCCGGCGGGGTGAACTCGCCCGTGCGCGCGTTCGGGTCCGTCGGCGGCACGCCGCGGTTCCTGGCCTCGGCGCGCGGTGCGTACGTGACGGACGTGGAGGGCCGCGACTACGTGGACCTCGTCGGGTCGTGGGGGCCGGCGCTCGTCGGCCACGCGCACCCGCAGGTGGTCGAGGCGGTGCAGCAGGCGGCCGCGCGCGGTCTGGGCTTCGGCGCCCCGACGACGACCGAGGTCGAGCTGGTCGACGAGATCCGTGACCGCGTGCCGGTGGCGGAGCGGGTGCGGCTGGTCTCGACCGGCACCGAGGCGACGATGACGGCGCTGCGCCTGGCGCGCGCGTGGACGGGCCGCGACAAGGTCGTGAAGTTCGCCGGCTGCTACCACGGGCACGTGGACGCGCTGCTCGCGCAGGCCGGCTCGGGCGTCGCGACGCTCGCGCTGCCCGGGTCCGCGGGCGTCACCGCCGCGGTCGCGGCGGAGACGATCGTCGTGCCCTACAACGACCTCGAGGCCCTGCAGGCCGCCTTCGACGAGCACGGGTCGTCCATCGCCGCCGTCATCACCGAGGCCGCGCCGGCCAACATGGGCGTCGTCCCGCCGCTGCCCGGCTTCAACCGTGAGCTGCGCCGCATCACCCAGCACCACGACGCCGTGATGATCCAGGACGAGGTGCTCACCGGGTTCCGTGTCGGCCGTGCCGGCTGGTGGGGCCTGGAGGGTGCCTCCGAGCAGTGGGCGCCGGACCTGCTGACGTTCGGCAAGGTCATCGGCGGCGGGCTGCCCGTGGCCGCGGTCGCCGGACGCGCGGACATCATGGAGCAGCTCGCGCCGCTCGGGCCCGTCTACCAGGCCGGGACCCTCTCGGGGAACCCGGTGGCCACCACGGCCGGCCTGGCGACGCTGCGGCTGGCCGACGCCGAGGTGTACGCGCGGGTCGACGCCGCGTCCGCGCACCTGCGCCGGGCCGTGACGGGCGCACTGGCCGAGGCCGGTGTGCCGCACGCCCTGCAGTGGGCGGGCAGCCTGTTCAGCATCGTGTTCGGCGAGCGGGCCGCGACCGAGGGCGCGCGCGACTACGCCGCGGTCCAGGCGTCGGAGCACTGGCGGTACGCACCGTTCTTCCACGCGCTGCTCGACGCGGGCGTGCTGGCTCCCCCGTCGGCGTTCGAGGCGTGGTTCGTCTCGGCCGCGCACGACGAGTCGGTGCTGGACCGCGTGCTGGAGGCGCTGCCGGCGGCGGCACAGGCCGCGGCCACCGCCGACCGTCCGGAGTGACCCACCCGCGCTGAGGCGTCCACGTCCTCAGGCCCCGGGACGCACGAGACCGGGCTCAGGTCGCTCACCGCAGTCGATGAGCGACCTGAGCCCGGTCTCGTGGCGGGTCCGTCCGGCGTGTGCACCGGCGACGGTGGGACGAGGTCAGCGGGTCGGCGGCGCCGGGTCGGCGTCGGCCGCGGCGAGGGCGGGCTCGACACTCGCCGGCTCGGTGCCCGGCCCGGCCGCGCCGTGGTCCACCGCGACGACGTCACCGCGCCCGGCGGCCAGGTCGTGGCGGTACGCCCGGACCGACCACGTGATCGCGGCGATCCACACGAGCGCGATCGCGCCGAGCACGAGGCGCTCGGTCGGGGTGTCGCCCACGCCGACCCAGTCGGAGCGCAGCAGCGTGCGGGTGTTGGTCAGGACGATGACGCCGCCGACCGCGGACCCGAGCACGCGGCCCGGGACCTTGCGGACCAGCCACGCGGCGAGGGGTGCGGCGATGAGCCCACCGACGAGCAGCGCGGCGACCCACGTGAAGTCGATGCCCTGCGAGCCGATGGCGAGCAGGAAGCCGAGGCTCGCGGCGATCGCGACGAGGAACTCCGAGGTGTCGATCGACCCGACCACCTTGCGCGGCTCGAGCCGGCCGCTGGCGAGCAGCGCGGGCGTGCCGACCGGCCCCCAGCCGCCGCCGCCGGTCGCGTCGACGAAGCCGGCGACCAGCCCGAGCGGCGCGAGGAACCGCGAGCGCAGGGGCAGGTGCAGGCGGTCGGTGCGCAGGCCCTTGAGCGTGAACCGGACGAGCAGGTAGACGCCGAGGCCGAGCAGGATCAGGGACATCACCGGCTTGGCGGCGTCGGTGGACAGGTTCGACAGGACCGTCGCCCCGGCGAACGCCCCGATCGCACCGGGTACGCCAACCCGCAGGACGACCTTCCAGTCGACGTTGCCGAACTTCCAGTGCGAGACGCCCGACGCGAGCGTCGTGCCGATCTCGGCGAGGTGGACCGTCGCGGACGCGGCGGCCGGGTTGGTGCCGATGGCCAGCAGCAGCGTCGTGGACGTCACGCCGTAGGCCATGCCCAGGCTTCCGTCGACGAGCTGGGCGGCGAGCCCGACGAGGGCGAGCAGGACGATCGCGGGCACGGGGACCACCTCGGGAGCGGCCCGGCGGAGCGCCGGGGTGGGATCGGACCTATCGGACGTGCTGCGTACCAGCCCGATAATTCCGACCCGAGTGCTCGGGTTACAAGACCCATCCGCATCGCGAGACGACGTCTCGGAGCGCGGACGTCGCGTCGGGCAGCATTCTGCCCAGGGCCCCGTCAGGGGTTCTGCCAGGCGTCCTCACGGGCGGCGAGCCGGTGGACCGACTCGGGCAGGTCGCGGCGCACCACGTCGGCCAGCGTCACGACGTCGAGCACGTCGCGCACCGAGGTCCGCAGCGCGACCCAGACCTCGAGCAGCGCGGTCGCCGAGCCCTCGTACGTCAGCCCCGGGGGACGCACGTCACGCACCGTGACCAACGGGCCGTCGACGGCCCGGATGACGTCCGCGAGCGTGATCTCCTCGGCCGGCCGCGCCAGCAGGTAGCCACCGGCCCGCCCGCGCACGCTCGTCACGATGCCGCCGCGGCGCAGGTCGCCCATGATCCGCTCGAGGAAGCTGGTGGGGATGTCCTGGCCCGCGGCGAGCGCGTCGCTCGTGACGGACTCACCGCCCGGCCTGCTCGCCAGCTCGGCGCACGCCCGCACCGCATAGTCCGCCTTCGCCGAGACCCGCATGGCGCGATTCTCCCCCGGGACGGCGGCCGGGCGGGGCAGCACCGGTCGCGCGGTCGGGTGAGAGCGGTCGGCGGGCGTGCCGTCGGCGGGACGGACCCGACGGGAATACCCCCCAGGGGTACCGTGTTGGGGTGCACGTGACGACGACACCGACCGACACGCAGGCGACGGCCCCCACGGCCCCGCACCCCGCGGACGTCGACGCACCCGCGACCCCCGGGGAGACCGGGTCACCGGTGCACGGGTACACGCCCGCCAAGGACGAGTACCTGCGCCGGCTGCGCCGCGTCGAGGGCCAGGTGCGCGGGATCGCCCGCATGGTCGACGAGGACGTGTACTGCATCGACGTCCTCACGCAGATCGCGGCGGTGACCAAGGCCCTGCAGGCCGTGGGCATCGGCCTGGTCGAGGACCACCTGAGCCACTGCGTCGTCGACGCGGCCCGCCAGTCCCCCGAGGAGGGCGCCGCCAAGGTCCGCGAGGCGTCCGCCGCCATCGCACGGCTCGTCCGCAGCTGAAGCCCCCGGCCGCCCGTCACCCCACCAGGACGGACGGCCCCATCCCACCGGCCGCCCGGTCGCTCGCCGCACACCCGCGCGGGCCCCCGCCGCACCGGACCACCGAGGTCGAAGGAGCACCACCATGAGCACCACCACCTTCCGGGTCGACGGCATGACGTGCGGGCACTGCGTGAACGCCGTGACCGAGGAGCTGTCCGCGCTGCCCGGCGTCACGGGCGTCGACGTCGAGCTCGTCACCGGCGGCTCGTCCCCCGTGACCGTCACGTCCGACGCACCGCTCGACCCCGCGGCGGTGGACGCCGCCGTGGCCGAGGCCGGGTACGCCGTCACACCCACCCGGTCGCTGCTGTGAGTGCTCCCGCGGCCCGGGGGCCCGCTGCGCCCGACGGCGTCGCGGCCGCCGCCATCGACCTGGCGATCGAGGGAATGACGTGCGCGTCGTGCGTCGCGCGCGTGGAGAAGCGGCTCAACCGCGTGCCGGGTGCCAGCGCGACGGTGAACCTCGCCCTGGAGACCGCGCACGTCGACGTCGCACCGACGGACGACGCCCCGGCGCCGACCGTCGACGACCTGGTCGCCGCCGTGCGCGCGGCCGGGTACGACGCCCACCCCGTGGTGCGGCCGGGCACGACGCACGGCGGCACCGGCCACCCGTCCGGCGAGCACGCGGACCACCCCGAGCACAGCGACCACGCAGGCCACGACGAGGTCGCGCACGCCCTGTCCGGCATGCAGCACGCCGGCACGGAGCACGACCCCGACGACGACACCTCCGCGCCGGACGACACCCGCGGGGCGGACCTGCGCCGCCGGCTGCGCGTGGCCGCGGTGCTGACCGTGCCCGTCCTCGTGCTGAGCATGGTCCCCGCGACGCAGTTCCGCGGCTGGCAGTGGCTGGTCGCGGCCCTCGCGCTGCCGGTGGCCACGTGGGCGGCCTGGCCGTTCCACCGGGCGGCCTACCGCGCCGCACGCCACGGGGCGTCGACCATGGACACGCTCGTGTCCATCGGTGTCGTCGCGGCGACCGCCTGGTCGCTGTGGGCGCTGCTGCTGGGCGGCGCGGGCGAGCTCGGGACGCGCATGACCCCGACGCTGTTCCCCGCCGCCGACGCGGGCCACGGCGGGGGCATGCCGGAGCTCTACTTCGAGGTCGCGGCCGTCGTCACCACGTTCCTGCTGGCCGGCCGGTACGCCGAGCACCGGTCGCGGCGCCGGGCGGGCGACGCGCTGCGCGCGCTGCTCGACCTGGGCGCGAAGGACGTCGCGCTGCTGGTCACCGGCCCGGACGGGCGGCGCGTCGAGCGCCGCGTGCCGGTCGGCACCCTGGGCGTCGGCGACGAGTTCGCCGTGCGCCCGGGCGAGAAGGTCGCCACGGACGGCGTCGTGGTGTCCGGCAGCAGCGCGGTCGACACGTCGCTGCTGACCGGTGAGCCCGTGCCCGTCGACGTCGGGCCGGGCGACGAGGTCACCGGCGCGACCGTCAACACGTCCGGCCACCTGGTGGTCCGGGCCACGCGCGTGGGCGAGGAGACCCGGCTGGCGCAGATCGGGCGGCTGGTCGCGCACGCGCAGACCGGCAAGGCGCCCGTGCAGCGGCTGGCCGACCGGATCTCGGCCGTCTTCGTGCCCGTCGTGCTGGTCATCGCCGTGGGCACGCTGCTCGTGTGGCTCGCGACCGGCGGCGGCGTGCAGGCGGCGTTCACCGCGGCGGTCGCCGTGCTGATCATCGCGTGCCCCTGCGCCCTGGGGCTGGCCACGCCGACCGCCCTGCTGGTCGGCACGGGGCGCGGCGCGCAGCTCGGCATCCTCATCAAGGGTCCGGAGATCCTCGAGCAGACGCGGCGCGTCGACACCGTCGTGCTCGACAAGACGGGCACGGTCACGGCCGGCCGCATGGCCCTGGTCGACGTCGTGCCCGCGGCGGGTGAGGAGGCGGCCGAGGTCCGTCGGCTCGCCGCCGCCGTCGAGCGGCTCGCGGAGCACCCGATCGCCCGGGCGATCGCGGACGCCCCCGCCGGGGTGACCGGGGAGGTGGCCGGGGACACGGTGGGTGCCGACACCGTGGGTGCCGACGGCGTGGCCGTCGGGGCCGACGAGGTGCGGGAGTTCCGCGCCGACGCCGGCCGCGGCGTCAGCGGCGTGGTCCGCACCGCGCACAGCGGGGTCGGGCTCGCGCGCCGCGTGCTGGTGGGCCGGCTCGGCTGGCTCGACGAGCAGGGCGTGCGCACCGCGGAGGTGGCCGACGCGGTCGCCGCGGCGGAGGCGGACGGTGCGACGGCGGTCGTCGCCGCGTGGGACGGCCGCGCCCGCGGTGTCCTGGTGCTGCGGGACCCGGTGAAGCCGACGTCGGTGCAGGCCGTGCGCGACCTGCGTGCGCTCGGCCTGCGCCCGGTGCTGCTGACGGGCGACAACCGGGGCGCTGCCCTGGCGACGGCCCGTGCGGTCGGCATCGCCGAGGAGGACGTCGTCGCGCGGGTGCTCCCGGACGAGAAGGTCGCGGCGGTCGAGCGGCTGCAGGCCGGCGGCGCGCGCGTCGCGATGGTCGGTGACGGCGTCAACGACGCCGCGGCCCTCGCCACGGCCGACCTGGGGCTGGCCATGGGCACCGGCACGGACGTCGCCATCGAGGCGGCGGACCTCACGCTGGTGCGCGGGGACCTCGCGTCGGCGCCGCAGGCGATCCGGCTGTCGCGGCGCACGCTGCGGATCATCCGGCAGAACCTGTTCTGGGCGTTCGCGTACAACGTCGCGGCGATCCCGCTCGCTGCCCTCGGCCTGCTCAACCCCATGATCGCGGGCGCCGCCATGGCGTTCTCGTCGGTCCTGGTGGTGACCAACTCGCTGCGGCTGCGCCGGTTCGCCTGACCGGGCGCCCCGAGAGACCCCACGGCGGGCGGTCCGGTGGTAAAGTGCTATCACTTTGATAGCGCATCAGCGCTTCGTCGTCCCCTGGAGGTCACCATGCCCGACACCGCACCGCCGCAGGACTCCGTCGGGGGGGACCCGAGCGGTCGCCCGGTCGGGCACGACGGCGCCCGGGTGGACGTCGTCGAGCGCGACGCCTGGGCGCTCGGCCCCGGCCCGGCGGCGTTCGTGGCCCTGCTGGCACTGACCGGGCTCGCCGCCTCGATCCCGCTGTTCATCGTCGCCGACATCACCGGGCAGAACTGGTACGGCGTCCTGGGCATCGCCACCCTCGTCCTCGGGGTGGTGCTGCTCACCTCCATCGCCGTCATCAGCCCCGGGCAGACCCGCGTGGTGCAGTTCTTCGGCCGCTACATCGGCACCATCCGGCGCACCGGCCTCGTCCTCACCGTGCCGCTGACGTTCCGCAAGAACGTGTCGGTGCGCGTGCGCAACTTCGAGACCAACGAGCTCAAGGTCAACGACGCGGACGGCAACCCGATCAACATCGCGGCCATCGTCGTCTGGCAGGTCGCCGACACCGCCAAGGCCACGTTCGCGGTCGAGGACTACGCCGACTTCGTGCGCGTGCAGTCCGAGTCCGCGCTGCGCCACGTCGCGATGTCGCACCCGTACGACCACGCGGACGACGGCGAGAACTCGCTGCGCGGTGCCACCGACGTCGTCTCCGCGGAGATCGCGGCCGAGGTCGCGGCCCGCGTCGTCATCGCCGGCCTCGAGGTCATCGAGGCGCGCATCTCCAACCTCGCGTACGCCCCGGAGATCGCCCAGGCCATGCTGCAGCGCCAGCAGGCAGGCGCGATCATCGCCGCCCGCGAGCGCATCGTCGAGGGTGCGGTGTCGATGGTCGAGGGCGCACTGGGTCGGCTCGAGGCGGACGGTCTGGTCACGCTGGACGACGACCGCCGGGCCGCGATGGTGTCCAACCTGCTGGTCGTGCTGTGCGGCGAGTCCCGCGCGACACCCGTCATCAACACCGGGTCGCTCTACGCGTGACGGTCGACGAGCCCGCGGGGGCGCAGGGGCGCGAGGCCCCGGACGGCGAGCAGAGGGCTGCGCCGACCGGGGCCGGACCGGCCCCTGGCCCACCCGGGGTGGGGGGCGACGACGGCGCGCGTCCGGCCCGTCGCGAGCGGCGCCAGGTGCTGCTGCGGCTCGACCCCGCGGTGCACGACGCGCTGGCCAAGTGGGCCGCGGACGACCTGCGCAGCGTCAACGCGCAGATCGACCTGCTGCTGCGCCGCGCGCTGCAGGACGCCGGACGCATGCCGGACGCGGCCGGCGCCCCGCCGCGCCGCGGGCGGCCGCGCTCGACGCCGTGACGCGGCGCCGACGCCCCGGGCGAGGGGCGTCGGCGCGGCAGCCGTCAGCGGAAACGACGCCCCTCGTCCGAGCGGACGGCGGCGACGGCGAGCGCCGCGAGGACGGCCGTCCAGGCGAGCAGCACCGGCAGCGCCGCCGGGCTGCCCTCGACACCCGTGGTGACCTGCACGATGAGGTCGCGCGCGGCCCGCGACGGCAGGGCCTGCGAGATCGCGTCGAGCCAGCCGGGGAAGACCTCGGGCGGCATGAAGACCCCGCCGGCGAACGCGAGCGGGAACAGCACGCACTGCGTGACGGCCAGCGCCGCCTTGGTCGACATGGAGAACCCGATCGCCATGCCGAGCAGCGTGAACGGCACCGCGACGCCCGCGACCATGGCCACGGCACCGAGCGCGCGCGCGGGCGTCAGCGTCGCCGACGTGAGCAGCACCCCGATGAGCACCAGCGGCACGAGCGCGAGGTACGCCCACAGCAGCCCGTTGAGGACGCGCCCGGCGAGCCGCGGGCCGGGCCGCGCGGGCAGCGTGCGGACGAACGTGTCGAACGGCTGCGCCCGGTCCTCCGCGACGCCCGCGCCGTGCGTGAACATGCAGGCCGACATGATGGCGAAGGTCCCGAGCTGCGCGATCGCCGCGGTCGACGCCAGGGGGTCGGCCATGATCGCGCCCTGCGGCACGACGAAGAACAGCAGCGCCAGGCCGGGGAAGAGCATGTTGCCGATGACCGCGAGCGGCACGCGCACGGTCTCGAGGAACTGGTAGCGGGTGTGCAGCCACGCGAGCGACGCCCAGGGGCGCAGCGCCGGGGCCGGCACGGCCGCGCGGGTCGTCGTGCTCATCGGGCCACCTCCGGGAGGGCGGGCGCGGCGGCCGCGGCGACCGGCGCGGGTGCGTCGGGCGGGACGGCGGCGTCGCGCGTCGTGAGGGACAGGAAGGCCTCCTCGAGGGACGCGCCGCGCACCTCGAGGTCGGCGAACGGCACGCCCGCGGTGACGAGCGCGCGCACGGCGGCGTCGGCGTCGGACGCGACGAGGGTGACCCGCGTGCCTCCCGGGACCTCGCTGGTCCCGGTCACCTCGTGCACGCCCGGCAGCGCGGCGAGGCCGGCGACCGGGCCGGCGACGGTGAGCGTCACCCGCCGGACGGCGACCAGGTCGAGGACGTGCGGCAGGGTGTCGTCGGCCAGCACCCGCCCGCTCCCGACGACCACGACGCGCTGGGCCAGCGCCTCGATCTCCTCGAGGTAGTGGCTGGTGACGATGACCGTGGCGCCGTCGGCGTGGTAGTCGCGCAGCGCCTGCCACAGCACGTGCCGCGCCTCGACGTCGAGGCCGGTGGTCGGCTCGTCGAGGAGCACGAGGCGCGGGCGGCCGACGAGGGACAGCCCGACGGCGAGCCGGCGCTTCTGCCCGCCGGACAGCGCACCGGTCTGCCGGTCGGCCAGCTCGGTGAGGCCGAACCGTGCCATGACCTCGTCGCGGGGCATGGGGTCGGCGAAGTGCCCGGCGACGAAGTCGATGACCTCACGGACCTTCAGCGTCTCCGGCAGGCCCGTCTCCTGCGGCGTGGTGCCGAGCGAGGTGCGCGCGGCGGGGTCGCGGGGGTCGGCGCCGAAGAGGCGGACGGTGCCCTCGTCCGGGGTGCGCAGCCCGGCGACCAGCGACAGCAGGGTCGTCTTGCCGGCGCCGTTGGGGCCCAGCAGGCCGACGATCTCGCCCGCGTCGACACGCAGGCTGACGTCGTCGAGCGCGGTGACGGCGCCGAAGCGCCGCGTGACGTGCTCGACGAGCACGGGGGGTGGGGTGTCGGTGCTCATTCCTGCGCTCCTTTGAGCAGCTCCGTGAGGGTCTGCGTGTACCGCTCGAACGCGAGCCGTCCGGCGGGGGTCAGCTCCACGTACGTCGCCGGGGTCCGGCCGACGTGCGTCTTGGTCTGGGTGACGTACCCGGCGTCCTCGAGGCGCCGCAGGTGCGTGGACAGGTTCCCGGCGGTCATGTCGAGCAGCTTCTGCAGCCGGGGGAAGGAGACCCGGTCGCCGCGGTCGAGGGCGGCGAGGGTGGCGACGACCCGCAGCCGGGACGCCGAGTGGATGACGGGGTCGAGATCGACCTCGCTCATGCGCGCCGCCGTCGCACCGCGGCCAGGCCCGCGCCGACGAGCATCCCGCCGCCGCCGGCCACCGACATGACGAGGTAGCCGGCGGGCATGGCGACCAGGCCGGCGGCCGCCGCGGTGACGATCATCCAGCCGCCGAGGACGTACATCGACACCTCGCGCCACAATGCGCCCCCGGCCATGTAGAGCAGGCCGACGACCAGGCAGGCGACCCCGTTGGCGACGACGGTGACGACCACCGGGCTCGCGTCGGCGCGCACGACGCCCGCGACGAGCAGGCCCTGGCCGACGAACCCCAGCATCCAGGCCCAGCCGTACATCGCACCGACCTGGCGGCTGGTGCCGGCGAGCCCGTGGGTGGCCCGCGTGACGTGGACGAGCGTGACCACGAGCCCGGCGATCGCCAGCACGCCGAACACGAGGCCGCCGACTCCGGTGGCCGTGCGGGTGGGCGACGTGGTGGCGGTCCACCACTGCGCGCCGTAGCCCAGGAGCCAGGCGACGCCCCAGACGCCGAAGAGCACGCGGTCGTCGACGTCGGAGTCGCGCACGCGGCGCTGCTGGGCGGCGACGATCGCGAGCCCCTCGCGGGGGTCGGGCGGGGTGTCGTCGTCGGGTGCGTCCGGCGCGGCGGACCTCCGCGCGTCGTCGTTCGAGTTTGTCATGCAAACCACTTTGCACCTGCGGGCGCTCTGCGGTCAAGACCCGCTCTCGTGCGGGTGCGTGGCCGGGACGGCCGGGCCGGGACACACCCCGGGGCCGGCCGGGCCGGCCGGGCGCACGGCACGTAGCCTGCGGGCATGGGACGTGCGGTCGGGGGGCGCGGGGGCGCGCGCGAGGACGACGGGCGCGGCAGCGCCGCCGGAGCCGTCGACGGGCTGCCCGACGCCGCGCCACCCCCCGGAGAGCGCGCCGTCGCCCGGCGGTTCACGGCCGAGATCTGGATCGTGCTGGGCCTGTCGCTCGGGAAGTCGGCGGTCTACGCCGTCGTCTCGCTCATCGCCAAGCTCACCGCGGGCCCTCCCCTGGCGAGCCAGACCACCACGCTCAACGCCAGCCGGTCGCCGCGCCCCTACCTCGACCTGACCTACCAGCTGCTGTCCATCGGGTTCGCGCTGCTGCCCGTCGCGCTCGCGCTGTACCTGCTGTCGGCCAACGGTCGCTCCGCGGTGCGGCGCATCGGGCTCGACCGCACGCGACCGTGGCGGGACCTGGGCATCGGCGTGGGGCTCGCGGCACTCATCGGCATCCCCGGCCTCGGCCTCTACGTGGCCGGTCGCGCGCTCGGCATCACGGTCGAGGTGCAGGCCGCGGCGCTCAACGCGGCCTGGTGGACCGTGCCCGTGCTCATCCTCTCGGCGCTGCAGAACGCCCTGCTCGAGGAGGTCGTCGCGGTCGGCTACCTCATGGAGCGCCTGCGCGACCTGCGGTGGCGGACGCCGGCGATCATCGCCGCCAGCGCGCTGCTGCGCGGCTCGTACCACCTGTACCAGGGGTGGGGGCCGTTCGTCGGCAACGTGGTCATGGGGGTCGTCTTCGCCGAGTACTACCGGCGCCGACGACGCGTCATGCCCCTGGTCGTCGCGCACACGGCGCTCGACGTCGTCGCGTTCGTGGGCTACGCGCTGCTGCCGCAGGAGTGGCTCGAGGCCATCGGCGTCACCTGACGCCCCGCGCTGCGGGGCTCACGGCACCGCGGGGCTCACGGCACCGCGGGACGGCCGAGGTCCTTGACCATCTGCCGCACCGCGAACCCGCTGACCAGGTTCATGGCGCCGCCGACGAACGCGAACAGGCCCAGCAGGACGCCGAACACCGCGAGCGAGCCCTGCGGCCGGGCGATGAGCAGCACCGCGAACAGCGTGCTGACCAGCCCGAACGCAAGCGGCCAGTGCCAGCCGGGGTCGCGGTAGCGGGACAGCGCCACCGCTCCGATGATCGAGACGATGCCGAGCACGAGCAGCCAGGCGGCGAGCAGGAAGAACAGCACGCGCACGGTGGGGCCGGGCCACAGCACCACGACCGCGCCGACGGCGACGCCGGCGAGACCCTCGACCACCCACCACGTCCAGCCCGGGACGCCGCGGTCGAGCAGTCCCTGCACGACCAGCAGCACGCCGTCGACGATGGCGAAGATCCCGAAGAGCCAGACGATCGCCTCGAGCGACGCGGCGGGCTGGGCCATGAGCAGCAGCCCGAGCACCAGCAGCAGCACGCCGCGCACGACCGGCAGCCACCACACCTTGCGCACCGTCCGCACGACCTGCGCGGTGACGTCGTCGACCATCGTGACCTCCTCACGGAGCCCTGCGGCCCGGGGTCGGGTGGCGCGGTCGGTGACCACGCGGCGGCACCCCCGGGCCGAAGGTAGCGCGGTCGGCCGCACGGGGCGCGCCGGGCGCCCCGTGCGACGCGGTCAGTCCTCGCGGCGCCGCCCGCCGTAGCGGCGGTGGACGGCCTGCTTGCTGACCCCGAGCATCACGGCGATCGCCGCCCACGGGACGCCGGCGGCGCGGGCGCGGCGCACGGCGACGGCCTCGCGGCGGTCGACCTCACGGCGCAGCCGCGACAGCGCCAGCAGCGCGCCGAGCGGGTCGTCGTCCTCGGCGCGGGCGACCAGAGCGGTCATGTCGGCCTCCTCCTCGGTCATGCGTGGTCCTCCGTCGACGTCCTGACGTCAATATATGTTGACGCGCCCAGCGTTCGACGTCAACACATGTTGACCCCGTGGGCGGAGAGACGGCCGCACAGGACCCGCCGCAAGGTGGACGAGCGCCGTGCGGCACGCTGCCTAGACTCGCCATCATGTCGACCTCGCCGCCGCGCGCACCGGACGGTGCCGGCGACGACCCCCGACCAGTGTCCGCAGCACCGTCGGCCACGGCACCCGGTGCCGCACCCCCCGACCCCTCGCCCGACGGCGAGGTCCGCGCCGTCCGCTCACCGGTCGACGTGCTGGACGTCCGCCCCCCGCGGGTGCACCGCCCGGTCGACCTGCTCGGCGCCACGCTGTCCACGGTGATCGCCGTGCTCGTCGTCGTGCTGGCGACGTACGCGCAGAACACCACCACGGGCGTGGCCGAGGACGTCCAGGGGTTCGCGACCCTGCTGCGCCGCATCCTGTTCGTGCCCGTCAACGTGCTCGTCGGGTTCACCACCGTCGTCGTGCCGATCGCCGTGCTGACGGAGCTCGCCCTGCGACGCCTCGGCCGCCAGCTGCTGCAGGCCGTGCTGGCCGCGATCGGCGCGCTCCTGCTCGTCGCCGCCCTGTACTGGACGTTCGACACCTTCGGCTCCGAGGGCCTGCGCCACGGACTGTCCGTGCGGTTGGGCGGGGTATGGCAGCTGACCATCCCCGAGTACGCCGCCATGCTGACGGCCCTGCTCACCGTCGCCGGCCCCCGCAGCCGGCGACGCAGCGTCGCCTGGTCGTGGAACCTGCTGTGGGTGACCACCGGCGTCGTGCTCATCACGGCGGCCGTGTCCCTCGCCGGGATCGGCCTGGCGCTGCTCGTGGGCCGCACCGCCGGGCTGCTGGGTCGCTACGTGGGCGGCGTGGACCCCGAGCGCGCCTACGCCCGCACCCTCCTCGCCGGCATCCGCCGCGCCGGCGTCGAGCCCGCCACCGTCACCCGCGTGCCCGACCCTGCCCTGCTGGGCGACCGCACCACCGCGACCGTCGAGGGGCTCGCCCGCCTGCCGCAGGGCACGCCCGCCCAGCGGGCGCTCGTGCGCGCCGCCGGCGACCGGCTCTACGACGTGACCACCGACGACGGGCGCCACCTGGACCTGCTGGTGTTCGACGGCGACCGTCAGGTGGTCGGCATGATCACCCGGCTGTGGCGCTCGCTGCGCCTGCGCGGCCTGGAGGGCCGGTCCGCCCTGTCGCTGCGGCAGGCCACCGAGCGCGCGGCACTGCTCTCCTACGCCGCGAGCGCCGCCGGCGTGCGGACCCCGCAGCTGCTGAGCATCGCCGAGGCGGAGGACTCGATGCTCCTGCTGCAGGAGAGCACCGGGTCCGCGGTGCCCCTGTCCGACCTCGACGCCGACGACGTCGACGACGACGTGCTGCACGCCATCTGGGCCCAGCTGCAGCTCGGCCACGCCGCGGGCATCGCCCACCGTGCGCTCACGTCCGACGCCATCCTCGTCGAGCGGGGACCCACGGGACCGCGCGTGTGGCTGACGGCGTGGGAGCAGGGCGACGTCGCCTCCTCCGAGCTCGCGCGCCGCATGGACACCACCCAGATGATCGCCCTCCTGGCCCTGCGCGTCGGCGCGGAGCGTGCCGTCGGCTCGGCCGCCGAGGTGCTGCCCGACGGCGACATCGAGGCCATCGGCCCGCTGCTGCAGACCGTGGCCCTGCCGCGACGCACCCGCGACGAGATGCGCGCCCACAAGGAGGTGCTGGCCGAGCTGCGCTCCGCGCTCGTCGCACGCCTGCCCGAGGCCGACGTCCACCCCGAGCAGCTCGTCCGGTTCGGCGCCCGCACGCTGTTCACCATCGTGCTGACGATCGTCGCGGTGTTCGCCGTGCTCACGGCCGTCAACGTCGCGGAGATCGGCCCCGTGCTGGCCGCCAGCGACTGGAGGTACTCGGCCCTCGCAGCGGCCCTCGGCATGGTGACCCTCCTCGGGGCCGGTCTCGCGTTCGTCGCGTTCTCCCCCGTGAGGCTGCCGGTGTGGCGCGCCACGCTGGTGCAGACGGCCGCCACGTTCGTGGCCCTCGCGGCGCCCGCGGGCATCGGACCGGCGGCGCTCAACCTGCGGATGCTCACCCGCCGCGGCGTCAGCACGACCCTCGCCGGCGCCACGGTCGCCCTGGTGCAGGTGAGCCAGTTCATCACCACGCTGCTGCTGCTCCTGGTCCTCACCGTGACGTCGGGCGTGCACTCGCCGTCCTCGTTCTCCGTGTCACCGACCATGCTGGTGGCGCTCGCCGTCCTCGCGGCCCTGGTCGGCATCGCCCTGCTGTTCCCCCAGGTGCGCGCGTGGGTGCAGCGACGGGTGGGGCCGACCATGCGCCAGACCCTGCCGCGCCTCATCGAGGTGCTCGGGCAGCCGTGGCGGCTCGCCCTCGCGCTGGGCGGCAACGTCCTCATGACGATGGGGTACGTGCTCGCGTTCGACGCCGCGCTGGCCGCGCTGGGGCAGCACGCCTCGCTGGTGCAGGTCGCGCTCGTGTACCTCACCGGCAACACCGCCGGCGCGGTCATCCCCACGCCCGGCGGCATCGGCACCGTCGAGTCCGCGCTGGGCCTCGGCCTCTACACCATCACCGGCATCAACGCCGGTGTCGCCACCACGGTCGCCCTGCTGTTCCGCCTGCTGACGTTCTGGCTGCGGATCCCGTTCGGCTGGATGGCGATGCGGTACCTCACGCGCGTCGGCGAGCTCTGACGGCAGACCGCGGCCCCGCCGTCCGGCGGGAGGACGACGGGGCCGCGGGGTGGTGCGTCGAGAGGTGTGACGTCGTCAGGCCGCCAGCGCGTCGCGCTGAGCGGGGACGCTCACCGTGGCCTCCAGGCGCGCGGCGATGGCCGCCCACCGGGCGACGGGCAGGACCTGGGGGCGAACCTCGTGCGGCTCTGCGGCGGAGTTGCGCTGGTCCATGACGGAACCCTTCGTTCGGTAGCCCGGCTGACCTCGTGGGTCCCGTGGCTTTGCGTCCCCTCCTTGCAGAGGGTTTGCCGTTTCGCTGACAAGTCCGACATTAGACGGCTCTCACGTGCAGCGGTAGTGGTTCGAGTGACTCGTCCTGGACAGGAGCCCAATTCACCCGCTCGGCGGAGCATCGCGCGCCCCGCGGCGGGCGTGTCGGCGCGACGCGGCGCTGACCTGCGCCCGTCCGGGTGATGCGGGCACCCCGGCAGCACGACGCCCCCGGGACCGACGTCGGTCCCGGGGGCGTCGAAAAGGTGCGGAGCACCCGCTCACGCTGGCGAAAGATCAGCGGAAGGCGTCCTTGACGTTCTCGCCGGCCTGCTTGAGGTTGGCGGAGGACTGGTCCGCGCGGCCCTCGGCCTCGCGCTCCTCGTCGCCGGTCGCCTTGCCGACCGCCTCCTTGGCCTTGCCCTCGGCCTGCTGCGCGGAGTTCTTGATCTTGTCGTCGAGACCCATGATGAGCTCCCTTCGTCGGGACCCCCGAGGTTAGGGCCGGTCCGGCGCTCCCGCATCCGCAGGGCCCTCGCCGGCGGGTCCACCGCCGGCGGTCCCCTCGTCGCGCAGCCGCGGCTCCGTGCGGCGGGCGGGCACCACGCCGGCCTTGTCCGCGTAGAACGCGCGCACCCGGTCCATGTCCGCGCGGACGTCGCCGGTGAGCGTGAGCGTCGGGCCCAGGCCGGCCGTCATGGTCGTGCGGTCCACGTACCCGAGCGTGACCGGCAGGTCCGTCGCACGCGCGATCCGGTAGAAGCCCGACTTCCACCCGGACCCGGACCGGGAGCCCTCCGGCGTCACCACGAGGTAGAAGTGCTCGCCGGCACCCATGCGCGCGACCAGGTCGTCCACCAGACCGGCGGGGTCGCGCCGGTCGACCGGGATGCCACCGAGCCCGCGCATCAGCGGGCCGGCAGGCCCCCGGAACAGCGTGTGCTTGCCGAGCCACCGGAACGGCAGCCCCGCCTCCCACGCGATCGCGAGCATCAGGACGAAGTCCCAGTTGGACGTGTGCGGGGCGCCCAGGATGATGCCGGACCCGTCCTGCGGCACGCGCTCGGTGCGCAGCGTCCAGCGGCTCACCCGCCAGTAGGCGCGGGCGACGGCCCGACGGGCGCTCACGGCCGGGCCCCCGGCGGCAGGTCGGCGTCCCGGCACAGCAGCAGCAGTGTCATGTCGTCCTTGGAGTCAGGGTCGGAGCACACGGCCACGACCTCGTCGATGTCGACCGGGACCGTCGGGTCGGGGCGGTCGAAGCGGCGGATCAGCCGGTCGATGCCGTCGGCCAGGGCGGTCGACCGCGAGTCGACCAGACCGTCGCTGTACAGGACCAGCCCACCACCCGGCTCGATGTGCAGACGCTGCACGGGCGGCTCCCCGGAGCCCACACCGATGGGCCGGTCCACCCGCAGCGGCAGCAGCGCCGCGTCCCCGTCGGCGCTCAGGACCAGCGGCCGCGGGTGCCCGGCGGCACCCACCTGCGCCTCCCCCGTTGCCGGGTCGACCACGACGACCACGACCGTCGCCATGTCGTCCGGCATGGTGCGACGCGCCAGCTCGTCGAGGTCGACGAGCGCCTCGCGGATCTCCGCCCCCCGCATGACGTAGGCCCGCAGGGCGTTGCGCAGCTGGCCCATCGCGGCGGCCGCGCCCAGCCCGTGGCCTGCCACGTCACCGACGACGACGACGAAGCGGCCGTCCGGCAGCTCCAGCGCGTCGTACCAGTCGCCGCCGACGCGCCCGCCGGCCGCCGGGACGTAGCGTGCCTGCAGGCTCCAGCCGGGCAGCTCGGGCAGCCGTCGCGGCAGCAGGGAGAGCTGGACGGCGTGCGCCGCCGCCATCTGCCACCGGTTGCGCGTGATGATCACCTCGAGCAGCCCGCTGCGCAGGTCCGCCACCGCCCGCACGTGCTCCGGCGCCCACGGCTCGCTGCGGCCGCGCACCACCTCGCGCCACTGGTCGAAGGACTTGCGCGGGCTCAGCCGCACCTCGTCACCCTCGCGGTGCGCGATCGCCTTGTTGTGCGGGTCGCCGCCCCAGTAGATGTCACGCACCTGCTCGTACCGCAGCCAGGCGATCACCTGGTCGTCGGGCAGCCGGACCGCCAGCACGCCGGCGACGTCCGGCAGCGCACCCGCCAGCTCCGGGTCGGTGACGCCGAGCTGCGTGCGCACCGTCACCGGCTCCGGCTGCGCGAGCACCCACGCGCGCAGGGCCGCCACGTCCACGGGGACGTCACCGGCCGTGACGGTGGTCCCGTCCGCGACGACGACCAGGCCGTGGGCGGGCACGGCCGCCAGCAGGCCGTGGTCACCGGCCAGGGCCTCCGCCAGCCCGTGGTCCGGGTCGCGCGCGAGGCCCAGGACGCGGGTCATCGCCCCCTGGGCGGCGAGCTCCCGCTCCAGCTCGCGGTCCTCCGCGCGGGCGACCAACCGCAACGACAGGGCCGACCCGAGGAACTCCGCCGCCGCCCGCACGCCGAACGGCACCACGTGCGGACCGGCGTAGTGGTGGCAGGCGACCAGGCCCCACAGGCGGCCCTCGCGCAGCAGCGAGATCGACATCGAGGCCCGCACGCCCATGTTCGTCAGGTACTCGACGTGCACGGGCGAGACGCTGCGCAGCACCGCGTGCGTCAGGTCCAGCGGCTCGCCCGACGCGGGGTCCCACGCGGGCACGATCGGCGCCGGTCGGTACCCGACGTCGGCGATGAGCCGGATCCAGTTGGTCTCGTACAGCGCGCGGGCCTGCTGTGGGATGTCGGACGCCGGGTAGTGCAGGCCGAGGAACGCGTTGAGGTCCGCCCGGCGCGCCTCGGCGACGACCTCACCGTTGTGGTCCTCGTCGAACCGGTACACCATCACCCGGTCGAACCCGGTCAGCGCGCGGACCTCCTGCGCGGCGACGTCGTACAGCTCCTCCAGGGTGCCGGCACCGTGGAGCTTCTCGAGAGCGGCGCGCACGGCCTGGTACGTGTTGGGGAACGAGAAGGGACGCGGCCCGGTGGCCGTCTCCAGCTCGACCACGAGCAGCGTGCGCCCACCGATGGCGATGCGGTGCAGGATCGCGTCGGCCGTCACCAGGCCGTGCGGTCCGGCCACGTCGACGGACACCGGGTTGCGCGCCCGCAGGTCGCCGAACGTGCGCACGTGCACCCGCACCGCCTGCTCGGCGGCCACGCCCAGCACGTCGCGCAGCGGCGCACCGACGACCTCGTCGACCGAGCGCCCCGTGAGGTCCGCGACGTTGGCGGACACGTGCCGGACCACCAGGTCCGGCTCCGAGACCGCGAGCAGCACCCCGTGCGGCTGCACCGAGCCGGGGATCCGGATCGGCTCCTCGGCGCAGGCGTCGAGGTCCGCGAGTGCCTCCCCCGCGGACGGCAGAGGTCCTGGCCCAGTGCCCTGGTCGGTCATCCTCGCTCCGTCCCCGCGGCCGGGGCACCCGCCCCGAGCCCGCCCTGAAACGGTAATGGATGCCGGGCGTCAGCTGTCGAAGGGGGCGTCCAGCCACGTCGCCGCAGGCGGCACGAGCGTCTCCAGCTCCTCGAACAGGTCGTCCGGCAGGGGGACGGCCGCCGCGGCCAGGGTCTGGGCGACCCGCTCCGGGCGCGACATGCCCACGATGGTCGAGGCGAAGCGCTCGTCGCGCAGGGAGAACTGCAGGGCAGCGGTGCCCAGGTCGGTGCCGTGCCGCGCGCACGTGCGCCGCATCGCGTCCACCGCGTCGAGCACCTGCGGCGGAGCGGGGCGGTAGCCGTAGGTCGTGGGCCCGCCCTGCTGGTGGGCGAGGATCCCGCCGCCGTACACGGCCGCGTTCAGCACCCCCATGCCCTGCGCACGGGCCTCGGCGACGACCGCGCCGGCGGACCGGTCCACCAGGGTCCAGCGGTTGTGCACGAGCAGCACGTCGAACACCCCGAGCGCCAGGTAGCGCGCCATCTCCTGCACCCGTCCGCCCGCCAGGCCGATCGCCCCGACCTCCCCGGACTCGCGCAGCTCGACGAGCGCCTCGACAGCACCGTCGGGACCCGTCAGGTCGTCGAACTCGTGGAACTCCGGGTCGTGCAGGTGCACGAGCGGCAGGTGGTCCAGGCCCAGGCGGGACCGCGACTCCTCGACCGACCGGCGCACCCGCTCGCCGGAGTAGTCGGCGCCGTCGGGGTCGACCTTGGTGGCGACCGCGTAGCCGGCCGGGAGGCCGCCGGCCGCGGTCAGCGCGGCACCGATGCGACGCTCGCTCTCACCGTCCGAGTAGCCGTTGGACGTGTCGATGAACCGGACGTCGCTGTGCAGCGCGGCGCGGACCGTGTCGATCCCGCGCTCCGGGGAGACCTCCTGCCCGAAGAGCTGCGGCATGCTGCCCAGCGGTCCCCCGCCGAGGGCGAGCGCGCTCACGGTCAGCGCGGTCCCCGGCAGCGGGCGCAACCAGCCCGGCCCGCCCGGCACGTGGCGTGCGGTCATCGTCCCTCCTGACGTCGGCGCCCCCGGGGGGCGGACCCCGGCCGTCATCCGGCCAGGAACGCGCGCAGCAGCGGACCGGCCGTCGTCGAACCGTAGTCCCCCTCGGACACGAACACCGCGACGGCCAGGTCGCCGTGCACCGCGATGATCCAGGCGTGGTTGCGCAGGTCCGCGTCCTGCCCGAACTGCGCGGTGCCGGTCTTGGCCAGCACCGGGTCGCCCGGCACGTCGGCCAGCAGCCCGGCCCCGCCCTCGGTGACGACGGCCCGCATCATCGCCTGGAGCGCGGACGCCTCGTCGCCGGTCAGGGGCGCGGCGGCGGGCAGGTCGTCCTGCGGCTCGGCGGACGCGTCGCCGTCGTCCGCGGCGTCGTCCCCCGGCCCGCCCTCGGCGTCGCCGGCCTGCGCGCCGTCCGCGTCCGGGAGCACGAGGAGCGGCACGACCGTGCGACCGGCCCCCACCGAGGCGGCCACGGTCGCCATGCCCAGCGGGGAGGTCAGCACCTGCCCCTGGCCGATGACCGACGCGGCGTGGGCCGTGGCCGACGCCTCGTCCGGCACGGTCCCCAGGAACGCCGGGAACCCGAGCTCGGCGGCCGGCTCGAGACCCAGCGAGCGGGCGGCGGCCAGCAGCTCGCCCTGGTCCGCCATGTCCCGCAGCCCGATCATCGCGGTGTTGCAGGAGTTGGCGAAGGCCGTGCGCAGCGGCACGTCGCCGAGCGCCGACGCCGGGTAGCCGGGGAAGTTCTGGAACGTGCGACCGTCGACCGTGACGGTCGGCGGGCAGGTGACCGTGGAGTCCGGCGTGAGCCCGCCCCGCAGGTACGCCAGCGCACTGACCACCTTGAAGGTCGAGCCCGGTGCGTACTGCCCCACGGTCGCCGTCGACAGCCCTTCGCCGCCCGGCCCGCTCGCGGCGGCCAGCACCTCACCGGTGGACGGCCGCAGGGCGACGATCGCCGCCGCGGGCTCGATCCCGGCGAGCAGTCCCTCGGCGCGCGCCTGGAGGTCGAGGTCCAGGGTCGTGCGCAGGGGCTCGCCGGCCACCGGCGGCACGTCCAGCAGCAGCCGCTCCGCGCCGCCGTCCTGCGAGACGGCACGCAGGGTCAGCCCGGGGGTGCCGCGAAGGCGGGCGTCGTACTGGCGCTGCAGCCCGGAGAGCCCGGCCTGGTCACCCGCCGCGACGGCCCCCTCGGACGCCTCGATGATCTCGGCGGTCGCCTCACCGACCGTGCCCAGGACCGGCCGCGCGAAGGTCCGGGTCGGCGCCAGCGGGATCTCGTCGGCGACCAGCGTGACGCCCGGCAGCGCGCCCAGGGCGGCCAGGTCGTACGACGGGTCCTCCTCGCGCACGACGATCGCCTCGACGAACGCCTTGGGCCCCGCCGCCACGGCGCGCGCGGCGTACGCGTCCGCGTCCGTCCCGAGCGCCGCGGCCAGACCGCGCGCGGCCGCGTCGACGTCGCCCTCGGCGACACGCGTGCGGTCGATGCCGATGCGTCGGACCGGGCGGTCGACGACGATCGGGGCGTCGCCCTGACCGAGCACCGGGCCGCGCGCGGCCGACTGCCGGGACACGGTCAGCCGCTCCCCCGCCGTCAGGTCGGGGCCCAGCAGGGGAAGCTGCCACCGGGCGCGCCACGGCCGCTCCGCGTCGTCCTCGACGCGCTCGAGCCGGGCCGTCGCCTCGTACGACCAGTCCTGGTCGGTCCACGGGAGGTCCCAGGCCACGGCGAGCCGCGCGGTGGCGCTCTGCTCGTCCTCCGCGACGGTGACCTCCCGCACCGTGGCGGTCGCGGTCGAGTCCCCCAGCCCCTCGACCACGGCCGTACGGGTCGCGGCGATCTCGTCGGGCGCCGGGGAGTCGCCGGTCAGGGGGACCGCACCGAAGTCGCCCGATCCGAGCGCGTCCGCCAGGGCCTCGGCCGCGGGTCGGGCGTCCGGGACGCTCGGGCTGCAGGCGGCGAGCCCGGCCGCCGTCAGGGCGGCGACCAGCACCGCGGTGGCCCGGCGCCGGGCGGCGCCCCGGTCGGTCGTTCGTACGGCTCGCACCGTCGTCCTCCTCGTGGTCCCCGCGCGGGCGCCGACGGGTGCGGCACCCTCCCCGCGCACGACGTCGTGGCGGGCCGGACGGGGACTCTCCGAGCCTGTCATCCCGGGGCCGTACCGCGTGCGGGTTCGGGGGGCATCTTCACCCGTCCTCCCCACCTCCAGTTGCGACCGCGGCGACGAAGCGGACGCGCCACCACGTTCCGGTTGCACCTGGACGCACGTCCGAGACACGATGCCCTCATGGACGCAGGGGGACGCCCGCCCGGGACACAGCGCGCCGACCCGCCCGACGCCGTCGGGCCTCTGGCCCCGGGCGACCGACGGCAGGCCGCCGCCGTCCTCGCGGCCGCCCTGGCGGACGACCCCGGCTACCGGCACCTCTTCCCCGTCACGGCACGCCGCGAGCGTGAGCTGCGTGAGGTGTACCGCATGACCCTGGCGGACGGGCTGCGCCACGGCCAGGTGCTGGCCACGACGCTCGACGGCGAGGTCACGGGCGTGCTCGCGCTCTACCCGCCGGGGACCTACCCCATGACCGTCGGACGCTGGGCGCGGCAGGCGGGGCGGATCGTGCGCATCGCGTCCCGCACGCGCGAGCACAGCCCGGGCATCATCCGCTTCGGGGACCTCACGTCCCGCGGCGTCCCCGCGGACAGCTGGTACGTCGAGGCCTTCGGTGTGCGGCCCGACCTGCAGCGGGCCGGGCGCGGCAGCGTCCTGCTGCGCCGGTTCCTCACCGAGGTCGACGCGCACGGCGCGCGCTCCTACCTGGAGACGACGAACGAGGAGAACGTCGGCTACTACACCGACCGCGGCTACACCGAGTCGCACGAGCCGGTGCCGCTCGCGCCCCGCGGCCCGCAGATCTACCGCATGAGCCGACCGGCGGTCGACCCCGGCCGCTGACGGCCACGGTGCCCTCATGCCGCGTCACGTCCCCGGAGGCCCGAGCCGGGCCCGCGCCCGCAGCGCCTCGGGCGTCGCCGTGGCGGGGTCCCACAGCGCGTCGACGAACCAGGTCGCCCCGGCCTCGGCGAGCGCCGCCACGCGCTCGCGCGCCGCACCGCGGTCGGCGGGCAGCGCACCGTGCAGGACCACCTCGAACGGGCCGGCGTCCGACGGGCGGTGGGCCCGCAGCCACGCGACCACCTCCGCGACGTCCTGCGGCTCGAGGTCGGCCATGGCCCGCTCCCCACGGTGCTGGGGCACCACCCCGTCCCACCGCGCGGGACGGGCCATCGACCGGTCGGACGGGTGGGCGGCGACGACCCACACCGGGATCCGCGTGCGCCCGTCGGGCCGGGCCACCGGCACGGGTCGCAGCTGCAGCCCGTGCACCGTGAGGTGCCGCCCGTCCAGGTCGAACCGCTCGCCGGTGAACGCCCGGTCCAGCACGTCGAGCGCGTCGTCGAGCCGTTCGACGCGCTCGCGCACCGTCGCCGCCTCACCGCTGACGCACGCGACGGCGCCGTCGGTGGGCACCCCGAGGCCGACAGGCAGCACCAGCCGCCCCCCGGACAGGTGGTCGACGGTCACCGCCTGCTTGGCGACCACCCAGGGCCGCCGCCGCGGCAGCGCGAGCACCAGGGCGCCGAGGGTCACCCGGTGCGTGCGCACCGCGGCCGCCGCGAGGACCGCCCAGGGGTCCCACGCGTCCATCCCGTCGATGTCGACGCCGTCCCACGTGAAGAAGCCGTCCCAGCCGTGCTCCTCGACGTCCACCGCCAGGTCGACGACCTGTTGGACCGTCCCGAAGCTGCCCACGAAACCGAACCGCACGGCACCCCTCCTCTCGTCCGGCACGCCACGCCCGACCCCCGCCGCCGGGGCGCCCCGGGGCTGCGTCCCCGGTCGCCGTGCGCGCCTCGTCGGCGGGCACCGCCGGGCGTCCCCGCCCGACTCTGCCGACGCTACCGGGGCCCACCCACACCGCCCCGCGCACCTGCGTGCCCGCGGTTCCGGTACCTCGCGGTACCGTCTGACGCGTCCGACCCGGCCCCTCCGGTCCCGGGCGGCGCCCCAATGGCCCTCGCGGGCACGGCTGGACGGCGGTTCATCTCGTCCCCGGCGCACCGCGGTCCTCAGTGGTGGGATCCGGCGTGGGCGCCTACCGTGGCCGGGAACCCGACGGCGGACGACGCGCACAGACGGACACGCGGCCGCCCGAGGGACCGAGGAGAGGGGGTGCGGGAGATGACCGACGACGAGCAGCTGACGTCGCCGAGGATCCCGCCGCCCCCCGCCGGCAGCCAGTTCGAGGCGGAGCACACGCCCCCGGCCGCCCTGCCGCCCGACGACGTCCTCACCGACCCCACCCACGGGCGCACGCTGCCCGCCACGCGCCCGCCGGAGGAGTTCGTCCCGCTGCGCCGCTGGGTGCTGCGCAGCGCCTCGGAGCTGCGGGCCATGCGCGGGGACCTGCGTGAGCAGCTCGCCGCGTCCGCGCCGCCCCCGGACGGTGGTGACGCCGCCGGGCCGGACAACGTCGTCCTCGTGGCGTCCGAGCTCGCGACCAACGCGCTCGCGCACGGGCGTCCCCCCGCGCAGGTGAGTCTGGCGGTCGACGGGCACGCGGTGCTCATCGTCGTGTCCGACTGCGACACGACGCACGCCCCGTTCCTCGCCCAGGGCCGCGAGCCCGGCGAGGGCGGGTTCGGCCTGCAGATCGCGCGCCGGCTCTCGAGCAGCGTGGGCTGGTGGTCCGACCCGGGCGGCAAGCACGTCTGGGCCACGTTCCCGGCCGAGCCGACGACCTGACGACACCCGTGGGCGTCCCGGCCGCGGGACGTGCGCGGTGCTCGCGCCGCCCACCGGCGACAATCAGCGCATGACGACGAACGACGCGCTGCTCCGCCTGCGGGGGACGACCCTGGGCGCGGGGTCCCCGAGCGTGTGCGTGCCCCTGGTGGCGACGACCGTCGGCGACGCCGTCGACGCCGCGCACGCCCTGCCGACCGGCGTCGCCGACGTCGTCGAGCTGCGCCTGGACCACCTCACGGGTGCCGCGGCCGACCCGGCCCTCGTGGGCGCTGCCGTCGCGGCGGTGCGGGCCGCGCTGCCCGGGGAGGTGCCGCTGCTCGCCACCTTCCGCTCCGCCCGGGAGGGCGGTGCCCAGCCCGCGGACGACGCGGCGTACGCCGCCGTCGTCGCCGCCGTGGTCGCCGGCGCCGGGCCGGACGGGGCCGACGCCGTGGACGTGGAGCTCGCCACCCCGGACGTCGCGGACACCGTGGCGCGGGCGCGGGCCGCCGGGCTCGCGGTGGTCGTCTCCCACCACGACTTCGTGCGCACGCCTCCCGCGGCCGACCTCGTCGCCCTGCTGCGCCGGCAGCGGGACGTCGGTGCCGACGTCTGCAAGGTCGCCGTCCTGCCGCACGACCCCGACGACGTCCTCGCCCTGCTCACGGCCACGCGGGAGTTCGCGCGCGACGCCGACCGGCCCGTCGTGACCGTCGCGATGGGTGCGCTCGGGCTGGTGACGCGCCTGGCCGGCGGGGTGTTCGGGTCGGCGATGACGTTCGGTGCCGTGGGGACCGCGAGCGCGCCGGGCCAGGTGGACGCCGCGCGGCTGCGCGACGTGCTGACCCTGCTGCACGACGCGTCGTAGGCCTGCCCGGGACGGCCCGCCCCGGGACGGCCCGCCCCGGCACCGGACCGGCGGGCACCGGCGGCCGGCACCGGGAGGGTCAGGCGCCGTTCGCGCGCCGCTCGTCAACCTCGCGTGCCGCGGCCCGTGCCTTGTCCGCGTCGCCGCGGCCCCGGCTCGGGTCGTCCTCCCCGCCCGGGTCCTCGCCGGACGCCTCGCCCGGGTCGTGCAGCATGTGCGAGTGCACCAGCTCGTGGCGCTGCACGTACGTGTTGGCCACCGCCTGGATCGTCGCCGCGATCGGCAGCGCGAGGAACGCGCCGAGCGCCCCGAACACGGCGCCGAACGCCAGCACGACGACGAACGACACCGCCGGGTTCATCTCCAGGGCACGCGCCGACACCTTGGGCGCCAGCCACAGGTTCTCGACCTGCTGGTACGCGAGGATGAACGCCAGCACGCCCAGCGCCTGGGGCACGCCCTGCGACGTCAGCGCGACCGCGACCGGCAGCGCACCGCCGATGTACGTGCCGATGGTGGGCACGAACTGCGAGACGACCCCGGTGAACAGGGCCAGCGGGAGCGAGTACGGCGTGCCCAGGATGGCGAGGAACGCGAACGTCGCGACCGTGGCGATCGCCGCCAGGACGATGCGGGTGTTGAGGAAGTCCGAGACCTTGACCTGGGTGACCTCCCAGAGCCGCAGCACCTCCTGCTGCCGGTTCGGGGTGAGCCACCGGCAGATCGACGCGCGGAACCGCGGGCCGGCAGCCAGCAGGTAGTAGGTGACGAGCAGGATGGTCAGGGCGGCGAAGACGCCGCCGACGATCGTGGAGCCGACCAGCAGGGCCCCGGAGGCGACCTCGGTGCCCCACTCCTCGGCGCCCTGGCGCAGCAGCTCGGCGACGTCCGGCACCTCGACGTCGAACCGCTCCTGCACCATCTCCTGCGCGGACGTGTACAGGTCCGGGACGTTGCCGACGAGCTGGACGAGCTGCTGCACGAACAGGTTGCCGAACAGCGCCGTGACCACCAGCACGACGGCGAGCCCGCCGAGCAGCGCGAACGCCGCCGCACCACCCCGCTTCCACCCGTGCCGCACCAGCCACACGACGATCGGCTCGAGCGCGAGCGCGACGAAGAACGCGATCAGCAGGTTGACCAGCAGGCTCTGCAGGGCCCCGATCGCGTCCCACGCGAAGATCCCGACGAAGACCGCGACGACCGCCATCGCCAGGCCCTTGCCCCACCAGCGGGGCGGGCGGCGGGCGTCGTGCTGCAGCGGGCGCGTGCCCTCGTCGCCCGGGGAGTCGGGTGCCCCGAACAGGGGCGCACCGGTCGCGGGTGGCGCGTCGGGGGCCGGGGCGTCGCTGCCCGGGGAGTACGGCGACGCAGGCGTGGTGTCGGTGGTCACGGGTGGTCCTCCGCGGAGCATGACGTCGGGGGTGACGGGCGGGCTGCTGACCTGCTGCTGGGTGCCGGACGAGGTGCCGACGGTGCCGGCGCCGCGCGTGCGGGCCCCACCCTAGGGCGGGACGCGGCCGCTAGGGTCCGAACATGCCCAGCGGCGTCCCGGCCCCTGACCCGCCCGTGGTCGTCCGCGACGCGACGCCCGCCGACGGTGCCGCGTGCGCGGCGGTCTACGCGCCGTACGTGCACGACACCGCCGTGTCGTTCGAGGACCGCCCGCCGACGCCCGACGAGATGGCCGGTCGCATCGCTGCCGCGCTGGCGTCGCACGCGTGGCTGGTCGCCGTGCTGCCACCCGGCACCCCGGACGCGGGACGGGTCGTGGGGTACGCGTACGCGGTGCCGTTCGCGGCGCGTCCGGCGTACCGGTGGGCGTGCGAGACGAGCGTGTACCTGGAGCCGGGCCGGCGGCGCACGGGCGCCGGGCGGGCCCTGTACTCCGCGCTGCTCGAGCGGCTGGCCTCCCTGGGGTACCGGCAGGCGGTCGCCGGGTACGCGGAGCCGAACCCCGCCAGCGCCGCCCTGCACGCGGCCCTCGGGTTCGAGCCCGTCGGCACGTTCCGCGACATCGGGTTCAAGCACGGCGCGTGGCGGGACGTCACGCGGGTGCAGCGTGCGCTCGGTGCAGGGGGGACGACGCCGCCGGAGTGACGCTCGACCCGGCGTGAGGCGGGCGGGTGCAGCAGGTCGGCCAGGTGCGTGAGGTGCTCGCGGACGGCGGCCGGGCCGCGCGTCTGCACGTCGGCGAGGTAGGCGGTGTGCTCGTCGACCAGCGCCGGGACGTCGTAGCGGGCACGGGCGTGCAGCAGCAGGAGGGCGACCTCGGCGCCGAGGGCCGCGTACGCCTCCGTCAGCCGGGGCGACCCGGCAGTGGCCGGTCGCGCGCGCCCTGCGCGAGGCGCTGGCGGACTGAGCCGTCCCGCAGGAGACGCGCCTGCCACCCCTCACACCCGGCGGGCCACCGAGGGGCGTGTCAGGAGGCCGGGGTCGCCCGCGCGTCGCCCGGAGCCCGGCCACCGGCGTCGCGCCGCTGCCGTCGGCCGCGCGCCAGCTCCGTCCCCAGCGCGTCGAGCGGCTGCGCGAACGGGTCGAGGAACCCGGCCAGCCAGTCCTCGACGACGCTCAGCGCCCCCGGCTCGACCCGGTAGAGCCGCCGCGGCCCGTCCGCACGGACCGTGACGACACCGGCCTCCCGCAGCACCCGCAGGTGCTGGGACGTCGCGGGCTGCGAGATGCCGAACTCGTCGGCGGCCGCCGCGACCAGCTCCCCGGCCGCGCGCTCGCCACGCCCGAGGTGCTCCAGCAGGCGCCGTCGCACGGGTTCCGCGAGCGCGGCGAGGACGACGTCGACCGGCACGGCACCCGCCCGCTCGGCCCGCGCCGGCGTGCCGTCGGCGGCCGTGGCGCTCGCGGCCACCTCGCTCATGCCTCCCTCATGCCCGCGCCCCTCCCCACGTCCGCGACGCTCATGCCTCGGGCGCCGCCGTGCCCGTGTAGAACGCGAACGTCCGCTGCCCGGCGGCCTCCGCCGACGCCGCCTCGCGCCCGTCCGCGGTGTCCGCCCGGGCCCAGCCGGTCGCCGCCCGCTCGATGAACCCCTGCCCCTCGGGCGTCATGGGCCACTGCTCGCCGCCCTCCTGTGCGACCGCCGCCCCGGTGGCGAGGTGCACCGCGAGCCCCCACAGCGCCAGGTCCCACCCGACGCCGACGGCCCCGGGCCCGAACTGCTCCCAGAACGCCGGGTCGACGTGGGCCTCGTGCAGCAGCGTGAGCTCGGTGCCGCCGTCGGCCGGGGCCAGCAGCACCTCGACCCAGCTGACCTGGTCGCCCATCTCCCAGGTCAGGGCGAACCGCTCGGGCGCCCGGCACTCCTCGACGACGCCGCCGGCGTTGCCCACCACCTGGTAGCGGCCGCCCTCGCGCAGGTCGCCGGTGACGGGCGCGAACCAGCGCGGCAGCCGCTCGGGATCCGTGAGCGCGTCCCAGACGTCGTCGACCGCGGCGCGGTACGTGCGGCGCGCGACCGCGACCTTCGTGGGCGCGCCGCCCCGCTCGCCGCGGCGCAGCTCACGCGTGACGAGGCCGGCCTGCTCCAGTGCGTCGATGCCGGTCATGGCTCCTCCAGAACCCAGGAAATAAGTCGTGACTTATACGCTATGCCCGGCGGTCCGACGGCGTCCACCCCTCGGCGCACGTCCGGCACTCCCGTCCCAGCCGTGCGCCCCGGCCCACCCGACCCCTCGACGCGCCCGGCAGGACCCGGCACGCTGGCCAGGTGCTCCTGCCACCCACGGTCGCCGCCGGGGTCGCCGACGGCTCCGTCACCCTGGCCTTCCGCCGCTGGCAACGCCCCGACGTGCGCGTCGGCGCGCGCTTCCGCACCGGTGCGGGCGTGGTCGAGGTGACGTCCGTGGGCACCGTCGACCCGGCGTCCCTGACCGACGACGACGCCCGCGCGGCCGGGTTCGCGGACGCCGCCGCGCTGCGGCGCGTGCTCGACCCCGCGGAGGTCGCCCGGCGCCGGCGCACCGCGCGCTACGGCCGCACCCCGGCGGACGACACCGCACCCGCCGACGCGGCCACGTGGCCGGTGTACCGCATCGGCCTGACGTGGGCCGGCCCCGACCCCCGCGTCGCCCTGCGCGACGACGCCGCGCTCACCGACGCCGACGTCGCCGCGATCGACGCGCGCCTCGACCGGCTGGACCGCGCCGGCAGCCACGGCCCGTGGACCGCCGCCACGCTCGACGTCATCCGCCGCCGCCCCCACGTGCGCGCGCCGGACCTCGCCGCCGAGCTGGGCCGCGACCGCGACTCGTTCAAGATCGACGTCCGCAAGCTCAAGGGCCTGGGCCTGACGCAGAGCTTCGACGTCGGCTACGCGCTCAGCCCGCGCGGGGAGGCGTACCTCGCGCGCACGGAACGCACCGGGCGCAGCTGACGTCGCCGGGCGGACGGGCGCGACGCGGGCCGCCTCACGCGTCGGCCCCGAGCGTCCGCTCGTACCGGCGCAGCACCGGGTACGGCGGGAAGGTCGTCCGCGTGACCACGTCGGTGGCCCGCCAGCCGCGGCGCTCGTAGAACCGCACGGCCCGGAGGTTGTCGTCGAACACGCGCAGCCAGGCCGTCCGGTGCCCCCGGGCGCGCAGGTGGTCGAGCACCTCGTCGTGCGCGAGGCCCGCCAGGCCGGTCCCCCAGGTGGCCACCGCCGTGCCGAAGTGCAGGAGCTCGTCCCCCCGCGTGGCGGCGAACCCGGCGACCTGACCGTCCCGCACGACCGCGAAGCAGTCCACGCCCGGGTCGTCGAGCTCCGCCTCCCACCGCGCGCGGACCCGCGCGGTCGGGAACGGGTGCTCGTCCTGGGGGAAGAGGTGCCCCAGCCCGGCGACGGCGCCCTCGCGCTGGACCTCCAGGAGCACCTCGAGGTCGTCGCGCGTCAGAGGGTGCAGGACCGCCATGCGGTCACGGTAGCGGCCGGAGGGCGGCCACCGGCCACCCGCCCGCGATACTCGTCCCACCCCCGACGAGAGGCCTCCACCATGACCGTCCTGCGCTCGGTCCTGCTGTTCGTCGCGGCCGCGGGCCTGGAGATCGGTGGCGCGTGGCTCGTCTGGCAGGGCATCCGCGAGCACCGTGGCTGGGTCTGGGTCGGGTTCGGCGTGATCGCGCTGGGGCTGTACGGCGCGGTGGCGACGCTGCAGCCGGACGCGAGCTTCGGGCGGATCCTGGCCGCGTACGGCGGGGTGTTCGTCGCCGGGTCGCTGCTGTGGGGCACGGTCGTCGACGGGTTCCGACCGGACCGGTGGGACGTCATCGGCGCCCTGGTGTGCCTCGTCGGCGTCGGGCTGATCATGTACGCGCCGCGTCCGGCCTGACGCACCGGCCGCATGACCTGCGGTGTCACGCACGCCCCGCGTTGTGCCGCGGCGCCTCGCCCACGACACTGTCGGCACACGGCCGGCCCCCGCCGGTCACGGTACGGCGGAGGCGGCATGACGCGGACGAAGGCGAAGCGGGTCGGGATCCTCACGGCGGGCGGCGACAGCCCCGGCCTGAACGCCGCGATCCGCGGGTTCGGCAAGACCGCGATCGCGCACTACGGCATGGAGCTGTTCGGGTTCCGTGACGGTGTGACGGGGCTGGTGGAGAACCGGTACGTGGAGCTCGACGGCAAGGCCCTGTCCGGCATCCTCACCATCGGCGGGACGATCCTCGGGACGAGCCGCGACAAGGTCCACCGGTACGTCGTGGACGGCGAGCCGCAGGACATGGTGCCGGTGGTCGCGGAGAACTACCGCGAGCTGGGCCTGGACGCCCTCATCATGCTGGGCGGCGGCGGGACCGCGAAGAACGCGATGCGCCTGGTCGAGGCCGGGCTCAACGTCATCCACCTGCCCAAGACCATCGACAACGACATCGCCGAGACCGACACGAGCTTCGGGTTCGCCACGGCCACGGAGATCGCGACCGACGCGGTGGACCGCGTGCACTCCACGGCGCACAGCCACCACCGCATCATCCTCACGGAGATCATGGGGCACCGAGCGGGCTGGCTGACGCTGGCCGCCGGGGTCGCGGGCGGCGCGGACATCATCCTCATCCCCGAGATCCCGTACACGATCGAGTCGGTCGCCGAGACGATCCGGCGTCGTACCGCCCACGGCTCGTCGTTCTCCGTGGTCGCCGTCGCCGAGGGCGCCCGGGACGTCGAGGACACCGCGGACTACGAGGCGGCACAGCTGCTCGTGAAGTCCGCGAAGACGCCCGAGTCGCGGCGTGCGGCCAAGAAGCACCTGGCCCACGTCGAGGACGCGCAGCGGGAGCACACGTTCAAGCTGGCGCGCGAGCTCGAGGCCGCCACAGGGCTGGAGACGCGCGTGACGATCCTGGGGTACGTGCAGCGCGGCGGGACGCCGTGCGCGGCGGACCGTCTGCTCGCGACGCGCCTGGGTGCGGCGGCGGCGGACCTCGTGGACCGCGGCGAGTTCGGGGTGATGGTCGCCGCGCGCGGTGACGACGCCGTCCCGGTGCCGCTGTCCGACGTGGCCGGCAAGGTCAAGCTCGTCCCGCCGGACCACGCGTGGGTGCGCGCCGCACGTCAGGTGGGCACCGGACTGGGCGACTGACCCGCCCGCCTGGCGCGTGGCGCCCGGTCGGCGCAAGGTGGGCCGAGGGTCCCGCGACGCGCGGGCCGCCGCGAGGGGGCCGACATGTGCCGATGGCTGGCGTACTCCGGGGCTCCGGTCACGCTGGACGACCTGCTCTACAAGCCGGCGAACTCGCTCGTGCTGCAGAGCCTGCACAGCCGGATGGGTGCGGAGCCCACCAACGGAGACGGCTTCGGCATCGGCTGGTACGACGGGCACGCGCCGGAGCCGGGCATCTTCCGCAGCACCGAGCCCGCGTGGAGCGACCCCAACCTGCGCGAGCTGGCGCGTCACGTCCGCTCGGGCACGGTGTTCGCGCACGTGCGCGCCACCAGCGGCACGGCGATCCAGCTGACCAACTGCCACCCCTTCCGCCAGGGTGACTGGCTGTTCATGCACAACGGGGCGGTCGACCGGTTCCCGCTCCTCAAGCGGGACCTGCAGCTCGCGGTCGACCCCGCGCTGTTCCCGACGATCGAGGGCACGACCGACTCCGAGACCCTGTTCCACCTGGCGCTCACGTTCGGCCTGACGGACGACCCGCCGGCCGCGATGGCGACCGCGGTCGGCCTCGTCGAGGCGACGGGCCGGCGCCACGGCGTCGACTTCCCGTTCCAGGGCACGCTCGCCGTGACCGACGGGCACCGCACGTGGGCCGTCCGCTACTCCTCCGAGGGCCGCTCGCGCACGCTGTTCCGCAACGCCGACGTGTCAGTCCTGCGGCAGCACTACCCGGACCACGCCGCGCTGCAGGGCCTGTCGGACGACACCCGCGTCATCGTGTCCGAGCCGCTGGGCGAGCTGCGCGGCGCGTGGCTCGAGGTACCCGAGGGCACGTGCCTCGTCGTCGACGGCGCGGACGAGGAGCTGCACCCGTTCGTCCCGACGGCGCCGGCCGCCTGACCTCGCCGGGGACCACGGGCGCCCGGCCGGCCCGAGGGTCCGGGCCGGTCACACCGGGCTGGGCGCCTCGTGTTCCCCGTCCGGCTCCCAGCGCAGCAGGTCGCCCGGCTGGCACTCCAGCACCTCGCACAGCGCGGCGAGCGTGGTGAAGCGCACGGCCTTGGCGCGCCCGTTCTTCAGCACCGCGAGGTTGGCGGGCGTGATGCCGACGCGCTCGGCGAGCGTCCCGACGGACATCTTGCGGCGCGCGAGCATGACGTCGACGTCCACGACGATCGGCATCAGATCACCTCGTCGAGCTCGTCGCGCAGGCGCCGGGCCTCGCGGTCGCGGTCGACGGCCTGCGCGAGCAGCAGCCGCAGCAGCAGGACGATCAGGGCGACGCCGCCGACGACGAGCGCCGCGCCGCAGACCAGCAGCACGATGCCCGGGGCGACCGCCTCCCCCGGCGCGAGCACGACCGCCAGCGCGAACGCCAGGACCGCCGCCGCGGTGATGGCGCCGATGATGACGTCGACCCAGCGGAACGCGGCGGGGGTGAACACCTCCTCGCGGCGGACCATCGTCAGCAGACGCCAGACGCACACGCCGCAGACCTGCAGCGTGACGAGCCCCGCGACGAAGATCGCGACGAACGGCACCCGCACGGACAGCGGGGCGCCGGCCTCCACCAGGTCGGTCCACAGCAGCGGCGCCATGACGCACTGGACGAACAGGGCGCCGGCCAGCGCGAGCGCGATGACGACGCGCAGCGCTCCGACGGTCAGGTTGCGCATGACGGGCTCCTCGATCGAACGTCCGGTGTCAGACGCGACGAATCTATCGAGAAACGATCGATTCCTCAAGATAGTCGATCGGGGAGCCGGTCGCAGCGCGCTCGGCACGCCCTCAGACGCGCACGACGACCTTGCCCCGCACGTGCCCCTCGGCGACGAGGTCGTGCGCCGCGGCCGCGTCCGCGAGGTCGAAGACCTGCGCCACGTCGACCTTCACGGCGCCGTCGTCGATCAGCCGCGTGAGCGCGTCGAGGTCCCCCGTGCTGGGCCGCACCCACACGTAGTGCCCGCCGAGCTCGTCGCGGGCGGCGGTGTCGACGATCGACGCGACCGTGCCGCCGTCAGCCAGGACCGCGCGCGTCGTCGGCACCAGGTCGTCCGAGCCGTAGTCCAGGACGACGTCGACGCCCTGCGGTGCCAGCGCGCGCACGCGCTCGACCAGGCCGTCGCCGTACTCGACCGGCTCGGCACCCAGGCCGCGCAGGTGCTCGTGGTTGCGCGCCGACGCGGTCCCGATGACGCGCGCCCCGCGGGCCCGCAGGATCTGCACGGCGAACTGCCCGACGCCCCCGGCCGCGGCGTGCACGAGCACCGTCCGCCCGTCGCGCACCCCGGCGCGCTCGATGGTCTGGTACGCCGTGAGCCCCGCGAGCGGCACCGCCGCGGCCTCCTCGAAGCTCAGCGACGCGGGCTTGCGGGCCAGCGTCCGCACGGGCGCGGAGACCAGCTCGGCGAACGTCCCACCGTGCAGCCAGTCCTTGCGGACGTACCCGTAGACCTCGTCGCCGGCCGCCAGCTCCGGGGTGTCCAGGCCCGGCCGCTCGACGACGCCCGCCACGTCCCACCCCGGGATCGCGGGGAACTCGGTGTCGATGATCTGGTCGAGGTACCCGGCGCGGATCTTCCAGTCCACCGGGTTCACGGACGCGGCACGTACCCGCACCAGGACGCTGTCGGAGCCGACCTTGGGCTCCGGCTGGTCGGTGAGCTGCAGGACGTCGCTGCCGCCGAAGCGGTCGTAGGTGATGGCTCGCATACCGACCGCAACCGCCCAGGGGTGCGGGTCTGTTCCGCCCCGCCGTGGTCCCGCGGCCGTCAGCGCGTGAGCACCGCGCGCACCGCCGCCCGGACGGTGTCCACGTCCGCACCGCCCTCGATGAGCGCACCGGCCCGCTGCACCATGGCGTTGACGAGCTCCGCCACGACCTCGGGCTCGGCGACCCCCGCGCCCCGCAGGGCCGCGACCAGGGGCTCGACGTGCTGACCGTGCATCTCCTGCACCCAGGGGTCGGAGAACGCGCGAGGGCTGAACGCCGCGAGCGCGCTGATGACGGCGTGCTCACCCTCCGCGACGAGCCTGAGGTTGGCGTCGGCGTACGCGACGACCCGGGCGACCGGGTCGTCCTGCGCGCCCATCGCCTGGGCGATGGCCTCGCTCCAGCGCGGCAGCGCCTCCACGACGACCGCCCGGAACAGGTCCTCCCGGGACGGGAAGTAGTGGTAGATGCTCGACCGTGCGAGCCCCGCCTTCGCGGCGACCGCCGCGAAGGTGGGCTCGACGTCGGGTGCGTCCGCGAGCAGCTCGCGGGTGGCGTCGAGGATCGCGCGGCGCTGGGCCTCGCGGTGCTCGGGCACCGTGCGCGCCGTGATGCGTGGCACGCGTCCTCCTGTTCGTCAGACGGCGCGCAGGCGTCCGTCGACCATCTCGAGCACGCGGTCGCAGTGCTCCAGCACGTCGTGGTCGTGCGTGACCATCACCGTAGCGACCCCGAACTCGTGCGTCTGACGCGCGAGCAGCTCGACGATCTCGTGGCTGCGGCGCCGGTCGAGCGCGGCCGTCGGCTCGTCGACCAGCAGGACCGACGGGGAGGCCACCAGCGCGCGGGCGATACCGACGCGCTGCCGCTCACCGCCGGACAGCTTCCCGGGCCGGCGCTTCGCGTGGTCGGCCATGCCGACGGCGGCGAGCAGCTGCTCGGGCGGCTTCACCGCGCGGCGACCGGTGATCTTCTCGACCAGGCGGAGCTGGTCGATCGCGGTCAGCGCGGGCACCAGGTTGCCGGACTGGAAGACGAACCCGACGTGGTCACGGCGGTACCGGGCCAGGGCGGCCTTCGACATGCTCGCCAGGTCGGCGCCGCCGACGACGACCGAGCCGGACGTCGGCGTCGTCAGACCGCCGGCGACGGCCAGCAGGCTCGACTTGCCGGCGCCGGACGGGCCGACGACGGCCACGATCTCCCCGGGGGTGACCGTCAGGTCCACGTGGTCGAGGGCGTCGACCTGGGTGTCACCGTCGCCGAAGGTCAGGACGACGTCGCTCAGCGCGAGGCCCGTGCGGGTGGTGGTCGTGGTCATCGGTTCTCTCCCAGCGCGGTCAGCGGGTCGACTCGGGCGATGCGGACGGTCGCGACGGCGGCGCCGAGCAGACCCAGTCCGAGCAGCAGGAGCGCACCGGTCGCGATGGGCCCGCTCTCCAGCTCGAACGGCATGCCGGTACCGACGAGCAGCGAGCCGAGCCCGAGGCCGACGGCCAGACCGGCGCCGACGGACACGACGAGCAGGATCGCGGCCTGCGCCAGACCGTCGCCCAGCAGGAAGCGCGTCGAGGCGCCCATGGCGCGCATGACGGCGAGCTCGCGGGTGCGCTGCACGGTCCACAGCGTGAAGAACGCGCCGACGACGAGAGCCGAGATGGCGTACAGGAAGCCCTGGATGAGCTGCATGGTCATGATCTCGGCGGTGTAGCCCGGCGACGAGTCGAAGGCGTCCTTGATCGTCCGTGCCGAGGTGCCCGCGTCCGCGTCCCCCGCGGCCAGGTCGGGCAGGGCGCCGTCGACGCCGCGCAGCGCGACGACGCTCGCCGCGTCGTACGCCTCCGCGGTGGCCTGCTGGCCGGGCACGGTCGCCGAGTGGATCTCCTGCCAGGTGCGCAGGTGCAGGAAGCCGATGTCCATGTGGCCGAAGGTGCGCTGGTCGGTGGTGAAGCCCACGACCTCGAGCTCCGTGCCGACGCGGTCGATGGTCAGGACGTCACCGAGCGCGACGCCCTCGTCCTGCGCGGAGGCCGACAGCACGACCTCCCCCTCGGCGGCCAGAGCGCGCCCGTCGCCCGTCTCGGGCTCGACGAACCCGCCGGGCTCGACGCCGAAGAGGGTGAGGTCGACGGGCGTGCCGTCCTCGTTCTTCGCGTTGACGATCGCGGTGCCGAGCAGCTCGGCCCCGTCGACGTCGTCGCGCGCGGCCCAGGCGTCGCGCTCGGCCGACGTCACGACGCTGCGGGTGAACGCGGAGTCGGTCTTGGTGCCGTCCTCGAACGCGACCGCGTCCACGGGGCTGCGCATGAGCCCCGAGACGCCGTCGACCACGAGGCCGGACGACAGGCCGGACAGCAGGACCATGAGGACGCTGATGAGGCCGACGACGGCGCCCATCAGCCCGAATCGGGTGCGCGCGAACGCGAGCTCGCGCAGAGCGAGGAACACGGGGTCAGACCTCTCGCCGGGGACACACGTCTTGTTGACGCACTGTCGACATCTTATCGACGCGCTGTCGAAAAGAGGCCCCCGCCGGGTGAGAGATCGGCCACTGCGGGGCGTCAGGGGGCCAGGAGGTCCACCACCAGCCCCGTCGCGATGCCGACCATCACCGCGGCGATCACGGCGTCCAGGACCCGCCACGCCGCCGGGCGGGCGAACACCGGGCGCAGCAGCCGCGCCCCGTACCCCAGCGCCGTGAACCACAGCACGCTGCCGACGCCGGCGCCCGCGGCGAACCACCAGCGCGCGTCGCCGTGACCGGCGGCCACCGAGCCCAGCAGCACCACCGTGTCGAGGTACACGTGGGGGTTCAGCCAGGTCAGGGCCAGGGTCGTCAGCGCCACGGCGGCCGCGGTCCCGGGGGCGCGGCCGACCGCGCCGTCCACGCCCGGAGTGCCGTCCACGACCAGCGCGTCGTCGCCGCGCACGGCCCGGCGCGCGGCCAGCGCCCCGTAGCCGAGGAGCACCGCCGCCCCGAGGACGGTGGTCACCACGGTGACCGGACGGCTGGCGGCGACGACGGTGCCGACGCCCGCCGCCCCGACCGCGATGAGCAGCAGGTCGGAGACGGCGCAGATCGCCACCACCAGCCCCACGTGCTCGCGGCGCAGCCCGGTGCGCAGCACGTGCGCGTTCTGCGCGCCGATGGCGACGATGAGCGCGAGCCCGAACCCGAGCCCGGCGAGGGCGGACGTCCACATGAGGACGACGCTACGAGCGGCACCGGCCATCAGACCAGCGAATGTTCTGCACGTACCATTAGCGTGGCTGCATGACCGACTGGGACCTGGGCCAGCTGCGGGCGCTGGCCGCGGCCGCCGACCTCGGCACGTTCGACGCCGCCGCACGCGCCCTGCACGTCACGCCCTCCGCCGTGAGCCAGCGCATCAAGGCGCTCGAGGAGACGGCCGGCGCCGTCCTGCTGCGCCGCGAGCGGCCCGTGCGCCCGACCGCCGCGGGCGAGCCCCTCGTCCGGCTGGCCCGCCAGCTCGACGCCCTCACCACCGAGGCCACCCGCCACCTCACGCAGGACGCGACCGCGCCCCGCGTCACGCTCGCGGTCAACGGCGACTCGCTGACGACCTGGGTGCTGCCGGCGCTCGCACCGCTCGCGGACCGGGTCGCGCTGCGCATCGAGCGCGCGGACCAGGACCGCACCGCCGACCTGCTGCGCGACGGCACGGTCATGGGCGCGGTGACGTCCCAGGGCGCCGCCGTGCAGGGGTGCACCGTCGAACCGCTGGGCGTCATGCGCTATCGCCCCGTCGCGGCACCCGCGTTCGCCGCGCGGTGGTTCGGCGGGCCGTGGGACCCGGGTGCGGCCGACGCGGTGCGACCCGCTGCGCTCACCGCCGCGCCGGTCGTCGTGTTCGACGCCGACGACCGCCTGCAGGACCGCTGGCTGCGCCGCCGGCGGGTGGACCCGGCCCGTCCGCCGCGGCACCTCGTGCCCGCGTCGGCGGACTTCGCCGCCGCGGTGCGCCTCGGGTTCGGCTGGGGGATGCTGCCCGACCAGCAGGCCGACGACGACGTCCGCGCGGGGCGCCTGGTGCGGCTGGCCGACGACGTGGTCGACGTGCCGCTGCTCTGGCAGCAGTGGTCGCTGCGGACCGACGCGCTGGACGCCGTCGCGCACGCCCTGCGCGCGGCCGCGGCGGCCACGCTCCTGCCGCCGGCCTGACCCGCGTCGACGCAGCCGCCGTCCGCCCGTCGCCGACGGCCCCGCTCAGCGGGTGCGGAACGCGCGACCCCCCAGCAGCACCCCGTCCGGGTCGTAGCGGCGCGACACCTCGGCCAGCCGGGCACGGGTGACCGCGGGGTACACGCGCTCGGCCCAGGCGGTGCCGTGGCCGGCCGTGAAGTTCGGCAGCCCGCCCGGGCGCGTCCACGGGGCGAGCCCGGCGGCGATGCGCCCGGCGTCGTCGACGACGGCCGCCGCGGTGGCGGGGGTCGCGACGCCGACCGTGAAGACCGACCACGTCGCCGCCCGCGACGGCATCGCGTCCGGGACGGCGGGCTGCCGGGACGCCGCCCCGCCCAGGTGCCGCACCTCCACGACGTTCTGCACGCACGACGACGCGGGACCCACGAGCTCCAGCAGGCGCTCGACCGCCTCCGGCCCCAGGTCCTCCAGCAGCAGGTGGGAGTCGTGCACGGGCAGCGCACCGTCGGGGTCGGCGTGGATCGACCCGATCGCGGTGCACGGGATGACGCCCACCGTGTCGACGAGCGGTGCGGCGACCCGCCGCAGGGGCGCGAGGACCGCCGCGCCCTCGTCCGCGTCGCCCGTCCACCCGAAGCGGACCGTGACGGTCGTGCGGCCGGCGAGCGGCTCCGGCACACCCGGCAGCGCGGGCAGGCGCATGACACCGAGCGACGTGCTCGCCTGCGGGGGCACGGTGGGCGCCCACCGCGCCCACGCCTGCACCGTGCCCTCGACGTCGGCCGACCACAGGGACCCGCCGTAGAGCGTGGGCTGGTCCACCAGGGCGAGATCGACCGCGACCACGACACCCAGGGCCCCACGCCCGCCCCGCAGCCCCCAGAACAGGTCGGGGTCGTCGGTGGGCGTCGCGCGGCGCAGCACGCCGTCACCCGTCACGACGTCGAACGCGCGCACCCGGTCGGACGACACCCCGAGCGTGCGGGCGAGCGGGCCGTGACCGCCCCCGGTCAGGTACCCGACGGCCCCGACCGACGGCGCCGAGCCGCACACCGGCATCAGGCCGTAGGGCGCGGCGGCCTCCACCACCCGCGACCACCGCAGCCCGGCGCCCACGTGCGCCGTGCCCCGCGCCGGCAGCACGGCGAGGTGGTCCAGCTCGACGGTCGACACGAGCAGGGCGCCGTCGAGCGGCGCCGAGGCGCCGTGGCCCGTGCCCTGCACCGCGACGGGGACACCGTGCTCGCCCGCCAGGCGCACGACGTCCGCGACCTCCTGCGGGCTGCGGGGCGCAGCGACCAGCGCCGGGCGCTGCGGGACCGTCAGGTTGGTGGTCGCCGAGAGCGCGGTGTGCTCCGGCGTGCCCGGCACGTGGGCGGGGACCCGACCGGCCAGGGCCGCGCCCAGCGCCGCGACGGCCGCGTCCGTCCGTGCGTCGGCGCGCGGGGGCAGGTCCATGCGAGCTCCTCCTCGGCCGTCACGTCCTCGGCACCGGGCGCACGAGGATCACGGCGGCAGGAGCACGACGCAGGGGTCGGTGATACACCCGATCGGGTGGTTCCCGCCGGCCGGGCGGTGCCGCCGGCGCGCTCAGCGACCGTCGATCGCCGCAGACATCCGGGTGCCGACGTCCGCCACGCACGCCCGCAGCTCCGGCCCTCCGACCACCCGGAACGGCACGGGGACCCCCACCAGCTGCTGCGCGTACCAGCGCGGGCTGCTCGTGGTCCCGACCAGGCGGGTGGTCGTGGCGTCGACACGCTCGAGGCTGCCCAGACCGCTGGGCAGCTCGCGCCCGACGTCCTCGACCGCCGCCTCGATCAGCACGTCCACGTCGTGCTCCCAGCCCTGCGCCAGGTGCTGCTCCAGCAGGGCCACCGGGTCCACGTCGGGGGGCGGCTGCGCCGTGCCGGGCAGGGGCTCGACGGTGCGTACGCGGTCGACCCGGTACGTCCGCACGGCGGCGTCGTCGTGCCGGCGGCACACCAGGTACCAGCGCCCGTGCCGGACGACGACCGCCCACGCGTCGACGTCGGCTCCCCACTCCCGCCCGCGCTCCCCGCGGTAGCCCACCCGGACGGGACGGCGGTCGGCGCACGCCTGCACGAGCGCGGCGGTGACGGCCGGGTCGGGGCGCACGGCCGCACGGTCGGGAGCGGCGGCGGTGGACCGACGGACGACCGCGGCCTGCGCGGCGACCGCCGGGGGCAGGGCGCGCAGCAGCGTGTCGAGGGCGGCGCCGACGGGGTCGGCGCCGCGTCGCACGTCGTGGTGCCCGTCCAGCACGGCCATGACCAGGGCGAGCGCCTCGTCGGCGCCGAAGACGAGGGGCGGCAGCCGCACGCCGCGCCCGACGCGGTAGCCGCCGTACGGGCCGCGCGTCGAGGTCACCGGGATGCCCGCCTCGCGCAGGATCGCCACGTAGCGGCGGGCGGCGCGCTCGGTGACCCCGAGCGTCGCCGCGAGGCCGGCGGCCGTGACGCCCGGGTTCGCGTGCAGCTCCGCGAGCGCGAGCAGTGCCCGCGAGGTGGGGCTGGTGTCGGTCGGCATGGCGCCCCCGCGGCGTGGTCCGGCGCCGCCGTCCGGGTCGATCGAGAGATGTTCCGGACAACCGGCAGCAGATCGTCCGGAACCGAGCCTAGGTTCGCGTCATGCCCCCCACCACCCCGCCGGGCGTCCCGGCTCTCGACACCACCATCCAGGAGCCCGGCCTCGACGCCGGCGAGGTCGAGCTCCTGCTCTTCATGCTGGAGCGCTCGCGCGCGACCTTCGCGTGGAAGGTCGGCGGGCTCGACGCCGACGCGCTGCACCGCTCGTTCCCGCCGTCCCAGATGACGCTCGGCGGCCTGGTCAAGCACATGGCCCTCGTCGAGGACGACGTGTGCGCCCGCCGGCTCGGCGCCGGCGGCTACGGCAAGGCCTGGCAGGCGACGACCCCCGAGGACTGGCCGGGCTACGACTGGCGCTCGGCCGCCGAGGACTCCCCCGCCGAGCTCTACGCCTGCTGGCAGGACGCGGTCGACCGCGCACGGGAGGTCTGGGCGCGCGTCACCGCCGACGGTGGGCTCGACGAACGCGCCGAGATCGAGTGGGACGACGGCAGCCCGAACCGCCGCCGGCTCCTCGTCGACCTGAACGCCGAGTACGCCCGCCACCTCGGGCACGCCGACCTGTTCCGCGAGGCGGTCGACGGGCTGGTCGGGGAGGACCCGCCGCAGGCCTGAGGCACGTGCCCGGCGGCGGTGTGCCGCCCGCCCACCCGGCCCGACGCTCCCACTACCGTGGGCGCGTGGCGACCTCCACCCTCCTCGCGCTGGCCTGCGTCGGCGCCCTGGTGCTGGGCGTCGTGCTGGCGGTACGGGGCTCGCGCGCGCTGCGCGCGGCGCGGGCCGTGCCGCGCGTCCGGGTGCCGGCCCGCCCGCTGTCGAGCATGCCCAGCCCCGGCGGGGAGGTCCTCGAGGTCGAGTACCCCGGGCCCGACGGTTCGCTGCTGCGCAGCCGCATGCAGGTGTTCCGTGTGCGCGGACCGGGCGTGCAGTACGGGTTCGACGGCACGGTCTGGGTGGACCCCACCCGGCCCACCGACGTGACGCCCCGGCCCCAGGGCCGCACGGCGGGCGCCGTGACGACGATCGTGGTGGCCGCCGTGGTGCTGGTCCTGGCGTTCGCGGCCGGCGTCGCCGCGGGGGTCGTCCGCTTCGCCGAGTCGCTGCCGTCCTGAGCGTCGGCGCATGTGGGCGTCCGCCCCTAGCCTGGGACGGACATACCGGGCACGGCGAAGGGGACGGCCATGGCACACGGCGACATCACCCACATCGACATCCCCGTGAACGACGTGCAGGCGGCGTCGCGGTTCTACGGCGCGCTGTTCGGCTGGGACATCCACGAGATCCCCGGGTTCGAGGGCTACCCCATGTGGTCGACCCCGAACAAGGTGAGCGGCGGCGGCCTGGCACCGCGCGGCGAGGGCTTCACCTCGCCCCGCAGCTACGTCGAGGTCGACTCGATCGACGACGCCCTCGCCCAGGCGACGCAGCTGGGCGCCGAGGTGCTGCGGTCGCGCACGCCCATCGACGAGACGAGCTGGTGGGCGTCGTTCCGCGACCCCGACGGCAACGAGATCGGCCTGTTCGAGGGCCGGACGGGCGACGGCGACTGAGCGCCCCGCGCCGGCGGTCGCTCACCCCTCCGCGCGCAGCGGCAGCACCAGCCGCGTGACGTTCGCGTCGGGGTCACCACCCGGGGACGGCTCGGTGACGTACTCCTCCCAGAAGTCGCCGCGCCCGTCGACGCCGAGGGCTGCCCGCTCCTGCTCGAGGCGGTCCCAGGCGTCGGGGAGCCGATCGTACGATCCGGTGTGCGTCGCCTCCAGCGCTGCACCGCCCGGCAGCTCCATGACCTCGACGCCGTCGGACACGGGCCCCAGGGGCGCGCCCTCGACCGGGAAGCCGCCGGTCACGTCGACGCTGTCCGTCGGCATGCCGTGGTACCGGGCCAGCGCCGGGCCGCTGAACGTCCAGCCCTCGCGCCGCACCGTGTCGGCCACCGCCGTGTAGGTGCGGTCGAAGAACGCGACCAGTTCTGCGGCGGGCACCGTGGCCCGCACGGCGGCGATGCGGACGGTCGGCCTGTCGGTCGGGGTCGTGCTCATGGTTCCTCCTCGGCGACGTGTCGCCCTCGTGGTCGGTACAGCCGCGGGGTCGGTGCAGACGCGGTCGGACGGACCGACCCGGGTGGGCGCGCGAACTCATCGGGTCGGGGTTCCGGTGGCGCGCCACCATCCGGTCCGTACGGTGGGGGCGTGACGCTCGTCGACCCTGTCCGACGCTGGCGCGCCCGCTCCGGCGAGGCGCTGTTCCTGCGCGTCGCCGGGCCCCACGGGCACCGCAGCCGGGAGCGGATCCACCGCCGGCCCGGGCCGCGCTGGTTCGAGCCCGACGCCGCGATCCGCGACGTGCACGGGGACGCCTCGATGTTCGTCGGCGGGCTGCGCTCCCTGCTGCTGCAGTCGCTGCACCCCGCGGCGATGGCCGGGGTCGCCAGCCACTCCGACTTCCGCCAGGACCCGTGGGGGCGGCTGGCCGGGACCAGCACCTTCCTGGCGACCACCGTCTTCGGCACCGCGGACGACGCGCAGGCGGCGGTCGACGCGATCCGCACCATCCACGACCGGGTGCGCGGCGTGACGCCCGACGGCATCGCGTACGCGGCGTCCGACCCGGACCTGCTGCGCTGGGTCCACGTGGCGGAGATCGAGAGCTTCCTGGTCGCGCACACCCGGTACGGGGCGCGCCCGTTGACCCCGGCGCGCGCGGACGAGTACGCGGCGCAGGCGGCCCGGATCGGCCGCGCGCTGGGAGCCGTCGACGTGCCGGAGACGGCGGCCGGCCTGCGCGACGCCATCGAGGGCTACCGGCCGGTGCTCCGCGCGACCCCGGCAGCACTGGACGCCGCACAGTTCCTGCTGCGCGAGCCGCCGGTGCCCCGGACCCTGCGCCCGGGCTACACCGCGCTCGGCGCCGCGGCCGTCGAGTCCCTGCCGGACTGGGCGCGCACCGCGTTGGGGCTGCCGGACCGCGGCCGGGTCGCCCGTGCGGCGGCGCGGGCCTCCGGTCACGTGGCGACCCGGGCCATCAGGTGGCTGCTGGCGGGACAGCCGGAGGGCTGAGGGTCGGCCTGCCGGACGGCGGGCCCGCGGCTGACCGGCGCGCCCGGCTCGACCGCTGACGTCGCCGGCCGCGTCGGGCGGGCCCCATGCCGCGCCGTGCGCACGTGGCGCGCACGTGGTGCCCCTCGTCGTCGAACCGCTTGCGCCACGGGCATAAGGGTTTAGCCGCGTTGACCGGGCATGGAAAACGTTTGCACTGTGGCGCTGTCCCTGGGGAGCAGCGTCGCTCGGGCCGTCGTCCCTCGGCTCCGTCGAGCACGCCAGGCTCCTCTCCGCCCTCACGGAGGGAGAGACCCGGTGAGATCCACGGGCCGCTCGAAGTCCCGCCCCGCCGTCGTCGTCGCCGCGTCGCTCGCGCTGGCTGCGGCGGCGGTCGTCGTCCCCCACGCCCCACCCGCGCAGGCCGCGCCGTACGTCGAGGTGGTCGAGAACGCCGGCGCCGACTGCACGTTCCCCTCGCTCCCGGCCGCGCAGTCGAACGCACGGCTGCCCGACCCGTTCAAGCGGGCCGACGGCACCCGCATCACCAGCAAGGCGGACTGGCGCTGCCAGCGCGAGCAGACGCGACGCCTCGCGGAGCGGTACGTGTACGGCGAGAAGCCGGGCAGGCCGGCCACCGTCTCCGGGAGCGTCACCAGCTCCCGGATCACGGTGAACGTCTCGCACGGCGGCCGCTCGACCAGCTTCTCCGCGAACGTCTCGCTGCCCAGCGGCAACGGCCCGCACCCGGCTGTCGTCGTCTACGGCGGCTTCGGCGCCGACACGGCGACCATCCGCAGCTCCGGGGCGGCGGTCATCAGCTTCGATCCGTACGCCGTCGGCAAGGAGGGCACGGGCCGCGCCACCAAGCAGGGTGCGTTCTACGACATCTACGGCTCGAGCAGCCAGACGGGCCTGCTCATGGCCTGGGCGTGGGGCGTCAGTCGCATCATCGACGTCATCGAGGCGTCCGACGGGACGATCCTGCGGGCCGACGCGACGGGCGTCACCGGGTGCTCGCGCTTCGGCAAGGGCGCCATCGTGGCCGGGGCGTTCGACCAGCGCATCGCGCTGACCATGCCGATCGAGTCCGGGACGGCGGGCGTGCCGATCTTCCGTGGCATCGCCGGTGAGGGCGCCCAGTCGCTGAGCAGCGCGTACGGCGAGCAGCCGTGGTTCGGCGACGCGTTCGGGTCGTACGCCGGCAACCCGAACAACCTGCCGGTCGACACCCACCAGCTCCTCGGCCTGGTCGCGCCGCGCGGGCTGTTCATCATGGACAACCCGCACATCGCCAACCTCGGACCGCGCTCGGCGAGCGTCGCCGCGCTCGGTGCGGCGGAGATCTACCGCGCCCTCGGTGCGGGCGGCAACATCACGTACTGGTCCGACGTCGCCGACGGGTCGCACTGCGCCAACCGGCCGGAGTGGCGCACGCCGTTGCAGCAGAACATCCAGAAGTTCCTGCTCGGCACGGGCTCCTCGCAGGGCCAGATGCGGATCTCGTCACGCGCCCAGGGCAGCCTCGCGCAGTGGGTCGACTGGACGACGCCGACGCTCACGGACGGCCCCGGGTCGACCCCGACGCCCACGCCCACGTCGTCACCGACGCCCACGTCGTCACCGACGCCCACGTCGTCACCCACGCCCACGTCGTCACCGACCCCCACGTCGACACCCGGGCCCACCCAGTCGCCCACGCCCACGTCGTCACCGCCGCCGACGCCCGTGCCCGGCGGCTGCACCGCGACCGTCTCGCTCAACCAGTGGAACGGCGGGTTCGTCGCGACGGTGAGGGTGACGGCAGGGTCGTCGTCCCTCAACGGCTGGACGACCACCGTCGCCCTGCCCGGTGGCGCCGCCGTCAGCAACGCGTGGAGCTCGGTGAGCAGCGGCACGAGCGGCACCGTCCGGTTCACGAACGCACCGTGGAACGGCTCGGTGGGCGCGGGCCAGAGCACCGAGTTCGGCTTCCAGGGCACGGGCTCGGGCCAGGGCCTGACGCTCACCTGCACCTGACAGGGCTGGATCGACCTCTCGCGGGGAGGGGAGGGGTCTTCACCCTCCCCTCCTCCTGCGCCGCGTCGAGCGTCCGCACGGACCCTCGCCGCGCGGTCCGTCCACGGCGGCCCTAGCGTGGCCGCACACCGTCGTCCCGAGGGAAGCGTGCCGCCATGACCCCTCCCCGTCATCGTGTCCTCGTCGTCGGGGGCGGCAACGCCGGGGTCTCGCTCGCGGCCAAGCTGCTGCGCGGCGGCTGCCCGGACGTGGGGCTCGTCGAACCGAGCCCCACCCACCACTACCGGCCGCTGCTGTCGTACGTCGCCGGCGGAGCCGCCACCCTCGACGACCTGCGCCGCCCGCAGGCTGACGTCGTACCGGACGGGGTGCACTGGCACCAGGACAGCGTCGTCGCGGTCGACCCGGACGCGTCGGTGGTGCACCTGGCCGGCGGCGGCGAGCTGGCGTACGGGGACCTCGTCCTGTGCCCGGGGTCGCGGGTCGACTGGGACGCGGTGCCCGGTCTGCGCGTGGCGTGCGCGACGCCGCACGCCTCGACCAGCTACCTGCCGGAGCACGCCCCGCAGGCGTGGGACATGCTGTCGGGGCTGACGTCGGGGCGTGCCGTGTTCGTCGTCTCCGACCGCCACGTGCCGTGCTCGCCGGTGGGCCTCAAGCCCTTGTTCCTGGCGGCGGACCACTGGCGCAGCACCGGGGTGCTGGGCGACGTCACGATCGACCTCGTCGTCGAGGGGTCGCGGCTGGCCGGCACCGCGCGCGCCGACCAGGAGCTGCGCGCCGCCGCCGACGACTACGGGGTGCGGGTGCGCACCGGGACCGTCGCGCAGCGGGTCGACCCCGCGGCGCGCACGGTGCACCTGCGGTCGGCGGACGGCACGGCCGCTCCCGACGGGACCACCCTCGGGTACGACGCGCTGTTCGTCGCCCCGCCGCACCGGGCACCGGGATGGGTCACGACGAGCGGCCTGGCCGCCGAGGGGACGGACGGGTTCGTCGACGTCGACCCGCTGACCCTGCAGCACCGCACCCACCCGCGCGTGTGGGCGCTGGGCGACGTCGCCACGGTCGACACGTCGCCGTCCGGCGGTGCGCTGCGCAAGCAGGTGCCGGTGGTGGCGCACAACATCCCCGCGCACCTGGTCGGCGCCCCGCTGCGGCACTACGACGGGTACACGGTGGCGCCCGTGACGACGTCGCGGCACGAGCTGCTGCTGGCCGAGCACGACCGTGAGGGCCACGCCGAGCCGACCATCCCGTTCCCCGACCTGGTGCGGCCACGCCGGTCGCTGTACCTGTTCGACCGGTACGTCGAGCCGCAGGTGTACTGGCACCGGCTGCTGCGGGGCAAGGTCTCCTGAGCGGGTGGCCCTGAGCGGGTGGCCTGCGGCGTGCGGTGGTAGGCAGGACACCTGACGTCCGCACCACCAGGGGGCCGCCATGCGCACGTCCACGCTCGCTCGTCCGCTCGTCGTCGCCGCCGCGTCGCTGGCGCTGGCCGCGGGGGCGCTGCCCGCGGCCGCGGCGCCGCCGGATCCCGGCTCGACGTCCGAGGGCGCCGTGGCGGACGTGGGTGGCGACGAGGTCGACGGCGACCAGGTGGACGGTGCCCAGGTGGACGGCCGAGGCCGTCCGGGGCGTCCCGGGAAGCCGGGCCCGGGGAAGCCCGGTCCGCACCGCCCGCCCGCCAAGGTCCCGGTCGCCGTGGGCAGCGGCGGCGCGGTCGCCACGGTCGACCCCGACGCGACCCGGGTCGGGCTCGAGGTGCTGCGCCGGGGCGGCAACGCGGTCGACGCCGCCGTGGCCGCGGCCGCGACGCTGGGCGTGACCGAGCCGTACTCGGCCGGCATCGGCGGCGGAGGCTTCCTCGTCGTCCACGACGCCGCGACGGGCACGGTCCAGACCCTCGACGGCCGCGAGACCGCCCCGGCCGCCATGGGCCCCGACGCGTTCGTCGAGAACGGCACCGCGATCCCGTTCGACCAGGCGGTGACGTCCGGCCTGTCCGTCGGGGTGCCGGGGACGCCGGCGACGTGGCAGGCCGCGCTGGACACGTGGGGCACGCTCAGCCTGCGCGACGCGCTGGCCGGTGCCACGCGCGTCGCGGAGAAGGGGTTCGTCGTCGACCGGACGTTCGTCGAGCAGACCGCGGCGAACGCCGACCGGTTCGCCGCCTTCCCGTCGACCGCCGCGCTCTACCTGCCCGGTGGCGCCCCGCCGCGCGTCGGGTCGGTGCTGCGCAACCCCGACCTGGCGCGCACGTACCGGCTGCTCGCACGCGACGGCGTCGACGCGCTGTACACCGGGCCGCTGGCGCAGGAGATCGTCGACACGGTGCAGGCGCCGCCGGTCGCCCCGGGCAGCACGCGCGTCGTGCGGCCGGGGCTGCTGGAGACGTCCGACCTGGCCGCGTACGACGTCGTGCCGCGCGACCCCACGCACGTCACGTACCGCGGGCTCGACGTGTACGGCATGGCACCGCCGTCGTCCGGCGGGTCCACCGTCGGCGAGGCGCTGAACATCCTCGAGACCGTGGACCTCGGCGCCCTCGACGACACCCAGGCGCTGCACCGGTACATCGAGGCGTCGTCGCTCGCGTTCGCCGACCGCAACCGGTACGTGGGCGACCCGGCGTTCGTCGACGTGCCGCTCGAGGAGCTGCTGTCCGACGGCTTCGCCGCCGAGCGCGCCTGCCTGATCGACCCGACGGCGGCCCTGCCCAAGCCGATCGCGCCCGGCGTCCCGGACGGGACCTACGAGGGCTGCGAGGCCGGCACCGACCCCGGCGTCGAGTCGCCCGAGGGCACCTCGACCACGCACCTCACCACGGCCGACCGCTGGGGCAACGTCGTGGCGTACACGCTGACCATCGAGTCCACCGGCGGCAACGGGATCGTCGTGCCCGGGCGCGGCTTCCTGCTGAACAACGAGCTCACGGACTTCAGCTTCACGGACACGCAGGGCGGGTCCGACCCGAACCTGCCCGGCCCGGGCAAGCGCCCGCGGTCGTCCATGGCGCCGACGATCGTCCTGCGGGACGGGCGGCCGTTCCTCGCCCTCGGCTCCCCCGGCGGCGCGACCATCATCACCACGGTGCTGCAGACGCTGGTCAACCGGATCGACCTCGGCATGCCGCTCGACCAGGCCGTGGCCGCGCCGCGTGCGACACCGCGCAACGGGACGTCGATCCAGGCCGAGCCGGGGTTCCCGCGCACCGGCCTGGAGGCGCTGGGCCACACCTTCGCCGACACCCCGGAGATCGGGGCGGCCACCGCGATCGAGGTCCTCGACGGGGGCAGGCTGCTGTCGGTCGCGGAGCCCGTGCGGCGCGGGGGAGGCAGCGCGGGGGTCGTGCGGCCGCAGGGCTGAAGGCGCGGCGTCGTGCGCGTGGGCCGCCGCTGCCCTCACCAGGTCGAGGAGCCGGGCCCGTGGCGCGCCGCGAGCGCCCGGCCACCGAGGACCCCGCCGAGCACCCCGAGCAGCGCCCCGACGGCGGCGCCGAGCGCGGCCGTCAGGCCCGGCGACGGAGGGACGTCCCCCCGCCCGACGGCGATGCTCGCGGTCGTGCCGCCGTCCTCGAGCCCCCACGGGCGGACGTCCACGACGACACGGTCCCGGCGCCCGTGCACCACGCCGCCGTCACCGGGGTCCTCGACGGTCCACCCCTCGTCGCGCAGCGCGTCCGCGACGTCCCACGTCGTGACGACGCTCTCGGACACCGCGTCCCAGTGCAGGGACCCGCGGTCGAACGACGGGGCCCAGCGCCCGGAGATCCCGCGCCCGCCGACGTCCCGGAAGCCGTGGAGCGGCAGGTCGGCGGCTGCGGCGCGCAGCTCGTCGTCGCTCGGCTGCACGACGAACCAGTGCACCACCGCGCCACCGACCCCACCGACGCCCGCGAGCACCAGGGCGAGCAGCACGACGACCGCGCGCGCCCCGCGGCCCATCCAGGGGACGTCCCGCACGGTGTCGCGGCCAGCCCCGCCGTCGATCATGTCCACCCGGCACCTCCGTCGAGCTCGTCGTCACTGCCCCGCTGCACGTCGTCGCCGTCCTCGCTCCCTGGGCTCGCGACGCCCGGAACGCCGCACGCGGACGAGAACACGTGACGTGCTCGCACCGTAGGGATGGCGGACCAGGGTCGGGGCGGCACGGATGAAGTTCACACGCACGGCCCAGGGGCCCCGGTCGTGGCGCCCTCAGCGTCCGGTGGGAGATCGTCCTTGCCGTCCCGGACCCGCGGCGCACACGTCCCGGACCCGCGGTGGGACCTTCTGACCACCGCTGGACCTGTCGGACGGCGCACGGTGGTGGGATGTTTCGTCAGACCCCCCACCTGCGACCCCGCACCGCCCGCCACGACGCCGCGTCCGGCACGCTGACGGTCCGCTTCACGTCCGCCTCGGGGGGCGCCTGGGCCGACTACGAGTACCGCGACGTCCCCGTCCACGTCGCGAACCGGGTCACGACCGCAGGCGTCCGGCTGCGCACGGCGCTGCTCGAGCACGTCGTGGACCGCTACGCGGTGCGCCGCTGCGGGACCCCCCGGTGGGTCGAGCCGGCGACCAACGGCCCGGGCTGACACCTGCCCCCCGACCACGAGCGCGCCGCTCCGTGCGGCCGGTTCGCAGTGGCCCGGGGCGCGGCGCTGTGTCGAGCTCGACGAGCCATAGGACCTCGTCTGTCTCGAGGCGTGGATGCCCTTGCTCCCCTGCCGAAACCCGCCGGCGCAAGCGCTTGGTGCGGTCAGCTGATCGAGACCTGGTCCCAGACGAGCATGTCGACACTCGGCCACTGCGTCGGAGCCTCGTCGGTGAACCACGGATGCTCGACCCCGGAGAGCCGGCCGTCCTCCACCCAGACGTAGATGGTCCCCGTCGGCTCGCCCGACGCATCGACGACGCTGGGGTTCAAGGCGAGTGGGATGAACCCGTCCGACCACGGGACACGCGCTACCGGGTCCGGGACGGAGAAGTAGACCCACGTGCGCGCGTTCTCGGTGACCACCGCACGGGTGATCTGGCGCACCAGCACGTCCCGGTGCTCGCCCGAGCGCTCCGCAACGGCCACGAGGATCCTGCGGACGTCCTCCGGCAGACCCGCGGACGTCACGGCAGCGTCCGGGCCGCCCTCGTTCGATGTGGTGCCGTCCATCAGGTGCCCGTCCACGCTGGTCCGACTCCCGCCACGACGCGGTAGGCGCCTGGCTGTGCACAACGTAGCGCTCGGACGCGGGCGTCCGAGGCGCTTCGTCGACCCACCGGTCGTGCCTCGCGCAGGAGCGGCACCTGGAAAACGTGAAGGGTTGCTGCCGGGTCCCGGCAACAACCCTTCACGACCAGCTGGCCGACGCGGGGTCCGTCAGGCGAACGCCTCCGGCAGCGCCGCGCGGACCTTGGCCGGGGTGTCCTCCCAGCCCTCCACCGCGATGCACGGGACGCCGGTGGAGATGACCGGGTAGTCGTTGCCGCCCTCGTCGAGGCGGTCACCGAAGAACACGGCCTGCGTCGGCTCCAGGCCCAGGCGCGCGAGCAGCCGGTTCACGCCGTACGCCTTGTCGATGCCCTTGCGGGTGATGTCGACGGACGTCGAGCCGCCGGAGCGGACCTCGAGGTCGGGCAGCTGCTCGGCGACGGCCGCACGCAGCTTCTCCTTCTTCGCGCCGTCCGGGTCCCAGGCGGCCTTCGCGTCGACCGGGGCCTCCTGGCCGAGGGCCGAGAACGTCACCTGGCTGCCGCGCAGCTCGATGCGGTCACCCCAGGTGTTCTCCTCCCACAGCCCCAGCTCGCGCGCCGACTTCTCGACGGCGGCGGCGGCGCGGGCGGACTCGTCCTCGGTCAGCGGCTCGCTGTAGACCTCGGTCCACGCGGAGCCGTCGTGCACGAGGTAGCGCGTGCCGCAGGTCGGCAGCACGTGCAGCCGGGAGAGGGCCGCGGCGTCGTCGATCGACGACAGCAGCTGGGCGTCGAACTGCTCGAACCGGCCGCCGGAGATGATGCCGACCTGCGCGACGCGCGTGAGCGCGACGATCATGTCGACGATCTGCGGGTGCACCTTGCTCTTCGACGGCGCGAGGGTGTCGTCCAGGTCGAAGAGCGCGAGCTCGTAGGTCATCGGTCCTCCGTGTGCGGGTGTGCCCACCGACGTGGGCCTGCGCGGGCGGCCACCGCGGGATGACGCGTGGGCGGCCGGGATCGGCGGGGCCCGGTGACCCCGCAACCGGAATACGGTACCCGGTGGGCCGTGGGACCTGGCCGGGAATGCGCGCGACCGCACGGTTCGTCCTGGCCTACCGTCGGCCCATGACGCTGCGACAGGGCACGATCGTGACGATGGGCGGCGGGGGCTTCTCGATGCCCGACGTCGCCGACGCCGGCTCGCTCGACGAGCACCTCCTCGCCCTCGCCCGCGCCGACACCCCCCGCGTGTGCTTCGTCGGCACCGCCGGCGGCGACGCGGCCGCGTACGTCGAGCGGTTCCTCGCCGCCTTCGATGGCCGCGCCCGCACCTCGGTGCTCGCGCTGTTCGGCAACGGCCCCGAGGGGTCGATCCCGCTGAACCGCCTCGACGACGTGCTCGACCAGGACGTCGTGTACGTCGGCGGCGGGTCCACCGCCAACCTGCTGGCGGTGTGGCGGCTGCACGGCCTGCCGGACCTGCTCGCGCAGGCCGCGAGCCGCGGCACCGTCCTGGCCGGCATCTCGGCCGGCATGAACTGCTGGTTCGAGGCGTCGAGCACGGACTCGTTCGGACCCTACGCACCGCTGCGCGACGGCCTCGGCCTGCTGCCGGGGTCCGCGTGCCCGCACTACCGCGGGGAGCCGGGGCGGCGGGAGTCGTACCTCGACTGGGTCGCCTCGGGTCGCCTGCCGGACGGGTACGCCGCCGACGACGGCGTCGCGCTGGTGTGGCGCGACGGCGTCCTCGTGGAGGCCGTCACCGAGCGCGCGGGAGCACAGGCGGTCGGCGTCCGGCGCACGGCGCGGGGTGTCACCGAGGAGCCGCTGCCCACCCGGGTGCTCGGGGCCTGACGCGCTCGGCCCGGCGGCACGCCGTACCGGGAGCCAGGCGTCACCGGGACGGACGAGGTGGCAACCGCCGACGACGCGTCACCCGCCGCGCCGGCCCTCCGACCCCTGCCGGCGCCGCGTCAGTCCGCCGCGAGACGCAGGTCGAACTCGACGAACCCGTCGTCCTCGACCGTCACGAAGCCGAGGCTCGGCGCCTGCACGCCGTAGTCCGCGAACGTGATCGGCACCGACCCCACGACCTGCACGACGTCGCCCGACGCCGCGAGGTCGGCGTCCACCGTGACCTCGCGCGTGACGTCGCGGATCGTCAGGTCACCCGTGAGCTGCGCACTCGTCGCGTCCTGCGGCAGCTCGACCGGCTCGGTCAGCGTGAAGGTCGCCGTGGGATAGCGCACCACCTGGATCGCCTGGTCCCGGAAGTAGCCGTCACGCGGGTGCTGGTCCGTGGCGATGCTCGCCATGTCGACCACGACCTCGGCAGCGGTGAGCGCGCCGTCCGCGACGGTGAGCGTGCCGGTCACCTGGTCGGTGCGCCCGGTCACGGTGACGTCCTGGCCGCGCAGCACCTCCTCGAGGCGGTACCCGGCGAAGGAGCCGTCCGTGACGGTCCACGTGCCGTCCGTCGCCGTGACGGGTGCGCCCTGCACCTGCGCCTCGAGGGTCGGGGCGGCGTCGGCGCGGTCGTTGGCCCAGTCGGCGTACAGCCCGGGCCCGACGACGGCGGCCACGATCCCCAGCACCACCACGCCGGCACCGATCCCGACCCACGTCCTGGTCCGCTGCTGCATCGTCCTGTCCTCCCTCGCCGGGCCGCGACGTGCCCTCACGGGGACGACGGTACGTCGCCCGGGGCCGTCCCCCCGTGCACGGGGCGCTGCATCAGCACCACCGCGAACCCCGGGCGGTCGGTGACGCCGACCGGCTCGAACCCCCAGGACCGGTACACGTCGTCCAGGTGCGGGTTGGACGCGCGGTGGTCGAGCCGCAGCCACGTCGCGCCGGCAGCGCGCGCACGCTCGCCCACCCACTCGACGAGCGCCCGCCCGAGCCCGGTCCCCGCCGCCCGCCGGGCGACCATGAGCCCGTGGACGTAGAGGGCGGGCGCGTCGTCGTCGCCCCAGTACTCGGGGTCCGTGGCGACGACGCGCACGACGCCCCGCAGCCCGTCGTCGTCGCGGACCACCCACCACTGCCCGTCGGCCACCTGCGCCGCGATGCGCTCGGCCGGCACGGACCCGACGGGCCACTGGTCGATGCCGCGGGTGGCCATCCAGTCCTCGAGGGAGCGCCGCAGCGCGTGGATCGCCGTCGCGTCGGCGGCGGTGGCCTGCTGGGGGTGGACGTCCACGGCACCCGACGGTAGTGCGTGGGGCCGGTCCCGCGTGCGCACGAGCGACGTGACCGGCCGGGGCGATTGATACTTCTGCCCGCCACGCCCGCACCGGGAACAGCATCAGTCGCCATGTGCGCCGGTGGGCGACCATCGCGACCGGAGCTCGCCCCTACGGTTCGGGCCAGCCTTCGGAGTCCGAGGCCAAATGACCACCCAGGGACTCCGCGAGCCGGCGCAGACCGTCCTCGATACACGCCCAGGACGCGGCCGCGCCACCACCGGCCGGTTCGACCGACAGTGCACGCAACGCACCGCCGGTCGCGATGGTCTCGACCATGGCGGTCCCGTCAGCGGCGAACAGCTGGGTCCCGTCCTCCAGGAGCTCCCGGGCCTTCACGGGCCGGCCGTCCTCGTGCGTGAGATCGAGCGCGGTCAGGACCGCGGCGACCGTGTCGACGGGCAGGGGCGCGAAGTGCCGCGGGTCGTCCAGGCCCGCAGCCGGTCCCCCGGCCAGCAGCAGCTCGACCCCGACGTCGTCGAACGGTTCCGCGGGCGCCGGGGTGGGTGCGTCGAACAGCACCGCCAGCGGGCTCGACGTCACGATCGCCGGCGGCGTCCGGCCGGCGTAAGCGAGGTAGGGCGCGAGCACCGACGGCTGCGGGTCCTGGTCGCGTCGCCACGACAAGGGAAGGTCCTCGGTGATGTTCTTGCGTAGCGCCAGCGGGTCCCGACCGGCATGGAGCTCGCCCTTCTCGTACCGACGGGCCATGCCGCCCGGAAGGTAGACCACGTGGATCGGTGTGCCGTCGCTGAGCCGGAGGACCGGCTCCTGGTGCTGCGCCATGCGGATGCGGCCCTTCTGCAGCCACAGGTCCCACCGCGACTGAGGGTCGATCCGCCTGACCACCAGTTCGATGTAGTGCGTCAGCCCTTCGCACATGAGGGCGCGACGGCGCGCGAGATCGACGTACTCGGGGAGTGCGTGCGCAACGATTCGCGGCTCGTCCGTGGGCGGCACGTCGGTAGGGACGTCGGGGTAGCCAGCCATGGCGAGCGTGGTGAACCACTCCCACATCGGGACCAGGCTCTCCAGACTCGCATCCATCTGGTCCAGAGGGCCGCCGGTGTCCCGCATTCGCTCGGCCAGCAGGCACAGCCGGTAGGGCGCGCGCGCCTCGATGTGCCGCACGACGTCCCACGCCTGTTCCCTGGTCAGGTCCACGTACAAGAACTTCCCCCACACCTTCGCATTGACGTGAACACGTACGACGTGCCGCCCCCCTGATGTCGCCGGTACTTCTGCCCGCCACGGCCCTATACGCCTGAATGCGAGACACCAGGAAACCGTCGTGGTCTCGTCCCCGACGCAATTCCCAGGGCGCTGCACCCACCTGGCTTCGCCCTGAGATCGGCAGATGGAACAGCATCAGTCGCAATGTACGCCGGTGGTACCCATCGCGACCGGAGCTCGCCCCTACGGTTCGGGCCAGCCTTCGGAGTCCGAGGCCAGATGACCACCCAGGGACTCGGCGAGCCGGCGCAGACCGTCCTCGATACACGCCCAGGACGCGGCCGCGCCACCACCGGCCGGTTCGACCGACAGTGCACGCAACGCACCGCCGGTCGCGATGGTCTCGACCATGGCGGTCCCGTCGGCCGCGAACAACTGGGTCCCGTCCTCCAGGAGCTCCCGGGCCTTCACGGGCCGGCCGTCCTCGTGCGTGACGTCGAGCGCGGTCAGGACCGCGGCGACCGTGTCGACGGGCAGGGGCGCGAAGTGCCGCGGGTCGTCCAGGCCCGCAGCCGGTCCCCCGGCCAGCAGCAGCTCGACCCCGACGTCGTCGAACGGTTCCGCGGGCGCCGGGGTGGGTGCGTCGAACAGCACCGCCAGCGGGCTCGACGTCACGATCGCCGGCGGCGTCTGGTCGGCGTAGGACAGGTAGGGCACGAGCACCGACGGCTGCGGGTCCTGGTGGCGACGCCACGATGAGGGAAGGCCCTCCGCGATGATGTCGCGCAAACGCTGGGGGTCGCGTGCGCCAGGCAACTCTCCCACTTCACACTTGTACGCCATCCCCGTCACTATGCTCGTGAGGTGAATCGGCGTCCCGTTGCTCAGTCGAAATACCGGCTCCTGGTGCTGGGCCATGCGGATGCGGCCCTTCTGCAGCCAGAGGTCCCAACGCGCACCTTGGTCGACCCTCCTGAGCACGAGTTCCACGTAATGCATGAGACCTTCACACAGCAGCGCGCGGCGCCGGGCAAATTCGACGTACTCCGGGAGTACGTGCTCGGCGATGCTTGCCTCGTACAAAGATGGCATATCCGTCGGCACGCCCGGATACCCTGCAATAGCGACCGGGGTGAACCACGCCCACGCCGCGACAAGGCTCTCGAGCGTTGCGTCCATCTCCGCCAAGGGTCCGTCGGTGTCGCGCATCAACTCGGCCAGGAGGCGCAGTCGCGAGGGCGCGTCGGCTTCGATGTGCCGCACGACGTCCCACGCCTGTTCCCTGGTCAGGTCCTCGTACATGCGATCTCCTGCGTCATGCGGTCATGTGAATGTAGAAGGGAATATTGTGGCGATTCAGCGCCTCGAGCACCTCGTGGGAAGGCCCAATCATCCCGGTGGTGCCACTCATGAAGAAATGCCAGACAACTCCGCCGATATCATTACCTTCTCGGCGAAGTCGTACGGCCACCCCTCCGGAGGCTCGGTCGGCTCCTCGAGGCACGCGTACACCTCGAAGGACGGATCCGTCCGGGCGGCGACCCGCACACCGCCGTCGGTGAACGCCTCCTCGATCAATCCCAGGGACGGTGCAGGGACACCTGCGCGGAACGCTGCAGGTTGGTCGGCCGGCAGGGCAGCCGCCGGGGGTACGACGCTCCACCCCATGGCGAGCAGCACAGCGATCGCGGTCGCCCCAGAGGTCCTGCGTGACAGCCATGTCGTCGGTCGGTCACTCTGCACCGTCGCCCCCAGCATCCACACGTCGGAACTCGGTGGACACTCCCCCATCCCGCCCATGCCGCCTAGCCCGGGAGCGTGAGGTGCACCCGTTTGCAGCAGCCTCGATCTGGGCGTGGTCGCGGCTACCACGAGCCCGCGAGACAGACGAGCCACAGAGCACCACGCGACTCGGCTGCCTGACGTGTGCCGCGCGCAGTTCACGCTGACGAACGCTCAGCGACGTGGCGATACGGATCCCCATCCGTGTCGGACCGCGCTCACCGAGGACGCTGAACCCACTCGCGACCGGTCCGAGCTCCCTCGGACGATCCGGGCACGTCGTGGTGCGGCCGACCGCCCCGTCAGCGCAGGTGCTCCGCGAGGAACGCGTCGACCAGCGCGTGGTACGCGTCCGGCTGGTCGCGGCGCACGCAGTGGCCGGCGCCGGGGACGACGACGGTCCGCACGAGCGGGTTGTCGAATCCGTCGGGCCGCGGCGCCATCGTGGCCTCCTCCGGCAGGACGAGCAGCGTCGGCACACGCAGGGCGCCGAACGCCTCCTCCCACGCCGCGTCGCCCAGGAACAGCCCGGCACGCAGGTACTCCTGGTCGACGTCCGCGCGGGTGGCCGCCCAGGCCTCGATCTCGGTGTCGCTCCACGGCGTCTCGCGGCGCATGCGGGCGATCTCGGCACCGCGGTCGTCGATGACGACCTGCGTCTGGCCGAGCAGCATCGCCGAGAACTGCGGCTCCGGTGCCCGCGCGCCCGTCGGGCGGGCCGGGTCCTCGACGACGAGCGCGCGGACCTTCTCGGGGCGCACGAGCGCCGCCCGCAGGGCCGTCACGCCGCCGAGCGAGTGCCCGACGAGCGCGACCGGCCCGGGCAGCGCGTCGAGCAACGCGACGACGTCCGCGACCAGCACCTCCGGCGCGTACGCCATCTGCGCGGGCGTGAACCGCGGCGACGTGCCGTGCCCGCGCAGGTCGGGTGCGTGGACGTCGTACCGGTCGCCCCAGTGCGTCAGCAGGTCCGGCCACGTGGTGCCCGAGTCGGTGACGCCGTGCAGCAGCACGACCGTCGGGGCGTCGGGGTCACCGGAGCGGTGGTCCGTCAGCCCGTCGGTCGGCACGGCCTCGGCCGGCAGCTCGGTGATCGCGCCCGGTGTCCCGGGCGGCGCCCAGCTCGTCCACGTCGTCCCGTTCACGCCCAGCCCCTGCCCGCTCACGCGCCCAGCTCCAGCCGGACGGTGGTGTACGAGCGCGCCGGCAGGTCGACCTCGAGCCCGCGGGGGTGGCGCCGGACGCCGTCGTGCGCGACGGGCGCGACGGCGTCCGGCTGCTCGGGCGTGTTGTGCGCCTGGATCGACGGCGCGGTCAGCACGCGGGCCGAGAACTCCACGACCTCACGGCCGCGCAGGTCCAGCACGAGGGTCGTCGGGGTGTCGGCGTCGAGGTTCGACAGGGAGATCAGCGCCGTGTCGTCCGTGGTGGACGCGGACATCGACAGCAGCGGCAGCGCCTTGCCCTCGACGTCCCGCGTGGGCACCTCGCCCTTGACGTTCACCGCGAGCGCGGACGCGTCGTGGTGGCCGGTGTTCATCTCGAACACGTGGTAGCTGGGCGTGAGGACCAGCGCACCGGTCGTCGGGTCCGTGAGGATCATCGCCTGCAGCACGTTGACCGTCTGCGCGATGTTCGCCATGGAGATGCGGTGCGCGTAGCGGTGGAACGTGTCGAAGTGCAGGCTCGCGACCAGGGCGTCGCGCAGCGTGTTCTGCTGGTACAGGAACCCCGGGTTGGTGCCCTCCTCGACGTTCCACCACGTGCCCCACTCGTCGACGACGAGGCCGATGCGGTGCTCGGGGTCGTACGCGTCCATGACGTTGGAGTGCCCGCGGACGAGCTCCTCGATCTTGTGGGCGCGGCGCATGGTGACGTACCAGTCGTCGGTGTCGAAGGCCGTCGCGTGGCCCTTGTCGCTCCAGTCGCCGGACATCGTGTAGTAGTGCATCGAGATGCCCTGGAAGAACCCGCGCGGGTCGCAGCCGCAGCCCAGCTTCTGCGAGACCTTCATGAGGGTCTCGGTCCACGCGTAGTCGTCGGCGTTGGCGCCGGCGGCGATCTTGTAGACGCTGTTGCCGCCGTGGTTGCGCACGTAGGTGGCGTACTGGCGGGCCAGGTCGGCGTAGTGCTGGGCGGTCATGTTGCCGCCGCAGCCCCACGGCTCGTTGCCGATGCCGAAGAACGGCAGCGCCCACGGCTCGTCGCGGCCGTTGGCCCGGCGCAGGGCCGCCATCGGGGAGTCGTCGGCCCGCGTGAGGTACTCGACCCACTCGCTCATCTCGCGGACCGTGCCGGAGCCGACGTTGCCGTTGACGTAGGGCTCGGCGCCGAGCATCTCGCACAGGTCCATGAACTCGTGGGTGCCGAAGGAGTTGTCCTCGACGACGTCGCCCCAGTGGGAGTTGACCATGCGGGGTCGCTCGTCGCGCGGGCCGATGCCGTCGCGCCAGTGGTAGTCGTCGGCGAAGCAGCCGCCGGGCCAGCGCAGGTTGGGGATGCGCAGCGCGCGCAGCGCCTCGACGACGTCGGTGCGGATGCCTCGGACGTTCGGGATGTCGGAGTCCTCACCGACCCAGAAGCCGCCGTAGATGCAGCGTCCCAGGTGCTCGGCGAAGTGCCCGTAGACGTGGCGGCTGATCGTCGGCCCGGGTAGGTCGAGGTCGATGACGGCAGTCAGGGAAGACACGAAGGTCCCTTCGAGGTCGGTGCCGGGCGTCGGCTCTGACGCACCGGGAGTCGCGTGGCCGGCGTGCGCACAGACCTCCGGACGGGCGACGGGGTCCGGCTGCCGGGGCGGAGGGAGCCTCGTCGTCGAGTCCTCGGGTTTATCGTTACACGCGGCGCAACCCGACCTTCGGGTACACGATCACAAAAGTCAAGCGCATCGGGTCCCGCGCGACGGCCCACACTCCGTAGGGTGGCGACATGCCCACACTGAAGGACGTCGCCAAGGCGTCCGGTGTCTCCGTGATGACGGTGTCGAACGTGGTGAACGGCCGCCCGCGCGTCAGCGAGGCCACCCGCCGCCGCGTCCTGGCGGCGGTCGACGAGCTGGGCTACCAGGTGAACCTGACGGCCCGCAGCCTGCGGGCCGGCCGCAGCGGCACCATCGCGCTGTCCATCCCCCGCGCCGACCACCCCTACTTCGCCGAGCTCGCGGCCGCCGTGACCGACGCCCTGCGGCCCGCCGGCCGGCACCTGGTGATCGAGCAGACCGGAGCCAGCCGCGAGGGGGAGCTGAGCGCGCTCTCACAGGCGCGGCTGCAGATGTACGACGGGGTCCTGCTGTCCGTCGTCGGCATGCACGACGACGAGGTGGCCCGCCTGCAGAGCGACATGCCCCTCGTGCTGCTCGGCGAGAAGCGGATGCCCGACCACCTCGACCAGGTGATGCTCGGCAACTTCGACGGCGCCCACCTGGCCACGGCGCACCTCATCGCCCGCGGTGCGCGGCACATCGCCATCGCCGGCGGCACGCGCGACCCGGCCGAGACCGGCATGGTCGGCATGCGCACGGCCGGGTGGCGCGCCGCGCACGTCGAGGCCGGGCTCGTCCCCGACGAGCGCCTCGTCCTGCCGCCCCTGCACTTCGAGATGTCCGAGAGCCGCGAGCAGATCCGCACCGCCGTGGCCGAGGGCCTGCCGATCGACGGCGTCTTCGCCGTCACCGACCAGGTGGCGATCGGCGTCATGGCCGGGCTGCACGACTGCGGCCTGCGCATCCCCGACGACGTGCAGGTGGTCGGCTTCGACAACCTCGCCGTCAGTGCGCACCTCACGCCGGGCCTCACGACGGTGGACCCCCGCACGGACCTGGTGGTCGAGGAGTCGCTGCGCCTGCTCGACCGGCGCCTGTCCGGTGACGACGTCCAGGTCGAGCACCTGGTCATGCCGGTGCGGCTCGTGGTGCGCGGCACCACGCGCTGAGCCCGGCCGGTGCTGCCTGCCCCGGCCGGGCTCTGCGCGGACCGACCTGTCAGGCGCGGGCGGCGGCCATGTGGCGGGCGCCGCGCAGGCCGAACACGACCGCCGGTCCGATCGTCGACCCGGGCCCGGGGTACGTGCGGCCCATGACCGAGGCCGAGCAGTTGCCCGCGGCGTACAGGCCCTCGATGACGCTGCCGTCCGCGCGCAGGGCGCGGGCGTGGGCGTCGGTCAGCACGCCACCCTTGGTGCCCAGGTCGCCGACCACGACGCGGTACGCCACGAAGGGGCCCTTCTCGATCGGGCCGAGGTTCGGGTTGGGGTGCACCAGCGGGTCGCCGTAGTACCGGTCGTACGCGGAGTTGCCGCGCCCGAACTCGCCGTCGACGCCGGTGCGCGCGAACCCGTTGAACCGCTCGATCGTCGCGCGGAACGTCTCGGGGTCCACGCCCATCGCGTCGGCCAGGCCCGCGAGCGTGGGCGCCTTGACCGTGATACCGGCTTGCGCCCACGCCTTCTTCTGGCGGGGGTCCATCGCGAACATGCGCAGGTAGCGCCGGCCGTGGCGGGCGTCGAAGACGAGCCAGTAGGCGCCGTCCTTGTCGTGCTCGAGCATGTGGTGCCCGAGGTCGACGTAGGACTCGGACTCGTTGGCGAACCGCGCGCCCTTCGCGTCGACCATCAGCGAGAACGGCATGGACCGCTCGCCGACGATGAACGAGGCGGGCTCACCGTCGACCGTCGCGATGGAGGCCCCCCACCACGCGTCGTCCATGAGGTCGAGCGCCGCGCCGGCACGGGCCGCGACCTCGATCGGGTGCCCGACGTTGCCGGGGTTGCCCGACGGCGCACCGTCGATCCCGTGGTGCATGCGCCGCCACTCGACGTTGGCCTCGAAGCCGCCCGAGGCCAGCATGACGCCGCGGGTGGCGCGGATGCGCTCCGTGCGGCCGTCGCGGGTCACGGTGATCCCGGTGACCCGGCCGTCGTCGACGATCAGGTCGTCCATGGGCGTCTCGAGCCACATCGGCGCCCGCCCGTCGATCACGACGGCCTTGCAGAAGGCGGTCGCGAGCGCGTTGCCGATGCCGACGAGCCGCTTGCCGGTGACGACGCCGCCGAGGGCACGGAACACGAGCTGCGCGCCGCGGACGAACCCGCTGGGGGTGGACCAGGCGCGACCGAGCAGCCACACGTCGTCGGTCTTGGCGGGCAGCGGCACCGCCGAGCGCAGCGAGCCCCACCACGGCCCGAGCTTGCGGGAGTCGTGCGGCTCGATCTCGATGGCGCGCCCGATCTTGCCGCCCGGCCGCTCGGGGTAGTAGTCGGGGTAGTCGGCCGCGCGGGCGAACACCATGCCGTGCTTCTCGGCGGTGACGACGAAGTCCTCGACGCCGTCGACGAACGCCTCCTTGCGGGCGCGGTCGGTGGCCGGGCCGGCGTCGCCGACGGTGGCCTCGAGGTAGGTCAGCGCCTCCTCGCGGGAGTCGCCGACGCGGTCGCGGCGCATCAGCGGGTTGTCGGGCATCCACATCCCGCCGCCCGACATCGCCGTGCTGCCGCCCCACTTGTCGGTGCTCTCGACCAGCAGGACGCTCAGTCCCTCGTCGATCGCGCCCATCGCGGTGGCGAAGCCGGCGGCGCCGGTGCCCACCACGACGACGTCGTAGGTGTGGTCATAGGTCTGTTCGCGGTCGGACACGTGCCCTCGCTCCTGTAAACCGGACAACGTTGTCCGGATGGTTGAATGCCACTATGCCCAGAACCACGGGTCGCGTCAATCGAGGCCCCGCGGCCGCCGCGGGCAACCGGCGCGCGATCCTCGCCGCCGCCCGCCGCCTCTTCGCCGAACGCGGCTACCACGTGCCGCTCAGCGCGATCGCGCAGGAGGCCGGCACGGGCCAGGGCGTGCTCTACCGGCACTTCCCCACCCGCCTCGACCTCGCCCGCGCGGTCTTCGAGACGCACTTCGAGGAGCTGACGGCCATCGCCCAGGACGAGGCGCCCGACGCGTTCGTCCGCCTGTGGTCACGCCTGCTCGACCTGGTGGTCGAGGAGTCGGCGTTCGTCGAGATGGTCGTCGACGCCCGGCGCTCGATGCCCGACTACGACGGCGGCCACCAGCTGCGCCTGCTGGTCGAGGCGACCCTGTCGCGCGCGCAGCGGGCCGGGCTCGTCCCCGCGACCACCACCACCGCGGACGTCCTGCTGGCGGTGCGGATGGCCTACGGGATCGTCGCCACCAGCGAGGGCGGCGAGGACCTGCGCGCACTGGTGGACGGCGTGCTGCCGATCACCCCCGCCTGAGCGACGACGGTCGCCCCGCGGTCAGGCGCAGTAGTCGCAGACGCCGGTCGAGGGCAGCGTCATCGAGCACGTCGGGCAGACCGGGGCGACGCGCTCCGGCTCCGACGCCCGGCGCGGCTTGGCGGGGGCGGGGGCCGTGGTCGTCCGGCGGGCGCGGGGTGCGGCGGCCGCCCGGACCGCACGCGCGGTCGACGCACCGGCGGGCTCGGTCACCTCGAAGCCCCGCTTGCGCAGGATCGCACCGGCCACCGGCAGGCTGCCGGCCAGGTCGTCCGACGTGGCCAGACGGCCCGTCGCGTAGCGGTGGGCGACGCCGACCACGGCCGGCAGGTCGTACACGCGGCCCTCGTGCTGGATCGTCCACGCGGGGTTCGGGGCGAACCCGTAGACCGCGAGGAAGTCCTCGGCCCCCCGGCGGTCGTACTCCTCGATCGCCTGGAGGACGTGCTGACGCGCAAGGGAGGAGAAGGTGGCCACGGCACGAGCCTACGTCGCGCCGCGACGGGCACCGCCGGGACGGGCACCGCCGTGACCTTGACACCGGTCGGCCGCGGTCCGACGTTGGGCGGGTGACCGCCTGCCGCCACCCGGTGTTCGCGCGCGTCTACGCCCGCGCGTCGCCGACGCTCGACGCCCAGGGGGTCGCCGCGCACCGGCGCCGGATCCTGGCGGGGCTGCACGGGCAGGTCGTCGAGGTGGGGGCGGGCGACGGCGCGAGCTTCCCGCACTACCCCGACGCCGTCACCTCGGTCGTCGCCGTGGAGCCCGAGCCGTACCTGCGGGGACGGGCCGAGCGACGGGTCACGGACGCCTCCGTCCCGGTGCGGGTGCTCGACGCGGTCGCCGAGCGGCTGCCGTTCGCGGACGCGTCGGCGGACGTGGTGGTCGCCTCGCTCGTGCTCTGCTCGGTCGGGGACCCGCCCGCAGCGCTGCGCGAGGCGTTCCGGGTGCTGCGACCGGGTGGCGAGCTGCGGTTCTACGAGCACGTGGCCGCGCAGACCCCGACGCTGCGGCGCGTGCAGCGCGTCGTGGACGCCACGCTGTGGCCGCTGTTCAGCGGCGGCTGCCACACCGGCCGCGACACGGTCGCCGCGATCACGGCGGCCGGGTTCGTCATCCACGACCTCGAGCGGTTCATGTTCCCGCCGGGTCGCACGCAGCCCGCGTCGCCGCACGTGCTGGGACGGGCCACCCGCCCGGCGGTCCCGGCCCCCGTGGGGTCCGGGCACCGGGGCGACTAGCTGTCCTGCCGGCCGCCGGTCGACCTGCGGTTCACCACCGTCTACAACCTGCCCGGCACGAGCGTCGTCGTCGGCCTGCTGCCCGCGAGCGAGGCGGACTGCGTGCGCCTGCTGGCGGCCCGCGCACTGCTCGACGAGATCGTCCCGTCCGGCCCCTTCACACCCCACGTCACGCTCGCGTACTACCGCCCGGCCGCCGCCTCGCCGGTGGACCCGCGGCACCTCGCGCGGACGCTGGACCGCCTCACGGAGCGTGTCGCCGGGCGGCTGGTCACCCTCGCGCCGGAACGGCTGCGGTCCACGCACTTCTCGACCATGGCGACCTACTGGGACGTCGGCCCCGCCTGACGCGGCCCTCGCTGCTCACGGGCGCCGGACGCCCTGTCCGGTGCCCGCCGACGGCGGACACGGGCTCGGGCCGGGCAGCAGGCCGAACCGATCCTGATGTGAGCCACGTCACACAGGAAGTCGCCCCACACCCCTGCTGCGCGGGATGGGATGTGCCTGCACGCGGGCGCCCGCCCGCCCGGGACCAGGCGGTGGCCATGCCCCAGATCGACACGGACGCACTGCTCGGTGCCTGGAGGGGCGCGGCCGACACGATGGACGAGTTCGACGTGCTCCGTGGGCTCGTCGAGAGCCAGGCGCGACTCAGCCCCGAGGACGACACCCGGGCGGCGCGGGCACGGGCGGCGCTGTTCGACGGCGACCCGGTCGCCGCCCTCGACATCCTCGGTGACGTCGGTGAGATCGACCTGGACACCGCCAGCGTCAGCTGGGCCGACGTCGTCGCGGTCGGGGCACGGGCCGCCCAGGGCGATGCGGACGCGCTGGGCGCCCTGCACCGGCTCGGCCAGGGGCTCCAGGGGTCCGTCGCCGTCGCGCACGGCTACCTCCTCGCCCGCGTGGCCGAGCTCGCCGGCGAGCACGAGGTCGCGGACGCCACCTGGCACCTGCTCAAGGAGATCGCCCCGGGGACCACGCTGCTGACCCGGCGCGTGCTGGTCGTCGACACCCTCGCGCGGTCCACCACCGACGCCGACGCGGCGACGCGACGCGTCGGGGCCACCGCCCGCACCCTCGTCGAGCTGGTTCCCGCACCCGAGGACGGGCCGCGGCACGTCGTCGAGGTGGTCCGCGCCCTGGAGGAGCGCGGCGACCCGGCGGGGGCCCGTCTCGTGCTCGAGGCGATCGTCGCCATGCGCCCCACCGCCACGGAGGTCGTCGCCCTGCGTGACGCCCGGGCGACGCCCGAGCAGTGGTGGCGCGAGCGGCTCCCGGGGCTGGTCGCTACCGGCGTCGCCGCCGTGCTGGTCACGGTGGGCATCCTCGCGTCCTGGCCGGTGTGGGTGCCGGCGCTCGCGGCCGTCGTCAGCCTGGTCGTGTGGAAGCGCTGGCGCCTGCCGCACACCCCGGGCCTGTCGGCGACGGACGCGCGGGTCCTGGCCTACATCCGCGGGTGGCTCCCGGACGCGGCGGAGGACATCGGCGCAGGCCGGCGTCGCGTCGGGCTGGCGATCACCGGCGCCGCGGTCGGGTTCGTCGCCGGCGCCCTGGTCATGGGGGTCGTCACCGAAGGGCTGCTGGCCGACCTGTACGCCACGCACGCCCGCGAGGTGGACGCCGTCGCCTGGGCGCTCGTGCTGCTCGCGGCCTTCCTCGGCGGCGTCGGGGCGCAGCGGCTGCTGCGCCGCCCGCTGGCGACCGCGACGCAGCAGCTCGTCGAGCGGCAGCGCGCGGCGGTCGAGGAGGAGTGCAGCCGGTGCACGTGCCTGCGCACCGTCGGCATCCGCGGCCGCGGTGCGGACGTCTACCTCACCCGGCACCTCACGGGTGCGGCCAAGGACGTCGCCGCCCTCGCCCCGCAGATCCCGGGCGCGACGGTCAGCGTCCACCAGTGCCCGATGTCGCGGACCCCGTGGCTCGCGGTACGTCGGCCCGGGTACGAGACGCTCGTGCTGCGTGGGGTGCTCGCCCACGTGGAGGAGGAGGCCACCCCGCAGGCCACGACGGGCGGCTACCTCTGACCCGGGGCCGGGGTGAGCGGCGGGTCCCAGCTCCCCGCTGACCAGCCGATCAGGCCCGACCGGGCCCCCCGCCGGCGCCCGCGTCGTCCGCACGCGGCCGCGGCGACGCCGAGCCGGCGACACCTCCGAGCAGCCGCCCCGGTCGTCACCCCCTGGCCCTCGTGCGCCCGCCGCGCGCCGCGAGCACGACGCCGCCGGCGAGGACGCCGACGGCACCCAGCACGACGGCGACGACAGCCCCGGCCAGACCGTTGCCGGTGCCGACGCCGCCGGCGGCCTGGGAGGCGTGGGCGCCGCCGACGGCGACCGCGAGGACCCCCGTGGCGACAGCGGCGGACGCACGGGCTCCCGCGCCGGGTGCCGCCCGTCGCCACCGCGAGACGGCGAGCGTGGCCGCGGCGACGGCGGCGAGGCCGAGCACGGCCGCGACGGTGGGTACGAGACGGCCGGTGCCGACCTCGTAGCCGAGGAGCTGGGTGGTGAGCATGGCGTGTCCTCTCGGTGCGGTGCGGACCGCCGGCCGGTCGGCCGGCGGTGGTGCTGCGGGGAGGATGCGCGGGGTCGTGGTGCGAGGTCCGGCTCAGACGCGTCCGGCGGCGGACCGGTCGGCGGCACGGTGGGCGCCGGTGCGCAGCAGCCGTACCCCGGCCACCGCGATCCACCCGAGCCAGAGCACCCAGCCGGCGAGACCCGCGAGCGCGAAGGGCTGCGCTCCCCCGACGCCGTAGGGCGCGGCCGTGGCGGACGCGAGCAGGAGGGCGGCACCCGTGAGCCCGAGCGCGGCGTGCGCCCGTGGCGAGGGCCGGGCGAGGGAGAACCCGAGCAGCGCCGTCGCGAGGAAGACCTGGTTGAAGCCGAACACCGCGCGGTGCAGCCCCCACAGGCCCGCGAGCGCGCCCGGCTCGCCGCCCGTCCCGTCGAGCGCGGCGGCCGCGACGGCGAGCCGGGCCGCCTCGGCGACGGCGAAGGTCGCGCACTGGGCGAGCACCCCGCCGAGCCCGACGAGCGCCCACGTGCGCCGCGCCGGCGAGTGCCACGACTCGACGGCGAGCCCGGCGGCGAAGACGGTCGCGAGCAGCCAGGCTGCGGGCATGAGCGCGGAGGCGAGCCGCAGCGCGTCGACGCCGTCGGCGTGGGCGCGGCCGAGCTCAGGCAGCGTCGAGGTGTCGGTCGGCAGCGGCAGGCCAGCCGAGGTGAGGACGAGGTTCGCGACGACGAGGAGGAGGACGAAGCCGAGGCCCGCCGCGCCGCTCGCCCGACCGGTGGCTGTCATGACGCCTCCCGAACGTTGATATATTCGATATAAGCACGTTCAACCCGGGAGGACAAGATGTCCGACGACCGCAGCCCGCGTCGCTACGAGTCGCTGCTGCGCACCGCGCAGGCCGACGAGACACGCACGCGCATCGCGCAGGCCGCCCGGCAGGCGTTCGTCGCACGCGGCTGGGCAGGGACGACGGTGCGGGACGTCGCCGCGGCGGCCGGGGTGTCGGTGCCGACGGTGTACGCCGTGTACGGGAACAAGAAGGGCCTCGCGACGGCGCTCATGGACGCCGCGGACCTCGCCGCGGACCCGGCGCAGGTCGCGGCCGACCTCGGTGCCGCCGACGGCGACCACGCCCGCCAGCTCGAGATCTCGGTGGCGTTCGACCGTCGGCTGTACGAGCGCTCGGGTGACCTGCTGCGTGCGCTGCGCGAGGCCCCCGAGCCCGAGCTGGCCGAGCTCGCCCGCGAGGGAGCCCGCCGCGGGGACCACGCGCGGCTCACGGCGTTCACGTCGTGGCCCGCGGGCACGCTGCGCGAGGGCCTCGACCCGCAGCGGGCCGTGGACCGCTACGCCGCGGTGTGCACGCTCGAGGCGTGGACGGACCTCACCGCCCACCGCGGCTGGACGCCGGACGAGGTCGAGCGGTGGTGGGCGGGCGTCGTCGTCCACGAGCTGCTCGACGACCCGGGCACGGCCGGACCCACCTGACCCGCACCCCGCGGGTGCAGCAGTGCGTCGCGCCACGGCCATGACGCCCGGCGCGGCTATCGTCGGGCCTCCGACCTGCTGCGACACCACCGGAGGTGCGCTCGATGACGAGCCCCGACGCCCCGCACGTCATCGTCGTGGGCTCCGGGTTCGGCGGCTCGGTCGCGGCGCTGCGCCTGTCGGAGAAGGGCTACCGGGTCACCGTGCTGGAGGCCGGCCGTCGGTTCACCCCCGACACCCTGCCGCGCACCTCGTGGGACGTCCGCCGGTTCCTGTGGGCACCGCGGCTGGGGTGCCGCGGCATCCAGCGCATCCACGTGCTGCCGGACGTCGTGCTGCTGGCCGGGGCCGGGGTGGGCGGCGGGTCCCTGGTCTACGCCAACACGCTCTACCGCCCGGAGTCCGACGACTTCTACCGCGACCCGCAGTGGGCGGCCCTCACGGACTGGCGCGACGAGCTGGCCCCCCACTACGACCAGGCGCAGCGGATGCTCGGGGTGGTGCAGAACCCCACGCTCACGACCGCCGACGAGGTGGTCCGCGCGGCCGCGCGTGAGCTCGGCGTCGCCGGGACGTTCCGGCTCGCGCCGGTCGGCGTCGTGTTCGGCGAGCCCGGCGCACCGGTGCCGGACCCGTTCTTCGGAGGCGCCGGCCCCGAGCGTCGCGGCTGCCTGGAGTGCGGGCAGTGCATGACGGGCTGCCGGCACGGGGCCAAGAACACCCTCGAGACGAACTACCTGTGGCTCGCCGAGCGTGCGGGCGCGCGCATCGTCCCGGACACGACCGTCGTCTCCCTCGTCCCGCACGACGACGGCCGCTGGGACGTCGTCACCGTCCCCACCGGGCGGCGGCGCCCCCGCACCACCCTGACCGCGGACCAGGTCGTCCTCGCCGCCGGGGCCTGGGGCACCCAGGAGCTGCTGCACCGCCTCAAGGCCGACGGGACGCTGCCGCACCTGTCCGACCGGCTCGGGCACCTGACGCGCACCAACTCCGAGGCGCTCGGCGGCGCCGCCCGCCGGCCCGGTGCCCGCGGGCCGCGCGTCAACAGCGGCGTGGCCATCACGTCCTCGGTGTGGCTCGACGAGCGCACGCACATCGAGCCGGTCCGGTACGGGCGCGGGTCCAACCTCATGGGCCTGCTCGGCACGGTCCTCACCGACGGCGGCGGGCGCGTACCGCGCTGGGTGCGCTGGCTCGGGCAGGTCGTGCGGCACCCGGGGCACGCGGTGTCCGTGCTCAGCGGCCTGCGGACGTGGTCGGACCGCTCGGTCATCGGCCTCGTCATGCAGACCGGCGGCGCCTCGCTCACCGTGCGCCCGCGCCGCACGTGGACGGGCCGGTGGCGGCTGACGTCGACCCGCGGCGACGGGGAGCCGAACCCGACGTGGCTGCCGCAGGCCAACGCCGCCTACCGGGCGATGGCCCGGCACCTCGACGGCATCCCCATGAGCACGCTCGGGGAGGTCGCCGACGTCCCCATGACGGCGCACTTCCTCGGCGGCTGCGCGATCGGCGCGGACGCCTCCACGGGTGTCGTCGACGCGTACCACCGGGTGTTCGGGTACCCGGGCCTGCACGTCGTGGACGGGTCGGCGGTCTCCGCGAACCTCGGGGTCAACCCGTCGCTGACGATCACCGCGCAGGCCGAGCGGGCGTGCGCGACGTGGCCGAACGCCGGGGAGCCGGACCCGCGGCCCGCCCTCGGCGAGCCGTACCGGCGGGTGGCTCGCGTCGCACCCGTGCGCCCCGCCGTCCCGGCGCACGCCGCGGCCGCGCTGCCGCTGACGGTCGTGCGGCACCGTGCGCCCACGGACGACGCCACGCCGACGGACCCGGCACCGCCCCGAGGGGTCGCGTACCCCTCGTGAGGCTCGCCGGGGCACAGGTGCACCGCTCGACCGGCGCACCTGTGCGGCGGCACGGTCAGACCGCTGTGAAGTGCACCGTCTCGCCACCGCTGCCGACGTACTGGTTCTCGACCCGCCACGTCCCGCCGGTCAGCGCGTCGTCCGGGACGACGAACGGCACGCTCCCCTGGGCGGACTCCCCCGTCGTCAGCTCGGGCGTCACCGACAGGTCGCCCGGCACCAGCGCCATGCTGGGCTCGAACGTGCGACCGTCCGCCGCGACGAACGTGATGCCGAGGTCGAGCCACGCGTGCGCCGGCTCGGCGCCCGTCCCGACGTACGTGGCACTGACCGGCAGGAGGACGTACGAGGACCCCGCCGGGGCGGGCTCGTTCCCGTCGAAGTAGCCGGTGACGACGTCGCCCGCGGCGAAGTCGGCCGGCGAGAGCGCCACCTGGTAGACGGGAGCCCCCTGCGCGCCGAGCGGCACCGTGTCGACGCCGGGCGTCGCCGGGTTGTCCGGGCTCCCCAGCGGCGCGACGACCGGCTCGGGCTCGGCGGTCGGCTCCGCGGGCGTCGGTGACGCCGACGCGGTGGCGGCGGCGGGCGTCGGCTCCGCCGCGTCCCGCTCCGACGTGCCACAGGCACCAAGCAGCATCGCGACGCAGAGCACGGCTCCGGCGGCGGTCGGGGTCGTGCGCATGGCTCTCCTCGGGTCGGGGCGACAGGGCGCGACGGGACGGACAACCCGGACATCCTGGCGGACGCGGCCGGTCGACGGCACGGGCGTCGGACCCGTGAGACGGCAGCGCGCCGGCGGTACGGCGAGGCGGTACGGCCACCGGGACCAACCTGGACAGCACGCGCAGATCGGGCAGGATGTCCTGCGAGGACAGGGGGTCCCCATGACGTCGGACGGCACCACCACGGGACGCACGACGTGCGCGGTCGTCGGCGGCGGGCCCGCCGGGCTCGTGCTCGGTCTGCTGCTGGCACGCGCCGGGGTCGAGGTGACGGTCCTGGAGAAGCACGCCGACTTCCTGCGTGACTTCCGCGGCGACACCGTGCACCCCTCGACCATGCAGGCGCTGGACGACCTCGGGCTCATCGAGCGGTTCCTCGCGCTGCCGCACTCCCGTGTCGAGGGCATCACGCTGCCCGACCCCGCGGGCGGGGACCCCGTGCGCGTCGTCGACTTCACGCGCCTGCGCGTGCCGTACCCGTACATCGCGATGGTCCCGCAGTGGGACCTGCTCGACCTCGTCGCGGACGCCGGCGCCGCCGAGCCGACGTTCACGCTGCTGCGCGAGCACGAGGTGACGGACGTCGTGCGCACCGGCGGGCGCGTCACCGGCGTGCGCTACCGCACCCCGCAGGGCGAGGGGACGCTGCACGCCGACCTCGTCGTGGCGTGCGACGGCCGCTGGTCGGTGGTCCGCCGGGCGGTCGGTCTGCCCGTGCGGGCGTTCCCCGTCCCGTTCGACGTCTGGTGGTTCAAGGTCCCGACGAGCCGACCCGTGGGCGGTGCGCTCGTGCCGCGGATCCACCCCGGCCGCGCGCTCGTGACCATCCCGCGCGAGGGCTACCTGCAGATGGCGTACCTCGGGCCCAAGGGGACGGACGCCGCGCTGCGGGCCCGTGGGATCGAGGCGTTCCGCGCCGAGGTCGCCGAGCTCGTGCCGGAGCTCTCCGACGACGTCGAACGGCTCGCCTCGATGGACGACGTCAAGCACCTCGACGTGCGCCTCGAGCGGCTGCGGCGCTGGTCGGCGCCGGGGGTGCTGTGCCTCGGCGACGCCGCGCACGCCATGTCGCCCATCGGCGGGGTCGGCGTCAACCTCGCGGTGCAGGACGCGATCGCCGCGGCCCGGCTGCTCGCGGGCCCGCTGCGGTCGGGGGAGTTCCGCGGTCCGTTCCCCACGCGCCTGGTCGGGCGGGTCCAGGCCCGCCGGCGGATGCCCACCGCGGTCGTCCAGGGGGTGCAGCGTGCGATGCACGCGCGCGCGATCGGACCGGCGATCGCCGGGCACGACGGCGTCGCACCCGACCGCGGGCCACGGCTCTTCCGCCGGGTCCCCGCGCTCAGCGCGCTGACGGCACGCCTCGTGGGTCTCGGGCCGCGACCCGAGCGGGTGCCGGTGTGGGGACGACGGCCGCGGACGCCGGTGCTCTGACGGTGCCCACCGGCGCCCGCCCGGCGTCAGGCCGGGGTGCCGTCAGCCCGGCTCGCCGTCAGCCCGGGTCGCTGACCGGCTCTCCGTCAGACAGGTTCGTCCGTCAGCCGCGGCGAGGCCGGTGCGGGCGCGGTCGGCCGGCCCACGCTGAAGACCGCGAGCGCGACCTGCGTGCGGCGCAGGCCGAGGCGCCGGCGCAGGCCCGCCACGGCGTGCGGGGAGTCGACGACCTCCGAGTGCGGTGCCACGGCCAGGCCCGCGCGGTGCGCGTGCAGCCACGTGCGCTGCAGCGCGCGCCCGGCCTCGACGACGTCGGCGGGCGGCAGACCGAGCCGTGCGTCGAGCTCCTCGGTGCCGCTGCGCACGCCGGGCGTGCGGGCCACCAGCACGAGGTGCTGCGGACCGGTCAGGGGCTCGTCGGGCGCCGGCGGCGCGGGCAGCGGGCGGGTGCGACCGACGGCCTCGACCGCGCGGCCGGCGATGCCCGCCGCGGTGAGCGCGGCGTCGTGCAGCGCCGGGCGGCGCGTCAGCGGCGCGGCGAGCCGCGCCAGGGGTGACGGCAGCAGCAGCATGCGGTCCGTCATGCCGTCGCGGGCGTAGCGGGGGTGGGCGGGGCTCAGGCGCAGCCAGCGCACGAGCTCGGCCGCGACCGCACGCCGCGAGGCCGTCCACGCTCCGCCGAGCCGCACCAGGTGCCGCATCGCCGCGTCGTCCACCTGGAGCAGCGCGAGCCCCGCGGGCAGCGGGGGGACGTCGGTGCGCAGGTCGGGGGCCGGGTCCAGGTGACCGCGGTGCGTGCGCCGGCCGCGGACGTCGGCCGGGGTGAAGGGCGTCGGGTACGGCGCCGCCTGCGGGTGCAGCACCAGGACGGGCGCCCCCGGGTCGGCCGGGCCGCGCACGGGCAGGTCCGCGAGGCGGTCGAGCCGGTCGGTCGGCTCCACGTGCACCCCCCGGCCGTCGGCGGCCGCTGCGATCGCGAACGACTCGACCCACGCGCCGAGCGAGAGCAGCAGGTCGCGGAACGACGGGTCGCCCGCGGCCAGCACACGGTCGGGGACCACCGCGACCTCGACGGTGCCGGCCACGACGCGCGGCGACCACGGCTGCGTGTTGTGCGCGGACGGCGCACGTCCGGCGACGTGCACCCAGCGGTGCAGGTCGTCGTCCGTGACCGGCGGCGCGGGGGTGGCGCCGGCGGGGGTCGTGCCGTCGGGGGTGGCGCCGGCGGGGGTGCCGGCGGGGGTGCCGGCGCGCGAGGTCGAGGTCATCGGGTCTCCTTCGGCGCCGGACCGGCGGTCGTCGTGCCGGTGGCGACCGGCCTGCGGTAGAACGTCACGCCGTGCAGCGGCCGGCCGCCGAACCGCTGGAACTGGCGGGCCGAGGCGGGGTTGTCGCGGCCGACGAACGTCGAGCGCAGGCGCCCGTACCCGCCCCGCGCGAGGTGCGCCTGCAGCGTGCGGGACAGCAGCGTCAGCACCCCCTGGCCCTGACGGTCGGGCTCGGTGCCCTGGATGACCAGGACCGCGTCGCGCCGGTACCGGTGCCGGGTCACCAGCAGCCGCAGCTGCTGCAGCGGGCCCAGCCGCCCGCCCACGCGCTGCAGGAACGCCGTGATGTCGGGCACCACCAGCACGAACGCGACCAGCTCACCCGTCGTGGCATCACGGGCCAGCAGCAGCAGGTCCTCGTCGACCAGGTGGCCCAGCCCGTCGGTCGCGAACGCCATCTCCGCGTCCGTGATGGGCGTGTAGTACGGCAGCGCTGCGAAGGACCGGTTGAGCACCGCGAGAACCTCCGGCACCAGCCGTCCCACCTGCGAGCGCCGGCCGCGCTCGAGGCGCAGCCCGGCCGCCACCCACTCCGCCTCCGACGGCAGCCCGTCGCGCGACGCCGCGGCCACGTCGACCGCCCACGTGTCCGCCTCGCCCCAGCGCTCGAAACCCAGCGCCTCGTACGTCGCCGGCACGTGCGCGGGGTTCCACGGGGAGTCCACGAACCCGCGGGCAGCGAACCCCGAGGTGATGACCCCGCCCGACTGGTTGGGCAGCAGCGAGACGGGCCCGAAGAGCTGGGTGCGGCCGGCCGCACGGTCCTCGAGCGCGCGCACGAGCGCGGCCGCCGCGGGCGCGTCGGCGAACTCGGTGGCGCCGAACAGCAGCGACGGCGCGCCCAGGCGGGCGTCGAGGCGGGCGTCGGTGTGGACGGTCGTGCGTCCGACCGCCCGTCCTGCGCCGTCGCGCACCAGCAGCAGCTCGACCGGCTCGGGGTGCGGGGACGTGCCGCGCCACCACGCCCGCACCGTCGAGGCGAGCAGCGGCACCGCCAGCTCGCGCGGGTGCAGCCGCAGCGGCAGGTCGACGAAGTCGCGCAGGTCGGCGCGCGAGGTGACCGGCTCCACGCGCAGGTCGCTCACGCGGCACCCCCGGAGGCGTCGGCGGCGACGTGCACGCGGATGTACCCGCCGGTGCCGTGCCGGCGGTCCCGGGTGATCCACGTCATGAGCCGCCGGTGCGCGGGCAGCCGGGCGAACAGCAGGAGCGCGTCGCGGTCGGTGAAGAACGCGATCGTCCCCAGCGTGAACGGCGGCTCCCAGTAGACCCGGTGCCACACGTGCCCGCGCATGCGGCGCATCGCCGCGACCATGGGGTACCACTCGCGCGACAGCACCGCCCACGAGTGCGGACCGCGGTAGCGCGTGGCGCCGAGGAACATCGCCCCGCCGCGGGCCGGGGTGCGGGCCGCCCGGGTGTCCCCGTCCCCCCGGTGTTCGCCCCGTCGGTCCGGGGGGTCGTCGGCGGTGCGCGCGGCCCGTCGCGGCGGTGCCGGTGCCACGGCCGGCGGGGTGCGCCCGCGCGACGCCTCGCTGCTCAGCGCCGTGAACCGCTCGATGTGCGCCATGGTGTCGCCCTCGGCCCGCCACACGCCGTTGGTGTAGCCCTCGGGCTCGGCGCGGAACACGCGCGCGCGGTCCTGCACCGGGTCCGCACCGGCCGCGAACGCGTCGGCGTGCGCGGGCGTGGCGAAGCAGACGACCAGCCCGCGCACGCGCCGGCCGTCGGCGTCGCGCGCCCGCACGCCGGCGGTCCACACGTGACCGGCCGCCGAGCGGGCCGCGCGTCGTGCACGACCGACCCAGCGCAGGTCCCCGCCGGGGCGCTCGACGACGGCCAGCGCCTGCGCGCGGGCCTGCACCGGCGCCCGGGAGAAGTCGCGCGAGCGCATCAGGCGCGGGCCGGGGGTGTCGGGTGCGCCGTCGTCGGGTGCGCCGCCGTCGGGTGCGCCGTCGTGGCGTCCCGGTCGCCCGCGTCGACCAGGTAGACGTTCTTGATCTTCGTCTGCCCCCCGACGAACGGGCCGGTGCCGTGGTCGTGCACGTGGACGCGCAGGTCGGCGGCCGTCGGGTCCTCCTCGAGGGACTGCGCCACGTCCCGGGACACCGAGGCGAGGTGGTCGAGGACCCCCGCGGCCGCCCGCGTCGCGAGGTCCGCACGGGCCGCGTCGTCCAGGTCGGCGTCCGCCCGCAGCTGCAGGTGGATCGCGGGGCGCTGCTCGTGCTCCCCGACGTCGACCAGCGCGAGCTTGAACGACTCGATCGCGGCGGCGTGCGGGTTGTGGAGGTACAGGCCGTTCTCGACGTCCAGCGGGTAGAGGTGGGCGCCCATGTAGGACACCGTCGAGTCCTTGCGCCCGTAGAGCAGCAGGAACGGCAGCCGCATCCGCTGGATCGCGTGGGCGCGCTCGAACCCGAACGCCAGGCGGTCGCGCGCCGGCTCGGGCAGCTCCGCGATGGCGGCCTTGAGCCGGTCGAAGGTGACGATCCGCGCCTCGTCGCCGATGTCGTACCGCAGCTTGGGGCTCATGATGTCGGCCGAGTTCAGCGTGACGAGCAGCCGGCCGTCCGGGGTGGTCTCCATGTACGTCTCGAGCGGGTTGTACTGGAAGACCATGGGCGTGCGGGTCTCGTCCGGGCCCAGCACGGCGTCGCGCAGCGGCCCGCCCGCGGCCAGCGTGCGACGCACCCACACCGCCAGGTCGCTCTCCCCCGCCATGCCGATGGTCAGGTCGGACGCGCCGTAGCCGGAGTACACGCGGCCGAAGCGGTCCTCGAGGTAGTCGCGCAGCCCCTCGGTGAGCGCCTCCCCGCCGACGAACCCGTTGAGGTCGTACGCGTCCCAGTCGAACCCGTCGGCGTCCAGCCGGTCGCGCAGGTGCTTGAGGAACGGCGGGTACGCGCAGACCAGGTACGTGTACCCGGGGCCGAAGTGCCGCAGGGTGTCGACGATCTTGTCGATGTCGGGGCCGGTGTTCTTCACCATCGCGATGCGCGACATCGCGATGCCCGTGTTGGTGCCCGTGGCCCAGGCGCCCATCGAGAACGCGTTGATCGCGAACAGCCGGCGTGTGCCGAACAGCGACGTCACGTACCCCGCGACGTTCTTGTGCACGGTCGCCAGCTCGCGGCGTGACCGCATCCAGTTGTACGGCGTGCCCGACGACCCGCTGGACTCGTCGACCACCGTGCCGACGGTCTCGATCAGGCCGTCCCAGCACCGCAGGTCCTCGGGGTACCGGTCGACGTACCCGTGCTTGGACGTCGGACGGTAGGCGGTCAGGTCCCACCACCGGAACCGGAACCCGCCCTCCTCGACGTGGTGCCGGTACGCCGGGACGTCCAGGTACGCGTGCTGGCAGATCATCCACGCGTTGAGCCGCGCGAACCGCTCCATGGCCGGGTGGTAGTTGCGGGCGGTGAACCGCCACAGCGCGGGGTGCAGCCGGTACAGGCGGTACGCGGCGGTCACGAACCAGGTGGCCAGCCGCAGGGCGGCCTGCCGCACGGCGCTCGTCAGCGGGGCCGGGGAGGTCACGCCGGGCACCCTACAAGCCGCGTCGGACGCCGGGGAGTGCGCGTCGTCGCAGGTCGCGCGCGTGGCGGGTGAAGTTCACCGGGCCCTGCGCGGTCCGGCCGCACCCGGGCGGTCAGCCACCGAACGTCAGCACAGGCCGCCCGGGCACGTCGACCCGGACCCGGAACAGCGCACCGGCCGCCGGCTCCGGGTCGTCCAGGTTCTCCCGCGACGTCGTCACGTACAGGTCGCGCAGGTCGGGTCCGCCCAGGGTGCACGCCGTGACCAGCCGCACCGGCAGCTCCACCTCGGCGAGCGTGCGCCCGTCCGGGGAGACGCAGCGCACGCGACCGTCCCCGTTGAACGCGACCCACACGTTGCCCGCGGAGTCGACGACCAGCCCGTCGGGGCTCTCGTCGGTCCCGGTGGCGAACGGGCGGCGGTTCGTCAGGCGCCCGTCGACGACGTCGAACACGTCGGTCCGGCCCGTCGCGGTGTCGTCGTAGTAGGCCACGGTGCCGTCGGGCGAGAAGTCGATGCCGTTGGAGATCGTCACGTCGTCCAGCACGACCTCCACCTGCCCGTCCGGCGTGATCCGGTAGAGCGTCGCGCCGCCGGGCCGCGCGTCGTACGCCATCGACCCCGCGTACAGCACGCCCCACGGGTCGCAGCCGGCCTCGTTCATCCGCACGCCGGTGTCCGACCACAGCTCCGGCAGCGGGGTCGGCAGCGCGTCGGGGCCGTCGGCCAGCCCGATCCCCCGCTCGAGGCCCACGACGTATCCCCCGCGGCTGCGCGGCCGCACGAACGCGGCGACGTCGCCCACGTGCAGACGATCCACGGACCCGTCGTCCCGCAGGGTCAGCAGGTCGCCCGCCAGCATGTCCACCCAGCGCAGCCCGCCCCAGGTGGGCGACCAGCACGGCCCCTCCCCGTGGTAGGCGACGGCGTCGGTGACCTGCTCTGCTCGCAGCAACGGTGCTCCTCAGGACGGGGACGGCGGTGCGTCCGAGCCTCGCGCGCCCGCGAGCAGGACGCACGTCGGCACGCGGGCAGCCCGTACGATCCCGCTCCATGAGAGCAACGAGGCTCGTCCTGCCCGGGGCCGCGCTGGGCGCCGTCGCCGCGCTCGCCCTCGGCGGCTGCACGGCCACCGCCGACCCGGGCCCCACGCCGTCGCCCAGCTCCACCACGCCGGAGGCCGCCGCGCCGGACGTCGCGCTGCGCGACCTGCCCCGCGACGGCCTGGCGATCGGCGTGGCCGTCGCCGGCGGCGGCCACCTCGCCGCGTCGGGCTACCCCGACCCGTTCGGCAGCGACGACGCCTACCGCGCGGTGATCGCCGAGCAGTTCTCGTCCCTGACGCACGAGAACCAGCTCAAGTGGGAGTTCCTGCGCCCCACGCGCGACGAGTTCCGGTTCGAGGGCGCCGACGCGGTGATCGACTTCGCCGAGGACAACGGGCAGCAGGTGCGCGGCCACACCCTGCTGTGGCACTCGCAGAACCCGCGCTGGCTGACCACCGGCACGTTCACGGACGACGAGCTGCGCGCCCTCCTGCAGGAGCACATCACCACGGTCGTCGGCCGGTACGCGGGCCGGATCGTGCACTGGGACGTCGCCAACGAGATCTTCGACGACGACGGCGTGCTGCGCACCGAGCAGAACCCGTTCCTCGCCCGGTTCGGCACCGCGATCGTCGCGGACGCGCTGCGCTGGGCGCACGAGGCCGACCCCGACGCCGTGCTGTACCTCAACGACTTCAACGTCGAGGCGGTCGGACCCAAGTCCGACGCGTACCTCGCGCTCGCGCAGGAGCTGCTGGCGGCCGGTGCCCCGCTGCACGGGTTCGGCGTGCAGGGGCACCTGTCCACGCAGTACCCGTTCCCCGACGACCTCGAGACGAACCTGCGCCGGTTCACCGACCTCGGTCTGGAGGTCGCGATCACCGAGCTCGACGTCCGCGTCCCCGTGGACGCGGACGGTCGCGCCGAGCCGGACGACGTCGCCACGCAGGTCGACTACTACGGGCGTGCGGTCGCCGCGTGCGTCGCCGTCGAGCGCTGCACGTCCCTGACGCTGTGGGGCGTCACGGACCGCTACTCGTGGGTCCCCAGCTGGTCGCCGGGCGAGGGTGCCGCCACCGTCCTGGACGAGGACCTCGCGGTGAAGCCCGCGTTCGAGGCGGTGGCCGACGCGCTGCGGGCCTCGACGCCCTGACCGGGGACGCCGGGATCGGGAGCGACGGGGTCGGGGACGCGGTCCGGGACGACGCGACCGTGGGCGACCCCAGCGGCTGAGCCCGTCAGCGTCCCGCCGCCTCCCGCGCCGCCTGCTCGATGCGCCCGCGGAACGACGCCCACTCGTCCGTCGTGCGGTCCGGGACGTTCGGGTCCCCCGCGACCAGGCCCGTGGCGCCGTCGAGCTGCTCGCGCAGCACGTCGGCGTGCCCGGCGTGCCGGGCGACCTCGCCGACCAGGTGCACCAGGACCTCGTGGAGCGTCGCCCGGGGCTCGGGCCACCACGGCACCTCGCCGACGGCGTCGAGCGGCAGCGCCTCGACGGTCGCGTCCGCGTGCTCCGCGGAGTGCCGCCACACGTCGAGGATCGCCTCGCGGCTCTCGTCCGCCGTGGCCCAGAGGTCCGCGTCGCGCTCGGCGGTCTCGGCGGACCAGGGCAGCTCGAGCGGGCTCGGGCGACCGAAGACCAGGCCGAGGTACTCGACCTGCACGCTCGCGACGTGCTTGACCAGGCCCAGCAGGTTGGTGCCGGTGCCCGTCAGGGGCCGCCGGACGTCGTACTCGTCGAGCCCGTCGAGCTTGCCGACGAGGCCGTCGCGCTGGCGGCACAGCACGCGGTGCAGCGTGGCCTTCGGGTCGGTGTCCATGGCACCGACGATGCCACCCGGGACCGACACCCGGGCCGCCCGCCGGCCGCAGTGGCCACGCCGCGCACTATCGGAGCGCCCACCGAAACGTGAAGCGTTTACGTGCGTTGACGGGCCCATCGGGTGGTCGAAGAGTGGGGCGTCCGCCGACCGGCTCGCTGACGACCCGGCCATCGGCTCATCAAGGAGGAACGATGACCCCCCCACCCCAGCTCCGACGCGGGCGCCCCCTGGTCGCACGCGGCGCCTCCGCCATCGCGATCGTCGCGCTCGCGGTGACGGCCGCCGCGGCCATCCCGGCGCAGGCCGCCGGCTCGACGCTCCAGGAGGCCGCCGCACAGAGCGGCCGCTACTTCGGCACCGCGATCGCCGCGAACAAGCTCAGCGACTCGACCTACGTGACCATCGCGAACCGTGAGTTCAACATGATCACGGCCGAGAACGAGATGAAGATGGACGCGACGGAGCCGAACCAGAACCAGTTCAACTACAGCCAGGGCGACCGGATCCTCACCTGGGCCAAGCAGAACGGCAAGCAGGTCCGCGGGCACGCGCTCGCGTGGTACTCCCAGCAGCCGGAGTGGATGAAGCGCATGGAGGGCTCCGCGCTGCGCAGCGCGATGGTCAACCACGTCACCCAGGTCGCGACCCACTACAAGGGTCAGATCTACGCCTGGGACGTCGTGAACGAGGCGTTCGCCGACGGCAGCTCCGGCGGCCGCCGCGACTCCAACCTGGAGCGCACCGGCAGCGACTGGATCGAGGTGGCCTTCCGCGCCGCGCGCGCCGCCGACCCGGCCGCGATCCTCTGCTACAACGACTACAACATCGACGACTGGTCGCACGCCAAGACCCAGGGCGTCTACCGCATGGTCCGTGACTTCAAGCAGCGGGGCGTGCCGATCGACTGCGTCGGCCTGCAGTCGCACTTCAACCCGCAGAGCCCGGTCCCGGCCAACTACCAGACGACGATCGAGAGCTTCGCCGCCCTCGGCGTCGACGTGCAGATCACCGAGCTCGACATCGAGGGCTCCGGCTCGGCACAGGCCGAGAACTTCCGCAAGGTGACCCAGGCCTGCCTCAACGTCGCCCGCTGCACCGGCATCACGGTGTGGGGCGTGCGTGACACGGACTCGTGGCGCGCCTCGGGCACCCCGCTGCTGTTCGACGGCAACGGCAACAAGAAGCAGGCGTACACCTCGGTGCTCAACACGCTGAACGCGGCGAGCCCGACCACGCCGCCGCCCACCACGCCGCCGCCGACGACCCCGCCGCCGACGACGCCCCCGCCCACGACCCCGCCGCCCACGACCCCGCCGCCCACCACGCCGCCGCCGACGACCCCGCCGCCGGTGACGGGCAGCTGCTCCGCCGCACTGACCATCGCCAACGCGTGGCCCGGTGGCTACCAGGGCACGGTCACGGTGACGGCCGGCTCGTCGTCCCTCAACGGGTGGCGGGTGACCCTGCCGGGTGGCGTCTCCACGAACAACGTGTGGAACGGCGTGGTCTCCGGCAACGTCGTGAGCAACGCGCCCTACAACGGCTCCGTCGGGGCCGGGCAGTCGACGACCTTCGGGTTCATCGGGAACGGCAACGCCCCGTCGCCGACCTCCCTCACCTGCTCCTGAGCTGAACCCCGGCCGGTGGCCGGGACATGACGGCGGCGCCGCACCTTCGGGTGCGGCGCCGCTGTCGCGCGTGCGGCCGTGTCGCGTTGTCGGAGGGCCTTGGCAGAGATGCCCGACGGCGCGACAGTGGTGAGATGTCCGTCGCGCCGCTTCCCGCCCGGTTCACCGGAGAGGTGCTCGTCCCCGGTTCTGCCGGGTACGACGCTGCGCGCACGGTGTGGAACGGTGCCGTCGACCGCCGGCCCGCGTACGTCGTGCGGTGCGCCGACCCGGACGACGTCCGCACGGCCGTCCGCGTGGCGCGCGACCTCGGGCTGCCGCTGGGCGTGCGGGGCGGCGGCCACAGCGCCGCCGGCCACGCGGTGCCCGACGGCGGGCTGATGATCGACCTGGCGGGGATGCGGGGCGTCGTCGTGGACCCGGGGGCCCGCACCGCGCAGGTGCAGGGCGGGGCCCTCCTCGGGGCGCTGGACGCGGCGGCGCAGCCGTACGGCCTGGCGACGACCGCCGGCATCGTCTCCCACACGGGGATCGGCGGCCTGGCGCTGGGCGGGGGTGTCGGCTGGCTCGCCCGCATGCACGGCCTGACCTGCGACAACGCCCTGGGATACGAGGTGGTGACCGCCGACGGCGACCTCGTTCGCGCCACCGCCGAGGAGCACCCGGAGCTGTTCTGGGCGCTGCGCGGGGGCGGCGGCAACTTCGGCGTCGTCACACGCTTCGACCTGACGCTGCACGACGTCGGCACGCAGGCACTCGCCGCGGAGGTCGACCTCGACCCGGCGGCAGCGCTCGACGCGCTGCGGACGTGGCTGGCGCTCGCGCAGGTCGCGCCCCGGTCCGTCACCCACACCGCCACGGTGCGCGCCGGTGGCCTGCTCACCCTCGGGTTCGTGCGGGTGGGCCCACCCGCCGACGCCGAGCCGTGGCTGGCCCGGCTCGACGGGCTCGGGCCCAGCCTGGCTCGGCGGGTGACGCCGTCGAGCTACATGGACCTGCAACGGCGCTCCGACGTCCACACGTCGTTCGGCCGGCGCCGGTACATGAAGAGCCACTACGTGCGCGACCTGCCGGACGCCGGGCTCGAGGCGTTCCTGGCCCATGCCGAGGCGGAGGTGGGCGCGGCGGACCTCGTCGCCTACGGCGGTGCGATCGCGGAGGTCGACCCGGGCGCGACGGCCTTCGCGCACCGCGGCGCGTGGTTCGAGTACGGCGCGGGCGCCCAGTGGCAGGACCCGGCCGACGACCAGCACCGCGTCGCGACCTGCCGGCGGCTCGCCGCGACGATCGAGCCGTGGAGCGTCGGCGCGTACGTGAACGCGCTCGGCGCCGAGGGCGCCGGCGGCGTGCGACGGGCGTACGACGCGGCGACGTTCGCGCGGCTGCAGGAGGTCAAGACGGCCTGGGACCCGCACAACGTCTTCCACCTCAACCAGAACATCCCGCCCCTGGGCGCCTGAGCACGAGCCGGCCCCGGCCGGCGCCCGTCCGCCGCACGACGACGGCCTCGTACCATCGACGCGTGCCACCCCGCTCCCCCCTCCCGGCACGCCACGGCCTGGACGCCGCCCGCCTGTGCACCCCGCCCCCGGCCCGCGGCGTCCCCGCGGCGTGGCCCACGATGGGCGCCTGGCTGCGCGACCGGCTCCCCACGCACGTCGACGTCGCCGGGATGCTCGCGGCGGGCGAGTTCGTCGACGAGGACGGACGCGCGCTGCGGGACGACGACCCGTTCGTCCCCGCGCGGCACGTGTGGTTCCACCGCGTCCTGCGCGAGGAGCCCGTGGTCCCCGGGACGATCCACGTGGTCCACCGCGACGAGCGGCTCGTGGTCGTCGACAAGCCGCCGTTCCTGTCGACCATCCCCCGCGGGCGGCACATCGTGCAGAGCGTCGTCGTGCGGCTGCGCGCCGAGCTGGACCTGCCGGAGCTCTCGCCGCTGCACCGCCTCGACCGCAACACCTCCGGGCTGCTCATGCTCGCCACCGAGCGTCGCTGGCGCGGGGCGTACCAGACGGCGTTCGAGCGCCGCGCCATCGACAAGACGTACCGCGCCCTCGCGCCGCTGCGCGCCGACCTCGAGCTGCCGACGGTGGTGCGGAACCACCTGCGCAAGGTGCGCGGGACCACGCACGCCGAGGTCGTGCCCGACGCCCCGGTCAACGCGGTGACGCACGTCGAGCTGGAGCGCGAGGTCGACGGGCTCGGGGTCTACCGGCTGACGCCGCTCACGGGCCGCACCCACCAGCTCCGCCTACATCTCTCGGGCCTGGGGATCCCGATCGTCGGCGACCCGCTCTACCCGGTGGAGCGCGAGATCGACCTCGACGACTTCCGCGAGCCCCTGCAGCTGCTGGCCGCCGAGGTCGGGTTCACCGACCCGGTCGACGGGGGACGGCGGGAGTTCCGCAGCGTGCGGGAGCTGCCGCTGACGGCCGAGACGGACGGCGCGCAGCCGGAGGGCTGACGCCGCGCGCCCCTCGACGTCGCCACCCCGGCACCCCCCGGGTGGGTCTGCGGCGTCCCCGCACCCGGGCGGCCCCGTCGGTGTCCCGGACCGACGAAGCGTTTCGCGCAGTGCGCCGGCAAGCGCTGTCTGCGACGGTCGGTCGTGGCCGGTGTGATCGTTCCCAGGCAGGCGACCGGGGCGCCGGCGGGCGACGGCACCGAGGAGAGACCCGTGACCACTGCTCCCTGGCACGCACGCCTGCGGCGGCGCGTCACCCCGTTCGCCGTCGCCCTGGTCGCGCTGCTGGCCGGCGGGACGGCGACGGCGGGCACGGCGCACGGCGCTGCCGGGTGCCGCGTCGACTGGACCGTGACGTCGCAGTGGCCGGGCGGGTTCACCGCCGACGTCACCGTGGCCAACCTCGGCGACGCCCTGGACGGCTGGCGCCTGGCATGGACGTTCCCGTCGGGCCAGCGCGTGACCCAGGCCTGGAACGCGACCACCACGGCGACCGGGGACCAGGTCGTCGCGACGAACGCGCCGTACAACGCCGCCCTGGCGACCGGCCGGTCCGTGTCGTTCGGGTTCCTCGGCTCCTGGGCCGGCAGCAACCCGGCGCCCACGGCGTTCACGCTGAACGGCGTCCCCTGCACGGGTCAGGTCGGCACGTCGCCCACGCCGACCCTCGACCCCTCGCCGTCGCCCACCGTCGCACCGACGCCCACCACGCCGTCACCCACGCCGACGACGTCGCCGCGTCCGAGCCCGTCGGCGCAGCCCGCCGACGCGATGGCGACCGTCGCCGCCATGCAGCCCGGCTGGAACCTCGGCAACACCCTCGACGCGATCCCGGACGAGACCGCGTGGGGCAACCCGCTCACGACGCGCGAGCTGCTGCACCACGTCCGCTCGGAGGGGTACAACAGCATCCGCATCCCCGTGACGTGGACCGACCACGTCGGCCCGGCGCCCGACCACACGATCGACCCGGCGTGGCTCGCACGGGTCGAGCAGGTCGTGGACTGGTCCCTCGACGAGGGCTTCTACGTGATGCTCAACCTGCACCACGACTCCTGGCAGTGGGCCGACGACTACCCGGCGGACCGCGAGGCCGTCCTCACCCGGTACCGCGCGCTGTGGGACCAGATCGCCGTGACGTTCCGTGACCGCTCCTCGCGGCTCGTCCTCGAGAGCCTCAACGAGCCCCAGTTCGCCGGCGTCACGGACGAGCAGGGCGACGTCCTCGTCCAGGAGCTCAACACCGACTTCGTCGAGCGGGTGCGGGCGACCGGTGGCGGCAACGCCACCCGGCTGCTGGTGCTGCCGACCCTCCACACGAGCAGCGAGCAGCCCCGGCTCGACGCGCTGGCCGACACGATCGACCGGCTCGACGACCCGAACCTCGCCGCGACCGTGCACTTCTACGGGTGGTGGCCGTTCAGCGTGAACATCGCCGGCGGCACCCGCTACAGCACCGAGGTCGAGCAGGACCTGGTCAGCTCGTTCGACCGGGTGACCGACACGTTCGTCGAGCGCGGGGTCCCGGTCGTGATCGGCGAGTGGGCCCTGCTGGCGTGGGACCACACACGCCCCGGGATCATCGAGCGCGGCGAGTTCCTCAAGTACCTGGAGGCCGTCGGGCACCACGCCCGGACCCGCGGGCTGACGACGATGGTGTGGGACGCCGGGCAGTTCCTCGACCGCAACACGCTGACCTGGCGTGACGAGGGCGTGCACGCCATGATGCGCGCGAGCTGGACGCAGCGGTCCGGGACGGCGTCGTCGGACGAGCTGTACCTGCCGGGCGGCGGCCCGGTCACCGCGAGGTCGCTCACCCTCAACCCGAACGGGACGACGTTCCAGGGGCTCTGGCACGACGGCACCGAGCTGGTGCGCGGCACCGACTACACCCTCGACGGCGAGCGCCTCACCCTGTCGGCCCCCGCGCTGACCCGCCTGGCCGGCGAGCGGCGGTACGGCGTCGCGGCGACGCTCGAGGTCCGCTTCTCCCAGGGCGTGCCGTGGGAGATCCACGTCGTCACCGCCGACACCCCGGTCCTGGCCGCCGCGACGGGCACGACCGCGTCGTTCGCGATCCCGGCGGAGCTCCGCGGGGACCGGCTGGCCACCATGGAGGCCCGCTACGCCGACGGCTCCAACGCCGGGCCGCCGTCGTGGACGTCGTACAAGGAGTTCTGGAGCTCCTTCCGGCCCGACCCCGCGACCGGGACGATCCTGCTGACCCCGGAGTTCTTCGCCGAGGTCCGCGACGGCACCGTGACGCTGACGTTCCACTTCTGGAGCGGTGCCCAGGTCACCTACACGGTCACGAGGACCGGGACGTCGGTGGTCGGCACCCCGTCGTGAGCGCGGCGGGGCGCGCCGTACGCCGGTGGGCGGGCGATGGCGGTGGGCGGTCGTCGGGCGGTGGGCGGTCGTCGGGCCGGTCAGCTCCCGGGGTCGCCCGGAGCGTCGGCTCCCGGCGTCGCCGCCGCGACACCGCGGTTCCGACCGCGCCGTCCACGCGGCGGCTCCCCCGCACCCGAGGGACGGTTCTCGGGGGGCGCCTGGTCCGCGGCCCGGTGCGGCAGGGCGAACGTCACCGCGACGCCGACCAGCAGCACGCCGGCGGCGATGCCCGTGGTGATCCGGCTGGCCTGGACGAGCGCCTGCTCGGCGTCCACGGCCGCGTCGGCCGTCGACGGGTCGGCCGCGAGCGCAGGGATCCCGGCGCCTGCCGACTCGTGGACGACGTCGACGACACCCTCCTGCACCTCACGGGGCAACGCGGAGTCGTCCAGCCGCGCCTGGGTCTGCGCGGTCATCGTGGTGATGAGCAGACCACCGAGGAGCGCGACGCCGAGCGCGGAGCCGAGCTGACGGACCGTCGTCTGGAAGCCGGACGCCTGGCCGCTCTCGGCGACCGGCACGTCGACGAGGATGACGCTGGTCAGCTGGGCGGTGGCCATGCCGACGCCGACCCCGTAGAGGAACAGCCAGGCGGCGATCGCCGCACCGGGGACGGTCAGGCTCATCGTGAGCGCCAGGCCGCCGATGGCGACGGCCTCGAGCACCAGACCGACCCGCACGACCGTCGTCTGGCCGAGGCGCTCGGCGAGGCGCGGCGTCGCGCCGGAGACGAGGAACGTCCCCAGCGCGAGCCACAGCACGATCCAGCCGGTGCCCAGCGCGGAGTAGCCGAGCGCGCCCTGCAGCAGCAGCGGCAGCGTGAACAGCAGGCCGAACTCACCCATGGACACGATGAGCGCCGCGCTGATGCCGTACCGGAACGACGGGATGCTCAGCAACGAGAGGTCGACGAGCGCGACCTTCCCCTGGCGCACCCGCCGGCGCTCGACGACGACGAACATCGCCACGAGCAGCACACCGAGCGCGAGCGCGACGGGGACGGGCGACAGGTCGCCGGCGTCGGTGAACCACCAGCCGTAGTAGTCGCCCTCGATGAGCCCGAAGACGATGCCGGCGAGGCCGATGCTGGACAGCAGCACCCCGGGGACGTCCGCACCGCGCTGGAGGGTGGGGTCGCGGGTCTCGTCCAGGGTCCTCGCGATGCCCACCAGCGCGAGCAGGCCGAAGGGGATGTTGAGCCAGAACGCCCACCGCCACGACACGTCGGTGGCCAGCCAGCCGCCGACCAGCGGCCCGACCGCGGCCATGCCACCGATGGTCGAGCCCCAGATGGCGAACGCGATGCCCCGCGCCCGCCCCGTGAACATCGCGTTCAGCGTGGACAGGGTGCTGGGCAGCACCATCGCGGCGCCCAGGCCCTGCACGAGCCGTGACGCGATCAGCATGGCCGGGCTGGTGGCCGAGCCGGCCCCGAGGCTGGCGAGCATGAACACGACGAGACCGATCGCGTACAGCCGCTTGCGGCCGTACAGGTCGCCGATCCGCCCGACGGTGAGCATCAGCGAGGCGAACACCAGCGAGTAGATGGCGTTCATCCACTGCGCCCCGGCGGAGTCCAGACCGAGGTCCTCGATCACCACCGGGAGGGCGACGTTGACGATCGTCGCGTCCATGATGACGAGGGAGACCCCGAGCGACAGGGTCCCCATCGCGAGCCAGCTGCGACGGGTGATGACGGTGGACTCGCTCATGGTGCGCTCCTCGATCCACCGGTGGTGCACCGGCTCTTCGAGCGTACTTTGTCGACGCGGTGTCGGTAAAACTGGGCAGGTCGACGGTCGAGACGCCTACGTGCCGCAGGACGTCGACCCGATGAGCCGACGTGACCCCGGCGGTCGACAGACAAAAGCCCTCGAGAAGGAGCCGCCATGCTCACCCAGGTCGCTGACGCCACGCACGTGCACACGAGCGGGTTCGTCCTCAGCAACGCCGTGGTCGTCGAGGGGCCGGCCGGTGCGCTGCTGGTCGACCCCGGCGTGACGAGCGGCGAGATCGACTGCCTCGCCGCCGACCTCACCGCGCGCGGCACCGCCGCGGTCGTCGCCTTCTCGACGCACCCGGACTGGGACCACGTCCTGTGGCGGCCGACGCTCGGGGACGCACCGCGCTACGCGACCGGGCGGGCCGCCGACACCATGGCCGGGCTGCTGCGCGACCCGCAGACGATCGTCCGCATCGCCGAGCACCTGCCGCCCGAGATCCACGGGCAGGTCCCCCTGGCGCTGCTCGGACTGCTGACCTCGCTGCCGGACGGGACGCCGCACCTGCCGTGGGACGGACCACGCACGCGCATCGCCGAGCACCGCGCGCACGCACCCGGGCACGCCGCCCTGCTCGTCGAGGAGCAGGGGGTCCTGGCTGCGGGCGACATGCTGTCCGACGTCTTCGTCCCCATGCTGGACCTGGACTCCGACGGCGACCCGGTCGAGGAGTACCTCGCCGCCCTTGACCTCCTCGAGACGGTGGCCGCCGACGCGGACGTCGCCGTCCCGGGGCACGGGACCGTCGCCCGCGGCCCCGCGATCAGCGCCCGCATCGCCCTCGACCGGGCCTACGTGCACGCCCTGCGGGACGGCGAGGGCCCCGACGACCCCCGCATCGGGCCGTCCGCGCCGGAGGGATGGGAGTGGGTCACGGGCATCCACGAGTGGCAGGCGGAGCGGCTGGGTCGCTGACCCGGCCGCGCCGCCCGCCCCCGTCGCGGATCAGGTGCCGCAGACCTCGTCCGGCGCGACGACGACGTCGACCCGCCCACCACCGGGTGCGAAGGTCACGCACCGCTCCTCCTCGACCGCGCCCGTCGAGTCCACGCTGCGGTAGCCGAGCGTCTGCCGGTCGGCGCGCTTGAGCCGGAACGGAGCGTCGTAGGCGGTCCACGCACCGCCGTCGACCCGGTACTCGGTGCGGGCGAGGGTGGCGGGTGCCGTGACCTGGGCGTCGAGCGTCACGGTGACCCAGTTGGTGCCCTGGTAGGACAGCGTCGTCGCGGGCGGCACGGACGGCTCGGGCTCAGGCTCGGTGATCCCCTGCGGCCAGCTCACCAGCAGCTGGTCGCCGGCGTCGGTCACCTGCTCCACGGTGATCGTGTTGATCGAGAAGGCGTTCCCGCCCCCGCCGCCACGGATGCCGATGTTGCCGATCAGGCCGTCGGCCGGCTGCGACCCGTCGAGGGTGATCTCGCTGACCAGCGTGTAGCTGCCCATGTTGACCATGCCGCTGTTGAAGTGCGCGGGCAGCTGCGTGGCGACCTGGTCGGCCGCGTACGGGTGGGCGTTGACCAGCGCACCGTCGGCCGTCGTGTAGCCGCCGTTGCTGTTGTCCCGCAGCCACCGCACGCGGATCGCCGTGGTGCCCTTGGCCGTGTAGTTCACGGCGATGCGGTACGTGGCGCCGGGCTCGGGACGGAAGGCCACCTCGCCGTCGTCGGTGGTGGACCAGGGCCACGCAGACGCGTCGTCGCCCAGGACGATGTTCGCGCCGCTCCACGAGTCACCGGCCGACGTGTCGAACACGTGCACGCCGGGCACGGGTGCCGGCTCCTCGCCGCCGGAGGTGTCGATGTAGTCGTGGGTCGCCAGGAACTCGTCCGGGTACAGGATGCCGAGCAGCGCGAGCTTGGCGTTGCCGTCGTAGTCGTAGGGCATGGCGAACTCGCCGCCCTTCCAGCCGGTGCGCACGTCACGGACGCCCGCCAGCTTCACGGCGGCGACGACCTTCGGGTTGTCCGTCGTGTTGCCCGGGCCGGCGGCGTGGTCCCGGTACACCTGGAACAGCTCGGCGTACTTCATGCCCTGGTTGTTCTCGTTCTCGGGCGTCAGCTCGCCCGGCGGCAGGGCGATGTCCATCTCCGTGACGTGGACCTCGACGTTCCCGAGCGTCGCGAAGAGGCGGATGTTCTGCTCGACGGCCGCGACGTCGGTGGCCAGGTTGTAGTGCCCCTGCATGCCGATGACCTCGATCAGCGGCTTGCCGCCCGGACGGGTGCCCGCGTGGCGCTCGTTGATCTCCTTGACCATCTCGAAGACCACGCGCGCCTTCGCCGGGGAGTCCAGGCCGAAGTCGTTGTACGTGAGCTTCACGTCCCAGCCGTGGGCGTCGACGACCTCGGCCGCCTTGACGAACGCGAGCTCCACCCAGTCGGCGCCCAGCGCCTGGTACCAGCCCTCGCCCTTGGCCAGCGAGGCGCGCCAGTCGGCGGGGTCCGCGGTGCCGACGGCCTCGTTGACCACGTCGATCGCGACCAGCCGGCTGCCGAAGTGCCCGAGGACGTTCTCGATGTGGGTGTTCAGGTTGTCCAGCGCCACCGTGCGGTCGAACGTGCCCGGCTGGTCGAACCGGGCCGGCGGCGCGTCCCACATCCACGTGGGCGTCTGGGAGTGCCACGCCAGGGTGTGGCCGTAGAGGTCGAGGTCGGGGTTGCGCGACGTGTAGCGGGCGAACGCCGCCTCGGCCGCGTCGTACGTGAACACGCCCTTGTCGCGCTGCGTGCTCTCGGGCTTCATCTCGTTGCCCGGGGTGTAGGAGGCGTAGTTGTACAGCAGGCCCTCGATCTCACCGGCGCCGAAGATGCCGAACGAGAAGTGGTCCGCGTAGACGTCCTTCATCGGCGGGTAGTGCTCGAAGGTCCGGCCCGCCGGGGGCAGGGTCGGCTCGGCGGCCGCGACCGCCGGCTGGGCCGGGCCCAGCGCCGCGAGCGCGAGCAGTCCCGCGAGGGCGCCGGCGAGGACGGGCCGGGCCGGTCCCCTCGCGGCGCGGGAGGCCCGTGACGCGGCCACCCCTCCGATCGTGCCGCCGTCCGGTCGCGCATCCGACATGGGATCCCCTCCAGGCACTCCCGCGGCGCGTCGTTGCGCCGGGGCTCGGTGTGGCAAACGTTCTCCATCGAGAACGTGCCCGAACCTAGCCGCCGTGACGCGGGGGCTGTCAAGGGTCGCGTGACGGCGCGGTCGTGGTCAGTGCGCGTCGGGAACGGTCACCGACCGCCCGTGCGCAGCCCTGCCGCGGCGCAGATGCCGAGCAGGCCCGCCACGGCCGCCGGCCAGAAGGCGTGCGCCAGGGACCCCGCGAGCGCACCGCTCGCCGCCGCCCCCGCGGAGAGTCCCAGCACGAGCGCCGTGGCCAGCAGCGACATCGTCGACGCGACCAGCCGCGGCGGCGCCACGCGCTCGGCACGCGCGTAGCCGCTGACCAGCAGGGTCCCCGCGCCGACGCCGAGGACGAGCGCGCACGCCGCCGCACCCCACGCGCCAGGGAGCGTGGCCAGGCCCACGGCACCGACCAGCACCGCGACACCACCGACGGCCACCCGCGCCGCGAGGCTCCCGCGACCGACCAGCCGCGAGAGGAACAGGCTCGCGATCGCGCTGCCGATCCCGGCGCAGGCGTAGACCACACCGGTCAGCTCCTCGGTGCCGCGCGCGGCGTTCACGGCCGTGAGACCGGTCTGCGTCGAGCCGAACGCGGCGCCGACCGCCAGGGCGGCGAGCATCGGCGCGACGAGCGGACGCAGGTCGAGCCGCGCGCCGTCGTGCTCGGTACCCGCGACCGGTGCGGTGCGGCGGGGCCAGATGGCCCGGTCGGTCCACAGGTACGCCGCGAAGGCACCCTGCCCCACGACGGCGAACCCGACCAGGACCCACAGCGCGGGCACCGGCCCCAGCAGCGCCACGAGCAGGCCGGCGGCCACGGGCCCGATGACGAACCCGAGCTCGTCGGCGGCCACCTCGTACCCCAGCGCGCGGCGGACGAGGTCGAGGCGTCCGTCGCGCCGCGCCAGGTGCGACCACCGCGAGCGCGCGATGGACCCGACCTGCGGGTTCGCAGCACCGACCACCGCCGCGCACAGCAGCAGCGCCCACGTGCCGACGTCCCGCGAGGTGACGGCGAGCACCGCCAGCAGGCCGGCCACCTGCACCGCCGTCGCGACCGCGACGACAGGGAGCGGCCCCCACCGGTCGACGCTGCGCCCGACGAGCGGGGCACCGACGGCCGTGCCGATGCCGACGGCCGCGACCGTCGCACCGCCGAGCCCGACGCCGAGACCGGAGGAGGCCACGAACATCAGCAGACCCAGCTGGATCATCGACGAGGGGATCCGCCCGACGAGGGCGGTCACGAGGAAGGGCAGGCCGCCGGCGGCGGGCAGCGAGGTGCGGGCGGCGGGCGCGCGCGTGAGGGACTCCGCGCGCGTGGGCGCGAGCTGGGACGTCAAGGTGGGTGCTCCAGGGTGCGTCGAGTACCCGCGCGCCCCACCCCACACACGGAAGACTGCCCCTGATCTGGTCCCAGGATACGCGAGCCCGCGGCGACCGCCACGTCCGGCGGCGGACCCACGGGCGCCGGAGGGGCGTCGGTCAGTCGGCCCCCGGTCGCTCGGCCCGCCCCGGACCCCCCTCCACGTCAAGCGCTCGGCGCCGGACCCGGCGCCGCTCGCTCACGGTGACCGTCACGACGGAGACGAGCACGACCGCCAGGGCCGCGACCCACAGCCGGCCGTCGTCGGACCCCGTCACCCGCAGCACGACGCAGGCGACGACCCCGGCCATGCCGGCCCCGAGGGCCACCTTCCCGAGGGGCGTCATGTCCGACGGTGCGCGCCCGGGCTCCCAGGACCCGTCCTCCCGCTGCCCGCTGCGCAGCAGCAGGTCCCGGGTCGTGGCACCGCGGAGGTACCAGGAGATCCCCAGCACGGGCAGGCCGACGAGCAGGCCGAGCAGCACGTCAGGCACGGGATCCCCCTGGTGGACCTGGTTGTCGGTCCAGGGTGGCACCGGGGGCGCCGCGACGCGCGGCGGCCCGGCACCCTGCGCGAGCCCGGCCTGGTCGAGGCGCGGCAGGACGCCTCGCTACTGTGCCCCGATGCCGTCCCGACGCGCACTCCTGCCCCGGTCGACGCCCGCCGCGACCGGGGTCGACTCCCGCGCCGTCGCGGCGATGCTCGACGACCTCGAGGCGCGCGACGTCGAGTGCCACTCCCTCATGGTGGTGCGCCACGGCCACGTCGTCGCCGAGGGGTGGTGGGCGCCCTACTCCGCGGACCGGCCGCACCTGCTCTACTCGGCCACCAAGTCCTTCACGTCGGTCGCGGTCGGGCTCGCGGTCGCCGACGGCCTGCTCGCGCTGGACGACCGGGTGGTGGACGTCCTGCCCGACCACGTGCCGCACGACGTCCCCGACCAGGGCCGCCGCCTGACGGTGCACCACCTGCTCTCGATGACGACCGGGCACGCCACGGACACCCTCGAGGACGCGTGGGGCCTGGAGCCCGGCGACCTGGTGAAGGGGTTCCTGCGCGTGCCGTTCGCCGCGCCCGAGGGGACGCGCCACGTCTACGACAACGCCACGACGTTCGTCCTCGCGCGGATGGTCGAGCGCGTGACCGGGCGCGGCCTGCCCGAGCTGCTCGACGAGCGCCTGTTCCGCCCGATGGGCATCGAGCACGCCGAGTGGGACCGCGTCGGCAGCGGGGCCGCCTTCGGGTTCCACGGTCTGCACCTGACCACCGAGGCGCTCGCCGCGTTCGGCGAGCTGCTGCTGCGCGGCGGCCGGTGGGGTGACCAGCAGCTCGTCCCCCGGGAGTGGGTGGAGCTGGCCACGCGGCAGCACGTCCCGACGGAGCACGTCGAGGGGTCGGTGGAGGGCGCCGACGCCTGGTGCGGGTACGGCTACCAGTTCTGGATGTCCCGTCACGGGTACCGGGCGCACGGGGCGTACGGCCAGCGGTGCGTCGTCGTCCCGTCGCACGACCTCGTCGTGGCCGTGACCGGGGCCACCGAGCCGCAGGACGTGCTGGACGCGATCTGGGAGCACCTGCTGCCCGGCCTGGACGGTCCGACGAGCGCGCGCGACGACGAGGCGCTCGCCGACCGGATGCGGCGGCTGTCGCTGCCGACGGTGCCGGGGTCGGCGCCCGCGGGGCGCGCGGTGACGGCCCGCGTCGTCGCGCCGGACGCCGACTCCCCGCTGGCGGACGGGACCTCCGTGGTCGTCCACCCGACCGGCGACGGCTGGGTCGTGCGGCTCGGACCCTCGATCGAGGTCGCGGTCGGGCACGCCGCGTGGCGGGAGAGCACGCCGCTCGGCCGGCCCGTCGTCGCGTCGGGAGCCTGGCAGGGCGACACCTTCGTCGCCGACCTGGTCGTCGTCACCACCCCGCACCGGGTCCGCCTGGTCGTCGACGCGGGCTCCGGCACCGCCGTCGCGACGTGGAGCACCCCACCCCTGACGACACCGGACCTGGCGCTGCACCTGCGCTCGCCGCTCATGACCCGTCCCCGTCACGCGTAGCCGGCCCGCCCCGGGTGGGCCGGGTTCCCGAGCGCCGCCGGTCGGTCTCGTCCGTACCTATTGTGTTACGTACCCATACGGGTACGCTCGTCCTGTGGATGCCGTCCTGCACGCACTCGCCGACCCGAGCCGACGCACCGTGCTCGAGATCCTGCGCGACCACGACGCCACCGCGGGCGAGCTCGCCGAGGCGCTGCCCATCGCCCGGCCCGGCGTGTCACGTCACCTGCGGGTGCTGCGGGACGCCGGGCTGGTCGAGGCACGGCAGGAGGCGCAGCGCCGGATCTACCGGCTGCGGCCGGAGGCGTTGATCGAGGTCGACGACTGGCTCGACGACTACCGCGCGCTGTGGACCAACCGGCTCGACGCGCTGCACACCGAGATCCGCCGAGGGAAGAAGGCCAGGACATGACCAGGACCGCGATCATGCGCGCGATCGACGCCACGACCGGGGCGATCCGCGTCGAGGACGTCTACGACACCGACATCGACGACCTGTGGCAGGCGTGCACGGTGCCCGAGCGGCTCGCCCGGTGGATGGCGCAGGTCTCCGGCAACCTGCAGCCCGGCGGCGTCCTCCGGGTGACGTTCACCAGCTCCTGGGCCGGCATGGCACGCGTCGAGCTCTGCGACGCGCCCCACCACCTGCTCCTGAGCACCTCCTCCCCCGACGGCGGCGCCGACGGCCGGCTCGAGGCGTGGCTGACCGCCGAGGGCGACCGCACGCGCCTCGTCGTCGAGGAGCGCGGGCTGCCGCTGACGAACCTGCACGCCCACGGCGCCGGCTGGCAGACCCACCTCGAGGACCTCGGACGCGCGCTCGCCCTCGACGCGTCAGCCCACCCCGAGGGGTGGTCCGCCACCCGGCCCGCGCCCCGGTGGGAACGCCGGTGGGCGGAGCTGGCGCCGACGTACCAGGCCATGGGCGTGTCATGACGTCCGACGCGATCCGCCTGAGCGCCGTCACGCTGAACGCCCCCGACGCCCTCGCGCTGGCCCGCTTCTACGCGGAGATCACCGGAGGCCGGGTCCAGGGCCGGGCCGAGTGGGCCCGGGTCTCGGGCCCCGGCGGGGACATCGAGTTCCAGCAGGTCGCGGACCTGCGCCCACCCACCTGGCCCGAGGGCGACACCCCGATGCACAGCCACCTGGACTTCCACGTCGAGGACCTCGCCGCCACCGAGGCCCGGGTGCTCGCGGCCGGCGCGACCCGCTTCGACACCCAGCCCAACGCCGACCACTGCCTGGTCTACGCCGACCCGGCGGGGCACCCGTTCTGCCTGTCGCTGTGGGACTGGCCGCAGATCGTCGAGCACCTGGGGGTGCAGGCAGACGCCCCGCACCCCTCGGCGTGATCCCTCCGCGCCCCATTCCTCCCCGTGCGCGCCTCCCGCGGTCTAGGGTGGCGAGCGCTCGTCCGGCCGCACCGGCACCGGCGTCGGCGTCACCGGACAGCGTCGTGGCACTCCCGGTCCGGTCACGGGTCGGAGTCGTCGCCACCACGAGCCCTCGGAGGACCGATGACGCCGCGCACGAGCACCACGGGCTCCCCACGTCGCACCGCTGCGATCGGGGTCGTCGCGTTCACCGTCACGGTCGCGACGGCCGGGGTCGCCTACGCGGTCGCGAGCATCGCCCGACCGGCCGCGGACGTGGCGGCCGATGACGCCGCACCGCTCGCGCCGGCGGTCGACGCAGACCTGGAGGTGAAGATCCCGGCGACCCCTGTCCTCGAGGACTACTTCCCGGGGGCCGAGGAGTACACCCAGGAGCGGTCCGACGCGTTCTGGGGCGCGGGGTACCACATGGAGGACGCGGGCGCCCTCGCCGAGCTGTGGAACGTCAGCCTGATGGAGGCGAAGGGCCGGGCCGGGCAGCTGCTGCTCGACGGGGAGCCTGTCCCGATCGCGCCCGGCTCGTCCCTCGACATGACGGACCCCGCGACCATCGCGATGCTGGAGTCGATGGCCTACTGGGACGCGGGCTACACGCACGAGGACGGCGTGACCCTCGGTGCACTGTGGGGTGTGGACGCCTACGAGGCCAAGGCCATGGCCGGCAAGATGCTCCACACCGGGCACCAGCTCCCGATCACCCCGAGCGGCACCCCGTCCTCCTGAGCCCACCGGGCCGCACCTAATCGATTCCGCGACGACGCGACCCTCGGACCCGCAGGCCGGCCGACCTACCGTGACGGAAGCGCTCCTGCACCGTGCCCCAGCGTCGGGGCCGCGCGGCCGGGCGCCGCCCGCACATCGCCGGCCCCCACCCCGAGGACTGCCATGCCACCGATCACCCGCGAGCGCGCCCGACGCGGTGGCCGGCTCTCCGGTCTCGCGGCCACCGCCGCGCGCACCGTCGCCGTCGTCGCCGCCCTGACCGTCGTGGGCGGCACCGCGCCCGCGGCCGTGGCCGCCCCCGACCCGGGCACGCCGGTCAAGGTCAACCAGGTCGCGTACGTGCCCGGCGTCGCCAAGGTCGCGACGCTCGTGAGCACGTCGACGGCGCCGGTCGCCTGGACGCTGCGGGACGCCGCAGGCCGCACGGTGGCCGAGGGGACGTCGACGGTCAAGGGTGCCGACGCCCTGTCCGGCGACCGCACGCACCTCATCGACTTCTCGTCGTACGACACCCCGGGCACGGGGTACGTCCTGTCCGCGGGCGGCTCGAGCAGCCTGCCGTTCGACATCTCCGCCGACCCCCTGAAGAAGCTGCGGTACGACGCGCTCGCGTTCTTCTACCACCAGCGCTCGGGCATCGCGATCGAGGCGCAGTACGTCGGCAGCACGTACGCGCGCGCGGCCGGCCACCTGGGTGTCGCACCCAACCAGGGCGACACCAGCGTGCCGTGCCGGCAGTCGTGCGGGTACAGCCTGGACGTGCGCGGCGGCTGGTACGACGCGGGTGACCAGGGCAAGTACGTCGTCAACGGCGGCATCGCGACGTGGCAGCTGCAGAACGCGTACGAGCGGACGCTGCACGTCGACGGCGCGGACCGCGCGGCGCTGGGCGACGGCACCCTCGCGATCCCCGAACGCGCGAACGGCGTGCCGGACGTGCTCGACGAGGCGCGGTGGGAGGTCGACTTCCTGCTGCGGATGCAGGTGCCGACCGGCCGCACCGACGCCGGCATGGTGCACCACAAGATGCACGACGAGAACTGGACGGGGATCCCGACGATCCCGTCGCAGGACGCCCAGCGGCGCATCCTCGCGCCGGTCAGCACGGCCGCGACCCTCAACATGGCGGCCGTCGCCGCCCAGGCCGCGCGCCTGTGGGAGCCGTACGACGCGACGTTCGCCGCGAAGGCGCTCAGCGCCGCACGCACCGCGTACGCGGCGGCGAAGGCGAACCCCAACCGGATCGCGTCGGCCACCGACGGCACCGGCGGCGGCGCCTACGGGGACACGTCCGTGACCGACGAGTTCTACTGGGCGGCCGCCGAGCTGTACGCGACGACGGGTGAGTCGTCCTACCGCGCCGACGTCACCGGCTCGTCCTTCTACAAAGGCGTGAGCTTCGCGCAGCGCGGCTACGACTGGGGCTGGACGGGCGGCCTGGGCGACACGACGCTCGCCCTGGTGCCGACCGGCCTGCCCGCGGCGGACGTCGCCGCGACGCGCTCCGCGATCGTGTCGTTCGCGGACGCCGCGCTCTCACGGCTGGCGAACCAGGCCTACCCGGCGCCGAACAACGCCGGCTCCGTGTACTACTGGGGCTCGAACGGGCAGGTCGCCAACAACGCGAACGCGCTCGCGCTGGCGTACGACTTCACGGGCCAGGCGAAGTACCGGACCGCCGTGTACGGCGCGCTCGACTACTTCCAGGGCCGCAACCCGCTCAACCAGTCGTACGTCGCGGGCTACGGCGAGAAGGCCGTGCGCAACGTGCACCACCGGTTCTGGGCGAACCAGAACGACGCGTCCCTGCCGATCGCCCCGCCCGGGTCGTTCTCCGGCGGCCCCAACAGCGAGCTGCAGGACCCTGTCGCCGCTGCCGAGCTCGCCGGCTGCGCCGCGCAGAAGTGCTTCGTCGACGACATCGAGGCGTACTCCGTCAACGAGGTGGCGATCAACTGGAACTCGGCGCTCGCGTGGCTCACCGCGTGGGCGGCCGAGCAGGCGGGTGGGCAGGCACCCGCCGACACCACCGCACCCAGCACCCCCGGCACCCCGGTCGCGAGCGCCGTCGCGGACACGTCGGTGACGCTGACGTGGGCCGCGTCGACCGACGCGGAGAGCGGGGTCGCGGGCTACGACGTGCTCGACGCCGCAGGGGCGGTGCTCGCGACGTCGACCACGACGAGCGCGACCGTCTCCGGGCTGACGGCCGACACGGCGTACACGTTCACGGTCCGCGCCCGCAACGGCGCCGGTCTGGCGTCGACGTCGGCACCCCTGACCGTCCGCACCACGGGCGGCGGGACCCCCGTGGACGCCCCGCCGTCGACGCCGGGCACGCCCGCCGCGTTCAACGTGACGGCGACCGGGATGACGCTCGTGTGGGCCGCGTCGACCGACGACGTCCGCGTCGCCGGGTACGACGTGCTCCAGGTCGAGGGTGCCGCACAGACGGTCGTCGCCACGTCGACCACCCCGTCCGTCACCATCGACGGGCTCGCGGCGGACGGCGTGTACACGTTCGTCGTGCGCGCCCGGGACTCCGCCGGTCAGCTCTCCGGTGTCTCCGCGCCTGTCACGGTCGACACGTCGCCCCGCATCAGCCCGACGCCGACGCCGCCGCCGACCACTGCAGCCTGCACGGTCACCTACACGGCCAGCTCGTGGGGCTCGGGCTTCACGGCCGCGGTCACGGTGACCAACACGGGCTCGACCGCGTGGTCGTCGTGGCAGCTCGGCTTCACGTTCCCGGGCGACCAGAAGGTCACCCAGGGCTGGAGCGCGACGTGGAGCCAGACGGGCGCGACGGTCACCGCGACCAACGCCGCCTGGAACGGGTCGCTCGCCGCGGGCGGGTCGACGAGCATCGGGTTCAACGGCTCGTACAGCGGCACCAACGCCGCACCCACCGGGTTCACCGTCAACGGGGCAGCCTGCTCCTGAGTGGACGGCCCGGGGCGCTCCCCGGAGTCGACGGCGGCCGTCGGTCCACGTGACCGGCGGCCGTCGCCGTGCCGCGTCGAGGGTGTCTAGTGTCGGGACGTGGTCTCTCCCCAGGCACTGAGCGAGGCGGACCCGGCGCACGGTCGCCGGGTGGGCGGCGGACTGCGCGGAGCGCGTCCTGCCGCTCTTCGAGGCGGAGGCACCGGACGACGACCGCCCGCGCGACGCGATCGCACGCGCCCGGGCGTTCAGCCGCGGTGAGCTGCGCGCCGCCGACGAGATCCGCCGGCGCTTCGTCGCCGGCCGCGCCGCGAACGCCGTCAGCTCGCCCGCGGCCGTCGCCGCGGCCCGGGCGGCGGCGCAGGCCTCGGGCGTCGCCCACATGGGTGCGCACGCCCTGGGGGCCGCGGCCTACGCCGCGAAGGCCGCCGGCCTCGCGCTCCCGGATCGCCCGGACGCGCTCGACGTAGAGGTCCGCGAACAGGTGCACCGCATGAGCGCGGACACCCGGGTGGCGCTGCGGCGTCTTCCCCTGCTCGGTGAGGACACGGCGGGACCGCTCGGGTCGGGGCTGCTGGCGTCCGGCGTCCTCGCGACCGTCATCCGCATGATCCAGGCGGACCTGGCCACGTCCTGACGTGCTCGACGGCGAGGCGCACGATCTCGGGCGTGGGAGCGTCCAGCGGGACCTCGTCGAGCGGCACCCACGCGGCGAAGTCGGTCGTCCCCCCGACCTCGGTCGTCCCGAGCTCGCCGCCCACCACCCGGGCGCCGAACAGCACGCGCACGGACTTGAACGGACGTCGGCCGTCGCCGGCCGGTCGGGTGAACGAGTGGGTCGTCAACGGTGCGTCGAGCTCGACCTCGTAGCCCGTCTCCTCGCGCACCTCGCGCACCACCGCCTCCTCGACGGACTCGTGGAACTCGACGCCGCCGCCGGGCAGGGTCCAGCTCGGCGTGGACCCGTTGAACCAGGTGAGCAGGATGTGCTCGCCGTCGCTGACGACCGCGTAGGCCGCCAGGCGCGTGTCGTACTCGGTGAACTCCACGGTCTCCTCCGCCACGACGTCGTGCCGCCGCACCGGGCGGCTCGCGGAGACTACCGGCCGGGTCAGTCGCGCGGCAGCACGCCCAGGAGCGCGGAGGTGAGGGCGACCTCGAGCGCCTCGCGCAGGTCGAGGTGGAGCACGGCAAGGGCCGGGTCGGCGGCGTAGGCGGCGAGGACGCTCGGCGGCGGCGGGACGTACGACGACACGGCGCCCGCCATGACGAGGCACGTGAGGCTGAACAGGCGGGCGTCGCCGATCTCGGGCAGGTGGCGCCGGACGATCCCGGCCATGGTGTCGAGCAGCGCGAGCGACGCACGCTTGTGCCGCGTCACCACCTCCACCGAGACGTTGTGCTCGAGGACCCCGCCCTGGGCGCCGAAGAGGTCGCACAGCACGGGCCGTGCCGCCAGCGACGCGCTGATGACCTCGGCGAGCCGTCGCGCGCGGTCCTGCGGTGCCGCGTCGGCGTCGATGCCCGCGGCGAGCTCCTGCTCCAGGTCGCGCAGCCAGTCCGCCAGGAAGTCGTCCAGGAGCTCGAGCAGGACCGCCTCGCGGGAGTCGAAGTACCGCAGGACGTTGGACTTGGCCAGGCCCACGCGCCGGCTGAGCTCGTTGAGGCTCACGTCCGCCACGGGCATCTCGTCGAGCATCGCCGCGGCGGTGTCGAGGATCGCGCGGCGCCGGATCTGCCGCTGCTCCTCGCTTCGCGCACGCTGGAACGTCACGGTCCGAGCCTAGCTTGCGGACCACCGGTCTCTTGACTAGCAGACCGGCGGTCACTTACGTTCGGCATAAGAGACCGGCGGTACATTGAGGAGCCTCCCATGAACGAGCGCTGGACCGACGAGCACGTCCCCGACCAGAGCGGCCGCGTGGCCGTCGTGACCGGCGCCACCTCCGGCCTGGGCTACGAGACGGCCCGCGTGCTCGCGCAGCGCGGGGCGACGGTCGTCCTGGCCGTCCGGGACGTCGAGAAGGGCAAGCAGGCGGCCGCCCGCATGACGGGCGACGTCAGCGTCCAGGCGCTCGACCTCACGTCACTCGCCTCGGTCCGCTCGGCCGCGGCCGACCTGCGCGCCGCGCACCCGCGCCTCGACCTGCTGATCAACAACGCCGGCGTCATGTACACCCCGCGGCAGACCACCGCCGACGGCTTCGAGCTGCAGCTGGGCACCAACCACCTCGGCCACTTCGCCCTCACCGGCCTGCTGCTCGACCGGCTGCTGCCCACCCCCGGCTCGCGCGTCGTGACGGTCGCCAGCACCGCCCACCGCCTGCGCGCCGCCATCCACTTCGACGACCTGCAGTGGGAGCGGTCGTACAGCCGCGTCGGCGCTTACGGGCAGTCGAAGCTCGCCAACCTCATGTTCACGTACGCCCTGCAGCGCCGGCTCGCGTCGCACGGCACCACCGTGGCGGTCGCCGCCCACCCCGGGGTGTCCCGGACCGAGCTGCTGCGCAGCGCCCCCGTGGCGATGCGGCTGCTCGTCGACCGCATCGCCGGTCCCTTCCTCCAGAACGCCGCGATGGGCGCGCTGCCCACCCTGCGCGCCGCCACCGACCCGCACGTCGAAGGCGGCCAGTACTACGGCCCGGACGGGCGGCGGCAGATCAGCGGCCACCCGACGCTCGTCGCCTCCAGCCCGGAGTCCCACGACGAGGCGGTCCAGGAGCGCCTGTGGACGGTGTCCGAGGAGCTCACGGGGGTGACCTTCCCCCGGGCGTGAGGCTGTGGGCCGCAGGCCGCCGGGTTCGCCCCGCCGCCACGCCTCGGACGTCGGGATTGTCCCGCCGGACGTGTCGGGACATAGTGGGAGCGTGCCCACCCCGATCTACGTCGAGACGCACATCCGCGCGAGCCTCGACCGGGTGTGGGAACTCACGCAGGACACGCAGCAGCACCCGCGGTGGGACGGGCGGTTCAGCCGCATCACCCCGGTCGAGGCCCTGGCGACCGGCGGCTACCGGTTCCGCTACGAGCTGCGCGTGCCCTTCCACACGCTCGCGGGGACGGGTACGAGCCTGGGCGAGCGGCACCGCCCCGACGGCACGTGCACGTCCGCGCTGCGGTTCACCACCCCGGACCGTCTCTCGCCGCTGGGCGACGGGCGGGGCTACTGGCGCTACGTCCCGACCGCCGACGGCGTGACCTTCGTGACCGGCTACGACTACGAGCCCGGGTGGGGCAGGGCGCTGGACCGCCTCGTCGTGCGACCGCTCGTCGGGTGGCTGACCGCCTGGAGCTTCGACCGGCTGCGCCTGTGGGCCGAGGACGGCGTCGAGCCCGAGCGCTGGCCGCTGTGGTCCGTGCTGGCGGTGTGGCGCCCGGACCGTCCGCGCGCGGGTCGCTGCCTGCGAGCGCCCCGCCGGGGACCCACCGACCGGGTTGCGCCGAGCAGGACGGCGCCGACCGGCGCCCCCACCCCTCCGGGCCCGTCCGTCATGGACGACGCCCCCACGACGCTCGACCAGCTGGAGGCACCGTGACGTCCGTGTTCGCCCAGGCCCTCGGCGCGGACTTCGCGCGCCTGCACCCGATGCTGCAGCGGCGGTTCGGCGTCGGCCTCGACGCGGGGTACGCGTGCGTGGGCCGCGGCGTCATGCAGGAGATCCGGCGCGGGCCGTGGTGGACGCTGCCGTTCCTGCAGCTCGGGGCCGTGCGCAACATCCTGGTCCCCGACGTCGGGCACGACGTGCCGTTCACCATCTCCAACTTCCCGTACCGCGACCCCTTCGGCAGGGAGACCGTCACGTTCGTGCGGGAGTACCGCGTGCGCGGCCGCACCCGGCGGTTCGACGCCACGATGGTCCTGCACGAGGGCCGGGTCATCGACTACCTCGGGACGCACCAGCACCTCGCCGTCGACCTCGACCTGCGTGTCCTCGACGACGGGTCGCTGCACCTGACGACCCACGGGCAACGGTTCTACGAAGGGCCGGTCGGCTTCCGCTTCCCGATGCTGCTCAGCGGTGAGGCCCGCCTCCACGAGTGGTTCGACGACGACGAGCAGCAGTTCCACGTCGACCTCGAGGTCCGCAACCGGCTGCTGGGGTTCCTGTTCGGCTACCGCGGCACGTTCACGTGCGAGTTCCCCGACGCGGTCGACGCGCCCGGCGCCCTACGGCCGGTGCGGCACGAGGTCCGTACCTGACGACGTGCTCGACGGCGCGACGTCCGCCCGCAGTCCCTGCCCTGCAGGTACGGTCACGGCGACGAGAGGAGCCGCACGTGGACGTGGACGGTGGCGCGGACAACGCCGAAGGCGTGGTGGACGCGGACCGCGTCGTCGTCGACTGCGGGCTCTACGTCGACGGCCGGCGCGCACCGGGCCGCCTGCCGCTGGGGCGCGCCGGCGACGTGGCGCGCGAGAGCGGCGGCTTCGTCTGGCTGGGGCTCGAGGGGCCGACGGTCGCGGACGTCGCGGCGGTGGCGGGCGAGTTCGGGCTGCCGGCGCTCGCGGTCGAGGACGCGGTCAAGGCCCACCAGCGCCCGAAGCTCGAGGTGTACGGCGACGTGGTGTTCGTCGTGCTCAAGCCCGTGCGCTACGTCGACCACAACGAGGTCGTGGACGTCGGGGAGATCGCGCTGTTCCTCGGTCAGCACTTCGTCGTCACCGTGCGGCACGGGCAGGGTGACGTGCTGCGGCGCGTGCGCGAGGAGCTGGACCGCGGCGAGGGCCCCGCGGCCGGATTCGGGCCGGCCGGCGTGCTCTACCGGGCGGCGGACCTCGTCGTCGACGGCTACGAGTCGGCGCTGGGCGAGATCGACGTGGACGTGGACGACATCGAGGCGCGCGTGTTCGGGCCGGGGCAGGTCAACCACGCGGAGCGCATCTACAAGCTCAAGCAGGAGGCGGCGGAGGTGCGCCGGGCGGTGCTGCCACTCGGCCGTCCGCTGCAGCGGCTCGTCGACGGCGACGTCCCCCACGTGCCGCCGACGTCCGCCCCCTACTTCCGCGACGTGCAGGACCACCTGCTGCGGGCCGCGGACGCGGTGGAGGCGGTCGAGCGCCAGCTCGGCGACGTGCTGCAGGCCAACACCGCCCGCGTGACGGTGGCGCAGAGCGAGGTCGCGCTGCGCCAGAACGGCGACATGCGCAAGATCTCCGCGTGGGCGGCCATCGCCCTGGTCCCCACGGCGATCGCCGGTGTGTACGGCATGAACTTCGAGTTCATCCCCGAGCTGCGGTGGCGGTACGGGTACTTCCTCGTGCTGGGGGTCATCGCTGCGGTGTGCGTCGGGCTCCACCGGTTGTTCCGCCGCAACGGCTGGCTCTGAGGGGTTCCGGGTGACGTCCTCGACGTCGACACGGGCGTGAGGCCCCGAGCATGCTCCTGCGCGCGCAGCCGCCGGATCGGTGGGAGATCGCCTGACTGACCGGCGGGGCAGGGGCCGATTCTCAAAGGGCCCTGAGTCTCGACGAGCACACTGGGTAGTGCAAAGTTCCACTACCTCCAGAGATCGACGTCACCGCCGACGTCGTCAGGCGCCGGCGCGACCGTCCGAACTCAGCTCGCGAGAAGGAGCCCGACGATGGCGCGGAAGATCATCTCGACCCTGGCGGCATCCGCCCTGCTGGCCCTGAGCCTGCTCGGCGCGGCACAGCCGGCGCAGGCCGCGGCTCCCGGCGGTGAGCTGCGCAACAAGGACACCGGACTGTGCGTCGACCGCCGGGAGCACCCCGAGCGTCCGGTGGCGGCGTTCACCACGAGGTGCAACGGCTCCGCCACCCAGCGCTGGGTCTACTCGGCGTCGGACCAGACGATCCGCACCCCGGACGGCAGGTGCCTGGCCACCGGCAGCACCTCCGGGATCTTCGTCACCGCCTGCGACAGCGGCCTGCTGGTGCGCTGGGGACAGACGAGCGACGGCCGCATCCACCAGCTCGACTGGGGCATCGGCTGCATCGAGGACTTCCGCACGGTCACGCTCACCTGGGGCGCCTGCACCAACAGCCCCAACGAGGTCTGGTCGTCGCTGGCGACCGTCTGACCCCCTGGAGGTGGGAGCGTGCGGTACCGGTGATCTAGTCGTCGCGGACCAGACGCTCCCACCCCTCCGGCACGGCAACGGCCGCCCACCGCGGGTCGGGCAGCCACGCGTCCCAGTCGGCGTCGAACGGCCAGCCCGCGTCCCGCGCGTGCTGCAGCAGCCGGGCGCCGACCCCGCGGACGTGCCGGGCCTGCAGGTCGGTCGCTGCGCAGCACGACGGGTGCGCCGCGCTCGAACGGTGGCGGCTCGGGCACGGGCGGCAGCGGGACCTCGTCGTGGACCACCGGCCGACGGTACCGGGCGGGCGACCGCCCCGAGCGTGCCACGGGCCCTCCCCCGCGCCGTCGCACGGATCTGCGCGCCACGCCCGCACCCCGACGTGCCCGTCAGGGCAGCGGACCGGTGCGCGACGGCGTGCGCTCCTCGTCGAGGAGCCGGTACACCGACACGTGCGACGTCGACCCGGCGGTGAACGCGGCTCCGCTCCAGTCCGCGTGCCGGCTCTCCAGCCCGAACCCGGCGAGCTGACCCATGAGGTCGAGCTCCGCGGGCCACACGTACCGGTGAGGGCTGCGGAACAGCTGCGCGTCGCTGCCCTCACCGAACCGGACGTGGTGGGACACCAGACGCTGCTCGAGCACGTCGTACGTGTCGATACCCAGGTACCCGGGCTCCTCGTGCCACACCGTCGCCCCCACGCCGGGCGGGAGCACCCGCAGCTGCGGCACCCACAGCTCGATGACGAACCGCCCACCGGGTGCCAGGTGGCGTGCGGCGTTGCGGAAGCACTCGACCTGCTCGGCCTGCGTGAGCAGGTTGGAGATGGTGTTGAACACGAGGTAGACGAGCGAGAACCGGCCCGGCGCCCGGACCGTCGTCATGTCGCCCATCACCACCGGGATCGTCGCCTCGTCGACCTTCGTGCGGAGCACGTCGACCATCGGCTGCGACAGCTCGATGCCCGTCACGGGCACCCCTCGCCCGGCCAGCGGCACGGCGACCCGGCCGGTGCCGATCGCCAGCTCGAGCGCGGCACCGCCGTCCGCGAGCGCGACGAGCCTGTCGACCGTCGGCCCGAGCACCTCGGGCGCGAACATGCCGGTGCCGGGGGTGTCGTAGCGCCGTGCGGTGTCGGCGTCCCAGATCTGCTGCTCGTCTGCCACACGTCGACCGTGGCACCGGTCGACGACGCACGTCCACGGGTTTGTCCGTACAGGTCGGCGGGCGGCTCTGGACGGGCGGTAGCGCACGCACGAGACTCGACGGACCGGACCGGTCCACGAGGCAGGAGGGCGGACGACGTGGAGTACACCGCCTCGATCCGCAGCACGCCCGGCACCCACCAGGTCACCGTCACCGCCGGTGGACAGGGCCGGGCGCTCGACCTCCCCGCGCGCAGCGGCGCGCCGGGTTCGGCCGTCAGCGGCGGCGAGCTCCTCTTCCTGGCCCTCGCGACGTGCGCCACCAACGACGTCTACCGCGAGGCCGCCGCCCGGTCCCTCCCCGTGGTCGCGGTGGACGTCGAGGTCGCGGGGTGGTTCGACGCTCCCGGTGCGCGTGCGCGGGACGTGTCGTATCGCGTCTCGGTCGTCTCGCCGGCCCCCGAGGAGCAGGTGCGCGAGCTCGTCGCCCACGTCGACGCGATCGCCGAGGTGCACGGCACGCTGCGTACCGGCACCACGGTGAGCCTCGACGAGGTCCGGGTCAGCAGGCCGCCGGAACCGTCCTGACGCGGTCAGCTCCCCGGAGATCGGCGACGGCACGGCCGGTTCGACGGGCTGCCGGACGCCCGTTCGCCGGGGACCCCTGGGCGCTGCCGACCAGGGACGACGCAGCGGACCACGTGCAGTCCTCCGCGGAGCACCTGGTCGCGCCGCCGGATCACAACCCCACCACGCGATCCGGTCAGCAATCGAGAAGTGCCCGCACCCCGTCGTCCCTACGGTGGAAGCACCACGAACCGGACGAGGACGGGAGCGGGACGACATGACCACCACCGACGGCACGGCCGAGGGCTTCACCGCGCAGGAGCGCGCCGCCATCAAGGAGCGGGCGGCGGAGCTGAGGAAGGAGAAGACCCGCGGGCGCGGCAACAAGAAGGCCGCCGACGAGCTCGACGTCCTCGCCAAGATCCAGGACATGAGCGACGCGGACCGCCCCGTCGCCGAGCGCATCCACGCGATCGTCACGACGACGGCCCCCGACCTGGCACCCAAGCTCTGGTACGGGCAGCCGGCCTACGCGCGCAACGGCAAGGTCGTGTGCTTCTTCCGCAGCGGCGACGTCGACAAGGAGCGCTACTCGACGTTCGGGTTCACCACCGAAGCGGACCTCGACGACGACGCCGGCGCCTGGCCGACGTCGTTCGCGGTCAGCAGGCTCACGCCCGAGGCCGAGGCCACGCTCACGGCGCTGGTGGCGCGGGTCGCCGTCTGACCGGGCCTGCCTGACACCCAGCGTCGCGTCATTGACCGGCGACACCTCCTCCTGCACAGTGAATCGGGTGAACCGGGCGCTCGCCGTTCTCACCGTGGTCGCCTACCTGACGCTGCCGCTCGGGTCCGCGAGCTCCGCGGAGCTCGCGCCCACGCTGCTGGTGGGTCTCGCGTACTCCGCGCTCGCGATCGTGGGATTCCGCTTCGTCGAGGGGCGTCCTGTCGGGTGGGCGGCCGGGTACGTCGGCGTGCAGCTGGTGCTCGGCTTCGCGGTCTTCTCCCTGTCCGGTGCCGCGGTGGGCGCCGTGCTGCTCCTGGTGGTCCTGGTCGCGCAGTCGGTCCTGCTGCTGCCGCTGCCGGCGGCGATCGGCGTGGCCGTCGTCGTCCCGCTCGTCCACCTCGGCATGCAGTGGCCGCGCGTGCTCGGCGAGGCCCTGAGCACCCTGGCGGTCAGCACGTTCACGGTGGTCGTGACCGAGCTGCTGGTGCGGGAGCAGCGGGCCAGGGTCGAGCTGGCGGCCGCGCACGAGCGGTTGCGCGGGTACGCCGCGCAGGCCGAGCAGCTGGCCACCACCCAGGAACGCAACCGCCTGGCGCGCGACATCCACGACGGTGTCGGCCACCACCTGACGGTCGTGCGCATGCTGCTCGAGGCGGCGCGCGCCGTCATCCCCACCGCAGACCCCGACCGCCTCGACGCCATGCTGGCGCAGGCGCAGGACCAGTCGGGGCGTGCCCTCGCCGAGGTCCGGCGGTCGGTGGCGGCGCTGCGCGAGCACCGTCCCGTCCTCGCGGACGCCTTGCGGACGCTCGCCGCCGAGGCGACGGAGGCCGGCGTCCTGACCGAGCTGGACGTCCGGGGCACGGCCCGTCCGCTGCGCGCCGACGTGGACGAGTCCCTCTTCCGCGCGGCCCAGGAGGGTCTGACGAACGTCAGGAAGCACGCGGCCGCCACGCGCACCGCGGTCGTGCTGGACTTCCGCGACGAGGACCACGTCCGGCTCGAGGTGCGCGACGACGGACGCGGCCTCGCGGAGGAGCCGGCCGACGGTTTCGGGCTCGCCGGGCTCCGCGAGCGCATGGCCAACGTCGGGGGGCGCCTGTCCCTGGGCTCGACCCCGACCGAGGGCGTCACGACCCTCGTCGTCGAGGTGCCCGGGTGACGATCCGCGTGCTGCTGGCCGACGACCAGGCCCTCTTCCGTGAGGCGCTCACGACCCTGCTGGAGGTGCAGCCGGGGATCCAGGTCGTCGGTGAGGCGGCGGACGGCGAGGAGGCCGTCCGCGCGAGCGCCGCGGCGCGACCCGACGTGGTCCTCATGGACCTGCGGATGCCGGTGCTCGACGGCATCGCCGCCACGGCCCGGCTGCGCACCGAGCAGCCCGACGTGCGGGTGATCGCGCTGACGACGTTCGACGACGACGAGGACGTCCTCGCCGCGCTGCGGGCCGGTGCGGTCGGCTACCTCCTCAAGGACGTGAGCGCGGCACGTCTCGTCGAGGCGCTCGTCGCAGCCGCTCGCGGGGAGACCGTGCTGCAGCCGTCGGTGGTGGCGCAGGTCGTCGCGCGGGTGGTGCGGATCCCCGCGGACGCGGAGCCGTCGACGCACCCGCTCTCCGAGCGGGAGGTCGCGCTGGTGCGGCTGCTGGCCGACGGGCGCAGCAACCGTGAGATCGCCGGCGCCCTGTACCTCGCCGAGGGGACCGTGAAGAACCTCGTCAGCAGCGTGCTGTCCAAGCTCGAGGTGCGCGACCGCACGCAGGCGGCCCTGCGGGCCCGGGACCTCGGCATCCTCTGACCGTCGCCGGTCGCCGGGGTCACTCCCGGAGGGTGACCCGCGGCATGACGATCGGCACCTGACGCGGCCGTGCGGTCGGCCGAGGCTGTCGTGTGTCCGCACGTCGGATCCACGAGGAGTCGAGATGAACCACGAAGAGCACGGCATCGCCCGCCACCCGGCGCGGCGGTTCACGCGGCACGCGGTGGAGATGGTGGCCGCGATGGTGGCGGGCATGGTCCTGCTGGAGCCCGTCTGGTCGTTCGCCTGGCCGGGCCTGCGCGAGAGCACCACCGCGCAGACGCTGGTGATGGCGACGAACATGTCGATCGGCATGGCGGTGTGGATGCGGGTCCGGGGGCACGGGGCGGCCTCCGTCGCCGAGATGGCCGCCGCGATGTACCTGCCTCTCCTGCTGCTGCTGCCGTTCAGCCTGGCCGGGACCGTGACCGCCATGCAGCTGATGACGGCCGGGCACGTGCTGATGCTGGCCGCGATGCTCGCCGTGATGCTGCGGCGCCGTCACGAGTACGGGTGGTGAGCCCGGTGCGCGCGTTCCTCAAGGTCGTCCTGCTCGTGCTCGCAGCGCTGGCGCTCCCGGCGGCGCTGGGCGCCCCGACGGTCGTCCACGCCGTCACCGGCCTCAACGCCCCGCGGACCGACGCCGTGTCCCCGACCCCGGCGCCGGTCGCGTACGACCCGACCAGACCGACCGTGGCCGTCGTGGTCGGGGACGCGGGCGCCGTCGCGTCCGACGTCCTGGCCCCGTACGAGATCCTCGCCGGCACGGGTGCGTTCAACGTCTACACCGTGGCGCCCGCGAGCCACCCGGTGCCACTCACCGGCGGGCTCGACCTCGTCCCGGACCTCACGTTCGCCGGGCTCGAGAACCTCCTGGGTGGTCCGGCGGACCTCGTGGTCGTGCCCGCGATGCCCGACGTCGGCCGCCCTACGACGAAGCCCGTCACGGCATGGCTCACCACCCAGGCGGACGAGGGCTCGATCATCCTCAGCGTCTGCAACGGAGCCGCCGTGGTCGCCTCGGCCGGACTGCTCGACGGCCACCGCGCCACGGCGCACTGGCTGCGCCTCGACGAGTGGGCCGGCACCTACCCCGGCGTCGACTGGGTCGCCGGGACCCGGTACGTGGACGACGGTGCGGTCATCAGCACGGCCGGCGTCCTGTCGGGGATCGACGGCACCCTGCACGTCGTGCAGCGGCTGGTCGGAGCGGACGCCGCGGTGCGCGCCGCACGGGCGATCGGCTGGCCGTACGAGGCGTCGAGCGGCCCGCCGCGGATGGCGCGGGCGCGGCTCGCACCCTCCGACGCCGTCGTCGCGTTCCGCACCGGCTTCGGCTGGGACCGTCCGCGCATCGGCGTCCAGATCACCGACGGGGTCGGCGAGGTCGAGGTCGCCTCGGTGTTCGACACGTACGCGCAGTCGCTGGCCGCGGACACGGTCGCCGTGGGCGACGGGCCGGTGACGTCGCGCCACGGGCTGACGTTCGTGCCGCGCACCGCGTCGGTCGCCGGGCTCGACCGACTCGTCGTCCCGGGCACGACCGAGCACCGCACCGTCCCCGGGATCGACGCCGTGCACCCCCACGAGCGGCCCGGCTTCGCGTACGACGCCGTGCTGCAGGACCTGGCACGGACGACCGACGTGGCCACCGCACGGTGGACGGCGAAGGTCCTCGAGTACCCCCTCGACGGACTGTCGCTCGAGGGCCCGTCCTGGCCGTGGGCGCTGACGCTGCGAGCGCTCGCGCTCGGAATGCTCGGCGTGCTGCTCGCGCTCGGTGCGCTCGGCCTCGTGGGCCGCAGGACGCGCGCCGCGCGCGGCGCACGGTGAAGTGGTGCGCAGCGACGGACTCGTCCGCCCTCGGGCGCCCTGCGTCCGGTGGCCACGGGGGAGCTCACCGCGATGCGCGCAGAGCTCGACGAGGCGTTGACGAACGCGCGCCTGTACACCGCCGAGCACGGCTGACGGGAGCCCTGCACGGCCGACGGCGGCCGACGCGCTGCTGGCGGGCCGTCCGGGCCGGTGCGATGCTCGGGTGACGGCGTGCGCGGCCCCGTCCGGGACGTGACGTCACCGCCCCGGGGGAGGCGCGCATGGCGCAGCGTCCGGGCGTGACCACTCCCCCGTCCCGGTCCGTCCCGGCGGCGCCACGGGCCTCCCCGACAGGCGGCCCGCGCCAGGCCGGCACGGACCCGTCGCGGCGCCCCCGGCGACGTCTCCGACCGCCGCACCCGGCGGGGCTCGCGATGGGGACGCTCTTCGCCGTGGTCGCGATGACGCCGTCCCTGCTGCCGCGCGACTGGCTCTACCAGGGGCTCGTGTCGGGGATCTCCGGCGCGCTGGGGTACGGGGTCGGCGTGGCGCTCGCCCGGGTCCTGCGGCTCGTGCCCGCATGGCGCCGGCTCGTGGCCACGACGCGCGGACGGGTCCCGACGGCACTCGCGTCCCGGCAGCTGCCGGCCGTCGTCGCGCTCTCCGCCGCCGCCGTGGTCGCCATGCTCGTCGTGGGTGCCGGTTGGCAGAGGGCGATGACGGCGGCCGTCGGCATGCCGCCGCCCTCGACCCTCGACTGGCTGCGGGCCGGGCCGCTCCTCGTGCTCATCGCCGTCGTGCTCGTCCTGGCGGCGCGCGGGGTGTGGTGGGTGAGCCGCCGCGTCGACGCACTCCTGGAGCGGCGGCTGCACTGGCCCCACGCGGTGGCGTCCGTGGTGGCGACCGTGCTCGTCCTCGGCGGGGTCGTGCTCGTCAACGACGTGCTGCTGCACCGCGCGCTCGGCGCGGCGGACGCCGCGTTCGCCGCACGCAACGCCGATGACCACCCGGGTGTGGAACGCCCGTCGGCGGCCGAGCGCTCCGGCGCGGCGGGATCGCTCGTGGCCTGGGAGTCCCTCGGCCGCGAGGGGCGCCGCTTCGTCGCCGGTGGCCCGAGCACCGACGACCTGCAGACTGCCGTGCCGGACGCCGCACCGGCGACGCCCGTCCGCGTCTACGTCGGCATCGAGAACGCCGGCACCGCTGGTGAGCGCGCCGCGCTGGCGGTCGAGGAGCTCGAGCGCACCGGCGCGTTCGAGCGGCAGGTCCTGCTGCTGGTGACGACGACCGGGAGCGGGTGGGTCAACGAGGCCGCGGTCGCGCCGCTCGAGCTGATGTACGCCGGGGACACCGCGGCGGTCGCCACCCAGTACTCGTACCTGCCGAGCTGGCTGTCCTTCCTCGTCGACCGCTCCCGGGCCGGCCAGGAGTCGCGTGCCCTGACCGCGGCCGTCGAGGAGCACCTCGCCGGGATGCCCGCGGACGAGCGCCCGCTGCTGCTCGCCTACGGCGAGAGCCTCGGCTCGTACGGCAGCGAGACGGCGTACAGCTCCCTGGCCGACATCCGCGAGCGCACCGACGGGGTGCTGTGGGCGGGCCCCCCGGACGCGAACCCCGTCTGGCACGCCCTGGTCGAGCGGCGGGATCCCGGGACGCCCGCCGTGGCACCCGTCTACGCGAGCGGTCTGTTCGTCCGCTTCGCCGGCGACGCCGCGCAGATCACCACGCCGACGACGCCGTGGGAGCCGCCGCGGGCCCTGTACCTGCAGCACGCCGACGACCCGGTCGTGTGGTGGAGCCCCGACGTGGTCCTGTCCGCGCCCGACCGGCTGCGCGAGCGACCCGTCGGCACCGACCGCCCGACGATGCGGTGGTTCCCCGTGGTGACGTTCTGGCAGCTGACGTTCGACCTGCTCAACGCGAAGTCGGTGCCCGACGGGTACGGGCACAACTACGACGGGCTGGTCCTCGACGGGTGGGTGGGCGTGGTGCCGCCCGACGGGTGGACGGTCACGGACACGGAGCGGGTGCGCGCGGTGCTCACGCGGTGAGGGGTGCCGGGGTCCGCCACGAGCCTCGTGCCTGGCCGCTGTGTCAGGCGCGGGTCGAGCGGATCGCGGTGCGCAGCACGACGACGCCGGTGACGACCCCCATGGCCACGACGGCGAGCACCGAGACGCCCAGGGACACCGTCGGGTCGACGAACGCGAGCACGAGCGCGAGCAGGCCGAGCACGACGACGACGGCCCCGGCGCGGCGCTGCCCGCGACGCGCGGCCATGAGCAGACGGTCGAGCGTCGGGCGCTCGTCGAGGAGCATCGCGCGCGACGCCGCGGCGTCCGGCACGGGCACCTTGGGCAGGGCGTTGCCGATCACGATCGCGACCAGCGCGAGGACCGCCGCCACGACCACACGACCCGTGCGCTCGTCGCCGCTCGCGAAGCTCAGGAAGAACACGTGCAGGGCGACGACGACGGGCGTGAGGATGGACAGTGCGGTGTCGACCGAGCGACGGTCCGTCTCTGCGGTGCGCCACAGCGGGATGGAGGCCGCCTTGGCGACGCGCACGCGGGCACGCTGGGCGAGCAGCAGGACTCCGCCGATGCCGAGCAGCACCAGCGGCAGCAGCGCGACCAGCACGAGCTTCGGGACGTGGGCGTCGGCACCGTCCTGCCCGCCACCCTCGAGCGTCAGGACCCAGGGCAGCCGGCCCCAGACGTACGCCGACAGACCCGCCATGGCCACCAGGCCCACCGCCGCGACGGTGACTCCTCGGGTCGGGAAGGTGCGGTCCGGGGCGCCGGCCGTGGTCGTCTCGTGATGCATGTGGTCCCCCTGCTCACTCGGTGGGTGGTGCCGCGCGGCCGACGCCGAGCGACTGGAGGAAGGCGGCGAACGCGGACTCGACGACGGACGCGTTCGCGCTGTACCGGATCGTGGTCCCGCGGCGCTCGGCGAGCACGAGGTCCGCCTCGCGCAGGATGCGCAGGTGCCCGGACAGCGTCGGTCCGGGGACGTCGAGCACGTCGGCGAGCTCGCCGGCGAGCATCCAGTCCCGTCGGGCCAGCTCACGCAGCACCGCGCGCCGCGTGGGGTGCGACAACGCAGCGAACACGCCGTCCGCCATGGATTCCTCCGTATTTCGTGAGATACCAAATTAGCGCCATACGGCACATCTCGCCAGCCCCGACCGGTCCGCGTGGGACCGGACGTCCCCTGCCCGGCCGTGATCAGATGTCGGCATGACGCCGCACGCCCCCACCCTGTCGCCGGCCCCGGAGCCGTCACTGCCGCCGTCGCACGCCCGGACCGACGCATGAGCCGCGTCGTCGTGACCGGCGGGAGCGGGAAGCTCGGGCGCGCTGTCGTGGAGCACCTGGCGACGCACGGGTACGACGTGGTCAACGTCGACACCGCTCCCCCACCGGAGGGCCAGAGGGCGCTCTTCACCCGGGTCGACCTCACGGACCTCGGCCAGGTGACCGAGGCGTTCACCGGCATCGACGACCGGTACGACGGCGTCGACGCGGTGGTCCACCTCGCGGCCATCCCCGCGCCGGGCCTGCGCCCGAGCGGTGCGACGTTCGCGAACAACGTCGTCGCCACCCACCACGTCTTCAGCGCCGCCCGCCGCGCAGGCATCAAGAACGTCGTCTGGGCCTCCAGCGAGACCGTCCTCGGCCTGCCCTTCGACACTCCCCCGCCGTACGTCCCGGTCGACGAGGAGTACGCCGTCCGCCCGGAGAGCACCTACTCGCTCGGCAAGGCGGTCGAGGAGGAGATGGCCCGGCACTTCACGCGGTGGGACCCGGACCTCAAGCTGATCGGCCTGCGGTTCTCCAACGTGATGGACGTCGCCGACTACGCCGCGTTCCCGGGCTTCGCGGCCGATCCGCGCAGCCGGATCTGGAACCTGTGGGGCTACATCGACGCCCGCGACGGCGCCCTCGCGGTCCGGCTCGCGCTCGAGAGCGACCTGCGTGGATTCGAGGCGTTCATCATCGCGTCGCCCGACACGGTGCTGGAGCGGCCGTCGGCCGAGCTGGTCGCCGAGTACTTCCCGGACGTCCCCGTCAGCCGCCCGATCGAGGGCCGCGAGACGCTCCTGTCCATCGACAAGGCCCGTCGCCTGCTGGCGTACGACCCGCAGCACACGTGGCGCGACGAGGTCTGAGGCGCGGCGTGAGGCACGCCGCGCCCGGGCGTCGTCTCACGGGAAGACCGGGCGGTCGATCCCGTACGCCTGCTCGAGCGTGAGCTCGTGCCAGGACGGGTCACGCGGGTCGGTCCGCTCGATGAGGAATGCCTCGCCGCCCGGCGTGTAGAAGCCCGGGTCCGTCGGGCGCAAGCCGAACCACTCGGCGACCTCGAGGAGGTGCCCATGAGTGAACCGGTCACGGATGCGCCGCGCGGTGTGGTCCGTGGGGTCGGGGAACGGCAGCGGGGTGGGGGGCACCGCGACCTCCCACCGCCCGGACTCGGTCGTCCGGACGCCGACGGTCCCCCCGTCGGGCTCGTCCGGGTGCTCGAGCGAGGGGACGTAGGCGGTCACCTTCCGCTCACCCCACCACCCGCGGTCGGTCCGAGCGCTGTAGGTGTGAGGGGCCTCGCTCACGGCGACGGTGCGCAGGCCGTTCGCAGCCAGCGCCCAGGGCGTCAGCTGCACCTCAGTGCCCATCCAGTCGTTCTCGACGAACGCGGACCACCCGTTGGCCGTCGGCATGACGAGGCACTTGCTCGGCACCGCCGTCGCGAGCGGCAGCATCGCCGCCAGCGCGTCCTCGAGCGTCCCGCCGATCCGCGACACAACAGGGACGCATCCCGTGTCCCGCATGATGACTGCCCCGCGCCACGCCATCCAGGTCTCGACGAACTCCTCGGCCTCCTGATCGACGAAGATGATCGACCTGGTCAGGGGCAGCCAACGACCGCCGAGCAGCAGCTCATCGTGCACAGGTCGTGGCGCCATCCCCGAACCGTCTCACTCGCACGTCCCCGCCCGGCAATGGGACGATCGCGTCATGGGCCTCGAGGAGCAGCGCGACGTCGCAGCGCAGGAGCTGGACGGCGGCAACGTCAACACCGTGGTGCGTGTCGGTGACACCGTCCGGCGGACGGCCGGCCCGTGGACGCCGGCCGTGCACGCACTGCTCGCGTGGGTCCGGGAGCGTGGCGTCACGTGCGTACCGGCGCCGCTCGGCCTCGACGACGACGGTCGGGAGATCCTCAGCTGGATGCCCGGCGAGGTCGTCGGATGGCCCGTCCCGGACTGGCTGTGGACAGCGCAGACCCGCGCGCAGGCCGGAGCGATGCTGCGCACCGTCCACGACGCGACCGTCGGGTTCGACCTCAGCGATCGCGTCTGGCGCTCCCCGACGCACCACCCCGTCGAGGTGGTGTGCCTGAACGACGTCGCGCCGTACAACATGGTCTTCGACGGGACGGACCTGATCGGGCTGATCGACGTCGACATGGCCTCGCCCGGCCCTCGGGCGTGGGACCTCGCGTACCTCGCGTACCGGCTGTGCGGCTGGTGCGAGGACATGCGGGCACCGGACGACGCCACCCCGCTGGACCGCCTCGCGCACCTGCTGTCGAGCTACGGGCAGGACGCCGCTCCGCCGATCGGGGACGTCCTGACGACCATGGTCACCCGGCTGCACGACCTGGCGGACTGGACCGACGAGCACGCACGCGCCGCCGACCGGCCCGACCTGCACGACCACGCCGCGATGTACCGGCGCGACGCGGCGCGACTGCTCGAGCAGCAGGCGAGCCGGGACGGGTGATCGGACGAGTCGGCCCCCGGTCCGCAGAACCCTGGACGTCACGGCAGGCCGCCCGGCCAGGACCTCGTCGCCGGAACGACGACTCATCTGCGAGGCCCCGGGGAGACTGTTCGCATGGGCCACACGGTTGTCACATGATCAAGGTCGTCCTGTTCGATCTGGACGGGGTCATCCGGCACTTCGACGAGCATGCCGTGGCCGAGATCGAGGCATCCCACTTCCTCGCGCCGGGATCCATCGCCGCGTTCGCGTTCTCGGAACCCCACCTCACCGACGTCACCACCGGCCGCATCACCCGAGCACAGTGGGTGAGACGCATCGGCGACCACGTCGAGAACCACGTCGCAGCTGGCGCGTGGGCCACCGCCCCGTCGCACATCGACGACGAGGTGGTGCAGCTGGCGACCGAGCTCCGGTCGCTCGGCCTGACGACGGCGATCCTGACCAACGGCACCGACACGATCCCCGCCGAGCTGCGTGCGCTCGATCTCCCTCCCACCTTCGGCACGGTCTTCAACTCCGCCGAGATCGGCCGTGCCAAGCCAGATCCTGCCGTCTTCCACCACGTTCTCGGGGCCCTGGGGGTCGACGCCAACGAGGTGTTCTTCATCGACGACACGCCCAGGAACCTCACCGCAGCGGCCGACCTCGGGATCGTCACGCACCGCTTCGTGGACGTCCCTCGACTTCGAGCGGCGCTCGTGGAGGTCGGCATCGTGACGACGAGTTCCTCGTCCTCCTCGGGCTGAACGCGGCGCCCGACCTCTCGGGCGTGTGCGCCCGGATCGGGCACGACAGCAGCGCCCACCACGACGACGGCAGCAGCGAGACGGGCGGTTTCGCGTGTGGGTCGACGTGGGAGTCACGACCGGCCCGGTCACCCCGTGCGTCACGATGCCGGTACAGGACTGACGCGCCCCGCGTCCGACCCGCGTGCACGGTTCGCCGACGCACGATGCTCGGCCGGCATCGAGTGGCCGGGGGCGGGTCACGCCGGGCCACGCCACACGAGCGCCGGTCCTCAGCGCTCCGGCGCGGTCCACACCGGGGCGTCGCGGTCCTTCGTCGAGATCTGCGCCGGGTCGTCCGGATCCACGGGGATCGTCCACTCGATGCGCAGGTCGGGGCTCAGCGGGGTGTAGGCCGTGCCCGGCATCCCGGGCCGCCACTCGTCGTCGAAGCAGTAGAGGTACTGGGTCTCGTCGGACAACGACTGGAAGCCGTTGCCGACACCGCGCGGCACGAAGACCTGTGTGCCCTTCTCCAAGGTGCACGTGTGCACCGCGCCGTACGTCGGCGACCCCTCCCGGGTATCGAGGTAGATCCCCATCGCTCGCCCCGAGACGACCCCGACGAGCTTGTTCATCGCCTCGGCGTGCAGACCGCGGACCGCCCCTCGGCGGGTCTCCGTCACGTTGATCTGAAGCCAGGGACCGTCGACCAGGGACCGGAGCTCGTCCTGTTGCCAGATGGAGGTCCGGAAGAACTCGCGAACCGTCCCGCGCGCATCCCCTGCCTGCTTCATCCGGATCACGAGCAGGCCGTCGATGCCGGTCTCGTCCGCCACGATCTTTTCATCATCGATGCTCACAGCGCGCGTCCTTCACGTCAGAGGGGGGTAGGCGAGCAGTCACGCGCTCAGAGCAGACGTCGTTCCACCCGTACCGGTCGCGACCAGCGCCCCCGTCGCAAGGACGGTGATCCACGCCGTGTACGACTCGGACGTCGTGTCGAGGACCGGAGGGTCCAACCCCGGAGGGGTCTGCTGCAGGATCGGTTGACACCAGGTGAGTGGTGATCATGCCGCAAGAGGCGTTCTGGGCGGTGAAGACGAGCTCGAACTCGGCCGGGGTGAGCCTGCCCAGGGCGCGCTGGCGTCGACGACGGTTGTAGGTCCGCCCCCGGGCCACCGCGTCAGTCCAGCGGGTCGGGTCGCTCCAGCCCGTACGACTGCGCCACCTGGAACGTCATGGCCAGCAGGTCGTCCGCCCCTGCACGCCATGACGCGGTCTGGGTGAGGTAGACGTAGATCATCGTGTCGCCCCAGAAGACGCGTGAGTGGGGCGCCTGCTTGAGGTTCTGGTTGGGGGTCGCGGTGACGCCCCAGGCGGCGCCGTCGGCCACGTCGGGGTCGAACCGTATGTCCGGCACCCGCACCGCGGACGGCTCGTCGCCGTCGATCGCTGCACGTACCTGCTGCGCCTCGACGTCGTCCAGCTCGTACATCTCCACGACCACGAGCTCGCCGTCAGCGTCGTCGCTGAACGCCTCGCACCTTCCGGTGCCTGCGCCGTCACGGACGACGATCTGGTCGTCGGACCGTCCCACCGAGAGGCCTGTGGCGAGCTCGACGTCGCCGACGGCGACCCCGCACACCACCGGCTCATCAGCGGCAGCGGCCGACGAGACGGGCCCGGGTGAGGCGGTGTCCGTGGGGCTCGGCCCCCCGGTGCACCCGGCCAGGGCGAGCGCCCCTGCGACAGCGACCACGACGGCCCGCTGGTGACTGGTCACGTGATGTTCCCCCACGCCGACCCGTAGGGGTCGATCACCGTGTTCTGCAGCAACGCCCCATTGGAAAGGTTCGCGACCCACGCCCCGTAGTCCTCCGACGACGTGTCGAAGCGGGGTGGGTCCGCGCCGACAACCTTGGCGGTGTCCGGTGGTTCCGTGTAGAGCGGGGCTTTCGCATCCACGTTGGCCGCGGCGAACGCTGGCTCCTCAAGGTAGCCCGACTGCAGCAACGCGTTCAGGACGCTCTCGACGGCGGTTCGCGGAACCTCCTTGTCGAGCACCTGGTACGTCTTCACCTGCTCGGAGGCGTCGATCGTCCCGGCTCCGCTGATCGCCTCGCCCACCGCCTTGTCGAACAGCCACTGCACGTTCTTGTTGTCGCTGACGTCCGGGATCATCGGAAGGCTTGAGGCGAGGCCGAGGGCGTCGGCGAACGCCGCCTGGCGCGCCTCGCGCAGCTCCTTGTCGTCCTGCGCGCCCGCGTAGCCCTGCTGGACCGTCCACGACAGCGCTTCGGACGACCTCAGCAGGGTGTTGGAGATCCGGGGGATGTCCCGTCGGCCGGTGATCAGGTCGACGGGCGCTTCGGGGTGGATCGCCAACGTCTGGTCCAGGGCGGTCGTCAGACGCAGGTTCGACGCGACGGCCAGCCCCGCCATCACCACGTCGACGTGTGCCCGGTCCTCGCCGAGCGTCTTCAGCACAGGCGCCAGCAGGTCCTGGTCGAACACCGCCCCGTACGCCTGGCCCGGACCGTAGAGCAGGTCGGACGTCCCGTCGTTCATCGCGCGGCGGTCCAGGACGGCACCGTCGGACAGGTCGCTGCCCTCCACGGCGACGGCCTCGTACAGGTCCATGCCGTAGGTCGCCAGCATCGTGGCGACCGTCGGGCGCAGGCTCTCCGGCAGCTGCCATCCCGGTTCAGCCGGCCAGAGGAAGACCTCGCCGCGGGCGTCGTGCCCGGTGTGCGCGCCGATGAGCGCGATCGTCTGCGTCGTCAGATGGGCGGACGTGCGGCCGGTGCTCTCCCGGTCGCGCAGCGTCATGGTCGCTGCCTCCAGCACCTGGGAGAACGCGCGCCCGGGGACACGGTCGAACTCCCAGGTGCGGTTCTCGACGAGGTGCTTCAGCCGCGAGGAGACACGGAGCTTCCCGTCGCCCAGCTGCACCATCTCCTGCTCGCCGGTCACGAACACCCGCTGCGCCGCACCGGGATCCTTCGCCAGGCCCGCCAGCAGCGTGGACAGCGGGTCACGCACCTTGCGCCCGACAGCGTCGTACACCCCGGGGCCGTCGGTCGGGTTCGACATCTGGTTGCCGCGTGACAACCACATGTCCTCCACGTCCGGCCGTGTCCGCTCGTCGTCGATCACCGCACCGGTGACCTCCACGAGGAAGTCGGAGTCCCACCGGCCGGACGTGACCAGCAGCGCCAGGGCGTTCGCGTGGTCCGGCGCCGCCACCGCGTCGGGGTACACGGCTCGGTTCACCTCGGAGGTGATCTGCCGTACCCACTGCTGCGCGTAGCCCGACGGCAGCGCCAGGTCGCCGGTGGCGCGCGTCGCGGTGCCCATCGTGCGCGCGAGCGCGACCACGGTCCGCGCGTACCAGGCGTCGTCCTGGGACGTGCCGGTGCGTGCGTACGACAGCTGCTTCACGGCCTCGGCGAGCTCGCCCACGGTCAGGCTCCTGGCCAGCGCGGAGGCGAAGTACGGGTCGTCGCGGTACGACTCCAGGAGGTCGATGAGGTCCTCGTCGAGCGGCCCGTCCACCTCGCGCAGGGCATGAGCCACCCGGTGGGCCACGTTCTGCGCGTGCTCGGGATCGGTGGTCGAGACCAGCGCCTCGTCGAGCATGACGGTCCCGGCCGGCCAGGACGCCTCCTGCCCCTCGAGGGCCTGCGCGAGCGCCAGGCGGCGGCGCACCCCGGGAAGCTCACCGCGGGCCCAGGCCACCGGCCCGTCCAGCGTCCACGTCCCCGACGAGTCGAGACCCAGACGGTCGAGCTCCGTGCGCAGGAGGTCCCGCGCCCGCAGCACCGTCTCGATGCCCTCCTCGAGCCCTCGCACGACGTCCGCCATCCCGGCGACGTCGATCCGCACCTCAGCCACGGTGGTCGCCTGTCATGAAGGCCGTGCCCTGCGGTCGTCACGCGGCACCAGGGCCGGCTCCCGACGGTGACGGAGCTCCATGTCGTCCACGCAGCCACCCGCCGACACCGTCGCCGAGTGCTGCGCCTCGACGCAGCCGTCGTAGAAGGTCTGCGCCAGCGGGCTGTCCCACGCCCCGGCCGCCATCGCCCGGTCGACCCGTGCGAACGCCCGACCGACCAGCTCGGCCTGCCGGTGAGCCCTCGGCAGCGCCCGTCCCAGCCGCTCGCGGTACCGGTTCGGCACCTGATCATCCTCGGGCACTCGACCTCCATGGCTGATCGGAACCGGGACACTCTACGGGGACAGAACGCCCGTTGTGGGTGCCTTTGGCACAGGATCCGACAGGCGATCCTTCTCATCGATTCCCACCGGCCCATCCAGCTCCCGAGAACTCGTGTCGCCCGACTCGCCCGTCCACGTCCCGCAGGGCCAAGCGTCGTAGTCGATGCGGGCGAGCTGTCGAGATACGGCGAAGACTGGCCGCTGGTGTGCGGCCCACTTCGAACGGCAGGGCATCCTAAGGACGCCACTCACGATCCACGACGCCGAGAGTCAGGACAGGACGTCCTTGACGCTCAGGTCACCGCTCGCACCCGGGTACCGCGAGAGGTCGACAGCCCACAGCCCTTGAGGAGTGATCGACCACGCCCCGTGGTCCAGCGCCCAGTGCCACCACCGGACCCGCTCGACCATCGTCAGATGGGGCGTCTGCCCCAGGCCGGCGTCAGGAGTCCACATCGCCGTGGTGGACGCTTGCGTCCGGCAGTCGAACACCAGCGGGTGCTGGTAGCCGAGGACCGGCACGAACTGCGGGCGGAAGATGACGTCAGCGAGGTCCTCGTCGTCGGCCAGGCCCCAGTCGATGGCGTCTTGCGCCCACGTCCGTGCCAGCTCGAGAGCAGTCCGGAGCGGCGGGAACTCCCGGTACGGCGCCAGCGCAGGTGACCGTGCGGCGGCGTCCTCGCCGTCGTGCCACGCCCAGACGGCACGGGCGTCTTCAGGGAGCCTGAGGTCGTGCTCGGCGGCGAGGGCGTCGATGTCGTCCAGAGGGAGTCCTGGGCGCAGGTAGGTCACTCCCCGCGCGCCGAGGTCACGCAGGCGCTGTTCCCATGCGGTCAGCGCGTGCGTGACCTCGGCGGCGGACATGGCGATCTCCTCAGTCGTCGCCCTCGACGACGGCCCTGCCGAGCGAGCCGACGACGGACCGCGCGGACGTGGACCTGCCGGTACCGCCCTGGCCGTCCACCCCGACGAGGACGGGTTGGCGGTCGACAGCGGAGACGAGGGCGCGCAGGGTCTCGGCGGCGAAGTCGGCGGTGCTGGTCAACGTCGTCCTCCCGGTCAGGATCGGTCGCCGGTGGCCTGGATGTGGTGGAGATGGCGCTACTCACCGCCGCCGCGTGCCGGCTCGAGGCGAGACCGCTCATGGTGCCGAACTGAGGTCCCTTCAGCAACGCATCTGACCCCGACCGGGACGCTGACCGCTCGTTCACGACGTACGTGCGGTGCAGGGCGACATACCTACCGGTCGGTACGGAGAACCCGGTAGGTTGAGACCAGAGGTCGGCGGCGTCGGCAGGAGGTCACGCATGGAGATCGTCGGGGCGGTCCTCGAACGGTCGGGCAGCCCGGCTCCCTTCGCCGAGTCGCGACCGTTCACGGTCTCGCGGCTCGAGCTCGACGACCCCGGCCCGGGCGAGGTGCTCGTGCGCATCGAGGCCGCGGGCGTGTGCCACTCCGACCTGTCCGTCGTCGACGGCAACCGCGTCCGTCCCACGCCGATGCTGCTCGGGCACGAGGCCGCCGGGATCGTCACCGCGCTCGGCACCGGTGTGACGGACCTGTCGCGGGGCGACCGCGTCGTCCTCACCTTCCTGCCCCGGTGCGGCGACTGCGCCGGCTGCGCCGCCGACGGACGGCTCCCCTGCGTGCCCGGCAGCGCCGCGAACGCCGCCGGGACCCTCGTCGGCGGCGGCACCCGGCTGCACCGCGACGGCGCACCCGTGCACCACCACCTCGGCGTCTCGGGGTTCGCGTCGCACGCCGTCGTCAGCCGCACCTCGCTCGTGCGCGTCGACCCCGACGTCCCTCCGCAGGTCGCGGCCCTGCTCGGCTGCGCGGTGCTCACCGGCGGCGGTGCGGTCGTCAACGCCGGCCGACCGCGGCCCGGTGAGCCCGTGGTCGTGGTCGGGCTCGGCGGCGTCGGGATGGCCGCGCTGCTCGTCGCCGTCGCGCTCGGGCACGACGTGACCGGCGTCGACACGGTGCCGGACAAGCTCGCCACGGCGCGGGACCTCGGGGCGAGCGTCGCGTGCACGCCCGCCGAGGTCGTCGAGCGCGGGCTGCGCGCCCCCGTGGTCGTCGAGGCCGCCGGCTCCGCGCGCGCGCTCGAGACCGCGTTCGCGGCGACCGCGCCCGGCGGGACGACCGTCACCGTCGGGCTCCCCTCCCCCGCCGCGCGGGCCTCGCTCTCCCCCCTGACGCTGACCGCGGAGGCCCGCACGGTCGTCGGCTCCTACCTCGGCTCCGCAGTGCCCGAGCGTGACGTGCCCCGGTACGTCGACCTGTGGCGCTCCGGCCGGCTGCCCCTCGAACGGCTCGTGTCCTCGCACATCGCGCTCGACGACCTCGACTCCGCCATGGACCGCCTCGCGGCCGGTGGCGAGCTCCGCCAGCTCCTGACCTTCGACGAAGGGACCACCCCGTGACGACAGCGCGCACCACGACAGCCCTCGTGACCGGCGCCGCCCGCGGCATCGGCGCCGCGACCGCCCGTCGGCTCGCCGCCGACGGCCACCAGGTCGCCGTGCTCGACCTGCGCGAGGCCGACGCCGAGGCGACCGCCGCCGCGATCCGCGAGGCGGGTGGCACCGCGCTGGCCGTGGGCGCCGACGTGGCGGACGAGGACGCGGTCGCCGCCGCGGTCGCGCGCGTCGCGGACGAGCTCGGGCCGCCGACCGTCCTGGTCAACAACGCGGGGATCCTGCGCGACAACCTGCTGTTCAAGATGTCGGTCGACGACTGGGACGCCGTCCTGTCGGTCCACCTGCGCGGCGCGTTCCTCGTGAGCCGTGCGGTCCAGCAGCACCAGGTCGCCGCCCGCTGGGGGCGAGTGGTCAACCTGTCGAGCACGTCGGCGCTCGGCAACCGCGGCCAGGCGAACTACGCCGCCGCCAAGGCCGGCATGCAGGGGTTCACCAAGACGCTCGCGATCGAGCTCGGGCCGTTCGGCGTCACCGTGAACGCCGTCGCGCCCGGCTTCATCGAGACCGACATGATGCGCGCCGTCGCCGAACGGACCGGTATGGCGTACGACGACCTGATGGCCGCCGCGGCCAAGGAGGTCCCGGTGCGCCGGGTCGGCCGGCCCGACGACGTCGCCGCAGCCGTCTCGTTCTTCTGCTCCGAGGACGCCTCCTACGTGTCCGGGCAGGTGCTCTACGTCGCCGGAGGGCCGCGCGCATGACCGCCATCACCGTGAGCTCGCCCGAGGACCTCGGCACCGCCGTCGGGCAGTCCGCCACCGGGGAGTGGCGGGTCGTCGACCAGGACCGCATCGACCTGTTCGCCGACGCGACCGACGACCACCAGTGGATCCACGTCGACCCCGCGCGCGCCGCCGCCGAGTCGCCGTTCGGCGGGCCCGTCGCGCACGGCTTCCTCACGCTCGCGCTGGTCCCCGCGCTCACCGCCGGGCTGCTCGACGTCGGCGGGACCGCGATGGTCGTCAACTACGGGCTCGACCGCGTGCGCTTCCTCCAGCCCGTGCTCGCGGGGTCCCGCGTGCGGGCGACCACGGTGGTCGAGGGCGCCGAGCCGACCGCGCAGGGCGTGCGCGTGTCGTCGACCGTGACCGTCGAGATCGAGGGTGCGCCGCGCCCGGCGCTCGTCGCGCGGACCATCGCGCTGTTCGTGCCGGCCTGAGCGACGGCTGCAGGCCCGACGCCGGTCAAGTCCTCGGACCCAGCCGCCGATGAGCCTGGCATGACTCGGACCTGCGCGCGGTGAACCGGCGCGACGCCGCCAACCTCACGATCGCCGTCGTGGTCGTCGCGGCCGTCCTCGTCCTCGGCGGCAGCCTGTCCGGCCTGTGGGCATCGCCGGCCGGATCGCCGGTCCCCGGCGCGGCCCCCCACGACGCGGCGGCGACACCGGTCGCGACGGTCCGTGCGCCACCCGGCTCGCCGGCGCCCCCGGGCTCCGGCACCACGTCCGCGCGGCGGCTGGCCGACCTGCCCGCCGGGACGCTCGACCCCGCCGGCTTCCCGGTCCGCCGGGTCGAGCAGGCCCTCCTCGTCGCCGACGTCGGCGCGGACAGCCTCGCCGCGATCGACGCCGCGACCGGGCAGTGGGTCACCACGGGCGTGCTCCCGCCGATCGGCGACCCGCTGCTGCTCTCGCCCGACGGCCGGTCGCTCGTCACACTCACGTACCGCGGCTCCACCGTGCGCGTCGAGACCCTCGAGCTGCTCAGCGGGGCCGTCCGCGAGGTCCCGGTCGGCGTGCCGCCCCCGCCCGGCGACTCCGAGTGCCGCGTCGACGGGGTCGCGTGGGCCCCGGACGGCGGGCACCTCGGGGTGGTCGCGACGTGCATGACGTTCGACATGACGTCCGACGGCGAGCTGCAGGAGCCCGAGTACGAGGCGGTCGCGCTCGAGGTGGAGGTCCGGACGGGCGCCTCGCGCGTCGTCGAGCGCGTCCCGGAGGCGTCGCCTCTGGAGGCGTACCCGAGCTACTCCCCCGACGGGGCCCTGTTCGCGTACGGGATCGGGCGCCCGCTCCCGGCGCCGGGGTGGGTCGACGAGTCGTGGTTCGGGGTGCGCGTGATCGGCGTGCACGACGACAGGCCGGCCCGCGAGTGGGTGAACACGCACATGGCGTACGGCGACCCGTGGCGGGACGCCGGGACGCTGCTGGTGTGGGACGAGCTCGCCGACCCGGGCAGCACCGACGACTACCTGCTGCTCGACACGAGCACGGGGACGCAGGCTCCGTACGGGGTCGACCGGCTCACCAACACGCTCGGCTTCGTGGGCGGCAGCCTCCTCGCGACGCGGACCGGCTGGCTCCAGGAACCGGACCCCTGCCCGGTGGCCCTGTGCACCGTCGACCTCGATTCCGGCGTCGTGGCTCCGTGGCTCGAGCTACCGGAGCGGGAGGACGTCGGCTGGCTCGGCGTCGCCCGGGACCTCGTCGGCCCCTGAGCCGCCCCGGGACGCGGTCGACCGCACCTGGGCGGCACCGGACCGTCCGGCCCGGCCGTCCACGCCGCACCGACCCCGCGGACTCCGTCGGCGCAGCCACAGCCGTCGGGAACGGCGGGCCGGGGAACGAGCAAAGGCGTGGAGTGCCCGTCCACCCTTCAGCTCACCCGCTCCAGCACCATCGCCATCCCCTGGCCGCCGCCGACGCACATGGTCTCGAGCCCGAGGGTCCCGTCGCGCTCCTGGAGGCCGTGCAGCAGCGTGCTCGTGATCCGGGCGCCGGTCATGCCGAACGGGTGGCCGACCGCGATGGCGCCGCCGTGCACGTTGAGCCGGTCGAGGTCGACGCCGAGCTCGCGCGCGGACGGCAGGACCTGCGCGGCGAACGCCTCGTTGAGCTCGACGAGGTCGATGTCGCCGATCGACAGGCCCGCGAGCGCGAGCGCCCGTCGGCTGGCCTCGACCGGCCCGAGACCCATGAGCTCGGGTGACAGCGCGCTCACGCCCGTCGAGACGATGCGCGCGAGCGGCGTCAGGCCGAGCTCGTCGACGACGCGGTCGCTGACCACGACGAGGGCCGCCGCGCCGTCGTTGAGCGGGCAGCAGTTGCCGGCGGTGACGGTGCCGTCGGGCCGGAACACGGGGTCCAGAGCGGAGAGCGCCTCGACCGTGACCCCCGCGCGAGGACCGTCGTCGCGCGAGACGACCGTGCCGTCCGCGAGCGTGACCGGCGTGATGTCCCGCTCCCAGAAGCCGCTCGTGAGCGCGGCCTCCGCACGGTTCTGGCTCGACGTGGCGTACTCGTCCTGGTCACGGCGGGTCGTGCCCGTGCGCTGCGCCACGTTCTCGGCGGTCTGGCCCATCGCGACGTAGACGTCGGGCAGCTCGCCGTCCTCGCGCGGGTCGCGCCACGTGCTGCCGCCCTTCGCGGACCGGGCCGTGCGCTCGACGGCCTCCGCGAACACCGGGTTGGTCAGGTCCTCGCCGGGGATGAAGTCGCTCGATCCGCGCGCCGCGTGGCTGACCGACTCGACGCCGGCCGAGACGAACACATCGCCCTCGCCGGCCTTGATCGCGTGGAACGCCATGCGCGTGGTCTGCAGGCTCGACGAGCAGTACCGGTTCACGGTCGTGCCGGGCACGGTGTCGAGCCCGAGCAGCACCGCGACGACCCGCGCCATGTTCATCCCCTGCTCGCCGCCGGGCAGCCCGCAGCCGAGCAGCAGGTCGTCGACGCGCGTCGGGTCGAGCGCCGGCACCTGGTCGAGCGCCGCGCGCACCATCGCGGCGGCGAGGTCGTCGGGTCGCACGCTGCGCAGCGAGCCCTTGAACGCGCGGCCGATGGGTGAGCGGGCGGTGGCGACGACGTAGGCCTCGGGCATGGCGGGCGGTCCTCTCGTGGACGACGACGGGTCGGACGGACGGACGGTCGGTCGGTCGCGCGGCGGCGCGGCGTGCCGGTCAGACGAACGCGCCGACCCCGGTGATCGCACGCCCGACGATGAGGTTGTTCATGTCGCGTGTGCCCTCGAACGAGTAGACGGCCTCCGCGTCGGCGAAGAACTTGGCGACCCCGTGGTCGAGCACGATGCCGTTGCCGCCGAGCAGCTCGCGGCACCACGCGACCGTCTCGCGCATGCGGGTCGTCGCGTACCCCTTGGCGAGCGCCGCGTGCTCGTCGCCCTGGCGTCCCTGGTCCTGCATCCGCGACGCCTGCAGGCACAGCGCGATGCACGCGGTGATGTTCCCGAGGCACTGCGCGAGGCGGTCCTGCACGAGCTGGAACGACGCGAGCGGCCGGCCGAACTGCTGACGCTCCCCCGCGTACCGCACCGCCGCCTCGTACGCGCCGACCTGCACCCCCACGGCCTGCCAGGCGACCTCGGCGCGCGTCAGCCGGAGCACGAGCGCGACCTCGCGGAACGAGTGGATGTTCGGCAGCCGGTCGGCCTCGTCGACGCGGACGCCGTCGAGCGTGATGTCAGCGTTCTGCACGATCCGCAGGGCCTGCTTGCGCTCGATCTTCGTGGTCGTGAACCCGGGGGTCCCGCGGCGCACGAGGAAGCCCTTGACCTGGTGGTCGGCGACGTCGCGCGCCCAGATGACGACGACGTCGGCGAACGTCGCGTTGCCGATCCACCGCTTGGCGCCGTTGAGCACCCACGTGTCGCCGTGGCGCTCGGCGGTCGTGCGCAGGCCCTTCGAGGAGTCGGAGCCGGACAGCGGCTCGGTCAGGCCGAACGCGCCGATGAGCTCGCCGCGACCCATGGGCGGCAGCCACTGCGCGCGCTGCTCGGGCGAGCCGCCGATCGCGATCGAGCTCATCGCCAGGCCGCTCTGCACGCCGACGAACGTCGCCGTCGACGGGTCGACCCGCCCGAGCTCGAGCGCCGCCCAGCCGCGCCACACGGCGCTGTTCTCGAACCGCTGCGTCTCGGGCCACATCGCGCCGAACATCCCGAGGTCGGCGAGCCCGGGGATGATCTGCGTCGGGAACTCGGCGCGGTCCCAGTAGTCGGCGGCGATGGGCCGGACCTCGCGCTCCATGAAGTCGCGCAGGCGCAGCGACGCCTCGAGCTCGACGGGCGTGAGCTCGTCCTGGAAGCCGTAGAAGTCGGCGGCGAGACGGTCGGTGCCGGGGACGAGGTACGCGCCGGCGTCGGTCGCGGCGCTCCCGGCGGCGGCCGGACGGTCGGCGCCGTGGTCCGTGGCAGCGCGGTCCGTGGCGGCGTGGTCCGTCGTGGCGGTGTCGGTCATCTCGGCCCTCGATCGTCGTCGATCGGCGCGCTGCGCCCCGGTGCGCGCGCGTCCCGCTGCCAGGGTTGCATCATTCTCAGGAATGTTGCAACCCCCTGCCGGGCCGGGGCTAGAGTGCGGCGCATGACGGCCCCCACCCACCGGAGCTCGCTCGCGCGGGTCGGCACCGCGGTCGCGCCGTCCCGGCTGTCCCAGCGCCTCGAGGACGGCACGCACGAGGACGCCGTCCGGGCGTTCCGCATCGCACGCGAGACGTTCATCGCCGGCGAGCGCATCGACATGGGCGGGCTCGCGACCCGCTTGGGCGTCGACCGCACCTCGCTGTTCCGCTGGGTCGGCAACCGCGACGCGCTGCTGTCCGAGGTGCTGTGGTCGCTCGCCGTCCCGACGCTCGAGCAGGCCGACGCCGCGACCCACGGGCGTTCCGGCAGCGACCGGGTCGTCGCGATCCTCACGTCGTTCGCGCACGACCTCATCACCGCCGACTACTTCCGGTCGTTCCTGAGCCGGGAGCCCGCGCGGGCCCTGCGGCTGCTCACGACCAACGACAGCCAGATCCAGCGCCGGTACGTCGCCGTCGTCGAGCAGCTGGTCCGCCAGGAGCTCGGCGACCGGCCGTTCGGGCGCGACATCGCTCCGGTCGACCTCGCCTACCTGCTCGTGCGGGTCTCGGAGTCCTTCACGTACGCCGACCTGATCACCGGCGACGCGCCGAGCGCCGAGCGCGCCCGCGCCGCGTTCGACCTCGTCCTGCGCCCCGAGGAGCCCCGATGACCTACGGCCACCACGCCCCGTTCCCGACGCGCTGGAACGACAACGACCAGTACGGGCACGTCAACAACACCGTCTACTACGAGGCGATGGACACGACCGTCAACGCCTGGATGATCGGCGCCGGGCTCGACCCCCTCGGCGGCGACCGGATCGCGCTGTGCGTCTCGTCGTCGTGCGAGTTCCGGGCGCCCGCGTCGTTCCCCGAGCCGCTCGCGGTCGGCCTGCGCGCGGGCCGCGTGGGGACCACGAGCATCACGTGGGAGCTCGGCATCCTGCGCGCGGACGAGCCGGAGCCGATCGCGACCGGGCGCTTCGTGCACGTGTTCGTCGACCGCGACTCGCGCCGCCCGGCGCCGGTCCCCGAGGCGATCCGGGCCGCGATCGAGCGGGACCTCCTGGTCTGACTCACCCCGGGACCGTCGCCGGCGCCGGGTCGGTGTCGGGGGATGTCGTCACGGCGTCGACCACCAGGGACACAGGGCGGCGCGTCATACCGACTGTCCGGTATGCTGCGGAGCGCGGGCACCGCCGCCCGCCCGAACCGCGGAGGTGGTCGCCGGTGACCCAGCCCGTCCCGGACGCGCCCACCGCGTCCGCCGGCACGCCGGAGGTCCCGCCCTCGCCGGGCCGGCGGACCGTCGATGACGGCACCACCGCACGGGCACTGCCCGGTCTCGACGTCGCGCGCCTCGACACGTGGCTCCGCCGCACGCACCCCGAGCTCGCGACCGACGATCCGCTGCGCGCGACGCTGTTCGCCGGCGGCCGCAGCAACCTCACGTACCGGGTCGACGGCGCGCGCGTCCCGCTCGTGCTGCGCCGGCCGCCGCTGGGCCACGTGCAGGAGACCGCGCACGACATGGCCCGCGAGCACCGCGTGATCCGCGCGCTCGGCAGCACCCGCGTCCCCGTGCCCGCGACCGTGGACCTCGTCGACGACGCCGACGGCAGCGCCGGGACCGGGACGCCGTTCTTCGTCATGGAGCGGGTCGAGGGCGAGGCGCTGCGCGACCCCACGCAGAACGGCGCCTGGTCCCCCGCCGAGCTCCGGGCCCTGAGCCTCGAGCTCGCGGAGCTGCTCGCCGAGCTGCACACCCTCGATCCCGCGTCCGTCGGGCTGGGCGACCTCGGCCGACCCGACGGCTACCTCGGCCGCCAGCTGCACCGCTGGGGTCGGCAGTACGACGGCTCGCGCTCGCGGGACCTCCCCGCGCTCGACGCGCTGCAGGAGCGCCTGCGCGAGCACGTGCCCGCGACGGTCCGCACCGGACTCGTGCACGGGGACTACCGGCTCGACAACGCGCTCGTCTCCCGCGCGGGCGGCGTGCACGTGGCGGCGGTGCTCGACTGGGAGATGGCCACGCTCGGCGACGCCGCCGTCGACCTCGGGATGCTCGGCCTGTACTGGGACATCCGCCGGATCGCGCCGCCCGACGGCCTGACCGCGAGCGCGGTCGACCCCGCTGCGGGCTACCCGGAGTTCGCCGAGCTCGCCGACGCGTACGCCGCCCGGTCGGGCTCGTCCGTCCCCGAGCTGTCCTGGTACCGCGCGTTCGCGGCGTACAAGCTCGCGGTGATCCTCGAGGGTGTGCACTTCCGGTACCGCGCGGGCGAGACCGTGGGCGAGGGCTTCGACGCGATCGGCACCCTCGTCCTCCCGTTGGCCGACGAGGGCCTCGCGTGCCTCGACGGCGCGAGCTGAGAGCAGCGGACGTGGACTTCGCCTACGACGAGCGGACCCGGGACCTGCGCACGCGCACGCGCACGTTCCTCGACGAGCACGTCCTGCCCGCCGAGCCGGTGCTCGACGCACAGGTCGCCGCGACCCCCGACGAGTGGGGTCCGCGCCCGGTGGTCCGCGAGCTGCAGGAGATCGCGCGGGCGCAGGGCCTGTGGAACCTGTTCCTGCCGGGGCCGCGCGGCGCCGGGCTGACGAACCTGCAGTACGCGCCCGTCGCCGAGCTCCTGGGCCGCAGCCCGCGCCTCGGCCCCGTCGCGACCAACTGCGCGGCCCCCGACACCGGGAACTGCGAGCTCCTCGCCGAGTTCGGGACCCCCGAGCAGCAGGAGCGCTGGCTCGACCCGCTGCTCGCCGCGCAGACGCGCTCGGCGTTCTGCATGACCGAGCCCGGCGCCGCGTCGTCCGACGCCACCCAGATCGCGACCCGCATCCGCCGCGACGGCGACCACCTGGTGGTCACGGGTCGCAAGTGGTGGTCGACGGGCGCGATGAACCCCGACGCGACGCTGCTCGTCGTCATGGGGGCGACCGACCCCGAGGCGCCGCGGCACCGGCAGCAGAGCATCGTGCTCGTCCCGCGCGACACCCCCGGCGTGCGGGTCGTCCGCCCGCTGACCGTGCTCGGCTACGACGACCGCGACCACGGCGGGCACGCCGAGATCGCGTTCGAGGACGTGCGCGTGCCCGCCTCGGCGCTGCTCGGCGGTGAGGGCGACGGGTTCGCGATCGCGCAGGCCCGGCTCGGACCGGGCCGCATCCACCACTGCATGCGGGCGCTCGGCATGGCGGAGCGCGCGCTCGACCTGGTGCGCGAGCGCGCCGCGTCCCGGTCCCCGTTCGGCCGGCCGCTCGCCGAGCAGGGCGTCGTGCGGGAGTGGGCCGCGGAGTCGCGCATCCAGGTCGAGGCGCTGAGGCTGCTCGTCCTCAAGACCGCCTGGCTCATGGACACGGTCGGCAACCGCGCGGCGATGACCGAGATCCAGGCGATCAAGATCGCGGTCCCGCGCGCGGTGCAGCAGGTCGTGGACCGCGCGATCCAGGTGTTCGGTGCGGCGGGGCTCAGCGAGGACCAGCCGCTCGCCGCGATGTACGCCGCAGCACGGTCGCTGCGGATCGCCGACGGGCCCGACGAGGTCCACCTCTCCTCGCTCGGGAAGGCCGAGCTCCGACCGCGCCCGACGTGACGTCCCGCCCGCTCGCACCGCACCACCCGCGCACGACCCCCGCACCACCCCCGCTGTAGTCGCCGCCGAAGTCACCACATGCGAAGGGACCCCGAGATGACCCCCGACCCGATCCTCACCGGCCCAGGGCACAGCACGCTCTCCGTCGCCGCGATCCTCGCCGAGACCGCCCGCCGCCACCCGGACCGGGTCGCGTTCCACTTCGGTGACGACGCGCTGACCTACGGCCCGCTGTGGGACCGTACGCGCGCGTACGCCGGTGCCCTGCGGGACCGTGGCGTCGGGCCGGGCGACCGCGTCGCGATGCTCGTGCCGAACGTGCCCGACTTCGCGCGCGTCTACTACGCGGTCCTGTCGCTCGGCGCGGTCGTCGTGCCCGTGCACCTGCTGTTCAAGGCCCAGGAGATCGAGTACGTGCTGCGCGACAGCGGCGCGACGCTGCTCGTCGCCGCGGCCCCGATGCTCGGCGAGGCGCTGCCGGCCGCCGCGACGGCCGGCGTCCCCGCCGTGACGGTCCTGGTTCCCGACGTGCACGCCGCTGCGGTCCCGGCCCCGCGCCTGGAGGACGAGGCCGACGCCGCGGAACCGGTCCACACGTACGCGTCGGTCAACCCGCTCGCGCCGGCCACGGTCCTGTACACGAGCGGCACGACGGGCCGACCCAAGGGCGCGGTCGCCTCGCACCTCACCCTGATCGAGCAGGTGCACGTCACGCTGCTCGACACCACGGACCTGCAGGCCGATGACGTCGTCTTCGGCGGGCTGCCGTTCTTCCACACGTTCGGCCAGTCCGCCGTGCTCAACACCGCGTTCCGGCGCGGCGCCGCGATCGTGCTGCTGCCCCGGTTCGACCCCGACGAGGCGCTCGCGCTGCTCGTCAGGCACCGCGCGACGGTGTTCACCGCCGTCCCGACGATGTTCCTCGGCATGGTCCAGGCCGCCGCGCGCACGCCCGCCCGGCCCCCGCTCAAGTACGCGGTCTCGGGCGGCGCCGCGCTGCCGGTCGCGCTGCTGGAGGCGTTCGCGCAGGAGTTCGGTGCCGAGGTGCACGAGGGCTACGGCCTGACGGAGACGGCGCCGACCGTGTCGTTCAACTACGTCGGCGAGCCCATCCGCCCGGGCACCGTCGGCCGGCCGCTGTGGGGCGTCGACGTGGAGGTGGCGGACCCCGAGGTCGAGGGTCGGATCGTGCTGCTCGGCCCGGGCGAGCTCGGCGAGATCGTGGTGCGTGGCCACAACCTGTTCAAGGGCTACCTCGGCAACCCCGAGGCGACCGCTGCGGCCGTCGTCGACGGCTGGTTCCGGACCGGCGACCTCGGCACCGTCGACGCCGAGGGGATCGTGACGATCGTCGACCGCAAGAAGGACATGATCGTCCGCAACGGCTACAACGTGTACCCGAGCGAGGTCGAGGACGCGATGGTCCGCCACCCGGCCGTCGCGCAGGCCGCGGTGTTCGGCATCGCCGACGACGCGCACGGCCAGGAGGTCCACGCCGCCGTCGTCCTCATGCCCGGCCGCGCGGCGACCGCGCAGGAGGTCGTCGACTTCACGCGCGAGCTGATCGCCGCCTACAAGTACCCCCGCGTGGTCCACCTCGTCGAGACGCTGCCGCTCGGCGGCTCGGGCAAGGTGCTCAAGCGTGAGCTCGTCGCGCAGTACTCGACGCCGGCCGGGGAGCCCGTCGTGCGGTGACGGCGGCCAGCTCGCGGACGAGCGGCCCGGGTGCGACATCGCACCCGGGCCGCAGCGCGTCTGCGGGTCCGACCCGGTCAGCTCTGCGGGATCCCGTCGTTCTCCAGCGGGACCGCCTCGCCGTCGTACACGACGACGTCCCCGTCGGCGGTGTCGGTCGTGTACACCTCGCCGACGTAGTCCTGCACGCCGCCCTCGACGACCGTGATCCCGACGCCGCCGAACGCCCGGCGGCTGTCCTTCCCGAACTGCAGCGGGACGATCCCGTTGCCGACGACCTCGCCGGACTCCAGGGCCTCGACCAGGCTCTCGCGCGTGGGGTCCTCGCCCGCGCGCGCGAGCGCCTCGGCGAACGTGTACGCCACCGACATCCCGAACACGGTGTTCCCCGTGAACGGTGCTCCGTCGTTGTACTCGTCGTTGACCTTCTGGAACAGCTCGACCCACGGGTCGTCGGCGCTGAACGGGAGGTAGTTGGTGCTGACGAAGCCCTCGAGGAGCGCGGGCCCGACGTCCTCGCCGAGGTAGCCGACCAGCGTCGGGTAGTCGCCGCCCGACGACGAGGACAGCCACTGCGCGCGGTAGCCCATCTTCGCGGCGGTGCCGAGCGCGAGCGCCGTGAAGCCGTTGACGGTCGCGAGGAAGTTCACGGTGCACCCGGCCGCCTGCATCGCGCCGATCTGCGCGGTCACGTCCTGGTTGGACACCGAGTACGTCTGGGTGCTCGCGAGCTCGTCGAGCACCGTCGTCAGGCCGACGGTGAAGTCGGTGCCGAAGTCGTCGTCCTGGCCGAGCACGCAGTAGACGGCGTCGTCGTACGTCTGCTGGGCGTGGTGGGCGAGCACCTTGCCCTCGGTGATGTAGTCCGCGTTGTAGCCGAACGTCCACGGGTAGGTCTCGGGCTGGTCCCAGCTCGGGCTGCCCGACGCGACGAACAGGTCGGGGACCTCGTTCTCGTTGAGGTAGTCGAGCACCGCGGAGTGGGTCGGGGTGCCGAGGCCGTTGACGACCGCGAGCACCTCGTGCTCCTGGACGAGCTCGCGCACGACCGTCTGCGTGGTCGACGGGTTGTACGCGTCGTCCTTGACCACGTACTCGATGCTGCGGCCGTGGACCCCGCCGTTGTCGTTGAGGTAGTCGAAGTAGGCGGACGCGGCCGCGGAGATCGACGAGTAGCCCGCCGCCGCCGGTCCGGTGAGCGGCGTGTGCGTGCCGATCGTGACGGTCTCCTCGTCGACGCCGGGGGACGCGGCGGGCGTCGAGCAGGCGGCGAGCGGCACGATCGTCACGAGCGCGACGAGCGGGCCGGCGGTGCGCCGCGGGCGGCGGCGCGTGGGTGAGGTACGGAGCTGCGGCATCGTCGTCATCCCTCGGTCGGTGTGCGGACGGGTTCTCCAGAGCGGGTGGCGGTGGGGCCGACGGACCCGGGGCGTGCGGCCGGGCCGGTGGGGTCGTCCCCGGCGGTGGGGTCGTCGCCGGCGGTGGGGGCGAGCCGTGCGGCGCTGGGCCCGGGTGCCGGGGGGCGTCTGCGGGCCCGGCGGCGGTCGCGGGCTGCGGTGAGCGCGCCGGCCAGCCCGCCCGGGGCGCCGGCGACGAGGACGATGAGCAGCAGCCCGAACACCAGCAGCGGCAGCGTGCCGTCGAGCCGCTGCGTGACCTGCGACGGGAGCGGCAGCATGTCGGTCAGCGTGCCGACGAGCCACGGCAGCAGCACCAGGAGCACCGCGCCGAGCGCGGCGCCGAGCAGGCTGCCGAGCCCGCCGACCACGACCGCGACGAGCAGCAGCAGCGAGAGCGACACGGTGTAGGCGCCGGGCGAGACGGACTGCGTGACGAACGTGAGGACCGCGCCGCCGAGCCCGGCGGTCACGGAGCTGACGACGAACGCGAGCACCTTGACCCGGGCGGGCGCGATCCCGGCGAGCGCCGCGGCGACCTCGTCGTCCCGCACCGCGCGCATGCGCAGCCCGGTGCGCCCGTCGCGCACGAGCGCGAGCCCGGTCACGGCGACGGCAGCGACGGCGAGCGCGACCCACGCCTGCCACTGCTCGAGCGCGATGAGCGCCTTGAGCGGGCCCGGGACCCCCTCGAACTCGATCCGGACGCCGCGGTCGCCCTGGAGCGCGCCGACGCTCGCGGCCACCGCGGGCACCGCGACGACGAGCGTGAGCGTGAGCCCGGCGAGGTACGGGCCGTGCAGGCGGGCGCCCGCGAGCCCGAGCAGCAGCCCGAGGACCCCGGCGGCCACCGCCGCGGCGACGGTCGCCGCGAGGAACCGCGGCACGCCGCCGACGCCGGCCGAGGTCAGCGCCTGCGACGTCAGCGCGTACCCGTAGCCGCCCGCCGCCATGAGTGCGGCGTGCCCGAGCGAGAGCTGCCCGCTGAGCCCGACGAGGACGGTCAGCCCGGCGGTCGCGCACAGGTAGGCCGCGGCGAGCGCGAGCTGGTAGTTGCGGTACGGGTCGAGCAGGAACGTCAGGCCGATCGCGAGGACGAGCCCGCCGAGCGCGAGCAGGAGCGTGCGGCGCGCGTTCATGCTCGCCTCGCCTCGGCCTGGGCGAACAGGCCGGACGGTCGCACGAGCAGCACGACGACGAGCAGTGCGAGCACCGCGACGGGGGCCAGCGTCGCCCCGAGGTACCCGGTGACGAGGCTCATGACGACCCCCACCGTGAGCCCTGCGAGGAGCGCACCGCCCGGTGAGTCGAGCCCGCCGACGACCGCGACGGTGAACGCGTAGACGAACAGCATGTCGGCGGCGTGCGGGTTGAGGCCGAGCTCCTTGGGCACCGCGAGCATCGCGGCGAGCGACGCGGCCGCCGCGGCGAGCACCCAGCCGACCGTCCGCATCCGTGCGACGCGGACGCCGAGCAGCCGGGCCACCTCGGGTGCGAACGCCGCGGCGCGCAGCTGGAGGCCGAGCGTCGTCCGCACGAACAGCAGCCGCAGGGCCGCCATGAGCCCGAGCGCGACGATGACGACGACGACGTCGTACGGCGAGAGCAGCGGGACCCCGCCGACGCGCAGCGGCCGGTCGCTGAACGGTGCGGGGACGGGCTCGTGCTGCTGGCCGAACGCGATGCCGAGCAGCGACTGCAGCACGATCACGAGGCCGATCGCGAGGATGACCCCGGACAGCGGCGAGCGGGCCGACGCGAACCTCAGGACCCCCCGCTCGACGACCAGGCCCACGAGGCCGCCGGCCAGCACGGTCGCGACCAGGCCCCACCAGTAGCTACCGGTCAGCCCGGTGACGGCGACGCCGACGTACACGCCGACGATCGCCATGGCGCCGGCGGCGAAGTTGACGATCCTGGTGGCGCGCCAGATGAGCACGAGCGCGAGCGCGAACAGCGCGAACAGCGTGCCCCGGGCCAGCCCGGTGCCGAGCAGGAACACGAGACGGTCCATCAGAACCCCAGGTAGGCGTGTCGGAGGGCCTCGTCACCGGCGAGCTCGGCCGCGGGCCGTGAGGCGACGACCTCGCCGAGCCCGAGCACGAGGCCCCGGTCGGCGACGGACAGCGCCCCGGCGACGTTCTGCTCGGCGAGCAGGACGGTGAGCCCGGTGCGGTCGCACAGCTCGCGCAGCGTGCGCATGATCTGGGCGACGACGAGGGGCGCGAGGCCGAGCGACGGTTCGTCGAGCAGGAGCACGCGGGGCCGGGCGACGAGCGCGCGGGCGATCGCGAGCATCTGCCGCTCGCCGCCGGAGAGCTGGTGGCCGAGGGTCGTGCGGCGTCGCTCGAGAGGCTCGAAGAGCGCGTACATCTCGGCGAGCGCGGCTCGCAGGCCGGCGGGGTCGCGGCGCCAGAGCCCGCCGAGCCGCAGGTTCTCCTCGACGGTGAGCTCGGTGATGACCCCGCGACCCTCGGGCACCTGGGCGAGCCCGCGGCGCACGCGGTCCTCGACGCCGACGCGGGCGAGGTCCCGCCCGTCGAGGTGCACGGTGCCGGCCGACGGCGCGAGCAGCCCGGACACGGTCCGCAGCAGCGTGGTCTTGCCGGCGCCGTTGCCGCCGACGAGCGCGACGACGGTGCCGTCGTCGACGTCGAACGAGACGCCGTGCAGGACGGGCGCGCCGCCGTAGCCGACGACGAGGTCCCGCACGCTCAGGGCTGCGCTCATGGGGCGGTCACCTCGATCCCGAGGTACGCCGCGGTGACGGCGGGGTCACGGCGGACGTCGTCGGGCGAGCCGTCGGCGATGACGCGCCCGAAGTCGAGCACGACGACCCGGTCGCACAGCCCCATGACGAAGTCGACGTGGTGCTCGACGAGCAGGACCGCGCACCCGGTCGCGGCGACCCGCCGCACGACGGTGTCGAGCTCGGCGATGTCGGCGGCGCCGAGCCCGCCCGCGGGCTCGTCGAGCAGCAGGAGCCGGGGATCGGCGACGAGAGCGCGCGCGAGGGCGACCTTCTTCTGCTCGGGGTAGGGCAGCGCACCGACGGGCAGCGCGGCGCGGTCGGCGATCCCGAGGTCGTCGAGCGCCCGGAGCGCACGGGCTGCGGGGTCGGGTGCGCCGGGGTCGGGGTCGGCGGGGTCAGGGGTGCCCAGGGCGCCCACCTCCACGTTCTCGCGGACGCTCAGCCCCGGGAACAGCCCGAGACCCTGGAGCGTGCGGGCGACGCCCGCCCGGGCCAGCCCCGAGGGCGCGCGGGGCGCGGGGCGGCCCGCGACGGTGATCGTCCCGGCGGCGGTGCGGACGAGCCCGCTGACGGCGTTGAACACGGTGGTCTTGCCCGCGCCGTTCGGCCCGATCAGGCCCACGACCTGGCCGTCGGCGACGTCGAGGTCGACGTCGGTGAGGGCCGCGAGACCGCCGAAGCGCACGGTCAGTCCGCGGACCTGCAGTCGCATCGCACCCGCGCGGGCGGGCGCTTCCCGTGGTGGCATCGGCACTCCGTCGTGTCGGCGTGCTGCGACAGTACAGGAGAAACCGACTGGACGGTATGTATCAGACCAGACGCATTCCGGGACGCCCGCCCGGTACCGCCCTCACGCGTGCGGGACGCCCGCGATCATGCCGCCGTCGACCACGAGCTCGATGCCCGTCACGTAGGCGGACTCGTCCCCCGCGAGGAACAGCACGGCGCCCACGACGTCGTCCGGCACCGCGGGCCGCCCGAGCGGGATCCGCTGGAGCGTCACGTCGAGCCGGTCCGTCATCGGCGTCAGCACGAAGCCGGGGTGCACCGAGTTGACCCGGATCCCGTCGGCACCGAGCTCGACCGCGAGGGACTTGGTGAGCCCGCGCACCCCGAACTTCGACGCGACGTACCCGTGCAGGCCCGCGTCGCCGCGCATCCCCTCGACCGAGGAGATGTTGATGATCGACCCCTTCCGCGCCGCCTTCATGACGGGCACGACCGCGCGCGTCCCGAGGTAGGTTCCCGTGAGGTTGACCGCGATCACGGCGTCCCACTTCTCCCGGCCGTACCGCTCGATCCGGCCGGTGTTCGCGATCCCGGCGTTGTTGACCAGCACGTCCACCCCGCCGAGCCCGACCGCGGCCTCCACCGCGACCGCCCAGCTGCTCTCCGACGTCACGTCGAGGTGCACGAACAGCGCGCGCTCCCCGAGCTCGTCCGCGAGCGCGGTCCCCTCCTCGTCGAGCAGGTCCGCGACGACGACGCTCGCGCCGCAGCCGTGCAGGGCCCGCACGTACGCGGCACCGAGGCCGCGGGCGCCGCCGGAGACGAGGGCCACACGTCCGTCGAGCTGCGTCATCGTCGTCTCCCCGTGCGGTCGGTGGTGGTGGACGCCCGGCACCCACCCGGTCCGTGCGCGGTCCCGGCCCGGTCGCGTCAGTCCTGGACGCGGACGACGAGGCGGCCCGTCGTGCTCCCGGCGGCGAGCCGGGCGACCGCGGCGGCCGCGTCGGTGAACGGGACCACGCCGCTGACCTGCGGGACGACGGCGCCGGTGTCCGCGAGCCGGGTCAGCTCGACGTGGGCGGCGGTGACGAGCTCCGGACGGACGCGCGCGTAGAGCCCCCAGTGCAGACCGTGCACGGTGTAGTTCTTCACCAGCAGGTGCGCCGCACGGATGTCCTGGATGGTCCCGCCGGCGAACCCGACCACGACGATCCGCCCCTCGAAGGCGACGGACTTCGTCGACGCGGCGAACGCGTCCCCGCCGACGGGGTCGTACACGACGTCGGCCCCGGCACCGCCGGTCTCGGCACGCACCGCGTCCGCGACGTCCTGCACGGACCGGTCGATGACGACGTGCGCCCCGGCGCGGCGTGCGGCGTCGGCCTTGGCGGCGCTCCCGACGACCCCGATGACGCGGGCACCGGCCGCGGCGCCGAGCTGGACCGCCGCGGTGCCGACCCCGCCTGCCGCGGCGTGCACGAGCAGGGTCTCCCCGCGCTGGAGCGCCGCACGCCGGTGCAGCCCGAACCACCCGGTCTGGTAGGCGATCGTGAAGGCGGACGCCTGGGCGTCGTCGAGCGCGTCCGGCGCCGCGAAGACCTCGTGGGCGTCGAGCACCGCGAGCTCGGCGAGCACCCCGATGTGGGAGCCGACGACGCGCTGCCCGACGTCCACGTGCGTGACGCCGGCGCCGACCGCGAGGACCTCGCCGCAGAGCTCGATGCCCGGCACGAACGGCAGCGGCGGGCGCACCTGGTACTCCCCGCGCGCGAGCAGCACGTCCGGGAAGTTCACGGCGACCGCCCGCACCCGCACGAGCACCTGCCCGTCGCCCGCGATGGGGTCGGGGAGGTCGACGAGCCGCAGGACGTCCGCGGGCTCCCCGTGGGCCGTGACGTGCCAGGCGCGCACGGCGGTCAGCCCTCGACCGCGGAGGCGGCGTGCGGCCGGACCGCAGGGGCTGACCCGGCCGACGCGGCCGAGATCGAGACGAGGAACAGGTCAGTGAGCTGGTTCGCGAGCACGGTCTTGTCCTCCGGGCCTTCGGGGCTGTACCAGTGGGAGAGGTAGTGCACGTCCGAGAAGAAGTGCGCGACGAGCACCGCGACGGGGACGTCGGTGCGGTACAGGCCCTCGGCCTGACCGGCCTCGATGAGGCCGGCGAACGTGTCGTGGTACGCGCGGCGGCGGCGGGTGACCTCCTGCTGGCGCGGTGCCGAGAGCATGTGCGCGCTGCGGAAGAACACGGTGCCCTCGAGCAGGTGGTCGACGGACGTCTCGATGACGTCGACGCACACCGCGCGCAGGGTCTCGGCGGTCGGCTCGCCGCGCTCGACGATCGCGTTGAGGTGCTCGGTCTGGAGCGACAGCAGACGCTCGTAGATGCCGAACAGCAGGTCGTCCTTGGACTGGAAGTAGTGGTACAGCGCGCCCTTGGTCACGCCTGCCGCCTCGACCACCTGCTGCACGGAGGTGTTCGCGTACCCCCGGGACGCGAAGAGCTCGACCGCCGCACGGGTCACCTCGTCCACCACACTCGTCTGCTTCATCCGCACATCCTCACCCCATCGGCGCCACGGAGGCGCCCCCGTCGATCACGAGCGTCTGACCGGTCACCCAGGCGGCGTCGTCGGACAGCAGGAACGCCGCGGGGCCGGCGACGTCGACGGGCTCGCCGATCCGGCGCAGCGGATAGCGCGCGGCGACCTCCTGCTCGCGACCCTCGTAGAGGGCGGCGCCGAGCCGGGTCCGCACGACCGCGGGAGCGACGGCGTTGACCCGGACCCGCGGGGCGAGCTCGACGGCGAGCTGCGCGGTGAGGTTCATGAGCCCGGCCTTGGAGACGCCGTAGAACGCGATGCCGGGACTGGCCGCGAGCCCGGCGGCCGACGCGGTGCTGAGCACCGACGCCCCCTCGCCCGTCCCGAGCCCGGCGGCGACCGCGTCACGCGTCCACTCGAGGGCCGCGACGACGTTGACGGCGAGGATCTTGTGCACCGCCGCGAGCTCGATCTCCAGCGCCGGGCCGTAGACCGGGTTGATGCCGGCGTTGTTCACGAGGTGGTCGAGGCGCCCGAACCGCTCGACCGTCGCGGCGATCGCCGCGGTGCGGTGCTCGGGGTCGTCGACCTTCCCGGCGAGGCCCAGCACCCGCTCGGCTCCGCGGTGGGCCGACAGGGCGGCGACGGCCGCGTCGAGCGCGTCCTGCTTGCGGCCCGTGAGGACCACGGACGCGCCCTCGGCGAGGAGCCGCTCGGCGATCGCGAACCCGATGCCGCGGCTCGCGCCGGTGACCAGGGCGACCCTGCCCTCGAACCGCTGCATCGCACACCTCTCCGTCGAGGTCAGATCACAGACCGACCGTCCGGTATGTGTCGTGAGGGAGCGTACACGACGGCCAGGGCAACCTGGTCATCACCGTGATGGCTCCCCGCTGGGGGCCATCGACAGCTTCGGGGCGCGCCAGTCGATCTCCGGCTCGAGAGGCACAGGGCTGAGCACGAGCAGGTGACACCCACCTGCGCGTCTGCTACGGGGAACGCCCCGGCAGCGTCGTGCAGCTCTGAGGCCGTCGGCCGTCGATGTGGACGCGTCACCGAGTCGTGCGCCCCACAAGCGGGAGCCGGCCGTGACGGCCGTCGCGACCACCAGAGCCCCACCCGCGACGACAAGTGCCGCCCCGTACCCCGCGGCGTCCCCGAGAAGACCACCCAGCGGCGCAGCCACGACGATCATCGCGCGGTTGATCGAGCGCATCGTGGCGTTCATCCGGCCCTGCAGCGCGTCCGGCGTCGCGGTCTGGCGGTACGCCAGCTCGTTCGTGTTCTCCGCGCCCATGCACAGCCCGAGCAGCAGCTGCCCCAGTGCGAACACCACCCACGCCGGACCACCGCCCCACCCGCCGGCGGCCGGCCCCTCGTGCATCGCCACGGGCGAGAACGCCATGAGCCCCCACGCGATCCCCGTCCCGAACCGTGCGACGACGATGACGCGGCCCGCACCGAACCGTCGACCGAGCCGGACCGCGACGGACGCACCTACCAGCGCCCCCAGCCCGGCAACCGAGAGCGCCAGGCCGAGCGTCCCCGCACTCAGGTGCAACGTCCTGTACGCGAACGGCACCATCACCGCTCCCGCGACGGCCGAGCAGGCGAACCACGCGTGCGTGCTCAGCGCGAGCGGACGCAGCGTCGGGTGACGGTAGACCCAGCGCACACCCTCCCGGATCTCGGTGCCGATGCTGCGGAGCCGGGCGTTCGACCTCCGCTCCACGGCAGGCTCGTCGACCTTGACCGTCGCCAGGAGGACCGCGGACGCCAGGTAGCTGACGGCGTCGACGAGCACCGTGAGCGGCGCACCCAGCAAGCGGACGAGGCCGCCGGCGAGAGCAGGGCCGCTGACCTGGGCGACCGCATCCGACTGATCGAGCCGGGCGTGTGCCGATCCCAGCAGCGTGGTCGGCACGACGCGGGGCACGAACGACTGGAACGCTGCATCACCCACCAGCGTGCACAGCCCGAACACGGCCATGAGGACGACGAGCCACCCCACGCCGAGGTGCCCCGTCATGGACAGCGCAGGGATCGCTCCGAGCGCGACCGCGCTCAGCAGGTCGGTGGCAACCAGCACCGGACGGCGCCGCATCCGGTCCACCATCACGCCGGCCAGCAGCCCGAACACGAGGTACGGCACCCAGCGGGCCGCATTGACCAGCCCGACGTCGACGGCGTCGCCGTCCAGCGCGTCCACGACGATGAACGGCACTGCGAAGGTCGTCACGTAGCTGCCGAACGCTGAGACCGTCGAGGCGCTCCACAGCCGACCGAACCCGCGGACGCCGCGCAGCGTCATCGTCTGCGTCGGTCGGTCGTCGGTCACCGCTGATGTCTATCGCACGCGACAGCGTGTCGATGCGTAGCGGCCCAGTGCTCGTGCCGTCGGCGAGCTGGACGGTGACGGTCGCATCAGGGTCCTTCCGATCTCGGAGCCCTTCTCCACTAGCGGTCGTCGTGACCGTGGGCCATGATCCGGTTGCTCCCGAATCACCGGAAGCATCAGACCCTCCCGGCAGGCTCGCCGGACCCCCTCCCTTGGAGTGCTCATGCTTGCGCTCGTCGCTGCCGCAATCTTCGCCCTCGCCCTGCTCCTCGACCTCGTCGAGGCGAACCTCGGGGACGCGTTCACCCCCCAGACGCTGATGTTCGTCGGCCTGTTCCTCCTCGCGCTGCACCTGGGAGGAGTCGGCGGCGCGTCGCCGGTGAACGGCGGCTGGCGGGGGCGTGGGGGGAGTTCCCGCCGGCGGTAAGGGCTCGTACCACCCGCTCCCGTCATCAGGCCGGAATGCACCAAGAGGTCACGACGCGCTCTGCGCATTCGTGGCCTCTTGGTCCCCCCGGGACGAGCCGCACGGGCAGCTCATTCCTGCCTCGGTCGAACAACCCTGCATCTCGCATCTCGACAACAAGTGTCGAGATGCAGGACAGATCGACCGGCGTCAGGCGTCGCGCGTTGACGGCCCAGCCGTCCGGACAGGTCCGCCGGCAAGCTGCGTCGGGCCATCCGCGCCTTCATGGGCAGACTGGTGGGCATGGGGCACACGGTGATCCAGGTTCCCGTTCCAGCGCTGGAGTCGATCGCTGCACGGCTCGAGGTCGCGCCCGTGTGCCCCCACGTCACGTTGCTCGGACCGTTCGTCGATCGGTCCGACGTCGATGAAACCCTCGTCAGCACCATCCGCGAGCTCCTGGCTCCGGTCCGAGCATTTGGCTTCACGCTCTCCGCGGTCGGACGCTTCGCCGGCGGACTCACGTACCTGGTGCCCGAACCCGGCGCGCCGTTCATCCGGCTCACGGAGATCTTCTCCGCGGCCTTCCCGCAGTGGCCGCCGTACGGCGGGATGTTCGACGAGGTCGTGCCTCACCTGTCCATCGGCGAAGAACTCCCCGAGACCGACGTGGCGATCCTGAGGGAGCTACTACCCATCAGCGCGACCGCAGACGAGGTGACGCTCACCTGGTGGTCGGAGGACATTGTCGAGGTGCTTGAGCGCTATCCGCTTCGAACCGGGTAGCCCAGCTCGAGAGGGCTGGCCCGCGTCGTAGGTTTTCACGAGCCGGCGGTCGGCTTCTCACGAGGACAAATCGGGGTAGTTGAACTAGGGGGCCCAATTAGTTGTCGAGATGCGGCGCAGATCGACCGACCCCCGTGCGGGCTGCTTTGACCGACAGGGCACTCGGCGCCGCCGTCGGTCAGAGCACGGAGGACCCGCCACCCTGTCACAGGCGCCAGGCGCGGTAGTCGTCGGCCCGTACCTCAGCCGGGTCAGGCGCCGCGGGCAGGCGGCGGCTCGAACACGACGCGATCTCGGTCGGGGTCGTAGCGCGGTGCGAGCACGCCCGCCTCGTCGGAGAGGGGCTCTGCGCCCACCACGCTCAGACGGGTTCCGCGTACCAGGACCGCCTCGAGCGCCTCGACGTCGACGGGGGTCGCGCCCTCCAGGGTGATGTCGGTGTGCAGGCGGTGGATGGCGCCGGTGTCCCGGTCCACCAGCGCCCGTTCGAGCACCTGTGCGGCGCGTGTGCTGGAGACCGAGTCGCGGCGGTCGTGCACGATCCCCGTGGCGGCGGTGGCCGCCCGTGACACGCGGATGTTGAACGTCAGCTCGCTGATGCCGTCCGCCCAGCGGGAGTTCGAGGACCCGTACCGGTGAGAGCCCCACTGGTCGGCGGGGATTGCCTCAGTGATCCAGGCGTCCACCTCGGGCCGGATGAGGTTGTCCCGGGCGGGAAGCTCGGCCCGGAACGCGGACACCGCGATGGTCGCGACCACGTCGGTAGGCAGGAAGCGCACCGTCGTCGACTTGTAGTAGTTGTCGGAGTCGGTGACCCCGGCGAGCCAGACGGTCCACAGCACACGTGACATCGGTGCCCCCTGCGGACGCTCTCGCGTGCCTCTCACGCGGGGTCGGCCGTCCGCCCAGGTCTAGCAGAGCGCAACGTCGGCCGCACCCGGATACGGCCGGGGCCGGGGACCGAGCGCGGAGCCGGCCTCGCGCACCACGTGCGCGTGGAGGGTGCGCTTCGGCGCCGGACGAGGACCGGCTGGACCCGCGTCGTCCTGCGCACCAGGCCCAACACCCTCACCCCTGGCGATCAGGACAAACCCGTGCCGGCACCACAGTCACCGTCCACGCCGTCGAGGTGACGGTCGCGATCGAGTTGCCCGACGGAGAGCCCAGGGTGGTGCGCCGCACCAACACCATGCCGTGCGGTCGATCAAGGACATGCCCCACGCACCGCTGAGACCTCCGCGGCCTGAAAGTACGTCGCCGAGCGGATGGCAGGACCGTGCAAGCGTCCTCCTGCGGCTGCTGAGGCTTGAAACCCATTCGTCGCCGTGCCCTCGCGGATCGGTTGCAGATTTCTAGCGAAGGCTCTGGATACTCGAGAAGTACCGCGGCCGGCTCTGGGCCCAACAGCTCGGCACCGCGCAGATGGTCAGCGATGCCCGCATCCGCACGATGCTGAGTCCGTAGCCGGCCCTACTCAGCGTCCTGTGCCTCGATCAGGTCGAGGTCGCGGACGCAGAAGCGGTGGTGCTCGAAGGTCTCGTTGAGCACCGTGCCGAGGCACTGCCGCACCGAGCGGCCCCGGGCGTACGGCGGCCAGACATCGTCGTCGGGCACCGGCGCTCGAGCTGCGAGCTGCACAGCGGTGACCTCGTCGAGCCAGGCCTCGAGCTCGTCGGCCTGTGCGTCACGCACGCGCACGATCTCGTCGAGGGCCGGATCGAGCGAGAGGTCGAGCCCGTGCGCTCCACGGTAGGGCTCGACGGTCGTCCCGATGCCCATCGGCGTGAACAGCTCCGTCGAGCCCAGGCAGCAGCGGCGGAACCACGAGTCGTGGACGAAGACCAGGTGGCGCATCGTCTGCACCGCCGACCACTCGTCGTTCACGCTGCGGCGCTCGATGCCGGGCGTGCGGCGGATCCGCTCGACCGTGGCGGCCCAGCCGGCATGGAGCTGACGCGATGCCTCGCGCAGATCGGCAGGGTCCTCGGAGCGGATCAGCACCCGCACCGGATGACGCCGGTCGAGCTCTGCCTCGACGTACTCGGTGACCTCGACACCGTTCACCACGAGGTTGGTGACGAACCCGTCGATCACGGCATCCTGCATGACGACGCCGATCAGGCGTGCCCCGGTCAGATCGCACTCGCGGAACTCCGCACCGTGCAGATCCTCGTCGATGTACCGCGTCATGCTCCGCACACTAGGTCCGAGCACCGACAAGCCAGCCTCCCCGGCTTGATATGGCCTCTTCCAGGTCATCGACGTACGGCAGCGACTCCCCGCGCTTGCACCTGTTCGTCTCGCCCTCGTTCGCGGCCGCGAACGGACCCTCGGGGTCCATCAGGCCGCCATGTGGGGGTCGGCGTGGTCCCGCCACCACTCCCCGGCCCACCAGCGGTGCCGCCCGTCGATCCGGACGGGGACCGTCCGCCGCGGGCGTCTCGACGCCGCCACACACGTACGGCAGCTGTGACAGGAGCAGGTTCGTCACGTCCTGCGGGCGTCCCTACCCGAACCAGCGGGACGGTCGACCAGGCTGTCCAGGTGTTGTTCCTGTACCAGCTGCGGATCTACGGCAACAACGAGCGACGCATCGACTTGCCCTCAGCCCGCCACTCGCACCCGGACGGGTTCACCCCAACGTGCGGCGCACTGGGGGACGCGAAGCACGTCGGGTCCGGGTCGTCGAGCAAGTTCTACGAACCACCGCCGGGAAGCAGCCTCGAGCGCGTCGCTGCTCACAGAATCGACGAGCGCCTCCTGGCGATGGCAGAGGCTGCCGAACAGTTCGGAGGGAATGGCGTGTTCGAGTGGGTCACGAACACCCCGGCAGCGGCGCGCTTCTTCGAGAGTCCCATGAGCGCTCTCGGGCCGCGCGGCTACGTTCGTATCGTCCCGTGAAAGGTTGGCAGGATGCCTAACTCCATCGTCGCCGTCGCGGACGGTGAGTTCCGGTTCGACCCGTCGGTCGTCTTCGACACCCTGCGCGCCGTGTGGCCAGACACCACGTTCAATGCGGTGAGCGGTCGACTCGCGACAGTCTCCGCGGGTCAGGTCGTCGTGAACGACGGTGAGGCGCTCGTCGCGGTGGACGTGGCGGGGCAGGCGCTCGACATCGACTGGCGGGCGCCGGAGGTTCTCGCCGAGGTGGTCTCTGTGATCACCTCGATCCCCGGATTCGCCGCCGGCTCCACGGTGATCCTGGCTGACTGGGCGTGGGTACTGCCGATACTGCACGAGGGGATGTCAGCAGACGACCTGCTGACGATCCGGCGCGACGGTGCGGACACCCAGGTGCCGAGCTACGAGCCCTGACCCGGTGGGGTCAGTACGGGTCGGCGACCGCAGCCAGGTGACGCTCGCTTGGTGGTCGGACGACACCGGGGAAGTGCTTGAGCGGTATCCGCTTCGAACCGGGTAGTCACGCTCGCGACCGTGACCACTCAAGCGAGCCCTGGGCGTGCCGGCGTCCTCGTCGTCGCGGCAGCCGAAGGAGGAGGTGGCCGTAGGCACGGGACCGCACGCACCGTCAGGGCCGCGTCCGTACTGTCGGGGCATGGCAGAGCTTGGGCGCGTCATGTGGCCACCCGGACCGATCGCAACCGCTCGACTTCTGCTCCGTCCGCCGGAGGCGCGCGATCGCGCGGCATTCGTCGAGCTCTACACATCACCCGAGGTCGGGACCTACACGGGCGGAGCGCGATCGCGTGAGGCGGTCGAACGCGCGCTACCAGCGGCTCCGCAGGGGCGTCCCGGTCATTTCGTGATCGACCTCGACGGAGCGATGGTCGGGATCGTTCAGCTAGAACGCCGGGACGTCGACTACGAGGTTCGCCAAGCGGCCGGCCACGTGGACCTTGGGTACCTCCTTCTGCCGGAGGCATGGGGACGGGGATACGCCACCGAAGCCTGCGAAGCCGCACTCAGCTGGTTCGCTGGCGCACTGCCCGGTGAAGCCGTCGTAGTCATCACCCAGACCGCGAACGCGCCGTCGATGCGCCTGGCAGCGAGGCTGGGGTTTGTCGAGGTCGAGCGGTTCGAGGCATTCGACGCCGAGCAGTGGTTCGGTACGTGGATCCCAGCCGCAGCGACTGGTTGAGCTGTGCCCTGCCATCACTCTCGCCTCCCTCGTGCTGACAACAACGGCTATTGCAGCTCCGTCGGTCAGCCCGAAGAAGCGGAATACGCCCACGGTGGTGAGGCCCGGTGAACGCGTCGCAACGCGCCTCCGCTAGGTATCCGCGCGCCCCGGCCGACACTCTCGGCAACGATGAGGACGTGGACGGGCGGAAGCGGGTGGCGGCGATCATCGTTCGCGACGGGTCGGTGCTGATGGTCCGGGAACGTGGGCGAGGGCCGCAGGGGCGACACGACGGCCCGGAGTACTGGACCCTGCCGGGGGGCGGGGTCCACGACGGTGAGGATCTGGCCGCGGCGGTGAGGCGCGAGGTCCTCGAGGAGACCGACCTGACCTGCACGTCGGTCCGTGCCGTGTTCGAGTTCCCGTACCCCTCAGGGTGGACGACTGTCTTCCGGGTGGAGGTCGACCCCGCGAGCGAGCCGGTGCTCGGCACCGATCACGACCTCGAGTGCGACTGCCCGAGGATGGTCGGTCTCGACTGGATCCCGCTGACCCAGGACCTCGGCGACGACGCAGGACTCGCCGTCCCGGTGATGCTCATGCGCTCGCCGTGAAGAGCTACATCCTCTTCGACCACGACGGCGTCCTCGTCGACACCGAGCACTGGTACTGGACGGCGGGCGAGCGAGCCTTGGCCGACGTCGGGGTGGTCCTGGACAAGGCGCAGTACCTGAGCGACATGACCCGAGGGCTGGGAACGTGGGCCCAGGCCAGGTCGGCGGGTGTCGACGAGCCGACCATCGACCGACTCCGCGTCGCACGTGACGGCTACTACCAGGAGTACCTGCGCACGCAGCCCATCGAGATCGACGGAGTCGTCGACGTGCTCGCCGAGCTGTCGCGGCATGCGCGTCTGGCCATCGTGACGACCTCCAAGCGCGCGGACTTCGACCTCATCCACGAGAGGCGGCAGATCCGCGCGTTCATGGACTTCGTCCTCGTCCGCGAGGACTACCAGCGCGCCAAGCCCGACCCGGAGCCGTACCTTGCTGGCCTGCGGCGCTTCGGCGCCGCACGATCGGACACCCTGGTCGTGGAGGACTCCGCACGCGGGCTGAGGTCCGCGATGGCGGCCGGCATCGACTGCGCAGTCGTGGACAACCACTTCACACGTGACGGTGACTTCTCGGGGGCGCGGTACCGGATCGACACGCTGAGAGAGCTCGTCGACATCGTCCGGGGAGACGCCGGCTGACCACCTTCGAGCCAGGTGCGCGACCGGTCCGGCTCTCCGGGCTCCTCGTCGAGCCAAGGGTGGCCCGTCATGGCCGACGGTCCCGACGCCACGTCCGCTTGCCCGTCCCCCGTACGGACAGCATGCCGCGGGCTGCCAATTAGTTCGCGTGCCGTACTTAATCAACCTGTCGCGGATCTTCAAAGTAGGCGGGATCTCGACACGAGCGCCGTCGCGGTTCCGCCAGCGCCGACCGGGAACTCAGCGAGTCGGCGACAGGACGGCGCGTCAGGAGTACGCCCGAGCCTGCCGACCGCGCGGCGCATCCGCCTGCTGCTGTCGAGATGCACGGCAGATTGACCGCTGCTGAGCGTCATACCTTGCCCGCTGGCGCCGATGTGGCCACGTCGCGGATGACCCGAACGGGCGTCCCACGGCCCCGCACCTCGGGACCTGGGCCCCGGCGTGCGCCGTCAGGCCAGGCCGTCGGCTGCCATGAGCGACAGACCCATGGGGCCCGGGTTGTACGCGAGCTCCCACCGGAACCCGTCCGGGTCCGCGACGTACGCCGAGTACCCGCCCCACTCGCGCCAGACGGGCGCGTGCACGAGTGCACCACCGGCTGCGATCACGTCAGCGACGGCAGCGTCGACGGCCGCAGGAGTCGGCACGTTGTGCGCGAGCACGAACGGCGCCTCCCCCGGCGGCGTGCCGGCCGGGCCGACCTCGTCGACGAACGAGGCCGCACGCCACAGGGACAGCACGAGCGTGGGCGACAGCCTCACGAACACGACCTCGCCCGGCACCTCCCCGAGCACGGGCCAGCCGAGCCCGTCGACGTAGAACCGGCGGGAGCGGGCGACGTCCTGCACGGCGAGTGTTACGAGGTTCACGCGCGCGTCCATGGCGTGACCCTAGGCCCGGGCACCCCCTGGTGCGGGCGGAAGCAGCCTGAGGACAGGCAGTCGGGGTGTCATCGAACCCGACCGGTCGAACAGCGCACCCGCGGACGCCCGGTACGTCAAGCGGTGTACTCGATCGGGTCACCGCGGATCTCCGGAGCAGGTCTGGACAGCCCAGACATCGACACCGTTGAGTCGGGCTACGGCGACGACAAAGGACGGGGCAGCGCAATGGCATCTCGACAGTCGTCTGTCGAGATGCACGACAGATTGACCGGGCGCGAGCGCCGTACTTTGACCGAACGGCCACCCGGCTGAAGCGGCATCCAAAGTAGAAGTGGGCAGCGTGCACGCGGTCGAGGGCACGCCACCGAGGCCTGCGAAGCCGCACTCAGCTAGTTCACCGCCGCACTGCCCGGTGAAGCCGTCGTACTCACCACCCAGACCGCGAACGAGCGGTCGATGCGCCTTGCCGCGAGGCTGGGGTTTGTCGAGGTTGAGCGGTTCGAGGCGTACAACGCCGAGCGGTGGTTCGGCAGGTGGACCCCATCCGCAGCGACCGGCTGAACCTGGTCCGCACGGGCCGCGGCGCGCGGAGATCCGGAGGTATCGGGTAGTCAAACGAAGACGAGTGTCCAGACAAACAACCTTGCATCTCGACATACGGCGCCGACTGGTCGTCGTCCAGCTCAGCGGACAACAGTTGCCGCGGTCGAGCCTCCCGGCGCGGGGGAGCATCGGGGAACCCGTGCGACGGTCGGAGTATCAACTTCTGGACGGCGCCGTCATCATCAGGCGGGAAGGAAGCCAGTGAGCGCATCGGTGAGCGCGTCGGGCGCCTCCTCCGCAACATGATGCCCGGAGTCGATGCCGTTTCCGCGCGCGTCGGAAGCCCAGTTGCTCCAGATCTCCAGCGGATCGCCGTACAACAGCTCCAGGTCGTCGCGGAGCGACCAGAGGACGAGGAGCGGCATCTCCAGGCGGCGTCCCGCGGCCTTGTCCGCCTCCTCATCGATGCGGTCGATGGTCAGGCCCGCGCGGTAGTCCTCCAACATCGCGCGCACCACCCGCGGATCGTGGATCGCTCGGCGCCACTCGGCGTGGTTGTCGGCCCCCATCACCCGCGGGTCACCGTGGTACCAGGCGTCGGGGTCCGCGGAGATGACCCGCTCGGGGACGTCGGGCTGCGCGAAAAAGAACCAGTGCCACCACCTCGTCGCGAAGCGGGCATCTGCGCGAGCGAGGTGCTCGCTGATCGGGATGCAGTCCATCAGGACGAGGTGGTCGACACGCTGCGGATGATCGAGCGCCAGACGCAAGGCCACGTAGCTTCCCCGATCGTGCCCGACCAGGTGAAAGCGGTCGTGGCCGAGCCTCGTCATCAGCTGCGCCACGTCGCCAGCGACCGCCCGCTTCGAGTGGGCACGGTGATCCGGCGTTGGTGCAGGGCCCGTCGAACGGCCATATCCCCGCAAGTCCGGGCAGACGACTGTGAACCCCGCGGCCACCAGCCGCGGTGCGACCGCGTGCCAGGTCGCTCCCGTTCGTGGATGACCGTGCAACAGCAGCACGGGCGGCCCGTCGCCGCCGTGCCTGACGTGGAGGGTCGCTTCGCCGACGGCGATGTCCTCGATGGTGAAGTCCTCAAACACGGCTCCATGATGGCGACCCTCGGCGCATACGGCGCGGCCAGAGCTCAGAGGCCACTAGCGGGGGTTCACCCGATCGATCGCGGTAACCGTGGTGGGACGCAACTGGGTTGTGTGACGGTTGTGTGGCACACATGTCGGCCACTCCTCGGGTGCGCGTCCCGCGCGTCGACGGCTAGTTTGTTAGGACTTCGTATTTAATGTTTCGGGTGCGGACATTTAAAGTAGGCCGCATCTCGACACCCGATTCTCAAAGTATTGTCGAGATGCGGGACAGGCTGACGGCCGGCGCGCGGCATACATTGAGCAAGCTGGCGTGGTGAGCCGAGATCACTCAAGGTGCGGCCCACCAGACAGTGCCCATGGCGTCACCTCGTGACCGCCGTCGCGCTCTGGTCTCTTGGGCAGGACTGCGCCTCAGCAACTGTCCCTGTCACCCGTACCAGCGGAGTGCCCGTTCGCCATGCATCGGCTGACGATCCGATGTCAGTGGCATATGCCATCGTCATGCCGTGCGCGGAAGTGACGTCGTCCAGTTCGCTGCTGACGGGCTGCCAACACGATGGCGGCTGGCCGTCGGCTCTATTGCCCTTGGACTACTGCTCCTGACTGGGACCTTCGACGACGCCGTGTTGTGGTTCATTCAAGACGTCGCCGCTGGGATCACTGAGGACCTCGTGCGCCCGCTGACAGAGCACCTTCGTCAGACGGCCACCTCCTAGATCAAGGCCGGGGCGTATGCAGCGCGTTTCGACGACTCACGCGTCATGTTCGACGCTTGGCGCCCCGGGGATGTGTCGTGCTCGCGCGGTCCGCCAGAAAGTACGCCAGCGACCAGCAGAGGAGAAGTAGATGGGCCCAGTCCAGCCGGTGTGCATCTACCTCGACATGAATATCTGGGTCGACCTCGCACGCGGCCTCAAGGCTCGCTCGGGCCCTTGGCACGAAGTCGCGTCACGACTCGCGGACCTGCGAGCCGATGAGCGTGTCGTTCTGCCGCTCTCCGGCGCCCACTACCGCGAGCTCTGGCATCGAGGCAGTGCGGCATCACGAGAACAGGTGGGCGCGGTCATGCGCGACCTGAGCGGATACCGCACGCTCGGGGCGATCGACGTCGTCCGGCGCCTGGAAATGGATACCTACATCGAGCGATGGTTCCACGGGACGACTCGCGCCACGACCTCCGCCGAGGTGCTGGGCATTGGGGTCAACCACGCGTTCAACTCGAAGTACGGCCGGCTGCGGTTCGTGGAATCCATCGCTACCTCAGAGTCACCCGAGGGTGCACCGACCAGTCCCCCGCCCGACTGGCACGACTCGGTCGCAGCGGGCCCGGCGTGGGAGTGGTTCAGCCTTGTCGGCGGCGACGAGTTCCTGAAGCGCGATGGCCTCGATCGTGCACCGGCGCATCGCGACGGCGACTACTGGATGGAGCGCGAGCTTCGGTTCCGCGAGGACCTACGTGCCGTTCCTGCGATGCGGCGGCGCTTGTGGGATCTCATCGTGGTGCAGGAGATCCAGACGATCACCGACGAGCTGAACGAGGCGTGCCTCGACGCTGGCGTGAACCCATATGGCCTCTTCTTTGCGCCGCCAGCGACCGACCCATCGAGCGCCATGAAGGCCCTGGTCGCCGGGATCCCCACCGTGCATGTCTTCGCCACGTTGCGCCAGCTGAAGCACCGCGACGCCAATCACCCGTGGGAGCAGCACGACCTGTCCGACCTGATCGCGTTGGCAACGGCAGTGCCCTACTGTGACGCGGTCGTGACCGAGAAGCGCTGGGCACACCTGCTCACCGCGTCAGGGCTATCCGAGACCTACCAGACACGCGCCGGGTCGGGACTCGCCGGCATGCGCGCAGTGTTGTCGCTCGCCGAGGACGCGTGAGATGAAGGTGCGGGAGGCTGGCAGCTATCGACGCCGGTGTCGAGATGCAGGGCAGATTGACCGGGGCCCAGCGTCCTACTTTGACCGGCTGCTCCTGCGCGGAGAGCGTTGGTCAAACTAGCCACGAAGAGTCCAGTGGCGTCGCGCCCACGCTCGGCCCCGGCGAGAACCGATCTCCCGGCTGGCCCGATAGCACGGCGCAGCACGCTACTTTTCGTACGTGCCAAGCGTCCGAGCTATCGCCCTCGCAGTGATCCGTCGGCCCGAGACCGGGCAGCTCTTCGTCGATGAGGTCGTCGAACCCGGAACAGGACGGATGTTCCATCGTCCGGCCGGCGGCGGTATCGAGTTCGGCGAGAAGGCCTCGCGGACCCTCGAGCGCGAGTTCCTCGAGGAGTACGGGCTCGCGATCACGGTTGGTCGCCAGCTCGGTGCACTCGAGAACCACTTCACCTACGCCGGTCAAGCCGGTCATGAGATCGTCCTCGTGTTCGACGCTCAGTTGGCGCACCCGGCGGACTACGAACCGGACCGAAGAACCTGCCTCGACCAGCCCAACGTCACCGGCGTCTGGCGATCACCTTCTGAAGATGCAATCCCGCTCTACCCCGACGACCTCGCCGGCCTACTGGAGGCGGATATCACCACGCATGTCCCGGCGGACGTTCCCTAGGCATGTTGGGAGGGCGTGCCCGGGCGCGGACTGGAGCGCCCTCCTCAAGCTTGAGTCCTAGCCCGAACCGCATGTACCCCGGCCAGCGGCTGAGCCGGATGGATGTCGAGATGCGGAAGGGACTGACAGTCCACTCAGCTCCGCCCGATAACGTCGTGCACATGGCTGGCTTCGCCGATTTCCGACCCGGTGCGGAGCATCGCCCAGCGCAGGTCGCCGTGCGGCCGGCCGCACTGGGGGATGTCGACGCCATGCAGGAGATCCAGCGGCGAGCGGGCAGGCCAGCTCATCCGGATGCGTACCGGCGCGCGGTGGAGAACCCGGACTGCTGCGTCCTTGTCGCGGAGTGCTCGTCGCAGGCGGGTGACCCGATCACCGTCGGCGGGGCCCAGACGTACCTTCACGCCGCGGTAGTAGATGCAGCACCCACGGGTCACTACCTTGGCGGCGTCACGGTCGACCCCTCGTGGCGGCGAAGGGGCATTGCTCTTGCTCTGACCGAGGTGCGCGTGCAGTGGATCGCGGACCGCGCAGACGAGGTCTTCTACGTCGTGAATCCGCGCAACCTGGCATCGATCGAGCTGCACCGTCGCTGGTCCTACGAGGAGGTGATGCGCTCGTCGCATCTCACGGGCGTCGAGTTCTCCGGCGGGGTGGGGATCCTGATGCATGCGGCGTTGGCCGAACGCGCTGCCTCTGACGACGCCGTCCTGCGGTAGCCCTCCGCCCGAGCGAGCGGGTCACCCGAGTACCCGCTGCCGTACGTACTTAAAGTATCCAGGCCCGACTTTCAAACTATCCTGCATCTCGACATCTCGACAACACGTCGACACCTACAGCCGCCACTACATCTGCATGTCCACGAACCGCGAGTAGTGCCCCTGGAACGCGACGGTGATGGTGTCGGTGGGTCCATTACGGTGCTTGGCAACGATCAGATCAGCCTCACCGGCGCGCGGAGATTCCTTCTCATAAGCGTCTTCACGGTGCAGAAGAATGACCATGTCAGCATCCTGCTCAATTGATCCCGATTCGCGAAGGTCGCTCATCGCCGGCCTTTTATCCGTGCGCTGCTCGGGACCACGGTTCAGCTGCGAGATCGCGATGACCGGGACCTCGAGCTCCTTGGCGAGCAGCTTGAGCGCACGCGAGAACTCCGAGACCTCCTGCTGGCGGGACTCGACGCGCTTGCCGGACGTCATCAGCTGGAGGTAGTCGATGACGACCAGCTTCAGGTCATGACGCTGCTTGAGGCGCCGGCACTTGGCGCGGATCTCCATGAGCGACATGTTGGGCGAGTCGTCGATGAACAGCGGGGCCTCGCTGATGCGGCCCATGGTCGCGGCGATCTTGGCCCAGTCGTCCTCGCCCATCGCGCCCGTGCGCAGCTTCTGCAGGTGCACGCGCGCCTCGGCGGAGAGCAGTCGCATGGTGATCTCGTTGCGGCTCATCTCGAGCGAGAACACGACGGCGGCCATGTTGTGCTTGATGGCGGCGGACCGCACGATGTCGATGCCGAGCGTGGAGTTGTGCGTCGGGATCATCGACTCGCCCGCGAGGTACAGGTGCGAGGAGTGGGAGATCTCGACACACCGCACCGGCACCGACGCCACCGGCTCGACGGACACGACGTACCGCTGGTGGAGACGCGCGGTCGACCGGCGACGCCGCTCCTTGTGGACGAGCTTCTTGCGCTCGAGCGCGAACACGTCGTCGTCGGTGGTGAACGTGATCGTGAAGCACGTCGACGAGGCCGCGGAGCGGCCGCGGACAGGCTTGACGGACCACCCGGTCCGGTACCCCAGCGAGTGGACGAGCTCACGCACGTCCCGCGCCAACCGCTCGTCGGTCACCGCGAACTGCACGGACCCGGTCGGGTTCACCGTGCCGTCCGTGTCGAGCAGCCCTGCCAGCAGGTCGCGCCGCTGTGCCTCGCTCGCCCGCAGGTAGTCGAGCGGGATGTGCTTGCGGCCCAGCACACCGAGGGTGCGCAGCCGTCCCTGCACGGTGCCGTACCGGTCGTGGCAATCCTGGCAGCGCACGAGTCCCGTGGTCTCGACACCACAGTCAGGACACGTCGGGGCGGGAACCGGGCCGGAGAGGGTCTTGACCCGCCCACCGCACGACCGTCCGCACGTACGCACCTGCGAGCGCGCGGGCACGAAGTCGGTGCCGCAGACCTCGCACTGTCGCGTCGCCGTCGTCTCGCGCGGGAGCCGCACGGTGTACAGGTCGGCGGCGCGGTCCTGCCCGGCGGCACGCACGTCGTACCCCCGCCCCTCGACCCGCATCGCGATCTCCGGGTCGGCACTCGTGAACCGGGCCGACGTCGAGTGCCCATCGCCGAGCCACACGCCCAGGAGGTACGGGTCGACGAGCAGCTCTCTGGCCGGCAGACGCAGCGGGCCCGTGGTCGCGACGGAGTGGTTCGCGCGCACGTCGGCCGTCACGCACCGGACGGTCTGCGCGAGGTCCTCGGTGGTCCGGACGGAGCCCTCGGCGCCCACCCGTCGCTCGGACCGGGTGCGCGTGAGCCACTGGTGCTGCGCGTCGGCCACGATGGTCGAGCCGTCGTCGAACATCACGCGGTAGCAGGGGCGGTCGACCATGACGTCGGTCGCCGCGACGACGCGCGTCACCGTGCCGTCGGCGGCCAGGAGCTGGTCACCGACCTGGACCTCGCCCATGGTCGTCCAGCCCGTGGGCGTCGGCAGCGGTGTGTCGAGTGCCAGGGCCTTACCAATTGCCGGCCGCGCCGCCACCACGATCATCTGCCCCGGGTGCAGCCCGTTCGTCAGCCGGTCGAGGTCCGCGAACCCGGTCGGGACGCCGATCATGCCCTCGCCGCGGTGCCCGGCCCGCTCGATCTCGTCGACCGTGCCGCCGATGACCTCGGACAGCGGCAGGTAGTCCTCGGACGCGCGGCGCTCCGTGACGGCGTAGACCTCGGCCTGGGCGTTGTTGACCAGCTCGTCGACGTCGCCGCCGTCGGTCGCGTAGCCGAGCTGCACGATGCGGGTGCCCGCCTCGACGAGCTTGCGCAGGATGGCGCGCTCCCGCACGATCCGCGCGTAGAAGCCGGCGTTGGCCGCGGTGGGGACGGCGGCGATGAGGGTGTGCAGGTACGCGGCGCCGCCGACGCGGGTCATCTCACCGCGCTTGGTCAGCTCGTCGGCGACGGTGATGGCGTCGGCGGGCTCACCGCGGCCGTACAGGTCGAGGATCGCGTCGTAGATCGCCTCGTGCGCGGGGCGGTAGAAGTCGGTGCCCTTGATCTGCTCGATGACGTCGGCGATGGCGTCCTTGCTGATCATCATGCCGCCGAGCACGGACCGCTCGGCCTCGAGGTCCTGCGGTGGGGTGCGGTCGAAGCCGCCGCCGCTGCTGCGTCCGCTGTCCGGCGGCGCGCCGTACTCGAGGTCCTCGATGGTCACCTGTCACCTGCTCCTGCTCGTCCCCACCCGTCGAACGCCTGTTCTACCGGGCCCCTCTGACAGTCACCCACGAGCGGTCCCCTCCGGGACGACCACATCCACCGGGGACCTGCCCTCGCGAGGCTAGGCCGCGAACCCCTGGGACCCAAACGGGTGTGTGCACAGGTCGGTGGACAGCCTGTGGACAACCCGTTCGACCTTGTGTGCACAGGTTGGGGATACACCTGTGGACAGCGACGGATCTGCGGCTCGGCACAGGCTCCGACCGGCACTTACGCTGTGCACGTGCTGTGGAGCGAGGAAGATTCGTGCCGCGTTCACCTGGTGGACGCCTGAACCGCCCGTCGGACACCCCCGGACCCGCGTCGCCCGACCCGACCAACTCCGCTGGGCCGCACGGGGGACGCCCGACCGACCCCGCTCCCCGCACTCCCGCCGACGCGCCGGCCCGGCCGACCGACCGCACCGGCGTCGACCGGCGGATCCTCGCCCTCGCCGTCCCGGCCCTCGGTGCGCTCGTCGCGGAGCCGCTGTTCGTCCTCGTCGACTCCGCGATGGTCGGCCACCTCGGCACCGACGCGCTGGCCGGGCTGGCCCTGGCTTCGACGGTGCTGGTGACGGTCGTCGGGCTGTGCGTCTTCCTCGCGTACGCCACCACCGCCGCGGTCGCCCGACGTCTCGGCGCCGGCGACCCGCGCGGCGCCCTGCAGACGGGCGTGGACGGCATGTGGCTCGGCGCGGGCCTCGGGCTCGTGCTCGCCGCAGCGACGTGGGCGGCCGCCCCCTGGCTCGTCGCGGTGCTGGGCGCCGACGGCGACGTCGCCACCCAGGCCGTGAGCTATCTGCGCTGGTCCACCCCCGGCCTGCCCGGCATGCTCCTGGTGCTGGCCGCCACGGGTGCGCTGCGGGGCCTGCAGGACACGCGGACACCCCTGGTGGTGGCGGCGTCCGGTGCGGCCGCCAACGCGGCGCTGAACGCCGTCCTCATCTACGGGGCGGGCCTCGGCATCGCCGGGTCCGGGCTGGGGACCGCCCTCGCTCAGCTCGGCATGGCGGGCTGGCTCGTGGTGGTCGTCGTCCGGGGGGCGCGTGCGGCCGGCGCGAGCCTGGCACCGGCAGCCGGCGGCGTCTGGGCGAGCGCCCGCGCCGGCCTGCCCCTGCTGGTGCGCACCGCGACGCTCCGCCTGGCGATCCTGCTGACCGTCTGGACCGCGACCGGCCTGGGCCCGAGCGCCCTGGCCGGGCACCAGGTCGTCAACGCGGTGTGGGGCCTGGCGGCCTTCGCGCTCGACGCCCTCGCGATCGCCGCGCAGGCGCTCGTGGGGCACGCGCTGGGCGCCCGCGACGTCGCCCGGACCCGGGCCGTGCTCCGCCGCACCCTGCAGTGGGGCGTCGGGGCGGGGGCCGTTCTCGGGCTCGTCCTCGGCGGCCTGGCTCCCTTCTACGTCCCGCTCTTCTCACCCGACGCCGACGTCCAGCGCGCGGCCGTCACCGGTCTCCTCGTCGCCGCCGTCGCCCTGCCGATGGCCGGGTGGGTGTTCGTGCTCGACGGGGTCCTCATCGGTGCCGGCGACGGGCCGTTCCTCGCCTGGGCGGGGGTCGCGACCCTCGTCGCGTACGTCCCGGCCGCCCTCGCGGTCCACGCGTGGGCCCCACCCGGAGCCGCCGGGCTGGCCTGGTTGTGGGTGGCGTTCGCCGTGGTGTTCATGGCCGCCCGCGCCGTCACCACAGGGCTGCGGGCACGGGGTGACACCTGGATGGTCGTCGGCGCCTGATCCCCGCGCCGTGCGCATGGCTCCGGCCGGTGCGTGGACGCGCACCGGCCGGACCACCGACCGGTCAGGCGCGCTCGACGGACCGCCGCCGCCCGCGCTCCACGGCCACGGCCGCGACGCCCACGGCGAAGCACGCGATCGCCCCCACGACGAGGCCCGTGCCGCGGGCGGTCGCGTCGTTCTGGCCCAGCAGCAGCAGCACGAACCCCACGGGGGTCACCGCGGCCCACAGGTCGGCAGGGCGGAACCGGGCGAGGCGGGGCGTCGGACGCTGGTCGGTCATCTCGTCTCCTCGGGTCGGGGCCGGATCGGCGCACCCCTGACGCTAGGCCCGAGCCGTGCGTCCGCAGCACCGTCCGCGGACGGATCTGTCGCCTCCGTCCCCGGACGGAGGGCGCCTGCGCGGCCGGACGGCTCAGTCGCCCCCGCCCCCGCCCCCACCCCCGCCGTCGCCGCCGCCCCCGCCACCATCGCCCACGCCGTTGTCCGTCCCGGCGGCGTCCGACCCGGTCGCGTCGTCGGGGGCGGGACGGGCGTCGCCGTCATGGGCCGCCGCGCCGCCGTCCCCGCCCGTCGAGCGGTCGCGTCGGCCGTCCTCGGTTCCGTCCGCCTGCGCGCGGGCCTTCGCCCCACCGCCGACGCCGATCGCGAAGAAGACGACACCCACCGCGAGGAACGCGGTCAGGGCGGTCTCACCGCGCGCAGCACCGCTGATCCCGAGGACGAAGAAGACGACGCCGAGGGCGACGAACGCGCCGCTCTCCTGGTCGCTCCTCGGACGCTTCACGTCACCCTCGGGTGTCGTCCGGTCGTGCTGCTCGTCGGTCATGGCGTCCTCCCGCACGTCGTCGTGCGGGCCAGGCTACGGACGGCACCCGCCGCGCACACCGCTCCCGGGGAGGAGATGTCCGTCCGTCGCGAGACCGAGGAGCCCGCCACGGTCACCCCGTCCGTCGCGCGCGTCCGCGCGGGCGGCCGACCGTCCCGTCGTGTCGCCGGCGGGGATCCGGACTCCCCCGCCCGTGGTCGCGTCAGGCGGCGACGAGCTCGTCGGCCGCGTCCGACGGGGCGGCGGCTGGGCGTGGGGCGAGCACCCCGACCGACGCGACGGCCGCTGCCGTCGTCCGGCGCTCCCGCACCCCGCGACGCACGCGGACGACCGCCTCCGGCAGGATCGCCACACCCATCGTCACCAGCGCGATCGCCATGGGCACGTCGTGCGCCGCGCGCAGGACGCCGACGACGACGAGCCCGGCGCCCAGCGCGACGATCGCCGTGACCTGCGCGACCAGGGGGACGCGTGCGCCCTGTGCCCAGCCGTTCGTGGTGCCCATGGTCGCCCTCCTCGTGCCTTCGTCGGTCCCGCGCTTCCTCCCGTCGACGCTACGGGGCACCGTGACGCGTGCCGACCCCCCGCAGGACGACCTCGGGGTCCCTCTCACGGATGACGGACAGCGCCCCGCCACCCTCCGGACGTCGCACGCCGGCGTGCCCCGGCGGGGGCCCGGCAGACGACGAGGCCCCGCACCGCCGGAGCGGTACGGGGCCTCGTGGGCTCGCGGGAGCGAGGGTCAGGCAGAGACGACCTTGACGGTCACCGCGGCCGAGACCTCGGGGTGCAGACGCACGTGCACCGTGTACTCACCGGTCGACTTGATCGCCTGGGCGACCTCGATCTTGCGCTTGTCGACGGCCGGGGCACCGGCGGCCTTGATCGCGGCAGCGATCTCGGCCGTGGTGACGGCGCCGAACAGGCGGCCCGACTCGCCGGACTTGGCCGAGACGGTGACGGGGTTGGCCTGCAGGGAGTCCCGCACAGCCTTCGCGTCGTCGAGCGTGGCGATCTCGCGCGCCTTGCGGGCACGACGGATCGCGGAGACGTCCTTCTCGGCACCCTTGGTCCACGGCGTGGCCAGGTTGCGCGGGATGAGGTAGTTACGGGCGTACCCGTCCTTCACCTCGACGATGTCGCCAGGTGCACCGAGACCGGTGACCTCGTGGGTCAGGATGATCTTCGCCATGGGTCAGTCCTTTCTCAGCGGGCCGACGACGAGTACGGCAGGAGTGCCATCTCGCGCGCGTTCTTGACGGCACGGGCGATCTGGCGCTGCTCCTGCACGGAGACACCGGTCACGCGACGCGCGCGGATCTTCCCGCGGTCGGAGATGAACTTGCGGAGCAGAGCCGTGTCCTTGTAGTCGACCGTGTCGATCTTGGCGGCCTTCAGGGGGTTCTGCTTCTTCTTGGGCTTGCGGACGACGGGCTTGGCCATCGTGGTGCTCCTTGTCTGTGGAGCCCCGAGCGTTGCCGTGCTCGGGGATGAGAAGTTCAGGTGTGCGAGGCGCCGATCAGAACGGGGGCTCGTCGGAGTAGCCGCCGCCGGACCCACCGCCCGCGGGCGTGGCCCACGGGTCGTCGGTCTGGCCGCCACCACCGGAGGACGCGCCACCGCCGCTGAAGCCGCCACCGCCGAAGCCACCGCCGCCGCCGGACCCACCACCGAAGCCACCGCCGCCACCGGACCGCTGGGTCCGGGTGACCTTGGCCGTCGCGTACCGCAGCGACGGGCCGACCTCGTCGACCTGCAGCTCGTACACGGTGCGCTTCTCGCCCTCGCGGGTCTCGTACGAGCGCTGCACGAGGCGGCCCTGCACGATGACGCGGGTGCCCTTGGTGAGGGACTCGGCGACGGACTCGGCCGCCTCACGCCAGATGGAGCAGCGGAGGAACAGCGTCTCGCCGTCCTTCCACTCATTCGACTGGCGGTCGAACGTGCGGGGCGTGGACGCGACCGTGAAGTTCGCGACCGCGGCACCGGACGGGGTGAAGCGCAGCTCCGGGTCCCCGGTCAGGTTCCCGATCACCGTGATGGTGGTCTCGCCGGCCATGACGGCCTCCTCGCTCGTTCGGAAGGTTCGGCTGCGGCGTGACGCCGCGGATGCTGGGGCCCGACGCTAGCGACGGGCACCGACACGAAGGTCTCAGGCCTCGCGGCGCAGGACCTTGGTGCGCAGGACGACCTCGTTGAGGCCGAGCTGACGGTCCAGCTCCTTGGCCGTGGCGGGCGACGCGGTGAAGTCGACGACGGCGTAGATGCCCTCGGCCTTCTTCTTGATGTCGTACGCGAGGCGACGACGGCCCCACACGTCCACCTTGTCGACAGTCCCACCGTCGGTCTTGACGACCGTCAGGTACTTGTCGAGCGACGGGGCGACGGTGCGCTCCTCGATCTCGGGGTCGAGGATGATCATGATCTCGTACTGACGCAGGCTCATACCCACCTCCTCTGGTCTTCGCGGCCACGGTCGGTCCGTGGCAGGAGGGTCTCAAGCGTCTCGGCGTGCCCGGGTCCGACAGGTGTCGGGTGGTGGGCACGACGAACCGTCCCGTGAGGGACGGCGATCGCCCAGACTACCGGTTCCCGGCCCGCGGACCGAATCGCCCGCGGGACCGGTCACCCGGACGCCTGGTCGTGCTCAACGGCCGGCGGACCCGGAGGGTCCGCCGCCCGGCGAGCCGGCGGCACCGGCGCCGCCGGCCGTCGTGCCGCCCACCGCACCACCGACCGCACCGCCGACCGCGCCGCCCGCCGTGCCGCCGCCCGCCGCACCACCGCCGGCAGCGGCGCCGCCCTCGGGCGGGTCCGTGGGCGTCGGCTCGGGCGCGGGTGCCGGGGGTGGCGTCGGGGTGGGCTGCGGCGGGGGTCCGCTGGACACCACGATGGTGACCGTGGACCCGCCGGCGACGGTGGCACCCTCGCCCGGCTCCACGCGGATCACCCGCCCGGTCGGGACGGTGGTGGACCGCTCGGTCACCACGGCCGGCACCAGGCCCACGCCCTGAAGCGCACCCGCGGCGTCCGCCTCGGTGCGCCCGACGAGCCCACCCGGCACCTGCGCCTCGGCCGGCGCCTCGGGCTCCTCGGTCACCGCAGGCTCCTCGGGGGCCGTCTCGGTCGGGGCGGGCGTCGGCTTGCCACCGACGTTGGCCCGGGCCGGGAACTGCTGGACCTCCGCGTACTTCGGCTGCTCGAAGACCTGCTTCATGTAGTGGGACCACAGCAGCGCGGGGTAGGAGCCACCGGTGACGTCCTCGACCCGCCCCCAGGCGGCGATGGAGTCCTGCGCCTTGTTGTCCTCGCCGATCTGGGAGAGGGCGACCGAGGTCGCCAGCTGCGGGGTGTAGCCGATGAACCAGGCCGACTTGTTCTCCGTGGACGTGCCGGTCTTGCCGGCGATCGGACGACGCAGCGGCTTGACGTGGTTGCTGGCCGACCCGCGCTCGACGACCTGGGTCATCGCGTAGGTCGTGTCGGCCATCACGTCGGCCGCGAACACCTGCTCGCCGGTCGTGTCCGGCGACCACACCGACTCGCCCTCGATCACGGACTGCACGATGTGCGCGTCACGGTGCACGCCCTGCGCCGCGAACGTGGCGTAGGCGTTCGTCATGTCGAGCGGGTGGACCGTGTCGGACCCGAGCACGTTGGACGGGACGGTGGTCGGCTCGTTCGTCGCACCGGCGGCCTGCGCGACCCGGGCCGTCTCGGCCGGCCCGACCTCGAGGTTCAGCTGGGCGTAGACGGTGTTGACGGAGTCCGCCGTCGCCCTGACGAGGTCGATCGTGCCGTACTTGTTGGAGTTGGCGTAGTTCTGCACCCGCCAGGGCTTGCTCTCACCGATGTCGAACTCCTGCGGGGACCGCGCGTCGTACGTCGTGCCGAGGCCGATCCCCTGCTCGAGCGCGGCGACCAGCGTGAACGGCTTGTACGTCGAGCCCGCCTGGATCCGGTCGAACGTCGCGGTGTTGCGCGTGTCCGTGAGGTAGTCGGGCCCGCCGTAGAGGGCGACGATCCCGCCCGTGGCCGGGTCGACGGTGACGATCGACATGCGCAGCCGCTCGTGCGGCGTCGCGCCGTCGGTCAGCTCGCCCGCGCGCAGCTGCGCCGCCGACTGCACGGCCAGCTCCTGCACGGCGGGGTCGATGGTCGTGACGATCTTCAGGCCGCGGGTGCGCAGCTCGTCGGCGGTCCAGAACTTGGTCGCGAGCAGCTCGTTCTCGACCATCTCCAGCAGGAACCCGTTGGGGCCGCGGTACATCTCGGACTTCACGTACTCGATGGTCGGCGGGAAGGTCTGGGCGGCGCGCTCCTCGGCCGTCAGCCACCCACCGTCGACCATGCGGTCCAGCACGATCTCCCAGCGCTGCTGCGCCTTCTCGGGAGCGACGGCCGGGTCCCAGTTGTTGGGCGACGGGATGAGGGCCGCGAGCATCGCCGACTCGGCCACGTTGAGGTCCGCGGCGTTCTTGTCGAAGTACGACTTGGCGGCCGCCTGGATCCCGTAGGAGTCACGACCGAAGTAGATCGTGTTGAGGTACCGCCCCATGATCTGTTCCTTGGACTCGTTCTGGGCGATCTTGATGGCGAGGATCGCCTCCTTCGCCTTGCCCCAGTAGTCCTTGGTCGTGTTCTGGTAGTACCGCTCGACGTACTGCTGGGTCAGCGTCGACCCGCCCTGCGTCGGCTTGCCCTGGATGTTGTTGAGGAACGCGCGCGCCATGCCCGTGAGCGACACACCACGGTTGGTGAAGAAGGTCTGGTCCTCACCGGCCGCGACCGCCTGGCCGATGTGCGCCGGCAGCGTCGCGTAGTCGACGATCTCGCGCTTCTGCTTGGCGAACGTGCCCATCTCCGGCCCGGGCTGGCCCGGCTGCTCGCCGGCGAAGTACACGGTCGTCGTCTGGAACTCGACCTCGGCCAGCGGGTCGTCCGGGTGGATGAACGCGAACGCCGCGGCGCCCGCCCCCAGCACGAGGAACACGCCACCGAGGAACGTCCCGAGGACCACGCGCCACGACGGCAGCCACCGGTGCAGGCCGGTGTGCTCGCGGCGGGGGTAGTTCCAGAAGGGGCGGCGCTCACCGGTGTCGGAGGTGGGGCGACGCGTCGCGCGCCGGGCGCGCGGCGGCGCGGTTCGGCGGTTGCTGGCTGCCAAGGGGGGGACCTCTCGTGCGACGACGATGCGTTCGGCGCCCCCCGCGGCCCGTGTCCGGGCACGCCGGTCGGGCGCTGACGGGCCTCAGTATGGACGAACGCCCCGGACGCACCACCCGGCCCCGCGCCCGGGACGTCCGGTTCCGCACGACCCTTCACATGATCGGCACGCGCCACCGACGCTCCCTCGACGGATTCCCGACGCCGGCGCCTCCCGCGCCCCGCCCGTCCGATCCCCCACGGACGCGGCGTGTTGTGCGCGACGCCCCGTCCGGCATACTCTCCGGATGTATCGAGTTGATACATCGGATCCTGCCGCTCGCCGGGTCCGCGATCTGGACGGGCGAGACGAGGAGGATCAGGTGCGCGGACGTTCCGACGTGCTCGAGCCGGCCATCCTCGGCCTGCTCGCCGAGTCCCCCATGCACGGGTACGAGCTGCGCAAGCGGCTCAACCTCGTGCTCGGCTCCTTCCGTGCGCTGTCGTACGGCTCGCTGTACCCGTGCCTGAAGGGGCTCGCGGACCGCGGCTGGATCGTCGGCGTCGAGGCGCCGGACGACCGGACGGTGGCCAGCAGGCGCGCCCGGATCGTCTACCAGCTCACCGCCGAGGGCAAGGAGCACCTGCACCAGGTGCTGTCGTCCTCGGGCCCGGCGTCCTGGGAGGACGAGAACTTCGACGTCCGCTTCGCGTTCTTCGGCCAGACCGACGCCGAGACCCGGATGCGGATCCTCGAGGGTCGCCGCATCCGGCTGACCGAGCGGCTCGAGACCATCAGGCAGTCCTTCGCACGGACCCGCGAGCGCATGGACGAGTACACGCTCGAGCTCCAGCGCCACGGCCTCGAGCAGGTCGAGCGCGAGGTCCGCTGGCTGGACGACCTCATCGACAACGAGCGCGGCGTACGTCGCGCTCGCCCCGAGGGCGGTGGCCGTCCGGCCATCGCTGCAGACGACGCCGAGGGCATCTCCGAGGCGCAACACGAGAAGGAGCGAGGATGACCTCCATCCGCGTCGCCATCGTCGGCGTCGGCAACTGCGCCGCGTCGCTTGTCCAGGGCGTGCACTACTACCGGGACGCCGACCCGCAGGGCAAGGTCCCCGGGCTCATGCACGTGCAGTTCGGTGACTACCACGTGCGGGACATCGAGTTCGTCACGGCCTTCGACGTGGACGCCAAGAAGGTCGGCTTCGACCTGTCCGAGGCGATCTTCAACTCGGAGAACAACACGATCAAGATCTGCGACGTGCCCCCGCTGGGTGTCACGGTGCAGCGCGGCCACACGCTCGACGGCATCGGCAAGTACTACGCCGAGACCATCGAGGAGTCGGACGCCGAGCCCGTCGACGTCGTGCAGACCCTCAAGGACAACGCGGTCGACGTCCTGATCTGCTACCTGCCCGTCGGCTCCGAGGCCGCGGCGAAGTTCTACGCGCAGTGCGCGATCGACGCGGGCGTCGCCTTCGTCAACGCCCTGCCGGTCTTCATCGCGTCCGACCCGGTGTGGGCCGCGAAGTTCGAGGCCGCCGGTGTGCCGATCGTCGGCGACGACATCAAGTCGCAGGTCGGCGCGACCATCACGCACCGTGTCCTCGCGCGTCTGTTCGAGGACCGCGGCGTCATCCTGGACCGCACGTACCAGCTGAACGTCGGCGGCAACATGGACTTCAAGAACATGCTCGAGCGTGAGCGCCTGGAGTCCAAGAAGATCTCCAAGACGCAGGCCGTGACGTCGAACCTGACCGACGGCCCGCTGGCCGGCAAGAAGGACGACCGCAACGTCCACATCGGCCCGTCGGACTACGTCGCGTGGCTCGACGACCGCAAGTGGGCGTACGTGCGCCTCGAGGGCCGCGCGTTCGGCGAGGTGCCCCTGAGCCTGGAGTACAAGCTCGAGGTCTGGGACTCCCCGAACTCGGCCGGCATCATCATCGACGCGCTGCGCGCGGCGAAGATCGCCAAGGACCGCGGCATCGGCGGCCCCCTGCTGTCGGCGTCGACGTACTTCATGAAGTCCCCGCCGGTGCAGACCGAGGACACCGAGGGCCGCGTCAAGGTCGAGGCCTTCATCCGCGGCGACCTGGAGCGCTGAGCCGCAGCGCAGCGGAGGGTGCCGGCCCGGCGCGAAGCGTCAGGCCGGTGCCCGCAGCAGAGCGGAGGCTCGGCGCGACCACAGGTCCAGCGCTGACCCCGCTCCGCACCAGCTGACGCCTGAGGGGCTGCCGTCGCACGTCGACGGCAGCCCCTCACGTCTGTCCCCTCGCTCAGGGGTGCTCGACCACCGCCTGCGCACCCAGGCCCAGGTCGGACTCCACCGCGGGGGCGACGAGGCGACCTGTCACGCCTGGAACGCCCCAGGGCCTCCATGCGGTGGTGGCGTCATCCGGGAGATCGTGCGCCGGCGGGAGCGGCGGTCACCGGTCCACGGCACCCCGCCGACGACACGCGCCGTAATCTTGGCGCGTGCAGGTGATCTCCGACCTCCGGGCCCTGTGGCCCCTCACCGGCTTCCGCCGGCTCTTCGCCGTACGCCTGGTCAGCCAGGCGTCGGACGGCATGTTCCAGATCGGGCTCGCCACGCTCTTCTTCTTCTCGCCGGAGAACGCGTCGACGGCCACGGGCGTGGCCGCCGCGTTCGCGGTGCTGCTGCTGCCGTTCACGATCGTCGGCCCGTGGGCCGGTGTGCTCCTGGACCGCTGGCGGCGCCGGCAGGTGCTCCTCTACGGCAACCTCGTGCGCGTCGCCCTCACGGTCGTCATCGCGGTCATCATGCTGACCAGCGGCGTCGGCCCGGCCGTGTACGTGCTGGCGCTGGCCGCGCTGTCGGTCAACCGGTTCCTGCTCGCGGCGCTGTCGGCGTCGCTGCCGAAGGTCGTCGACGGCCCGCTGCTGCTGACCGCCAACTCGCTGACCCCGACGCTGGGCGCCGCGGCCGCGGGCGTGGGTGGTGCGCTGGGCTTCGTCCTGGGCCTGCTGCTGCCGACGGGCCGGGTGCGCGACGCGACCTCCCTGCTGGTCGCCGCGGCCGTCATGGCCTGCGCGTCGGCCCTGGCCACGCGGCTCGGGCCGGACCAGCTCGGCCCGGACGAGCGCACGGCCGGCACGGACGTCCGCCGTGCCCTGGGCCACCTGGCCCGCGGCCTCGTGGACGGTGCCCGGTACCTCGTCGCCCGTCGCACGCCCGCGTACGCGCTGGGCATCATGGCGCTGCACCGGTTCTGCTACGGCGCCGTCTTCATCGCCAGCATCCTCATCTCCCGCAACCTGCTGTCCGACCCGGCGGACGTCGCCGCGGGCCTGGCCACGTTCGGCAGCGTGCTGGCCGCCAGCGCCGCGGGGTTCGCGCTGGCCGTGGTGCTGACGCCCGTGCTGAGCCCCCGCGTCGGGCCGCACGTCTGGATCGTCCTGTGCCTGCTGCTGGCCGTGGTCAGCCAGCTGCTGCTGGCGTTCACCGTGACCCTGCCCGCCGTGCTGGGGGCCGGCGCCGCGCTGGGCCTGGCGGCGCAGGGCGCCAAGATCGCCGTCGACACGATCGTGCAGCACGACACCGCCGACGCGTACCGCGGCCGCGCGTTCGCCCTGTACGACGTGATGTACAACGCCGCGTTCGTCGGAGCCGCCGCGGTCGCGGCCGTCGCGCTGCCCGACACGGGCTGGTCCCCCGTCCTGTTCGCCGGGCTGGCCGCGGTCTACCTGGCCGGCGCCGTCGTCTTCGCCCGCAGCACGCGCACCCCCGTGCCGATCGCCGCACCGCCCGCCGGGGTGACCACGTGACCAGCGCAGGGACGGTGGACGACACACCGCCGGCCGGGACCCGGCCCGTCGACGCGCGCGCACCGCACACGAGTCCGGTGCTGCCGCAGGACGTCCTCACCGGACCGCTGGCCCAGGCCGTCCTCGAGCGCGGGCCCCTGGCCATGACGGTCTCCGACCCCCGCCTGCCCGGCGACCCCGTCGTGTGGGCGAACACGGCGTTCACCACGCTCACGGGGTACACGCTCGACGAGGTCCGGGGCCGCAACTGCCGGTTCCTGCAGTGCGAGGACACCGATCCCGAGGCGGTGGCGCGGCTGCGTGCCGCACTCGAGCGCGGGGACGACGTGCAGGAGCTGCTGCTCAACGTCCGCAAGGACGGCTCGCAGTTCTGGAACCAGCTGGCGATCACGCACCTGCGCGACGCGGACGGCCAGGTCACCCACCGGGTGGGCGTGCAGGTCGACGTGACCGCCGAGGCCGTCGGCGAGGCGGCGCGCACGCTCGAGCTCTCGCTCATGCACCGCACGGCCGACCGGCTGGAGCTGCTGGCGCGCATGGGCGAGGAGCTGTCCCGGCACCTGGAGTTCGGCGACGCCGTCGACGCCCTGGCCGACCTGGTGGTGCCCCGCCTGGCGACGTGGGGGTTCGTCGCGATGGCGAGCGAGACCGGGCACCTGGAGCGGGTGCACGTCGTCACGGCGGACCCGGCGCACGCACCCGTCGCGCACGCCCTGGGCACGCAGGGCACCACGTGGCTGACCCAGTCGCCGCGCGTCGCCCAGACGCTGGCCGCCGGCGACGACCACGTGCCCATGCCCATGCCGGTGGACGTCGCGAGCCTGCCGTCGCGCACGACGCCGGACGAGCTGCGGCTGCTGGAGACGCTCGGCCTGGGCAGCGCCCTGCTCGTGCCGCTCACCGGACGCGACCGGGTGCTGGGCGCGCTGTGCCTGGTGCACCGCGACGTCGACGGGTTCGACCGGGAGGTCGTCGTCACCGCCGCCCACCTGGGCCGTCGTGCCGGCGTCCTGCTGGAGAACGTGCGCCTGTACCTGGCCGAGCGCGACGCCGCGCTGACGTTGCAGCACAGCCTGCTGCCCGTGCTGGGCGACGTCGGCGGGCTGGACGTCGCGGCCTCGTACCTGCCGTCGGGGCGCCGGGCCGAGGTCGGCGGCGACTGGTTCGACGCCTTCGTGCTGCCCGACGGCGCGGTGAGCCTGGCGGTCGGCGACGTGGTGGGTCACGACCTGCGCGCCGCCGCGTCGATGGGTCAGCTGCGCTCGCTGCTGCGCGCGTCGGTGTGGCGCGGCGACCGTCCGGGCGAGGCGCTGGAGCGGCTCGACGGCCTGGTGCGCGCGCTCGACGTCGCCGACATCGCGACGTGCGTGCTCGTGCGCTGGGAGCGCACACCCACGGGCGCCCGCCTCACCTGGGCGAGCGCGGGGCACCCGCCGGTCCTCGTGCGGCTGCCCGGCGGTCACGTCCAGGGCCTCGACGGTGCTCGCAGCACGCCGATCGGCCTGCCGCCGGTCCGTCCCGGGACGACCCCGGAGGCCGCGGCGGACGTGCCGCACGGTGCGTTCGTGGTGCTGTACTCCGACGGGCTGGTCGAGCGTCGCGACCGCGGGCTGCGCGAGGGGATCGAGACGCTGTCCGCGGCGCTGGCCGCGGTCCCCGACGACGCGACCGCGAGCCAGGTGTGCGACGCCCTGACGGGCACCCTGGTCGACGAGCACCAGGAGGACGACGTCTGCCTGCTGGTGGTGCGGGTGGACTGACGCGCCGCGTCAGTCCCCCACCACCCACGACTGCAGCCCCGCCTGCGTCGGGTCGAACGTCTCGACCGACGGCAGCACGTCCGTGACCTCGCCGGTCTCGCCGTCGACGGCCCACAGCGCCGCCGACCCGGCGGTGCCCTCGCAGTTGGTCGTCCCCGACACCAGCAGGCCGGCCGGCACGGGTGCCACGCCGGGCAGCACCGCCAGCAGGTCCGACGGGACCTCGGCGAACGGCGCCGTGTCGAGCCCGGTCAGGGTCACCAGGCGCTGCGGGCACGTGCGCGGCGCCTCGCCGGTGGGGTCGGGTCGCACCGCCAGCGAGGCGACGAGCCGTCCGTCGGCGAGCCGGTGCGCCGGGTACGCCGGGCTCGGCTCGCCGGCCTCCACCGAGCGGTGGTCGGTGATCGCCCCCGTCGTGGTGTCCATGAGGAGGGTCGTCGCGCCGAGACCCGCCGGGCGCAGGGTCGCCTCGTCGAGCCGCGGGCAGTCCACCAGCACGTGGGTGTCGTCGGACCACCCGACCATCCAGCACGCCGTGGCCGGCAGGTCGTACCGGACCTCCACCCCGTCGCGCTCCACGTGCAGGTCCGCGTCCGAGGTCCAGGCACGGGCGGCGCCGTCGGGTGACGGGTCCCCCGCCCAGTCGACGCTGTCCGGCGTGGTCCCCACCACCTGGCCGCTCACCAGGTCGACGACCGTCGCCTCCCCGAAGGACCCCTCCGCCCAGAACTCGGCCGTGCCCGCGGCACGGTCCCAGGCCGTCAGCATCTGCATCCCCTCGGGCGCGGGACCGACGTCCAGCACGTCACCGTCCGGACGCACCAGCAGGAGGCGGGCGACCGTCGACGCGGCACCGGCCGCGGGCGTGGGCGTGGCGTCGCTCGCGGGCTGCACCCACAGGGCCAGCGCGCTGCCGTCGGGGGCACCCCGCAGGTCGGACTCCTCGGCCTGCCGCAGCGGTGACAGGCCCGGCACCTGCGCCCCGCCCGGCTCGGGTGCCGCGGACGGCGGCGTGCCGCGCTGGGACCAGAGCACCGCACCGGTCACGACCACCGCGACGGCGGCGGCCGCACCCGCGACGACCAGCACCCGGCGCCGGGCCCGGGCGGTGCGCACCGCGGCCAAGGCCCGGGAGGCGGCGGCGACGACGGTCGGCTCCCCCTCCGAGGACGCCGCGCGCTGCGCCTCGGCCGCGCGCAGCACGTCGGTGAGGTCCCGGGCCCCCTCGGTCACGACGGTCGGCGTGGCGCCCGCCGGGTGAACCGCGCCGTCCGCGCGCTCACGGTCCGGGTCGGTCGTGCGCACGTCCAGCAGCGCGCACAGGGTGCGGACGCCGTCGGCCGTGGACCGCCTGACCAGCCCTTCCGACAGCCCCAGGACCTCGCCCACCTCGCCCACCGAGAGCCCGTCCAGGTGGCGCAGCACGACGCACACCCGCTCGCGGGGTTCCAGCGTGGCGAGCGCCGCCTCGACCTCGTCGGCCGGGCCCGTCGTGCCGGCCGGGGTCGGGGACGGGTCCGCCGCGTCCGGGGCACGCTGCGCCGCGAGCCGCTCCCCCGCGGCGCGCTCACGCTGCCCGTCGAGGAGCCGTGTCACCAGGGAGCGCCGGACGGCGTGCTCGGCGGCCGGCACCGACGTCGGCCGGGACCGTCCTGTCGCGGTCGCGACCAGCGCGTCGCGCACCAGGTCCTGCGCGGCGACCGGGTCGCGCACGAGCATCCGCGCCCGCGCCAGGAGCGCCGGGTACCGGTCGCGGACCAGCTGGGCCGGCACGTCGCCGGAGCGCCGCGTCACAGGAGGGTCGCCCCGTCGATGGTCGTCACACCCTCAAGGACGATCAGGACGCCCGTTCCGTTGGGGTGCGACCGCGGACCCCCTCAGGACGTCCGCGCGGCCCACCAGCTCAGCAGCTCCTCGCGTGCCCGCTCCTCGCCCAGCGGCCCGTGCTCCATGCGCAGCTCCAGCAGGTGGCGGTACGCCTCACCGACCTCCCGCCCGGGCCGGATGCCGAGGATCTCCATGATCTGCGTGCCGTCGAGGTCGGGACGGATCGACGCGAGCTCCTCCGCCTCGCGCAGCGTGGCGATGCGGCGCTCCAGGTCGTCGTACGCGGCCTTGAGGCGGGCCGCCTTGCGCTGGTTGCGCGTCGTGGAGTCCGAGCGGGTCAGGCGGTGCAGGCGCTCGAGCAGCGGCCCGGCGTCGGTGACGTAGCGCCGGACGGCCGAGTCGGTCCACTCCCCCTCGCCGTAGCCGTGGAACCGCAGGTGCAGCTCGGTGAGCCGCGCGACGTCGTGCACGGTCTGCTTGTCGAACCGCAGCGCCTTGAGCCGCTTGGACGCGAGCTTGGCACCGACCACCTCGTGGTGGTGGAAGCTCACGCCGCCGCCCGGCTCGAACCGGCGGGTGCGGGGCTTGCCGATGTCGTGCAGCAGCGCGGCGAGGCGCAGCACCAGGTCAGGGCCCGGCACCGGGCCGTCGGGGCCCGTCTCCAGCGCGATCGCCTTCTCCAGCACCATGAGCGTGTGCTGGTAGACGTCCTTGTGGCGGTGGTGCTCGTCGATCTCGAGCCGCAGCGCCGGCAGCTCGGGCAGCACGTGGTCGGCCAGGCCCGTGTCGACCAGCACCTCCAGCCCGGCGCGCGGGTGCGGGGACAGCAGCAGCTTGGTCAGCTCGTCGCGCACCCGCTCGGCGGAGACGATCTCGATGCGACCGGCCATCTCCACGATCGCCGCGCGGGCGTCGTCGTCGAGGCGGAACCCGAGCTGGGCGACGAACCGCGCGGCGCGCATCATGCGCAGCGGGTCGTCGTCGAAGGAGCGGCGCGGGTCGATCGGGGTGCGCAGGACCCCGCGCGCCAGGTCGGTCAGGCCGTCGAAGGGGTCGACGAACGTCAGGTCCGGCACCCGGACGGCCATCGCGTTGACCGTGAAGTCGCGGCGCGACAGGTCGCCCTCGAGCGTGTCGCCGAACTGCACGAGCGGCTTGCGGGACGTCGGGTCGTACGCGTCCGTGCGGTACGTGGTGACCTCGACGACGACGTCCTCGGTGGCCCCGCGGCGGCCCGCGAACCGGCGGGCACCGACGGTCCCGAAGTCGCGGCCGATGTCCCAGTGCGCGTCACCCCACGCGGCGAGCAGCGGCTCGGCCTGGTCGGGCGTCGCGGAGGTCGTCAGGTCCAGGTCGTTGCTGGCGCGCCCCAGGAACGCGTCGCGCACCGGCCCGCCGACCAGGGCGAGCTCGTACCCGGCGTCGCGGAAGCGGCGACCGAGGTCGAGGGCGTCGGGCGCCATCGCGGCGAGGGACTCCAGGGCACGGCGGCGCAGCTGCTGCACGGCCGCGGCGTCGGGCTCGTTCTCGGGGGCGTCGGACACCCGACAAGCCTGCCAGAGGTCGCGACGGGCCCGGGAACGGGTGTGCCGCGGCACGAACAGAACGGGTGAGGAGGAGTCGTTACAGTGTCGGCATGTCCACCGCCGCCCATCCGCCCGGTCCCGGGCGTGTGCCGGCACCGCCCGGTGGTCATCCGCTGCGGATCGACCCGACCCGCGTCCACCCGCGCACGCACGCCGTCGCGCTGCCGGTGGTCGACGAGACGTCCGCCGGAGGGCTGGTCGTCACGCGGCAGCAGGGGCACCTGGCCGCGGCCGTGATCGCGCGGCGCAACCGTGCGGGACGCCTCGAGTGGTGCCTGCCCAAGGGGCACCTCGAGGGTGACGAGACGCCCGAGGAGGCCGCGGTCCGCGAGATCGCGGAGGAGACCGGGATCACCGGCCGGGTGCTGCGTCGCCTCGGGGTCATCGACTACTGGTTCTCCGGCGAGGAGCACCGCGTGCACAAGGTCGTGCACCACTTCCTGCTCAGCGCGCTGCACGGGGAGCTGACCGTGGAGAACGACCCGGACGGCGAGGCGGAGGACGTGGAGTGGGTCCGCGTCGCCGACCTGTCGGACCGGCTGGCCTACCCCAACGAGCGTCGCCTCGCGGGCATGGCGCTCACGGTCCTCACCGACGGATGAGCGCACCGACCCCCCGGGTGCGGGCGCACCTGCTCGCCGCGATCGTCCCCCTCCTGGCCCTCACGGCGCTGACCGTCCCGTCGGCGGCCCTGGCGACGGACCGCTCGCCGACCCCCGCGTCGACCGCTGCGTCGACCGCCGAGGAGGAGGCCGCGTCCGACGTCCGCGTGCAGATCACCGAGGTGAACCCCGGCGTGCTGCGCCCGGGGCAGGACCTCGTGGTGCGCGCCCGCCTGACCAACCGCACGGGCGAGGTCATCGAGAACCCGCGGGCGGTGGTCCGTCTCGAGCGCCTGCGCCCGGGCACACGGGCCGACCTGCAGACGTGGCTCGACGAGCCGGTCGACGGGCGTCGCGCGGGCGAGGCCGCCGCCGCGGTCGCCGCGGAGGCGCCGCTGGCCCCCGGTGCGTCCGTGGACCTGACCGTCACCGTGCCCGCCGACGCGGTCGGGCTGCTCGACCGCCCGGACACCTGGGGTGCACGCGGGCTGGCCGTCGAGGCGACCGACGGCCCCCGCGCCCGCGTCGGTCTGCAGCGCACGTTCGCCCTGTGGGCGACCACGGACGACGTCGCCCAGGCCCGGGTGTCCGTGCTCGCACCGGTCGTCGGGCCGGCCGTCGTCCCGGCCGGCGTCGAGGTCGCGCCCCCGGGCCCGACCCTCACCGAGCTCGTGCAGCCCGGGGGGCGGCTCGCGTCCGTCCTCGAGATCGCACGCGCCCACCCGGACGTCGCCCTGGCCGTCGACCCGGCCCTCGCGGCGCAGGCCGCCGCCGGCTCCGGCGCTGTCGCCGCGTGGAGCGAGGAGCTCCGCGCGGCCGCCGTGGGCCGCGACCTGATCGCGCTGCCCTGGTCCGACCCCGACCTGGTCGCCCTCGCGCACGCGGACGCGGCCGACCTGCTCGACGTCGCGACCTCCGCCTCGGACGCGGCCACGGGTGAGGTCGTGGCCTCCGGTCAGCCCCTCGCCGCGCGCACGGACGTCCTGTGGGCGCCGGGTCCGGCGACCGACCAGGCGACCGCCGACCTGGCCGCGCGCAGCGGAGCGGCCGCGCTCGTCCTCGCCCCCGACGACCAGCCGTCGCAGGACGACGCGGGCGGCGCCCGCACCAGCCTCAGCACCCCGAGCGGCACGCTCGTGGGTCTCGCCCCCGACGCGACCCTCACGAGCCTGCTGAGCGACCCCACGTCGCTGGACCCGGACGCGACCCGCACCACCGTCGTCCAGCGCGTGCTGGCCGAGCTCTCGGTCCTCGCCCGCGGCTCCGCGGAAGGGCTGCAGCACGTGCTGGTGGCCCTGCCGCGCGACGCCGAGCCCGACCCCGCGCTGGTCGACGCGGTCCTCGACGCCGTCCAGGGCGCGCCGTGGTCCCGCACCGCACCGATGACCGCGCTGCTGGGCGCCAGCGCCGGGGACGACGAGCGCGACGCGCTGCCCCAGCTCACCGACGTGCCGGCCGCGCTCGAGGCCGCCGAGGTGCGCCGCCTGGCCGACGCGCGACGTGCGACCCTCGGGTTCGCGCAGGTCACGGAGGACCCGACGGCCCTGCTCGCCGGTGTCGACGAGGCCGTGCTGGCGCCGCTCGCCGTGGCCTGGCGCGCCGAGCCGACCGTGCGGCAGGAGATCGTCGACACCGTGGTGACCGCCGTCGACGAGCGCCGGTTCGGACTCGTGCTCGCCCAGCCCAGCACGCAGAACCTCGTCAGCGCGGACAGCGAGGTCCGGTTCTCGGTCCGCAACGACCTGCCGACCGCGGCGACCGTGCGCGTGCAGGCCACGCCGCGCAAGGCGTGCCTGAGCACCGGGCCCAGCGAGGACGTCCAGGTGGCGGCCGGCGGCGAGGCCGTGGTCCCCGTCGCCGTGCACGCGATCGCCAACTGCGAGGTGGTCGTCGAGGCCGTGCTCACCGCCGCCGACGGCAGCCCGCTGTCGACGCCCGTGACGTTCGTCGTCCGCGCGTCGCCGACCGTCGAGTCGGTCGGGACGGCCGTCGTCGGGGTGCTGCTGGCCGTCGGGCTCGTGCTGGGCGTCGGGCGGACGGTGCGCCGCGGGCAGAGCGCCCGGCGCGGCGCGCGCCTGGTCCACGACGACGAGGGCACCCGCCCGCTGCCCGTGCTGGGCGGTACACCGGAGGACGAGGCATGAGCGGCACCACCCCACCCCCCGGCGACCCGCAGGACGTCCCCGGCGGACCGGGCAGCGAGGACGGCAGCACCCCCGGCACCGACGGAAGCACCCGCGGCACCGACGGCGGCATCCGGCGTGGCGCCGCGCTCATGGCCGGCGGGACCGCCGTCTCACGCCTGCTCGGGTTCCTGCGCGTCGCGGTGCTCATCGCGGCCATCGGCGCGACGGGTCAGGCGGCCGACGCCTTCGCGGTCGCCAACAAGCTGCCCAACGTCCTCTTCATGCTGCTCGCGGGCGGTGTCCTGAACGCCGTGCTGGTCCCGCAGGTCGTCCGGGCGTACAAGCGCCACGACGGCCAGGAGTACGTCGACCGGCTGCTGAGCTTCGGGTTCGCTCTGCTCGCGGGCGTCACCGTGGCGCTCACCCTCGCCGCCCCCCTGCTGGTGTCGCTCTACGCCGAGTCGGGCAACGCCGCGCAGCAGGCACTGGCGACGACGTTCGCGTACTGGTGCCTGCCGCAGATGTTCTTCTACGGCGCGTACGCGCTGCTCGGGCAGGTGCTCAACGCCCGGGGGTCGTTCGGGCCGTACATGTGGGCACCCGCCGTGAACAACGTCGTGTCGATCGCCGGGTTCGGGCTGTTCATCGTCGTGTTCGGTGACGTGAGCTCCGCCGACGGCTGGACCGCGGGGCAGGTCGCGCTCCTCGGTGGCTCGGCCACGCTCGGTGTGGTCTGCCAGGCCCTCGTGCTCATCCCGTTCCTGCGCCGGGCCGGCGTGCGGTACCGCTGGCGCTGGGGGCTGCGCGGCTCCGGGCTCGGACGTGCCGGCACAGTCGCCACCTGGACGTTCGTGGGGCTGACCATCGGCCAGCTCGGGTACGTGATCGTGTCGCGGGTGGCGTCCGCCGCACCGGGCGCCGCCGGGCCGGCGCACACCGAAGTTGCCGGCAACGCGGCCTACGACACCGCGTTCACGCTGTTCATGCTGCCGCACTCCCTGGTCACGGTGTCCCTCGCCACCGCCCTCTTCACCCGGCTGTCGGCGCAGGCGCACGACCGCAACGTCGCCGGGGTCCGCACCAGCCTGTCGTCCGGGCTGCGCGTCGTGGGCCTGTTCACGCTCCTGGCCGCGGCCGGGCTCGTGGTGCTCGCCGAGCCGGTGGTGCGTCTCGTCCTGGCGAGCCAGCCCCAGGGGAGCGTCGACGCGGTGGCCGGGGTGCTCGTCGCCATGGCCCTCGGCCTGCCCGCGTTCGGTGCGTGGTCCATGTGCCAGCGGGTGTACTACGCGTACGAGGACGCGAAGAGCATGGTGCCCGTCCAGGCGGCCATGGCGGTCGTCGTCGTGGCCGGCACCCTGCTGGGCCGGGCCCTGCTGCCCAGCACCTCGTGGGTCGCCGCCGCGGGTCTGTCGATGAGCGTGTCGTACCTGCTGGGCACCCTGCTGGCGCTGCGCGCGGTGCGTCGCCGGCTCGACGGCGACGTCGACGGGGCCCGCGTGCTGCGCACGCACGCCCGTGCCACGCTCGCGGCGCTCGCCGCGGCCGCCGTGGGCGTCGCCGTGCTGCTGGCCGTCCAGACCGTGGGACCCGACGGGGTCCCCGGTGCGCTCGTGCAGTGCGCGGCGGTGGGGACCGTGATGGTGCTGGTGTACCTGGGCGGGCTGCGCCTGCTGCGCGTGCGCGAGCTCGACCAGCTGGTCGGGCCGCTGCTGCGACGCCTGCGGGGGCGGCGGCGGCCGTGAGCCGTCTAGCATGCACCCTGGGCCTGCATCCGCGGGTCGTGAGGTCGCGGAGGGGTCCGGAGGTGGCAGGGTGACGGAAGAGGTCGGCAGGGGCACGGTGCTCGCGGGGCGCTACCGCGTGGTCGACGCCCTCCCGTCGGACCTCGACGGCGTCTCCGTGTGGCATGCCAACGACCAGATCCTCGACCGTCCCGTGCGCGTGCGGATCCTGCAGTCGGGTGCGGTCGCTCCCGCGCTCGACGCCGCCCGCCGCGCCGCCCTCGTCACCGACGCACGGCTGGTGCGCGTGCTCGACGTCGGCATGCACGAGGGCGTCGGGTACGTCGTGTCCGAGCAGATCACCGGTGCCTCGTTGGCCCAGCTCGTCGAGCGCGGCCCCCTGACGCCCGACCAGGCCCGCGCCGTCGTCGGCGAGGCCGCCGCTGCGCTGGAGGTCGCGCGCCGGCGCGGCGTCCACCACCTGGCCCTGCGGCCGTCGGTCGTGCACGTCTCCGCGGACGGCCGCGTGCTGGTGTCCGGCCTCGCGATCGACGCCGCGCTGCTGGGCACCGCCCTGACCGACCCGCGCGCGACGAGCCGCACCGACACCGTCGACCTCGTCCGGCTGCTCTACACGGGCCTGACCGGCCGGTGGCCCACGGACCGCGACCACGACCGCGACACGTCCGTGCAGCCTGCGCCGGTGCTCGACGGGCGGCCCGTGCCGCCAGCCGAGATCGCGGCCGGCGTGCCCAACGACCTCGACACGCTGTGCGTGGTCACGCTGGGCCCGCACGAGGACGGGCCGCACACGCCCGGGGAGCTGGTCCACGAGCTCGAGCCGTGGGGCGAGATCCGCGTCGGGCGCGCCGCCGAGGAGCCGGACGAGCCCGCCGGCGCAGGCGGCGCGGTGGCCGCAGGTGCCGCGGCCGCTGCCGCTGCTGCCGACCGCCCTGCCGCGCCCGTCCGCGTCGCCCGGCAGTCGGTGCGCTCCGCGTTCGACGAGCTGCCGGCGGGCGCACCACGCCCCGGTACACCGCCGCCCGCGGTGCCGCGCCGCCAGGGCGTGCTGCCCGCGACCGCGGCGCCCGCCGCCGCGGCGCCGAGCGCGGGGCCTGCCACGTACCCGCCGGCGGTTCCGGCGTCCCTGCCTCCCGTGGCACCCACCCCGGAGCCTGAGCCCTGGGACAGCGGGCCGGCCTTCACGGACGACCCCTTCACGTTCGTCGAGGACGAGCCGGAGACCGGTCGCCGCTTCGACCCGACGGCGCTGGTCCTCGTCATCGTCGGCGTCGTCGTGCTCGTCGGCCTGGTGTTCGCCGCCCGCGCGCTCTTCGCGCCGCCGGTCGACGACCGCGAGCCCGGCGCCGGTCAGGAGACCGCGGCCCAGGAGGACCCGGCGACCCCGGAGCCCGCGCCCGCCGCTCCCGAAGAGCCCGCGGCCCCGGACCAGGCCGCCGGCCCGGTGCCCGTGGTCGCGTCGATCCGCACCTTCGACCCGACCGACCCCGCAGGTGAGCGCGTCGAGAACGTCGAGCTGGCCGTCGACGGCGACCCGTCGACGTTCTGGTTCTCCTACACGTACAACCGCCCCGACTTCGGTGGGCTCAAGGAGGGCATGGGCCTGGAGCTCGCCCTCGCCGGGCAGAGCACCGTCAGCGGCGTGACGCTGCACGTCAACGGCACCGGCGGCAACGTCGAGGTGCGGGCGACCACGGCCGAGGCGCCGACCGAGGGCGAGCTCCTGGCCTCGGGGACCCTGAGCCAGGACACCGTGCTCACGTTCGCCGAGCCGGTGCAGGCCTCCACGATCGTCCTGTACTTCACCGAGCTGCCGACCAACGCGGCCGGCCAGTTCCGCCTCGAGGTCACGGAGATCACCGTCTCCTGACCTGCCCGATGCGCGGTCGCCGACCGCGGACGGGAACAGAAGCGCCCTACCATCGGTTGGACGAGCCAGATCCCGGGCCGCACCACGGCCCCGTCGCCACCCACGGCGACGTCGAGCGACCCAGCGAGGCACCCTGTGACCGATTCCGCATCGCCCACCTCCACCGACGTGCGCGACCTCGTCGTCGTGGGCTCCGGACCTGCCGGGTACACCGCAGCGATCTACGCGGCTCGTGCGGGCCTGGCCCCGGTCGTCGTCGCGGGTTCGGTCACCGCCGGCGGCGCGCTGATGAACACCACCGAGGTCGAGAACTTCCCCGGCTTCCCCGACGGGATCCAGGGCCCCGAGCTCATGGACTCGATGCGCAAGCAGGCCGAGAAGTTCGGCGCACTGGTGCTGTGGGACGACGCGACGTCGCTCGACCTGACCGGCGAGATCAAGACCGTCACCACCGGCAACGGCGACGTGTTCCGCGCCCGCGCCGTCATCCTGGCGACCGGCTCGGCGTACCGCGAGCTGGGCCTGCCGGACGAGAAGCGCCTGTCGGGCCGGGGCGTGTCCTGGTGCGCCACGTGCGACGGCTTCTTCTTCCGCGACCAGGACATCCTCGTCGTCGGCGGAGGCGACTCCGCGGTCGAGGAGGCCACCTTCCTCTCCCGGTTCGGGCGTACCGTGACCATGGTCCACCGCCGTGACGAGCTGCGTGCCTCGAAGATCATGGCGGACCGCGCCGCGGCCGACCCCAAGATCTCCTTCGCGTGGAACTCCCAGGTCGTGGCCATCCACGGCGAGGACAAGGTCACGGGCGTGACCCTGCAGGACACCGTCACGGGCGAGACCCGCGAGGTCGCCGCCGGCGGCATCTTCGTCGCCATCGGCCACGTCCCGCGCACGGACCTGCTGATCGGGCAGGTCGACCTCGACGAGAACGGCTACGTGCAGGTCGAGGGCCGCTCGACGCGCACCAACCTCGAGGGCGTGTTCGCCTGCGGCGACGTCGTCGACCACACGTACCGGCAGGCCATCACCGCTGCGGGGTCCGGGTGCTCGGCCGCGCTCGACGCGCAGCACTACCTCGCCTCGCTCACGGACGTCGTCGACCCCGTCTCCCCGGGGGTCGCGCTCGTCGTGGCGGACGAGGCGACGGCGGACGAGGAGATGGCGCGGTGAGCACCGTCGACGTCACCGACCTCACCTTCGAGGACGAGGTGCTCCGCAGCGACCTGCCTGTCGTCGTCGACTTCTGGGCCGCGTGGTGCGGACCGTGCCGGCTGGTCGCCCCGGTCATCGAAGAGCTGTCGGAGGAGTACGCGGGCCGCGTCAAGTTCGTCATGGTCGACACCGAGGAGAACCCGGGCATTCGGGAGGACATGCACGTCCAGTCGATCCCCTACCTCGCGTTCTTCACCGGTGGCGAGCTGGAGAACGGCCTCATCGGTGCGCGGCCCAAGGCCGTCATCAAGGAGGCGGTCGAGGAGCTGCTCGTCGCGCGGGAGACCCAGAGCGGGTCCTGACCTCGATGCTCTCGGCGGGTGGCGTCGATCGTCGGGGTCGCCTGCCTGGTCACCTGCCCGCCGTGCTGAGACCGCGCAGGTTCCACAGGCCCAGGACGGCAGCCGCCGGCTTGGCCCACGTCACCTCGCCGAACCGGTGGTCGGCACCACGCCGTAGCCGGTCGGCGAGGTCGGGGCGCTGACGCCAGAGGTAGGCGCGAGCCTTCTCCGCGTGCAACGAGCTCGAGACGATCGCGATGGAGTGGGCGTCCTCGATCAGCGGGATCGCGTTCTCGATGTTCTCCCACGTAGTACGGCTCGTCCGGTCGAGCCGCACCGCACCCGTGTAGCCCAGCCGACGGGCGTGGCGCTCCAGCAGGTCGGCCTCGGGTACGTCACCGGCGGTTGGGCCGCCGCACAGGACGAGGACGCTGCGCCCCGCGGCCGGGTCGAGCGACCGCAGCCCGGCACGCACGCGGTAGCGGTTCACGGCGTTCACGCGGTTGCCCCGGCTGCGGTACCCGAGCACGACGACCGCGTCGGTGCCATCACCCACCCGGCCCTGGCCCAGCCGCCGCCGGCTCGCACGCCAGTGCACGAGCTCCGCCCAGACGGCCGACATGACGACGCCCGCGATCACGGCGGCTGCGGGATGCACCGGCCCAACCTATGACCCGTCGCCCCTCGACCGCCAGGGTGCGTGCGTGTGACTGCGGACGCGGCGGGCCCGGAGCACGGCGCACTGCCGGACCGGCGGGTCGGCGCAGCCGGCAGCTGTCCGTTCCCGGGCACCGTCGCTGGGCCCCGACCTCGTCCCCGAGGCCCCGTGCCGACGCCAGGAGGGCACGTTCGGCGTTCTCCCAGCGCCTTCGAGACGCCGTTCCGGCTCGGCACGAGCGCCGCGCGCGTCCGGTGCGCCGCTCTCAGGGCTTCCTGGAGAACTCGCGGGCGTGATGTGAACGCTCACATCGCGCGTGCTTCGTCAGGAAGGCATCGTTCGGAACCGCGAACGCCGGCCCGAGCGATGCCTCGGGCACCCCGCTCAGGTCCGGAGCACTCCCGGATCCTCGGGCGCGAGCGACGCAAGGATGCGGTTGAGGTCCTGCACGGACGCGAACTCGACCGTGAGCTTCCCGCGGGTCTTGCCGAGGTCGACCTTGACGCGCGTCTCGAACCTGTCGGAGAGACGGGTCGCGAGCTCGTCGAGGGCCTCGTTGCGGATGCCGGCCCGCGCACGCGGCCTGCGCGTCGGTGCGGACTCGTCGCCACCGAGCGACACGATCTCCTCGACCGCGCGGACGGACAGCCCCTCCGAGACGATCCGCTGAGCAAGGCGCTCGATCGCGGCACCGTCGCTCAGTCCCAGCAGCGCCCGGGCGTGACCTGCCGACAGCACGCCCGCGGCGACGCGGCGCTGCACGAGCGGGGGCAGGCGCAGCAGGCGCAGCGTGTTCGAGATCTGCGGGCGGGACCGGTGGATTCGCGTGGCGAGCTGCTCGTGCGTGCAGCCGAAGTCGTCGAGGAGCTGCTGGTACGCGGCGGCCTCCTCGAGCGGGTTCAGCTGCGAGCGGTGCAGGTTCTCCAGCAACGCGTCGCGCAGCAGGTCGGAGTCCTCGGTGTCGCGGATGATCGCAGGGATCGTCGTGAGACCGGCCTCCTGCGTGGCCCGCCAGCGCCGCTCCCCCATGATCAGCTCGTAGCCGTCGTCGACGGCACGCACCACGACCGGCTGCAGAACTCCGACCTCGCGGATCGAGCCGACCAGCTCACCGAGGGCGTCCTCGTCGAACACCTGCCGCGGCTGCCGCGGGTTGGGGCGGATCGAACCGACCGGGAGCTCAGCGAACCGGGCGCCCGGCACCGGCACCAGACCGTCGACGTCGGCTGCCACCCAGTCGCTCGACGGTCCGCTAGGCGCGGCGGGTGCCGCAGCGGAGCCCTCGCCAGCTGTCGCCTCGGCCCCGTGACCTGCGGCGTCGCCCGTCGAGACGCCGTCGCCCGGGACCGGGACCACGTCGCCCGGCACGGTCGGGACCGCCGTGGCACCAGCGGTGGCGGACACGTCCGGCACTGCCGTTGCGGCGTCCACCGATGCGCTCACCGCGGTTGCGGCGTCGGCCGCAGCGGCCTCCGTCTTGCGGTTGTCGGGGAAGAACACGTCCACCGGGCGGTCGCCGGTGCTGCGCGGTGTGTCGAGCCCAGTCGGGATGAGGGCTCCCAGACCGCGGCCGAGACCGCGTCGCTTCTCGCTCACTGATCCTCCTGTGCGGACCCGGCCGGCACACCGGCGGGGATGTCGTTGCGTGCGGCGCCGGGGGCGGCGCGCTCGGCCAGCTCGCGTGCGGCCTCGAGGTAGGCGAGCGCACCGGAGGAGCCGCCGTCGTACGTCATGACGGTCTGCCCGTAGCTCGGCGCCTCCGAGATGCGCACGGAGCGCGGCACGGTCGTGCGCAGCGTGCGCTCCGGGAAGTGGGTGCGGACCTCCTCGGCCACCTGCTGGGCGAGGTTCGTCCGTGCGTCGTACATGGTCAGCAGGATCGTCGAGACCGAGAGATGGGGGTTGAGGTGCGCCTGGATCAGCTCGATCGTCTTCAACAGCTGAGACAGACCCTCAAGTGCGTAGTACTCGCACTGGATCGGGATGAGTACCTCGCGCGCCACCACGAACGCGTTGATGGTGAGCAGACCGAGGCTGGGTGGGCAGTCCACGAAGACGTAGTCGATCTGCTCGAGCCCCTGGGTCGTGCGCCAGTCGAGGTAGACGTCGAGCGCCGTCCGCAGTCGGGTCTCGCGCGCGACCATCGAGACGAGCTCGATCTCGGCGCCGGACAGGTCGATCGTCGCGGGCAGGCACCACAGACCGGGGACGTCCGGGCTCTCCTGGACGGCCTCGTGCATGGGCGCACCGTCGACGAGGACCTCGTAGATCGACGGCGTTCCGGCCCGGTGATCGATGCCGAGTGCGGTGGACGCGTTGCCCTGCGGGTCGTTGTCCAGCACGAGGACCTGCAGCCCGGCCTGGGCCAGCGCCGCTGCGAGGTTCACCGTGGTGGTCGTCTTGCCGACGCCACCCTTCTGGTTGGCGACGGTGATCACGCGCGTCCGCTCGGGGCGGGGGAACTTGCGCCCCTTGAGCTCGATGCGGCGTCGGGCGTCGAGCTGCAGCTCGGCCAGCAGCGGCGTGTCCGCCGAGGGCCTCGGCAAGCTGTCCACGAGCGCCGCGCGCCGTGCCTCCTCCGTGTCGGTGTCGCCGCCGAGCCCGGAGCGGTCGGTCACGCCGGCGCGCGCCGGAAGGTCTTCCACTGTTCCTCTTTCGTCGTCGTGCACCGCAGCAGCGGCATCAGTGCTGGTCAGCGCGTCGCCGGGCGTGGCTGTAGGACCGGTGCCCGCGGGTGCCACGTCGATCGCGGTGCCGGTGGACGAACCCGTCGGCTGTGCTTCGCCAGGTCCACCCTGCGACTCCGGCTCCGCACCCGGGAGCACGCCGGCAGTCGTCGAGACCTTCGGGTCAGTCGCACCGGAGTTCGACGCGGACACCGCCGCGCCGGACTCCGCCGGCGTCGCGGCGGTCTCCTGCCACGGGTACGCCGCTCCCATGTCCGCCACGGAAAGCGGCTGCGGGCGGCCTTGGCGTCGCGCCCGGACCTCATCACCCAGTGGCGACACCGGGCCGGTTGCCGCGGTTCCACGTGAAACGTCGGCCGGGGTGTCGCCTTCACTTCCGCGCGCGACGGCCGGCTGAGTGGAGCGGAGGGCCTCGCCAGATGCATCGAGGCCGGCTGCGCTCGACTGGGTCGCTCCGGCTGCAGGAACGGCCGACGAGCCGGTTTCACGTGGAACCGGACGCACTGCGGTCCCACCCGCGTGTTCACCGTGCATGTCCGACGCCACCGGTGCCGTTTCACGTGAAACAGGATCGCCAGCCGTGGTGGCGTCAGACACCGCGTCCAGCGGCGTGCCCTCGGACGGCGCTTCTGCCGGAGCTGCGTCCGGGGCTCCATGGCCCGCGCCGACAGACGTCGAGTGCGCGGACGTATCGACAGCTGCGATCGACGCGGTCGCAGCCGCGACGGTGAGGTCAGCGGGCGTCCACCGGGGCGAACCGCCCCGGGTCGCCGCGCCCTCCCCCGTCGACAGGGGGCCGTCGGACGAGCGGGGGTCAGCGACCCGGACAGTGCCGGCGTCCGTCGACTCGGCGACAGCCTCGGCGACGGGCTGACCTGCACCGTCGCGGTTGTTCAGACCGGGCGCGACAGCCGGTCCCGGTGCAGCGACAGGCTCAGCGCGCCAGACCTCACCATTGCCGGCGTCCCGCGCTTCACCCTGCTGGGACGGGGGGCCGGACGTGTGGTCGGCGTCGGCAGCACCCGCGACAGCCGCCGTCCCATGAGCGGAGGCACCCGGGTCACGGACGGGATCCGGGTGTGCGCTGGCAGCGGCATGCGACTGCGCGGCGGCCGCGCGCTCGGCGGCCTCCCGCTCCTCGCGGCGCTTCTTCCTACCGAACACGCGGACCCCTTCCTCGTACTGCCGTCACGATCCGCGTCGGCTCGGTGCCGGCGATCGTGATCGCCTCGTGCACCTCTCCGTCCGTCAGGCCCAGCTTTCGCATCACGGGTGCCGCCTCGGCGAGCTCGTCTCCGGCGCGGGCGCCCTTCATCGCGACGATGCGGCCACCCACTCGCACCAGAGGCACCGTCCACCGGTACAGCTTGTCGAGTGACGCGACGGCTCGTGCCGTGACTGCGTCCGCCTCGACGGCGCCGTCCAGCTCCTGCGCCCGCGCCCTACGGATGTCGACGTTGGTGAGCCCGGTGCGCTCGACGACGTCCATGAGCCAGGTGACACGTCGTTCCATCGGCTCGACCAGCATGACCTCGGCGTCGGGACGCATCGCCGCGACGACGATGCCGGGCAGCCCTGCGCCGGACCCGATGTCGACGATGAGCCCGGATCGCGGCAGGAACGGGACGACCGCTGCAGAGTTGAGCAGGTGACGCTCCCAGAGCCGCGGGAGCTCCCGCGGTCCGAGCAGACCGCGCAGCTCTCCCTCTTCTTTCAAGAAGGCGTGGTACGCGTCCACAGCCGGCCACGCGTCGCCGAAGAACTCGGGCAGACGCGCGTCCCCGTCCCACGGGTCGGCAAGCAGCTCGCTGCCTGCGTCAGCGCCCGTTCCGTCTGGCACCCGGTCGCTCCTGTTCCACGTGAAACGAACATCGTCGCGACCTGAGGGCCCCCTAGGAGAGTCGCCTCGTCATCGCGGGCCTACGCTACCCCGCCGGACACCCGCACGACCGCTGCCCCTCCGTCCTGTGCGTAGCGGATCAGGGTCGACCGCACGCGGTCGTCCGGTGCCTGCCGGCTCGACAGGCAGTCGCGCCGGCCGAGACCGCACGTGGCCCGCCCCCACCGGCAGCATCTGCGTCGGCCCGGCACCTCGCCTCGTGCCGGCGGGGAGGTCGGATGCGGCGTGAATGCGCTGGTCAGCGCATCACCGGCCATATGCGGGCCCGCACGTCGCCGGGCACGTGCCGGCGTGTGGCTGCGCCTCCGGTGCAGGCCCCCGGCGACAGCAGACGGCAGTCCGCGTGTGCGTGAGGCACTCCCGCGCTCCACACGCGTGCGCGACGCACCGGCTTGCTCCACACAGGTGCGCGAGGGAATCCGCGTACTCCCCGCGCGGGGTGCGCTGCTGGTTGCCTCGGCGTCCTGCCGCCGGTCACTCGCCGTAGTTCGCCTCATGGCATCGCCCAGCACCGCGTGCGGCGCGCGCGTGATCGTGGCCGGCTCCGGATGACGCACCGGGCCACCACGACAGGCCACGCACCTGCTCGTGATCCCTTCAGGGCGGCGGCTCATCGTCGTCACTGCCTCTCGGACGACCACCGTGCCCGTCCGAGTCCTGCCACGACGGTCCCGTTCCCGCAGTACCCCCCGCTCTCCCGGATCCGGTGCGGCGAGGAGTCCGCCCGGTGCGAAGCGCCACAGAGACCTGCGCGTACCGGCTCCTCCGAGATCTCCCACGGCGGTCCGCGCAGTGCCCTCCACAGCGAGCCCGTGCGCACCCTGCCCCCGCGGGTGCCTGCGGAGTCCTCGCCGGCAGTTCCCTCCGTACCCTGCCCCACCGGGTCCCGCCCGAGTCCTCGCCCGCAGTTCCCACCGCACCACGCCCACCGGGTCCCCCGAGTCCTCGCCCGCAGTTCCCTCCGCAGCTGCGCCCGCGCCACTCCCACCGCGAACCGTGCCCCCCGCGGTCCCTCGGGTCCGCCGCCAGTTCACTCCGCACGGTGACCTCCGGGGTCCCCCAAGTCCTCGCCGGCCGTTCACTCCGCGCCCTGCCCCCCGAGCCGCCAGAGCGATCGCGTCCGCGCCATCCGCGCTTGTCCGCACACGGTTCCCGTTTCCCCGAGGCCTGTCACCCCGGCCCACGCACAACGAACGGGCCTTGCCGTATGGGCTCTGCCCGGCGTCGCTGGGCGGCGCGTTCGTCGGGAGGCAGCCAGGTCTCAGACCCGTGGCACACGGAGGCATACGGGTCGGTTCGCGCGCCTCAGACCGAGCTGACCACGACCCGCGGGCCAGTGCGGTGCCGTCGACGCCTCATACGGGGTCGGGCGTTTCACGTGAATCGACAACGGGTGCAGGTCCGGCTGCCGCGAGTCTCACCTTCCACGTGAACCAGCCCCCGCCTAGGTCACGCGGGCGCGTGCACTGCCCCCGTCGTCGTTCCACGTGGAACACGTGGCGGACGTGAGCGGCCTGGGTCTCGGGGCACGGTGCACGGGAGAGTGTCTGGGCTGACCCGATGCCCCGTCCGATCTTGCCGACGCCGGCCCGGGTCTCGGAGTTCGCTGCCGGCAGCGAGACCGGTCTCCAGGCAACGCACGCCCCGCTCATGTCAGCAGGGGGTTGCAGACCGGAGGATGTCGAGGTGCGTCGGTCACCGCGCACGTCGACGCGCGGGATGTTTGTTCCTCCACGATGTTGACCGCTTCCCACCGCAGCCCACTCCCCCTCAGGCGCCCCTCGGGCTCTTGTGCGAGGGCTCCTCATAGCGCCCCTCACGGGTCCGCCTGAGCCCGGCCGCACGGCCCCCGCGGACGCTGCCTGCGCGCTCCCGTCCTGCACATACCGCAGCCGCCCGTCCGTCGGAGGCAGTCCCGCGCAACCGGCGCCGACCAGCACGGCGGCATGGCGCACCACGCCCGTCGGAGCCCCCGCCCGCGCACGGGCCTTCGAGGAAGGGAGCAAGGCACACGTCTGCGTCGCGATCCGACGCACCCCTCGTCCCCTCGATCACGCGCCGGCCGTGGAGACACAGTCCTCGACTCGTCCAACGTCTGGAGTGGTCGTCGTCGCCGGGACGCGGATCACCGGGGCGCCGCACCCTTGTCGGAGGGGCAAGAGATGCCTGGGGCCGGAACCGGCAGGGACCGCACGTCGACCGTCGTCCCCCGCGATGTGAGCCGACATCCTCCGCGACCCGCCGGCTCCCCTGCCCGGGCGACACAGCGCGCTCGGCACGGCGCCTGGCGCGACCGTCTCGGTCATGCCGTGGACACGAGCGGACGCAGGAGACCCCGGACGCTGCCGAGCCGGTCCGGTTGCTCCGCGGGTGGCACCGCCAGCTCGGTCATCGGAGCCCATGCGCAGAACGCTGCGGCGCGGCGGGCCCCGGTACTGCCCGTACCCCGCGCTCTTCCCAGGGGCCCGTGTCGTGGTCAGGCCCGATCGTGACGCCAGAGGCCATGGAGCCACGTGCGCCGACCCCTTCCGCCCTGATGACAGCGAGGGACGCGGGCACCCCAGGAAGGTCTACGCGGTTCGCACATACGTTGGCGAGACCCAACGACTGCACGCTCCCTGTGGTCATCCTCGAGCGTCGAACGTCCGACTGGTGCGTGCCAGCCGGGACGAGCTACCCCTGCGGCTGTGCCGCCCGCCGCGCTGGAGTTCCGGGCGGACGGGCGCCGTGATCCCTGAGCACGTCCCACCCTGCCTCCGGCGGTGCCGGCTGCGGTGTTCGGTGGCGCGCTCGGCAGCGTGGACGGCCCACGGGCGCGAGGCGTCTGCGAGGAAGTGGACGTTCCACGTGAAACAGACGTCTGCGGCCTGGTGTGCGGGAGTGGTGTCAGCGCGGGGCGCAGCGCTGGGGGGCCGCTCCCGCGAGGGCAGTCCGCTCTTCCGCATGAACCGCGGTTCGTCGGATGTGCCCTGGGCGGTTCGGCGTGGCGTGCGGTCTGTTCACGGAAGAGCGGCGCCACGCGGGATCACCATCGGCTCCTCAGCCGATCCCGGCAGGCGTATGAGCGGTGGAGGGGCGAACATGGCCGGCGACGAAAAGTGTTCCGCTCACTCGTCGAAGCCAACGTCGACGTGCCGCTCCTCCTCCGGCGCGGCGCGTCCGTCGTTGAGGCGCCGCGTGCAGCGAGCTCCGCCCGCGGGTCGTCGCTGATCAGGTTCTCCGTGACCGCGGCGCTGATGACTCGTCACGAGGGCTACCCACACGGGCGGGTCGGCAGGAGCAGGGCAGCGATGTGCGACTCCTGCGCGACTGCGCCCTCAGAAAGCGTCGCGCGCTTGCGGCATGTCGCCTGTTCCACGTGAAACGGCCGCCGCCGACCACACCGGCTCGAACGCCCCGCCTGCCGCACATCACACCCGCGAACGGGACGGCCCGTCCCGCGGCGTGCCGCCGCGCCGCGCAAGCCCAGGTACTCCCGGCGGTGGGCGGTGGTGACGTTCCACGTGGAACACCCACCCACCCGTTCGCACCGACTGAAACCCCTGCAGCACGCACCCGTGCCCGCGAGCCGACCGGCCGTGAGCAGGCGCTCCCCCGCGGATCGCCGGGCGATCCTGCGCTCGCTGCCCGTCGGCCGCCCCCGGTCCACCGGCGGGAGGCGGCTGGGCCGCGTCTCCCAGGACGCGCGCCGTGAGGGCGGACCGATCGGTGTGGGACACGCGGCGATCCAGGCTCCCGTACCAGTGGTCGAGTCGATCAGCATCGCCTCGCATCCACACCCCTGTGCCCGCACATCACGGTGCTTGGTCCGTTCGTCGATCGCAGCGACGTCGCGAACACCTCGTGGCCGCCACCCGTGACGTGCTGGAACCTGTCCGGACCCTCGACCTCGAGCTGTCCGTGATCTCGCACTTCATGGGCGGGCTCACGTATCTGGCGTGCGAGCCGACCGAGCCCTTCTCCCAGCTCACGGAGATGTTCGCCGCTGCACTTCCCCCAGTGGCTGCCGCACGGAGGGGTGTTGGAGGACGTCGACCCTCTCCTGTCGATCGGTGAGGCGCGCCCAGAACCCGAGGTCGCCGTGTTCCGCGAGCTGCTCCGATCAGCGCGACGTGCGGCGAGGTGACCCTCACCTGGTGTGGGCGCCACGCACTCCCCGCCGCGCGCACTCGTTCCACGTGAAACACGGGTCGGGACGACGGCTGCCACTGGACTCCTGCGCATCGGTCGCGCTGGCTCCACCACGCCACGTCACCGCGAGGCCGGTTTCCCTCTCGCCCGACGCGCGCGCTGTTCCACGTGAAACCCGCCGGGTTGCTCCTGCGCCTCATCCACGAGAAGGCCGGCCGCCCCGCCATCCAGCGTGAGCACTCCGCCGCCCTGGAGGCACCCGCGCACGACATGCCACGTGCACCGGACCGGCAACACGGGCCCCGGGGACGACGAAGGGGCGGGAGGCCGCAGCCTCCCGCCCCTCACGTGTGCGCGACCGGCTCAGGCCGGACGGATCACCACGCGCCGTTCGGGCTCGACGCCCTCGGAGTCGCTCACGAGCCCGGCCTCGGCCACGGCGTCGTGCACCACCTTGCGCTCGAACGGGTTCATCGGGTCGAGCGTCACCGGTCCGCCCTCGGCCTTCACCCGCTCGATCGCCACCCGCGCGACCTCGACGAGAGCGGTCCTGCGCTCCGCCCGGTAGCCGGCGATGTCCAGCATCAGGCGGGACCTCTCGCCCGTCTTCGTCTGCACAGCGAGCCGCGTCAGCTCCTGCAGTGCATCGAGCACCTCGCCGTCCGCCCCGACCAGGCGGCGCAGCGAGTCGTCCGCCACGTCCTCCGCCACGATCTCGACCGCGGCACGGCCGTGCTCGACGTCGATGTCGATGTCCCCGTCGAGGTCCGCGATGTCGAGGAACTCCTCGAGGTAGTCGGCGGCGATCTCGCCCTCCTCCTCGAGACGCGTGACGAGGTCGCCGTCCTGCACCGTGCTCGTCTCCGAAGTACCCATCTCTTCTCCGTTCAGGGAAGTCGCACCCACGGCGGCCCACCCGGGCCGGTGAGCGGTGGTCAGGACGCGGCGGGGCCCTCGGCCTGGCCGGAGGACGGACTCTTGCGCTTCTTCTTCTTGCCTGCCGTCGTCGTGGTCGTGGTCGGAGCATCCTCCACCGCGGCCGGCTCGTCCGTGACGACGTCATCGACGGCGGCGTCGGACGGCGCGGCGTCGGACGGCGCGATGTCGGACGGCGCGATGTCGGACGTGCGTCCCCCGGGCTGCGCAGGACGGGCCTTCGCGCGCTCCTTGCGCTTCGGCTGCGGCCGCTGACCTCGGGGCTTCTCCTCGATCACGACCGTGCTGGAAGCATCGGGCTCGATGACCTTGCCCCGAGCCGCCGCCTTCTTGGCCTGACGCGCCTTGAACGCCTTCTCCGCCTCGGAGCCGGGCGCCGGCATGCGCCGGATCGTGTAGAACTGCTGGCCCATCGACCACAGGTTGGTGGTGGTCCAGTAGATGAGCACACCGATCGGGAAGTTCACGCCGGAGAACGCGAAGATCAGCGGCAGCATGTAGAGCAGGATCTTCTGCTGCTGCGCCATGGGGCCCTGCAGGGCCGCCGGCGGCATGTTCTTCATCGTGAGCTGGCGCTGCGTCGTGAACGTCGTCACCGACATCGCGACGATCAGGACGACCGTGACCACCTGGATGTGCCAGTTGCCGTCGGCCTGCAGGAACGTGCCCGACAGCGGGGCGCCCCAGATCGTGGCCGCCTCGGCCTGCCCGGCGAGCTCCTTGGTCAGCGGTCCGATGCTGTCCGCGCGGTCGTACGTGCCGGCGGCGAGACGCGGCAGCTCGAACAGCACCCGGAACAGCGCGAAGAAGATGGGCGACTGCAGCAGGATCGGCAGGCAGGAGGCGAACGGGTTGGTCCCGTGCTTCTTGTAGAGCTCCATCATCTCGCGGCTCATGGCCTCACGGGACGCGGGGTCACTCTTGCCCTTGTACTTCTTCTGCAGCGCCTGCATCTCGGGCTGCACCAGCTGCATGCCGCGCGAGGCCTTGATCTGCTTGAAGAACAGCGGGATCAGCAGGATCCGCATGACGATCACGAGACCGACGATGGACAGCGCCCACGCGGCGCCGCTGGCCGGGTCGAGACCCACCCAGGTGAGCAGGTCGTGGAAGCGGACCATGAGCCACGCGACCGCGACCATGATGGGCCACAGCAGGCCGTCCATCCATCCCATGAAACAGTGCTCCTCGCGAGCGTCAGTGGGCGGCGCGAGCCGCGTGGTGAGAGGGGTGCGCGTCGCGCGCTGGTGGAACGTCGTCGACGCCACCAGGGTTCCAGGGGTGGCACCGGGCCACCCGCCGGACGGCGAGCCAGCCGCCGCGCAGGGCGCCGTGGCGCCGGACGGCCAGCACCGCGTACTGCGAGCACGACGGGTAGAACCGGCAGGTCGGCGGCGTCAGCGGCGACACGACGCGCTGGTAGACCCACAGCAGGCCGAGCAGCGCGGCACTCGGCAGCCGCCGGACCGTGGACCAGACCGACGCCCAGGTCATGCCGGTGCCCGGTGCTCGTCGCGGCCGGTGAGCCGTCGCCGGGCGGTCGCGAGCGCCTTGTCGAGGTCGCGGCCGAGCTCCCCCGACGACGACGCTGCGGCCGCCGGCTGTGCCCGCACGACGAGCAGTGAGCCGTCGGGGACCTCGTCGAGCCGCGCCGTGACCAGGGCCCGCAGCCGCCGCTTGACCCGGTTGCGGGTCACCGCGTTGCCGACGGCTCTGGACACGACGAGACCGACCACCGGCGGGCCGGGGTCGGTCGAGGTCGTGAGGTGCACGACGAGGGTGTCGCGGCCCCCACGCGCGCCCCGGCGCACCGTCTGCTGGAAGTCGGCAGAGCGGCGCATCCGGTGCGCTGCGGGGAGCACCGGGACGAGCGTCAGGCCGAGAGCTCGGTGCGCCCCTTGCGGCGGCGCGCCGCGAGGATGGCGCGGCCGGCACGCGTCCGCATGCGCAGACGGAAGCCGTGGGTCTTGGCCCGGCGCCGGTTGTTCGGCTGGAAGGTGCGCTTGGTCACGACGTTCTCCACACGTTTGTCGTAGCGATCGCACGCAGTCGCGCGACCAGGTCCTGGTGCCGTGTTCCACCGCTCCAGGGAACGCACGCTGTGAGACGTGCGACGGCGTCAGGGCGCGCCGGACGGAGCCGTTGAAAGGCTGAACCACGTTACGCTCCCGCCCGCGGCGCGGTCAAATGCGTGCACCGCTACCCTTCGCGCCCTGCGGCCCGAGGTCGCCGGTCCTGCGCGATACCCCAGGTCACCGCGTCCACGATACCGCCGGGTGCGGCGTGTCGCGTCTCTCACCCGGTCGCGCGCTTCTGCGCTCCGCCGTGTGGCCGTAGCATCGGCACGTCGCGCCTCCACGGGTGACACCGGGCCCGACCTGACGCGCCCCGACGGCGCGGCTCGCCCGGCGGCGATGCCCCCCGCAGGCGCGGCGACGCACCGGCGGCTGCACCTCGGACGACCCTCCACCCGCGCGCACAGGTGTGGACAACTATGTGGACGACGGTCGCCCGTGCGACACTCAGCCCGCCCGCAGGACCGATCACGAGGTAGGACGTTGTCACAGGACGAAGAGCCGGCCCGCCTCTGGGGGCACGTGGTCGCCAGCCTCGAGGCGAGCCCCGACATCACCCCGCGGCAGCTGGCGTTCGTCCGTCTCGCGCACCCCCTGGGGCTGCTCGACGGCACCATGCTCCTGGCCGTCGGCAACGACCTGACCAAGGAGTACCTCGAGTCGCGTGTCCGCGCCGAGGTCACGCAGGCGCTGACGGAGGCCCTCGGTCGGGAGGCGCGGTTCGCCATCACGGTCGACCCCGAGGTCGCCGACGACGTGCCCCCCGCGCTGCGCGTCGTGCCGCCCGCACAGGCGACCGGCGGGTACGAGCGCAACGGCGAGGTGCGGCCGGACCTCGCGCTGGTCACGTCGCACGGCTTCGGCCGGGACGACACGACCCAGGACGAGGCTCCCCCGCGCGACGACGCGCCGGACCGCGATCAGCACCGCGAGACCCGTCCCGCCCTGCGCGCCGTCGACGGCGACGGCCCCTCGCCTCGCCGCGGTCTCTCGGAGCCCGCGCGGCTGAACCCCAAGTACCTGTTCGAGACCTTCGTCATCGGCTCGTCCAACCGCTTCGCGCACGCGGCCGCCGTCGCCGTCGCCGAGGCACCGGCCAAGGCGTACAACCCGCTGTTCATCTACGGCGACTCGGGGCTGGGCAAGACCCACCTGCTGCACGCGATCGGGCACTACGCGCAGAACCTCTACCCCACCGTGCGGGTGCGGTACGTGAACTCGGAGGAGTTCACCAACGACTTCATCAACTCCATCGGCGAGGGCAAGGCCGGCGCGTTCCAGCGCCGCTACCGCGAGGTCGACGTCCTGCTCATCGACGACATCCAGTTCCTGCAGGGCAAGGAACAGACGATGGAGGAGTTCTTCCACACGTTCAACACGCTCCACAACGCGAGCAAGCAGGTCGTCATCACCTCCGACGTCCCGCCCAAGCAGCTCAACGGGTTCGAGGACCGGATGCGGTCCCGGTTCGAGTGGGGCCTGATCACCGACGTGCAGCCGCCGGACCTCGAGACCCGCATCGCGATCCTGCGCAAGAAGGCCGCGAGCGAGCGGCTGCAGGCGCCGGACGACGTGCTGGAGTACATCGCGTCGCGGATCTCGACCAACATCCGCGAGCTCGAGGGTGCCCTCATCCGCGTCACCGCGTTCGCCAACCTGAACCGGCAGCTGGTCGACGTGTCGCTCGCGGAGATCGTCCTGAAGGACCTCATCACCGACGACCAGACGCAGGAGATCACCGCCACGACGGTCATCGGCCAGACGGCGGCGTACTTCGGCCTGTCGATCGAGGACCTCTGCGGCTCGAGCCGATCGCGCGTGCTGGTCACCGCGCGGCAGATCGCCATGTACCTGTGCCGGGAGCTCACGGACCTGTCCCTGCCGAAGATCGGACAGGCCTTCGGCGGGCGGGACCACACCACGGTCATGCACGCGAACCGGAAGATCCGCGAGCTCATGGCCGAGCGTCGCTCGATCTACAACCAGGTCACGGAGCTGACCAACCGCATCAAGCAGCAGCACCGCGGCTGACGCCCGCGGACGGCACGCAGGGGCGCCCGCCGGCAGTACCGCCCGTGCGTCCTCGCGGCCGTGCCCCACGGTCAACTCCTGAGGGCATGCTCCGGGTGGGTCCTGACGGCCCTGCTCAGGCGGGCCCCGCCGGCCTGCCCCGGTGGCTCCTGGCACCCGCCCACGGGGTCCTGGTGGTCGCCCTGACGAGTCCCTCCGGCCAGCCCTGACGAGCCCCTCCGACCAGCCCTGACGAGCCCCTGCCGGCCTGCCCGTGCTGGTCGTCAGCGACCCACGGGCCAGCCCGCAGCTCTTCGGGCGAACGGCACGGCATCCCGCGAGGCTCCCGCCACGACGCGCCGGACTCCCCCGCCGCCACCGGCGCGGTGACGCCGGTCACCCCGCCGGGCGGCCCGGGCGCGCACCCGACGCCGAGCACCGGAGCCCGACCCGGGACGACGCCTCCGCACGACACGTCCCCACCTGGGGACGAGATGGTCGGACTGTCCGTTTCTCTCCACCGGTGATCCGGGTTGTCCACAGGTTTGCCCACCGCCTGGGGACATTTGTGAAGCAGTTCACCCGGACGCCCACGAGCCTGTGGACAACTGACCTGCTGCGCGAGTCCTTAGCCCTCTGAACTGCACAAACGTTCCGACGAGCCGGCCCGGCGACCACGGCGCGCACGTCATGCGGACCCGTCTGGACCGCGCGTCCATGAGAGGACTCTCACCACCAAACCCGGACAAGTGTCTTGACGGGGCTGTGGACATGCGGGTGAAACACGCATGGGACGAATGTTCACACCTGTGTACACACCTGTGGACGACGGTGGACGACACCCACAAGACCTGTGGACCCGGGGGTGCCCGTCGGTGGACACGGATCGACGACTTCGGGGGCGTCCACCCCCGTCCACCGGGGCAGCGTCCTGCGTCCCCACTCGCCGCACAAGACGATATGCCTTCTGACCTGCATGAAGACGCGTCGTCCACATGATCAACACCCCCGATGACGACGACGACCCATTCACCAGGAAGAGATCCACACACCGACGTGGGGTGCGCTGGTGCGACGGCCGGGGCCCGGCCGGGACGCCAGGAAGAACCGACGACCTCGCACGGTGTACCCGGCGTCGGACGTGTCGCGTAGTCTTCGGCTCAGCCCCACCAGCGCCCGCCGTCGTGCCCGCCCGTGCCTCTCGGCACGCCGCGCACGAGCCGGACGGGCCGGACGACGAGAAGGTGATGCATGAGGTTCCGCGTCGATCGTGACGTGCTCGCCGATGCCGTCACGTGGACCGCACGCAGCCTGCCGACCCGCCCGCCGGTCCCCGTCCTGGCGGGCGTGCGCATCGAGGCGGACACCACCGGCACGATCCAGCTCTCGAGCTTCGACTACGAGGTCTCGGCCCGTGCGCAGCTCCCGGCGGACGTGAGCGAGCCGGGCACCGTCCTCGTCTCCGGGCGTCTGCTCGCCGAGATCTCGCGCTCCCTGCCGGCCAAGCCGGTGGACGTCGTCCTCGACGGCACGAAGGTGCAGGTCACGTGCGGTGCGAGCCGGTTCACGCTGCTGACGATGCCCGTCGAGGACTACCCCAACCTGCCGGTGATGCCGGAGGTCACGGGCACCGTCGACGGTGACGAGCTGACGCACGCCGTCGCGCAGGTGTCCGTGGCGGCCAGCCGGGACGACACCCTGCCGCTGCTCACCGGTGTGCGCGTGGAGATCGAGGGCGAGAAGGTCACGCTGCTGGCGACCGACCGCTACCGCCTCGCGCTGCGCGAGATGACGTGGAAGCCCACCAACCCGGGCGTCGAGGCCGTCGCCCTGGTGCGGGCGCGCACGCTGTCGGACGCCGCCAAGTCGCTCGGCGGCTCGGGCTCGGTGTCGGTGGCGCTGTCCACCGGCGGCGGTGTCGACCTCATCGGGTTCGAGGCCGGCGGTCGGCAGACCACCAGCCTGCTGGTCGACGGCGACTACCCGCCCGTGCGCCGGCTGTTCCCGGACGAGACCCCTATCCACGCCATCGTCAACACGCAGGCGCTCGCCGAGGCCGCCAAGCGCGTCGCCCTCGTGGCCGAGCGCAACACGCCCATCCGGCTGACGTTCAGCGAGGGGCAGGTCGTGCTCGACGCCGGGCAGGGTGACGACGCGCAGGCGTCGGAGGCCCTCGAGGCCGTCCTCGTCGGCGACGACATCTCGGTGGCGTTCAACCCGCAGTTCCTGGCCGACGGCCTGGGCGCCCTGGACACGACGTTCGTCCGGATGTCGTTCACGCACCCGAACAAGCCCGTCGAGTTCACGGGCCAGGAGTCGCTGGAGAGCGACGACCGCAAGGACTACCGCTACCTGCTGGTGCCGATCCGCTTCTCGAGCTGACCCCCGCGCGGCGGGGCCGTGTGTACGGCACAGTGACCGGGTCGGGCCCGGACGGGGCCCGCGGAGAGGGGCGAGGCATGCACATCGGTCTGGTCGGGCTGGGCAAGATGGGCGCGAACATGCGCCAGCGCATCCGGGACGCGGGGCTCGAGGTCACAGGCTTCGACCGCAACCCCGAGGTGAGCGACGTGCCCACGCTGGAGGCCATGGTCGAGGCGCTGCCCGCCGGTGAGCGGGTCGTGTGGGTCATGGTGCCCTCGGGGCCGATCACCGACGCTGTGGTCCAGGACCTGGCGGGACTCCTGACCGCCGGTGACCTGGTGATCGACGGGGGCAACTCGTACTACCAGGACGACGAGCCCCATGCGGCGCTGCTGGCCGAGCGGGGTATCGGCTTCATCGACGCCGGGGTGTCGGGCGGCATCTGGGGCCTGGAGAACGGCTACGGCCTCATGGTCGGCGGCGCGTCGCGGGACGTCGAGCGGGCCATGCCGGTGTTCGACGCGCTGCGCCCCCCGGGGGAGCGCGCCGACGGGTTCGTGCACGCGGGCCCCGTGGGCGCCGGGCACTACGCGAAGATGGTCCACAACGGCATCGAGTACGGGCTGATGCAGGCGTACGCCGAGGGCTACGAGCTCCTCGCGGCGAAGGGCCTCGTCACGGACGTGCCCGCGACGATGCGGGCCTGGTCGACCGGCACGGTCGTGCGGTCCTGGCTGCTGGACCTGCTGGTGCAGGCGCTCGAGGAGGACCCGAAGTTCGGGGCGATCGACGACTGGGTCGAGGACTCGGGCGAGGGCCGGTGGACCGTCGACGAGGCGATCGACCTGGCCGTCCCGGCCCCGGTCATCTCGGCCGCGCTGTTCGCGCGCTTCTCCTCCCGGCAGGGCGAGTCGCCGGCCATGAAGGCCGTCGCGGCGCTGCGGCAGCAGTTCGGCGGCCACGCGGTGCGAGCCGCCGGCGCCGCGACCGTGACCCCGTCGGCACCGCCCACGTCGGAGGCCTGAGCCGCGTGTACGTCGCGCACCTGTCCCTCACCGACTTCCGGTCGTACCCTCAGGTCGAGCTCCCGCTCGACCCGGGCATCACCGCGCTCGTCGGCCCGAACGGGCAGGGCAAGACGAACCTCGTCGAGGCCATCGGGTACGTCGCGACGCTCGGCAGCCACCGGGTGCCGTCCGACGCCGCGCTCGTCCGGGCCGGGACGAACCGTGCGGTCGTGCGCGCCAAGGTCGTCCGGGAGGAGCGTGCGACGCTCGTCGAGGTCGAGATCACGCCCGGCAAGGCGAACCGGGCCCGGGTCAACGGCGGCTCCCCCGGCCGGGCCCGCGACGTGCTCGGCATCCTGCGGACCGTCCTGTTCGCCCCCGAGGACCTCGCCCTGGTCAAGGGTGACCCGGACGGGCGCCGCCGGTTCCTCGACGACCTGCTGGTGCAGCTCACCCCGCGCATCGCCGGTGTCCTGAGCGACTACGAGCGCGTCCTGCGGCAGCGGTCGGCCCTGCTGAAGTCCGCGGCGGCGGCGACGCGGGCACGGTCGGGGGCGGACCTGCGCACGCTCGACGTCTGGGACGCCAAGCTCGCGCAGACCGGTGCCCAGGTGGTCGTCGCGCGCCAGGCACTGGTGGCAGCCCTGCGACCGCGCGCCGCGGAGTCGTACCACCAGGTCAGCGCCGGTCAGGGCGAGCTGGGGCTGACGTACCGCTCCTCCCTCGACGCGGCGCTGGGGCAGGCGGACGACGAGCCCGCCGTCGCACCGGGCGCCGGCGTCGAGGTGGTCGAGGCACGGCTGCTCGAGGCGATGGGTCGGCTGCGGAGCAAGGAGATCGAGCGGGGCGTGTGCCTCGTCGGTCCCCACCGCGACGACCTGCACCTCACCCTCGGCGACCTGCCGGCCAAGGGGTACGCGAGCCACGGCGAGTCGTGGTCGGTCGCCCTCGCGCTGCGGCTCGCGTCGTACGCGCTGCTGACGCACGGTGTCGACGACGCGGGCGCGTGGGCGGCCGACTGGGGGCCGGACGGTGAGCCGGTGCTGATCCTCGACGACGTGTTCGCCGAGCTCGACACGCGCCGGCGGGAGCGTCTGGCCGAGCTGGTGGCGCCCGCGCGGCAGGTGCTGGTGACGGCGGCGGTGCCGCAGGACGTCCCCGAGCCGCTGGCCGGGGCGCGGGTGGACGTCATGGCCGGTGAGGTGGCGCGTGCCCGCTGACCGCCGGCCCGGCGCCGGGCGCGCACCCGGTGCAGCCGCGGCACCCGGGGCATCCGCGCGGCCCGGCGGGACGTCGGACGACGACACCCTCCTGCCTGCGCCGATGGGCGTCCCCGACGGCGTCCCGGTCTCCGAGCTGGTGAATCTGACGCCCCCGGAGCAGGTGGTGCGCGCGGCGCTCGCCCGGGCGAAGCAGGCCGCTCGGGCCCGCGGCCTGCGGCCGGGGGTGGTCCGCAGCAGGCCGGTGAGCAGCGGCTCCGCCCCCGGGGCGCGCGACCCGCAGCCCTTGTCGGTCTCGGCGGGCCTGCTCGCGCGGGACCTGGGCTGGGAGCCCGGCCTGGTGGTGGGCGACCTGGTGCACCGGTGGGCGCAGATCGTCGGCCCGCAGATCGCCGACCACTGCGAGTACGTGTCCTTCACGTCCGGGCTGCTGACGGTGCGCGCCTCGTCGACGGCGTGGGCGGCGAACCTGCGGCTGCTGGCACCGGCCATGCTCGCGCGGTTCGACGAGGCCCTCGGCGAGGGCGTCGTGGTGCAGGTGGACGTCCTGGGACCGGTGGGGCACGGCTTCGGGCGCGGTCCGCGCCGGGTCGCGGGCCGAGGTCCGCGGGACACGTACGGCTGACGTCCTCCCCCCGGGTGGCGCCGCCGCGCGCCCGACCTGCCCAGGATCGGGCGTCCACCGGGTAGACTGGACAGGTCATCCAAGGCGCCTGCGCGCCCCCGTGAGCCGAGAACTCCGCCACCGTGGAGTGATCCGGACTCCTGGGCGGTTCGCAGCCGTTCACGACGCGCCTGACGCCCACCAGCTCTCGAGGAGAACCGCCGCCCGTGGCCGACCAGAGCACCCCTCCCGACCCGCAGGACGACGCCGTCGAGGAGCAGGGAACGGCCGCTGCGGCGCCCCGGCGCGCGGACGACGGCTCGTACGACGCCAGCGCGATCACCGTCCTCGAGGGCCTCGAGGCGGTCCGCAAGCGTCCGGGCATGTACATCGGGTCCACGGGCGCCCGCGGCCTGCACCACCTGGTGTACGAGGTCGTCGACAACTCGGTGGACGAGGCCCTGGCCGGGTACTGCGACACCATCGAGGTCACGCTGCTGGCCGACGGCGGGGTGCGCGTCACCGACAACGGGCGCGGGATCCCCGTGGCGATCCACCCCACCGAGGGCAGGCCGACCGTCGAGGTCGTCATGACGATCCTGCACGCCGGTGGCAAGTTCGGCGGAGCCGGCTACGCCGTCTCCGGCGGTCTGCACGGCGTGGGCATCTCGGTGGTCAACGCGCTGTCCTCGCGCGTGGAGACCGTCGTCAAGCGCGACGGGTTCGTCTGGAGCCAGAGCTTCGCGGACGGTGGCAAGCCCGTCGGCGAGCTCCGCAAGGGGGAGGCGACGGACGACAGGGGCACGTCGCAGACCTTCTGGGCGGACCCCACGATCTTCGAGACGGTCGACTACGACTTCGAGACCCTGCGCGCGCGCTTCCAGCAGTACGCGTTCCTCAACAAGGGCCTGAAGATCTCCCTCACGGACGAGCGGCCGCAGCACACGGGCACCGACGACGAGATCACGGGCGAGCCGGGCGACGACCAGCAGCCGGAGACGACGGTGCGCACCGTCACGTACAAGTACGACGGCGGCCTGGTCGACTACGTCACGCACCTGAACTCGGCCAAGAAGGTCGACCACGTGCACCCCGAGGTCATCGACTTCGAGGCCGAGGACAAGAGCCGCAAGATCGCGGTCGAGATCGCGATGCAGTGGACGACCGCCTACTCCGAGTCGGTCCACACGTTCGCCAACACGATCTCGACGACCGAGGGCGGCACGCACGAGGAGGGGTTCCGTGCGGCGATGACGTCGCTGATGAACCGCTACGCGCGTGAGAAGGGCATCCTGAAGGAGAAGGACGAGAACCTCACGGGTGACGACATCCGCGAGGGTCTGACGGCCGTCATCTCCGTCAAGCTCGGCGAGCCGCAGTTCGAGGGCCAGACCAAGACCAAGCTCGGCAACACCGACGCCAAGCGCTTCGTCCAGCAGGTCGTCAACGACCAGCTCGGCGCGTGGCTCGACGCGCACCCGGTCGAGGCGAAGGACGTCATCCGCAAGTCCATCCAGGCGGCGGCAGCCCGTATGGCGGCCCGCAAGGCCCGCGAGGCGACCCGCCGCAAGGGTCTGCTCGAGTCCAACTCGATGCCGGGCAAGCTGCGCGACTGCCAGTCGAACAACCCCGCCGAGTGCGAGGTGTTCATCGTCGAGGGTGACTCCGCCGGTGGCTCGGCCGTCCGCGGCCGCAACCCCCGGACGCAGGCGATCATGCCGATCCGCGGCAAGATCCTCAACGTCGAGCGCGCGCGGCTGGACAAGGCCCTGGGCAACCAGGAGGTCCAGGCCCTCATCACCGCGTTCGGCACGGGCATCGGCGAGGACTTCGACGTCAGCAAGCTGCGCTACCACAAGATCGTGCTGATGGCGGACGCCGACGTCGACGGCCAGCACATCCGCACGCTGCTGCTCACGCTGCTGTTCCGCTACATGCCGGACCTCATCACCGGCGGCTTCGTCTACATGGCCCAGCCGCCGCTGTACCGCATCAAGTGGAGCAACGCCCCGCACGACTACGTCTACTCGGACCGGGAGCGCGACGCGGTGATCGCCGACGGCCGCGCGCACAACCGCCGGCTGCCGAAGGAGAACGGCGTCCAGCGCTACAAGGGTCTGGGCGAGATGGACTACACGGAGCTGTGGGAGACGACCATGTCCCCCGAGCACCGGACGCTGCTGCAGGTGACGATGGACGAGGCCGCCGCCGCCGACGAGATCTTCTCGGTGCTGATGGGCGAGGACGTCGAGGCCCGACGCGCGTTCATCCAGCGCAACGCCAAGGACGTGCGTTTCCTCGACATCTGACGCGGGCGCCGGCGACCCCGGCGCGCGCGACCGAGCTGGTACCGACGACTGGAGTGACCCGCACGTGACCGAGACCCCGGGCGAGATCGAGCACGGCCGCATCGACCAGGTGGACCTGCAGCTCGAGATGCAGCGTTCCTACCTGGACTACGCGATGGCCGTCATCGTCGGCCGCGCGCTGCCGGACGTCCGCGACGGCCTCAAGCCGGTGCACCGACGCGTGATCTACGCGATGTACGACGGCGGCTACCGGCCGGACCGGCAGTTCTCCAAGTGCAGCCGCGTCGTCGGCGACGTCATGGGCAAGTACCACCCGCACGGCGACACGGCGATCTACGACGCCCTCGTGCGCCTGGTGCAGGACTGGTCGCTGCGCTACCCGCTGGTGTCCGGCCAAGGCAACTTCGGCTCCCCCGGTGACGACCCGGCGGCCGCGCCCCGGTACACCGAGTGCAAGATGGCGCCGCTGGCCATGGAGATGGTCCGCGACATCGACGAGGACGCCGTCGACTTCCAGGACAACTACGACGGCCACACGCAGGAGCCGGCTGTCCTGCCGTCGCGCTTCCCGAACCTGCTGGTCAACGGCTCGGCCGGCATCGCCGTCGGTATGGCGACGAACATCCCGCCGCACAACCTGCGCGAGGTCGCCGCGGGTGTGCAGTGGCACCTGGACCACCCGGAGGCCTCGAAGGAGGAGCTCCTCGACGCGCTCATGGCGCGGATCAAGGGCCCCGACTTCCCGACCGCCGCGACGATCCTGGGTCGCCGGGGCATCGAGGACGCGTACCGCACGGGTCGTGGCTCGATCACGATGCGCGCGGTCGTGCAGGTCGAGGAGATCCAGGGCCGCCAGTGCCTGGTCGTCACCGAGCTCCCCTACCAGGTGAACCCGGACACCCTGGCGAAGAAGATCGCCGACCTCGTCAAGGAGAACCGCGTCCAGGGCATCGCGGACATCCGCGACGAGACGTCGGGCCGCGCCGGCCAGCGCCTCGTCATCGTGCTCAAGCGCGACGCCGTCGCCAAGGTCGTGCTGAACAACCTGTACAAGCACACGCAGCTGCAGGACACGTTCGGCGCGAACATGCTCGCGCTGGTCGACGGGGTCCCGCGCACGCTCAGCCTCGACGCGTTCGTCCGGCACTGGACGACGCACCAGATCGACGTCATCCAGCGCCGCACGCGGTACCGGCTGGCGCAGGCCGAGTCGCGCATCCACATCTACCGCGGCTACCTCAAGGCGCTCGACGCCCTCGACGAGGTCATCGCGCTCATCCGGCGCTCCCCCGACGCGGAGGAGGCCCGCACGGGCCTCATGGAGCTGCTCGAGATCGACGAGGAGCAGGCCCAGGCCATCCTCAACCTGCAGCTGCGCCGCCTGGCCGCCCTGCAGCGCCAGGAGATCCTCGAGGAGTACGCCAAGCTCGAGGCGATCATCACCGAGCTCAACGAGATCCTGGGCTCGCCGGAGCGGCAGCGGCAGATCGTCAGCGAGGAGCTCGACACGATCGTCGAGAAGTTCGGCGACGAGCGACGCACGCACATCCTGCCGTTCGACGGTGACGTGTCGATCGAGGACCTGATCGCCGAGGAGGACGTGGTCGTCACGATCACGCGCGGCGGCTACGCCAAGCGCACCCGCGTGGACGCGTACCGCGCGCAGCGTCGCGGCGGCAAGGGCGTGCGCGGCGCGCAGCTGCGCGAGGACGACATCGTCGACCACTTCTTCGTCACCACGACGCACCGCTGGCTGCTGTTCTTCACGAACCTCGGCCGGGTGTACCGCGCCAAGGCGTACGAGCTGCCCGAGGCCGGGCGTGACGCCAAGGGTCAGCACGTCGCCAACCTGCTGGCCTTCCAGCCGGGCGAGAAGATCGCCCAGGTGCTGGACCTCAAGGACTACGAGCAGGCCGAGCACCTCGTCCTGGCCACCAAGCGCGGCCTGGTGAAGAAGACGCGACTGACGGAGTACGACTCCAACCGCAGCGGCGGCGTCATCGCGATCAACCTGCGCGAGGACGAGGAGGGTCGCACCGACGAGCTCGTGGCCGCTCGCCTGGTCGACTCCAGCCAGGACGTCATCCTCGTCTCGCGGCTCGGGCAGTCGGTGCGCTTCACCGCGTCCGACGAGGCCCTGCGTCCCATGGGCCGCGCCACCAGCGGCGTCACGGGCATGAAGTTCCGGGACGACGACGACCTGCTCGCGATGGACGTCGTGCGTGAGGACGCCTACCTGTTCACGGTCACCGAGGGCGGCATCGCCAAGCGCACGGCCCTGACGGTCGAGAACTACCGCCAGCAGGGCCGCGGTGGTCTGGGCATCAAGGTGGCCAACCTGCCCGAGGCGAACGGGGAGCTCGTCGGCGCCCTCGTGACGGACGAGGACGACGAGGTGCTGGTCATCATGGAGCGCGGCAAGATCGTGCGGTCCTCCACCTCGGAGGTCAATGCGACCGGTCGCACGACCCAGGGCGTCATCTTCGCCAAGCCGGACGCCAACGACCGGATCATCGCCGTCGCCCGGAACAGCGAACGACACCTCGACGACGATGGCGGTACCGTGGGCGAGAACGTGCTCAACCACGACGCACCCGACGTACCGGACCCGGACGGATCGGTGCCTGACGGCGGCGACCGACCCGCGGAGGACGCATGAGTGACACGCCCCCCTCGATCCCCCCGCGCAAGCGCCCGACCCCCCCGATGAACGACGGGGGCAGCGCGTCCGGCGAGGGCGGGGCCGTGCAGTCGGCCGAGCACGAGGCCGGCGGCAGCTCGTGGGCGTCGTTCGGCGGCCCGACCGCCTCCGCTCCCCCGACCTACACCGTCGACGTGCGCGGCTCCGGGTCGTCGTCGGGCCGGACGACGTCCCCCGCGGGCCCGCGTACCGCCGAGCGTCCGCCGGCCGAGTCGTCCGCCGAGCGGCCGACGGCCGATCGAGCAGCGGCCGACCGGACGGAGCCGCGCCCTGCGCCCGCGACCACCGCGCCCGCGGACGGGAGCGATCCCGACGACGCCGCGTCGCCGTTGGTGACGGCCGTCGACGCGACGACCGTGTGGCTGAAGAAGGCGGCCGGAGCCACCGGTTCGGGTCTCTCGAGGGCGTACTCTCAGCTGACCCGCCCCCGCACCGAGGACGACCACATGACCACGACGCCGACGACCACCGGTGCCGCGACCACCGAGCGCCCCGCGCCGCGGTCGACGGCTCCCGTCACGGGGGCGACCGCCCGTCCGGCCACCGGCCGGATCCCGAGCGTGGGCGGCGGCCCGCGCCGCGTCCGCCTCGCGGTGTCCCGCGTGGACCCCTGGTCGGTCATGAAGCTGTCGTTCCTGCTGTCCGTGGCGGTCGGCATCATGATCGTCGTGGCGGCCGTCGTCGTGTGGTTCACGCTGGACGGGCTGCAGGTCTTCGCACGCGTGGACGATCTCGTCCGGCAGGTCGTCGGGCAGGACAGCCCGCTGGACGTCATGGCCTACGTGTCGTTCGAGAAGACCGTCTCCGCGGCCACGCTGGTCGCCGTGATCGACGTCTTCCTGCTGACGGCGCTGGCGACGATCGGCGCGTTCCTCTACAACATCGTGGCGGCGCTGGTCGGTGGCGTGCACGTGACGATGACCGACGAGTGACCCGGCCGGGACGCCCCGGCAGCCCGACGCAGCCCGCCGGTTTGGGCGCGGCGGCCCGCCTGGGGTAGTCTCGACCGTCGCGCCCACCGGTGCGGATCCCTCACGGGATTCGACCGGCGGTCGTGTCTCACGGGCCTATAGCTCAGACGGTTAGAGCGCTTCCCTGATAAGGAAGAGGTCACAGGTTCAAGTCCTGTTAGGCCCACGCTGCAGGTTCGGTCGTCGTCCCACGGACTGCCGGCACCCACCCGAGACGGGGGAACCGATGAAGAAGCTCCTGCTCCTGGCCGCTGTCGCGGCCGTCGGCTACGTCGCCTGGCAGAAGTACGCGCAGGACCGCGACGAGCGCGACCTGTGGGCCGAGGTCACCGACACCTTCGAGTGAGCGGCGGCCCGCACCCGGGGCCATGGCGCAATTGGTAGCGCACCTGCTTTGCAAGCAGGGGGTTAGGGGTTCGAGTCCCCTTGGCTCCACACCCGCGAACGGCGCAGGACCTCGTGTCCTGCGCCGTTCGGCGTTCCCGGGGCCGTCGTCGTCGTCCGAGGACGGCAGGGCCGCAGGACAGGAGCGTCGGACGCCGGGACCGTCACTCGACGGGGAACGTCGCCCAGATGTTCTTGGTCATGTCCGTCTCGTACCAGCCGACCTCGAGCGAGAGCCGGCGGGCCAGGTGCAGGCCCAGTCCCCCGGCGCCGGTGATGCGGGCACCGGCGTAGACCGGCGCGGACTCCGGGTCGTGGTCGGCGACGTCGAGCATCCACTGGTCGTCGGTGCGCGACAGGGCGACGGTCGTCGGCGGCAGGCCGTGGGTCAGCGCGTTCGCGGCGAGCTCGGTGGCGATGAGCACGAGCTTGTCGGGCGTCGCCTCCAGATCCTGCCGGGCCGCGCCGGTGCCGGCGCCGATCTCGTCCGCCAGGTGGTGCCGCAGCGTGCGCAGCTGCGCGGTGGACGCCAGCTCCCAGCGCCGGACGGGTGCGAACCCCTCGGGGGGACGGCTGACGGGCAGGCCCGCGTCCACGTCGATGAGCTCGAGCTGTTCCTGGCTGCCGGTCATGCCGCCTCCCCCGCGTCGTCAGGCGATGAGCCTCACAGGCCGCGGGCGATCGCGCACGTCGAGAGGCCGCGTGGCGACGAGGCCGGCGCCCCGAAATCGAGAGGCGCCGGGTCGCACGGACGGGCATCCTTCCGCTGGCCCCGTGCACGACCCGTCCGGGCGCCCCACCCGGCGGACGCCGGACGACGCCCCGGAAGGGGGATGTCATGACCAGCACCTTCCCGGTCACGCTGCGCGGCGCCGCCGCCCCCACCCTCATGTGGGCGCACGAGCACGACGTGGAGCCGGCGGCGCTGCAGCAGCTGCGCACGATCGCCGCACTCCCCTGGGTTCACGGGGTGCGCGTCATGCCCGACGTCCACCTGGGCATTATCTGGACAGATGCCGGTAGGGACGGCAGTCCTCGACTGCGGATTCCCGCAGGCAAGACGCGAAAAGAGCGCAGCATCCCGCTGCACCCCGACGCGGCCGACGCGATTCGAGAGCTCCAGGCGATCCGTGCAGGCGACCACGACCGGGGCATCATCGATCGCGTCACCGAGCGACGCACGCGATACCTGTTCACGCGCAAGGGCCGGCACATCTCCAGGTCGCACCTCTTCGACAAGCCGCTACAGCTGGTGTGTGAGTACGCCGGCCTGCTGACCGTCGAGGGCGGGAAGCTGGTCACGGCCCATCGGTTCCGCCACACCCTCGGGACGGAGCTGGTCGAGGCCGGAGCCCGATTCCAGACTGTGATGGCAGTACTCGGCCACGACTCAGCGGACATGACCTTGACGTACGCGCAGGTCAGCGACCCGACGGTGAAGGCGGACTACGAGAAGGCCGTAGAGGCGGGCTCGATCGCGGGCCCCGCCGCGGCAGCGATCCGCGACAAGACGCTGAGCCAGCGCGAGGTCTCGTGGCTCCAGTCGAACTTCTTCAAGACTGAGCTCGAGCTCGGCGCATGCATCCGCCTGCCGGAGGAGGGCCCCTGTGAGTGCGAGATCTTCTTCACGTGCGGCAAGTTCTTCACGACTGAGGAGCACGCTCCACGTCTCCGCTCACGTTGGCACAAGGAGGAGCGCCTGATCGATGACGCGCGCGAGCGGGGTTGGGCGCGCGAGGTGGAACGGCACGAGGCGGTGCAGAGGCGGATTGAAGCGCTCCTCAGCGACCTCGGCCAGACGCTCGACGGACCCCAGGATGAGTGCTGAGCCCCCGAGAAACATCGGCACCCGCCCCGGGCGAGGGCGATCGCCAGACGCAGCCTGCGATCCGGCTACCGTGGAGCGGTGCACGAGACCCAGCCAGACTTCCCGATCTGGGGCGACATCGTCTGGCTGACTCCCGAACAGGGCGGTCGTGAGTCCGGCCCTCCGCCTACACCCTGGGACAGGTACTACCACGCCACCGCGTTCGTCCCGCCACAGACGAGTTACAGCGGCCTGGCGTCGATCAGTCTGCACGTCTCGGTACGGGACGCGTGGACCTCGCACGCGAAGGCGAGGTGGCTGGTTCCCCCTGGTCCCGTCGTTGACGAAGGCTCGGTGATCATGGTCACCGAGGGCCCGAGAACGGTCGCCGTCTTCGCTGTCACCCACGTCGAGCGCGGACAAGGTCATGCCGATCTCCCCAGGCCACCGCTCTCGGGCCAGGCCATCGCCGAGATCGAGGCCCGAGCAGGAGCCGCAACTCGCGGACCGTGGCGGTCGTTCGTGGAAGGTCGGGACCATCTTGCCGGGGACAGTTTCGTGATGACCGGCACGGAGAAGGATCGCGGACCGGACATCTACCTGACATGGGATCCCCTGGTGTCGGAGGAACAGCGCCTCGCCGACCAGGACTTCATCGCCCACGCGCGGCAGGACGTCACCGCCCTCGCCATGGACCTCCGAGAACTGCGCGTGTGGCACGAGCTCGAGGAAGTCGACGAGGAAATCGAAGAGCCCGCCGTGGCGGGCGACCTCCCCGACGGATACCAGCAGCCATCTGTTGCCTACGTCGTTCAGACCGACCCGTCGCAGCCCGAGTCATACCAGCTTGGCGGGTTCACCAGCGAACGAGAAGCTCTCAAAGCCCTGTACGAGGCGCGACGCGACCGCCCATCGGAGAGCTGGGTCATCAACATGATCACGGTGTGGGATCGGTTCACGGACTACAGATCAGAGTCCTGACCGCTTCTTCGAGCTCGTCTCGGCAGACACATCCGATGGCATCGAGACAGGGCGTTCGGTTGGAGATGCAGTAGGTCGCGAAGACGCGTTCCTCAGCCCTTGCGGCTTGTCCAGATAACTACTAAGGGCGCGACCGTCGGCTCCGTCATCGCGATGCGCGACGCGGTGTCCCCCAACGCCGTCGGTGTCGACATCGGCTGCGGCATGATCGGCGTGCGGACGTCCCTGACCGCCGAGGACCTCCCGGACGACCTGCACGCGTTGCGCAGCGCCGTGGAGTCTCGCATCCCCGTCGGGTTCCGCTCGCACGACGAGGGGGTCGACCTGCGCAGGCTGCGGCCGATCGGCGCGCACGCGCGGACGGCCGAGGCGCTGCGGGGCGCGGACGCCTTCTGGGCCCGGTTCGGTGCTCTCACCCCGCGGGTGCGGGACCTGGAGGGGCGGGCGCGGCGCCAGCTCGGCACGCTGGGCGGCGGCAACCACTTCCTCGAGGTCTGCCTCGACGACGACGGGACGGTGTGGCTGCAGCTGCACTCCGGGTCGCGCAACATCGGCAAGTCCCTCGCCGAGGTGCACGTGGCGGTCGCCAAGTCGCTGCCGCACAACGCGGGCCTGGTGGACCGGGACCTGGCCGTCCTGCTGGCGGGGACGCCGGAGATGGACGCCTACCTCGAGGACCTGTCGTGGGCGCAGGAGTACGCGGCCCGGTCCCGGGCCGTGATGATGACGCTCTTCGTGGACGCGGTGCGTGCCGCCTTCGGCGACCGTGAGGTGGCGTTCGAGGAGGTGGCGAACGTGCACCACAACTACGTCACGACCGAGCGCATCGACGGTGCCGAGCTCGTGGTGACCCGCAAGGGCGCCATCCGGGCCGGTGCGGGCGACCTCGGGCTCATCCCCGGGTCGATGGGCACGGGGTCGTACATCGTGCGCGGACTGGGCAACCCCGCGTCGTACTGGTCGGCGTCGCACGGCGCCGGCCGGCGGATGTCCCGTGCCGCGGCCCGGCGGACGTTCACCGTGGAGGACCTCGCGGCGCAGACCGCCGGCGTCGAGTGCCGCAAGGACGCCGGGGTCGTCGACGAGATCCCCGGCGCCTACAAGGACCTGGACGAGGTGATCGCGGCGCAGGCCGACCTCGTGGAGGTGGTCGCACGACTCCGCACCATCGTGTGCGTGAAGGGCTGACCTGCGACGACGCCTCCTCGGCGGCCCCGGAGACCCCGGGGTCGCCGAGGCGGTGCTGGACATCCGCCCGATCTCGTGTAGAGTCGTCGAAGCGTTCTGCCGCGCGAACACATCCGCGGCGCACTTCGGTACCTCAGCATCGAAGCGAGGACCGCACGCATCCGGCAGCAGAGGCTGTCGGCGAGGATCTCCGGCCACCGGGCGCGGAGCGGAAGCAGAGAACATCACACACACCACCTTCGAGCACCGGCCGACCGTTGCTGCGGTCACCGTGAGCTCAGGATCGGACGCCGTCTGGCGCTCCGTCGACGCCGACCTGTGGGTCGGGACCGTCGACGGCGAGTACGCCGGGCTCATCGTCCGTACCCCCGACGGGTTCCACACCCACGACCGCTGGACGCGGCTCGTGGGTGTCGCCCCGACGTTCGACCGTGCGACGTGCCTCCTGGCACCGGCCCGCACGAGCTCACCCCGAGCGCGTCGTACGTCGACCCTTCACCGTCTGCGCCCCTCGGGGCGCGGCAACCGGCGCCGCACCAGCGCGCCGGCAGACCGAACGAGAGAAGACATCATGGCCACCGGCACCGTCAAGTGGTTCAACGCGGAGAAGGGCTTCGGCTTCATCGCTCCGTCCGACGGCTCCGCCGACGTTTTCGCGCACTTCAGCGCGATCGTCTCGACGGGCGGCTTCCGCACGCTCGAGGAGAACCAGCAGGTCGAGTTCGAGGTCACCCAGGGCCCCAAGGGCCTGCAGGCGTCGGACATCCGACCGCTCTGACCCGAGCTCCCCACGAAGGCCGCACCGCGACTCGCTGTGCGGCCTTCGTCGTCCCCGGGCGCCCGTCGCGCCTCCCCCGGCCGCTCATCCGCCGTCCCGGGCGCCACGAGGGCGCCCGAGGGCCTTCCCGGCGCCCTGGGCGGGGGTACGGCCGTCAGAAGCCGGTGCGTCGGGCGCGTGCCACGAGGTCCGTCAGCACCTCGGGGCTGTAGACCGGGACCGGGCCGTCGGTCACCGGGCCCTCCTCCAGGGTCGACCACTGCCAGTGCGGCATGACCTGGGTCGCGGCGGCGTCGGCGTCGTCCAGGCGCAGGTCGAGCAGCACGGCGTAGCGGTACCCGAAGCGCTGCTGCACCGACCGGGCGGCCGCGAGGTTCGCCGTCCCCGCCGTGGCCGCCGCGGCGTCGGCCGTCAGCTCGACCAGCAGCAGGTTGTGCTCCGGCCCCAGCCGGCCACGCCGGTGGACGATGAGGTGCGGCGGACGGAGCGTGACACCGTCGAACCGGACCGAGTCCTCCAGCACCATGCCGGACCGGTCGTAGTCGGCGTCGAGGTCCCACCTGCCCTCGATGGTGCCGCGCAGGGCCCAGCCGAGGTGGAACGAGATGGTCCGCTCGGAGGGCCGGCTGGTGCCGGCCGAGGGCGCGAGCAGCGTCCACTCGTCCACCAGCGTGGTCGTGAGCGCGATGCGCACGCGGGACTGCAGGTCGGCGAGGAGCATGGCCGGACGCTACTCCCGTGATGTCGGCCGCGACAGGGACCTGTGTCACGGCAAGGTAAACACACCGCCTGCTCCGCGTCTGCGCCGTGTCGGTCCCCGGTCAACAGGGTCGGCCTCCGGCGGGCTCAGCCGGAGAGCCCGAGCTGCGACCGCACCGGGCCCAGGCCCTCGATGCGGATCTCGGGTCGCAGGTGGTCCGGCCGGGCGTCCCAGTCGGCGCGGTCCAGCACGTACAGCTGGCTGTCGACCGGGCCACCCTCACGGGCCTGGTGCAGGATCCCGTTGGGCCGGTACCCGATCTTGCGGCTGACGCCCGACGAGCCCGGGTTGTCGACGAACGCGGAGCTCGTCGCGTACCGCGCGTCCAGACCCTCGAACAGCAGGTGCAGGACCATCAGGCGCATGCGGGTGCCGACACCGCCGTGCTGGTGCCGCAGACCGAGCCACGACCCCGTCTCGGCGCTACGGGCCACCAGGTAGTCCTTCGCGTACAGGCCCTGGGTGCCCAGCGGCTCGCCGTCCCGCACGACCGCCAGCTCGATCGCCCAGTCGGAGGGCGCGGTGCGCTCGCGCAGCCCCCACTGGTACGTCATGACGCTGCGGGCCACCTGCACCGGTGTCCCGCGCGTCCACGGGACCAGGAACGGCATGTAGTCCGGCTGGTGCACGCCCTGGGCGGCCAGCCGGGCCAGGTCGAGCAGCATGCGGTCGTCCGGCGCCCGCAGCTCCAGGTCGCCGCAGACGACCCGCAGGCCGGTCAGGGGCCAGATGTCGACGTCGGACAGGACGGCGGCGTCCGTGCTCGAGGGGGTCGTCGCGGGCGGCGTCTGCGGGGATGCGGGCGGGGCCGTGTCGGTCACCCCCGCAGGCTCCCGGTCCGCGCGCCCGCGGTCAACTCCCGGACCTGCACCCGTCCCGTCGAGCGGCCGCTGCCACCCGGTCGCCCTCCGACGGGCGACGAGGGCGTCGCGCACGCGCGACGCCCTCGTGCGGCGTCCGGCTGCCCCCGCGGCGGACGCCCGGCCCGGGCGGGCGGATACGGGCCGCCCGCCCGGGGGTTGGATCGGTCCCGGTCCGGCGACGTCGGGGGTCGAGCCGGACCGGGACCCGTCTGTCACCCGGCCGCGCAGGTGGCGCCGTTCACCGTGAACGACGTCGGGGCCGGGTTCTGGCCGGTGTGCGACCCGTTGAAGCCCAGGTCGACCGACGCGCCGGGGGCGAGCGTGGCGTTCCACGCCGCACCCGTGGCGGTCACGGTGGAGCCCGTCTGCGACCACGTCGCGCTCCATCCCTGCTGCACCTGCTGCCCCGCGGGCAGCGAGAAGGACAGCGACCAGGTCAGCGGCGCCGAGCCCGTGTTCTTCACCCGCACGGACGCGGTGAAGCCCGAGCTCCAGGTGTTGGCGCTGTACGTCACGGCGCACGTGGCCGGGCCCGGCGGCGGGGTGACGCCCGGGGTGGGCGTGACCGTGGGCGTCGGGGTGACCGTGGGGGACGGCGTGACCGTGGGTGTCGGGGTCACGGTGGGTGTCGGGGTCACCGTGGGTGTCGGGGTGACGGACGGCGTCGGGGTCGGGCCCGTCCCGTCGGGCACCGTGCCCCACAGCAGCGTGCCACCCTCGTGCAGCGTGATGCCCGTGGTCCGGACCGGGTCCCCGGTGGCGGGCAGGCCGGCGAACGACGGGTCGTTCGTGGCGTCCCACCCGGTCGTGCCGGCGACGCGGAACTGGATCTCGCGACGGTGCTGCGACTGGCCACCGGGGTGGATGTTCTGCCCCGCGCAGCTCAGCTCCGCGTAGTACAGGCTGCCCCCGGCGGCGACGACCTTCGACGGCGTCGTGCCGCACTCGCTGTAGTTGGTCGAGACGGTCACGGCGGAGGCGGGCACGCCTGCGTCGAGCGTGAACCAGTACCGGATCGAGGCGTTGGTGAGCGATCGCGCCGGGAACGCCGAGCGGTTGCGGATGATCGCCTTGACCTCGGTGAACGTCCCCCCGGCGGGCTGGTTGAGCTTGGCCTCGACGAAGAACTCGGCCTGGTCCGGCTTCTCCGGCTGCGGGAACGACGCGAGCGGCGTGCCGCCGTACTCGGCCGTGAGGTACGCCAGCGCGCCGGTGAAGCCGGCGTTGTAGTCGGTCGCGACCTCGTTGGCGACGTAGTCGCCGCGGTCGTCGGTGTACGCGTCGTTGGCCGAGCCGGGGCCGCCCACCAGGGCGCCGTACAGCACGTGCCGCGTCTCGACCGGGTCCTTCAACGAGTCCAGCCACGACCCGTGCGCGGTGCGGTGGTGCGGGTTCTTCGGCGGGTTCGTGCCGAAGCCGACGACGTACGAGGACTTGCGGGGGTTGTCGCCCAGCGCGTAGTTGATCTGCCGCACGCCGAAGTCGTGGTACCGCGCCTTGCGGGTGGTGTCGGTGAGCCAGTCGCTGTAGACCAGCGCGACGAACGACGTGTTCGCGGCGTACCGCAGGGCGCCCCAGGAGTCGAGCACGGCCATGCCGCCGGGGGAGTAGGTGACCTTCGCGCCGTTGACGCCGACGGTCCAGTAGTCGAGCCAGCGGTTCGCGTCGTCGACGTACTTCTGCTTGCCGGTCTCCATGGCCAGCAGCGCGTACGCGGCGTACGACTTGTCGTCCCACGCGACGGTCCACTTGTACGACTTGGTGGTCGTCTGGTTCTCGTTGCTGAGCTTGTCGTACTCGGCCTCGGCCTTGGCCAGGTACGTCGCGTCACCCGTCGCCTTGTAGAGCCAGTACGCGCCCCACACCAGCTCGTCCTGGTAGCCGGACCACGACTTGTAGAACGACTGGGCGTCGGTGACGCAGTCGGAGTACTTGCCGCGGTAGGTGTCCGCGAACGAGTAGAGCTGCTTGGCGTGGCTCAGCAGGGTCGCGGAGTAGGAGGCGTCCGACCCCTTGAACACCAGCGCCGCGGACGCCATGGCCGCGGCGGTCTCGGCGGCGGCGTCGGAGCCCGGGCAGGACGCGCTGATCTTGTACGCGGGGCGGGCCATGGTCATGACCTCGGCCGGGCCCCACCACTTGTGGTCGTCGTCGCCCTTGCCGACCTGCACGTAGAGCTCGTCGGGGGCGGTGTGCGCCTTGATGAAGTAGTCGTTGACGGCGCGCAGGTTGTCGCGCAGCTCGTCCATCTGGCCGGCCTGGGTGTACCCCTGCGGGCTCTCCACCGCGCCCCACGCGAGCATCGTCGCGGTGAAGGCCATGGGCAGCCCGAACTTCACGTGGTCCCCGGCGTCGTACCAGCCACCCGTCAGGTCCTTGCCGACGTCCTTGCCGTCGTCGAGCGCCGAGTCGCCGCGCCACGACACCGGGTAGTCGGCCGGCAGGTCGCCGGAACGCTGCGCCTGGTAGAAGAACATCGACTTCTGCAGCGCCTCGGCGTAGTTGTACGCGGGCGCGGCCTGTGCGGCCTGGACCGGCAGGGTCACGGCTCCGGCGGCCATCGCGACGGCGGCGGCGCCGGCCCACAGCGCGCGGCGGCGCGGGCGGGGGGTGGGGGTGCGGGGCATGGCACTTCCCTTCGGACGGGACCGGGGCGCCGGTGGAGCGCTCCCACGACCGCCGGACGCGGCACGACGACGACGTCGCAGGACGGGGGTCTGGGGCGATCGTCGTGAGGTGAGCCGGGGGCGGTCAACGCCCGAAGCGTTTAGGCCCGGACGCACGCCGGCCCCGGGCCGTCGAGGACGGGCCGGGGCCGGACGGGCGTGATCAGGTCAGGACGCGGGCGTCGTGCCCTCGTCGGGCGTGGTGCCGTCCGGCGTCTTCGGGGTGGAGCGGCGCGTGGCCTTGCGGGCCGTCTCCTGCGCCGCGTCGCGGGCCTCCTTGGCCTTGTCGCCCAGCTCCTCGGTCGCGTGGCCCACGGCCTCGGCGGCCTTGCCGACCGCGTCGCGGCTCTTGGCCACGGCCGTGCCGGCGGCCTCGCCCACCGCGTCGGCGGCGTCGCCCACCGCGTCCGTCAGGTCACCGGCCGCCGTCTGCGCGCGGGCGCGCAGCGACTCGCTGCCCAGGGAGTCCGCCGGCTCCCACGGCTCGGCCCACGGGTCCGTGGTCGAGCGCGAGCGGAGCCACGCGAACAGCGCGGCACCCGCGCCGGTCAGACCCGCCACGACCCAGAACACCTTGGCGCCGGAGCGCTTGTGCTCGGCCTTGGCCGCCTCCTTGGCGGCCTTCCGCGCGGCCTTGGCGATCTTCTTGGAGTGCTTGCCCGCGGACGTGGCCGCGACGTCCGCAGCCTGCCCCACCTGGGCGCCCGCCTTCACCGCGGCCTCGTTCATCGCTGCGACGAGCTTGGGGATCAGCTCGTCGACCAGCTTGTCGTGGGCGGTGTCGATCGCCGGGGTCGCCTTCTGCGCGACCTTCTCCACCTGCGGGGCGGCCGTCTTCACGCTCTCGCGGTACAGGTGCTCCACCTGCGGCACGAGCCACGCGACGAAGGCCTCGACCTTGGGGGTCGTCCAGTCCTTCGCCTGGCCTGCCGCGTCACTCGCCCGGGCGGCGCCGTGCTTGGCGCCGTCGGCCAGGGTCGCGCCGAGGCCCGCTGCTTGGCCCTTCAGGCGTTCGGTGTCGACGTCGATCTTCGGACGGTGGGTCATCTGCCACTCCCGCGCTGTCTCGGCTGTCTCGGCTAGGTGGTGCTGGGGTCTTCTCGAGCGGTGGCTCGACGCTGTGACCTCACACTCTGCCACCGCTCGCGCCGTCGTGCCCGACGCACAGGGGTGGTTCGGCCGTTGCGATCGACCCGACCGTCCGCGGTGCGACGTCGGCGACGGGTGCCAGACTGGACCCATGTTCGCCACCATCCACACGTCCGCCGGTGACATCCGGGTCGAGCTGTTCGAGAACCACGCGCCGCGCACCGTCGAGAACTTCGTCGGGCTGGCCAAGGGCACCATCGAGTGGACCGACCCCAGCACCGGCGCGCCCCGTACCGACCCGCTGTACTCCGGCGTCGTCTTCCACCGCGTCATCCCGGACTTCATGATCCAGGGCGGCGACCCGCTCGGGAACGGCCGCGGCGGCCCGGGCTACCAGTTCGACGACGAGATCCACCCCGAGCTCACGTTCTCCGAGCCCTACCTGCTCGCCATGGCCAACGCCGGCAAGCGCCTCGACCCGGTCACGGGCAAGGTCGGCGGCACCAACGGGTCGCAGTTCTTCATCTCCGTGGCGCCCACCACGTGGCTCAACGGCAAGCACACGATCTTCGGCAAGGTCGTGGACGACGAGAGCCGCAAGGTGGTCGACGCGATCGCCGCGACGCCCACGCGTCCCGGTGACCGCCCCGTCCAGGACGTGACCATCACGTCCATCACGGTGGAGGACTGACCATCAGCGGTTCCGACGTGCCGGGCGGCCCCCCCGCGGGGCCGCCCGGCGTGCCCGGCGGTGCGGCCGAGCAGGTTCCCGTGTGCCCGCGGCACCCCGACCGCGTCTCCTACGTGCGGTGCCAGCGCTGCGGCCGGCCCGCGTGCCCCGAGTGCCAGCGGCCGGCCCCGGTCGGCATCCACTGCGTCGACTGCGTCGCGGAGGCGGCACGGACCGCCCGCGAGGGGCGCACCGTGTTCGGCGGCCGCGTGCGCGCCGGGCGGCCCGTCGTCACGCTGACCCTCATCGGGCTGTGCGCCGTGTCCTACGTGCTCCAGCTCGCGGTGCCCGGGTGGACGTCGCAGTGGGCGTTCAGCCCGCTGGCCGGCGCCTTCGAGCCGTGGCGGTTCCTCACCGCGGCGTTCCTGCACTCGCCGGGCCAGGTCTTCCACATCCTGTTCAACATGCTCGCGCTGTGGATGATCGGGCCGTACCTGGAGAGCACGCTCGGGCGCGCGCGGTTCGCCGTGCTGTACCTGATGAGCGCCCTCGGCGGGTCCGTGGCCGCCGTGCTGCTCGCGACCGCCACCGACAGCTGGACCACGGCGATGGTCGGTGCCTCGGGTGCCGTCTTCGGACTGTTCGGCGCCGTGCTCGTGGTGCTGCGGCGCCTGGGCCGTGACGCCGGGCCCATCATCGGGATCCTCGTCCTCAACGGCGTGCTGGGGTTCGTGCTGCCCAACATCGCCTGGCAGGCGCACCTGGGCGGACTCGTCGTGGGGGCCGCGCTGGGTGCGGCCTTCGCCTACGCCCCGCGCGAGCGGCGGGCCCTGGTCGGCTGGGCCGCACCCGTCGCGGTCCTCGTCCTGCTCCTCGGGGCCACGTGGGCGACGTACGCGTCCGTCGGCCTCGTCTGACCTGCTGACGCACCCTCCCCAGCGTTACTCACAGCTGTGGAACTACACCGATGTAGTTCTCCACAGGTATGTGCACCGCCTGTGGATGACCAACGGCGCGGGTTGTGGACAGGGCTGTGGGCGCGTGACGCGCGCTCAGCCCTGTCCCCGCGGGAAGAAGGTGCTGCTCAGCGCCAGCGCGTCAGCATGCCGAAGCCCACGATGATGATCGCGAAGCCGACGGCGAGGTTCCACTGACCGATGGGCAGCGGGTACGCGGCACCGGGGGAGAGGTACGTGACGACCAGCCACAGCAGGCCGAAGATCATCAGGCCCAGCGACACCGGCAGGAACCAGCGGGGCAGGGGCTTGGGCGCGGCGGCCTTGGCCGGCGGCGGGGTGTAGGTCGCCTTCTTGCGCGACTTCGACTCGGGCACGGGCGGGCTCCTGTCTGCGACGGTGCGATGAGCAGGTGGGAACCGACACCACCGGGCGGATCTGGACGGTGGGCCGTCCGAGTGCCCGATGTCGTCGACCTGCGGACCGGTGTCGGCGTGCCGCCGAACGTGACCTAGCGTAGTGCCGTCGTCCCGCCGCACGTGCGGGGACCCTGCGGAGGGAGACGCCGTGACCGAGACCGCCGGTGCCCGGGCGCGCGCCCGACGGCCCGGCCTGGGCCGCGGCGCCGTCGCCGTGGGTCTCGTCCTCGGGCTGTCCGGCCTCCTGTTCACCGTCAACGCCCGCAGCGCCGGCACGGACGAGGCGCGCCACCCGCAGGACCTGCGCGAGCTGACGCAGAAGCAGGCCGCCACCGTACAGCGGCTGTCCGGCGAGGTCGACACGCTGCGGGCCGAGGTGGAGGCACTCACCGCCGAGCAGAACGCCCTCGCGGGCAGGCCGGCCCTCACCCCCACGGCGGGTGACCTCGTGGCGGGTGGCTCGGTGCCGGTCAGCGGACCGGGCCTCGTCATCTCCCTGGACGACGCCCCGGTGGACTCCCGGCGCGACGACGTCCGACCGGACCTGCTCGTGGTGCACCAGCAGGACATCCAGGCCGTCATGAACGCCCTGTGGGCGGGTGGCGCTGAGGCGATGGGCCTGATGGACCAGCGGGTGGTGTCCACGACCGGCGTGCAGTGCCAGGGCAACGTCCTGCGCCTGCACGGCCGCATGTACTCGCCGCCGTTCGTCATCACGGCCGTGGGCGACCCCGAGCAGCTGCGTGCCGCGCTCGCCGCGGACGAGGACGTCCGCACCTACGTGCGGCAGGCCGGTGAGCTCAACCTGGGCTGGGACCTCGAGGAGCGGAGCGAGGTCGAGCTGCCCGCCTACTCCGGCGCGACCGAGCTGGGCTGGGCGCGCGTGCCGGACGACGTCGAGGTGCTGCCCGGCGTGCCCGCGGCGGCACCGGCGGACGAGGACGCCCCCACGGCGAGCGCCCGGCCGAGCGGCCCGCGGACGACCGAGGAGGGCCACCTGTGACCCGGTCCGCCACGACGGAGCGGGCACCCGCACACGTCCGCGCGACACGTCCGCGCACCGCTGCAGGGTTCTTCTACGGCGCCGTGGGTGTCCTCGGCGAGCTGCTCATCACCCTGGGTGTGCTGCTGCTGGGGTTCCTGGTGTGGCAGCTGTGGTGGACGGACGTCGAGGGCGACGCCGTGCAGGCGGAGATCGTCCGGGACCTCGACTTCGCCCCGCCCGCAGCGGCGGTCGACGACGACAGCGGGATCGCCGAGCCGCGACGCGACGAGCCGCCGGTGATCGAGGAGCCCGCGCACGCGGTCTCGTTCGCCACGCTCCAGGTGCCGCGCTGGGCCGGGGAGCCCGAGCGCCCGATCTCGCAGGGGACCGACCGGCCCACGGTGCTGGACGTGCTGGGCATCGGGCACTACCCCGGCACCGCGATGCCGGGGGGAGTGGGCAACTTCGCGCTCGCCGGGCACCGGGTGACGTACGGCAAGCCGTTCAACCGCATCGAGGAGCTGCAGCTCGGCGACCCGCTCGTCGTCCGCACGGCCGACACCTGGTACGTGTACCGGGTCACGGGCACCGAGGTCGTCCTGCCGCCCGACGTGCGGGTCATCGCGCCCGTGCCCAACGAGCCCGGCGTCGAGCCGACGGAGCGGTACATCACGCTCACCACGTGCCACCCCATGTTCTCCGCGCGCGAGCGGTTCATCGTGCACGGCGTGCTCGACTACTGGGCCCCCGTGTCGTCCGGCACCCCCGCCGAGCTGCTGGGGACGCCGTGACCGGCAGGCGGGACCGGGCTGGGCGCACGACGACGGGAGGCTCATGATGTACGGATGGTTGTGGCGGCACCTGCCGGGCCCGGTGCCCGTGCGCGTGGTCCTCGCGGCCGTGCTCGCCGCGGCGGTGCTCGCGGCGTGCTTCCTGTGGCTGTACCCCGCGGTCGCGCCGTACATGCCCTTCAACGAGACCACGGTGGGTGAGGGATGACGCGGATCCTCGTCGTCGACAACTACGACTCGTTCGTCTACACGATCGTCGGCTACCTCGACCAGCTCGGGGCGAAGCCGGAGGTCGTGCGCAACGACGCCGTGCCGCCCGCCGCGGAACGCGCCGGGTACGACGGCGTCCTCGTGTCCCCGGGCCCCGGCGCACCCGCCGACGCCGGTGCGAGCACCCAGGTCATCCGGGACTGCGCGACGTCGGGCACGCCCATGCTCGGCGTGTGCCTGGGCCACCAGGCCCTCGGTGAGGTCTTCGGCGGCACCGTGACGCACGCCCCGGAGCTCATGCACGGCAAGACGAGCCAGGTCGAGCACGACGGTCAGGGCGTGCTCGCCGGGCTGCCCGTCCCGTTCACCGCGACGCGCTACCACTCGCTCGCGGTCGTGGACGGCACGTTCTCCGACGAGCTGGTGGTCACGGCCCGCGCGAACGGCATCATCATGGGCCTGCAGCACCGGGACCTGCCCCTGCACGGCGTGCAGTTCCACCCCGAGTCCGTGCTCACCGAGGGCGGGCACCGGCTGCTGGCCAACTGGCTGGAGGTCTGCGGGGCACGGGACGCCGTCGAGCGGTCGCAGGGGCTGCACCCGCTCGTCCGCCTCTGATCCACCGGGTCACCCGCGCTACGCGTGCGCGGATCCCGACGGACGGACCATCGCCGCACGGGACCCCCGACGCACGCACGCCCCCCGACGCACGCACGCCCCCCGACGTACGGACGCCCCCCGACCCTGAGGTCGGGGGGCGTCCGCGTCGCTGTCAGTCGTCCGACGCCCGCGTGGGCGAGGGGGACGGTGCCGGGTTGTTGCCGGCGCTCGGGCCGCGCGACACCCGCAGCGTCACGCGCTGCTCCTTGGCGATCTCGGTGCCGCCGCTCGGGTCGGACGACACCACCGTGTTCGCCGCCTCGTCCGAGGCGACGTCCTCACGGGCGATGTTCGTCAGGCCGACGGCCTGCAGCGCCTGGACCGCCTGGTCGTACGTCAGGCCCCGCAGGTTGGTGGGGACGGCGGCGGTGTTGGGCGGCTCGGCGATCCCCAGGTTGACGGCCGATCCCTGAAGCACGACCGCGCCCTCGGGACGGTCCTGCGAGACCACGTTGCCCTCGGGCTCGGTCGACGCCACGTTGCTGGTGTTGACCCGCAGACCGAGCGCCGTCAGCTCCTCGGTCGCGACCTCGACGTTCTTGCCGGTCACGTTCGGCACGACGACGTTGCCGGAGGACACGTACAGCGTCACGGTGGCGCCCGCCTTGACCGGGCTGGCCGCCGGGGGGTCGGTCTTGGTGACGCGGCCCTTCGGCACCGACGGGTTGTCCTCCGGCTGCCGGGTCGGCGACACCGACAGGCCCGCCGCCTCGAGCGCGGCGGCCGCCTCGGCCTCGGTCTGCCCGGCCACGTCCGGGACCGTGACCTCGGAGGGGCCGGTCGAGATGTAGACCTTGACCGACGTCTCCTTCTCGACCGTCTCGCCGGCCGCGGGGTCGGTACGGGTCGCGGAGCCGGCAGGTACGTCGTCGCTGGGCTCCTGCGCGGGCTCCGGGACGAGGTCCGCGTCGCGGATCGTCTGGACGGCCTCCTCCTGGGACATCCCGGCGACGGTCGGGACCGCGACGGTCGTGTCGACCGGCGCGTCCTGGCCCCGCATGAGCGCCCAGACGATGCCACCCACCGCGAGCAGCGCGACCGCCGCGAGCACCCAGATGAGCCAGGGGCGCTTCTTCTCGTCCTCGTCCGGGCCGGGCTCGTCCGTCTCCAGCGTGCTGAGGCCCGTGGCGCCCCACGGTGCCGTCGCCGGGGGCATGGCCTGCGTCGTCTGCGTCGTCGGCGCCATGACCTGCGTGGCGTCCGCGGCCGCGACACCGGCCGCCGCGGCACCCACGGCGGGCGCGTTGACGTGGCCGCCGCGCAGCACCGCCTCCAGGTCGGCGCGGAACTCCGCCGCCGACGAGTACCGGGCGTCGCGCTCCTTGGCCAGCGCCTTCAGCGTGATGCGGTCCAACGCCTCGGGGACGTCGGACGCGATGGAGCTGGGTACCGGCGGGATCTCCCGCACGTGCTGGTAGGCCACCGCCACGGGGGAGTCCCCGACGAAGGGGGGCCGGCCCGTGAGCAGCTCGAACAGCAGGCAGCCGGTCGAGTACAGGTCGGACCGGGCGTCCACCTGCTCGCCGCGCGCCTGCTCGGGGGACAGGTACTGGGCGGTGCCGATGACCGCCTGCGTCTGCGTCATCGTCGCGGCCGAGTCGGCGACGGCACGGGCGATGCCGAAGTCCATGACCTTGACCGCGCCGGTGGGCGTGATCATGACGTTGGCCGGCTTGATGTCGCGGTGCACGATCCCCGCGTGGTGCGAGTACTCCAGCGCCGACAGCACGCCCGCGGTGATCTCCACGGCCTCGTCGATCGGTACGGCCTGGCCGTCGCGCAGGATGTCCCGCACCGTGTGGCCCTCGACGTACTCCATGACGATGAACGGCACGTGCGCGACCGTGCCGGTCGGCTCGGTGAACACGTCCTCACCGGTGTCGTACACCGCGACGATCGCCGGGTGGTTGAGCGCCGCGGCCGACTGCGCCTCACGGCGGAACCGGTTCTGGAAGGACGGGTCACGTGCCAGGTCGGACCGCAGGATCTTGATGGCCACGGTGCGTCCCAGGCGCGTGTCGTGCCCGATGTGCACCTCGGCCATGCCGCCGCGCCCGATGAGCTCGCCGACCTCGTACCTGCCGGCGAGGATGCGCGATCCTTCGTCCACCACTAGGAGTCCTTCACTTCCGTCGGTCGGGGCGCACCGGTTCGTGCCAGGGCCCCGTCTGCCGGGGCGGGGAGGCCGCCGCGGCTCGGTTCTGCGGCGATCATCCCACCCGGTGGGCCGCCACGAGGGTACTCGGCGGTCACCGCGCGCCCTGCCGGTTCCTGCGGGCCGGCCCCGAGCAGCCGGTCCGCCAGCGCCGCCCCGAGCAGTGCGACCAGCACGAGCACGAGCGCGACCAGCGGCAGGCGCAGGCGCCGGACCCAGCCGGAGGCGCTCGCCAGGACACCGTCGAGCGGGCCGTCGGACGGTGCTTCACGGCGACCACGTCGGGTGCCGTCGTCAGCGGGTGCGGCACGCCCGGCGCGCTCGCGCCGGGACGGCGGGTACGACGGCGGCGCGGCCTCGGTGCGCGCGGCCTCCCTGCCCGCACCGGGGCGCGTGGTGCCGCCGACGGGTGCGGGCCGGGAGGCCGCGTCCGGCGACGTGCGCGGGCCGGTGGCGCCACGGCGGTCCTCACGGGCCCGGTCCGGCTTGCTGACCAGAACGGCCACGCCGGACGGCGGCGTCTGCGGCAGAAGCCGGTCGAGCAGCCCCGCGAGCTCCTCGCCCGACGCCGGGCGCTCGGAGGGCTCCTTGGACAGCAGGCGCAGCACGAGCGCCGCCAGCTTGCGGTCCACGGACGCCGGCAGCGGCGGCACGGGGTCGTTGACGTGGGCAACGGCGATGTCGACGGCCGTGGGACCGGTGAAGGGCCGGCGGCCGGCCAGCGCCTCGTACGCCACCACACCCAGGGAGTACAGGTCGGACAGCGGGGTCGCGGGGCGGCCCACGGCCTGCTCGGGGGAGAGGTACTGGGCCGTGCCCATCACCATGCCGGTGGCCGTCATGGTCTTCTGGTCGGCGGCGAGCGACACCCCGAAGTCGGTGATCTTCACCCGTCCGGACCGCGCGAGCAGCACGTTGCCCGGCTTGACGTCCCGGTGCACGACGCCGGCCTGGTGCGCGGCGTGCAGCCCGCGGGCGGTCTGGGCGAGGATCGGCAGCAGCCGTCGGGGCGGGAGCACGGGCTCCCGCTCGAGCAGGTCGGACAGCGGCTCGCCCACGACGAGCTCCATGACGAGGTACGCGGAGCCCTCCTGCTCGCCGTAGTCGAACAGCGCGGCGATGTGCGGGTGGTGCAGGGCGGCGGAGTTGCGCGCTTCGGTGCGGAACCGCTCCAGGAACCCGGCGTCCCCGGCGAACTCGTTGCGCAGCACCTTGACGGCGACCGCACGCGCCAGGGCGTCGTCGTTGGCCTCCCACACCTCGCCCATGCCGCCCACGGCGATGCGGCGCAGCAGCCGGTAGCGGCCACCGCCCAGCGCGACACCCGGAGCCGTCCTCATGAGGCCAGCACCGCCTGGATGACGGCGCGGGCGATCGGTGCGGCGACCGCCCCGCCGGTCGCCTCGTTGCCCAGGCTGCCGCCGTTCTCCACGATCACCGCGACCGCGACACGCGGTGCGTCGGCGGGGGCGAAGGCGGTGAACCACGCGTGCGGCGGCTGCCCCTCGACGGTCTGGGCCGTGCCGGTCTTGCCCGCGACCTGCACACCGTCGATGCGGGCGGAGCGTCCGGTGCCGGACTCGACCACACCCACCATCATCTGCGTCAGGGCGCTCGCGGTCGACGCCGACACGGCGTCGGAGAGCGCCTCGGGCTTGGTCTGCGACACCACGGTGAGGTCGGCGGCGCGGACGGTGTCGACCAGGTACGGCGTCATGACGCGCCCGCCGTTGGCGATCCCGGACGCCACCATGGCCATCTGCAGCGGCGTCGCCTGCACGTCCCGCTGCCCGATCGCGGACTGCGCCAGCATCGCCGGGTCCAGGTCGTCGGGGAACACGGACTCGACCACGGGCATCGGCACGGTCAGCGAGTCGTCGAGGAAGCCGAAGCGCTCGGACTGCTCGCGCAGCGCGTCCTCCCCGAGCGTCAGGCCGAGGCTCGCGAAGGCGGTGTTGCAGGAGATGCGCAGCGCCTCCGCGAGGCTCACCTGGTCGGCGCCGCAGCTGCTGCCGCCGAAGTTGCTGATCGTGGCCGAGGTCTGGGGGAGCGCGAGCTCGGTGGGTGACGGGACCAGGGTGTCCGCGGTGTACTGCCCGGACTCCAGGGCGGCCGCGGCCGTGACCAGCTTGAACGTGGACCCGGGCGCGAAGCGCTCCTGGGTGCCCTTGGAGCGCAGCGGGTTGCCCGGGGCCGCCTCGAGCGCGCGGTACTGCGCGGCGGCCTCCGTCGTGGAGTGCACCGCCAGGGCGTTGGGGTCGAACCCGGGGGTGGACACCAGCGCGAGGATCCGCCCCGTGCTCGGCTCGAGGGCCACGACCGCGCCCTCCTGGTTCCCCAGGCCGTCCCAGGCCGCCTGCTGGGCCGCGGGCACGATGGTCGTCTCGACCGCGGCGCCCTCGGGCCGCCGGCCCGTGAGCAGGTCGCGGATGCGGGTGAAGAAGAGCTGGTCCGACCGGCCCGTGAGCTGGTCGTTCTCGGCCTCCTCGAGCTGCGTGCGGCCGTTGGCGATCGAGTAGAACCCGGTGACGGCCGAGTACACGGCGCCCTTCGGGTACTCCCGCTGGTAGCCGAAGGGGTCGTCGACCGGCACCGACACGGCGATGGCCTCACCGCCGGCGACGATCGGGCCGCGCGCGTTGCCGTGCTCCCGGTACAGGGTCCGCACGTTGCGGCCGTCGGTGTTGAGGGACTCGGCCTGGAAGAACTGGACCCACGACGCCGCGCCCATGAGGGCCACGAACATCACGAGCGTCAGGGTCGCGAGACGGCGCAGCGGGGTGTTCACCGGTCCTCACCTCCCAGCAGCTCGGTCGGGTTGTCGTCAGGTGCGGGGCCGTCGGTCCCGTCGTCCCGGGTGGGCGTCGACGTGCGCAGCGGCGCACCGCCGGCGTCCGCGGCCGGGGCGCCGGGGCGGGCCGTGGAGCGTCCGTTGCCGGCGGGGCGCGAGCGTCCGGGACCGGCCACCGGGATGCCGATGTCCGGCGTGGCGATCGCGCGGACCGCGGGCACGGGACGTCGTGCCTCGTCCGAGATGCGCAGCAGCAGCGCGGCGATCATCCAGTTGGCGACCAGCGAGGACCCCCCGTACGCCAGGAAGGGCGTGGTCAGGCCGGTCAGCGGGATGAGCCGGGTCACGCCGCCGACGACGACGAACAGCTGGAACGCGATGACGAAGGACAGGCCGCCGGCGAGCAGCTTGCCGAAGCCGTCGCGCACGCCGATCGCCGTGCGCAGGCCGCGCTCCACCAGGATCGTGTACAGCAGCAGGATCGCGATGAGCCCGGTCAGCCCCAGCTCCTCGCCGAGCGACGCGACGATGAAGTCGGAGTAGGCGAACGGGACCAGGTCGGGGCGGCCCTGCCCCAGGCCGGTGCCGAACAGGCCGCCGCTGGCCATGCCGAACAGCCCGGCCACGAGCTGGCCCGAGCCGCCGGGCGACCGGTTGTAGATCTCGGGGTCCAGGGCGTGCAGCCACACGTCGAACCGTGCGCCCACGTGGCCGAACGCGGTCGCCGCGACCGCGGCGCCGCCGACGAACAGCAGCAGGCCGATGACGATCCAGGACGTGCGCTCCGTGGCCAGGTACAGCACGGCCACGAACAGCCCGAAGAACAGCAGCGACGTGCCGAGGTCGCGCTGCAGCACGAGGACCGCGAGCGACGCGGCCCAGACCACCAGGATCGGGCCCAGGTCGCGGGCGCGCGGCAGCTGCAGGCCCACGACACGCTTGCCGGCCAGGGCGAGCGTGTCGCGGTGGGTCACCAGGTACCCGGCGAAGAACACCGCCAGCGCGATCTTGGCGAACTCCGCCGGCTGCATGCCGACCGGCCCCACGCGCACCCAGATGCGGGCGCCGTTGATGGTCTGTCCCAGCCCTGGGACCAGGGGCAGCACGATGAGCACCAGACCGACGACCATGGCCGTGTACGTGTACCGGCGCAGGGTGCGGTGGTCGCGCAGCACCAGCAGCACGACGATCGCCAGGGCGACCGAGATGGCGGTCCACGCGAGCTGGCGGTCGGCGATGTCCGCGTCGGCACGGCCTCGCGCCGCGTACGCGATGGAGATGCGGTAGATCATCGCCAGGCCGATGCCGTTGAGCGCCACCACCACCGGCAGGATCACCGGGTCGGCGTACGGGGCGCGCAGGCGCAGCACCACGTGCACGACGAACGCGAGCACGGTGGTGCCCGCGGCGTAGGCGATGACGTGGGGCGGTACCGAGCCGGTGGCACCCAGGCCGGTCAGCACGTACCCGGCGATGCCGATGCCGAGCGCCGGGACGAGCAGCAGCAGCTCGGTGCCACGCCCGGGGCGGACGCGGTGCGGCTGGACGCTGGCCATCACAGCGCGGGTGCGACCGCTGCCGGGCCGCCGGACGGTGCACCCGCCGCGGGGGCGGGCTCGACGGGGGGCGGGATCACGGGCTCGGTCGCGGGCGTCGGCAGCGTCTGCTCGGGGGCGGGGGCGGGGGTCAGGGAGGGGACGGGCGTGGGCGTCGGCAGCACGACGTCGTCGGTGAGCATCTCCACCAGGCGTCGCGCCTGGTCCAGCGAGGGGGCGGAGATCGTCTTCTCGACGCGCTCGCGCAGGTAGGCGGGCAGGTCGTCGACCTGGACGTCGGAGGTCTCGACGACGGACGCGAGCTCGAGCGGGCCGAGGGACTGCGGGATCCCGCGGAACACGGTGACCCGACCGTCGGACGTGCCGACGAAGTACTGCGTCTGCGTCCAGGCGTACCCACCCACCAGGGCGGCGACCACCGCGACCCCGACGGCGACCCACGTGAGCACCAGACCACGTCGGCGCGGCGCGGGCGCCAGCGGCTCGTCGCCGTCGTCCGGGGCGGACGCCGTGGCGACCTTCGCGTCCTCGTCGTCGTCCTCGGCGCCGTCCTGCGGGTCCGACGCGCCGGTGCGGGCGCGCCGGGACAGCGACGCCGCACGCGCGGCCGGGCCGTCCACCGCGGCCGACGGCCGCTTGCGGCTCAGGGCCGCGGCACCGACGACGACGCTGGCGGTGGAGGGCATGGCGCCGTCCGGCAGGTCGTCGAGCTCGACGACGTCGGCCAGCACCACCGTGACGTTGTCGGGGCCGCCGGCCCGCAGCGCGAGCTGCACCAGGCGGTCGGCGCACGCGTCGACGTCCTCGATGTCCGCGAGGGTCTCCGCGATCGTCTCGGCCGAGACGTACCCCGACAGCCCGTCGGAGCACAGCAGCCAGCGGTCCCCGGGCCGCGCCTCGCGCACCGACAGGTCGGCCGTGAGGTCGGTGTCGAAGTCGCCCAGCACCCGCATGACGACGGAGCGCTGCGGGTGGTGCTCGGCCTCCTCGGGCGTGATGCGCCCGGTGTCGACGAGGTGCTGCACGAACGTGTGGTCGGTGGTGACCTGCGTGAGCGTGCCGTCGCGGAACAGGTACCCGCGCGAGTCGCCCAGGTGCACCATCGCGAGCTTGTTGCCCGCGCGCAGGATCGCCGTGACGGTGGTGCCCATGCCGGCCAGGTCCGGCTCGGCGTCGCTGCGGGAGATGATCTCGGACCGCGCGTCGTCCAGGGCCGTCTCGAGCTCGTCGAGGGCGTCGTCGGGGCCGTGCGACTCACCGTCGAGCGGGGCCATGGCCGCGACCGCGACCGACGAGGCGACGTCGCCCCCGGCATGGCCGCCCATGCCGTCGGCGACGACGAGCAGGTGCGGGCCCGCGTACGCGGAGTCCTGGTTGTCGGAGCGCACGAGCCCCACGTCGGAGCGCGCGGCGTAGCGCAGGGCGACCGTCACGCCGTCACCTCTGCAGCTCGAGCAGGCTCTGCCCGACGCGGATCGGCGTGCCGGTGGGCACGGGCGTGGGCTGCTCGACGCGCGAGTCGCCGACGAACGTGCCGTTCGTGGACCCGAGGTCCTCGACGAACCACCGGTCGCCCTGCGGGAAGATCCGCGCGTGCCGCGACGAGGAGTAGTCGTCGTCGAGGACCAGCGTGCAGCTGGGAGCCCGACCGACCAGCACCGCGGAGGAGCCGAGGGGGAGCGTGGTGCCGCGCAGCGGGCCCTCGGTCACCACGAGCCGGGTGGGGCCGCCGCTGGTGCGCGGGCGTCGCGGCGCGCGCGGCGCCTCGCCGGCGGGGACGGGTGCCTCGGCGGGCGCACCCTTGCCGGGGGCGCGGCGTCGGTCGATGATCCGCGTGCCGTACAGGTCCCGGCGCAGCACCGTGATGGCGGACAGGACGAGGAACCACAGCAGCGCGAGGTACCCCAGGCGCAGCAGGGTGATCGTGAGCTCACTCATGCCGCGGCATCACTCGTCCACGTCCGCGTCGCCCCCGGTCCAGAAGAGGATCCGGGTCCGGCCGATGGTCAGCGTGTTGCCGTCCAGCAGCGTCGCCGCGGGCACCTGGTGCCCCTCGACGAACAGTCCGTTGGTGGAGCCCATGTCGCTGGCGACGACCCCGTCCGGGGTGACCCGGATCTCGAGGTGCCGCCGGGACACACCCGGGTCGTCGACGATGATGTCGGCCTCCGAGCCGCGGCCGATGACCGTGACCGGGCCCGTGAGGATGTAGCGCTGACCGTCGATGTCGATCAGCGGGTGCCGCGGGCTGGGTGCCGCGTTGGTCGCCGGTGCCACCGGGCCGCGCACGGTCGCGCTGTGGACCGCGAACCGGCCGGCGTCCTGCTCCGTGTTCTCACTGAACGAGACGGTGACGGGGCCGACGAACGCGTAGTGCTGGCTCGCGGCGTGCTCCGTGACGTTGGCGGCCAGCTCCTCCGCGAGGGCCTCCGCACCCCAGGCCTCGACCTGGTCGTAGTCCGGCGTGGACAGCTCGATGGTGAACTCGTTGGGCACCACGGTGCGGTCACGGCCGACGACGGCGGCGCGGTCGTCGATCTCGCGGCGCAGCGCGTCGGCCAGCTCGATCGGCTTGACCTCGCTGCGGAAGGCCCGGGCGAACGCGTTGTTCACCACGCGCTCCACGCCGTTCTCGAACTTGTCGAGGAACCCCACGTCCACCTCCCTCCCGCCTCGGGCGGGCCGGTCGCCCGTCCCACCTGCCCTCGGTCCGTCCGCGCGGTGCGACGACGATCCGCGTCGATGGTATCCGTGCGGCGGCCTGGACGGGTGCCTGGGAGGGTGAACGGTGTACGCGGTGCGGTGTGGGCGGGTCGGGAGGGCTGACAGTGGACCGGTGGCGGCAGGCGTGCCGGTGCCGCCTCCGGTGGGTCGCTGTGGGGGAAGGCCCGAGGGAGCGCGGGGGTTGGCAGAGGCGGCGTGGTTGCACGGGTCGGTGGCCGTGGGACAGGGCCCTCGCCGCCCGTCGCGGGCAGTGTTTTTGACGGGGCCCTCGACGTGCTAACTTTGGCGGCGCGCGCGAGTGGCGGAACGGCAGACGCGCTGGCTTCAGGTGCCAGTGTCCGAAAGGGCGTGCGGGTTCAAATCCCGCCTCGCGCACAGTGGGGTCTCAGGACAACTGAGGCCCGGTAGTCCGGACAACTCCCGGCAGGACGAGATCCTGCCGGGAGTTTCTGGTTCCAGGGCCGAGTCGGCGACTTGGTGAGCACGCCAGCGTGCTATTACCTGCTCTTTACGCTGTGGAGCCGGCGTCGAGCGCGGATGGGCGCATGCCGACCAGCCCGGTCACCGTGGTGGTGCCGGGCTGGCTGAGGTTCCGTGGAGTTCGGTGGCGCCTCGTGCGTCAGGCGGTCGTGGGTGGCCTCTGCTTCGCGGAGTAGTAGGCCTCGTGGAACGCGCGCTTCCGTGTGCTCAACGTGCGAGACGTCCCGAGTCGGTTCTGGGGCATTCCGTACAGTCCGGACCCGATGACTCGCCGTCGCCGGGTGCGACCCGGCGCGAGGGCGCTAGGCGAGGGGGCCACGAGATGACGATGACCACGGGCGCGAGCGCGAGTTCTTCGCGCCTGCCGAGCAGGAGCGGGTCATGTCCGTCGCGCGCAAGACGATGGCTCTTCTCGAGGCGCTGATGACGGTCGCCGGCGCCCGCGAGGGTGCTGTCCGCCAGTGGGCCGACGACGTCCAGCGGTCGCGGCAGATCTCGCAGAGCCTGGGTGGTGCCCAGTCGCAGGACTGGTATCCGGCCAGGGACGGCACCCAGGCCGCGTTCGGATACGACGCGATCCTCAGCGCCCGCCGTCACTCATCCTCGCCTCCGCGGTGTGTCCCCGCGTGCCTTCGCATGCCGGCATCGCCGCCCGAACCCTCCCGTGCCATCCGTCAGGAGCGCGCCATGCCCACAATGTCCGGCCACCTTCCCGCTCCCGCGACCGGGGCCCGCCCGGTGTCGCCCGGCGGGCACGTCACCTCGGCAACCATGCTCGGCCACACCGTGCTGCTCGACCACGCCGTTCCCGAGGTCGACGCGCTCCTGCGTGCCGAGCTCGGGGCCTACTTCGGCATCGACGCACAGCTGCCCGAGCCACTCGTGCCGCTCGCGAGAGTTTCCGTCGAGGTGTCCGCCGAGGCCGGTGACCGGTGGCGTACCTCGCGCGGTGACGCGGGCCGCCCGATCCTTCTCCACTCCGGCAGCCACGCGTACGACGTCCGTCGCGGTGTTCGCCACGAGCACGACGGCGTGGTCGTCGTGGAGTCGGTCGACACCGGCTCGTGCGTGGTGTCCGACGTGGCCGCACGCACAGTCCACGTCGTCAACGGCGACCCGGCAGCCGCTGCCAGCGACGTGCGCCGTGTGGTGCGCGACCTGCTCTTCCTGCCGTGGCTCGAGGCGCACGGCGGCGTCGTGGTACACGCTGCGGCGGTCGTCGGAGCCGACGGCAGCGGGACGCTCGTCGTGGGCGATCGCGGCGCAGGCAAGACCTCGGTGTTCATGGCGGCTGCGCTGGACGGCGCCCGCGAGGCGCTCTCCTGTGAGCGCATCGTTCTGCTGCCCACACCCGACGGTCTGCGGATGCTGGCGTGTCCGGAGAAGATCAGCACGTTCCCGGGCACGCTGCGCGCCTTCCCGCAGACCGAGCACCTTGCAGGACCGCGCTCTGCCGACACCGAGTGGTCCCGGCCGGGCAAGCGGCGCATCGCCTGGCAGGACATGTTCGCCTGCCTCGGCTTCACCCCGGCCCAGCGTCCCGTGTACCTCGACCGCGTGGTCTTTCCCACCTGGGAGCCCGCAGGGAGGCCGGCGCGCCGGCTGGACCGCACGCAGACCTGGTTCCGGCTACTGGACCAGACCGTCACGGGGCGCAGCGTCGAACGCCCCGACTGGCTCGGTTGGTTTGCGCCCGCGCACACCGACGAGACCCTCTGGGCCGCCTCGGCCGCTCCGGCGTGGGCGGCGACATGGTCCGACCTCGACTCGGCCGCCGCGCTCACCCGCGGCGCACTGGACGACTGAGCACACACCTCCACTGCGAGAGAGAACGAGACCGATGACGAACACCGCCGAAGTGACCGACACCAACACTGACGCCGGCGCCCCCTGGACGAGCGACGCGTGGCGCACGCGACCGGTCGCGCAGGCTGTCGACTGGCCGGACGAAGCGCAGGCACAGCGGGCGCTCGAGCAGCTCCGCAAGCTTCCGCCGCTGATCTTCGCGGGCGAGGCACGTGCGCTGCAGAGCCAGTTGGCCGACGTCACCCGCGGCGCGGCGTTCGTCCTTCTCGCGGGCGACTGCGCCGAGTCGTTCGACGAGGTGTCGGCCGACCGCATCCGCGACCAGCTCAAGATCATCCTGCAGATGTCCCTGGTCCTCACTCACGGCGCCGGGCTCCCGGTGGTGAAGATCGGCCGGATGGCGGGGCAGCTAGCCAAGCCGCGCTCGGCGCCCACCGAGATCGTCAACGGGGTCGAGCTCCAATCGTTCCGCGGTCACCTCCTCAACGCCGAGAACGAGGACCCGGACTCGCGCCGCCTCGATCCCCGCCGGCTGGTCCAGGGCTACCACCACTCGGCGATCGTGCTGAACCTCGTGCGCGCGTTCACCAGCGGCGGATTCGCCGACCTGCGGGAGGTGCACCGCTGGAACCAGAGCTTCATCGCCGAAAGCCCTTCGGGTCAGCGGTACGAGATGCTGGCCGCCGAGATCGACCGCGCCGTCGAGTTCCTCCACGCGTGCGGCGTGCGCGACGACAACGACGAGCTCTCGCGCACGGCGTTCTACACCGCACACGAGGCGCTCGTCCTGGACTACGAGTCGGGTCTGACGCGACGCGAGGCCGCAACGGGCGAGTGGTACGACTGCTCGGCACACCTGCTGTGGATCGGCGAGCGCACGCGAGCGCTCGACGGCGCGCACATGGACTTCGTCAGGGGTATCCGTAACCCGATCGGCGTGAAGATCAGCGACGACTGCAGCCCTGAAGAGCTGCTGCAGATCTGCACCATGCTCAACCCCGAGCGCATCCCCGGTCGGCTGACGCTGATGATCCGCATGGGTGCTGGCGTGATCGACCGAGCACTGCCCGCGCTGGTCCAGGCCGTCGTCGACGCGGGGCACCCCGTCGCGTGGGTCAGCGATCCGATGCACGGCAACACGCGCACGACCGCGAGCGGCGTGAAGACGAGGTCGTTCGAGGACGTCAGCTCCGAATTCCTGTCGTTCGTGCGGATCGTGTCCGAAGCGGGTGCGTGGCCCGGCGGCATCCACCTCGAGCTGACCCCCGACGACGTCACGGAATGCACGGGCGGAAGCTGGCTGCTCGACGAGGACGAGCTAGGGCGCAACTACACAAGCCTCTGCGACCCGCGCCTGAACGGGCGCCAAGGGCTCGATCTGGCATTTCTCGCGGCCGAGGCGCTGCGCGACGCCCGGACGCTTTTGGCGCGCTGATGCGACGCTCGTCGGAGCAGGACGCACGGTCCGCAGCGCTCGACCAGCTGTCCCAGCGAGTTGTCCCAAGACCCCACAGTGAGGTGGTTCCGGAAGGAACCGCTCGAGCAGTAGCTTCGTGGTTTCCGGGGGTGCATGGGGCTGCTCTGGGGTGCTCGCGACGCGGCCCGGCGGTGGCCGGGCGAACAGGTGTGGACTCTCAGGCCGTCACCCGCGGCACGGGCGCGACGCCGGCCTCTGGTCGAGGGGTACGCCCGGTCGAGCGGTTCGGGCGACGGTTCTCTCCGAGCTCGACCTGCCAGGGGTCGGGCTGGAGGTGGTCGTCCGGGCTCACAGGGCCGGAGCCGGCGTGCCCAGGAGCTCCAGCAGGCCCAGGGCTGCGTCACGCATGCGGTCGTCGACGTCGTGGGTCGGGTCCCACGAGGCGACGGTCGCCGACGCGAGCGGGAGTCGCGTGACGGCGTCGAGCACCGTGGCGCGCACCTCGTCGGGCGTGAGGCCACCCGGCGCGGCGTAGGAGTTCGCCGGTGGGAGGGACGTGTCGTGCACGTCGAGGTCGACGTGCACGTGCACCGCGTCCGCGTGCGCGAGCACCCGGTCGAGCACGCTTCCCGCCCGCCCCGCCCGGACGTCGGCCACGGTCAACCACGTCGGTCCGGGGCCGTCAAGGAGCCGGCGCTCGGCCTCGTCGAGCTGGTGGCCGCCGACGAGGACCGTGCGGTCGTCGGGCGAGGGCGCGTACCCGGGCACGCTCGCGGCGAGTCCTTGCCAGCACCGGCCCGTGGTCATCGCCAGGCTCATGCCGTCGAAGAACCCGCTCGCCGACGTCGCGGGCGTCTGCAGGTCGCCGTGGGCGTCGAGCCACAGGACCGCCACGCGCCGCTCGGGCGCGAGGGCACGCAGGCCGGCGACGACCCCGAGCGTCACCCCGCAGTTGCCTGCGAGCACCACCGGCAGGTGGCCGGCGTGGGCGGCGACGTCCTGCGCGACGAGCCGCATCACCTCGGTGCCCGCGGCGGCCTCGACGATCGGACCGGGGCCGGCCGCGAGCTGGACGCGCCCGTGGTCGACGACGGCACCGTGGTGGGCCAGCCGCTGCGCAGCACCTGCGGCGACGAGGGCGGGCGGGCCGGCACCGTGGCGCACGTCCCGGCAGCCCGAGTCGTAGGGGACCTCCAGCAGGCGGATCCGGGCGGGCACGGCGTCCACTATGCCCGTGGGCACGTGGCGCTGGCCACTGGTTCAACGAGACAGGAGGTGGTGACGCCTGTCGGCATCGGTCGCCGCCAGGGTGATGTCGCATTCTCGCCAGACGCACGTCGCCGACGGGCACAAGACTGGCGATGTGCACCAGGACACCGAGCGCTGCATCCGCGCCGTGCAGTCGAGGGACAGCCGGTTCGACGGCTGGTTCTTCACCGCCGTCCTGAGCACGGGCATCTACTGCCGGCCGAGCTGCCCGGTGCCACCTCCCAAGGTCGTGAACATGCGGTTCATGCCGACCTCGGCCGCGGCCCAGCAGGCCGGGTTCCGGGCGTGCAAACGGTGCCGCCCGGACGCCAGCCCCGGCTCGCCGGAGTGGAACCAGCGGGCCGACCTGACGGCGCGGGCCATGCGGCTCATCGCCGACGGCGTGGTCGACCGGTCGGGGGTCTCCGGGCTCGCCTCGCGACTCGGGTACAGCGTGCGACAGGTCGAACGGCACCTGCGCGAGGAGCTGGGGACGGGCCCTCTCGCCCTCGCTCGCGCGCAGCGGGCGCAGACGGCGCGCCTCCTGCTGGAGGGCACAGGGCTGCCGATGGCCGACGTGGCGTTCGCCGCCGGCTTCTCCAGCGTCCGGTCGTTCAACGACACCGTGCGCGAGGTCTTCGCGCTGGCCCCCACCGAGCTGCGCCGTCGCGGCGCGGGCAGCGAGCTCGCCGCACCCGGGGTGCTGACCGTGCGGTTGCCCTTCCGTGAGCCGCTGTGCCCGGACAACCTCTTCGGCCACCTCGTCGAGACGGCGGTGCCCGGTGTGGAGGAGTGGCGTGACGGCGCGTTCCGTTGCTCCTTGCGGCTCGGGACCGGGCACGCGATCGCCTCCCTGCGTCCGATGCCGCAGCACGTCGTCTGCGGGCTCGTCCTCAGCGACCTGCGCCACCTGTCGACGGCGATCGCGCGCTGCCGCCGCCTGCTCGACCTCGACGCCGACCCCGTGGCCGTCGACGACGCCCTGCGTGCCGACCCGGTCCTGCAGCCCCTCGTCGACGCGGCACCCGGCCGCCGCGTGCCGCGCACGACCGACCCGGAGGGCTTCGCCGTGCGGGCCGTGCTGGGCCAGCAGGTCTCGACGGCCGCCGCGCGCACCCACGCGGCCCGGTTGGTCGTCGCGCACGGAACCCCGATCGACGATCCCCACGGCGGCCTGACCCACCTGTTCCCGGAGCCGTCGAGCCTTGCTTCGCTCGACCCGGCCCGTCTGGCGTTCCCGACGTCCCGACGCCACGCCGTCCTGCGGCTCGTCGAGGCGCTCGCCGACGGCAGCGTCGACCTCGGAGCGGGCGGCGACTGGCAGGAGGCGCGTGCCCGCCTGGCGGCGCTGCCGGGGATCGGGCCTTGGACGGTGGAGATGATCGCGATGAGGGCGCTCGGCGACCCCGACGCGTTCGTGCCGTCCGACCTCGGGGTGCGCGCGGCGGCGCAGCGGCTGGGCCTTCCCTCGACCCCTGGCGCCCTCACGCGGCGCGGCGCCCCGTGGCGACCGTGGCGGGCGTACGCGGTCCAGTACCTGTGGGCCGTCGGTGACCACCCCGTCAACCAGATGCCCTCGTGAGCCGGCACCCGATCGCGGCCAGGAGACCCGATGAAACGCTCACGGACACCCAGGAGAACCGCCATGACCACCACGACCGACCGTGCACCGGCATCGGCCGCCGAGCGTGCGCAGCGATTCCGGGACCTGCACGACCGGCTCCTCGTCCTGCCCAACGCCTGGGACGCCTGCAGCGCGGCGATCGTCGCAGCCGCAGGCGCTGCCGCGGTGGCGACGACGAGCGGTGGTGTCGCCTGGTCGCTGGGACGCGGCGACGGTGAGCTGCTCACCCGGGAGGAGACGGCCGAGGTCGTGCGCCGCATCGTGCAGGCGGTCGACGTGCCGGTGACCGCCGACGTCGAGGGTGGCTACGGGCCCGCACCCGAGGACGTCGCGCGGACGGTCGGGCTCGTGGTGTCCGCCGGTGCCGTCGGGGTGAACGTCGAGGACCTCGACCCCGGGGCGGGGTCGCTCCACCCGGTGGACGCGCAGGTCGCACGGATCGCGGCCGCGCGCGAGGCCGCTGCCGCCGCCGGGCTCCCGGGGCTCGTCGTCAACGCCCGCACCGACGTCCACCTGCGCGGCGTCGGCGCGGCGGACACCCGGCTCGACGAGACCGTCGAGCGGGCGCGTCGGTACGTCGCGGCCGGCGCCGACTGCGTCTTCGTCCCGGGCCTGCTCGACCTGCCCGAGCTGGAGACGCTCGCACGGGCCGTCCCCGCGCCGATCAACGCCATGGCGGTGCCGGGCGGCCCCTCCGTCGCTGCACTCGCCGCGGCGGGTGTCCGCCGGGTCAGCGTCGGCACGGCCCTGGCCGAAGCCGCGTACACGACGGCGCGCGCGGCTGCCACGGCGTTCCTGCGGGACGGCGAGCTCCCGGTCGCGGGGGACGCGCTGGACTACGGCGCGCTCCAGGCGCTGAGCGCGCGCGGCTGACGAGAGGTCCTTCGTGCCGTACCGGCACGTCGACGACCGTCCGGCGCGGCCGGGCGGTCAGGTGTCCAGGGGGCAGGGGCAAGGCGAAGGCCCCCGGTGGTGAAGCGGCTCCACCGCGTCACCACCGGAGGCCCTCGCGCCCGGGCTGCCCGACCGAACGCCCGGATCGGCCGCCCTCGTCAGCCCCGCGTCACCAGGTGCCGGGTGTAGGCGGGGATGGTGAGGAAGGTCGGGAAGTCGTCCGCGAGGGCGACCTCGCCGAACAGCGCGGCGGCGTCGTCGAAGCGGTCGCCCTCGCGGCGCTCGACGTCGGTGAGGACGTCCGCGAGCACCTCACGGACGGTCGGGGCGTCGATCACCGTGCCCTCGGCGGTCGTCGTGCCCTGGTGCACCCACTGCCACACCTGCGACCGGGAGATCTCCGCCGTCGCGGCGTCCTCCATGAGGTTGTCGATGGCCACGGCGCCGAGCCCTCGCAGCCACGCCTCGAGGTACCGCACGGCGACCGACACGTTCTGCCGGAGCCCTGCGTCGGTGACGGCGCCGGGCTGCGCCCCGCCCGCGGACGGGATGTCGAGCAGGTCGGCCGCGGTGACCTGCACGTCCTCGCGCAGGCGGTGCCGCTGGTCGGTGCGGTCGCCGAAGGCGGTGTCGAAGACCTCGCGCGCCACGGGCACCAGGTCGGGGTGGGCGACCCACGTGCCGTCGTAGCCCTGGCCGGCCTCGCGCTCCTTGTCGGCACGGACCTGCTCCAGGGCGCGTGCCGTCACCTCGGGCTCGCGGCGGTTCGGGATGAACGCGCTCATGCCGCCGATCGCCTGCGCCCCGCGGCGGTGGCACGTCGCGACGAGCAGCTCGGTGTACGCCTTCATGAACGGGACCGTCATCGTCACGCGGCCGCGGTCCGGCAGGACGAACCGCGGCCCGCGGGCACGGAAGCTCTTGATGATGCTGAAGATGTAGTCCCAGCGCCCGGCGTTCAGGCCCGCGCAGTGGTCGCGCAGCTCGTAGAGGATCTCCTCCATCTCGAACGCGGCCGTGATCGTCTCGATGAGGACGGTCGCGCGGATCGTGCCGTGCCGCAGGCCCAGGTACGTCTCGGTGAAGCGGAAGACGTCGTCCCACAGCCGCGCCTCGAGGTGGCCCTCGATCTTCGGCAGGTACAGGTACGGGCCGCGGCCCGCGTCGATCAGCGCCTGCGCGTTGTGGAACAGGTAGAGCCCGGCGTCGAACAGCGACGCGGAGGCCGCGCACGACTGGCCGGCACGGTCGGTGAGCTGCACGTGCTTCTCGGTGAGGTGCCAGCCGCGGGGGCGGAAGACGATGGTCGGCGTCGTCACACCGACCCGGTACTCCTTGCCCTCGGGCGTCGTGAAGTCGACCTGCCCGCGGATCGCGTCGTACAGGTTCACCTGGCCCGAGATCGCGTTCGTCCACGTGGGGCTCATGGCGTCCTCGTGGTCGGCGAGCCACACCTTCGCCCCGGAGTTCAGCGCGTTGACGGTCATCTTGCGGTCGGTCGGGCCCGTGATCTCGACGCGCCGGTCCGTCAGGCCCGGCCCCGGTCCGGCGACGCGCCACGTCCGGTCGGCGCGGATGTGCGCCGTCAGCGGCAGGAAGCCGGGGTCCGCGCCGTTGGCGAACCGCTCGCGGCGCCGCTGCCGGGCGAGCAGCAGCTCGTGCCGCCCACCCGAGAAGCGCTCGTGCAGGGCGGTGAGGAAGTCCATCGCCTCGGGCGACAGCACCAGGTCGGTGCCCTCGACCGGGGGCCCGGTCACGGTCAGCCGGGGGTGCGCGAACGGCGAGGTCAGGCTCGCCGCCCGGGGCGACGTGTCGGTGAGGGTCATGACGTTCTCCTGGTTCGTGATCAGCGTGAGGGGACCTCTGCGGGAGGACCGAGCGGCGTGCCGCGAGAGGGTCGGGCCGGGCGGGTCAGTGGCGGAACTGGGCCGTCTCGGTGGAGCCGGCCAGCGCGAGGGTGGCGCTGTCGGGGCTGATCGCGGTGGCGACCTGGTCGAAGTAGCCCGTGCCGACCTCCCGCTGGTGGCGGGTCGCGGTGTAGCCGTCGGCCTCGGCGGCGAGCTCGGCCGTCTGCAGGTCGACGTAGGCGCTCATGCCGCGCTCGGCGTAGCCGCGGGCGAGCGTGAACATCGACTCGTTGAGGGCGTGGAAGCCGGCGAGGGTGATGAACTGGAACGCGTACCCGTGGGCCGCCAGCTCGCGCTGGAACCGGGCGATCTGCGCGTCGTCGAGGTGCGCGCGCCAGTTGAACGACGGCGAGCAGTTGTAGGCGAGGAGCTTGCCGGGGAACGTCTCGTGGATCCGCTCGGCGAACTCGACGGCCAGCGCGACGTCCGGCGTCGCCGTCTCGACCCAGATGAGGTCGGCGTGCGGTGCGTACGCCTGCGCCCGTGCGACCACCGCGTCGAGGCCCGGGCGGACCCGGAAGTACCCCTCGGCGGTGCGCTCGCCCGTGAGGAACTCCTGGTCGCGCTCGTCGACGTCGGACGTCAGCAGGTCCGCACCGAGGGAGTCGGTGCGGGCGACGACGACCGTCGGGGCGCCGGCCACGTCGGCCGCGAGCCGTGCCGCGGACAGCGTGCGCACGTGCTGCGACGTCGGGACCAGGACCTTGCCGCCCAGGTGGCCGCACTTCTTCTCCGCGGCGAGCTGGTCCTCCCAGTGCACGCCCGCGGCACCGGCGGCGATCATCGCGTGCATCAGCTCGTACGCGTTGAGCGGGCCGCCGAAGCCGGCCTCGGCGTCGGCGACGATCGGCGCGAGCCAGTCACGCGTCGGCGTGCCGTTCTCGGCGACGTCGATCTGGTCCGCCCGCAGCAGCGCGTTGTTGATGCGCCGCACGACGGCCGGCACGGAGTTCGCCGGGTAGAGCGACTGGTCCGGGTACGTCTGGCCCGACAGGTTCGCGTCGGCGGCGACCTGCCAGCCGGACAGGTAGATCGCCTCGAGCCCCGCGCGGACCTGCTGGACGGCCTGGTTGCCCGTCAGGGCGCCCAGCGCCGGCACGTGCGTGCGGGTGTGCAGCAGCTCCCACAGCCGCTCGGCGCCGCGCCGGGCCAGCGTGGGGTCCTCGCGGACCGAGCCGCGCAGCCGCACGACGTCGGCACCGGTGTGCCGGCGCTCGATGCCGGCCCAGCGCGGGTCGGTGCGCCACGTGTGCTCGAGCTCCTCGGCGGTGCGGGTCTGCGCGCCGGGGCGGACGTCGACCGCACCCGCGACGGCGGCGGGGGCCTGCAGGTCGTCCAGCGGGGTGGTGGGAGCGGTCATCGTCGTGCCTCTCGCGTCGTGCGTGGCCCCGGAGGGCGTCCGGGGGGAGCCGGTCGGCGTCCCACGACCAACGTGCCCGCTCGGCGAGGGCCGTGGGGCGGTCGTGGCTGCGGAAGATCGGGGAGTCTTCCGCGGCGCGCAACAGGCCGGGTCGTCGCACCGCTCGAACGAGCCGATGTGAAGAGCGACGGTTCTTCACAGGGAATCGACCGGTTCGCCGCGGAAGATCGACGCATCCGCGCACGTCAGCCGATCAACGACGGAAGGATCTCGATGCTTCTCCTGGACGGGACCGTTCCCACGGTGTGACGCTGACACGGTGACGACGACGGCACCCCGGCCCCCGGACCCCCGACGCGCGATCGACCCTGCGGCCGGTCGCGTCGCGGCCTCGAGGGCCGCGTCGGCCTCCCGCGCGCCCGGGGGAGGGGTGGGACGCCCGAGGTCTGCCGAGCCCGGTACGTCTCGCGGCAGGACTGCGGACGCCGGTACCGACCCGGTCTCCCGCGGGTCCGGGGACGGGGGCGGCGCGACCGTCGACACCCTGGTCCTGGGCCGCCTCGTGCGTCACCTGCGCACCGCGCGTGGCATGACGCTCGACGACCTCGGGCGCGCGATCGGGCGGGCGCCGTCGCAGGTGTCGATGCTGGAGAACGGGCACCGCGAGCCCAAGCTGTCGCTGCTGGCGCAGGTGGCCGAGGCGCTCGGCGTCCCGCTGCGGGACCTGCTCAGCCCCGAGCCCCCCACGCGCCGTGCCGCGCTCGAGGTGCAGCTGGAGCGGGCGCAGCGTGGCCCGCTGTTCGCCAGCCTCGGCATGCCGACGGTGAAGGTGGGTCGCTCGCTGCCGTCCGACGCGCTCGAGGCGCTCGTCGCGCTGCAGGACCAGGTGCAGCGGCTGCTGACGGAGAACGCGGCCACGCCCGAGGAGGCGCGGCGCGCGAACGCCGAGCTGCGGTCCCGGATGCGCGCGCAGGACAACTACTTCCCCGCGCTCGAGGAGCACGCGCGGACCCTGCTGGACGCCGTCGGGCACCACGGTGGCCCGCTGTCGCAGCGCGCGACGGCGGAGATCGCGGCGCACCTCGGCTTCACGCTGCACTACGTCGCCGACCTGCCGCACTCGACGCGCACGGTCACGGACCTCGCGCACGGGCGCATCTACCTGCCGCAGACCGGTGCCGCGCACAACGACTCACGCTCACCGCTGCTGCAGGCCGTCGCGTCGCACGTGCTGGGGCACTCCGAGCCCGTCGACTACGCGGACTTCCTGCGCCAGCGCGTGGAGGCGAACTACCTGGCCGCGGCGCTGATGATCCCCGAGGCGTCGGCCGTGGCGTTCCTCGGCGACGCCAAGGCCGAGCGGCGGCTGTCGGTGGAGGACCTGCGCGACACCTACGCCGTGCCGTACGAGACGGCGGCCCACCGCTTCACCAACCTCGCCACGCGGCACCTGCAGATCCCGGTGCACTTCATGAAGGTCCACGAGGGCGGCACGCTGCACAAGGCGTACGAGAACGACGGCGTCGTGTTCCCGTCGGACCCGCTGGGGGCGATCGAGGGGCAGCCGGTCTGCCGGCAGTGGACGGCGCGCGTGGTGTTCACGCTCGACGACCGGTTCAGCCCGTACTACCAGTACACGGACACGTCGTCGGGCACGTTCTGGTGCACGTCGCGCGTGCAGGGGTCATCCCAGGGTGCCTTCTCCGTGAGCGTCGGGACGCCCTTCGCGCACGTCCGCTGGTTCCGGGGACGCGAGACGACGGAGCGCGCGGCGTCGCGCTGCCCGGACGCGTCGTGCTGCCGGGAGGCGCCGCGCGCGCTCGCGAGCCGCTGGGAGGACCAGGCGTTCCCGAGCGCCCGGCCGCACGCGTCGCTGCTGGCCGCGCTGCCGGTGGGCGTGTTCCCCGGCGTGGACCAGACCGAGGTCTACGAGTTCCTCGAGCGGCACGCGCCTCGGTCCTAGGCCCGCCAGAGGCGCTGCTCGACATCGGTCAGCGCGTCCCGCACCGCGGCCGGCACACGCTCGCCCACCTCGTCGAACCAGGCGGCGGTCCGCGCCACCTCCTGCCGCCAGGCGTCCGTCGGCACGTCCAGCAGCGCCGCGAGCTCGCCGTCGCCGACGTCCGTCCCGGTGACGTCGAGCGCCCCCGGAGCGGGCACCAGGCCGACGGGCGTCTCGACCGCGGCCGACGACCCGTCGAGCCGTCCCAGCGCCCACGCCAGCACGCGGACGTTGTCCCCGAACCCCGGCCACAGGTACCGCCCGTCGGCGTCGGTGCGGAACCAGTTGACGCAGAACACCGCCGGCGCGCCGACCCCCAGCCGCTCGCCGACGCGCAGCCAGTGCGCCCAGTGGTCGGCCACGTGGTACCCGCAGAACGGCAGCATGGCGAACGGGTCGCGCCGCAGCTCCCCGACCGTCCCCTCGGCGGCCGCGGTCTGCTCGGAGGACACGGTCGCGCCCAGCAGCACGCCGTGCGCCCAGTCGCGCGCCTGCACCACCAGGGGCACGGTCGACGGACGACGACCGCCGAACAGGATCGCGTCGACGGGCACGCCCTCGGGGTCGTCCCAGTCGGGGGCGATCGTCGGGCAGCGGTCCGCGCGCACCGTGAACCGGGAGTTGGGGTGGGCGGCGGGGCGGTCCGCGTCGGGCGTCCAGTCCTGGCCCCGCCAGTCGACGAGGTGGGCCGGCGGCTCGTCCGTCAGGCCCTCCCACCACACGTCGCCGTCGTCGGTCAGCGCGACGTTCGTGAAGATCGTGTCGCTCGCGACCATCTCGACCGCGGCGGGGTTGGTGCGCGGCCCCGTGCCGGGGGCGACGCCGAAGAACCCGGCCTCGGGGTTGATGGCCCGCAGCCGCCCGTCGGGACCCGGCCGCATCCACGCGATGTCGTCACCGATCGTCTGCGCCGTCCAGCCGGGCAGCGTCGGGCTGAGCATCGCCAGGTTCGTCTTGCCGCACGCCGACGGGAAGGCCGCGGCGACGTGGAACGCGCGGCCCTGCGGGGACGTCAGCCGCAGCAGCAGCATGTGCTCCGCGAGCCAGCCCCCGTCGCGCCCCATGACGGACGCGATCCGCAGGGCGAAGCACTTCTTGCCCAGCAGCGCGTTGCCGCCGTACCCCGAGCCGTACGACCAGATCTCGCGGGTCTCGGGGAAGTGCACGACGTACTTGGTCGGGTTGCACGGCCACGCCACGTCGTCGGCGCCGCCCGGTGCGAGGGGCGCGCCGACGCTGTGGACGGCCGGGACGAACGCGCCGTCGGACCCGAGGTGCTCGAGCACGGCGGTCCCCACGCGGGTCATCAGGTGCATGCTCACCACGACGTACGGGGAGTCGGTCAGCTCGACGCCGTACTCGGCGAGCGGTGAGCCGACCGCACCCATCGCGAACGGCACGACGTACATCGTGCGGCCGCGCATCGAGCCGGCGAACACGTCACGCAGCTCGGTGCGCATCGCCGCGGGGTCGCGCCAGTTGTTCGTCGGACCGGCGTCGGCCTCGTGCTGCGAGCAGATGAAGGTGCGGCTCTCGACGCGCGCCACGTCGTCCGGCGCGGAGCGCGCGAGGAAGCTGCGGGGACGACGCTGCGGGTCCAGCCGCACGAAGGTGCCCTGCGCGACGAGCAGCTCGCACAGCCGCGCGTACTCCTCGGGTGAGCCGTCGCACCAGACGACCTCGTCGGGCTGCGTCAGCTCCGCCGTCGCCGCGACCCAGGCGCGCAGGTCCGCGTGGGTCGTCGGGGCGCCGGTCGCCGTGGCCGGGGTGTCGAGCGTCGTCATCGTCCGTCCCTCCCGTGCGGCACGGCGTCACCGCCGTGGCGCGTGGTCCGTGCACCTGCGGCACCGCACCGGAGCCGCATCTCCACCGTGGACCTGCACGAGCGCCGCGGCGAGCCGCGCGCGGGAGAAGTTCGGGGGATCTTCCTGGTGACGGAAGAGGTTGCAGCGGTCGCGCCCAGGCCGCGTGGAGCCGGTCCTGACGGCAGGCGTGCGGACCTGCTCGAGACGGAAGGGACACGACGCGCGCGCGGACCCTGGTGGGCGACCCGGCTCCTGCCCGACCGTGCCGTGGTCACCGCGTCACACGGCGACCACCGCTCACCCCTGCAGGCGGCGACGGAGCTCGTCGTAGGTCGCCCGCAGGCGTGTGTCGTACCCACCGTCCTCGTCGAGGTCCTCGTCGTCCTCGAGGTAGGGGTCGCGGTCCTCGGCGGCGGCCAGCTGCGCCAGCGCCGCCCGCTCCTCCGCCTCGGGGTCGAAGTGGAGCGCCTCGATGAGGATGTCCGTGAGGTCCAGGGTCTGGGTGCCGTCCTGCGCGACCCGCACCGGGCAGACGGCACCGCGCACGTGGTGGTCGAACTCGTCGAGCAGCGGGGTCTGGCCGGGCCGGACCGTCAGCGTGACGGTCGGCGGCGGCTCCGTCAGCACCGCCAGCTCGGCGGCCGAGAGCGCGCGGATCTCCTCGAGCTCGGCGACGTCGACCGCGCTGCGCGGGAACAGCTGCCCGACGGTGAGGTCGGGGCGTGTGATCGCCAGGGTCGAGAGGCGGGACGCGGCTCGGGCCAGCCGGTCCGCGTGCTGGGCGAGCGCGCCGATCGTGAACTCGTCGGGCACGGTGCCGACGTGCAGCGTCCACGCGGAGATGGCCTCGTCGATCGTCGCGATGATGTCCCGGGCCCTGTACTCGTCCACGTCGTCCTCCGTCGGATCGTCCACGTCCTGCCAGCAGCGGCACCCGACGGCCCGTTCAGGACCGCGGTCATCCGTACGGCGCAGGCACGCGGACGGCACGGCCGACCCGCCTCACCGCACCTCGCCCGTTCGGGCGACGACGGCTGCCGGCAGACGGCACGGGGCCAGGACGAGAGTCAGCGATCCACGGCCGGGTCGAGCGCCTGGAACATGGCGTGGTCCTGCCAGCGGCCCGCGATCCTCAGGTACTGCGGCGCGGTGCCGTAGCGGACGAAGCCGTTGCGGGCGAGCACCCGCTGCGACGCGACGTTGTGCAGGAGCGTCTCGGCCTGCACGCGGTGCAGGCCGAGGTCGCGGAACGCGACGTCGAGCAGCTCCCCGACCGCCGCCGTCGCCAGGCCCCGGCCGTTGTGCGCCGAGGCCACCCAGTAGCTCAGGGCGCACGACTGCAGGGCTCCCCGGACCACGCCGGTCAGGGCGATCCGACCGACCACGGACCCCTCGTCGACGATCACGTGCACCCGGCCGAGACCGTCGCGCTGCATCGCCAGGGCGTCGCGGACCGCCTCCCGCTGCCCGTCGAGAGAGAAGAAGGACTCGTCACGGATCGGGTCCCACGGCGCGAGGAACGCCCTGTCGACGCGCAGCAGGTCCACGAGCGCCGGCGCGTCGTCGAGCTCGATCGGGCGGGTCACGACGGTCGCGGGCACGTCGCCATGATGGCGGACGTGCCCGCGGCGTGGCGGCCCGCGAGCGTCCCCGCGCCCGACCTGACGGTCCTGCGGCGCGCGGGACCGTCGGCGTGCGGGTGGAGCTCCGGGCCGTCCGTTCCCCGCCGGCGCGGACGCGGGTAGCGTGGGGTGATCCGCTGCGCCGACCCGGGGGGAGCGCTCGTGACCGACCTCGACCTGGACCTCGACGAGGACCTCGAGCGTCCCGTCGTGACGCGCCGCCCCGCGGGGCCGCCGCCCCCGCTGTTCCAGCCGCTGTCCGCCACCGTGCGCTACCCGCCGGGGCCGGTGCCGGACGTCGAGGACGACGTGCCGCAGCCCGCCGCGACGCCGCGTCGCTGGGGCGCGCTCGTGCGGCAGCTGTTCGCACCGCGGACGTCCGTCGCCGCACGCCCGGTGACGGACGCGGGGCCGGCGCTGCGTTCGCGGCCGTTCGTCCTGCGCGGGCGGGTCATGGTGCCCGTGGGTCCGTGGCCGCGCTCGCGGGTGGTCGCCGGGCTGCTCGGCGTCCTGCTCGGCGCGACGGGTCTGCACGCGGTCTACCTGGGCCACCGGCGCCGCGGCCTGCTCATGCTGGCGACCGCGGTGGTCGGTGGGGTGCTCACGCTCGGTCTGGCCACCCTCGCGATGGGTGTGTGGGGATTCACCGAGGGGCTGCTCGTGCTGTGCGCCCGGCGCGGCCGGTTCGCGCACGACGCCTGGGGTCGGCCGCTGCGCGGCTGAGGCACGGGCCGCTGCGGTGGCCGGAACGCGCCGCCGCGTCAGCCTGGCGTCGCGGCGAGGTCCTCGAGGTGCCGGCGCAGCACGGCCCGGCACCGCTCGCCGGTGACGGCGTCCGGCCGGACCGCCGCGTGCACCGCGAGACCGTCGACCACCGCGTGCAGCCGGTCCGCCTCCAGGTCCACGTCCACCCGCCCTGCGGCGATCGCCTCGACCCAGTGCCGGCACCCGGCGCGGACCAGGTCGTGGTTCTCCTCGGCGCACGCGCGCAGCGACGGGTCGACCAGCGCGCGGGCGGTGAACGCCGTCCAGACCTCGTTCTCGGCGCGGCGCTCGTCGTCGAGGGGGAGCAGCTCGAGCAGGTGCCGCTCGGCCGCGTCGAGCGGATCACCGGACGCGTCCTGCGCCGCGACGCGGGCGGTGACCCGCTCGACGACCTGCGCCATGGCGAACACGAGCAGCTCGCCCTGCGTGGCGAACATGTGGCGCAGCGACCCGGCCGACAGTCCGGCCTCGGCGGCGACGTTGCGCACCGACGCGTTCTCCAGCCCGTCGCGGCGGATCACCCGCCAGGTCGCGTCGGCGATCTCGCGGCGTCGGGCGTCGGCGTCCAGGAGTCGGGGCACCTCGTCGTTATAGCACAGTCGTGCTAATCTCTCGGGAACTAGCACGGTCGTACTACATCAGGGGGCCCGCGATGGCCACGACGACCACCCCACGCACCTCGCCCGGCCCGTGGGCCACCGTCCGGTGGCTCGCCCGGCACCGCAGCGTGCAGGTGACTGCGGCGCTGTGGCTCGCGGGCAACGCCGTCGTGCTGCTGCTGGCGGGACGGACCCTGCCGTTCGACTGGCCCGCGCTGCCGGGCTCGGCCGTCGACCAGCTCGTCGGTGCCGACGTCGCGATGCTGAGCGTCCTGGCCCTCATGGCCCTGACGTGCCTGCTGACCCGGCGGCGGGTGCGGCCCGACGTCGCCGCCCGCGCGCCGGACGTCGCGACGGCGCGCCGCGAGACCGTCCTGCTCCTGGCCTGGGCGGCGCTCGGCCTGCTCGGCGGGTTCGTGCTGGGCCGGCTCCTGGGGTGGCACCCGATCGGCCTGCACCTCGCCGGGTCCGTGGTCGGGACGCACGACCACGTGGCCCCCGCCGAGGCGGGCACGTGGGCCGTCTACAACCTCGTCGTCTACGCGATCGTGCCGCTCGCCGTCTTCCGCCGCCGGTACTCGGCCGCGCAGCTGAACCTCGTCTCCACCGACCGCCGCGGTGACGTGCGGCTGATCCTCGTCGTCCTCGTCGCGGAGTCCGCGATCCAGGTCGCGACCCTCGCCACGGTGGTCGGCCGGCTGTCGACGCACCAGTACCTCGTCGGCGTCCCGGTGACCTTCCTGCTCTACCTCGCCGGCACCGGCCTGCCGATCATGGTGTTGGTCCACGCGCTGCTGGTGCCGCGGCTGCTCCGGCTCACCGGCTCGACGCCCGCCACGGTGGTGCTCGGCGGCGTCCTCTACACGGCGCTGCACGCCTGGGACGCCTGGACGGTCCTCACGACGCCCACCGACGCGGTGCTGTCGGTCGTCTTCCTGTGCTTCGTCTACCTCGCCCCCGGGATGATGAAGACCCTGCTCACCGTCCGGACGGGGAACGCGTGGGTGCACCTGTGGGCGTACCACGCGCTCGCGCCGCACACCCTGATCGACAGCCCGCACGTGGTCGAGATCTTCAGGATCCGTTGACCGGGTGCCCGCCCGCGTCCCTGATCGGCGGGATCTCGGACTCGTCCCTGATCCGGGCGTGGGTGAGGTCGAAGCCCCGCAGGAGCGCCAGTGCGCGCTCGCTCACGCACAGGTACACCCTGCGCACGAGCGTGAAGTCGTCGGTGGGCGTGCCGACGGGCACCAGACGGTGCCACGTCGGCATGTCCAGCCCGTCGGGATGCAGCTGGTCGAACACGTCGGAGGTGCTGACGCGCACGGGTGCGAGCTCCCACCCGGTCAGTGCGGACGTCGACAGCGCCTGCGCGAGCCTGCCGCTCACGAGCCAGTACCCCGACGTCTGGACGATGTCGTCACCTCCCCAGTCGTCGAACTCGTAGGCGAGCTCACCGAGCAGCTGGGGGTCACGGGTGATGTCGTAGTCGACTCCGGGACCGAGGTCGCCCTCGACAGCGGGGTGCAGCCAGTACATCGTCAGCGCTCCCTCGGTCGGAACCGGTGGCCGAGCCGGTCCAGGCAGCCGACCAGCCCGGCACGGTCGGACAGCAGCAGGCGCCGCAGCGTCTCCTCGACCAGCAGGAACGCGGTCCTTGAGGCCAGGCCGCACCGTAGTGGTACCCGACCCGCTCCCGCGCACGCCGTCCACAGCCACCCGTCCCGTGGCACAGGCACGAGGTCCGACGCCCACGGTCCCGGCTGGATGTGGGGGTGGGTCGTCCCCGGGATCGTCATCACGGTGCTCGTCGACGCGTGGCTGGTGGTGGACCTGACAGGGCGCGCCGGCCGCGCCGCTGCGACGACCCTGGTGCTCAGCCGCTCACGACGGCTCCGCGACGACCCCGCCTGGAGCGCGCACCCGGCCGTCCCGGCCCCGCCGCAGCCGAGGCGCGAGCAGGTGCACCCCGACGACGGCCGCGACGGCGCCGCCCAGGGTGTTGAGCAGGACGTCGTCGACGGTGGAGTAGCGGCCCAGGCCGAGCACGTACTGGGCGGCCTCGACGGCGGCGGACGTCGCGGCGACGACGGCGGTGGTGCGCGGGACCGTGGCGAGGCGGCACGACACCACCGGCAGCAGCAGGCCGAGCCAGGACAGCAGGGCGAGGTTCCCGGCCACCTGCGCCCACGTCGTCGAGCTCACCCCCGCGGCCAGGGCCGAGCGCAGGGGCACCAGGTCGACGGCGCGGCCCTCGCCCGTGCCCAACGGGGTCAGGGTCGCGAACCCGGTGGCGACCGCGAGGACCACGAACACGGCGCGCGGCGCGACCCGTAGCAGGAACGACGACCACGTCCCCCCGCTGCGCACGTCGCGCACACCCAGGACGACGACGCCGAGGACGGCGAACGCCATCAGCACGGCGAGCACGACGAACCGGCCCGCGAAGGCCTCCAGGTAGTAGCGCACGGCGCGAGTCTGTCGTTCCAGGACGTCGGCCGTGACGACGGTGGCAGGACGTCCACACGATCTCCTCGTCGCCCCCCGTGGCTGATCGCAGGACCGTCCGGGTGTCGTGACCCCGTGGTGCTTGCGGACGGACCCCGCGGGGAACGCGGCCGGTGCGGTCGTCGCGGAGGTCGGCTACTCCTGCACCAAGGCGGGCGCCGGCGCCTCGGGCGCGTCAGCCGACAGGGTCGCCGTCCAGTCGCGCGCCTCCGACGAAGGAGGTCGGAGTCCCGGCCGGCGCGGTGACGTCCTCCGCCTACGACTCCCTCGGGGTTTCACGCCCGCCCAGCCGGGTGCGGGACGACGGCCCGGTCCTCGCGGGCCGGGCCGTCGTCGCCCCTCCGAACGCGGCGCACCGGGCGGCCGCGGCGGAAATCACGGTCATGCCCTGCCGAGGCCCGGGCATCATGAGCCCATGAGTGCGACCCTCCAGGCCAAGGATGTGGCCGCGGCGTTCGGCGACCGCGAGCTGTTCTCGGGCCTCGACCTCGTCGTCGCGCCCGGTGACGTCGTGGGGCTCGTCGGCCCCAACGGCGCCGGCAAGACGACCCTCCTGCGCATCCTCGCCGGTCAGCGCGCCCCCGAGGCGGGCTCGATCGCCCTGTCGCCGCCGACGGCGCAGGTGGGGTACCTCGTGCAGGAGGTCGAGCGGCACCCCGACGAGACGGTCCGCGGGTTCCTCGAGCGGCGCACGGGCGTCGCCGACGCGCAGCAGGCGATGGACGCGGCGTCCGACGCGCTCGCGGCCGACGCCCCCGACGCGGCCGACGAGTTCACGCACGCGCTGGAGCGCTGGATGGCGCTCGGCGGCGCCGACCTCGACGCCCGGCTCGGCGTCGTCGCCGACGACCTCGGGCTCGCGGTCGACCTGGACCTGCCGATGACGGCGCTGTCCGGCGGGCAGGCCGCGCGCGTGGGCCTGGCGGCGCTGCTGCTGTCACGCTTCGACCTGTACCTGCTCGACGAGCCGACCAACGACCTGGACGCTGACGGCCTGGACCGGCTCGAGGAGTTCGTCGAGCGCGCGCAGGCGCCGATCGTCGTCGTCAGCCACGACCGGGAGTTCCTGGCGCGGACGGTCACGACGGTCGTCGAGATCGACCGCAGCCTGCAGCGCGTGGCCACCTACGGCGGCTCGTACGACGCGTACCTGGAGGAGCGCTCGACGGCCCGCCGCCAGGCGCGCGAGGCGTACGAGGACTACGCCGGCCGCCGCGACGCGCTCGCGGGCCGGGCGCGGATGCAGCGCGCGTGGATGGAGAAGGGCGTGCGCAACGCGCGGCGCAAGGCCAGCGACAACGACAAGTTCGTCAAGCACCACCGTGGGGAGACGTCGGAGAAGCAGGCGTCCAAGGCACGCCAGACCGACCGCATGATCGAGCGGCTGGAGACGGTCGAGGAGCCGCGCAAGGAGTGGCAGCTGCGCATGAGCATCGCCACCGCGCCGCGCTCCGGGGCCGTCGTCGCGACCACCCGGGCGGCGGTGGTCCGGCGCGGGGACTTCGTCCTCGGGCCCGTCGACCTGCAGCTCGACTGGCAGGACCGGGTCGCGGTCACCGGGCCCAACGGGTCCGGCAAGTCCACGCTGCTGGCGCTGCTGCTGGGACGCGTCGACCCCGACGAGGGATCCGCGGCGCTCGGCCCCGGCGTGCTCGTCGGTGAGGTCGACCAGGCGCGCGCCGCGTTCGAGGGCGACGAGCCGGTGGGGGAGGCGTTCGCCCGGCAGGTGCCGGACTGGACGACCGCCGACGTCCGGACGCTGCTGGCCAAGTTCGGTCTCGCCGGGCACCAGGTCGGGCGCCCGGCGGCGTCGCTCTCCCCCGGGGAGCGCACGCGCGCCGCGCTGGCGCTGCTGCAGGCCCGCGGCGTCAACCTCCTGGTCCTCGACGAGCCGACGAACCACCTGGACCTGCCGGCGATCGAGCAGCTCGAGCAGGCGATGGAGTCGTTCGACGGCACGATCCTGCTGGTCACGCACGACCGGCGGATGCTCGACACCGTGCGGCTCACGCGTCGGTGGCACGTCGAGGACGGGCAGGTGGCCGAGGTGCAGCCGGACTGACCGGGTGTCGGTGGTCCGCGCGACGATCGCGAGATGGGTGACGAGGACACCGCCGGTCCGGGTCGCGCCGGTCTCGCGGGGACGGTCGTCGAGCCGCTCGACGTGCGTGTGCCGCAACGCGTCCTCGACGACCTGCGCGACCGGCTGCGGCGCACCCGGTGGTCGGAGCAGGTGCTCGGCTCGGGCTGGGAGCGCGGTGTCCCCCTCGACGCGCTGCGACCGCTGGTCCAGCGGTGGGCGGACGCGTACGACTGGCGCGCCACCGAGGACCGGGTGCGGGCGGCGGGGGAGTGGACGACGGTCGTCGACGGGCAGCGCCTGCACCTGCTGCACGTGCGGTCCGCCGAACCCGGTGCGCTGCCGCTCCTCCTCACGCACGGATGGCCCGGAGGTGTCGTCGACCTGCTGCCGGTCCTCGGGCCGCTCACCGACCCGGCGCGGCACGGCGGCGACCCCGCCGACGCGTTCCACGTCGTCGCGCCCTCGGTGCCCGGTGCGGGCCGGTCGACGCCGCTGACACCCGGGTGGGACCACCAGCGGGTCGCGCGCGCCTGGGTCGAGCTCATGACCCGGCTCGGGTACGACAGGTTCGGCGCGGCCGGGGGCGACACCGGGTCGGTGGTCTCACCGCTCGTGGGGGCGCTCGCGCCGGACCGCGTCGTCGGCGTGCACCTGCACGGCAACCTCGACGTCCCTGACCCGGTCGGTCCGCTCGGTGCGGCGGAGGCGGAGCGCCTCGCGTGGGCACGGCGTCGGGCCGCGGCGGACGGCGGGTACGCGGCGCTGCAGGCCACGCGGCCGCACACCCTGGGGCACGCGCTCTCGGACTCCCCGGTCGGGCAGCTCGCGTGGATCCTCGACAAGGTCCACGACTGGTCCGACCCGGCGCGCCCGCCGTTCGGCGACGTCGACCCGGGCGACGTGCTCGACCTCGCGACGTGGACGTGGGTGACCGGGACGTCGGCGACGGCGGCGAACCTCTACCTCGAGAACCGCCGAGCGGGCGCTCACCCGCCGGTGCGCAGCGCGGTGCCGACCGGTGTCGCGCTCTTCCCCACCGACCCGATGCTGCGGTCGGTCGCCGAGCGCCGGCACACCCTCGTCCACTGGACGGAGCACCCCCGGGGCAGCCACTTCGCGACGCTCGACGCGCCGGACCTGCTCGTCGCCGACCTGCGGGCGTTCTACCGGTCGGTGCGGGACTGAGCCGCCCGTTCCCCGCCGTCCGGTGGCCGGTGGCCTGCTGTCAGCGCCGGTCGACCCACCGCTCGCCGACACGCTCGGGCACGACCCGGCCCGAGGTGAGCGCCGCGAGGGGGGCCACCAGCGCCTGCGGGTCCTCGACGCCCAGCAGCAGCCGGACGTCCTGCGCGTACGTGGCCTCGAGCACCTCGACACCCCGGGCACGCAGCTCGCCCTCGACACGCCCCGCCTCGGTGTGGTCGAGGCGCACCGCCCACTCCTGGAGCAGCCGGCGCTCGAGCGTGCCGACCTCGGCCAGCCCCGCGGACACCGCGTCGCCGTACGCCCGCACCAGCCCGCCCGCGCCCAGCAGGATCCCGCCGAACCACCGCGTGACGACCACCGCGACGTCGCTCACCCGGTGCCCGCGCAGCACCTCGAGCATCGGGGCGCCCGCGGTCCCGGCCGGCTCACCGTCGTCGGACGACCGCTGCAGCATCGCGTCCGGGCCGATGACGAACGCCGAGCAGTGGTGGCGCGCGTCCCAGTGGGTCTTGCGCATCTCCTCGACCAGCGCGCGTGCGTCGCTCTCCTGCTCGACCCGGCGCAGCGTGCACAGGAACCGGGAGCGCTTGATCTCGAGGGTCGCCTCGCCGTCGCGGGCGATCGTCAGGTAGGAGGGCATGGCACCACCCACGATGCCATGCGGGCGAGCACCCGCCGCGGGACGGACCGCGGGTCGTCCGCGCGATCGACGCGGGTGCGGCTCGCCGCTGGCTAGCGTGACGGCATGGACGACAGCACACCTGGGACGACCGACCGGAACCGTGCCCGCGACGCCCTCGTGGCGGGGCTGACCACGACCGCCTACTACGCGGTGCCGGACGTCGTGAGCTCCCGCGCGGCGCGCTTCTGGCTGAAGACCGCCCTGCTGGGCCTGGGCATGACCACGATGGAGGCCATGCCCACCACGCGGGCGGGCTGGGAGGAGAAGCGCACGTCCTGGCGAGAGGCATTCGCCGGCGTCTCGTCGCGGGACGGCGCGGGCGACGTGCTCGACGCCCAGCCCCGCTCCGACGCCGACCCCGACGCCGCGGTGAGCGACCCGTCCGACGCCGGGACCGCCGGCACCGACGTGCTGCCCGGCCACGAGGACGGCCTGACCGGTCGCCCCAGCGCGTCCCAGCGTGCCGCCGCGGTGGGCGTCGCGGCGGTGCTCGTGGTCGTCGCGACGGCCGGCACCGTCGCGTTCGAGCGCTGGGTCTACCGCCGGGGTCAGGCGCGCGCGGCGGCGGGCGTGCGGTTCGCCCACACCCGCACCGGGGTCGTCATGGGTGTGCTGGCCGCGGCGGGCGCGCTCGTCCCGGAGCCGTCCGAGCGCCGCTGAGGCCGCTCGCCACGCCGGTGGGCGGATCCGCGGGACCGAGGACCCAGGCACCCGCTGCGACGACGCCGAAGACTTCGGGACGAGGCCACGGCACGTGGCCCGCGTCGAAAGGGAAGTGCGTCATGAGCAGCGTCCTGGTCGTCGGAGGCTCCGGTCTCCTCGGCTTCCACACGGTCCTCGAGCTGGTCGCCCGCGGGCACCGCGTCACGAGCCTGTCGCTGCCGCCGGTCGCGACCGACATCACGTTCCCGGACGGCGTCCAGGCGCTGTGGGGCGACGTGGCGACGATGACGGACGACGAGCTGACGTCGCTGCTCACGGACATGGACGCGGTCGTCTACGCCGCGGGCGCCGACGAGCGCACGGTCCCGCCGGCCCCCGCCGCGCACTTCTTCCACGAGGCGAACGTCCGCCCGACGCAGCGCATGGCCCGCCTCGCGCGCGCGGCGGGCGTCACGCGGTTCGTGCTGTTCGGCTCCTACACCGCCGAGTTCGCCGAGCGCTTCGACGACCTGGGCTACCGCACCCACAACGGCTACCCCCGCACCCGCCTGGCGCAGGAGGAGGCCGCGTACCTCGAGGGCGACGGCGCCATGGACGTCATGGTCCTGCGGCTGCCGTACATCTTCGGGCTCGTCGGGCAGCGCCGGCCCCTGTGGCAGTTCGTCCTCGACCGGGTGCAGGCGCCCGGGCCCGTCGCGGTCCTCGGTGGCTCGACGTCGTCCGTCACCGTCCGGCAGGTCGCGCAGGCGGCCGTCGGTGCGATGGAGTCCGGCACGCACGGTGCCCGCTACGCGATCAACGGGTACGACCTGACGTACGCCGAGCTGTACCGGCTGGCGTGCGAGGCGGTCGGCCGCGACCCGCAGGACGTCGTCGTCGTGCCGCTCGAGGCGATGCTGCCGTACGGCCCCCAGGCCGACGCGGCCGCCGCCGCGCAGGGCACGGAGCACGGCATCCACGTGGTCGACTCGCTGCGCTTCCAGGACCGCGACGCCGTGAGCGACATCGAGCCGACGGCCTCCACGCTGGGCATGGAGCCCGACGACGTCGTGGCCGCGATCCGCGAGACGTTCCGCTGGTGCGTCGAGCACCCGGTGGCGACACCGGTCGGCTGACCGGGCACGACGCGACGAGGCCGGCCCGCACCCCTCTGCGGCCGGCCTCGTCGTCGTGCCGGTGCGCGCACCACCCGGCCCCGCGTGCGGTCCGGTTGCTCCGGCGGTGCACCTTCCCTCCGGAGGTGTCCGTTCCCTAGCCTGGCGAGGGGTCGCGACGACGCGACGGCCACCTCAGTCACCGGGGAGCGCGCATGCCCGAGAGCCCGCAGGTCCACGCCACGTCCCGCCCCACCCCGCCCCCGGGCGGACCGGACCTGCGTCGGCGCACGTTCCTCGCGGTGGCCGGCGCGGCCGTCGCGGTCGTCGCCGGGGCCGGTGCGGCCGGCGCGCACGACGGGCGCGGGTGGGGACCGCGACCCCCGGTGCACCCCGGTCCGCCCCGGCACCACGGCGGCCCGGCGGGCGCCGAACGTGCGGCGGTCGCGTTCGTCCGGGCGGCCACGGACGCGTACCCGGCTCTCAACACGGGCCCCCGGCTCGCGCAGAGCTACACCGACGAGCTCGGCCTGTTCTCCACCGCGTTCGTCTACGACAACGCCCTGGCGGTCTGCGCCCTGCTCGCCGACGGGCGTCGCGGCAGCGTCGAGACCGCACGGGTGATCGGCGACGGCCTGCTCTTCGCGCAGGAGCACGACCCCGACCACGCGGACGGCCGCCTGCGGCAGGGCTACAACGTCGGCCCGTACACCTTCTACGACGGCTCGCCCCAGCCCGACGGGTTCGTGCGCGCCGACGGTGCCGCGAACGTCGGCTGGCAGTTCGGGTTCCTCGGCACCGCGGTGGGGGACATGGCCTGGCCGGGCATCGCCCTGCTCCAGCTCTACCGCGCGACGCGTGACCCGCGGTACCGCGACGGGGCGGTGCGCATCGGCGAGTGGATCACCGCGACCACCTGGTCGACGGCTCCGCTGGGCGGCTTCTCCTTCGGCGTCGACGGCGCGAACCAGCCCGTCCCCAACGGCTCCACCGAGCACAACGTCGACTGCGTCGCCTTCTTCACCATGCTGCGAAAGGCCACCGGCGACCGGCGCTGGGGCGGTGCCGTCGAGCACGCGCGCCGGTTCGTCGAGCGCATGTGGGAGCCCGCCTCGGGCTGGTTCTGGACGGGCACCAACGACGGCGTCGAGATCAACCGCGACCCCGTCCCGCTGGACCCCGCCACGTGGAGCCGCCTCGCGATCGGCGACCGCCGCTACGACCCCGCGCTCGACTGGGCGGCCTCCGCGCTCGCGGTCACGGACGACGCCGCGGCCCCGACGTCCCAGCTGCCCGACGGCGAGCAGGTCTCCGGCGTCACCTTCAGCACCGCGTCGCTCACCTCGACCGCGCAGTACAACGGCATCACCGTGCACCCGCAGGGGGTGTGGCTCGAGGGCACGGCGCAGCTGGCGACGTCGCTGCTGGACCGGGACCGTCGCGGCGACCGGCAGCGCGCCGAGGCCCTGCTGGCGCAGGTGCGGCACGCCCAGGACGTGCTCGGCGGCGGGCAGCACCTAGGGGGCGTCGAGGTCGACGGCGGGGTCGTCGCCGCGTCCAGCCTGCTCGACAGCGGGTTCGGGTTCGGCTACTTCCAGGTGCAGCACGTCGGGGCGACGTCCTGGTTCCTGCTGGCCTCGACGCGGTCCAACCCGATGCGCTGGGACGGGCTGCGCTGAGGGGGCGGGGCCGAGGAGGACGTCAGCCGGTCGGACGTGCGTCGCCGTCCACGTACTGCCACCCCTCGTCCCCGCGGACGAACCGGCTGACCTCCCGCATCGACCCACGACCGGCCGGGCTGCGCCAGAACGCCTCGAACTCGACCGTCCCGGCGGTGTCGAACGCGCCACCGCCGGACGTGGCGAGCACGTCCAGGCGGTACCAGCGCACGTCGTCGTCCAGCACGAGGTCCGCGGGCCGGGTCGAGGGGTGCCAGGAACGCCGCAGGTAGGCCGCGTCGCCGAGCGCGAACGCGCTGAACCGGGACCGCATGAGCTGCTCGGCCGTGCCGGCGGCGCGCTCGCCGGCGTGCAGCGGCGCGCAGCACTCCGCGAGGGGCAGGCCGCTGCCGCAGGGGCACCGGGCGGAGGAGACGCCGGTCATGGGACCAGTATCCCGGGTCGGGGTGGGCGCCGTGGGTGAGGGTGGGAACCCTGGGGGCCGCCCGTCGTTGACCCGGGCGCACCCACCGACCGAGGAGCGCACCCCATGAGCACCGAGTCCGCCCGCATCACCGCCGCCGTCGTGGCGGGCGTGGGCACCGTCGGCTACTACGCGACGCCCGACCTGCTGCGCTCGCGGCGGGCGCGCGGCTGGGCCAAGGCGGCCTGCGTGCTGGTGGTCACCGCCGCGGGCGTGCCGGAGGCCTACCGCGGGTGGCGGGCGACGCGCGACGCCGCAGCGGGGGCGCCCGGGGCAGGATCCGATGCCGGCTCGCCCTCCGGCGGCACGGTGCCGGACGGCGCCGACGCCCCGCGCGGCGCGCTGTCCGAGGCGTGGCGGAGCGTGCCCCCGGGCTGGCGTGCCGCCCTCACCGGCGGCGCGCTCGCGGGCGCTGCCACGTCGGTCGCGCTGACCGTCGGCATCGAGCGGGCCCTGTTCCGCCGCGGCGAGGCCCGCCGCGCGTCGGGGGTGCGGCTGCCGCACACCCGCACCGGGGTGGCCCTCGGCGTCCTGGCGGCCGCGCTCGCGCTGTACCCCGACCCCGTGGACGGGTCGCGATGAGCCCCGCCGTACCGCCGCGTGCCCTGGTGCTGGCGGGCCGCGGCCGGTACGGCGACCCGTGGCACGACCACGCGGCGACGTCCCACCGCGTCGCCCTGGAGCTCACCGCGGCGGGCCTCGACGTCGACGTGCGCAGCACCTTCCCGGACGCGCTCACCGGCCTGACGCCCGCCCACCTGCTGGTCGTCAACGCCGGCCGGGGGACCGCGGACGACGACGACGCGACCTGGCTGCCGCTGCACGAGCGCGTGCGGGACCACGCAGCCGCCGGCGGCCCCGTCCTCGCGCTGCACCAGGCGGCCAACACGTTCGGGGACAGCCCGTGGTGGGAGCACGTGGTCGGTGGCCGGTGGGTCGAGGGGACCTCGTGGCACCCGCCGCAGTCGGTCACCGCGTTCGACGTCCGCACCGGGCACCCGCTGACCGACGGGCTGGGGCCGCTCGTCGTCGACGACGAGCGGTACACCGACCTGGTCGTCGCGCCCGACGCGCACGTGCTGGTCACGCACGAGGAGGGCGGCGCGACGCACCCGGTGGTGTGGGTCGCCCCGGGCGGACGGGCGGTGTACGACGCGCTCGGGCACGACGTGGGCTCGTACGGCAGCGCCGCGCGCGCCGCGCTGCTGCGCCGCGAGGCACGCTGGCTCCTCGGGCTGCCCGTGGCGTAGGCGCGCCGTCAGCGCAGCACGGCCACGTCGTCCCCCGTCCACAGCAGCAGCAGACCCTCGATGTCCGCGACGGCCGCCGCGTCGGGGACCTCCGTGCGCCAGACCGGTGCGCCGTCGGCCGGGTCGACGGCGACGACCACCGCGCGGGAGCCGAGCCTGTCGATCCCGGTGACCACGAGCCGCACCCCGTCCGTGGCGACGCCGGTGACGCGCAGGTCCTCACCGAGCAGCTCGGTCGCCGACGCGTCCCAGAGCACCACACCGGTGCGGGCGTCGAGGGTGGTGACCTCGTTGCCGTCGTGCACGTGCACGCGGCCCGTGAGGACCACCGCCTCCCGCGTGCTGACCGCCGCCGTGGCGTGCCACCGGGACTCCCCGCTCGTGACGTCCCACGCGCGCAGCCCGCCGCCGGTGGTCAGGGTCAGCGCGGGCGCGCTCGCGTCGTCGAAGGTCACGGGGACGGGGTTGCCGTCGAGGTCCACGTCCAGGTCCCGCCCGACCAACCGGGTGCGGCCCTCCACCTCCACGACGAGCGCACGACCGTCGGGGGTCGTGCCCTGCACGGTCGACAGCACCCCGGCCGAGCCCAGCGTCGCGCCGTCGGCGGCGTCCAGCAGCTCGGCACCACCGCCCAGGACGGCGACCGCGTCGTCCCCGACGGGCACGACCCGCACCTCGGCGCCCCACCGCAGCCACCCCCCGCCGCTGCCGGTGTCGGCGTGCACGCGCCACCGCTCCTCGCCCGTGGTGGCGTCGAGCGACCACACGGAGGTCCCGTCGGGCTGCGGTGCCGCGAGCACGACGGTCCCGCCGACGACGGCCAGCGCCGCCGCCACGGTGTCACCCGACCCCGCCGGGTAGCGGTCCGTGACGGTGCCCGTGGCGGTGTCCACCACGGCGATCTCCGCCCTGGTGGCAGGCTCGCTCGTGGCCGTCGACGACCCCGCGGCGTCACCGTCGCGGGTGCGCACCGCCGTCGCGTCGTGCATGAGGCACACCACCCGGCGCGGCAGCGCGGGACCGTCGGTGCAGTCGAGCCCGTAGCGCGCCGCCGCCGGCGGCAGCGGGGGGTCGGGGGCGGCGAGCAACGAGGCGGTCCACCCCGGCGACCCCGTCGTGCCGTCCCGCGACGTCAGCAGCATCGACCCGTCGGGGAGCAGCCGCTCCTCCAGCAGCTGCGCACCGACCACCGTCACGTCGTACGTGTCGGCGTCCAGGCGCCATGCCGGCTGCGGCGCGACGGCCAGCGGCACCAGGACACCCGGGACCAGGGCCAGCGCGGCGTTCTGGTCACGCTCCCGGGCGTCGGCGACGACCTGGGCCACCACCAGCACCAGGGCGACGACGAGCAGGAGCGCCACCCACCACCGGCGACCACGGGGCTCCCGGACCGGTCGCGGGGCGGGAGCGTCCGGCTCGTCGTCGAGCTCGACCACCAGCGGGCGACCCACTGTGTCCACGCTACCGACCCGGTGCCCTGACGGCCCCTTGTCGGCCGCGCCCGTCAGCAGCCCGTCGGCGCGCAGGACGACGCCGGCCCGGGCCCTGCGGACCTGTGAGGTCGGTGCGACCGGACCGGGACGTGCGTCACCCCCCGGCCAGGGGGGAGGGACCGGGGGGTGACGGGGGGCGGACGCCGCAGCGTCCACGGGTGGGGTTCGGCGCGGGCCCCACGCCGGGCCCGCGCCGGCTGACCGCCGGGCTGCCGGTGGTGGCCGGCGCCCGGACGGTCAGCGGTGCGATCAGCCGTCCGTGGACTGCCGACGGCGCGCCAGGACGAGTGCGGCACCACCGGCGATGGCGGCGAGGGCGGCGAGCAGGCCGACCGCGACCTGCGCACCGGTCGCGGCGAGCGTGTCGCCGTCGTCCGTCGCGGACAGGACCTCGGCGCGCTCGGTCGCGGTGGGCGTGGGCGTCGGTGCCGACGGGGTGGTCACCGCGGGGGTCGGCGTCTCGGCCGGTGCGGGCAGCACCTCGGCGCGCTCCGTCGGCGTCGGGCTGGGCTCGGGTGCCACGACGACCTCCTCGACCGGTGTCGGCTCGGGGCTGGGCGTGGGCGTGACCGACGGCTCGGGCGTCGGCGTCGGCGCCTGGGTCGGCTCGGGCGTGGGCTCCGGGGCCGGAGCCGGGACCACCTCGCCCGCGTCGCACAGCGTGCCGAGGTCGACGAGCTTCTTCACGTCGTAGTGGCCGTAGTAGGCCAGGATCTCGGGCGCGAAGCCGCTGCTCGGCGGCACGATCACGGTCGGCACGACCGTGGCCAGGTCGACGCGCGTGCCGGCGATGCCGTTGCCCACCAGGTCCACCTGCAGGCCGTACGCCTCGGGGGCGGCGCAGACCGCGGCGGCGTCCTCGGTGCCGAGCTCGAGCGGGATGATCTCCGCCTTCTTCGGCAGCTTGGTGGACGCGCCGTGGCGCAGCGAGCCGTCCGCCGACGGCCACGCCCACACGGGGTGCAGGGCGACGCGGTGCTGGGGGCCGCTGTTGTGGAAGGCGGCGGGCTTGCGGGTGTCCAGCTTCTTGTACAGGAAGTAGCCGGTCGCCTTCTCGCACGTGTAGGAGTCCCACGCGATCTGCTCACCGGCGCGCTTGCCACCGCAGAGGTCGGCAGGTGCGGGCGCCGGGGTGCCGGGCTTGCCCGGTGCGGGCTTGCTCGAGCCGGGCTTGCCCTTGTCCGGGCCGGACGAGTAGCCGGGCTTGGTGGAGCCGTGGTGGCCGCCGCCGGCGGTGGCGGCGGTGGCGGGCAGCACGAGCAGCGCTGCGGCGGACAGGAGGACGATGGGGAGACGGGGGTTCACGGGGGCACTCCTCGGCCGCGGACGCGTGGACGGGTGCCGGACGGCAGCGGCCGCGCCATCGGGCGTAACGGACAATAGAGGCAAACACCCGGTTCGTGGTGAACTTCTGTCCAACTCGTGACCAAATCATCCATTCGGTCGCAGAGGGGACCGCCTGACCAGGGGGTCTGCCGGACCCGCTCGACGGGATGCGCTGTCCGCCGCACCCCTGTCGCGCCCGTTCCCCGGTGCCCCGGGGGCGTCCCTGCGGCCGGTCGCGCGGTGCGGTTCGGGCGGTGGCCGGGGGAGAGTGGTGAGGTGACCGCGTCAGGCGGTGGCGGCGAGCGAGGCGACGGCGCGCGCCAGCAGGTCGACCGACGCGTCGGCTCGCTCGTCGTCGTGGTCGGCGACCCAGGCCTGGATGATGCCGTCCGACGCGGACAGCACGAGTGCGGCCACGTGCGGGACGGGTGCCGACCACGTGACGGCCCCGTGCTGCGACCACGCGGCGAGCTGTCGCTCGATCTCCGCCAGGTACTGCTGCCGCTCCCAGGTGACGACACTGGGTCCCGCGTCGTCACGGGCGGCGCGGATCAGCTCGAACACCATCGCCTGGTGCTCGGGGTCGGCGCGGACGATGTCGAGCTGGGCGCGCACCGCGCGGCGCAGCGCCGTCTCCAGGTCGTCCGTGGCGACGGCGGCTCCCCAGGCCGCCGCGGCGCCGGTCAGCTCGCGGTCGACGAGGGCGCGCACGAGCGCCGCCTTGGAGCCGAACGCGTAGTGGAAGATCCCGTGCGGCAGGCCGGCCCGGGTCGTCACGGCGCGGGTGGTGAGGCCGGCCAGGCCCTGCTCGCGCAGCAGGGCGACCGCGGCGTCGAGCAGCTGCGCCCGGCGCTCGTCGACGGGTCGGTGGGACCCGCTCCCCGTCGTGCTCACCGCACCATCCTAGGCAGACTTGGCCAACCGACTTGGACGCATGGCCAACTCGGCCTAGCGTGAGCACCTCGCATCCCCGCGCCCCCGTCGTGCACCGTCCGCTGGAGAACCCGTGATCATCGTCGCCCCCGCTGCACCGAGCGACGTCGGCGCCGCGGCGGTGGTCCTGGCCGAGGCGTTCGCGGACGACCCGGTGACGGCCCCGCTGGTGGGAGGCGGGGAGCCGGCCGACCGGCAGGCCCGCCTGGAGCACCTCTTCGTCGCCCTGCTGCGACCGGCCGTCGCCGACGCGACCGTCGACCTCGCCCGGCACCCGGGCGACCCGGACGTGCTGGGCGTCGCGATCTGGGAGGCCCCGGGCACGGTCACGAGCGTCGTGCAGCTCGCCGCGCAGCTGCCGTCCTTCGCCCGCGCCTGCGGGATCGGCGGCCTGCTGCGGGCCGCGTCCACCAAGCACGCGATCGACCGGCACCGCCCGCGGTCCCCGCACTGGTACCTGCAGGAGGTCGGCGTCGCGGCCCGGGCGCGCGGCGCCGGCGTCGGCACGGCGCTGCTGCGCAGCCGGTTGGCCGTGGTCGACGCGCAGGACGCCGCCGCCCACCTCGAGTCGTCGACGGAGCAGAACCGCCGCCTGTACCGGCGGCACGGGTTCGTCGACGTCGGCCCGGTGCGGGGCCTCGCGTCCCCGCCCATGGTGATGTCACGCCCGCCCGCGTCCCGGCGCGCCGGGGCGGGCGCGGCCGCCTCCCGGTCCGCCACCGTCTGACGCGCCGGCCCGCTGCGAGCCGTCGGGAAAACCCCTTGGCGGCGCGCGGGGCGCGACGTAGCGTCGTCGGTACACGGAAGGGAGGTGGTCCGAGACATGAAGTCTTTCCGGACGCGTGAGGTGGCTGCCCGCTAGCCGCCCGAGTCATCGGACGGACTGCTCGATCCGCTCATGCTCCGCCGGCACCAGCCGGCAGGGCGGCCGGCGAGTACCGGCAGTCACCGCAGCCCGTGGGAGCCGCGACCTCGTCCCTCGCGGCAGGGCCCCGTCAGGGGTCCGGCCCACGGGCTGTTCCCTGCCCGCCGGGGGTCCGCCTCTCGCGTCCGCGACGGATGAGAGGCTGGTGCCGTGGCACTCAAGTCCCCCGCAGAGATCGAGCAGATGCGCCCCGCGGGGCGGTTCGTGGCCGACGTCCTGACGTCGTTGCGCGAGTTCGCCCGTGTCGGCATGACGACGAACGACCTCGACGCGCACGCCCGCGAGCTGATCGCGAAGGCCGGTGCGCACTCCGTCTACCTGGGCTACCACCCGAGCTTCGGGGCGATGCCGTACCCGGGCGTCCTGTGCACGTCGGTCAACGCCGACGCGCTGCACGGCCTGCCGTCGGAGCGGGTGCTGCAGGACGGCGACGTGCTGAGCATCGACTTCGCGTGCCAGGTCGAGGGCTGGGTCGCGGACTCGGCGCTGACGTTCCAGCTGGGCACGCAGACCCCCGAGGCGCAGCGCCTCATCGCGGCGACCGAGCAGGCGCTGGCCGCCGGCATCGCCGCCGCGCAGCCGAACGCGCGGATGGGCGACGTCTCGGCGGCGATCGGACGCATCGCGCGCCAGGGTGGCTACGGGCTGAACACCGACTTCGGCGGGCACGGCGTGGGCCGGACCATGCACGAGGACCCGCACGTGCCGAACGACGGGCGCCCCGGCAGCGGCGGCCGGCTCAAGCCGGGCCTGGTGATCGCGATCGAGCCCTGGTTCATGGCCGGCGGCAACGACTACGTCGTCGACGACGACGGGTGGACCATCCGCACCGCCGACGGGTCGCTCGCCGCCCACGCGGAGCACACGGTCGCGATCACCAAGCGCGGTCCCGTGGTCCTGACCGCCCGCGACTGACCGGCCACGACCGACGGACCGTGAAGGCTTCCTGCCGGATCCCGGCAGGAACTCTTCACCCAGCACCCGATCGGGTCATCCGGTTCACCCCCGAGACGACGGCGTCTGGGCCATGATCGGCGCATGAGCGGACCCGAGGGCATGCCCGTGGCGCGACCCGTCGACGCGAGCGCGTCCGTGGACAGCACCGACGACGACGCGTCCGGCGAACGGCGCGCCCGCCGCGTGGTGCAGGCCCTGCTCGCCGTTCTGCTCGTCCTGGCCGTCCTGCTCACGGACCTCGGCCCGATGGTGTGTGCGGCGGGTGCTGTCACGGGGGCGGTCGGCACCGTCCGCAGGCGACGCAGCGGTGTGCTGTGGTGGACCGTCCTCGAGGTCGCGGGGTGGGTGCTCATCGTCCCGGTCTTCCTCGTGCTGACGTCCGTCGCCGACGGGCTGACGCCGGGCGCGCTCGCGCTCCAGCTGGTCGCCGGGGTGCTGCTCGGCGCGGTGGTCGCCGCGCTGGTCGAGCCCGTCAGGCGGACGGTGCGACGTGGTCGGGTGTCGCCGACGGCGGTGTGACGCCCACCGGCTCGACGAGCACGAGCGGGTCCGTGTCCAGGTCGAGGACGCGCGACCGCGCCGGTGGTGTCAGGGCGGTCTCGAACCGCACCGTGGCCTCGCGTCCGCGCACGTGCACCACCCAGCCGCGTCCGAGGGTCGCGTGCTCCACGTCCAGCCCCGGCCGGGAGTTCGACGCGTCCAGCGGACGGCCCACCGCGGATCCGCCGAGCGGGCGGCCGACGACGGCCTTCTCCGCGCCCACCAGCCGCGCGTCGTCCGCGACGAGCGCCGCGACGACCTCGTCGACGTCGGGTGCGGGGGTGCCGTCGAGCGACGCCGGCTGCGAGGGGTCGGGCACGGCGGTGCCGGGGTCCCCGGTGCGGTCCTCGCCGTGGTCGGGCCCGGGGCCGGTGCCGTCGGGTCCGCCGTCCGTGCCCTCCGTGCCGTCCGTGCCGTCCGTGCCCTGCGGCCGGTCGCCCGCGGGCGCCGCCGCGTCGACCACTGCCAGCCGCCCGCCCACGTGGTCGTGCTCCCCGACGACGGCCCGCCGCGGGGCGTCGAACAGGTGCGCGTCGAGGTCGAGGGCCAGCTGGGCGTGCGACGACAGGGCGTGGAACGCGACGCCCAGCAGCCGCACCGGCTCCACGACCCCCGCCGCGAGCACCGCACGCCGCGCGGCGTCGCGCAGCTCGGACTCCGAGGCCGTCGGGTGCGGGAACGTCACGGAGCGCGTGACGGTCGAGAAGTCGGCGTAGCGGACCTTGGCGACGACGGTGCGCGCCGCGCCGCCGTGCCGCTCCAGGCGCTGCAGCGCCTCGTCGACCACGTCGTCGACGGCCGACAGCACCAGGGCCTTGCCGCGCAGGTCGGCAGCGAAGGTGCGCTCGGCGCCGGCGGACTTGCGCTCGGAGGTCGTGACGACGGGCCGGTCGTCCAGCCCGCGGGACATCAGGTACAGCCCGGTGCCGTGCGCCTCGCCGAGCGTCATCGTCAGGGTGTCGAGCGGCTGGCGGCGCAGGTCGGCGACGGTCCGCACGCCCAGGCGCTCGAGCGCGCCCTGCGTCGCGGGGCCGACCCCGGGCACGGTCCGCACGTCCAGCGGCAGCAGCACGTCGTCCTCGTCCTCGGGGCGCACCACCACGACGCCGCCGGGCTTGCGCAGGTCGGACGCGATCTTGGCGACCAGCTTGGAGCGGCCGACGCCCACGGACACGGTGAGTCCGGTGAGCTCGGTGACGCGGGCCTGGACGCGCGCGGCGACGTCCTCCGGCTCCCCGACGTCGCCGGGCGCGAGGGCGAGGTCGGCGAAGGCCTCGTCGATCGACAGGGGCTCGACCGCGGGCGTGAGGTCCCGCAGGACCCCCATGATGACCTGCGAGTACGCGGCGTAGGCGGCGAACCGGGGCGTCAGCACCGCGGCCCCGGGGCTCAGGCGCCGGGCCCGTGACATGGGCATCGCGGAGCGCGCGCCGTGCCGCCGCGCCTCGTAGGAGGCGGTCGAGACGACCCCGCGCCCGCCGATCCCGCCGACCAGCACCGGCTTGCCCCGCAGCGACGGCTTGTCGCGCTGCTCGACGGCCGCGAAGAACGCGTCGGCGTCCAGGTGCAGCACCGTCGCCGCGTCGCGCATGCGCACGGCGGCGACGAGGCGCTGCGCACGGTCGGCTGCGGGGTCCACCCCACCATCTTCCGACGCCGCACCGGCCCCGCCGCCCGGGGCGGCGCGTGCCGTACCTCACCGGGGTCGAGCGCGGCCGAGGGCGGGGAATGTGAGGTCGATGAGGATCACCCCCACGTTGTAACGATCCAGCAGGCTGTCGCGAGGATGCTGCGAGGATGGCCCGGTGACCAGTCCGTACCGCGTGATGACCGTCTGCACCGGCAACATCTGCCGTTCCCCGATGGCGGAGATCGTGCTCCGCGAGCGGTTCGCGGAGGCCGGCCTGGCCGACGCGGTGCAGGTCGACTCCACCGGCATCAGCGACGAGGAGCACGGCAACCCGGTCGACTGGCGGGCGCGCGCCGTCCTGCGACGGCACGGCTACCCGACGGGCGACGGCCACCGGGCGCGGCAGACCCGTCCGACCGACCTCGCCGCGCGGGACCTCGTCCTGCCCATGACCGCGGCGCACGCCCGCGCCCTGCGCCGCCTGGCGGACGGCGACCCGGCCCTGACCGGGCGGGTCCGCATGTTCCGGACCTTCGACCCGGCCGCGCCGACGGAGCCCGGTCAGCCCGAGCACGTCCTCGACGTCGACGATCCCTGGTACGGCCCCGAGGAGGGCTTCGAGACGACGCTCGCCGAGATCGAGGCGGCGGCCGACGGCATCGTCGACTTCGTCCGCGAGGCGCTCGCCGCGCGGCAGGACGCGCAGCCCGACGACGCGGCGGATCACCCCCGCGCCTGACGTGACGTCCCGCCGGGGTGTGGCACGGTGCTCGCTGTGCCTCCCGTGACCCCGCCTCCCGCGATCCGCCACGTCCTGTTCCCCGGCCGTCACCACATGGTCACCGCGTTCCAGGTCGCGTACCTGGGCGACCTGCTCGCCGGCAAGGTCGTCGACACCGCCGGCGAGCCCGTGACCTGCGCGCCCGACGCGCGGGTGGTGTGGGCGCTGACCTCCGCCACGCACAGCGGCACCCGGCGCAACCCCGTCCCGGCGCACCGTCGCGAGGCGATGGTCGAGGCGGTGACGACGCGCGCGGGGCTGCCCTCGCTCGTCGTCCCCGTGGCCGACGTGCCCCCGAGCCCGCGGTTCGCGCACACCGTGCTGGCCACGTGCGAGCTGGTGCTGGGCGAGGCGCTGACGCCCGCCGAGACGGTCGTGGCGTGCTCCACGCCGGACGTCGCGGCGCTGTACGCGGCCGAGGGCTTCCGCATCGCGGCCGTCGAGGCCGGCGACCCGCGGGACCCGGTGCGGCCGTGGGACGTGCTCGAGCGGATGGTCGCCGGCGACGACGCGTGGCGCGCGCTCGCGCACCCGGACGCCGTCGCGTTCTACGAGCGGTACCGTCTCGACGAGCACGTCCGGCTGGTGCACACCGACCCGACCGTGCAGGACGACGGCGACCTCACCGAGACCCGTGACTACACGACCTACACCGCGGCCTTCGACGACGCCTCGGACCGCAAGTGGGCGCAGGTGGCCCCGCACGTGCGCCCGGGTCGGGTCGTCGACCTGGGCTGCGCGGCCGGCGGGCTGCTGGAGCGGGCCGCGAAGGACCCGCGCCTGGCGGAGTCCGACCTGTACGGCGTCGACGTGTCCCGGCACCTGGTCGCCGAGGCCGAGCACCGCCGCGCGCAGGGCGTGTTCGCCAACCCCAACGTGTTCTTCGCGCAGCGCAACCTGCTGCTGGGCCCGGTGTTCCCGGACCGCTCGGTCGACACGACGACGACGATCGCGCTGACCCACGAGATCTCCAGCTACGGCCGCGGCCGTGACGACCTGGAGCTGCTGGCCGCGCGGATCTTCGCGCACACGCGGCCGGGCGGCGTGTGGATCAACTCCGACGTGCTGGGACCGGCGGACCCCGAGCGCGTCGTCGACCTCGTGCTCGACGGGGACGCCGACGTGCCCGCGCGGGACCTGTCCGCGCTGCCGCGGCCCGAGGCCGCCGCGCACGTCGCCGCGCTGTCGCCCGCGGCGCGGCTGGTGCAGTTCGCGCACGACTTCCCGGCCCTGTCCAGCGCGACGGTGGAGGTCGACTGGGTCGAGCGGGGGGCCACGCGCAGCGTCGCCCGGACGACGCTGCGCACCGCGATGGAGTACCTGTACACGCGCGACTACACCGACTCGTGGCTCTCGGAGTGCCACGAGCGGTTCTGCGACATGACCGGCGACGACTGGCGCGCCCTGCTCGAGGGCGTCGGGTTCGAGCTCGAGCCCGGCAGCGGGCCGTGGCGCAACGACTGGTTCGTGGAGAACCGGCTGCGCGTCGGGGCCGCGCTGCGCGACCCCGTCACGGGCGCACCCGTCGACTGGCCCGACACGCACGTGCTGACGGTGGCACGCCGGCCCCTGGCGCCGGTGGCCACGGCCGGGTAGCCGGCCGCTCCCGTCCCGGTCGTCCGCCGGTCGGCCGGGACGTGTCGGCTGCACAACCCCGCAGGTCACGCGTGCGTCGGGGGACTGTGCCCGCCAGTAGTGTCCGGGCCGTGGCAGGGGAGCGCAGCGGCGTCGTCCGGACATGGCGCGGCGCGTCGGGACGTGCGCTCGGACGACGGCTCCACGACCTCGCCCTCACCGAGACCGTCCGCTCCTCCCTCGGGGGTGCGGTCGGCATCACGCTCGGTGTGTCGGGCCACGCGATCGGGGCAGGTGGGCCCTGGACCCTGGTCGACGGCCTGCTCGTCGGCATGGCGGCCTACCAGGTGCTCTACGTCCTGCTGACGCTCGCGATCTACCTGCCGGCCGGGCCGGAGGTCGTCGCGCGCGCCGCCGCGTCGATGCCCCGACGCGGGCCGCTGCACCGGTGGCTGCTGCTCACCGAGCCGGGTGCCGGTGCCGCGCTCGCGGTCGGGCTCGGCGCCATGGTGACGGCGGTCGTCGTGCTGCCGCAGAGCGGCGGGCTGCCCAGCGGCCTGCCCCAGCCGGCGCTCGTGGCGGTCGGGATCGTCCTGGTCGTCAGCGCGTGGGCGACGATGGTCGTCACGTACGCGATCGACTACCTGCGCCGCGACCTGCTCGACGGCGGGCTGCGCTTCGCCGGGGACGAGCCGCGCGTCTTCGCGGACTACCTGTACGTCGCGGTGGCCGTCGCCACGACGTTCGGCACGACGGACGTCGAGGTCACCCGCAGCGCGCTGCGCCGGACCGTCACCGGGCACGCGCTGGCGGCGTTCGTCTTCAACGCGGTCGTCGTGGCGATCAGCGTCGCGTCGATCGTCTCGCTGGCGACCTGACGTCTCGCGGCGCGGTGCGCCCCGGGGCCGACCGGCATCGACGCACCGCGGGAGCGTGGACACTGGGGCGCATGAAGGTCGCCGCCCGCGCCCACGTCCCCCCGTTCGCCGTCATGGAGATCCTCGCGGCCGCCAACGCGCGCCGCGCCGCCGGGGAGCACGTGCTCAACCTGTGCGCCGGTGAGCCGTCCACGGGCGCCTCGGAGGTGGTGCGGCAGCGGGCGATCGAGCTGCTGACGTCCGGGGACCTGGGGTACACCGAGTCGCTCGGCGCCCCCGGCCTGCGGGCCGCCATCGCCGAGCACTACCGCGCCACGTACGGCGTCGACGTGGACCCCGCACGCGTCGCGGTGACCACCGGGTCGTCGGGCGGGTTCATGCTCGCGTTCCTCGCGGCGTTCGACGTCGGCGACCGCGTCGCGCTCGCCCGCCCCGGGTACCCGGCGTACGCGAACATCCTCACCGCGCTGGGCTGCGAGGTCGTCGACCTGCCGTGCGGTCCCGAGCAGCGCTACCAGCCGACGGTGGCGCAGCTCGAGGCGCTGGACCGGCCCGTCGAGGGGCTGGTCGTCGCGTCGCCCGCCAACCCGACGGGCACCATGATCGAGCCGGGCGAGCTCGCGGCGCTCGCGGACTGGTGCGGCGAGCACGGCGTGCGGCTGGTCAGCGACGAGATCTACCACGGCATCACCTACCCCGACGCGTCCGGCGCCACCCCCGCCACGGCCACCGCCGCCCGGTACCTCGGCACGGGCGCCGTCGTCGTCAACTCGTTCTCCAAGTACTGGGCGATGACCGGCTGGCGGCTGGGCTGGCTCGTCCTGCCCGACGACCTGGTCGCACCCGTCGACGCGCTCGCGGGCAACGTCGCCCTGTGCCCGCCGGCGCTCGCGCAGCACGCGGGCGTCGCGGCGTTCAGCCCCGACGGCATGGCCGCCGCCCGCGCCAACGTCGAGCGGTACGCGGAGTCCCGCGCGCTGCTGCTCGACCGCCTGCCGGACCTGGGCTGGGACCCCGTCGCCCCCGCGGACGGCGCGTTCTACCTGTACGGCGACGTGTCGCGCACGGGCCTGGACGCGGTGACGTACTGCGCACGCCTGCTCGACGAGGCGGGCGTCGCGATCACCCCGGGCAGCGACTTCGACCCCGTCGGTGGCCGGAGCTGGGTGCGGCTGTCGTTCGCGTCCTCGCCGCAGGTGGTGGCGGAGGCGGCCGACCGGGTGGTGGCCTGGCAGCGCGGGCTCTGACGTCGCGCGGCTGACGCCGCGGGGCTGAGGCCCCCCGGGCCGGCGCCATCTGGGTGCACACCGGGACGTGCTCGGTCGAGCGCGCACCCGCCGCCGGAGCAGTGCGCGCAACCTCCCGACTGCTTGTCGGACAACTGACCCGTTGTCGTTGTCCGCCGCAGCGCGTTCTTCCTAGTCTCGGCCACGTCGCGCAAGGATGCGCGGCTGGCCCTCGACGAAGAGGTGGCAACTTGTCGGACATGCTGCGCCCGGCGTCGGACGCCGACGTGCGGCTCGTGGAGCAGATCGTGGAGCTCGGCCTGCGCGTCGGCGACGTCCTGCCGGCCGAGTCGGAGATCGCCGCGGCCATGCACGCCGGCCGACCGCAGGTCCGCGAGGCGCTGCGTGTGCTCGAGGCGTTCGGTGCGGTCCGGTCGCGGCAGGGTGCGCGTCGCGTGTGGCTCGGGTTCGAGCCCGACCGGTTCGGGCTGCACCTCGCCGCGGTCCTCGGGGTCAGCGACCGGTCCGTCGAGGAGCTCTTCGAGATCCGCCACGCGTTCGAGGTCAGTCACCTCGCCCAGGTCGCCGCGCGCATGACGCTGGCCCAGCAGGACGAGCTGCGCACGATCGTGGCCGCGATGACCACGGCGGCGCGTCGCGGGCACCGCGTCCACGAGGAGGACGAGGCGTTCCACCGCGCGCTGTTCTCGTCCGTGCAGAACCGCGTGTTCGAGGGGGTCTCGGCGGCGTTCTGGCGGCTGCACGGGCGCCTCGACGCCGCTGCCGCCCCGGAGGACCTGCCGTCGGTCGCCGCCATGCACGCCCGCATCCTCGAGGCCGTCGTGGTCCGCGACGTCCGCCTCGCCCAGCACGAGCTCGACGCCCACTTCTGGGGTGTGCGCCGCCGTCTGCACGACCGCGCGGCGCCTCCGGGCCGACCCGGACCGGACTAGCCCTCGCAGTCCCCCGACCCCTCGCCGGGCGCCCGGAGCGCCGCGGCGAGCCGCAGCACACCCGCAGCACGACCACACCAGACCCTGCACGGCTCAAGGAGGAGCAATGAACGCACGGAGGACGGCCCGCGCCGTCGCGCTGTCGACGGCGGCGGTGACGCTCATGGCGGCCTGCGGCGGTGCCGCCGCGGACGCCGGCGACGCCCCGACCACCGTCGAGTACTGGCTCTGGCAGGACGACGCCACCGACAGCACGTGGGGCGACCTGGCCGCAGAGTTCAACGCCTCGCGCGACGACGTGCAGGTCAACATCACCACGATCCCCCTGGAGCAGTACCAGGACCGGTTGCTGACGGCCGCGTCGTCGGGGACCGGCGCGTGTGCCGCCCGCAGCAAGGACTGGTGGCTGGGGCAGTTCGCGCCGCAGGGGATGATCGCCGACATCACGGACCACGTCGACGGCTGGGACGGCAAGGACGACGTCATCGAGTCGCTGTGGGACACCGGGCGCCTGCCGGGTGACGACGCCGTCTACATGCTGCCGCACCAGTACGTGACGCTGTGGCTCTACTACAACAAGGACCGCTTCGCGCAGGCCGGCATCGAGCCGCCGACCACCCAGCAGGAGTTCCTCGACGCGGCGGCCGCGCTGACCGACCCGGCGGCGGGCGAGTACGGGTTCGACGTGCGCGGCGGCGCCGGCGGGCAGGACCAGTGGCTCGCGTGGATGTTCGCCGGTGGTGCGGACGTCGTCGACGCCGACGGGGACGTGGCTCTCACCAGCCCTGAGGCGGTCGCCGCGAACGAGCGGTACCTGTCGGTCGTCACCGAGCTGGACGCGGCGCCCCCGGGGTCGATCACGGCGGCGTTCGCACCCGTGCAGACCAACTTCGCGGCCGGCACGACGGCGATGATGATCCACCACCCCGGCTCGCTCAACGCGATGCGCGAGACCCTCGGCGACGCGCTGGGCGTGCTGCCGATCCCGTCCCTCGACGGCACCGACCCCGCCACCCTCACGTCCATGAGCGGCAACGTCGTCCTCGAGTCGTGCAAGGACAAGGACGCCGCCTTCGAGTGGATCTCCTGGCTGGCCACCGAGGAGCCGATGCGGGCGATCTCGACGTCGATCCAGGGGCAGCTGCCCGTGCTGGAGTCCGTGGCCGGTGCCGAGCCGTTCGCCACCGACCCCGACCTGCAGCTGGCGATCGAGGCCGCACGCACCGCCAAGAGCTGGCCCGCCCTGCCGGGTGTCGCACAGCTCGCCGCGAAGGAGTTCCAGACCCAGGTGCAGCTGGCGCTGCAGGGCGACCAGACGGGTGAGGAGATGCTCACCCGCCTGTCCCAGCTCCTCGAGCAGGACTGAGCACCATGACGATGACACCCACCCGCGCGGCCGGTGCCCCCGGCACCCGCCGCGCGGCGGTGGCCCCCGCGGCCCCCCGGCGCCGACCCCGGCGCCCGGGCCTGGAGGCCTACGTGTACCTCGCACCGGCGATCGTGCTGGTCGGGTCGTTCGCCGGGTACCCGCTGGCGCGCTCGGTGTGGTTCGCCTTCAACGACGTCAACCCGTTCTCGGGTGTCCAGGGCTTCGTCGGTGTCCAGCACTTCGTCGACATCGTCACCGACCCCGACTTCGCACAGATCGGCCGCAACACCCTCGTCTGGACGTTCGGCGCGGTCGCGCTGCAGCTCCTGCTCGGCCTCGTCGGCGCGCACCTGCTCAACGCCCGGTTCGCGCTGCGCGGGGTGTACCGCGGGCTCGCGATGATCCCGTGGGCGACGCCCAGCGTGCTCGTCGCCCTCATGTGGATCTGGATCCTCGACCCGAACCACGGGGTGCTCAACGGGGCGCTGCGCGGGCTGGGAGTGACCGACCGGCCCATCGCGTTCCTCAGCGAGTCGTCGACAGCGCTCCCCACCCTCGTCGCGGTGGACGTGTGGCAGGGCGTCCCGCTGTTCGCGGTGATGATCCTGGCCGCGCTGCAGGGCGTCGCACCCGAGCTGCGGGAGGCCGCGGCGATGGACGGCTGCGGTCCGGTGGGCGTCTTCCGGCACGTCGTGCTGCCGGCCATCCTCCCGACGATCCTCATCACGACGCTGCTGCGGCTGATCTGGACCGCCAACTACGTGGACCTCGTCCTCATCATGACCGGCGGCGGACCCGGCCTGTCGTCGACGACGCTCTCGCTGCAGTCGTACGTCACCGCCTACAAGGCCATGGACTTCGGTGGTGGCGCCGCGTACGCGGTGCTGCAGGCGGCCGTGCTGTCGGTCCTCGTCGTGCTCTACATCCGGCTCACCGCGAAGGGGGCCCGCCGATGAGCGCCCGGACGCCCACCCTGTCCCGTCCCACCGTCCTGACCCTGCCGCACGTGGCCCGCCGCACCGGCCTGTACGTGCTGCTGGGCGTGTGGCTCGCGGCGATCCTCGGGCCGTACGTCGTCATGCTGCTGACGTCGCTGACGCCCTCGTCGCAGCTGGCCGCCGCGGGCGCGTCCCTCTGGCCGGGGGAGGTCAGCACCGACGCGTACCGCGAGCTGCTGGGCTCCACGCCGTTCCTGACGTACCTGCGCAACAGCCTGCTGGTCGCCGCCGTCGCGGTGCCGCTGGCGCTGGTGTGCGCGAGCGGTGCGGCCATCGCGCTGTCGCGCTTCGAGTTCGTCGGGCGGCAGTTCTTCATGACCGCCGTGCTGGTCGCCCAGCTGCTGCCTGCGGTGCTGCTGGTCATCTCGCTGCAGGGTCAGCTGCGTGTGCTGAACCTGCTCGACAACGTCCTGGGTCTGGCGCTGGTGCACGCCGCCTTCGCCACCCCGTTCGCCACGTGGCTGCTCAAGGGGTTCCTCGACTCGATCCCCCGCGAGCTCGAGGAGTCGGGCCGCATCGACGGCGCCAGCTCCTGGCAGGTCGTCCGCATGATCCTGCTCCCGCTGCTCGCGCCCGGCATGGTCGCGGCCGGCACGTACATCTTCATCCTGTCGTGGAACGAGTTCCTGTACGCGCTGACCTTCATGCAGTCGACGTCGACGCGCACGCTGCCCATCGGCCTGCACCTGTTCATCGGCGAGTACCAGATCCGGTGGGACCTGCTGACGGCCGGCGGCGTCCTGGCCGTCCTGCCCGTCATCGCCGGCTTCCTCATCGTCCAGAAGCGGCTGGTCGCCGGGCTCGCCGCCGGCGCCGTCAAGGGGTGATCGCCACCGTCGCGCACCCACCAGCACCGCCCGCACGCACCACCCGGAAGGACCCGTCGTGAAGATCGAGCACATCGAGTACCAGCTGTCCCGTCTGCCGCTGCCCAAGGGCACGTGGGGCGACCAGATCCACGTCGTCACCCACATCGAGATCATCACCGCCCACCTGACCACCGACACGGGTGTGGTCGGCGTGGGGCTCTCGCACACGTCGGGCGTCGGCGGGCGGGCGATGATGGCGATGCTGGAGGAGCTGACGCCGACGCTCATCGGCAAGGAGGTCGCGGCGGTCCCGCTGTGGCACCGCTCGTGGCAGTACCTGCGGGACAACGGCCCGGGCGGCACGACGACGCTCGCGCTCGCCGCGGTCGACATCGCGGTGTGGGACGCGCTGGCCAAGGAGCGCGGCGTGCCGCTGGCGGACCTGCTGGGCCGCGTGCGCGACCGGGTGCCGCTGTACGGCAGCGGCATCAACCTCAACCTGTCGGCGGAGGAGGTCGTGGAGCAGGTCAAGGGCTGGAAGGCCGACGGGTTCTTCGCCGCGAAGGTGAAGGTCGGCAAGCCGGACCTCGAGGAGGACGTCGAGCGGCTGACGAAGATCCGCGAGGCCGTCGGGATGTTCCCGCTCATGGTCGACGCGAACCAGGGCTGGACGCTGGGGCAGGCCGTGCAGGCGATGTCCCGGTTCGAGCACCTCGACCTCTACTGGGTGGAGGAGCCGCTGCGGGTCGACGACGTCGAGTCGCACGCGCGGCTGCGGGCGCGTTCGCGGACGCCGATCGGCCTGGGCGAGAACGTGTACACGCTGCAGCAGTTCAACCAGTACCTCGCCAACGACGCGTGCGACTTCGTCCAGGCGGACCTGGGACGCGTCGGCGGGCTGACCCCGTACCTCGACATCGCCGCGCTGGCGCGGGCGTACAGCGCCCCCATGGCTCCGCACTTCGTCCTCGAGCTGTCCGGCCACGTGCTGTGCTCGGTGCCCAACGCGCTGTGCGGGGAGATGACGGACGGCGGGACGCTGTCCGAGCTGGGTGCGATCGTGCCGCAGCAGCTGCAGCGCGGTTACTACGTGCCGCGCGAGGTGCCCGGGCACGGCCTGGAGCTCAACACGGAGTACCTCGCCGCGCACCGTGTGGAGGTGTGAGCCGTGGCTGACGCGCTGTTCGGGCTCGAGGGCAAGGTCGTCGTGGTCACGGGGGCGCTGGGGCAGCTGGGCGCCGCGCTGACGCGGGAGCTGCTGGACCGCGGCGCGCGCGTCGCGGCGCTGTCCCGCACCGCGCCCGAGGCCGCCGCCGACGCTCTCGGCGACCTGGCCGACCACCCGCACCTGAGGTACGCGTCGGTCGACATCACCGACGCCGACAGCATCGAGCGCGGGCTCGACGACGTCCTCGCGCCCTGGGGCGTGCCCGACGGCCTGGTGAACAACGCCGGCATCGACACCCAGCCGAGCGCACCGCCGGAGGTCTCCGGCCCGTTCGAGCAGTTCCCGGTCGAGGTGTTCCGCGAGGTCGTCGACACGAACCTCACCGGCACGTTCCTCATGACGCAGGCCGTCGGCCGGCGCATGCGCGCCGCCGGCAGGCCCGGGTCGATCGTCAACGTCGGGTCGATCTACGGCATGGTCTCGCCCGTCCAGGACATCTACGCCTACAAGGAAGAGGAGACGGGCGTCCCGTTCGTCAAGCCCGTCGCGTACGCGGCGTCGAAGTCCGGCGTCTACAACCTCACGCGGTACTGCGCGACGTACTGGGGCCGCGAGGGCATCCGGGTCAACACCCTGACGCCCTCGGGCATCGGCCGCGACACCCAGGACGCGACCTTCCGCGCCAACTACACCGCGCGCATCCCCATCGGCCGGATGGCGTCCACGGACGACTTCCTCGCGCCGGTGGTCTACCTGCTGGGCGACGGCTCGCGGTACATGACGGGTGCGAACCTCGTCGTCGACGGCGGGTGGACGGCGTGGTGAGCGACCTCGAGCGGATCTTCTCCGCGCTGGTCACGCCCACGCGCGCCGACGACTCGCTCGACCTGGGCGTGCTGCGCGAGATCGTGGAGGAGCAGCTCGCGCGCGGTGTGGAGGGCTTCTACTGCTGCGGGTCGTCGGGGGAGGCGCTGCTGCTGTCGCTCGCCGAGCGGCGGGACGTCGTCGACACCGTCGTCGACCAGGTGGCCGGGCGGGTGCCCGTCGTCGCGCACGTCGGCACCGTCAGCACGGCGCAGACGATCGAGCTCGCCCGCGCAGCGCGGGACGCGGGCGTCGCGGCGGTCTCGATGATCCCGCCGTACTACTACGCGTTCACGCCCGAGGAGATCGAGGGGTACTACCTCGACGTCCTCGACGCCGTGGACGTGCCGGTGCTGCTGTACAACATCCCGCAGTTCACGCGCGTGGCGTTCTCCAAGGCGAACGCCTCCCGCCTGCTCGCCCACCCGCGGGTGGTGGGGATGAAGCACACGGCGCACGACCTGTTCGCCCTGGAGCGCATGGTGGCGGCGTTCCCGGGGACGGTGTTCGTCAACGGGTTCGACGAGCAGTACCTGCCGGCTCTCACGGCCGGTGCCCGCGCGACGATCGGCACGACCGTCAACATCCAGCCCGAGCTGTTCGCCCGGGTGCGGGACCGGTTCGCCGCCGGCGACCTCGACGGTGCCCGGCGCACCCAGGCGCAGATCAACGAGGTCGTCGAGACGCTCGTCGCGCACGGCGTCTTCCAGTCCGCCAAGTACCTGGCGTGCGCCCGCGGGCCCGTCACCGGCAACTGCCGCCGGCCGTTCCGTCCGCTGGACGACGACGACCGTGCGGCGCTCGACGCCCTCGCCGGGCGCATCCGCCGCTTCGTGGACGAGGACCGGCCGTGACCGGCCCGGCGCGTCCGACCCCGACCGCCCCCACCCGTGCAGGAGGAGACCGTTGACCACGTACACCCACCCCGTCCTGGCCCCCGAGCCGCAGGCCCCCGCGCGCACCGCCTACCTCGTGGCCTCCGGCGACCTGCGCGAGTCCGCGAACGTCGCCGGCTGGCCCACGCAGGTCGAGCTCGAGCGGGTCGTCACCGACGCGTTCGCCCGCAACGGCTGGGACCTGGTGCGCGCGCACCCGGTCGACCCCGTGACCGGGCACGGGTTCATCTCCAGCCAGCGCATGGGCCTGGACGTCTTCCGTGACGTCCCGCCCGACGCCCCGCTGGTCGTCGCCGAGGCGGTGTGGCAGTACAGCCACCACGTGCTCGCGGGTCTGCGCACGCACCGCGGTCCGGTCCTCACGGTCGCGAACTTCGCGGGCGACTGGCCGGGCCTGGTCGGGCTGCTCGGGCTGAACGCCGGCATGACCAAGATGGGCCGGGACTACTCGACGGTGTGGACGGTCGACGGCTCGGACGCGTGGTTCCAGGACGCGATCGCGTCGTGGCTGACCACGTGGCGCATCGAGCACGACGCCTCCCACGTGCGCGCCCTCGACCTGGGTGCCTCGCCCGAGCGGGAGCTCGGTGAGGCGCTCGCGGCCCAGCTGCTGCGCGAGAAGGCGATCATCGGCGTCTTCGACGAGGGCTGCATGGGCATGTACAACGCGATCATCGACGACGAGCTGCTCAACCCGACGGGCATCTACAAGGAGCGGCTGTCGCAGTCCGCGCTGTGGGCGCTGATGCAGACCGTCCCCGACGAGGTGGCCGACGGTGTGCACCAGTGGCTGCTCGACGCGGGCATGACGTTCCGCCTCGGCACCGACGACGCCACGGAGCTGACCCGTGAGCAGCTGCAGTGGCAGTACAAGATGTACGTCGCGGCGCTGTGGATGGCCGACGACTTCGGGCTCGACGCGGTCGGGATCCAGTACCAGCAGGGACTCAAGGACGTGTGCCCCGCGTCCGACCTGGCCGAGGGTCTGCTCAACAACGCCGAGCGTCCGCCCGTGCGCTCCCGCGACGGGTCCCGGGTGCTGTGGGACGGCGTCCCGCTCCCGCACTTCAACGAGGCCGACGAGGGCGTCGCGGTGGACGCGGTCGTGACGAACCGCGTGTGGACCGCCATGGGCCTGGACCCGGCGACCACGCTGCACGACGTGCGCTGGGGCGACGAGCACGACGGGCGGTTCGTCTGGGTGTGGGAGATCTCCGGCTCGGTGCCGGCCTCGCACCTCGAGGGCGGGTACGCGGGTGCCGAGGGCTGGCGGCAGGACCCGGTCTTCTTCCCCGCGGGCGGGTCCACGCTCAACGGCGTGTGCCGGCCGGGGGAGGTCGTGTGGTCGCGCGTGTACATCGCCGACGGCGGGCTGCACGTCGACATGGGCCGGGCGAGCGCCGTCACGCTGCCGGAGGCGGAGACCCGCCGTCGCAAGGAGGCGACCAACCCGGAGTGGCCGATCATGCACGCCGTCCTGCACGGCGTGAGCCGGGACCAGTTCATGGCCCGGCACAAGGCCAACCACCTCAACGTCGCGTACGCACCGGACGCCGCCACCGCGGACGCCGCGTTCGCCGCCAAGGCTGCCATGTTCACCGCCATGGGCCTGCAGGTCCACGTGTGCGGCGACGTCGCCGTCTGACGCGACGACCCCCGCCGGCGTCCCCGGTGGGCCACGGACCGTCGCAGCCTGACGCGTCATCCCCCGACGCCGCGTCAGGCTGCGACGCAACGCGCACGACACCTGCCCCCCGTAGCCTCACCCGCATGGACGTGGCGGTGCTCGGGGCGACAGGCGACGTCGGACGGCAGATCTGCACGCAGCTCGTCGAGCGGCAGGTGCTGCCGACGACGTCGCGGCTGCAGCTGGTCGGGCGCCCCGGCGGGGCGTCCGGGCGGGCCGTGCACGGGCTGCGCGCCGACCTGGTCGACGCCTACGACGAGCACGCGCCGCTGCTGGACGTGGCGCTCGACCCGGCCGAGGTGGTCGCCGACGTCGTCGTCGTGGCCGCGGGTCGCACGGCCCCCGCGGGCACCGGCGGCGTCCCGCCGAGCCGGGCCGTGCTCGCCGCCGCCAACGCCGACGTCTTCCGGGCGTACGCGGACGCGCTGGCCGCCCACGGGTCCGGCAGCGAGGTCGTGGTGGTGGTGTCCAACCCGGTCGAGCTGGGCGTCGCGATCCTCGCCGAGCGGCTGGGGCGGCACCGGGTGGTCGGCATGGGCGCGTGGCTCGACACCCTGCGGTTCCGCCGCGAGATCGCCGTGCAGCTCGGCGTGCGGCGGCACCGGGTCGGCGGGTTCGTCGGCGGGCAGCACGGCGACGACGCCGTCCCGCTGTGGTCCACCGTGCGGATCAGCGGCCTCGACGTCGCCGAGCGGCAGCGGGCCGTCGCGCGGCTGCGGCAGGGGCGCACCCTCGCGACGTTCCCCGCGGAGGTCGCGCGGGCCAAGGCCGAGCTGCTCACCGTCGCCGCGACCGACGTGGCGGCGGCGTTCGCGCTCATCGACTCCTGGCCGCCGGACCTGCGCGCGCTGGCCCGCCCGTGGATGACGCACCAGTCCGGCGCGAAGACGGCCACCGGGACGGCGTCGGCGACGATCGACCTCGTGGAGACGATCCTCGACGGCCGGGACATCGTCGTGGCCGGGCAGGTGGCGCTCGAGGGGGAGGTGAGCGTCGGCGGGTCGCCCGTGCACGGGGTGCTCGGCGTGCCCGTGGTGCTCGGCCCGGAGGGGTGGTCCCGCGTGCTGCTCGACCCGCTGCCGCCCGACGAGGACGCCCGGCTGGCCGAGGCCGGCGCCGCCGTCGCCGCGGCGTGCGCGCCGTGGACGGGCGCCGCGGCCGTCGCTGCCACCTCCGACCCCGCCACCTCCGACCCCGCCACCTCCGACCCCGCCACCTCCGACCCCGCCACGCCCACGACCGGGGAGCCGCCGCGATGACCGACACCGCCGCCCCCGCCGGTCTCGCGGGCGACGACGACACCCGGTGGGTGGGCTGGGTCCGCACCGAGCACCGCACGGGCGCGATCTCCGCGCTCGCGGGCGTCTTCTCCACCCGCGGCGTCAACGTCGACTCCATGGCCACCGGCGACGTCCACGACGACGCGGGCCTCGTGGTCGTGACGTTCAGAGCGGGGGAGCGCCGGGCCCGCCTCCTGGCCCGCACCGTCGAGCGGCTCCCGCAGGTGCGCGGCGTGCGGGTCCGTCGCGTCGACGACCCGGGCGTGCGCGCGGCGGCCGTCGTGCACCTGCCGGCCGGGACCGCCTTCCGTCCGCCCGCGGGGGCGGGGGTGCGGTGGTCGGGCGGCAGCGGCGCGGGGGAGCCGCTGCTGGTCGAGGGCCCGCTCGTCGACGTCGAGACGACCGTGGCCGCCGCGCGTGCCGCCGGGGCGACCGGTGACGCGACCGTGATCCAGCCGCCGCGCGGCTGACCGGCCGCGGGTGGTCGTGGCGCGCAGGCCGTGGCGTCAGGCCGTGGCGGCGCCGGGCCGCGTCACGCCGACGGCGGCGTCTGCACCACGCTGATCATCGCGGGGTCGATGACGTTCCCGACGCACTGCACGACCCGCTCGACGTCCGCGACGCGGGCGTCGGACGCCATGACGATCCCGCCGCCGGCGGACGGTGCGTCCGCGCTGACGTAGGCGTCGACGACCGCCGCGTCGTCGGCGCACGCCGCGACGGTCCGCAGGTCACCGGCCACGAGCACCGTCCACGGACCCTGTGCGGGGATCTCGACGGCCGGCCCGCCGCCCCCGCTGCCGAACGCGGCGAGCGCCCCGAGCAGGCTGCTGCCGACCAGGGCGGCCACCACGACCACAGCGGTCGTGCGGGTGCGCTTGGCGCGGTCGCGCACAGTTCCTCCAGCAGGTCGGGTCCCCAGCAGGGTAGCCCGGCGACCTGGGGGTCCCGACGCGGGCGCCCTGCCCCGCAGGTCCTCGGGTCACGCCTGCGGAGGTGCGCCGCGCACCGCGCTCCTAGAGTCGTCGGCGTGACCAGCGGGGACGTGCGCATCGGCATCTCGGGGTGGCGGTACGCCCCCTGGCGGGGGGTGTTCTACCCGCCCGGGCTGCAGCAGCGGCGTGAGTTGGAGCACGCGTCACGGCAGCTGGGCTCGATCGAGATCAACGGGTCGTTCTACTCGCTGCAGCGCCCCGACAGCTACCGCGCGTGGCGGGCCGAGACGCCCGACGACTTCGTGTTCTCGGTCAAGGGTCCCCGCTTCGTCACGCACATGAAGAAGCTCGCCGGCGTCGAGGTGCCGCTGGCCAACTTCTGGGCGTCGGGGGTCCTCGCGCTCGAGGACCGCACCGGTCCCGTGCTGTGGCAGCTGCCGCCCAACCTGGGCTTCGACGCCGACCGGCTCGCCCGGTTCTTCGACCTGCTGCCGCGGTCCACCGCCGCGGCCGCGCGCCTGGCGGAGCAGCACGACGACAAGGTCCCCGAAGGGCGTGCCCTGACGACCGTCGAGCAGGACCGGCCGCTGCGGCACGTCCTCGAGGTCCGGCACGACACGTTCCTCACCCCGGCGTTCCCCGCGCTGCTGCGGGCGCACGACATCGGCCTCGTGGTCGCCGACACCGCGGGGCGCTGGCCGCACCTGGAGGACCTGACCAGCGACGTCGTGTACGTGCGCCTGCACGGGGAGAGCGAGCTGTACGTCTCCGGGTACGACGACGCGTCGCTGGACCGGTGGGCCGCGAAGGTCCGCGCCTGGTCCACGGGCGCCACCCCGCCCGACGGACCCCGGGTGTCACCGCCGGCCGCGGACCGCCCCCGGGACGTGTACGTCTACTTCGACAACGACGTGAAGGTGAGAGCCCCGTTCGACGCGATGGCGCTCGCCCGCCGCCTCGGCACGGGCCCCGCCCTCACCTCCTGAGCGGTCGACCGGCACCCACCCCCACGAGATGTCGGTCCGGCCCTCGCGTCCGTGGCGCGGCGAAGGGATGGGGCGTCAGAAGTCGAACAGGTCCTCGAGCCAGGACTCGCGCTTCTTGCGCTTGCCGCGGTCGTACCCGCCGCGGTCGTCCCGGTCGTACCCGCGCGCGTAGGCGTCGCGGTCGTACCCGCGGTCGGGCGGCCGGTCGTACGAGCCGTACGCCCGGGTGTCCGCGAGCCGCGGGTCCGGTGCGGCCGCCCCCGGGACGGCGCGCGGGTCCACGCCCGGTGCGGCCGGTCCCGCGCGGTCGATGATCTTGTCGAGCTCACCACGGTCGAGCCAGATGCCGCGGCACACGGGGCAGTAGTCGATCTCGACGCCCTGGCGCTCGGTCATGACGAGCTGGGCCTGGTCCACGGGGCACTGCATGGCGCGTTCCTTCCGTCGGGGCAGAGACGAACCTACGCGAGCCGCGCGCCGCCCCGGTGCGGGTGCCCGGTCGCCGGGCCGTCCCGGCCCCCCGCGTCGAGGACGCTGACCGGACCGCTCGCCCCGGGCGGGGGAGAGCGGTCCGGTCACGTCGTCAGGCGGGGCGCTTCTGCGGGGACGTCTCCGCCGTCTTGCCCGGGTCGCGCTCGACGACGCCGCCGAGGACCTCGTCGATGCGGGCCATCGCCTCGGCCGGGATCGTCACGCCTGCGGCCTTGACGTTCTCGGTGACCTGCTCGGGGCGCGACGCGCCGATGAGCGCGGCGGCGACGTTGTCGTTCTGCAGCACCCACGCGATCGCGAGCTGCGCCATCGACAGGCCCAGCTCGTCGGCGACGGGCTGCAGGCCCTGCACGCGGGTGAGGACGTCGTCGTTCATGAACCGCTTGATCATGTTCGCGCCGCCCTTCTCGTCCGTGGCGCGCGACCCCGCGGGCGGCTGCTGGCCGGGCTTGTACTTGCCGGTGAGCACGCCCTGGGCGACGGGCGACCAGACGATCTGGGAGATCCCCAGCTCGCGCGACGTCGGGACGACCTCCTCCTCGATGACCCGCCACAGCATCGAGTACTGCGGCTGGCTCGAGATGAGCTGCACGCCCAGGTCCTTCGCCAGCGCGTGGCCGGCGCGGATCTGGTCCGCGGTCCACTCCGAGACGCCGATGTACAGCGCCTTGCCCTGGCGCACGACGTCGGCGAACGCCTGCATCGTCTCCTCGAGCGGCGTCTCCGTGTCGTACCGGTGGGCCTGGTACAGGTCGACGTAGTCGGTCTGCAGGCGACGCAGCGAGCCGTTGATCGACTCCATGATGTGCTTGCGCGACAGGCCGACGTCGTTCTTGCCGCCCGGTCCGGTGGGCCAGTACACCTTCGTGAAGATCTCGAGCGACTCGCGCCGCTCGCCCTTGAGCGCCTCGCCGAGGACGCTCTCGGCCTTGGTGTTCGCGTAGACGTCCGCGGTGTCGAACGTCGAGATGCCCGCGTCGAGGGCGGCGCGGACGCACTGCGTCGCGGTCTCGTTCTCCACCTGCGAGCCGTGGGTGAGCCAGTTGCCGTACGTGATCTCGGAGATCTTGAGCCCCGAGCTGCCGAGGTAGCGGAATTCCATGGCCCCATCCCAGCACCTTCGTCGCCGTCGCGCCGTGCAGGGCTGGTGCGGCGGTGCGGCGTGCACGGGTGGACGCTGGAAGGGTGCCGGAAGCCGACCGTCCCGTGCCCGGCCGCGAGCCCACCCCGCGCGGCGTGCCCGTCGCACCCTGGCGCGAGCGCGCGCCGGGCGTCGCCGTGGCACTGGGGCTCGGTGCCACGGGGGCCGCCCTGGGGTCGGCGGTGCCGCTGCTCGGCGGCGCCGTGCTGGCGCTGGCGATGGGTGTGGCGCTGCGCGAGGTGCTGGCCCGCGGACCGGTCGCGTGGGCGCACGCGTTGGAGCCCGGGGCCCGCACGTGCTCCACGTTCGCGCTGCAGGCGGCGGTGGTGCTGCTGGGGTTCGGGCTCTCGCTGGGTCAGGTCGCGCGGACCGGCGGAGCGGCGCTGCCCGTGATGCTCGTGACGCTCACGGTCGTGCTGGTCCTGGCGGCGCTGCTCGGTCGCCGCCTCGGCCTGGACTCCGACACCCGCACCCTCATCGGTGTCGGCACGGGCATCTGCGGGGCGTCGGCCATCGCGGCGACCAGTGCCGTGATCCGGGCGTCGCAGACGACCATCGCGACGGCCATGGCGACGATCTTCACGTTCAACGCGCTCGGCGCGATCACGTTCCCGCTGCTGGGTGAGGCGATGGGGCTGTCGCAGGAGGGGTTCGGGACGTGGGCGGGCACCGCCGTCAACGACACGTCCTCGGTCGTCGCCGCGGCCACGGCCTACGGCGCGCTCGCGCTCGAGACGGCCGTCGTCGTCAAGCTCACCCGCACCCTGGCGATCGTGCCGGTGACGCTCGCGCTGGCCGTGCGGCAGGCGCGGCGGGACCGCGCGGCGGCCCACGCCACCGGGGGCGGGACGCCGTGGACCCGACTCGTCCCGCCGTTCCTCGTGCTCTTCCTGGTCGCGTCGGCCGTCACGACGCTCGGCTGGTTCCCCGCCGCGTGGGAGGCCGGGGCCGACACCGGGGCACACGCCCTGACCGCGGTCGCACTGGCGGGCGTCGGTCTGCTCACGCCCGTCGACGCACTGCGCCGCGCCGGCTGGCGGCCGCTCGCGCTGGGCGGTGCGCTGTCGCTGGCCGTCGCGCTGACGAGCCTGGGCATGCAGGCGGTCACCGGCCTGCTGTGACGGTCCTGTCGCTGTCGTCGTCGCTGTCGCCGTCGCCCGGTTCCGCGCGCGGCGACGTGGCGCCGTCCAGCCCGGCGGCCGCCAGGGCCGCGTCGATCCGCGCCTGCACGGCGGCCGCGGACCGCCGGCGCCACCACCGCACCCCGAGCACGCCACCCACGACGAGCACCACCAGCGCGAGCTGCGTCCACGGCACCGTCCACACGGTGACCTGCGCGGACCCGGTGCGCAGCGCGGCGTCGACGACGTCCTCGCCCACCACCCACGGGCGGGTGTCGACGTGCCCGGTGACGCGCACCACCGGCCAGACCGGCACGGCCGCCTCGACGAGCACCTGCTGACCGGGCAGCACCTCGCGGACCTCGGTGCGGTCCTCCGCGGCGGCGACGCCGAACGGGCCGGCCAGCGTGGTCACGGCGCGGGCCGCGAGGCGGACGTCGCCGGTGTTCTCGACCCGGTAGCTCACGTGGACCGTGCCCGGGGCGAAGGGGTTCCACGACGGCTCCCACCGTGTCGTGACGTCGGTGGGGGCCAGCCCCGCCTCGATGTCGCCCGTGACGCGCAGGTGCAGCCGCACGCCGTTGCGCGCCGCGAGACGCAGGTCGTCGCCGGCGACGAGCTCGGCCACGACGCCGGCCGGGTGGTCACCGGGTCGGGCGTCGGCGGGCACGGTGATCGTCAGGGGCACGGTCACGGCGGCGCCGGCGTCGAGCGAGACGAGGAGCGTGCCGTCCTCCTGGGCCTGCGCGCCCTCGACGGTGCCGAGGGCGACCCACGACCCGCCGTCGCGGGGCGGGGTCCCGGTCGGCGGCAGGTCGAAGTACCCGCTGTCGGACAGCACCCCGTCCCCGGCGTAGACGGCGAACGTCGCGGCGGTCTCACCGAGGTTGGTGATCGTCACGTGCTCGGCCACCGACGCGCCGGGGTCCAGGACGTGCCGCAGCGAGATGCGGTCGTCGGGGCCCTCCGCGGTCGCCGGCTGGACCGTCCACGTCACGGTGTCGTCGGGCTGCGCCGGCGTCGGCGCGACCTCGGCCGCCGCCGTCGCCGCGGTCGGCCAGGCCACGGCGACCAGCGCAGCGAGCAGTGCAGCGACCAGCGCAGCGACCAGCGCGGTGAGCAGCACGGTGGCGCCGGCGGGCCGGGAGGTGCGGGGCAGGTCGGCCGTGCGCGTGCGGTGCATGGGTGTCTCCTCGGGCCGACGCGCGGCGGGGTGGTGCCCCGCCGCGCGTCGGTTCGTCGGTCCGTCGGTCAGTCGACGGGGAACAGCGACAGGCTGAGCGTGCCCGTGTACTCGCCGGGCATCGTCTCGACCGGGACGTCGAGCACGAGGTCCGCGCCCAGCGTCGTCGTGCCGAGACGGCCCTCCGGCGTGGCCGACGCCAGACGCCCCGGGATGACGAGGCCCTCGCCGCCGGTGAGCGCGGTGGCGCGGGCGTCACCGGCGACGATCCCCGCACGCGGGGTCTCGACACGCGGCGTCCAGCCCAGGTGCTTCGCGTCGAGCAGACGCGAGCCGGAGTCGAACGAGTACGCCTGGCCGGTGACCGCCCACCCCGTGACCCCCGCCTGCGAGACGGAGCGGGAGTCGACGACCGTCACCGCGGGCAGCTGGCCCCGGAACCGCAGCGCGGTGCCGGTGTTCTGCGGCCCGTCGAGCGTGACGCTGTCGGCCGCGACCGACAGCGCCAGGACGCCGTCCTGGCCCTCCGGCACGACGGCCTTCAGCTCGACGCCCTCGGTGGTGGCCGGGTCGCGGAACAGGCGCGGCAGCAGGTCGATCAGGTTCTTCGACCACACGTCGAACCCGTGCGGGCCCTGCGTGACGCCGGCGAACTCGTGGTCGATCCCGTTGGACTCCAGGAGGTCCAGGAGGTCCATCGTCGCCTGGTACGTGAAGTCGGTCTTGTCACCGGTGTAGATCCGCGCCAGGCGGGTCTCGGCGTTGACGGCGGCGGGGTCGAACTGCGGGGTGTTGAAGAACAGGCCGCCGGAGAACGCGCCCATCCACCCGAACTGGCCCGGGCGGGTCAGCCACGTGTTGAGCGTGTTCATGGCGCCCATCGACAGCCCGGCGATGGCCTGGCCGGCCGCGTCGTCCGCGATGTTGTACTCGGCCCGCGCGGCGGGTGCGAGGTTCTCCATGAGCTCGGCCGGGAAGTCCGGCGAGTTGCCGTTCCCCATGACGACCACCATCGGGACGATCGCGCCGTCCTTGATGTAGTGGTCGAGGATCTGCGGCGCGCGGCCCACCTCGACCCAGTCGCCGTAGTTCTGCCCGCCGCCGTGGTTGAGGTACAGCACGGGGTAGGGCTCGGCGCGGTCCGGGTCGTAGCCCTTGGGCGTCCAGACGTACGCCTTGCGCTCCTCGTTGGCGACGGCGCTCTGGTAGGTCAGGACCTCCAGGTTGCCGCGGTCCTCCGCAGGAAGGTCCCCGAGCAGGCGGTCCGTCTCGCCCGGGACGAACAGCGGGCTGACACCGGTGAGGGTGTTGACCGTGTCCTCGGGGTCCTTCACGTCGACCCCGTCGACCACGTACCGGTAGTAGTAGAACCCGTCGAGCGGGCCCATCTGCAGCCGCCAGCGGTCGCCGACCTTGGTCATCGGCACGCGGAACCACGCACCGTTGGGGGCCCAGTTGGCCCACACGGTGACGTCCTTGGCGTCCTTGAACTGCGTGCCCGTCTCGAAGGTGACGATGCCGTCCTCGTCCACGTGCGGCGTGGTGATCGACCCGGTGGCGGGCGCCGTGTAGCGCTCGTCGAGCGGGCCGTGACCCTCGCGCGGGCCGTGGCCGGCGTCGGTGAAGACGCGCGACGCGAAGTCCCGCAGCCCCTCGCGCCACGTGTCCCACGTGCCGCCGGTGTCGGGGTCGACGCCGTCGAACTCGTGCTCGACACCCGCGCGCTCCAGTGCCCGCAGCATGTCGTGCGTCGGGTTGTAGGCGGGGTCGAGCACGTTGCCGACGTAGACGCGCAGCCGGTCGGTGCCCTCGTTGATCTCACGCGCCGTCGTGGCGCTGATCGATCCCGTGAGGCGCCCCGAGAACGACGCGACCTCGCGGAAGACGCCGGGGTCGGTGCGCAGCACCGTCAGCGCCTGCTGGGCGCCGGCGCCGATCCCGGCCAGCGCCTGGTCCTCCTGCGACACGTGGTACGCGTCGCGGGTGGCTGCGGCGACGCCGTCGAGCAGGTCGGCGCCCGGGTCCGAGCCGCCGATCTGCGACATCACGACGACCATCGGCGTCAGGTCGCCCTCGGCGGCGAGGTTGTCGAGCACCTGCCGCGCACGGCCCAGCTCGGTCCACTCGTCCGCGGACTGGCCCGTGTCGGCCAGCAGGTGGAGCACCGGGTAGGCCTCCTCGCGCTCGGCGTCGTAGCCGGGCGGCGTCCAGACCAGCGACGTGCGCTCGTCACCGGACACGGGGCTCTGCCACGTCAGCTCCGTGACCGCACCGCCGTTCGGGACGTCGGCCATCCACTGCACCGACGGCCCGGGCACGAAGAACGTGCTCCAGGTGGGCTTCGACGCGATCGTCACGGGGGTGTCCGGGTTGCGGAAGGACTTCTTGGTGCGGTCCGGGAACGTCGCCGTGTACTGGTAATAGTACAGGCCCGGGTCCAGGATCCCGACCTGCGTCGGGTAGTCCGTGCCGCTGGGGTCCATGGCCAGGTCGGACCACGTGCCCGCCGGGCCGATGTTGCCCTGCAGCTCCACGACCTGCGGCGTGCCGCCGACGAGCTCGTGGACCACCGCCTGCGGCGCGGTGAACCGGTAGTACCCCTCGGGTGTCACCGACACCCACGGGTCGGGCGCGACGCCCTCGGCTGCTGCTGCTGCTGGTGGTGCCATCACTGCCGCCGTTCCCAGTGCGAGCGCGGCCCCTGTGACCACGGCTGTCGTCCTGTGGTGCGTGCCGCGTGGCCCTCTGCGAGTCATCCCCATCGATACTCCTCCTCGGTCGCCGACCGGCAGGAGGACGCGGACGACCTGGCCCTCCACGTCGAGGGCGGGATCGCGGTGCTGCTTCCCCCTGCGGTTGCCGCAGGCGTCCACGACGCCCACGACGTGCCCGCCGGTCTGCAGCGTTGCAGGAGCGGGTTGTCCGAATGCTGTCCGGTCGGGAGGTTTAACGTCAAGCCTCCACGCCCGGCGGGTCGATCTGGTGGCCTGGTCATGTATCACGGGCCCGCCCTTGACCGGGGTTCCGACCGGGGCAGAGACTGCGAGGACGGGAGCAGACCGGGCCGCACCGCTGCGGAGCCGGACGCCCAGACACCGCTCGCGGTGTCGTGCGGTTGCCCCGACGCAGGGGGAGCGTCGTCGGTCGTTGGGGGTGTCGGTGCGGGTCCGGTGACGCCGCGGCCTGCGAGGTCCGCCCGGCCGCGTGGCGGACGGGGGCGGCATGGCGTGGTTCCGCGTCGCAGCGCCCTGCCGCCCTGCGACGCGTGCCCGGCTGACGGCAGCGGGCCTGCGCGACGCGGACGCGGCGGACGCCGACGGACGAGCGGTCGCGGCCGACGAGCCCGGCGTCGTGCTGCTGACCGACCCGCACGCGGCACCCGACCGGGCGCGGCTCGCCGACAGCCCCGGCCGGGTCCTCGTGGCCCTCGCACCCGGCGTCGACGTCGACCCGTGGTCGCTGCTCGCGTGCGGGGCGGCGGACGTCGTGCACCTCACCGGCGACGACCTGCGGCCCGTGCTCGACCGGCTGCGCCGGTGGCAGGACGTCGACGAGCTCGTCCGTGCGGAGGCCCGGCGGGCAGGTGCGATCGGCACGTCGTCGGCCTGGCGGCTGTTCCTGCGGGACCTCGTCGAGGTGGCGCGCTGGTCGACCGCGCCCGTGCTGCTGCTGGGGGAGACGGGCGCCGGCAAGGAGGTCGCGGCGCACATCGTGCACCGCGTGGACCTGCGACGACGCGAGCACGAGCTCGTCCTGCTGGACTGCACGACCGTCGTGCCGACGCTCTCCGGCAGCGAGTTCTTCGGGCACGAGAAGGGGGCCTTCACGGGTGCGACGACGGCCCACGAGGGCGCGTTCGCGCGCGCCGACGGCGGCACGCTCTTCCTCGACGAGGTCGGTGAGCTGCCCGCGGCGCTGCAGGCCGCGCTGCTGCGCGTCGTGCAGGAGGGGACCTACCAGACGGTCGGCGGCACGCGGCGCCGCCGCACGGACTTCCGGCTCGTCGCCGCGACCCACCGCGACCTGCGGACCGAGGGGTTCCGCGCGGACCTGTACCACCGGCTGGCGGCCACGACGCTCCGGGTCCCGCCCCTGCGCGAGCGCCCCGACGACGTGCTGCCGCTGTTCCGGCACTTCCTCGCCGAGCAGCGGCTCGGCGGTGACGTCGCAGCGGTGCGCGCGGCGGTACGCCACCGGCCGTCGGTCGAGGCCGGGGGCGACGAGGCAGAGGACGCCCCCGAGGTGTCGCGGGAGGTCGCGGACGCGCTGCGCGGCCACGACTGGCCGGGCAACGTGCGCGAGCTGCGTCAGCTCGCGGCGCGGGTGGCCGCGCGGCACGTCGGCGACGGTCCCGTGACGCCGGGCGACCTGCCCCCGGAGGACCGTCCCGTCCGGGCCGTCACCGCGCCGGCCGTCACCGCGCCGGCCGTCACCGCGCCGACCGTCACCGCGCCGGCCGTCACCGCGCCGGCCGTCACCGCGCCGGCCGTCACCGCGCCGCACCCGTCGTCCCTCACCGCTGGGACCCCGTGGGAGTCCGGGCTCGAGAGCGCGGTGCGGGAAGCGCTGAGCGCGGGCGTCGGCCTGCAGGAGCTCAAGGCCCGCACGGCCGACGTCGCCACGCGCGTCGCCCTGGACGTGGGCGGCGGCACGGTCGCCGCCGCCCGGCTGCTCGGCGTGAGCCGCCGCGCGCTCGGCTACCGCACGGCGGCGCGGGCCCGTCCTCAGCCGACGGACCCCAGCTCGGACGCGAGCTCGTAGAGGTACTCCGCGATCTCCTTCCACGCGACGTCCGCGCCCTTCTGCTGCGGCTGCTTCTTCGGCGTGAGGTCGTAGGCGTCGCGGTAGTTCGAGAACCGGTAGAACGCGTACCTGACCAGCGGCTCGACCATCGACCCGCGGACGACCGGTCCGACGTCCCGGCCCCACCGCGGTTCGGCGTGCGCGGGGAGCGCGAGCGGCGCGGGACTCAGCGCGTACCAGTCGCCGAGCCTGCCCAGCCACGCGACGAGGTCCTTGTCCGCGGGGCGGGCCGGGGGCGTCGTGCTCGTGGTGGTCGGCACCAGCAGGTACGGCATGACGGCGCGCGGCGCGAGGTCGCCCGGCTGGTGGCGGTAGGTCAGCAGGAACGCCTGCTGGTACGGCTGCTTCGCCTCGGCCTTGTGCTTCTGGATGCTCTTGAGCCCGGCGAGGACGCCGCGGACGTTGTGCGGCTTCACCTCGGCGAACCCGAGCTTCCCCGCGCTGTACGCGGGCACGGGCTTCCTCGAAAGCGGCGGCGCCGGCAGCATCGTCCCCGGCTCGATCATGATGCTCGACATGTCGGTCTCCTCGCGTGGATCGGTCCCGGCTCACACCGGGAGGGGGATGGTGGCCGGCGCCCTGCGGACGGCGGCGACGAGCCGGCGGACGTTGCCCGCCAGGACGAGGGCGAGGTCCTCGCGCGCGAGCGGCAGCGCGCGGACCTTCGCGAGCTCGGCCGCCGGGTGCAGGTAGGGCCCGTCGGTGCCGAGCAGCACCTTGTGGGCGCCCGCACGCCGCACGGCGTCGAGCAGCACGTCGACGTAGCGGACGCCGGACGTGTCGGTGTGGACGTTGGGCAGCCGCACGAGCAGGTCGGCGAACCGGGTCTGCGCGCGCCAGTCGTCGGCGAACGACGACAGGTGCGGCACGACCCACGCGACGTCGGGCCAGCGCGTGGCGAAGTGCGCGACCTGGTCGACGTCGCCGCCGGGGTCGTGCACGACGGGCAGCGCGCGGGCGTCGGCGACGCGGGCGACCTCGTCGGTCATCGGGCCGTCGCGCCAGTGCACCTTGACCGCGCGGAACCCCCACGCGTCGACGGCCGTGGTGACCATGGCCCCGATGCGGCCCGCGTCGGGGCGCGTGCCGACGAACACGACACCCGTCCACCGGCGCGGGTCGGCGGCCACGATGCGGGCGACCCGCCGGTTGGCGGCGGGGTAGTCGTCCGACGGCGGGGCCATGAGCAGCGTGTGGTCGACGCCGGCGCGCCGGGCGCGGACGGCGTACCGGTGCAGCGCGGCGTCGGGGCGGTCGTCGCCCAGCGGGTCGGGCATGACGTCGCCCAGGCCGGCGTGGCAGTGGGCGTCGACGATCATCGCGGCACCGCCGTCGGGACGGTGGGCAGGCCGGTGCCCGGCACGGCGCCGCGCAGGGCGGCCAGGACGTGCTCGACGTCGGCCGGGGCGTGCTCCGCGGTGACGACGAACGTCAGGACGGGCCCCGGCAGGCACGCCGGGGCCAGGACGAGGGCCCGGACGCCGCGCCCGCGCAGCACGCGTGCGACCCGTGCCGGGTCGGGGACGCGCGCGTGGACGACGGGGAACGGGCGCCCCACGACCGCGAGCCCCAGCCGCCGCAGACCCGCGCGCAGCGCGCGGACCAGCCACCACAGGCGACGCCGGCGCCGTGCCAGCACCGGGCCGCCCGCGGGGTCGGTCGCGCGGTCCGCGGCCCGCAGGTCGGCGGCCGTCGGCGGGCTCGCGTGCCACCGCGTGCCGTGCACCGCGAGGCGCGCGACGACGTCCCGCGGCCCGGTCGTCACGGTCAGGGGCGCCCCGAGGCCCTTCGCCAGCGAGACGACCTGGACCGCGCCGACGGGCCGCCCACCGGCCCAGCGCCACGTGCCCGACCCGCCGGGGCCGAGCACCCCGAACGCCTGCGTGTCGTCGACGACGAGCGTGCCGCCCGCCGCGCGCACGACGCGCTCGAGCGCGGCGAGCGGCGCGGGCCGGTTGCACGCGGCGCACCAGCCGTCCGTCACGACGACGGGCCGCCGCCCGGTACGCGCGCCCCGCCCGTGCCCCGCGCCCTCGCCCGCGAGGAGCCGCGCGACGTCGTCGACGTCGTGGTGCCCGAACGCGCGGACCACCGGCGCCGTCGCACCCGCCGCGAGCCTGACCAGCGGGTACGCCCCCGCGTCGACCAGCACCGCCGACGGTGCGAGCACGTCCACGACGTCGACGAGCGCGTGCAGCGCCGAGCGGTGCACGATGCCGGCGGGAGCCCCGAGCCGGGCCGCGACGCGTGCGGCGACCCGGCGGGCGGCCACCGGCTCGTCGAGCGCCGCCGCACGGCCCGTCGTCAGGGACGTCCACCCGGCGCGGTCGCCTGCCGGGTGGTGCAGGCCGAGGAACAGCGAGGACGTCAGGTCGAGCACGACGCACGCCCCTAGGCGCGCACGCGTGCGCGGTTGCGGCGGGCCAGCAGCACGGCCGGCATCGTCGCGTCGACCCCGAGCTGCAGGTCCACCCCCGTGACCGTGCGGTACGCGTGCACGTACCGGTGCACGGGGTCGCGCATGAGCCGGGCCCAGTTGGCGGCCGAGTCGGCCGTCAGGGAGATGTCGCTCCAGTCGCCCCAGCGGACGCTCATGACGAGCTGCTCGCCGTGCACCGCCAGCTCGTGGAAGCTCATGACGGACGTGTCGCCCCAGCCGCACAGCGCGCGCACCGTGTCGACCTTGTCCATCCAGGGCTCCTCGTACGGCACCATCGGCCGCCCGCCCAGGAACTCGCGCATCTCGGGCTGGGCCAGCACGTACTGCATGGCCATCGCCTCGATGCGCGACTGCAGCGCCACGCCGTCGAACTGGTTCTCCGCGCCCGGCGCGAGGGTCCGGTGCAGGTCGCGCAGCGCGTTGAGGACGGGGAACCCGTCCGCCACGACCGTGGTGTCGTCGTCGAGCCGGTGGAACCGCAGCGCCTCGTGCAGCAGCGTGTGGAACGACTCGAGGAACTGGCTGCGCCGCTCCACGTACTGCAGCGAGCCGGGCACGGCGCGGCCGATGAGGCTCAGCCCGTACTCGTACTCGTACTCCGCGGCGCGCCGCCGCACCGTCAGGCGGTCGATCTCGTGGTCGCCCCACGTGTACAGCAGGTTGCGCAGCGGACGCAGGTAGCTCAGGGAGAACCGCTCGAGCGCGAGACCGTTCGGCAGCCGCCGGTTCTGGAACCGCGCGAGGATCAGGTTCATCGCCTGGAAGGTCGCGCCCTCCTCGTCCCAGTACGTCCAGATCAGCTCGACGGGTGCCGGCCGGGCGAGCAGCTCCTCGTCGATGTCCGCGACGCCGTCCGCGGCCGTGCGGCCGAGGCGCGCGTCGGGGTACCGGCTCGCGACGTTCTCGAGGTACGGGAGGTTGCCGCCCTCGAGGTAGTTGCCGCCGGGGTCGATGATCGTCGTGGTGTCGCGCTCGAGGAACTCCCGGGTCGCGCGCAGGATCACGTCGTACGCGGCCGGCGAGAACGCCCCGTTCGTCTCGCGCTGCAGCGCGCGGTCGACGTGCAGCTGGTACTCCGCGAACCGGCGCGCCCGCGTCACCCGCAGGATCTCCTGCGTGAGCACGACGTCGCTCGTGGGGGTCGTCGCCGTGCGCGCGAGCTGCACGCGCGCGGGCGGCGGCTCCTCGTCGGCCGTCACCGTGCCGACCACGTGGAACTCGCTCTCCGCGACGACCACCTCGGGCGTCACGCCGACGTCGACGACCTGCACGACGTACGGCCCGGAGGGTGCGTCGACGAGGGGCACGCCGACCTTCGCCGCGGTGCCGTTCGCGTTCGTCTGCACCACGCGGTCGATCGTCCCGAACTCCACCGGACCGACCAGCCGCGCCTCGTACCGGTGGTTGCGGACGAGCTCGGTGGCGGTGAACCGCACCTCGCCGTCGACGAACCGCGGCGTCTGGATCTTGACCATGGCACTTCCCTTCAGGGCTGGGCGCTGGCCGCGACGGGTGCCGCGGGGCGCTGGTGTGCGGGACGGGGACGCGCGTGATGGGGGCGCGCCATGACGTCGATGGACGAGCGGACCGCCCAGGCGGCCAGCACGTCGGCGAGCACCGCGGACTCCTGCTGCGGGGCGACGAGCCCGGCGCCGCGCGCCTGGCCCATGACGGCGAACACGAGCGTCGGGGGGCGCCGGGCCAGCACGCCCAGGTCGTCCCCCCACGTGCGCCGCAGCGTCAGCAGGTGCTCCGGCGTCCGGGTCGCCAGCGGCAGGACGTCGGCGATCGCGCGACCGCCGAGCAGGGGAGGGCGGTGCCCGGCCATGAGGTCGGCGAAGTCGTCGGCCGTGCCCTCGAGGCGGGTGATGTCCGCCTGCAGCTCCGGGGTCACGTCCTGCACCGGGTAGCAGGCCTTCCACGCGGCGACCAGCGCGTCCCACTGCGGGTGCGGGTAGAACGTGCGGCCGATCGCCGCGGACAGCAGGACCCGCACGTACGGCATGGGGTGCGGGTCGCCGCGCGGCGGCCGGAACGTCAGGGAGCGCGGCAGGCTCACGACGGCCAGCAGGCCCAGGGTCGAGGAGATGCCGAGCTTGCCGACGGACCACAGGTCCGCGACGCACTCCGAGACCGTCGAGTGCCACCCGTCCCACGCGGCGGCCTCCGCCGGCCCCGCACGCGCGCGCCGCCGGGCGATCGCGTCCTGCAGGGACGGCACCAGCTCGAGCTGGGCCGCGACCTGGTGGCCCACCTCGTGGATCAGCGACGACGCGACGCCGTGCCCCACCATCCGCTCGCGCGGGACGCGGATGACGGCGACGGGCGACAGGCGCCCGCCCGGCAGCCGCGTGCGCGCCCGGCGGATCGCCGCGCCGGCCCCCCGGGCCAGGTAGCAGACCAGCGGCGGCGGCTCGACCGGCGGGTCCGGCATGCCCACCGCGTCGGCGGCCAGCCGGTCGAGGCCCGACAGCCACACGCCGGTGCCCTGCTCGCTGCGCTGCGTCACCACCTCGGCGAACACGTCGAGCTGGGACAGGACGTCGTTGAACCGCATGCGGATCGCGACGAACCGGCGCTGCTGCTCCCACGCGGGCGCGGCCGCCCCCGGGCCGGTGAGCCAGTCGAGGAAGCCCTCGACCTCGTCCCGCAGGGCCGTGCGGCCGACGTGCAGGAACCGCTCGATCGCCCGGTGCGCGTCGTACGGCAGGGCCGCCGCCAGCACCATCGTCTCGGTCATGACGAACGGCCGCAGCCGGCCGAGGCGCACGAGCAGCGCCTCGGCCTCCTGCGCGACGAGCGCCGGCGCGAGGGTGGCGCCGTCCGGGACGGGGTGGCGGTCCGCACGCGTGGTCATGCGAACTCGAACCCGCTCTCGCCGGTGCCGTCGTCGGCACCGTCCCAGACGTCGGCGCCGTCGTCCCACGGCGTGCTCCACCCGGGCCACGGGCCCGCGACGGGCCAGACGTCACCGCCCCACGCGCCCCACCGCGGGTCCGGGCGCGGAGCCCGACGGCGGCCGGACCGGCCGGACGACGTGCGTCCGTCGCCGGCGTACCGCGACGTGCCGGACCGGCCGTACCCGGACGAGCCGAACCCGCCGGGCGAGCCGTACCCGCGCCCCTGCGGCCGCCCCGTGCGCGGGCCGTACGCGGGTCCCACCCGCTGCCCGCGCCGGCTGCGCCACCCGGGCGTCGAGGGCCGTACCAGCGCGGGCGCGTAGCGGCGCGCGGCGGCGATCGTCGCGCTGCGGGCCACGGTCCGCGGCGGTACCGAGGGTGGCGCGGCGGCCGCGTACCGGGCGGTGGCCCGGCCGAGCTGCACGAACCGACGGGCCGCCTCGAGGTCGGCCTCCTCCTCGCCCAGCGCCTCGGCCTCCTCGGCCTCGAGGAGCTTGGAGGCCATCGAGCCGAGCTTGCCGCCGATCGCGGTGCCCACGCCCGGTGCGACGAAGCTGCCGATCGCCGACCCCACCACCGGCAGGGCGACCTTGGCGACGCTCTTCAGCGCACCCGTGACGGCCTTGCCGACGCCCGAGCTCAGGAACTTTCCCGCACCCTTGACGAGCTTGCCGAGGAACTGGTCGAGCTCCTCCTCCGACGTGATCTCGAGCAGCTCGTACGCGAGCTCGTCCTCGGACTCGCCCTCGCCGGACCACTCGGACTCGCCGGACCACTCGGACTCGCCCTCGCCCGACCACTCGGACTCGCCGGACCACTCGGACTCGCCCTCGCCCGACCACTCGGACTCCGACTCCGACTCGCCGGACCACTCGCTCTCACCGGACGTGCCGGGCAGCTCCCACTCCTGCAGGGACACCTCGCCGGACCACTCGCGCTGGTCGTTGCTCTGGTAGGTCATGGCACCTCTCCTCACGCGTCGAGCAGGACGATGTTGCGGCCGCGGCGCACCCAGCGGCCGGTCGTGCGGTGGCCGCCGGGCCGCGTGGGGCCGCCGGGTGCGGGCGGTCGCATGCCCGCGACGACGGGGGCGAGCGGCGGCAGGTGGCGGCGGGCCGCGGCGGTGGCGGCACGCTGGGCGGCGACCTGCGGCGGCACCCCAGGGGGCGCGCCGGCCGCGATCCGTGCGGTCTCGTCGGCGAAGCGCACGAACGCGCGGCTCACCTCGTACTCGCGGTCCTCCTGGGACAGGCCCTCCAGGTCGGCTTCGAGCCTGCCGGCGACGAAGCCGCCGACCTTGCCGCCCGCGTCGGCGCCGATCCACGGCACGGCGCCACCGACCATGCGCCCGACGTGCGGCAGCGCCTGCTTGGCGGCGGACTTCAGCAGCCCGCCGACGGCGCGGCCGGCGCTCGACGACGCGAACGCCTTGCCGGCGCCCACCGCGCTGCGCAGCACGTCGCCGAGGAACCGGTCCAGCTCCTCCTCCGACGTGACCTCGAGCAGCTCGGTCGCCAGGCCGATCTCGGTCTGCCCACCGAGCTCGTCCTCGGACTCGCCCTCCCAGGCGTTCTCCTGGCCCATCTCGAAGAGGGCTCGGTCGATGTCATGCATGGGCGCATCCCTTTCCCCGCTGCGGACTCCGTCACCCCCTCCATGCACGTTCCGTGCCACGGGCGTGCGCGCGCCGCGCGTCCGGGGGTGCGAAGAGCTCTTCCCACCCACGAACCGCGCTTCCGTGAGCCCGTTGACGCGGGGGACCGACGTCACCCAGGGTCGGGTCCATGCACGCGGCCATCGCGCTCTCCGGCGACGACGACGACGACCTCGACCGGGCGAGGCTCCGGTTCGCCCCTCCTGACAACGAGGTGCCCGCCGCCGTCGGCGTGAGCGGCGTCATCGGGCGGTCCCCCGACGCTGCGGTCCTGCTGGTCGGCCTCTCCCGCTGCACGGTGGGGCTGCAGATCGACCTGGCGATCCGTCTCCGCCTCGATCCGGAGCCGTCCGACGACGTGCACGCGAGGTTCCACGCGGGGCTGCTCGTCGGCGTCGAGCTCGCCGACGGCCGGACCGTCGTCGCCGGCCGACCCGCCTGGCCCGCGCCGGACGGGCCGTTCCTCGCGTACCGCGGCGGGGGTGGCGGTGGCCGTGAGTGGTCGACCCAGCTGTGGCTGACCCCGGAGCCGCCGCCCGGCGACCTGGTGGTCGTCGTCGCGCACCCGGGCCTCGGCATCGACGAGTCGCGCGTCACCGTGGCTGCCGCGGCGCTGCGGTCAGCCGCCGGCAGGACCGAGGTCCTGTGGCCCCGCGAGCCCGAGCGGCCGCGGCACGCCGTCGAGCCGCCCCCCGTCGACGTACCGCCCGGCGGCTGGTTCGAGCGGGCGTTCGCCGACCCGACCACGGCCTGACCGCACCGCCGACCCGGAGCACGTCGACCCCGACGACCAGGCGCGTCCGCTCACCGAGCGGTGGACGGGGTCGCGCGGTACTTCGCGACCGTGCGGCGGGCCACGCGGATGCCGCGGGCCGCGAGACGCTCGGCCGCCTCGGCGTCGGTGTGCGGCGGGTCGTCGGACGCGAACAGGGCCGCGACGGCGTCGCGCGCAGCGAGGGACGTGCCGAACAGGTCGGCGAGCGGCAGCACGCGGCGGCCCGGCAGCGCGACGACCGCCCCGGCGACGACGCGCGAGACGGTCGACGCGTGCAGCCCCAGGCGGGCGGCCACCTGCGCGCGGGTCAGGGGCCGGTGCGCCGACGGCCCGTGCCGGACGAAGCCCTCCTGCACCTCCACCGCCACCGCGGTGACGCGGCGCAGCGTGTCGGCACGCCGTCCCAGCAGGTAGACGAGCTGCCGGGCCGCCGAGACGTGGGCGTCGCGCCACGCGGCCGCCGCCGCGTCGAGCGGCAGGGCGGTGAGCTCGGCGTCGAGCCCGATGCCGAGGTCCTCCGGCCCGAGCGCGTCGACGACGAGCCGCCCGTCGACCTCACGGACGACGACGTCCGGCGGCGTCGCGGGGCCGTCGGACGCGCCACGGGGCAGCGGTGCGGGCGTCAGGCGCCGCACGACGTGCATCGCCGCCTCGAGCGCCGCCGGCGACGCGCCGACGTCCCGCGCGAGGTCCGGGGTGCCGATGCGGGGGAGGTTGTCGCGGACGAGCACGAGCACGAGGTCCGGCGCGCCGTGCCGCACGTGCCAGCGCGCCTGCGCGACGAGGCTCGCGCGCAGCCCGCGCTCGGCCGTGCCGGGGGGCGCGACGGTGCGGACAGCGGCCAGGGCGGCCGCGAGCCGCGGTGCCGGCGGGTCGGGTGCGTCGGACGGCAGCAGGCCGCGGTCGTCGAGGAGCGCGACGGCCGCGTCGACGTCGTCCTCCGCACCCGGCGGGACCAGGGCTCGCGCGTCGCGGCGGACCCGGTCGCGCTCGTCCGCCGGCGCGGCGGGGTCCTGGGAGCGCAGATCGGCCCCGGAGCCGCTGCACGTCGGGCACCGGCCGCGGTGCAGCGTCGAGGCGCACCAGCGGCACCGCCGGGGGGTCCCTCGCACGAGCGCCGGGTTGTCGGCCACCCGGGCGTCGACGTCCGCGTCGACGTCGGCCTGCGTCGCGGCGAGCACGTCGAGCAGCTGCCGCGCGACCGTGGTCAGCGTGGCGTGCTGCTCCAGCCCGTGCTCCGTCGCCGGGCCGTGGACCGGCTCCACGTCACCAGTGTCGCCCCCGTCCGGGACCGGCGGCCGCGGCGGCGGTCCGACCGCCGCCGCCCCTCCGCGGCGGGGGCCCGTGCCGTAGGCTGGCCTGCAGATCCAGCACAACTGAACACGCTGCTCGAACCGCGGCGGGAGAGCTCCCGCCGGCCGTCCGTGAGGACGGCAGCGCGGGACGCCGAAGGAGCAACCCTCCCCGGGAATCTCTCAGGCACCCCGTACCGCCGCGGCCAGGCAACTCTGGAAAGCGGCGCCGGCCAGGTCCGGTGCCCACCGACGGTGCAAGCCGGCGCGCCCCGGAGCCGCGTCCCGTCGGGGCGTGCTCATGGCGGACCGGCCAAACTCTCAGGTCACCCCGTACGGGGTGGATGACAGAGCGGGGAGCCCCTGCCCGTCCCGGGCCGTGCGTCGGCACGACCGGACGACCCCGTGGAGCACCCGTGACCGAGCTCGCCGTGCCGCCCGTCCCGTCCGCCGCCCCGACGCCCGGCGTCCCGCCGCGCCGCTCGCCGGCCGCCGACGGCTTCGCCGACCGGCACATCGGCCCCCGCGGGGACGAGACCTCCCGCATGCTCGCCGCGCTGGGGTACGACGACCTCGGCGCGCTCGTCGACGCCGCCGTGCCGGCCTCGATCCGCACGGACCGCCCGCTCGACCTGCCCGCCGCACGCTCCGAGGAGCAGGTGCTGGCGGACCTGCGGGCGATCGCCGGCCGCAACCGCGTGCTGCGCCCGATGATCGGGCAGGGGTACTACGGCACCGTCACGCCGGCCGTGATCCGCCGCAACGTGCTGGAGTCGCCCGCCTGGTACACGGCCTACACGCCGTACCAGCCGGAGATCTCGCAGGGTCGTCTGGAGGCGCTGCTCAACTTCCAGACCGTCGTGTCCGACCTGACGGGTCTGGACGTCGCGAACGCGTCGCTGCTCGACGAGGCGACGGCCGTGGCCGAGGCCGTCGCGCTGATGTGGCGCGCGTCGCGGGCGACGACGGGCACGGTCGTGCTGGACGCCGACCTGTTCGGCCAGTCGCTGGCGGTGGCACGGGGGAGGGCGCAGGCCGTGGGGCTGCCGGTCGTCGTCGCGGACCTCACCGACGGGCTGCCCGAGGTGGACGGGCCGCTCGTGGGCGTCGTCGTGCAGCAGGTGGGGGCGTCGGGCGCGCTGCGCGACCTGCGGCCGGTCGTCGCCGCTGCCAAGGAGCGCGGCGCCCTCGTCACGGTCGCCGCGGACCTGCTCGCGCTGACGCTCGTGACGTCGCCCGGCGAGCTGGGCGCCGACGTCGCGGTCGGCTCGGCGCAGCGCTTCGGCGTCCCGCTGTTCGGCGGCGGTCCGCACGCGGCGTTCATGGCCGTGCGCACCGGGCTCGAGCGCACGCTGCCCGGGCGCCTCGTGGGCGTGTCCGTCGACGCCGACGGCGCCCCGGCCTACCGCCTCGCGCTGCAGACCCGCGAGCAGCACATCCGCCGGGAGAAGGCCACGAGCAACATCTGCACCGCGCAGGCGCTGCTGGCGATCGTCGCGTCGATGTACGCGGTCTACCACGGGCCCGACGGGCTGCGGGCGATCGCGCGGCGGGTGCACGGGCGCGCGCGGGCGGTGCAGCACGGGCTGCGCGACCTGGGCGTGACGGTCGTGCACGAGGACGTGTTCGACACGGTGCGCGCGCAGGTGCCGGGCCGGGCGGCGGACGTGGCACGGGCCGCCGCCGAGGCGGGGATCAACCTGTGGGTCGCCGACGCCGACCACGTGCAGGTCGCGTGCGACGAGACCACGACGACGGCCGACGTGCAGGCCGTGCTGGACGCGTTCGTCGTCGCCGGCGTCACCACCGCCCCGGTCGGGACCGACGGGACGGCGCCCTCCGGTACGTCCGAGGGTGGGCCCGCCGAGCCGCGCGCCGAGCTGCTGCGCAGCACCGACTTCCTCACGCACCCCGTGTTTCACGTGAATCGTTCCGAGACGGCGATGCTGCGCTACCTGCGGCGCCTGTCCGACAAGGACCTGGCGCTCGACCGGACGATGATCCCGCTGGGCTCGTGCACCATGAAGCTCAACGCGACGGCCGAGATGGAGCCCATCTCCTGGCCCGAGCTCGCGGACGTCCACCCCTACGCGCCCGCCGACCAGACCCAGGGGTACGCGGCACTGGTCACCGAGCTGCAGGACTGGCTCGCGGAGATCACCGGCTACGCCGCCGTGAGCGTGCAGCCCAACGCCGGCTCGCAGGGCGAGCTCGCCGGGCTGCTCGCCATCCACGCGTACCACGAGGCCACCCGCGCCGAGGGCGCCGAGCACCGCGACATCTGCCTGATCCCCGCGTCCGCGCACGGCACCAACGCGGCCTCCGCGGCGCTCGCGGGCCTGCGCGTGGTCGTCGTCGCGACGGCCGGGGACGGTGAGGTCGACCTGGCCGACCTGCGCGCCAAGCTCGAGCAGCACGGGCCCCGCGTCGCGGCGATCATGATCACGTACCCCTCCACGCACGGCGTCTACGAGGCTCACGTGCGCGAGGTCTGCGACCTGGTGCACGCCGCGGGCGGGCAGGTCTACATCGACGGCGCCAACCTCAACGCGCTGGTCGGGCTGGCCCGACCGGCCGAGCTCGGGGGCGACGTCTCGCACCTCAACCTGCACAAGACCTTCTGCATCCCGCACGGCGGCGGCGGTCCGGGCGTGGGGCCGGTCGCGGTGGCCGCGCACCTGGCGCCGTACCTGCCCGGCGACCCGACGCCGGGCGCCGGGGTGCGGGGGGAGCGTGCCGCCGGGTCGGTCGTCGCGCCCGTCGCGGCCGCCCCGTGGGGCTCCGCCGGCATCCTGCCGATCTCGTGGGCGTACGTCGCGCTCATGGGCCCCGACGGGCTGCGGCGCGCCACGGAGACCGCCGTGCTCGCGGCGAACTACCTGGCCACGCGCCTGCGGGAGCACTACCCGGTGCTGTACGCCGGCCCCGGCGGGCTCGTCGCGCACGAGTGCATCCTCGACCTGCGCCCGCTCACCAAGGCCACGGGCGTGACCGCCGAGGACGTCGCCAAGCGGCTCATGGACTACGGCTTCCACGCCCCGACGCTGTCGTTCCCCGTGCCCGGCACGCTCATGGTCGAGCCCACCGAGAGCGAGGACCTGACCGAGCTCGACCGGTTCGTCGACGCGATGGTCGCGATCCGCGGCGAGATCGAGGCCGTCGCCGAGGGGCGCTGGCCGCTCGCCGACTCGCCGCTGCGCCAGGCGCCGCACACCGCCGCGTCGGTCGCGGCGGACGTCTGGGAGCACCCGTACGGCCGCGAGCAGGCCGCGTACCCCGTCGCGTCGCTGCGCACCGACAAGTACTGGCCGCCCGTGCGCCGCATCGACGGCGCCCGCGGCGACCGTCACCTCGTCTGCTCGTGCCCGCCCGTCGAGGCGTACGCGGACGACGTCCGATGAGCACGACCGGCCAGTCCCCGCAGCCCTCCACCGCGACCGGAGCCCCGATGACCGAGCAGCACTCGCCCCTGCACGACGAGCACGTGGCCCTCGGGGCCGCCCTCACCGCGTTCGCGGGCTGGCAGATGCCGCTGCGGTACACCTCCGACCTGGCCGAGCACACGGCCGTGCGCACGGCCGCCGGGCTGTTCGACCTGTCCCACATGGGCGAGATCGAGGTCGCGGGACCGGAGGCCGGCGCGTTCCTCGACCGCGCCCTCGTCGGGAACCTGAGCGGCCTGCGGGTGCTCGGCGCGCGCTACACGATGGTCGTCCAGGAGGACGGCGGGGTGATCGACGACCTGGTCGTCTACCGGACGGGGGAGCACACGTACCTCGTCGTCGCCAACGCCTCCAACCACGACGTGGTGCTCGCCGAGCTGCGCGAGCGGGCCGCCGGGACGGGCCTCGACGTGCGGGTCGAGGACCGCTCCGCCGCGACGGGGCTGGTCGCGGTGCAGGGACCGCACGCGCTGTCCGTCGTGGAGGCGGTGCCCGGTCTCACTCCGGACCCGGACGGCCTCGCGGACGTCACCCCTGCGACCCTGCGCTACTACGCCTGCCTCCCGATGCGGTTCGACGGGCGCCCCGTCCTCGTGGCCCGCACCGGGTACACCGGGGAGGACGGGTTCGAGTTCTTCGTCGACGCCGCCGGCGCCCCCGCCCTGTGGCGGGCGCTGCTGACCGCCGGGGCCGACCACGGGCTGGTCCCGGCCGGCCTCTCGGCGCGCGACTCCCTGCGGCTCGAGGCCGGCATGCCCCTGTACGGCCACGAGCTGGACCGCACCACCACCCCGCACGACGCCGGCCTGGGTCGCGTCGTCCGGCTCGACAAGGTCGACGCGGACGGTGAGCCCGTGCCGTTCGTCGGCCGCGACGCCCTCGCCGCGCGGGCCCACAGCGCGCCCGCACGCGTCCTCGTCGGGCTGCAGGGACTGGGTCGACGCGCCGCCCGGCACGGGTACGCCGTGCACGCGTCGACGCAGCCGGACGCACCCGTCGTCGGGACCGTGACCTCCGGTGCGCCGTCGCCCACGCTCGGCCACCCCGTCGCCATGGCGTACGTGACCCCCGAGGTGAGTGCCGAGGGCACCGAGCTCGCGGTCGACGTGCGCGGTCGGCGCGAACCGGTGCGCGTCGTGCCGCTGCCCTTCTACCGTCGTCCTCGGTGACCGCGGCCCGACCTGCCGCCCACCACGCCGTCCCGCCACCGCCCGACCCGACAGGAGCCCCCATGGCCGCCGAGCTGCCCACCACGCTGCAGTACACCGCCGAGCACGAGTGGGTCGACGACTCGTCGCCCGTGACCGTCGGCATCACCTCCGTCGCGGCCGAGGCGCTGGGGGACATCGTCTTCGTCGAGCTGCCCGCGGTCGGCGACACGGTCGAGGCGGGGTCGGTGATCGGGGAGATCGAGTCGACCAAGTCCGTCTCCGAGCTGTTCTCCCCGGTGTCGGGCACGGTGGCCGAGGTCAACCAGGCGGTCGTCGACGACCCCTCGCTGGTCAACGCCGACCCCTACGGCGCCGGTTGGCTGCTGCGCGTCGACATGACGTCCGCGGGTGCGCTGCTGACCGCGGACCAGTACCGCGCGATGAACCCCTGACGGAATGGGGTAGGTGGTGCTACCCAGGACTGCGCCGTCCGGGGGACATCATCGGCGTCCCGCCATGCGTCCGGGTGCTTGCCCGAACGGGTGATGTGACGCACAGTGCTGAACGACGGCCTTCACTCGTGACGTATCAGGGGGTTCCGAGAGTCGTCATGTCAGGTGCAGCTATCGGCACCGCGGGGGGGATCTCACGGTGATTCGAGGAGAACGGCCGATTCCGCGTCATACCCACGACGCATGTCGCTCTCATCCGGTACGCAGCCGACGCGGGTCCGGAGAGTCCGGGCCCGCCGCCCACCGGAGGACATCATGACCATGCTGGACACGAGCGTGACCTTGCACACGACGGCGGCCCACACGCTGACCCGCCGCGAGCGGGTCGTGCTGGCGGAGCTCGCCGAGGACGTCACGCTCGAGGAGATCGCGACGCGGCTGTTCGTCACCCGTAACACCGTCAAGTCCCAGGTGCGCAGCGTCTACCGCAAGATCGGCGCGTCGACGCGTGCCGAGGCCGTCGCGTGGGCCGAGGCCCACGGCATCCGCTGACCCGCACGCCCAGGGCCGGAGGGTCTGCCTCGGCAGCGCTCCGCCCACCGCTCGTCCCGCCCGGGCGGACCTCCCCGGCCGTACGTGACGACCCGCACCCGCCACGCCACACCGTCGTGACGCGGCCGCGGCGGGCGGCGTCACGCCGCCGTGACGACCGCGCCGGACGGGGGCCCGTCGTCCCGACAGGACGACGCACAGCGGGTGCACGTCCTCCTCACAGGGTTGTGACCTGCGAGGGTGCGCACCCATGACGACGCTGTGACTCGCGGGCCCACGTCGCCATGACGCCTCCGCGACGTCCGGCCGCGGATCGTCCACCGCACACCGGTGCGGGCGGACTGCCGTCCGTCCCTCGTGACCCTGCTGTGATGCGCGGCTGGCAGACTCGTGCCATGACTCCTGTGCTGGTCGTGGCGGCAGCCGTCGTCGACGACCTCGACGACCCGCGTCTGCTGCTCGCCGCGCGTCGTGCCACCCCCGCCAGCCTCGCCGGCCGGTGGGAGTTCCCCGGCGGCAAGGTGGAGCCGGGTGAGACGCCCGAGGAGGCCCTGCACCGCGAGCTCCGTGAGGAGCTCGGCGTGCGCGTGGGCCTCGGCGTCGAGCTGCTCGGCCCCGACGGCGGGGTGTGGCGGCTGTCCGACCAGTACGTCATGCGCCTGTGGTTCGCCGAGGTCGTGGAGGGCGAGCCCGAGCCGGTCGTCGAGCACGACCAGCTGCGCTGGCTGCCCACCGGGCAGTGGCTCGACGTGCCGTGGCTGGACGCGGACGTCCCGATCGTCGAAGGGCTGCTCGAGTTCGTCGCCGGGTTCGCCAAGGATGCGCGCTCCGTGGACCGCTCCGCCTGAGCCCGCGGACGCCCTGCCCGCTGAACGCGGACTCGCCGTCGTGCGACGGCCGAGCCGGCCGCCGCTCGGCCTGTTCGCCGTGAGCGAAATCGGCCTCCTGAACGGTTGGCACTCTCGACCCCCGAGTGCTAATTCTTGAGGTGTAGCCAGCCGGCGGCCGAGCCCGCCGGGAGCACCGGGGCACCGGGAGGTCCGGTCCCCACGTCGAGGAGGTGATGGGCCGTGGCTACTCGTTTCGACCCGTTCCAGGAGATGGACCGCGTGCTCGCACAGGTGCTGGCGTCCGACCGCGCGTCGGCCACGATGCCGATGGACCTGTACCGCGACGGCGACCACTACGTCCTGAACGTCGACCTGCCGGGCGTCGACCCCGGCACCGTCGACGTGAGCGTGGACGACCGCACCCTGACCATCCGTGCCCAGCGCAGCGCCCGCCCCGAGCACGACGTCCAGTGGCTCGCCAAGGAGCGCCCCGTCGGCCAGTACGCGCGGCAGCTCACCGTGGGCCGCGGCCTGGCGCTCGACCGCATCAACGCCACCTACGCCGACGGCGTGCTGACCCTCACGGTTCCCGTGGCCGAGGAGGCCAAGCCGCGCCGCATCGAGGTCCAGCACGGCACCGGCACGACGCCCATCGAGGCCGGCTCCGCCGACTGACCGGCGCTCCGAGCGCCCGGGTACCAGGGCTGGATCGCTCCGGGAGCGATCCAGCCCTTTCCTGTCGGAGGGTGGTTGAGCACCCCTGGGAGGCCGGCCGTCCGCTGCTGCGGGGGCGACGTCGCGCGGCGCGCGGGATGGGTCAGCGCGGCGCGCGGGATGGGTGAGCGCGGCGCGCGCGATGGGGTCAGCGCGGCGCGCGGGATGGGGTCAGCGCGTCGCGCGGGGTGACGTCAGCGCGGAGCGGCGAGTGTCGTCGTGAGGCGGTCGAGGGCCTCCGTCAGGATCCCGGTGGACGTCGCGAGGTTCAGGCGGACGTGACCCTCGCCGCCGGGTCCGAACGTCGGCCCCGCGTTCACGGCCAGGCGCCCGCGCTCCAGCAGGAGGCGTGCCGGATCGGCCCCGGTCGACGCGACGGCCGGCACCTCCCGCAGGTCCAGCCAGGCGAAGTACGTCGCGGCCGGGCGGTGCCACCGCGCCTGCGGCAGCCGGTCGGCGAGCGTCGCGGCGACGAGGTCCCCGTTGCTCCGCACGGCGGCGAGCACGTCCGCGAGCCAGGCGTCGCCCCGGCGGTAGGCCGCCTGGTGAGCGATCGACGCGACGTGGCTGACACCGTGGCCGACGATCTCCGGCAGGCGGCGCAGGTCGTCCGCCGCGGGGCCGGGGATCGCCAGCGCCGCCTTGAGGCCCGCCAGGTTGAACGCCTTGGACGCCGAATGCAGCGCGATCGCGTCCGGGATCACGGTGGTCGTCGGCACGAACGGCTCGTCGCCCACGACCAGCGGGGCGTGGATCTCGTCGGCCACCACGCGCACGCCGTGGCGGGACGCGAGCTCGCCGACGCCCCGCAGCTCGTCGGCGGAGTGGAGCGTGCCGGTCGGGTTGTGCGGGTGGCACAGCAGGTACGCGCGCGCGTCGCGGAACGCCCGGTCGAGGGCGTCGAGGTCGAGACGACCGGCGGGCGTGAGCGGTGCGTCGACCACGCGCCGGCCGGCGTGCTCGACGAACGCGCGGAACGGCGGGTACACGGGCGGGTTCACGACGACGCCGTCGCCGGGCGCCGTGACCACGGCGAGCACCTCCGCCGCACCGATCATCACGTCCGGCACCATGCGGGTGCGCTCCACGGGGACGTCCCAGCCGTGCTGCCGCGCGGCGAACTCGGCGAACGCCTCGGCGTACGCCACGCCCCGAGGGCTGTTCGGGCCCGGTTCGTAGCCGGTGTCACCTGCCGCCACCGCGGCGGTGGTGGCGTCCACGACCGCGTCGAGCGGGAGGACGTCCATCTCGGCGACGAACGCGGGCAGGACGTCGTCGGGGTAGGTGTGCCACTTCAGCGAGGTGCGCCGCCGCAGGTCGGCGACGGTGACGTCGAACGGTGAACCCATGCCCGCAGGGTAGGGCTGCCGCGGGGTGGCCCGCCCGCCGCGCCGGGCGGGGGAGGGCTGGAGCGCCCTCGCGCGGGCCCCGGAGCGACGGCGAGGCCCCGGTCGCCGGGTGGCGGCCGGGGCCTCGGGTCGTGCCGTGGGCGTCAGAGCGTGGCGCGCACCGTGCGGGTGGCGGCGACCAGGTGCTCGAGGGAGGGGGTGACCTCCTCGTAGCGGCGGGTCTTGAGGCCGCAGTCCGGGTTGACCCAGAGCTGGTCGACGGCGATGGTGCGGACCGCCTCGGTGAGCAGCTCGGTGACCTCCGCCTCCGAGGGGACGCGCGGCGAGTGGATGTCGTAGACACCCGGGCCCACGGCGCGCGGGTACCCGGCCGCGGCGATGTCGCCGAGGATCTCCATCTTCGAGCGCGCGGCCTCGATGCTGGTCACGTCGGCGTCGAGGCCGTCGATCGCGTCCATGATCTCGCCGAACTCCGAGTAGCACAGGTGCGTGTGGATCTGGGTGTCCGGGCGCACGCCCGCCGTCGAGAGACGGAACGAGCGGACCGACCAGTCGAGGTACGCGGCGTGGTCCTTCTCGCGCAGGGGGAGCAGCTCGCGCAGCGCGGGCTCGTCGACCTGCACGACCGCGATGCCGGCGGCCTCGAGGTCGGCGATCTCGTCGCGCAGCGCCAGGGCGACCTGGTTCGCGGTGTCACCGAGCGGCTGGTCGTCGCGGACGAACGACCACGCCAGGATCGTCACCGGGCCGGTGAGCATGCCCTTCATCGGCTTGGCCGTGAGGGACTGCGCGTACTGCGCCCACGCCACCGTGATGGGTGCGGGCCGCGACACGTCGCCCCACAGGATCGACGGACGCGTGCACCGCGACCCGTACGACTGGACCCAGCCGTTCTGCGTGACGGCGAACCCGTCGAGGTTCTCGGCGAAGTACTGGACCATGTCGTTGCGCTCGGGCTCACCGTGCACCAGCACGTCCAGGCCGATGCGCTCCTGCAGCTCGACGACGCGGCGGATCTCCGCCTTCATCTCGTCCTCGTACTGCCCCGCCGTCAGCTCGCCCTTGCCGAAGGCGGCGCGCGCCTTGCGGATCTCGGGGGTCTGCGGGAACGAGCCGATGGTCGTCGTCGGCAGCGCCGGCAGGTCGAGGCGGGCGGCCTGGGCGGCCTTGCGCTGGTCGAACGGGCCGCGGCGGAACTGCTCGTCGGTCAGGGCGGCGGCACGCTCGCGCACCTCCGGACGCACGACGCCCGGGGCCGTCGCGCGGGAGCGTACCGCGTCGGACGCGGCGAGCAGCTGCTCGTGGATGGCCTCGCGGCCCGCGGTCAGGCCCTCGGCGAGCGTCGCGACCTCGCGGACCTTCTCGTCCGCGAAGGCGAGCCAGGAGACCAGCGTGCGGTCGAGCGCCGGCTCGTCCTCGAGCGTGTGCGGGACGTGGAACAGCGACGTCGACGTGCCGACGGTGACCGCGGCGGCGCCGAGCGTCCCGAGCTGCTCGAGGACCGCGAGCTTGGCGTCGAGGTCGGCGCGCCAGATGTTGTGGCCGTCGATCACCCCGCCGACGAGCGTCTTGCCGGCGAGGCCGGGGACGGTGACGGTCGGCGCGTCGCCGCGGACGAGGTCGAGCGCGAGGCCCTCGACGTCGGTGGCCGCGACGACGGGCAGCGCGGCACCGAGGTCGCCGTACGGGGCGGCGAGCAGGATGGCCGGGCGCTGCGGGCGGGCGAGCTCGGTCGCCAGTGCGCGGTAGGCGCGCGTCGTGGCGTCGGCGAGGACCTCGGCGGAGACGCCGACGGAGTCGGAGACGAGCGCGGGCTCGTCGATCTGCACCCAGGTGGCACCGGCGGCGGCGAGCTCGGCGAGCAGCCGGGCGTACACGGGGAGCAGGTCGTCGAGGCGGTCGATCGGCGAGAAGCCGGCCGGGGCGTCCTCCGTCGGCTTCGCCAGCGCGAGGAAGGTGACGGGACCGACGACCACGGGCCGGGTCAGCACGCCGTCGGCCAGCGCCTCGGCGAACTCCGCGACGGGTCGGTCCGACGCGTAGCGGAACGCGGTGTCCGGGCCGATCTCCGGGACGAGGTAGTGGTAGTTCGTGTCGAACCACTTCGTCATCTCGAGCGGGAGGTCGTCGCCGCGGCCGCGGGCCACGGTCGAGTAGCCGGCCAGGTCGAGGCGGCCGTCGGCGTCCTGCAGGTCGGCGAACCGGGCGGGCACGGCGCCGACCAGCGCGGTCGCGTCCAGCACCTGGTCGTAGAACGAGAACGCGCTGGGGATGGCCGGGGCGTCGGTGGCCAGCCCGAGCTCCGCCAGGCGGGTGCGGGTGCGGCGGCGCAGGTCGGCCGCGACGGCCTCGACCTCGTCGGCCGAGGTCCGGCCGGCCCAGAACGCCTCGAGGGCCTTCTTGAGCTCGCGGCGCGGGCCGATGCGCGGGTAGCCGAGGACGGAGCCTGCGGGGAAGGCCGGGGTCGCCGGCGCGGGCGTGGTGTCGGTCATGACAGGGTTCCTCGCGGTGTCGTCGTGGTCGCGTCGGCGGGGGTGCCGTCGGGCGCGGTGAGGTCGTGGGCGGCGACGGTGCTGCGGCGGCCGCCGACGAGGTCGGCGCCGTCGAGCAGGTCGAGCGCCGCCTCGTGCTTGTTGAAGGTGTAGACGTGGACGCCGGGCGCACCGCCGTCGAGGACCCGGTTGACCAGGTCGACGCCGGCCCGCGTGCCGCGGCGGTGCCGCTCGACGGGGTCGTCGGTGGAGCCGAGCAGGTCGAGGAGACGGTCGGGCACGGGGACGCCCGTGAGCTCCTGGACGCGGTGCAGCCGCGCGGGGTCGGTGGTCGGGATGATGCCCGGCACGATCGGGATCGTGACGCCCGCGGTGCGGGCCTCGGCGACCAGGCCCAGGTAGGCCTCGGCGTCGAAGAAGACCTGCGAGATCGCGAAGTCCGCGCCCGCCTCCTGCTTGGCCAGCAGCGCCTGGACGTCCTGGGCGCGGGTGCCGCCGGTGGCGTGGTTGCCGCGGGGGAACGCCGCGACCGCCACGGACAGCGGGCGGACGCGGGCGCGCACGGCCTGTGCGGCGCTGCGGCCGCACCGGCGGCGCTCGATCTCGCGCAGCAGCTCGACGAGCTCGGCGGCGGTGTGCACGCCCTGCGGGTGCGGCCGCCAGTCCGGCTCGCCCGCGGGCGGGTCGCCGCGCAGCGCGAGGAAGGAGCGCACGCCCTCGTCGAGGAACTCCTCGACGATCGTGGTCACCTCGTCGCGCGAGGTCCCGACGCAGGTCAGGTGGGCGATCGGGTTGAGCGACGTCTCGCGCAGCAGCCGGCGGACGAACGCTCGCGTGGTCTGCCGCGTGTGGCCCGACGCCCCGTAGGTGACCGACACGAAGTCGGGCTCGACGGACTCGAGCTCGCGCACGGTCGCCCAGAGCCGGGGGGCGGCGTCCGGGTTGCGCGGGGGGAACAGCTCGAAGGAGACCGTGGGGCGGTCCAGGGCGCCCGCCGGGTCGGTCCGACGCCGTGCGGCGCGGGAGGGCTCCGGCGCCGCCGACGCCGGCCCGGACGCCGCCGCGGAGCTCGTCGGCGGGGCGGTGGTCGGGATCTCGGCCACGACGCTCATCGCGCCGGACGCGCAGCTGTCGGGTGGGACGCCCCGCACGAGGGGTCGGTGGCACGGTCGCGCACGCTCATCGTCACTCCATCGTTCCTGGCGGAAGCACCCACACCCTCGCGAGGAGGGGGGTTGCTGCGGCGTCGTCGAGCCAGGTCTCTCAGCCGCTCTGGATGGTCGCCGAGGATCGTACGCCTGTGCCCGGATGGCGGACAGCGCTACTCGGAATGTGAGACGCCCTCGTCCGGCCCGCAGGCGTCGCGGGCGGTCGTCGACGGCGGCGCTCGCCGGCCCCCTGCAGGTCAGCGGCGCCGACGCTGCAGGACCGAGCCCTCCCGGCTCGTGCGCTGGTGCGGCAGCCCCGGGGACGAGGTGGGGACCAGGACGGGGACCGCCAGCAGACCGTGCTGGACGGCCTCGAGCACCACGGCGTCCGCGTCGTCCTCGCTCAGCCACGCGTCGTGCGCGGCCCGTACGGCCGCGTACCGCCCGTCGAGCTCCCGATCCTCCGCCATGCGGGCACACTAGCCGCGAGGTGGGCCCGTGCCGAGCCCGTGGGCGCGCTGTCACCCTGGGGGAGTATCGGCGCCCGTCGCGGCGGCCGCCCCCCGCCGCACCACGACGCAGCCCTCGAGGTGGTCGTCCACCACCCCGCACGCCTGCATCGCCGCGTACGCGGTGGTCGGGCCGACGAACCGAAACCCGTGGCTCTTGAGCTCCTTGGCCAGCGCGGCGGAGTCCGGCGTGCTGGACGGCACGTCCGCGAACGTGCGGGGCCGCGGCCGCGGCCCGGGCGCGTACGACCACAGCAGCTCGTCGAGGGTGCGCCCGGACGCGTGCAGCGCGAGCACGGCGCGCGCGTTGGCGACGGTCGCCTCGATCTTGGCGCGGTTGCGCACGATCCCGACGTCGGCGAGCAGCCGCTCGACGTCGTCCTCGCCGAACCGGGCCACCGCCTCGGGGTCGAACCCGGCGAACGCCTCCCGGAAGGCGGGCCGCTTGCGCAGGATCGTGATCCAGGCGAGCCCGGACTGGAACGCCTCGAGGGCGAGGCGCTCGTACAGCGCGTGCTCGTCGTGCACGGGCACGCCCCACTCGTCGTCGTGGTAGGCGGTGTAGAGGGGGTCGCTGCCACCGAAGCAGCGGAACGGCGGCGTGGGTGCTGACGTCATGCCCCGAGTCTGGACCGGCCTCCCGACGGCCCGCGCCCCGCGCGGCGGCGCGGTGGGGACCCGCGCGCGCCGCAGGGCTGTGGGCGGCCGGACGAGCGCCGGGGCCGCCGGCGCACGGGAGCCGTCAGGTCAGGCCGGCGAGGGTCTTGCGGATGCGCGTGGGGCTCACGGGCACCGGCGTGCCGAGCTGCTGGGCGAACAGGCTGACGCGCAGCTCCTCCAGCAGCCAGCGGACGTCGTCGAGCGTCGCGTCGCGGGCCGGGTCGGGGGAGGCGGTCCGTGCGCGCTCGCGGGCGCCCGTGTACAGCTCCTCGACGTCGTGCACCTGCCAGGCCAGGTCGGCGTCGCGGGTGGGGTTCTCCGCGGCCTTGGCCAGGCGGTGCCGCGCGGCGCGCAGGTAGCGGACCAGCTGCGGCAGGCGCTCGGCGCCGACCTCGGAGACGAACCCGTCGTGGACCAGGCGGGCCGACTGCTCCCGCACGTCCTGCGCGGTGGCGAGCAGCGCGAGGCTGTTCGCGCCGCGGACCTCGGCGTCGAGCTCCCGCGACGCGGTGAGCACGGTGACGAGGTCGCCGACCACGCGGTGCACGTCGTCCTCCAGGCCGTCGCGGACGGTCGCGCGCAACGTCGCGTACGCCTCGGCGTCGCGTACGTCCCGTGCCGTCCGCCCGCCCAGGTGGCGGGCCACGAGCCGGTCGATCGACGCGAGCTGCACGTCGGCGACCAGCGCGTCGGTGCTCGGGTACGGCGACGCGGCCAGGGCGAGCGCCTGCGTCCCGCTCCAGCGGCTGGTCACCCGTGCGGTCGCCAGGCCGACGTCGAGCAGCAGCAGCCGGCGCAGACCGCGGCGCGCGGCCGCCTGCGCGACGGCGCCGTCGGCCAGGACGCGCAGCGCGACGCCCGCCCGCGGGCCCGTGCCCTCCTCGACGATCGTCGGGTAGGCACGCACGACGCCGCCGGCGGCGGTGGTCGCCTCGACCACGTCCGGCAGCGGGGCGGGCAGGTCGGGCCAGGTCGTCAGGCCGGTGCGCTCCAGGTCGGGGGTCGGGGCGCCACCGGGGCCGGGGGTCGGTCCGGGACGTCCGGTCGCGCGCGGGGTGCCGCCCGGGCCCGGCTGCTTCCCCGCGTCGGCACCGCGGGCCGGGCGACCGGACCGCTCGGCGTCCCCCGCAGCCGGGGTGGTGGTCGCGGGCACGCCCGCCTGGGCGGCGGCCTCCTCCATGGCGGCGCGCACGGCCGTGCGGACGGCGGACGCGACGGCGTCCTGCGCCCGGTCGGCGTTGCGGCGCTGCAGGGCGAGCAGGTCCTTGCCCTCGTCGATGACACCGCCGCGGTCACCGACCACGCGGAACGTCATGCGCAGGTGGGCGGGCAGGCGGTCCTCGTCGACGGCGTCGGGGGGCACCTCGACGTCACGCAGCGCACGCACGGCCCGGGCGAACATCTCGCGGAACGACGGGGCGGCGTCGCCGGCGCGCACGGTGTCGACCCACGACGCGGAGTGCTCGTCGAGCCACGCGTCGACAGCCCGCGCGACGTCCGGCGCGGGCACGAGCTGCACGCGCACCGGCTTGGGCAGCGCGCGGATCGTCGCCGTCAGCAGCTCGGCGCGCATGCCGGGGACCATCCAGTCGAACCCCTCGGGCCGCACGCGCGGCAGCTGCGAGATCGGGATGTGGACGGTGACCCCGTCGGCCTCGGTGCCGGGCTCGAACTGGTACGTCAGCGGGAACGACAGCTCACCCTGCGGCCAGCGCGACGGGAACGCGTGCTCGTCGATCTCCGCGGCGTCCTCACCGACCAGCAGGTCGCGCGTGAACGACAGCAGGTCGGGGTCGGCGCGCCTCGCGGATTTCCACCAGGTGTCGAAGTGCCGCGCGGAGACGACCTCCGGCGGGATGCGCGCGTCGTAGAAGTCGTACAGCGCGTCGTCGTCGACGACGAGGTCCCGGCGGCGGGCGCGCGCCTCGAGCGCCTCCGCCTCGTCCAGCAGGCGGCGGTTCTCGTGGAAGAACGCGTGGTGCGTCGTCCACTCGCCCTGCACGAGCGCGTGCCGGATGAACAGCTCGCGGGCCTGCTCGGGGTCGGTCCTCGCCAGCAGCACGCGGCGCTGCGCGACGACGGGCACGCCGTACAGCAGCACCTTCTCGTTGACCATGGCCGCGCCCTGCCGCGTCGACCACGCCGGCTCCGAGTACGTGCGCTTCACCAGGTGCGCGGCCGCCTCCTCGACCCAGTCCGGGTCGACCTTCGCGACGTCGCGCGCCCACAGCCGGGACGTCTCGACGAGCTCGGCGGCCATCACCCACGACGGGGGGCGGCGCGACAGGCCGGACCCGGGGAAGATCGCGAAACGCGCTCCGCGCGCGCCCAGGTACTCGTTGCGGGCGCGCGCGTCGGGGCGGCGCGGCTTGCCGTCGCGGCCCTTCGGCGCGTTGCCGGCGGCCACGTCGGTGACGAGCTGCATGCCGATCTGGCTGAGCAGGCCGGGCAGCATCGCGCGGTGGATCGCGTCACCGTCCCACGTCCAGCGGGTCTGCACGGCATCGGGACGCTCGACGGTGCCGGCGTCCTGCGTCGGTGCGCCCGTCGGGGTGTGCCGGCCGCCGTCGCGGCGCCCGTCGCGCCCGTGCCCGTCGGCCGCGGGGGCGTCGTCGGACGTCGGGGTGGGGGCGCCCTTGGCGTGCACGCCCAGGCCCTTGGCCATCTCGCGCAGCTGCGTGACGACGTCCTGCCACTCGCGCACGCGCAGGTAGTGCAGGTGCTCGGCCTTGCACATGCGCCGGAACGCGGAGCCGGACAGCTCGCGCTGCCGGTCGCGCAGGTACGTCCACAGGTTGAGGTAGGTGAGCAGGTCCGACGACGGGTCGGCGAACCGCCGGTGCAGCGCGTCGGCCGTCTCACGGGACTCGGCGGGGCGCTCGCGCGGGTCCTGGATCGACAGGGCCGCGGCGATGACGAGCACCTCGCGCGCGACGCCGCGGCGGCCGGCCTCGACGACCATGCGCGCCAGGCGCGGGTCGATGGGCAGCTGGGCGAGCTGGCGGCCCGTCTCGGTCAGGCGCGTGCGGCCGTGGACCTCCTCCAGCGCGTGCAGCTCGGTCAGCAGGGCGACGCCGTCGCGGACCGACCGCACGTCCGGCGGGTCGACGAACGGGAAGTCGACGACCTCGTCCGGGGACGTCACGACGCCCACCGCGATCATCTGCAGGATCACGGACGCCAGCGACGTGCGCAGGATCTCCGGCTCGGTGTACTCCGGGCGGGACTCGAAGTCCTCCTGCGAGTACAGGCGGATCGCGATGCCGGGCGCCACACGCCCCGAGCGCCCCGACCGCTGGTTGGCCGACGCCTGCGAGACCGGCTCGATCGGCAGCCGCTGCACCTTCGTCGCCTTGGAGTACCGCGAGATGCGCGCGGTCCCGGGGTCGACGACGTACCGGACGCCCGGCACCGTCAGCGACGTCTCGGCGACGTTGGTCGCCAGGATCACGCGGCGGCGCGTGTGCGGCTCGAAGACGCGGCGCTGCTCGGCGGCCGACAGCCGCGCGTACAGCGGCACGATGTCGACGCCGTTCGGGTGCTTCGGGTCGACACGCGGGCCGAGCGAGCCGCGCAGCGCGTCCTCCGCGTCGCGGATCTCGCGCTCACCGGACAGGAACACGAGGATGTCGCCGGGGCCCTCGGCCATCAGCTCGTCGACGGCCTCGGTGATGCCCGTGACCATGTCGCGGTCCGGGCCGTCGTCGGGGGACAGCGGCTGGTACCGGATCTCGACCGGGTAGGTGCGGCCGCTGACCTCGACGACCGGGGCCGGGACGCCGTCGGGGTGCTCCGCGGTGGGCGGGCCGGCGAAGTGCCGCGCGAACCGGTCGGAGTCGATCGTCGCCGACGTGATGACGAGCTTGAGGTCCGGGCGCTGCGGCAGCAGCCGCGTGAGGTACCCGAGGATGAAGTCGATGTTGAGGCTGCGCTCGTGCGCCTCGTCGATGATGAGCGTGTCGTACATCCGCAGCATCGGGTCGCGCTGGATCTGCGCGAGCAGGATGCCGTCGGTCATCACCTTGACGAGCGTCGAGTCGGACGACTCGTCGGTGAACCGCACCTGGTAGCCGACGACGCCGCCCAGCGGGACGTTCAGCTCGTCCGCGATGCGCTCCGCGACGGTGCGGGCCGCGATCCGCCGGGGCTGCGTGTGGCCGATCTGGCCGGCGCGGCCGCGGCCGAGCTCGAGCGCGATCTTCGGGATCTGCGTCGTCTTGCCCGAGCCGGTCTCACCCGCGACCACGACCACCTGGTGGTCGCGCAGGGCGTCGGAGATCTCCCGGCGGCGGGCCGAGACGGGGAGCTGCTCGGGGTAGACGATCGCGGGGAGGGCGACCGCGGCGCGGGCCTCGGCGGTGCGCGCGAGGCGGGCGTCGTCGCGGCGGGTGCGGTCGGCGCGGGCGGGCTTGCGACGCTCGTCGCGACGAGGGCGGCCGCGGTCGTCGTCGGCGCGGCCGCGAGATCCGTCACCGGCGGCACGTTCGTCGCGACGTCGCCCCTCGTCGCCACGTCCCGGACCCTGACCCCTGCCGCGGCCGCCGCGACGACGACCCGTGGGCGTGCTGCGGGCGTCCGTGCCGGTCGCGTCCGCGCCACCCTGCGCGGCAGCGCCCCCGGGGGACGTGCCCTCGGGGGCGGCGGGGGTGGGATCGGACGTGCTCACGACCGTCCATCCTCGCAGGACTCTGCGCGACGGCTCATCCTGATACCGCCGACGGGCGCACACGCCGGGCGTGCGGGGTCCCCTGTGCCGAGAGTCCTGGCTCCACGACTGCACCGCGTACGGCATCGTGCGGGAGATGTCGCACACGGCCTGCCATCAGGTCGTCGCCTGCCGCACGGACTCCACGTCGACGAGCCCCTGCACCACGGGCCCGATCATCACCAGGTACATGAGCGCGAAGAACAGGGCCCCGAGCAGCGTGAAGCCGATCGCGTTGCCGACGGCGCCGGGTCCGCGCAGGTGGCCGAGCACCTTGCGGACGAGGTGCGGGGGGTGCTTGACGTCCCAGGAGTTCAGGCGCACGTGCCGGCCCAGGTAGATGCCGAACGCGACGAGCACCAGGAGCACGCCCTCGATGACGCGCGCCGACGTGCCGGCCAGGGGTGTCGCGGTGTCGTCCCCGCCGACCACGAGCAGCACCAGCACCATGAGGAACACGTTGAGCACGGTCGTCAGCACGCCGGACATCGCCAGCACGAGGACGAGCAGCACGTCGTACCACTCGGGCACGCGCTCGCCCTCGCGGCGGTGGTTGAGGTTGAGCTCGGTGATGAGGTAGCCGGAGTTCGGCAGCAGCAGCAGCCACACCAGGCCGAGCACCACGGCGACGGCCCACACCGCCGGCCGCGGCACGCCCACGACGACCAGCGGCAGCACCACGACGACGGCGAGCCCGAGGACCACCAGCGGCGCGACGGACAGCACGAGGTTGAGCAGCATCGGCCGGTACAGCCGGGTCCGGTAGACGGGCGCCCGTGCGACGACCAGCGCGGCGGCGAACACGTTCATGAGCAGGACGCCGATGATGAGGCTGGTCAGCACGCGTGCTCCCTCTCGTCCGGAAGCGCCCATCATGGCGGCACGGGCACCCGCGCTCCAGGGACGGGCGCGCAGGGACCGTCAGGGGCAGGTGTCGGTGGCCGGCACCCCCGCGAGCCGGTCGCGCGTCCACGCGAGGAGGTCCGGGACCAGCGGGGAGTCCGCCTCGACCAGCGCGACGTGGTCGAGCCCGTCGTAGGCGCGGTGCTCGACGGCGTACCCGGCGGCGCAGCGGGCGGCCACGTACTCGTCCTGCGAGGACGCGACGACGATCGAGTCGGCCGTGCCCTGCGTGACGAGCAGCGGTGCGGCGATCGGCCCGGACGGCACGTTCTGCGTCAGCCGGTCGCCGAACGCCCCGGTGAACGGGTCGGCGTGCGCCCACACGGGCTGGTCGAGCAGCAGCGCCGTCAGCGCGGACACGACGACGCCGCGGTCGGCGAGGCACCGGTGCGCCATCTCCCGCACGACGGTCCGGGCGCCCGGCCGCACGACGTCGGCGAACCGCACGTCCGGGTACGTGGCGGCGTAGCCCTCGGCCAGGTACGACGCGAACAGGGCGCCCACGGACACGTCGGGCAGGTGCGCGAGCAGCGCGGTCGGGTTCGACGCGGGCGCCAGCGCCGCGACGCCCAGCAGGTCGACGTCCGGTGCGTAGTCGGGCGCGACGATCCCGGTCCACAGCGCCGCGCCGCCGCCCTGCGAGTGCCCCCAGACCACGTGGCGGTCGCTGAGCGCGACGTCGTCGAGCTGGTGCGCCGCGCGGACGGCGTCGAGCACGTCGTGCGCCGCGGGCTCCCCGACGAGGTAGGCGTGCGGCCCCGCCGTGCCGAGGCCCGCGTAGTCGGTCGCGACGAGCGCCCAGCCCTGCGCGAGCACGTCGTCCTGGACGAACAGCGCGCCGGCGGCGAGGCCGTCGGGCAGCACGGACGGTGCGCAGCCGGGCGTGACGCCCGTCGTGCCGTGCGCCCACGCGACGACGTCCGCAGGCTCGCGGGCGTCACCGGTCGCCGTGTCCGGTGCGACGACCAGGCCCGAGGCGACCGTCGGCGTGCCGTCGCCGCGCGTCGTCGTGTAGAGGATGCGCCACGCGGTGGCGCCGTGAGGGATCTCGGCGCTGGTGAACGGCTCGCTGCGCACGAGGCGCCCGGGGGCGTCCGGGACGTCGGCGGGTGCGGCGTAGAAGTCGTCGGGGCGGGCGGTGCCACCGTCCAGGGCGACGCCGACCGCGGCGAGGGCGAGCGTCGCGACGAGCGCGGCGACGTTCACGACGAGCCGCCCGCGTCCCGGCCGGGCGCGGCGGTCCTGCCGCGACGGGCGGCGCCGCCACGTGCCGCGCAGCGCGGCCGCGACGCCGCGGATGCCGGTCACCAGCACGCGGATCCCCACGAGCACGGCCACGACCAGCACGGTCACGTCGGGCCACGCGAGTGCCAGGACGCCGAGCACGACCGACGTCACGCCCGACAGCGCGGCGTTCGCCCGGCCGGTGCCGCAGCCCCGCCGGGCGGCCAGGGCGTCCAGCGCGCCGTCGACGACGAGCGCGACGCCCACCACGCGGGCCAGCACGGCGATCGTCGGCCCGGGCCAGACGACCACGACGCCCGCGGCCAGCAGGTACGCGACGCCCGCGAGCCACCACCAGCGTGCCGCCGCGCCCGCGTCCGAGGCCGCGGTCGGGCGGTCCGCCACCAGGTGGACGACCCCCAGCGCGGTGAGCCCCGCGACGACGGCGACGACGAGCACCGCGAGGGACACGAACGGCCGCAGCGCCAGGACGGCGCCCACGGGCACCGCCAGCGACGAGACGACGAGCAGCGCCCACCGCGCGCCCGGGTGCGCACGTCGCGCGGGCTGGACCATGGCGTGAACGTAGCGACCCGCGGACGCTCGTCGTGCATCAGGTCGTGATCGCGTCGCGCGGGGTGGTCCCGGGAGGGAGCGGCCCGCGTGCGGATGAGAGAGTGCTCACCTTTTCGGGTGATCCGGTCCTCGTCCGGTCGTGGAGGGCGGCATGCTGGTCCCTGGGCGATTCGTCCGGATCGCCGCCGACGTCGACGGGAGCGCCGTGCTCGCACAGCCGTGGCCGCCCCCGGCCCCGGGCCCGCGGCAGCCTCGCGACGCGCACGGGTCCGTGTGGGCCAACGACGTGGGACGTGCGCTCGTGCGGCGCGCGGGACCGCCGCTCCCCACCGTGGACGCGGTGGCCCCCGCGGGGTGGCCCACCGCCGACCCCGCGACCCGCCGCCGTCGTGGTCAGGGGCAGCGCGGTGAGCGCGACCCGTGGGTCTCCGACGGTCCAGAGCCCGACGCGCCGGCGCGCGCCCGTCCGCTGCCCGCGCGGTGGCTGCCGCAGGAGGAGTGGATCCCCGACCCCGCGCCGGCCCCCGAGCAGCGCTGGACGCCGGAGCAGGACTGGCTCGGTCTCTTCGCCGCGCAGGCCGGCCCGCGGCCGGCCGACGAGCACGCCCTCCCGCCGCCGCCCAGGGGTCGCGGGTGGCTCGTCGCGGTGGCGGCGGTGCTGCCGCTGGCGCTGGTCGCGGCGCTCGTCGCCGCCCTGGCCTGACGGCGCCCCGGACCGGTCGCGCCCGCGTCGCTACCGTGGGCACGTGAGCGACGCGACCCCCGGCCCCACCGCCGCCCCCGACGCCGAGCTGCGGACCGACGGTGAGCGGCGCACGGTGCAGGCGCTGGACGCCGCCGCCATCCCCTACGTCCGGACGCGGCACGGGCGCGTCGGGTCTCTCGCGGAGGCCGCCGCCGCCCGCGGCATCGAGCCGGCCGACCTGGTCAAGACCATCGTCGTGCGCCGCGGCGAGGACGACTTCCTGCTGGTGCTGCTGCCCGGCGACCGTCAGATCTCGTGGCCGCGGCTGCGCGCCCTGCTCGGCGTCTCGCGGCTGTCCATGCCGGACGCCGCCGTGGCCAAGGACGTCACGGGCTTCGAGCGCGGCACCATCACCCCGTTCGGGACCACCCGCACCTGGCCGGTGGTCGTGGACCGGCGCGCGACGGGGCGGCGCGTGTCGATCGGCGGTGGTGGCCACGGCGTCGGGATCGAGCTGGCGACCGACGACCTGGTGCGTGCGCTGGGTGCCACCGTCGCGGACGTCAGCGACGACGGCTGACGCCGCGCAGGTCACGTTCCGGTCACAGCCGACCGGCGGTCGGGGTGCCGTCCGGGAACACCGACGGGTCCGGTCGTGTTGGCAGGCAGCGAGGCGTCGTCCCGCCGCGCCGATGTGGGCGGTGGTGGGTACCGTCTTCCCGCCCGTCGCACCCCGGTACGACGACGTACCGGCCCGAGGCACGAGGAGCACGAACGCCCATGACCGAGCTCACCAGCGCGGCACTCGAGAGCACCCCCGACCCGACGGACCACGAGATCCGTGTCGAGCACCGCGGGGGTCGGGCCGTCGTGTGCCTGGTCGGTGAGATCGACGCGTCCCTGCGCGAGTCGGCCTCCGCGTCGATGGGCATCGCGCTGATGAGCGGGCTGCCGCTCCTGGTCGACGCCAGCGAGGCGACGTTCATCGACTCGTCGGGCGTGGCGTTCGTGCTGCAGCTGCACCTCGCCGCGTCCGAGGCGGGGGTCGACCTGAGGCTGCACGACCCGCACCGCGTGCTGCGCGACCTGCTCGACATGGTCGGTCTGGGAGAGGCGGTCCCGGACGACGTGTGACGCGCGGCCGCGGGTCGACCGCGGCGATGTCGGACCGCTCGGTTACGTTCCGGGCATGCGGTTGCTGCACACGTCGGACTGGCACCTGGGGCGCTCCCTGCACGGGGTCGACCTGCTCGACCACCAGGCCGCGTACCTGGACCACCTGGTCGACCTGGTGCGCGCGGAGCGGGTCGACGCGGTCGTCGTCGCCGGCGACGTGTACGACCGGGCCATCCCGCCCGTGGAGGCCGTGACCCTGCTGTCCGACACCCTCGCGCGGCTCGCCGAGCACACCACCGTCGTGGTGACGTCGGGCAACCACGACTCCGCGACCCGGCTCGGCTTCGGGTCCCAGCTCATGCGCGAGCGCGTGCGGCTGCGCACGCGCGTCGCGTCGCTGGCCGAGCCGGTCGAGGTGGGTGACGTGCTCGTCTACGGGCTGCCGTACCTCGACCCGGACGTGTGCCGGGCGGAGCTCGCACCGGTCGACGCGACGGGCACGCGCACGCTGCTCGCGCGCTCGCACGAGGCCGTGACGTCCGCCGCGATGGCGCGCGTGCGGGCCGACGCGGCGACCCGGCGCGGGTCCACGCGGCCGCGCGTCGTGGTGGCCGCGCACGCGTTCGTCGTGGGCGGCCGGGCCAGCGAGTCGGAGCGGGACATCCGCGTCGGCGGCGTCGACCACGTGCCCGCCGCGGTGTTCGCCGACGCCGACTACGTCGCGCTGGGCCACCTGCACGGCCCCCAGGTCGTCACCGGGCCGGACGGCACCGTCCTCCGGTACTCCGGCTCGCCCCTCGCGTACTCGTTCTCCGAGCAGCACCACACCAAGTCCTCCGTGCTGGTGGACCTGTCCGGGGCGGCGCCCGTGACGACCCTCGTGCCCGCGCCGGTGCCCCGCCGCCTGAGCGACGTGACCGGCCCGCTCGACGACCTGCTCGGCGCCGCCGGTGAGCCGTACGTCGGGGACTGGGTGCGGGTGACGGTGACCGACGACGCGCGCCCCGCCGACCTGTTCCGCCGTGTCCGCGAGCGGTTCCCGCACGCGCTGGTCGTGCAGCACCGGCCCGCGCGGCCCGACGAGGAGCGTGCGCGGCCCGTGCTGGTCACGGCCGCCGCCGACCCGGTCGAGGTCGCCGCGGACTTCGTCGCGCACGTCACCGGTGCCCGGCCCACGGCCGCGGAGCGTGCGGTGCTGCGTGCCGCGCACGAGCACGTCGCCGCCGCGGAGCGGAGCGCCTGATGCGGCTGCGCTCGCTGACCGTCCAGGCCATCGGCCCGTTCGCCGACCGGCACACCGTGGACCTCGACGCCCTCGGCGCGTCCGGGCTCTTCCTGCTCGAGGGCCCCACGGGCGCGGGCAAGTCGACGCTCATCGACGCGATCGTCTTCGCGCTGTACGGCAAGGTCGCCGGCGCCGACGCCTCGGACGAGCGGCTGCGCTCCGCGTACGCGGCCGACGACGTCGAGAGCGTCGTCGACCTGGTCTTCGAGGTGCCCGCCGGCATCTACCGCGTGCGCCGCACGCCCGCCCACCAGCGCGCCAAGCGCCGCGGTCTGGGCACCACGACCGCACAGGCGAGCGTCAAGGCGTGGCGGCTGCCGCCCGACGCCGACGTGTCCGGCGGCCCCGACGCCCTCGACGGCGTCGGCGTGCTGCTCGGCACGCGCCTGGACGAGGTCGGGGCCGAGCTGCAGCGCGTGGTGGGGCTGGACCGCACGCAGTTCGTCCAGACCGTGGTGCTGCCGCAGGGGGAGTTCGCGCGGTTCCTGCGCGCGACCGGCGAGGAGCGCCGGGTGCTGCTGCAGAAGATCTTCGGCACGCAGGTGTACGAGCAGATGCAGCAGCGGCTCGCTGCCCTGCGGGCCGAGGCCGCGCGCACCGTGGAGGCCGCGCGCGGGCGCCTCGGGGAGTCGGTCGCGCACCTGCTCGGCGCGTGCGCCGGGGGACCCCAGGAGCAGGACGCGGCCCGCGCCGCGCTCGAGGAGGCGGTGCTCGCCACGCCCGCCGCACCCGCGGTCGGCCAGGTGCTCGCCACGCTCACGGCCGGGCTGGACGCCGTCGCCGACGCGCTGACCCGCGAGGCGGACACCGCGCGCGGCGCGTGCGAGGCGGCGCAGGCGGTGCACGAGCAGGCCCGCGCGACGGCCGCGCTGGTGGCCCGGCGCGACGCGCTGCGCGCGGAGCACACCCTGCTCGACGCCGCCGCCGCCCGGCACGCCGACGACGTGGAGCGCCTGGGCCGGGCACGGTCCGCCGCGGCGGTGCGTCCGCTGCTGACGGGCTGGGAGGAGGCCCGCACCACGCACGCGTCGGCCACCAAGGCGCTGGTGGCGGCGGCGGACGTCGCACCCGCCGACCTGCTGCCCGCGGACCTGCCGACCCTCGACGTGCCGGCTCGCGACCTGCCGACCCTCGACCTGCCGAGCCTCGACCTGCCGACCCCCGCCCCGCAGCCGGGTGACCCGGCGGACGGCGACCCGGCGGCGCTCGGGCTGCCGGCGGCGCTCGGACTGCCGGGTGCGCTCGGCGAGGACGCGCTCGGCGCCTGGCGGCCCCACCTGCGGGCGGAGCACGACGCGGCGGCGGCCGCGGCCGCGTCGCTGCGCCGTACCGTCGACGTCGAGGCGGGGCTCACCGAGCGGCGCCGCGCGGTCCGTGACCTCGCGGCCGTGCTCGACGACCTGCGGGCCGAGGTCGACGCGGCCACGACGTGGCTCGCGGACCGTCCGGCGGCGCGGGCCGTGCTCGAGCAGGAGCGCGACGCGGCACGCGCGCAGGCCGGGCGGGCGGACGCGGCCGAGGCGGCGCGCACCGCCGCCCGCGCGCTCGTCGCCGACGTGCAGGCCCTCGTCACCGCGCGGGCGGACCTGGCGACGGCCGAGGCCGCCGTCGCCGCCGCGGCCCAGGACGCCCGCGCCGCGCTCGGCGCCGAGGCCACCCTGCGGGCCGCACGGGTCGCCGGACTCGCGGGTGAGCTGGCAGCGGACCTGGCGGACGGGGACCCGTGCCCGGTGTGCGGCGCCTGCGAGCACCCCGCGCCGGCGACCGTCGGCGCCGACCACGTCACGGCCGAGCAGGTGCAGGTTGCCGAGCAGGCGCGGGCGGACGCCGAGTCCCGGCTCGCGGCGGCCGGCGCACGGCGCGCAGGGCTCACGGAGCGGGTCGACGGCCTCGCCGCGCGCACCGGTGAGCACGACACCGGGTCCGCCGGGGCGGCACTGCGCAGCGCCGACGCCGAGGTGGCAGCGGTGGCCGCCGCGGCCGCGCGGGTGACCGAGCTCGACGCGCAGCTGACGGCCCACGACACGGCCACCCGACGACGCGAGGCCCTGCGGGACGAGGTGCTGGCGCAGGTGCGTGCCGCCGAGGTGACGCTCGAGACGGAGCGCGACGCGCTGGGCCGCGCCGAGGCCGAGGTCGTCGAGGCGCGGGCGGACCACCCGACCGTCGCCGCCCGGCACACTGCGCTCGAGGCACGCGCACGGCAGGCCGTCGACCTGCTGGACGCGCTGGACGCCGAGCGCTCGGCCGCCGCCGACGCGGGCCGCCGCCGTCGGGAGCTGGACGCCGCCCTGGCCGAGCACGGCTTCGCCACGGACGCCGCCGCGCGCGACGCGTGGTGCCGCCCGCCCGAGCTCGCGGAGCTCGAGCGGCGCGTCGTCACGCACACCGCCGACCTCGCGCGCGTGACCGCGGGGCTCGTGGAGCCCGCGGTCGCCGCGCTGCCGGACGACGTGACCGTCGACGTGGCCGGTGCCCGGGCCGCCGAGGTCGCCGCCCGTCAGGTCGCCACGGACGCCGACGGCCGGGCGCGCGTGGCGGCGTCCCGCGCCGAGGCGGCCGGTGACGCCGCCGAGCGCGTCCGCCGCGCCGCGGAGGGTCTCGACGCCGCCGTGGCCGCGGCCGCGCCGGTCACCCGGATGGCGAACCTCGCGTCCGGCACCGGCTCCGACAACGCGCACGCGCTGTCGCTGGCCACGTACGTGCTGGGCCGGCGGTTCGAGGACGTGGTGGCCGCGGCCAACGAGCGGCTCGCGGTCATGTCCGACGGGCGCTACGAGCTGGTGCGCTCCGACGAGAAGGAGGACGTGCGCGCGCGGGCGGTGGGCCTCGCGATGCGTGTCGTCGACCACCGCACCGAACGCGCGCGCGACCCGCGCACCCTGTCGGGGGGCGAGACGTTCTACGTGTCGCTGTGCCTCGCGCTCGGCATGGCCGACGTCGTCACCGCCGAGGCCGGGGGCGTCGAGCTCGGCACCCTGTTCGTCGACGAGGGCTTCGGGGCGCTCGACCCGCACGTGCTCGACCAGGTGCTCGCCGAGCTCGGTAGGCTGCGCCAGGGCGGCCGCGTCGTCGGCATCGTGTCGCACGTCGAGGCGCTCAAGCAGGCCGTGGCCGACCGGATCGAGGTGCGCCCGACCCCGGGCGGACCCAGCACCCTCACCGTCCTGGCCGGCTGACCCGCGGCGACCGCGGCGTCACCACGTCCAGCCGCGGGCGGCCAGCTCGACCTCCTCGCGGAACCGCTCCTGCGGGTCCCCGAGCGCGGCGGGCCGCACCTCCACACCCGCGAGCCGGCACGCCTCGGCCAGCAGCTGGTCGTACGCGAGCTGCGAGGCGATGATCCGCTCCGCCCGGGCGAAGGTGTGCTCGTCCACCTCGAGGCGGCGCACGTGGTCGGCCACGGCGCCCAGCCGCTCCTGCACCCGCAGCGTGAGGAAGGGGTCGTACGGGTCGGGGCGTCGCCGGCGCAGCCGTCCGGCCAGCGCCTCCAGCCGGTCGGCCAGCGCGGTGCGCCAGCGTGGGGGCTCGTCCGGCGAGGGGATCAGTGACCACACCAGGCACAGCAGCACCGTCGGGGCCACCGAGATGAGGATGAGGAGAGCCCAGGTCATCGCGCCTCCGTCGTACGTGCCACCAGCCTAGGCAGCGGATGTGACGTGTGCCACATGTGCGCCGGGCGCCCGGGGTGCGCCCGCGGCTCTGCACGCGCGACGCTCCCGCGCCCCCTACGGTGTGCCGGGGATCGGCGTCGACGGACGGGGAGCGCATGGGAGCCAAGGCCGCGGTCGCGGGGTTCGTCGCGATCGGACTCGTCGTCGGTGGCGCCTACCTGGCCGACGGCCTGGCGCGCGACGAGGCCGAGGGCCGGGTCGCGGACGTCATCACGCGCGAGCTGCAGGTCGAGGGGACGCCGGAGATCCGGATCGGCGGCTTCCCCTTCCTCACCCAGCTGCTGGGGCGCTCGCTCGACGACGTGACCGCGACGGCCGGTGCCGTGACGCTCGACGGGCTGCGCGTCACCGACGTGACGGTCGACGCGACGGACGTCTCCCTCGAGACGCCGTACCGCGTGGGCGACGTGCGCATCGACGCGACCGTCCCCACCGCGTCGATCGAGCAGGCGGTGCGGGACGAGGCGGACCTCGCCGTCACGGTCGACGGGTCCACGCTGCGCGCGTCCGGCGAGGTCCTCGGCCTGACGCTGACCGCCGGGCTCGTGCCGCGCGTCGAGGACGGCCGGCTGCTGGTCGACGTGCAGGACCTGACGCTCGGGGCGGGCACCCTGCGGCTCGACCAGCTGCCCGGCAACCTCGCGGAACGACTCGTCGGGATCGAGGTGCCGCTCGACGGGCTGCCCCCGGGCATCGTGCTGCAGGACGCCGAGGTCGTGCCCGACGGGGTGCGGGTGAGGGCCACCGGCGTCGACGTGGTGCTGGAGGGCGCGCGGTGAGCGGCCTGGCCGACCTGTGGACCCAGGTCACGACGCCCCAGCCGGCGCCCGACCGGCTCACCGTCGCCGTGGTCGCGCTCGTCGTCCTCGTCGCGCTCACCGTGCCGGGCGTGTGGCACCTGCTGCGCCACGGCCTGACGATCGTGCACGAGGCGGCCCACGCCGCGGTCGCGGTGCTGGTCGGGCGGCGCCTGTCGGGCATCCGTGTGCACTCCGACACGTCCGGCCTCACCGTCTCGCGCGGGCGCCCCCGCGGCCCCGGGATGGTGGCCACGGTCGCCGCGGGCTACCCGGGGCCCGCCGTGCTGGGACTGGCGGCCGCGTGGCTGCTGTCCCGGGGGTACGCGCTGGCGGTGCTGTGGCTGCTGCTGGTGGTGGTGGTGCTCGTGCTGCTGCAGATCCGCAACTGGTACGGGCTGTGGGCGGTGCTCGTCAGCGGGGCCGTCCTCGTCGTCGTGACCGTGTGGGCACCGGCGCAGGTGCAGGCCGTGGTCGCGGCGGGCCTCACGTGGTTCCTCCTGCTCGGCGCACCGCGCGCGGTCCTGGAGATGCAGTCGCAGCGGCGGCGCGTGCGACGCGGCGGCGGTCGTGACCAGTCCGACGCGGGACTGCTCGCGGGTCTCACGCACCTGCCCGCGGCGGCCTGGGTCGGGTTGCTGCTGGTGCTCTGCGTCGCGCTCCTCGGCATCGGCGGTGCGTGGCTGCTCGCGGCCTGGCCGACGCCCTGACCTGCGCGCCCGTTGTGGGACGGTGTGACCACGTGTGCGCCGAATGCGCTCCGCGGACGCGTCGGACGGAGCGCAGGACGACTGTTCAGATCTGCGATAGTGAAGCGGTGAGCACAACAGCAGACGTCGCTTCCCGGCCGGGACGTAACGAGTCGTTGTCGCTGCGACGGGCGCTCGCACTGCTCGAGGTGTGCGCCCAGGAGACCGACCCTGCCGGCCTGACCGCAGCCGAGATCGGCCGACGCCTCGGCGTCCACAAGTCCACCGTGCTGCGGCTCGCGGCACCGCTGCTGGAGTCCGAGCTGCTGCGCCGCGACCCCACCAGCGGACGGTTCCGCCTGGGTCCCGGCGCGCTGCGGCTGGGCCACGCCTACCTGTCGAGCCTCGACGTGGAGACCGTCGCCGCCGGTGCGCTCGACGACCTGGCCCGCACCAGCGGCTGCCTGGCCGTCCTGACCGTGCCGGACGGCGTCCACGTCCGGCTGGCTGCCCACCGCTCCGGCCCCGGCAGCGCCGGACGGTTCCCCGGTCGCATCCCGGCCACCGTGCCGATGCACTGCTCCGCGACCGGCAAGGCGATCCTGTCGGTCGCCGGGGCCGCCACCGTCGAGCGTGTGGTCGCCGCCGGCCTGCCGCCCGCGACGGGCCGCACCATCACCGACCCGGGCGAGCTGCGGGCCGAGCTGGTGCGCACCCGCCGGCGCGGGTTCGCCGTCGACGACCGTGAGCTCGACGCGGACCTGCGTGCCGTCGCGGCGCCCGTCCTGGACCACACGGGGGGGCGTCGTCGGGGCGTTGGCGCTGGTCGCGCCCGCCGCGCGGATGCCCGCCGCCGCCGTGCAGGAGCACGCCCGCGCCGTCGTCCTGGCCGCCCGCGCCGTGACCCGGCGGCTGGGCGGCGCCGTCATCGGACCGCGTGAGGCGTCGCCCGCACCCGCGGAGGCCCACCAGGTGCGCCGCGGCGCCTGACGTCACGGCCGCGACCCGCGGCGAGCGGGTCAGCCGCCGCCGTTCGCGGGCCGGTTGCCGCGTCGCCGGTGCGCGCGTCCGTCAGTCCACGACGACGCACCGGTCGATCGCCCGGGTCAGCGCGGTGTGCTCCGCCGCGGTCACCCACAGGCCGTACGCCGCCTTCACCACGGTCTGCCGCAGCGCGTACGCGCACCGGTAGCCGCTGCTGGGCGGCAGCCACGTCGCCGCGTCCCCGGCGCCCTTGCGCTGGTTGGCGGTCCCGTCGACCGCGAGCAGGTTGGCCGGGTCGTTGGCGAACGCGGCGCGCTTCTCCTCGGTCCACCCCTGGGCGCCCTTCTGCCAGGCGTCGGCCAGCGCGACCACGTGGTCGATCTGCACCTCGGACGACCGCTCACCGCGCTCGAACGGGATCGTCGTGCCGGTGTACGGGTCCAGCAGGGTGCCGCGCAGGACGACGCAGTCGTGCGTCCCGGGCTTCAGCTCCACGTCGACGAGGTCGCGCCGCAGGATGTCGTTGCGCGTGTCGCAACCGTTGCGGTCGACGTCCTCCCAGCGCTGCCCGAACGCCTCGCGGCTGTACCCGGTGCGCGGTGCACGACCCTTGACGGCCAGCTGCTCCAGGGCTGTGCGACCGGCGGCCAGGTCGGCGGCGGTGACCGGGTACTGCGCCGCTGCCCTGGCGTCGAGGACCACCGGCGTGCCGAGACCACCGGCCAGCCCGACCAGCAGGACGAGCACCCACGGCCAGGCGCGACGGGCGGACGAGCGGGCGGGGACCACGGACCGGGGACGACGGGGCACGGGGGGAGCATGCCGCACCGCGGTGACAGTCCCGCACTCCCTGGTGCCGGCGTGCGGTGGGGGCGTCCGCGGGCGGCCGGGGTCGGCTCGGTGGAGGCCGGGGTCGGCCGGGCGGGGGTCGGGTCCGCCGGGCGGGGGTCGGGTCGCCGGCTCAGGCCACCGGTCCGGGGCTGCCGGGCTCGTCGGCGTCGTTCGGCACGTCGGCCGGCAGCGCCTCGTGCCCCGGGCGGCCGTGGGTGCGCCCGTGCTCCTTGAGCCGGGCCTCGTACACGTGGCGGCGTCCAGCGGTCAGCTCGTCGCGCACGTGCCGCTCGGCGTCGGCGAACGCGCGGTGGTACCCCTCGTCGAACTCCTCGACCACCTGGAACGTCCACCGGCCGGGCAGCACGTTGCGGCCCACCACGTCCGCACGGACCCGGTCGGCGAGCTCCCCGTGCCCGGCCGCCTCCAGGTCGTCGAGCGCCTGCTGGAGCTCGGCGTCCGCGCGGCCGATCAGGCGGTGGAAGGCGTACAGCGTGCCCCGGGCGTGCTCGACGACCTCGAAGGCGGCCGTCACCGCACCGACGGCTGCCACGGTCGCGTCGTCGGTGCCGGGGGGCGGCAGGTGGTGGTCGTCGGGGCCGCCGTCCGCGACCGGTCGCGTCGTGTCGTCCATGCGCCCACCCTGCCGAGGACGCCGGCGGCCCGCATGCGGGGGCGTGCGACCGGACGCACCCGGACGCACCGGACCGCGTCCCGGGACGAACGTCCGGTGGCCGCCGTCCCGGGGGGGCGTCATGCTCTCGGGTGACGTCCAGGCACCCGAAGGAGGGACGATGACGACACCGAGCCCGGCGGACCGTGCCCGCGAGTACCGCGGCGTCCTGCGGCGCAGGTCCGTGGAAGACTCGATGGCCCAGCTCGACGACCCGGATCGTCGGCTGCACCGCACCCTCAACGCGTGGGACCTCGCCGTCCTCGGCGTCTCGGTGGCCGTGGGCGCCGGCATCTTCTCGGTGGGTGCGACCGCGGCGGCGAACTACGCCGGCCCGTCGGTCATCCTGTCGTTCGTCATCGCCTCGGTCGTCTGCGGCCTGGCGATCATGTGCTACGCCGAGTTCGCCTCGACGATGCCGGTCGCCGGGTCCGCGTACACGTACTCGTACACGACGATGGGCGAGCTCGTCGCCTGGATCATCGGCTGGGACCTGATCCTCGAGATGCTCCTGGCGTCCGCGGTCATCGCCAAGTTCTGGGGCGTGTACCTGTCCGACGCGTTCGGGCTGTTCGGCATCGACGTGCCCGCCACGGTGGAGGTGCTGGGCGCCGACGTCGCGTGGGGCCCGATGCTCATCGTCGCCGTGTTCACGGTGCTGCTGGCCATCGGTACGCGCCTGAGCACCCGCGTGAACAGCGTGTTCACGATCATCAAGGTCGGCATCACGCTCTTCGTCATCGTCGCCGGGTTCTTCTACGTCAAGGCGGAGAACTGGACGCCGTTCGTCCCGCCGTCGCAGCCGGCCGAGTCCGGCACCAGCGCGCTGCACCAGCCGCTGACGGGCTTCCTGCTGGGCATGGAGCCCTCCATGTACGGCGTCATGGGCGTCCTGTCCGGCGCGGCGCTGGTCTTCTTCGCGTTCATCGGGTTCGACGTCGTGGCGACCACCGCCGAGGAGACCAAGAACCCGCAGCGCGCCGTGCCCCGCGGCATCCTCGGCGGGCTCGCGCTCGTCACCGTCCTCTACATCCTGGTGACCGTGGTCGTCACCGGCATGGTCAGCTACACCGAGCTGGCCGAGTCCGGCTCCCCGTCCCTCACCACGGCGTTCGTGCTCGTGGGGGCCGACTGGGCGGGCCGGGTGATCTCGGTCGGCATCCTCGTGGGCCTGACGAGCGTGCTCATGGTGCTGCTGCTCGGCCTCACGCGCGTCATCTTCGCGATGAGCCGCGACGGGCTGCTGCCCCGTCCCCTGTCGCGCACCTCCTCGCGGTTCGGCACCCCGACGTGGCTGCAGGTCGGTGCGGGCGTGGTCGTGGCGCTCATCGCGGGGCTGTCGGAGGTCGAGCTGCTCGAGGAGATGATCAACATCGGGACGCTCTCGGCGTTCGTGCTGGTCAGCTTCGGCATCCCGCTGCTGCGCCGGTCGCGCCCCGACCTGACGCGCGGGTTCAAGGTGCCGTTCTCGCCGGTGCTGCCGATCATCTCGGGCCTCGCGTGCATCTGGCTGATGCTCAACCTCACGACGCTGACGTGGCTCCGGTTCCTCGTGTGGGTGCTCGTGGGCCTGGTCGTCTACTTCGGGTTCTCGTACCGGCACTCGCTGCTGGGCAGGGGGACGCCGGTGCCGGTGACGGCGGCGGACGAGCCGCTGCTGTAGCGGCCGGGCCGCGGTGACGGGCGTCCGGGTCGGTTCACCCGGACGCCCGTCCGCAGGAGTCTGCGGACCCACCCCGGTGGTGTGCGCCCTGGGGCATACTTGCGCGCACAACCCACCCGAAGGGACCCCTCTCCGTGACCGTCTTCCTCGTCATCGGGGGCATCGGCCTCGTCGTCCTGCTCGCGTCGCTGGTCTTCGGCGACATCTTCGAGTCGTTCGACATCGGTGAGGGCGGGTTCTCCGGCATCGCCGCCGGCGTGGGCGCCGTCGTGTTCGGTGCCAGCGGGGTCATCGCACTGTCGTCGGACCTGCCGCTCGTCTGGGCGTACGTGATCGGCGTGGGCTTCGCCGTCGTCGCCTTCGCCGCTGCCCAGGGCCTGGTCAAGCGGCTCTCGGAGACCGAGGACGCGCCGCCGCCGCCGCTGGACGGCGCGTTCGGCACGACGACGTCGACCACCGGCCCGTCGGGCGGCGAGGTCCGGCTCGAGGGCGTCCGCGACCTGGAGGCCCGGCTCGCCTGGGCCGACGAGGAGATCGCCGCGGGCACGCGCGTCGTCGTGGTCGCGGTGTCCGGGTCCCGCGTGCACGTGCGTCCCGTGTGACGTCCTCGACCACCTGAGCCGCACCGCGGCCCCGGGCACCATCCGCAGTACCCACAGGAAGGAGCCCGGCCCGGCCGGGACACCATGCTCGAGCTCGCGCAGGGAAGCATCACCGTCATCGCGGTCGGCGCGCTGATCATCGCGTTCGTCGCGGTGATCGCGCTCATCACCAAGCGCATCCGCCGGGTGCCGCCCAACGAGGCGCTCATCATCGTCGGTCGCGGGGCGGGGCGCGGTGCGGCTGCCGACACCGGCCAGCGCGTGGTCGTCGGCGGGCGGGTCTTCGTCTGGCCGGTGCTGCAGCAGGGCTTCCCGATCTCGCTCGAGCAGCGTCAGATCGGCATCACCGTCGAGGGCGTCGACAAGAACCGCATCAAGCTCGCCATCAAGGCGTCCATCAACTTCAAGGTCCGCGGCGACGAGGAGGGCGTGCGGCGTGCCGCACAGCGCTTCCTGTCCCAGCAGGCGACGCTCACCGACGTCATCCGGGAGTCCCTCGAGGGGTCGCTGCGCGCCATCATCGGCGACATGACGATCGAGCAGATCATCTCCGACCGCAAGTCGCTCCAGGACGCGGTCGTCGCCTCGACGAAGACGGACCTGGCCGAGCAGGGTCTGCAGGTCGACCTGCTCAACATCTCCGACATCTCGACGCCCGGCTCGGACTACCTGTCCAACCTGGGGCGCGCCGAGGCCGCCCGCGCCCGGCAGGTCGCCGAGGTCAAGGAGGCCGAGGCCCAGCAGGTCTCCGAGTTCGCCAAGATCCGGGCGATGGAGCAGATCGCCGAGCGTCAGCGCGACCTCGCGCTCAAGCAGGCCGCGATCAAGGCGGAGACCGACAAGGCGAACGCCGAGGCCAACGCCGCCGGCCAGCTCGCCCGGGCCGAGCAGGACAAGCTCGTCGCCCTGCAGGAGCGCGACGCCCTCGCCGAGAAGGCGAAGGTGACCGAGGAGCAGCTCGACATCGACGTCCGCAAGCCGGCCGAGGCGTCCGCGTACGCCGCGGTCCAGCAGGCCAACGCCGAGCGTGACGCCGCCAACGCGGCCGCCGAGGCCGACGCGTACCGCCGCATGAAGGTCGCCGAGGCCAACAAGATCGCGACGGTCCAGGACGCCGAGGCCGCCGCCGAGGCCACCATCCGCGCCGGTAACGCCGAGCGCGACCGGCAGCTCGCCGAGGCCAAGGCGCTCGAGGCGCTGGGTCTGGCGCGCGCCGCCGCCGCCCGTGCGGAGGGTCTGGCGCAGGCCGAGGCCACGCACGCGCAGGCCGAGGCGCTGCGCGAGCAGGGCGAGGCGGTCCTGGCCCAGCAGGTCATCGCGCTGCTGCCCGAGATCGTCCGCGCCGCCGCCGAGCCGATCGGCTCGATCGACCAGCTCACCGTGGTGTCGACCGACGGCGCGTCGGCCATGACGCGGACGGTCGGGCAGGTGCTGGGCGAGGGCCAGGAGGTCATCAAGTCCCTGACCGGCCTCGACCTCAACACGCTCGTCGCCGGCATCGCCGGCCGCGCCGTGGGCACCAACGGCGCACCCGCGGGCAGCAACCGCAGCTGACCGGCCCGGGCTGGATCGCCCCTCGTCATGAGAGGGCGATCCAGCCCGGTCGCCGAGAAGAGCTCCTCCGGCAGCGACCCGCACGGAATCCCCGGCGGGCACGCCGGGTTGTGCCAGGCATGCCCCTCACCGGTGAGTACGCCCCCAGCACGTCGGACCGCGCCCGCGAGCAGGTGGAGCTGTACGAGAGCTCCGGCGGGACGCGCGGCACGACGCTCGACGGGCAGCCCGTCGTCGTCCTGTGGACCCTCGGCGCGACGAGCGGGAAGATCCGCAAGACCCCGCTGATGCGCGTCGAGCACGACGGCGAGTACGCGGTCGTCGCGTCGCTCGGCGGTGCGCCGACGCACCCCGTCTGGTACCGCAACATCGTCGCCCACCCGCAGGTCGAGCTGCAGGACGGGCCCGTGCGCAGGGACTACGTCGCCCGCGAGGTGACGGGTGCGGAGCGGGACGCCTGGTGGGCGCGGGCGGTCGAGGTGTGGCCGGACTACGAGGCGTACACCCGGCGCACGGACCGGCTGATCCCCGTGCTCGTGCTCACCCCCGTCGACCGGCGCGACCAGGGCTGACCACGGCAGGAACGGGCATCGCGCGCACCGGCGCGGACCGGGCCGCAGCGTCCTGTCACGGCGTGGGCGTGCGGAGCCGGCGGCGGGTCAGGCGGGTGGTGACCACACCGCGCTGCGGGCCGAACAGGTGCACGAGCGCGAAGACGACGCCCTGCGTGAGCACGATCGTCGCGCCCGACGCCGTGTCGGCGTAGTAGCTGACGTAGAGGCCCACGACCCCGCAGGCCGCGGACAGCGACGGCGCGATCAGCAGCATGCGGGAGAACCGGTCCGTCAGCAGGTACGCCGTGGCGCCGGGGACGATGAGCATGGCCACGACGAGCACCACCCCGACGGCCTGCAGGGCGACGACCGCGGTGAGCGCCAGCAGCCCCAGCAGCAGCGCGCCCAGACGCCGCGGGCTGATGCCGATGGCGTGCGCGTGCATCGGGTCGAACGCGTACAGCGTGAGGTCCCGGCGCCTGACCAGCAGCACGGTGAGGACCACGGCCCCCAGCCCGCCGATCTGCACCAGGTCGGTGCCGGACACCCCGAGCAGGTTGCCGAACACGATGTGGTTGAGGTCCGTCTGGCTGGGCGTCACCGACACCAGCACCAGTCCGAGGGCGAACAGCGACGTGAACACGATGCCGATCGCGGCGTCCTCCTTGACGCGGCTGGTGTCCCGGACGAACCCGATGAGCACGACCGCCAGCACGCCGAACACCACGGCCCCGAGCGCGAACGGCGCCCCCACCACGTACGCGAGGACCACGCCGGGCAGCACGGCGTGCGACACCGCGTCACCCATGAGGGACCACCCGATGAGCACCAGCCAGCACGACAGCACGGCGCACACGACCGACGCGACGACGATCGTGACCAGGGCGCGCACCATGAAGTCGTAGGTGAGGGGCTCGAGCAGCAGGTCCAGCGGGCTCATCAGGGCACCTCACGGACGTCGGAGCCGAACGCGAGCGCCAGGTTCTCGGGCCGCAGGACGTCCTGCGGCGTGCCGTGCACCAGGACGTGGCCGTGCAGCAGCGCGGCCTCGTCGGCCAGGGCGGGCAGCGCGTGCAGGTCGTGCGTCGAGACGAGCACGGCGGCCCCGGCGGCGGCCAGCTCGCGCAGCAGCCGGGTGATCGTGGCCTCGGAGCGCTTGTCGACCCCCGCGAACGGCTCGTCCAGCAGCAGCACGGTCGCGCCCTGCGCGAGCCCGCGCGCGACGAACGCCCGCTTGCGCTGCCCACCCGACAGGCGCCCGATCTGCCGGTCCGCGAGGTCGGTCAGCTCGACCCGGGCCAGGGCCTCGTCGACGGCGGCGTGGTCGGCGCGGCCGGCGCGGCGCGTCAGGCCGAGGTGCCCGTAGCGGCCCGTCATGACGACGTCCCGCACCGACAGCGGGAACGTCCAGTCCACGTCCTCGCTCTGCGGCACGTAGCCCACGGCCCCGCGTCGGCGGGCGGCCGCGGGGTCCGTGCCGTCGACCAGCACCGTGCCCGCGTCCGGGCGGACGACCCCCATGACGCACTTGAAGAGCGTGGACTTGCCGGAGCCGTTGACGCCGACCAGCCCGCAGACGCGGCCGTGGTCGAGGGTCAGGCTCGCCCCGTCCAGGGCCCGCACGGTGCCGTAGCTGACGTGCAGGTCGCGGACCTCCAGGGCGTGCGTCACGAGGTGCGCCCGGTGAGGCCGTCGACGATGACGCGCACGTCGTGGCGCAGCAGGTCGAGGTACGTCGGGACGGGACCGTCGGGCTCGGACAGCGAGTCGACGTAGAGCGTGCCGCCCAGCACCGCGCCGGTGGCCTCGGCGACGCGGCGCATGGGGGCGTCGGAGACGGTCGACTCGCAGAAGACGGCCGGCACCTCGTCCGCGCGGACCGTGTCGACGACGGCCGCGACCTGCCGCGGCGTGGCCTGCTGCTCGGCGTTGACGGGCCAGATGTAGTGCTCCGTGAGCCCGGCGTCCCGCGCCAGGTAGGAGAAGGCGCCCTCGCAGGTCACCAGCGCGCGGTGCTGCTCGGGCAGGGCTCCCAGCGCGGTGACCAGCTCGTCGTGGACCTGCTGCAGCTCGGTGCTGTAGGCGTCGGCGTTGGCGCGGTAGTCGTCGGCGTGCGCGGGGTCGAGGTCGGCGAAGGCGTCGGCGATGTTCCGCACGTACACCTGGGCCTGCAGCGGGCTCATCCACGCGTGCGGGTTGGGCCGGCCGGCGTAGGCGTCGCCCGTGACGTCGATGACGTCCACCCCGTCGGAGACCACCACGTGCGGGGCGTCCAGGCCGTCGACGAACTGCTCGAACCACCGTTCCAGTCCGAGGCCGTTGTCGAGGACGAGGTCGGCGCGACGGGCGCGGGCGATGTCGCCGGGGGTGGGGTCGTAGCCGTGGACCTCGGCACCCACGCGGGTGATCGACTCGACCTGCAGGTGCTCGCCGGCGACGTTCGCGGCGATGTCGGCCAGGACGGTGAACGTGGTCAGGACGACCGGGCGGCCGTCGTCCGCGGGGCGTGCGGTGCAGCCCGCGAGCAGCGCGAGGACCGTGAGCACGGCTCCCGCGCACCACGACCGGCGGTGCCGCGGGGAGGGGTGTCGCATGCTGCCGAACCTAGTTTCGGCCGACCGAACTCGCAAGATCCCCCGGACGTAACTTCATGCGCTGACCAAGGATGGACGCCATGACGCTGCCCACCCTGCCCACCCGCCCGGTGGCCGACCCCGCCGCCGTGGTCCAGGGGGACACCTACCGGATCACCGTCCTGACCGACGGTCTGCTGCGCCTGGAGCACTCCCCGGACGGTGTCTTCGAGGACCGACCGTCCACGTTCGCGCTGCACCGCCGCCAGCCCGTCCCCGAGTTCCGCGTGGTCGACCGCGGCACCCACCTCGAGGTCGTCACGCGGCGCCTGCGCCTGACGTACGACAAGGGGCCGTTCACCACCAGCGGGCTGTCGGTCGCGGTGCTGGGCGCCGTCACCACCTGGCACTCGGTGTGGCGCTACGGGCAGGACGACGACGGTCGCAACCTCGGCGGCACGGCCCGCACGCTCGACGAGGCGGACGGGGCCGTGCCCCTGGAGCCGGGCGTCGCCGGCCGCTACGGGTACGCCGTGATCGACGACTCCCGCTCCCTGCTGCTCACCGAGGACGGCTGGGTGGCGCCGCGCGACGACCGCCGCACCGACCTGTACGTCTTCGCGTACGGGCACGACCACGCCGAGGCGGTGCGCGCGCTCTACGCGGTGTCCGGCCCGCAGCCCGTGCTGCCGCGCTGGGCGCTGGGCAACTGGTGGAGCCGCTACCACCGCTACACCGCCGACGAGTACGTGGCCCTGCTCGACCGGTTCCGCGCCGCGGGCGTCCCGTTCTCGGTCGCGGTCCTCGACATGGACTGGCACGTCACGGACGTGGACCCGGCGATCGGCAGCGGCTGGACCGGCTACACCTGGGACCGCGAGCTGTTCGGCGACCCGGCGGCCTTCCTCGCCGAGGTCCACGCCCGCGGTCTGCGCGTCACCCTCAACGTGCACCCGGCGGACGGCGTCGGCCCGCACGAGGAGGCGTACGGCGCGATGTGCCAGGCCCTCGGCCTGGACCCGTCGACCCGTGACCCGATCGCGTTCGACGTCACCGACGAGGCCTTCCTCACCGCCTACCTCGACGTCCTGCACCGCGGCCTGGAGGACGAGGGCGTCGACTTCTGGTGGATCGACTGGCAGCAGGGGCCGCACTCGCGCGTCGCCGGCATCGACCCGCTGTGGATGCTCAACCACTTCCACTTCCTCGACAACGCGCGCGACGGGCGCCGCCCGCTGACGTTCTCGCGGTACGCCGGGCCCGGGTCGCACCGGTACCCCGTCGGGTTCTCCGGGGACGCGGTGGTGTCGTGGGCGTCGCTCGCGGCCCAGCCGCACTTCACGGCCACCGCCGCGAACATCGGGTACGGCTGGTGGAGCCACGACATCGGCGGGCACATGTTCGGCGCCAAGGACGACGAGCTCGCGACGCGCTGGGTGCAGCTCGGCACGTTCTCGCCCGTCCTGCGGCTGCACTCGTCGAACAACCCGTTCCTCACCAAGGAGCCGTGGGCGTTCGGCCCGGAGCACGCCGCGGTCCAGACGGACTTCCTGCGGCTGCGCCACCGCCTGGTGCCGTACCTGCACACCATGAACCACCGGGCGGCGCGCGAGGGCGTGCCGCTGGTGACGCCGATGTACCACCGCTGGTCGCGGCACCGCGAGGCGTACGGCGTGCCCGGCCAGTTCCTCTTCGGGTCGCAGCTGCTGGTGGCGCCCGTGACGTCGCCGCGGGACCGTGGGTCGGCCACGGCAGCGGTGCGTGCGTGGCTCCCGGACGGTGCGTGGGTCGACGTGCTGACCGGCCTCGTCTACGACGGCGGCCGCGAGCTCGTGCTGCACCGCGACCTGGCCGCCGTGCCGGTGCTCGCGGCGGCCGGCGCGATCGTCCCGCTCGACGCGGCGGACGTGCCGGACGACGACCCGGTCGAGCCGCGCGCGCTGGAGGTCCTCGTCGTCGTCGGCGCGGACGGGGCGTTCACGCTCGTCGAGGACGACGGCACGGGCGACGGCCTGGACTCCTCCCGCGTCGCGCGCACGCCGCTGACGTGGGACCAGGCGCGCGGTGCGCTGACCGTGGGACCGGTCGAGGGGGCCGCCGGCGTCGTGCCCGCGACGCGCACGTGGACCGCGACGTTCGTGTCCGTCGCCGACGACGTCACGCCGGTGACGACCGTCGAGGGCGCACCGGCCGAGCCCGTCGTCGCCCGTGCCGCCGACGGCCGGCTGCGGGTGACGGTGGCCGACGTGCCCGTCGGGGCCACGCTGCGCGTCGGGCTCGGCGAGGCGCCGGCGCTGCGGCCGAACGACGTCGCGGGGAGGCTGCACCGGCTGCTGGACGTCGCGCAGGTGGGCTACGAGCTCAAGAGCCGCGTGCTCGACGTGCTGACGTCCGACCGTCCGCTGCACGTGCGGCTGTCGCACCTGGCCGCGCTCGACGTGCCGCCGGCGCTGCGCGGGGCGCTGGAGGAGGTCGTGCTCGCGCGCGTGCCCTGAGGGTGCGAACGGGTGACGACGGGGTCGGTGGCCCGGTCGACACGGACAAGTCCGGCATCATGAGGGCCCCACCCTCTGGAGGACCCTCTCGTGCGTGCTGCCCGCCGCCGTCGCCCGGCTCGTGCCGGCCTCGTCGTCGTTCTCGTCGCCGTGCTGCTCGCCGCCTGCACCGGCGGCGGCGCGACCCCGGACGGCGAGACCGACGGGACGCCCACCGCCGACCCCGGGCCGCGGCCCGAGGACGTGGTGGCGAGCGAGGTGGTCGTGACGTCGGAGGCCGAGGTGCGCGTCGACGTGCACCCGGTGGTGCGCGTCGGGGACCTCGCCGTGCTGACCCTCGACCTCATCCCGCCCGACCCGTTCCCGGAGACGGGCAGGGTGCACGTGCACGGGTGGGACGTCGACGGGCTCACGTACCACCTCACCAGCGAGGCCCCGTCGAACGTGCGGCTCGTCGACCTCGTCCGTGACGTGGTCCTGCACGGCGGCACGGACGGCGAGGGCGCCCCGGTCGTGGCACCCGAGGGCTGGGCGACGCTGCGGGACCCCGCCGGGACCCGCCTGCAGATCCCGTTCGCGGCCCCGCACCCCGACGCCGACGAGGTGGCGCTGTTCCTGCCCGGGGCGCCGCTGGTCGCCGCCGTGCCCGTGATCGACGGGGACGTGCCGGCGAGCGTGCGTCCGGCGTCGGCCGCCGCGCCCACCGGGACGCCCGGCGCGTCCGGGTCCGCCACGGCGAGCGCGTCGCCGGCGCCGGCCCCCGAGGTGCTCGACCTGGACGCCGTGGCCGCCGCGCCCGTGTTCCCCCTGGAGTCGACGAGCATCGAGCTCGCCGGCGCGGTGACGACCGTGGAGTCGCAGGAGCGCGTCGACGTGTCCCTCGGGTCGGACGTGCTCTTCGAGTTCGACCAGGACGTCCTGACCCCGGCGGCCGACGAGGCGCTGCGCCTGGTGGCCCAGCGGCTGACGGAACGCGCGCCGGGCGACGTCACGGTCGTGGGGCACACCGACGACCAGGGGGACGAGGCGTACAACGCCGACCTGTCGCAGCGCCGTGCCCGGACTGTCGCCGACGCCCTGGGTGCCCTCGTCGACCCCGCGTCGTACCCCATGGGCGTCGAGGGGCGGGGCGAGTCCGAGCCGGTCGCGCCGAACACGTCGGACGAGGACCGGGCCCTGAACCGTCGCGTGACGGTCACCCTCACGTCCACGATGGTGACTCGCACCGAGCTGACGACCGGGGGCGAGCTGCCCCCGTTCGGCCAGGAGGGCCAGGTCGGCACGGCGGGCACGCCGCTGCCGGTCGACGCCCTCATCGACTGGGAGGTGGAGGCGACCGCGCGACGCGTGCACGGGCACGTCGTGGTGGACCTGGTCGCCCGCAACGTCGACGACCGCTCCAGCTCCGGTGCCAAGATCGGCTCCCTGGACGGCGGGGACCGGGGCCGGGGCGAGGGCACGACGGCACCGAGCGCGTCGTCGAGCGGCACGATCCTGCACGGCGCGACCCGGGTGCTCCCGCTGGACTACCGCACGGGCGTCTCGGAGCGGCACCCCGGTGGCGAGTGGTTCGCGCTCGCGGACCTCACGGTCGGCGGCGACATGGACCCGGGGCAGGCGCGCACGTTCTCCTTCGTCTACCCGGAGCTGGACGTCGACACCGTCACGTTCCAGGCGGGGACCGGGCGGAGCTCGTCGTACGACTTCCGCATCCTCGACATCCCCGTCGCGGCGGAGGGGACGGGCTGACGCCGCGCCGCCGCTCGTAGGCTGACGACGTGGACGAGTACACGATGACCGGGTTCCGGGTGCGCGAGCACCGCGTCGAGGTGCCGGTCGACCGGGGGGACCCGCAGCGGTTCGGCTCGGTCGAGGTGTTCGCGCGCGAGGTCGTCGACCCGGAGCGCGACGGCGAGGACCTGCCGCTGCTGCTCTTCCTGCAGGGCGGCCCCGGCGGCATGGGGCCGCGCCCGACGCCCGGCGGCGGGTGGTGGGCGACCGCGCTGCGCACCCACCGCGTCGTGCTGCTGGACCAGCGCGGAACGGGCCGCTCGTCGCGGATCGAGGGGGCGGACGTCGCGGCGTTCGACGACCCCGCCCGGGCCGCGGACTACCTGGCGTGCTTCCGCGCGGACGCGATCGTCGAGGACGCCGAGCACCTGCGCCGCACCGTGTACGGCGGGCGGCGGTGGACGACGCTGGGGCAGTCCTACGGCGGGTTCCTCACCCTCACGTACCTGTCGCGGTACCCCGAGGCGCTCGAGGCGTGCTGGATCACCGGTGGTCTGCCGCCCGTCGGCGCCACGGCCGAGGACGTGTACGCCGCGACGTACCCCCGGCAGGCGGCCCGCAACCGCGCGCTGCACCGCGCCTTCCCGACGGACGTCGAGCTGCTGGGGCACCTCGCCGACCGGGTCGCGGCGGGGGGCGTCGTGCTGCCGACGGGTGACGCGCTGACGGTCGAGCGGCTGCAGACCCTGGGGATGTCGCTGGGCATGAGCACCGGGGTGGACGACCTGCACTGGCTGCTGGACACCGCGCTCGACCGCCACGGCGAGCCCGCGCCGGGGTTCCTCGCGCAGGTCGCCGCGCGCACGGGGTTCGACACCAACCCGCTGTACCTGGTGCTGCAGGAGGTCATCTACCACTCCGGTGAGCGTGAGCCCGGGTGGGCCGCGGCGGCCGAGCACGCCCGCCACCCGGCCTTCGCGGCCACCGCCCGCCCGCTGCTGCTCACCGGCGAGGCCGTGTACCCGTGGATGTTCGACCAGGTCGCGGCGCTGCGCCCGTTCGCGGCCGCCGCCCACGAGCTCGCCGCCCGGACCGACTGGCCCGCGCTCTACGACGTCGACCGGCTCGCCGCCAACGAGGTCCCCGTCGCCGCCGTGCAGTACCTCGACGACCCGTACGTCGACGTCGACCTGGCGCGCGCGACCGCGGCGGGCCTGGGCAACGCGCAGGTGTGGCTCACCAACGAGTACCTGCACGACGGGCTGCGCGTCGCCGGTGACACGATCCTGCCGCGGCTGGCCGACCTGACGTCGGGCCGCTGGACGGTCACGTCCGGCTGACGCGGTCCGCGGTGGGCCGAACGGGCGGAGTCGGGGCCGTCACCCCGACGACCGGGGCGAATCGGGCATCATGAGCAGCCCCACCCCTGAGGAGATCTGACCCGTGCCTGCTCGCCGCCTCCGTCCGCTGACGACCCTGGCCGCTGCGCTCGTCCTGGCCCTCGGGGCCTGCACGACGGGGGACCCGGGTCCCGCCGCCGGCGCGACCACCGCGGCCGGTACGCCGTCGGCTGCGCCGGCGCCCCAGCCCGACGACGTCGTCGCGTCGTTCGTGGTCCCCTTCAACGGTCACGACGTGGACGTCGAGGTGTACCCCCTCGTGCGACACGGCGAGCACGTCGTGCTCACGGTGGACTTCACCGCCCGGGCGCCCGCCGTGCCGGAGGAGGACAGCGTGATCCTCTTCGGCCTCGGGGGCCGGGCCTTCACGACGGAGATCCTGCACGGTCCGGTCAACCTGCGGCTGCTCGACCTGGAACGCGACGTCGTCCACCACGTCGCGCGTGACGCGCAGGGACGTCCCGTCGTCACCGACGGCGACTGGGACGTCATCGGGACCGCGGACGGTACCCGGCTGCAGACGGCGTACGCCGCCCCGCCGCCGGACGTCCGGAGCATGTCCCTGTTCCTGCCCGGTGCGCCGCTGGTCGCGGACGTCCCGGTCGTCGACGGCGACGCGCCGGCCCCGGTCCGTGCCGTCGCCGGCGCGACCGCCACGCCGGCGGAGGAGCCCGACGGGCTGGACTGGGACGCGGTCGTGGCCGCACCGACGTTCCCCCTGGAGTCCGCGAGCGTCGAGCTCGCCGGCGCCGTGACCACGACCGAGTCGGTCGAGCGGGTCGAGGCGTCCCTCGGGTCCGACGTCCTGTTCGAGTTCGACCAGGCCACGCTGACGCCGCAGGCCGGCGAGGCGATCGCGCTCGTCGCGCAGCGGCTCGCCGAGCGCGAGCCGGGACCGGTCACCGTCGTCGGGCACACCGACGACCAGGGGGACGACGACTACAACCTCGACCTGTCGCGGCGTCGCGCGCAGACGGTGGCCGACGCCCTCGGGGCGGCGGTCGGCCCGTCGTACCCGTTGCAGGTCGAAGGACGGGGCGAGGCGGAGCCGTTCGTGACCAACGACTCCGACGACGACCGCGCCCGCAACCGGCGCGTGGCCGTGACCCTGGAGTCGACCGTCGTGACGCAGACCGAGGTCACCGCCGCCGGGGAGCTGCCGCCGTTCGGGGAGGACGGCACGGTCGGCAGCGCCGGCGGAGGGCTGCAGCTCGGGGACGACCGCGCCCGGTGGCTGCTGGACGCGACGGCCCGTCACGTCCACGGGCACCTGGTGGTCGACCTGGTGGTGACGGCACCCGAGGGGCAGGACGAGGCGGTCTTCGCGGCCCTCAGCAACGTCCTGTCGTCCCACCGCGGCGACGGGACCGTCGTGCCGATGCAGAACGCCGCCCGCGTCTCCGTCCTCGACGGCGCGGTCCGGCTGTTCCCGCTGGACTACCGCACGGGTGACCGTGAGGGCTTCCCGGGAGGGGAGTGGTGGAGCGTCGCCGACCTCGAGGGCACGCCCACGCTCGCCGGGGGTCAGCGGCGCACGTTCAGCGCGGTCTACCCCCGCATGGACACCGCCGAGGTCACGCTGCAGGCGGGCGACGGCGGCTTCAGCTCCAACGACTTCCGGATGACCGGTGTGCCCGTGGTCGCGGACGAGTAGGGGACCGTCGGGCTGACGCGCGGCACCCGGTGCGCCCCGCGGGCCCCACGCCCGTGCGGGGCGCAGGACCGCGCGCAGCACGTGCTCAGGCCGAGCTGCCGGTCCCGGCGTCGCCGGGCCGTGCCGGCGGGGTCCTCCCGTCGGTCGGGGCCTCGGGACGCCGGCCGTCGCCGGCCGGGGGCTGCGGCCTGCCGCCCCCGTCGGTGGGCGCCTGCGGCCACGCGTCGTCCCCGGTCGGCGGCTGCGGCGCGGTCCCGCCGCCCGGGGCCCCGCCCGGCCCGCCTGTCCCGCCCGACGCGACGCCCGCCGTCGCCGTGGCGCGCTCGGTGCCGCCGGTCGCGTCCCCACCGGCGCGCAGCCCGCCGACCGACTCCCCGGACGCGGACCCCCCGACGACGAGCCGGTACGTCGCGTCCGCCACGACGTCGCCCGACGAGTACACGACGTTCCGGACGTCCCGGCCGGTCTCGAAGGTCGCGACGAGCGTGCCGTCCTCCGCGACGACGTGCACGACGCTCCCGGCGGGCACGGCCTCGTCGGACGTCAGCGACACGAACGACTGCGGGCTCGACACCGCCGGGGTCTGCGCCATCTCCCCCGCGCCGGTCGCGAGCAGGACGCCACCGCTGACGGTGATCGCGCCGTTGGCGTCGAACGCCGACTCGGGGCCGCGGGCCGGGCCGTCGACCACGACGGTGCCGCCGCTGATCGTCACGGTGCCGTTCGAGTCGATCCCGTCGCCGTCCGCGTGCAGCACGACCGTGCCGCCCGTGACGGCCACCTCGACGCCCTCGACGGCCTGCTCGGGTGCGCTGGTCGCGGGGTCGGAGCCGTTGACGGCGTCGTCGGACGCGACGACGGTGACGTCGCCGCCGGTGACGGTCACGACCGTGCCCTCCAGGCCCTCGACACAGGCCGCGACGTCGACCGTGCCGCCCTCGACCAGCAGGCCCGCCTCGGCGTGCGCGGCGTCGTCCCCGGCGGACAGCTGCACGTCGCCGTCGGTGACCGTGAGGTTCCCGTCGGAGTGCAGCGCGTCGTCGGCCGCGTCGACGCGCAGCTGCCCGCCGCCCACGACGAGCGCGACGCCCGCGGCGAGCCCCTTCGGGCTCAGGTCGTCCGTCACGGACGCCGCCTGCGACGCGCCCCCGCCCGCGACGACGGACACCGACCCGCCGCCGACCAGCACGTCGGTGGTCGCCGTGATCCCGTCGTCGCCGGACGTCACGTCGGCCGTGCCGCCCGCGACGTGCACGTACCCGCGGGTCGCGTCGTCGTCCGCGTCGGACTTCAGGCCGTCGCCGCCCGCCTCCACGGTGAGCGCACCGTCGAGCACGACGAGCGCGTCCTTGCCGCGCACGCCGTCGTCGACGGCGGTGACCGCGACGGTCCCGGACGCGAGGACGAGGTCGTCCTTCGACGCGATCCCGTCGTTCGCGTTGCCGGTGACCTGGAGCGACCCGGCGCCGGCGATCGTGAGGTCCGCGGTCGAGAACACCGCCGCGTCCGGGGCGTCCTCGGCGTCCGCGTCGGCGTACGTCGCGGCGTCCGCCAGGGTGTTGGACGACCCCTGGGCCAGGCCCACCACGACCTCCTCGGCGGCGGTGACCTGCAGCGCCGACGTGGTCGACGACGTGATCGACGCGCCGTCCAGCACCACGGTCACCTGCTCGTCGTCCGCGGTGTCGACGACGACCTGGCCATCGGAGAGCGTCCCGGTCAGCACGTACGTGCCGGCGGCGGTGATCGTCACCGTGCCGCCGTCGACCTGCACACCGTCGCCGTCGGCGTGCGCCGTGGTGCCGTCCAGGGTGACGGTGACGGCGCTCGCGGCGTCCCAGGTGGTGTCCGACGTGACGTGGTCGTGGTTCGCGGCGAGCTCGGCCTCGACGGTCGTGTCGGCGTCGGCCGGGTCGACGTCGGTGACCGCGCTCGTGGCGGAGTCGGTGGCCGCGTCGGTCGCGTCGGCCGACGGCGTCGCGGTGCTCGTGCAGCCGGCGAGGAGGACGGCGGTGAGCGCGGCCGGCAGGGTCAGCCGGGTGAGGGTGCGTCGCATGGGTGCTCCGTTCGTGGGGGCCGGTCAGCCGGCGGGGACGAGGGCGGGCGCGACGTGCCGGTCGAGCACGGGCCGCCAGGGGGTGCAGGGCAGGCGCGGGTCGAGGACCGCCATGCCGGTGCCGTACTTGGACAGGCGTACGGGCCGGTGGCCGTGGCGCCACAGCAGACGGTCGGCGGCCGAGGGCGTCGAGCCGGTCTTGGTCTCGACGACGGCCAGGCCGTCGAGCCGCAGGGCGGCGTGGGACGGCGCGACCGTGCCGGTCCCGGCCCAGGTGAGCCCGGTGTCGACGGTGACGCGGGAGGGTGTCGGGCCCGTCAGCAGGAACGTGCGTCGCGCGTACCGCGTGACCAGCGCCGGCGTCAGCGGGTCGGCCGGGGCGGGCACCGTGGCGGCGTCGAGCACACCGGCGACGAACGCGGTCGCCGCACCGGTCAGCGGGGCGGACGGGTCGGCGTCGTACGGCAGCCGCGTCTTGACGGTGGTGCCGCGCGGTCCGCGGGTCTTCACCTCGACGAAGCAGGCGCCGGAGTCCAGGTAGGTGCGGGCGCGGACCTTGAAGCGCCGACGCCTGCGCCGCGCGGCGCCGCGGAAGCAGGTGAGGTCCGGGGTGTCGAGGTACACCGACGCGTAGCCGAAGCGCTCGCGGCCGTCGACGCGCAGCACCCGCAGGCCGTCGCCCAGCCGGTCGTGCAGCGCGGCCACCAGGGCCTCGGCGACGGCCACGGGGACGACGTACTTGCGGTCGACCCGGGTCTGCAGGCCGGCACGCGCCCTCAGCTCGTCGAGGGTCACGCCGGCGAGGTCGCCGAGCGGGACGGACCCGGACGGGGCGCTCACCGCGCCACCCCCGCCAGGACGGGTGCGCCGGCGGACGCCGCGTCGGCGGGACGGCGCGCGCCGTCGAGGAGGGAGTAGCGCACCTCGACCCAGGTGGTGTCGTTGACGAGGTCGAGGCGCTGCACGTCCACCGCGTGCACCCGCGCGCCCAGCAGCTCCTCCAGGTGGGCGACCAGCGCCGCCTCGGACGTGAACGCCCGGTCCAGCACGACCGTCTGCGAGCGGTACCGGCGCAGCAGCCGCGGCGAGTCGCCGACCGCCATGACCGCGACCACCAGCGCCATCAGCCCCACGCCGAGCGGCACGGACGTGACCCCGAGCCCGCCGACGAGCCCGAGGGCCAGCGCCGAGAAGTAGTAGGCCACCTCGCTCTGCGCCAGCTCGGTGGACCGCAGCCGGATGATCGACAGCACGCCGAACAACCCGAGCCCCAGGCCGGCGCCGACCGTCCCGGACCCGAGCGCCGCCGACACGGCCAGCACGCCCACGTTGACGCCCAGGTAGGCCACGACCAGGTCGCGGCGGCGGTGCCGCGGCACGTAGAGGGCGAAGGTCAGGACGACGACGGCGACGAGGTCCGCCGCCAGCAGCGTGAGGTCGGGCACGGGTGCCTCCGAGCGTCGGTGACCCGCCGGGTGCGGGTGGGTCCATGGAGCCGCACGCGCCTGTGGCGACGCTGTGGGGACGCTGGGTCGAGGCTCTGACCTGGCGTGTCCTGCAAACGGGTGAGCGTGCCCGCCCGGCGGGCCCGCGTCCGGAAGGTCCGGCATCATGGCCGCACCCCACCCCCGGAGGACCCTTCCGTGCTCGTCTCCCGACGGACCCGCCCCCCGCTCGCCGCCGGTCTCGTGCTGGCCCTCGCCGTGCTCGCCGGCTGCACGGCGGGTGACGTGGACACCCCCGCCCCCGACGCGACCCCGACGCCCACCGTCGACCCGGGCCCGCAGCCCGAGGACGTCGTGGCGACCGCCGTGATCCCGGAGGGCGGCATCGACGTCGAGGTCGGGGTCCACCCGGTCGTCCGGGCGGGTGAGTACGCGGTGCTCACCCTCGACCTGACGCCGCTCGAGGAGCTGCCGGACGGCGACCCCGTGCACGTGAACGGGTTCGCCGGCGCGCTGTCGCGCAACGTGACGCTCCGTCCGCCGTCGAACGTCCGCCTGGTCGACCTCGAGCGGGACGTGATCCACCACCCCGGCGTCGGAGGGGACGACTGGCCGGTGGTGGCGCCGCGCCAGTGGGACGTGCTGCGCGGGCCCGAGGGCAGCCGCGTGCTGATCCCCTACGCGGCTCCCGCGGACGACGTCACGAGCGTGTCGGTCCTGCTGCCCGGCGCCCCGCTGTTCGCCGACGTCCCGGTGATCGAGGGCGACGTCCCGTCGAGCGTGCGCCCCGACGCCGGGGGCGGTGACCCGTCGGCGACGGGCACGCCGACGGCCGCGGGCACGGCGACGGCGACCCCGTCGCCCCGGCCCGAGCCGGAGACGCTCGACCTCGACGCGATCGTCGAGGCGCGCACGTTCCCGCTGGACTCGAGCAGCTCGGAGCTCGAGGGGGCCGTCACCACGACGGAGTCGACCGAGCGGATCGACGTGCAGCTCGGCTCCGACGTGCTCTTCGAGTTCGACCAGGCGACGCTCACCCCGGCCGCGAGCGAGGCCGTCGCGCTCGTCGCCGCGCGGATCGCCGAGCGCGAGCCGGGGACGGTCGACGTCGTCGGGCACACCGACGACCAGGGGGACGACGCCTACAACCTCGACCTCTCGCAGCGGCGCGCGCAGGCGGTCGCCGACGCCCTGGCGGCGCAGGTCGACGCGTCGTCCTACCCGCTGCAGGCGCAGGGCCGCGGTGAGGCCGAGCCGTTCGTCGCCAACGACTCCGAGGAGAACCGGGCGCTCAACCGCCGGGTGACGGTGTCCCTGACCTCGACGGTCGTGACCCGCACCGACGTGACCACCACGGGTGAGCTGCCGCCGTTCGGTGAGAAGGGCACCGTCGCCCCCGGCGACGCGCCCCTGAAGATCGTCAACCTCGCGCGGGCGTGGGAGGTCCAGGCGACGGCACGCCGCGTGCACGGGCACGTCGTGGTCGACCTCGCCGTGCGCGGCGACGACGAGGAGGACGGCCTGGGGTGGGCCGTCGGGTTCCTCCGCGGGAAGCACCCGCACCGCGGCGACGGCACGCGGACGCCGGAGAACGTCGCCGGCCGTGCGGTGATCCTGCACGGTGCGTCGAAGCTCTACCCCATGGACTACACCACCGGCCCGACGGACGGCGCCCCGGACGGGGAGTGGCTGACCGTGACCGACCTGGACGCCGGCGCGTGGATCGACGGCGGACAGACGCGGATGTACTCGTTCGTCTACCCGCGCATGGACGTCGACACCGTCACGTTCCAGGTCGGCAACGGCATCACGTACAGCGACGACTTCCGTCTGCTCGACGTGCCGGTCGCGCCCGACGCCTCGCCCACCGCGGACGGGTGACGGCCGGCCGGCGAGGGAGGTGCCCTCGGCGCGCGGCGCGTCAGCCCGCGTGCCGCACGTCGAGCGCCGCGTCGAGGTCCTGCAGGATCCGCTCGCACTCCTCGACGTCCCACGGCGTGCCGGCCAGCTCGAACTCGAACAGCACGGGCCGTCCGGACCGCTGCGCGATCTCGCGCGCGGCCTTCTGGTAGTACTGCCCGAAGTTGCGGTTGCCGGACCCCATCACCCCCACGAGCAGGCGGCGGTTGTGCGCCGAGCGCAGGAACCGGCGCACCGCCTCGGGGATCGTGTCGTTCGCGTCGTTGCCGGTCTTGTACGACGGCGTCAGCAGCACCCACGGCCCGTCGACCTCGCTGGTGCGGTGCTCGCGCTCGGCGAGGTTGTGCACGGGCCGGTCCAGGCGCTCGGCGAACGTGCGGACGAGTCCGCTCGCGGACGAGTAGTAGTAGACGGGCGTGCGACGCATGACCCCAGCCCACCTCCCGGGCGACGTGCGGGCCGTGGACGTTGGTCCTGGCCTGGCCCGGCCCGTGGCCGGCACCCGCGGTCAGGTGACCAGGTGGTGCACCGCGTAGACCAGCCCGACGACCGCGGCCAGCGCCACCGCCGTGCTCGTCCACACCAGCAGCCGGGCGACCCGGCGGGTGCGACGCTCGTCGGTCATGCCTCCGCCAACGCCTCCGGCGACTCGGGCAGCACCTGGCCGCCGTCGACGACGATCCCCTGCCCGGTGACGTACCGGGCGCCGTCGGACGCGAGGAACGCGACGACCTCGCCCACGTCCTCGGGCTCGGCGAGGAACCCCAGCGGCACGGACCGCGCCATCCGGGCCATGTACTCCTCACCCAGCGCCCGCAGCCCGGGCGTCAGCACGTTGCCCGGCAGCACCGCGTTGACCGTGATCCCGGCACGCGCGAGCTCGATGGCGGCGGTGCGCACGAACCCCATCTGCGCGGCCTTCGTCGCGCCGTAGTGCGCCCAGCCGGGGTACCCGGTGATGTTGCCCGTGATCGAGCTGGTCACGACGACGCGCCCGCGGCCCGACGCGGTCAGCGCCGGCAGCGCCGCCTGCACGGCGTGGATCGTGCCCTTGAGGTTGACGCCGACGATCCCGTCGACGTCCGTGTCCGTCATGTCCGCGACCCGTGCCTGCGGGTAGACCCCCGCGTTGGCGGCCAGCACCGACAGCCCGCCGAGGTCCTCGACGACCCGCGCGACGACCTCGCGGCACGCGTCGGCGTCCCGCACGTCCAGGACGTGGGCCGCCGTGCCGCGGGCGCGTGCGTCGTCGCACTCCTGCTCGGTGAGCCCCGTGACGACGACCTGCGCGCCGTGGCGCTGCAGGGTCTGCGCGATGCCGTGGCCGATGCCGAGGGTTCCCCCCGTCACCAGCGCGGTGCGTCCGGCGAGCAGCTCGGCCATGACGGTCCCCTCCCACGGCGACGGACGGCGCCGTCCCCGTCCGACTCTCGCGCACCCCGGCGCGGCCCGCACCCCGGCGCGCCGCCACCCCGGGTGGCCCGTCGGTACGCCGGGCGGCGCGCGTTCCCCGCCCCTACGATCCGAGGATGGGCGCAGGGGGAGCGCAGCGCAGGATCCTGGTGACCGGTGCTGCCGGTCCGGCAGGCCGGGCGCTGGCGAGCAGGCTCGTGCAGGTGGGCGAGACGCGCGAGGTCTGGGCGATCGGCGCGGACATGGCACCGGTCCCGGTGCCCGGCTACGAGGCGGTCGAGATGGTCGCCCCGGCGGTGGACCCGCGGTACGAGGAGGACATGCTGGCCCTCGTCGCAGGGCTGGAGCCGGACCTCGTGCTGCCCACGGTGTCGGAGGAGCTGCCACGGATCGCGACGCTCGGGCGGGCCGTCGGCTGGGGCCACCGGCTCGTGGTCTCGGCTCCCGGCCCGGCCGCCGTGGCGGGAGACAAGCTGCTGACGATGTGGGCGCTCGCGCGGGCCCGGGTCGACGTGCCGGTCTTCGCCGTCGCGAGCAGCTTCAGGTCCGCGGCGCAGGTCCTCGACTGGGCCGGTGGGCCGGCCGTCGTCAAGCCGCGCGTGGCGCGCGGCGGGCGCGGCGTGCACGTCCTGGACGACCCCGACGACCGGGTGTGGGGGCGGGTCGACGCGTCGTGGCTCGTGCAGGGCTTCGCCCCCGGCACGGAGTACAGCCCGCAGGTGTACCGCTCGCCGACGACGGGCGAGTGCACCGTCGTCGTCCTGCGCAAGGCGGCGCTCGAGCACGGACGGATCGGCAACGCGACGGCCGTGGACCGGGTGCCGGAGGGTGACGAGGCGGACGTCGCCGACCTGGCGGAGCGGACCGTGCGCGCGCTGGACCTCGTGGGCCCCGTCGACATGGACGTCCGCCGGCTCGCCGACGGCACCCCGGTGGTGCTGGAGGTCAACGCCCGGTTCGGTGCGGTCTCGGCGTCGGCGCCCGAGCTGCTGGACGCGGTCCTGGACGACTGGCCCGGCTGACCCAGCGCGTCCTCGGCGGTGGTGGCGACGTCGACGGACATCCCCCCGTGCCGTTCGAGCGCGATGCGCAGGAACTCCAGGGCGTCCGCGTCGTCCTCCAGCACGAGGGCGGTGCACGGGTCGTGGACTGCCATGGTCCCCCCGGGGGGCGTGCGCCGCTGCCGCTGTCCACCGGAGGGACGCGCGGCGGACGCCGCCCGGCGCCGGTGCGGGACGACGGCCCCGCCCCGGATGTCACCGGATGTCGTGACTTTCCGGACGGCATCGTCCTACCGTGTCGGGACGTCGCCCGCGGCAACCCCCGGGGGTGTCGTGGCCGCGGCCGCCCGGCCGCCGGTCCCTCGTGCAGAAGGGGACACCACCGTGGCAGCTCGACGCACCACCGCCCTCGCGGGCACCCTCGCCGCGCTCGTGCTCGGCACGAGCGCCCTGCTCGTCCCACCCGCGGCCGCCCACGGTCGCGGCGGTGGGCCAGGCCACGGCCCGGGCCACGGGTCCGGCCACGTCGTCGACGCCGAGCGGTTCGCCCGGCAGGTGACGACCCGCGGCGTCTGGCGGCACCTGGAGGAGCTGCAGCGCATCGCCGACCGCAACGACGGCAACCGCGCCGCGCTGACGTCCGGGTACGAGGCCAGCGCCCGGTACGTCGAGCGCACGCTGCAGCGTGCCGGGTACACCACGACGCGCGACCCGTTCACGTTCGAGTTCGAGGTGGTCGACGCCGCGACCCTGACGACCGACGGCGGGGCGACCTACGACGTCGACCAGATGCAGTACGCGCCGAACTCGCCCGAGGGCGGCGTGACCGCACCCGGGTCGGTCCCCGCCGACGTCACCGGGTGCACGGCCGACTCGTGGGCGGGCGTCGAGGTCACCGGCACCATCGCCGTGGTCAGCCGGGGTGTCTGCTCGTTCGCCGAGAAGGCGGTCGCTGCGGAGGCGGCCGGCGCCGTGGGCGTCGTCGTCTACAACAACGTCGAGGGGATCCTGTTCGGCACCCTCGGTGCGGAGGGTGTGGCCACGGTGCCCGTGGCCGGTGCCGACCTGGCCGACGGGCAGGCGGTCGTCGCGGACATCGTCGACGGCGGCGCGACGCTCACCCTGGACACCCGGTTCCACGTCCAGCAGGAGGAGAGCTTCAACGTCATCGCGGAGACGCGGGCGGGGCGCGACGACAACGTCGTCATGCTCGGTGCGCACCTGGACGGCGTCGAGGAGGGCCCGGGCCTGAACGACAACGGCAGCGGCTCGGCGGTCCTGCTCGAGGTCGCGGTGCAGCTGGCCAAGCAGAAGAAGCTCAACAACACCGTGCGGTTCGCGTGGTGGGGTGCCGAGGAGCTCGGCCTGCTCGGGTCGACCGCGTACGTCGAGGAGCTCGCGGGTCAGGAGGGCGAGCTGGACCGCATCGCCACCTACCTGAACCTCGACATGGTCGGCTCGCCCAACTACATCATCGGCGTCTACGACGCGGACGAGTCGACGTACCCGGCGCCCGTGACGGTGCCGCCGGGTTCCGCCGAGACGGAGGCCGTGCTGACCGGCTGGTTCGACGCGACCGGCCAGCCGTGGGTCGACACGGAGTTCTCCGGCCGCTCGGACTACCAGGCGTTCATCGAGAATGGCGTGCCGGCGTCCGGCCTGTTCACCGGCGCCGACGACATCAAGACCGCCGAGGAGGTCGCGCTGTTCGGCGGCACCGCCGGCATCACCCACGACCCGAACTACCACAGCCCTGGCGACGACCTGTCGAACGTCAGCCGTGAGGCGATCGGGATCATGGCCCCGGCGGTGGCGTTCGCGACGGCCAGCCTGGCCAACGACACCTCCGCGATCAACGGGGTGTCGGGTCCCGGCGACCAGGGCCACCAGCACGGACCCTGGAAGCCCGGCAAGGGCAAGGGGCACGGGCGCGGCCACGCGGGTGCCATGGACCTGCGGACGTCGTGACGCGCTGACGGCGTGACAGCCGGTGGCCCGGGTGCCTGCGGGTGCCCGGGCCGCTGTGCGTCCGGCGCCGTGCGCCCGGCGATGCACGTCCGGCGCCGTGCGCCCGGCGATGCACGTCCGGCGCCGTGCGCCCGGCGATGCACGTCCGGCGATGCTCGTCCGGCGCTGCTCGTCCCGTTGGCGTGGCCGCCCAGCCTCGCTCAGGACGGGCGACATCTTGCTCCTCCGCGCGGTCTCTGCCAAGGGGGTGCATGACCTTTTCTTGACCCGCGGACACGCGGAGGCCAAGACGCGACCGCAGAATCGCCCGCTTGTGACGAAAATGTGAAGATTCTCACCCGCACGTGCCGCTCGGCCGGGTCAAGGAGCAGGATGCGAGGTGGCCGCCCAGCCTCGCGCCCAACCCGCCGCGCACCGCGCCCCGGCGTCTCTGCGTCCCGCAGCGTCGCCGTGTTCCCGGGCGCTCGTGTGTTCCCGGCGCTCCTGCGCGCTCAGCGTTCCTGCGCGCTCAGCGCAGCCCGGACCTCGTGGCCCCGACCTGCGGCGTGTCGCCGATCCGCGGGAACGGTGCGAGCGAGAACGCCACCTCGACGGGGACGTCGAAGAACTGCGCGATGCGCAGCGCCAGGTGCAGCGACGGGCTGTACTCGCCGCGCTCGAGGTACCCGACCGTCTGGTAGTGCACACCGAGGGCCTCGGCCAGCTCCCGCCGGCTCACGCCGCGCTCGGCGCGCAGCACGGCGATGCGGTTGTGCACGGTCTCGCCGCCCGTGGGGCGGCGACGCGCGTCCTCGGCCGCGTCGGGGGCCGCGTCGTCCGGCGTGCCGGGGCGAACTCCGTCAGCCACGCTGCAGCGCCGCCTGGACGCGGTCGGCCAGCGCTCCGGCCGTCTGCCGGGCCTGGGTGCGGCGCAGCAGCAGCGGCGCCGCGACCAGGCCGACCACGGCCCACGCGAGCAGGACGACGGCCGCGACCTCCGGGTGCCAGGCGCCGCCGATCTCGAGGGACTCGGCGCCCGCGGGCAGCGTCGTCGCGCGCAGCCCGTGCGCGAGCCAGTACAGCGGGAACACCTGCGCGACGCCCTCCGCCCACGGCGGCACGGTCTGCGGGCCGAAGACGCCGGAGACGAACGCGAGCGCGACGATCGGGGCCATGACGAACAGCATGACGCGCGTCGGGCGTCCGGCGAGCGCGCCGCCCACGATGCCCAGCGGCAGGATCGCGAGCGTGCCGAGCAGCAGCCACCCGACCATCGCGGCCCACCCGGCCGCGCCCTGGTGCATCGGGTCGCCCAGCAGGAACGGCCACGGCAGCAGGATGATCGCGAGCATGGGCAGCGCGCCGAGCAGCTGGCCGACCACGACGCCGACCGTGTAGGTCGTCGTGCCGCGCGGTGCCGTGCGCAGCCGCAGCAGCGTGCCGTCCTCGGCCTCCGCCGCCAGTGCGAACGCGGGGCCGATGGCCATGCCGAACAGCACGACGGACGCGAGGATGCCGGGCAGGGCGAGGTTCGGCAGCGTCAGGCCCCCGCTGCCGGGCACGACCGTGTCGCGCTGGGACACGAGGTAGACCAGCACGGCGAGCCCGATGAGGACGTTCCAGCCGAGGTCCTCCGGGTTGCGCAGCATGTGCCGGAACTCGGTCACACCCCGGCGCAGGCCGAGCCGGACCGCCCAGGGCAGGGGTGCGGACGTGCTCATCGGGTCACCTCCAGGTCGTGGCGGGCCGTGTCGGCCTCGTGCCGGCGGACGATCTGCAGGTACGCGTCCTCGAGGCTCGCGCGCACGACCTCGAGGTCGTCGACCCCGCCGCGGGCGAGGAGCTCGCGCGTGAAGGCCACCGGGTCGTGCGTGCTGTGCACGTGCCGCGTGCCGTCGGCGCTCCAGCGCACCTCCGACGGTCCGGCGACCTCCCGGGCGACGGAGGCAGGGCTGCCGTCGGCGACGACGTGCCCTCCCGCCAGCAGCAGGATCCGGTCGGCGACGACCTCGGCCTCGGCGAGGTCGTGCGTGGTGAGCAGCACGACCGTGCCGTCGCGGTCGACCACCTCGTGCACGATCTCGTGGAACTCGCGCCGCGCCGCGGGGTCGAGGCCGGCGGTCGGCTCGTCGAGGATCAGCAGGTCCGGGCGCCCGACCAGTCCGACCGCGATGTCGAAGCGGCGGCGCTGACCGCCCGACAGGGTCGCCATCCGCTGGTGGGCGACGTCCGTGAGCCCCACGCGGGCGAGCAGGTCGTCGACGGGTCGGGGTCGCGCGAGCCCCGGCCGTGAGTACGGCTGGTACGCCTCGGCGAGATGGCCGAGCAGCTCCCGCACGCGCCAGCGGCGGTGGTCCCGCCACGACTGCAGCACCACGCCGATGCGGGCGCGCCAGGCGTCGTCGCCGTGCTCGGGGTCGGTGCCGAGCACGGTCACGTCGCCGCCGTCGCGACGGCGGAAGCCCTCGACGACCTCGACCGTGGTCGTCTTGCCGGCGCCGTTGGGGCCCAGCAGCGCGACCACCTCGCCGGCCCCGACCTCGAAGCCGATCCCGTCGAGCACCGTCCGCCCGCAGTACGCCATGCGCAGGTCGGCGACCCGGATGGCAGTGTCGTCGCATACGTCCATGTAGTAGGTCTACTACATGCCGTCGTACTTGCGCTACGGCTGAGTTGCGCCGATCGGCGTGGAGATCACCCACCGGTGCCCGAACGGGTCGACCAGCCACCCCCGTCGCTCGTCCCCCTGGTCGCTCGGCTCGCGGTCGACGGTCGCCCCGGCGTCGACGGCCCGCGCGTACGCGGCGTCGACGTCACCCACGGTGAGCGCGACCGCCCCCGTCGCGTGCCCGAGCGTCGCGGGCGCCCAGGCGCCGTACTCGTGCGCCTCGTCGGACAGGAAGAGCGGCGCGCCGTCGATCGAGAGCGCGGCGAACCCGACGCGACCTTCCTCCTCGTAGCGCTCACCGACCTCGACCGCGCCGAACGCCGCCGCGTAGAAGTCGATCGCCGCGTGCGCGTCGTGGACGGTCAGGTAGGGCGTGATGGTCGTCATGGCGCCTCCTCGTCGAGCCGCGTGGGCCTGGGTGCCCGCGTGCGTGCCGGCACTCAGGAACTTACTGCGCCCCTCTGACACCCGCGCCCGGCCGGGTCCTCGCTGTGGGCCCGGGGTGATAGGACGTTCCCATGACGACTGCCACCGACGGCGACACCCCTGCCGCCACCCCCTTCGAGGACCTCGACGACTACATCGCGCTGCCGCGCCTGTCCGGCCTGGTGCTCTCGCCCGACGGCACCCGGCTGGTCACGGCCGTGCAGACGCTCGACGCCAAGCGCACCGCGTACGTGACCGCGCTGTGGGAGGTCGACCCCACGGGCGAGCGTCCTGCGCGCCGCCTGACGCGCTCCGCCAAGAGCGAGGCCTCCGCGGCCTTCACGCCGGGCGGGGACCTGCTGTTCACCAGCGCGCGCCCCGACCCCGACGCCACCGACGCGGCCGACGACCCGAAGCCCGCCCTGTGGCTGCTGCCCGCCGACGGCGCCGAGGCGCGCGTGATCGCCGACCGCGCGGCCGGCGTCGGCGGGGTCCGAGCCGCCACCGCTGCCCCCGCGGTGCTCGTCGTGTCCGACGTGCTGCCCTCCGCCGCCGACGACGAGACCGACGAGCGGCTGCGCAAGGAGCGCAAGGACAAGAAGGTCGCCGCGATCCTCCACACCGGCTACCCGGTGCGGTACTGGGACCACGACCTGGGCCCCGGCTCGCCGCACGCCTTCGTCGCGACGCTCACCGACGACGTCGCGGCCCCGCTCGCCGGGCAGCGCGACCCGCGCCTCGCGCTCGCGGACGTCACGCCCGACGCGGACGTGGCCCTGCGTGAGGAGTCGCCGACGCTCAGCCCCGACGGCCGCACGGTCGTGACCGCGTGGCACCGCCCGGGCGCGCGTGGCGTCCTGCGGATGCAGCTCGTGGCGATCGACGTCCAGACGCGCGAGCGCCGCGTGCTCGTCGACGACGCGGACGGCGACCTCGCGCACCCCGTCGTGTCGCCCGACGGCCGGTGGGTGGCCTACGTGCGCGAGACGATCTCGACGCCGCACCGGGCGCCGTCCGTCCAGCTGTGGGTCGTGCCGCTCGAGGGCGGCGAGGCGCGCCACGTCGCGGCTGCGTGGGACCGCTGGCCGACCGACCTGGTGTGGCTGCCGTCGTCGGACGCGATGCTCGTCACCGCCGACGACGACGGGCGCGGTCCCGTCTTCCACGTCGACCTGGGGACCGATGCGGTCACGCGTCTGACCAGCGACGACGCCACCTTCGCGAACGTGCAGGTGGCGCCCGACGGCCGGACGGCGTACGCGCTGCGCACGTCGTACCTCGCCCCCGCGCACCCGGTGCGGATCGACCTCGCCGCCGCGCTCGCGGACGGGCCCGTCGCTGCCGAGCCGCTGCGCTCGCCCGCGGCCGACGTCCCGCTCCCGGGCCGTCTGGAGGAGGTCGTCACCACCGCCGCCGACGGCACCCGCGTGCGCTCGTGGCTCGCGCTGCCCGACGGCGCCGGCGCGGACGCGAAGGCGCCGCTGCTGCTGTGGATCCACGGCGGCCCGCTCGGGTCGTGGAACGCGTGGTCGTGGCGCTGGAACCCGTGGCTGCTGGTCGCGCAGGGCTACGCCGTGCTGCTGCCCGACCCCGCGCTGTCCACCGGCTACGGCCAGGACTTCATCCAGCGCGGCTGGGGCGCGTGGGGCAAGGCGCCGTACACCGACCTCATGGCCGCCACCGACGCCGCGCTGCAGCGCGACGACGTGGACCCCGAGCGGACCGCCGCGATGGGCGGGTCGTTCGGCGGCTACATGGCCAACTGGGTCGCCGGGCACACGGACCGCTTCCGCGCGATCGTCACGCACGCGAGCCTGTGGGCCCTCGACCAGTTCGGCCCGACCACCGACGCGTCCTACTACTGGGCGCGTGAGATGACGCCCGAGATGGCGCTGGAGAACTCGCCGCACCGGTTCGTCGGCGACATCGTCACCCCGATGCTCGTCATCCACGGCGACAAGGACTACCGCGTGCCGATCGGCGAGGGCCTGCGCCTCTGGTACGAGCTGCTCGCGGCGTCCGGCCTGCCCGCGGACGAGGAGGGGCGCACCCCGCACCGGTTCCTGTACTTCCCGGACGAGAACCACTGGATCCTCACGCCGCAGCACGCGAAGGTCTGGTACGGCGCCGTCGAGGCGTTCCTCGCCGAGCACGTGCTGGGGCGCACGGGCGACGACGCGGTGGCCTACCCCGAGGTGCTCGGCTGACCGTCGCGGACGCACGACGGCCGGCTCACCCCTCGGGTGGGCCGGCCGTGTCGTCGGGCCTGTGGCCCCTCAGAGGTCGGCCGGGTCCACCAGGAAGTCGGCCTCGTCGGCGATCTCGCCGCCGACGGCCGCCTGCAGCACCTTGGCCACGCCCGCGACCAGGGGTGCCGACCGGCTGCGCGCGACGCGGTGCCCCAGCGACGGCTTCTCCTGCTCGATCTGCTCGATCTCGAACGGCTCCCAGCGCACGCGGTACGCCACGACGCCGTCCTTCGTCCAGGGCAGGTCCTCCATGAGCGGCGGCAGCTGCTCGCACGCGGCGACCTCGACGGCGAGCATCCCGTCGACACCCAGGTCCACCAGCACCCCGAACGCCTCGGCCGGCGGCGGTGCGGCGAGCATGAGCTCGTCGAACGCGTCGGCCTCCGCCATGAGCCGCCGGCGGTCGTCGGGGTCGACCACGCCGTGCTGCTCGAGCGCGGCACGCAGCCCGGAGCCCCCGGCCTCGGGGGACCCGCCGACCGCGCCCTGCGAGCCGCGCCCGGCCAGGACGGTCGGGCCGGTCCACGACCCCGGGGTCGCGACGGACAGGTAGGCGCGCGGCTGCACGCGCTGCACCAGCGCGAGCACGTCCGCGGGCTCCAGCCAGCGGTCGGTCAGCACGGTGAGGTCCGTGGCGGCGTCGGGGTCCGGCGTCAGGACGACGCCCGTCTGCGTGCGCACGGCACCGCACAGCCGGCGCGCGGTGGCGACCAGCCACCGCAGGACGCGCTCCTCCTCGCGGACCGGCAGCCCGTCGGGGAAGGCCCGCTTGAGGCCCTCGCGGTCCCCGCCCGGCCAGGGTCGCTCGCCGCGCTCGCGCGGGGCCTCCAGCACCCACACCATCACGCTGGACGCGGGCAGGCCGAGGGCGACGGCGTCCTGCGCCTCGATCGAGTAGGGGCCCGCGAGCCGGGACAGGCGCGCCAGACGCAGCGCCCGGACACGCGGCGCGCGGCGGCCGACGGTGCGGATGCCGAACGCGGCGGTGACCGCCGGCATCATGCCCGTGCGCGTGGTCGTCTCCGGGGTGACGTCCTCCCACCCCACGGTGCGGAACCTGCTGGCGGCGAGCACCTCGACCTCCTCGGGCTCGACGCCCGCGGGCAGGGCCAGCAGGTGCCGGTCGGCCAGGGTCGGGTCGTCCAGGGGCAGCCGCGGGAAGGTGGGCTCGGCCATCAGACGTCCGTCCGGTGGAAGCCCTGCCAGGACCGCGACGCGGTCGGGCCGCGCTGCCCCTGGTATCGCGACCCGTACGCGGCGGAGCCGTAGGGGTGCTCGGTGGGGGAGGTCAGGCGGAAGAAGCAGAGCTGCCCGATCTTCATGCCCGGCCACAGCAGGATCGGCAGCGTGGCGACGTTGGACAGCTCCAGGGTCACGTGCCCCCGGAAGCCGGGGTCGATGAAGCCCGCGGTGGAGTGCGTCAGCAGCCCCAGGCGGCCCAGCGACGACTTGCCCTCGAGGCGCGCCGCGATGTCGTCGGGCAGCGTGACCTGCTCGTACGTGGACCCCAGGACGAACTCCCCGGGGTGCAGCACGAACGGCTCACCACGCTCGACGTCGACCAGGCGGGTCAGCTCGGGCTGCTCCGCGGCGGGGTCGATGACCGGGTACTTGTGGTTGTCGAAGAGCCGGAAGTACCGGTCGAGCCGCACGTCGATGCTCGACGGCTGGACCATGGTGGGGTCGTACGGGTCGAGGGCGACCCGGCCGGACTCGAGCTCGGCGCGGATGTCGCGGTCGGAGAGCAGCACGGATCCACCGTAGTGGAGCCGTGGCGGCCGCCCGGGGACCGTCCGGTGCGCGGTGCGCGGCGGGCCCGTGATGCGAGCGGAGCGGTGAAAGGTCACGGGGCATTCCAGGGGAACGTGCTTCGGGATATGCTGTGGCCGCTCCGGTGTGGGAGCGCTCTCGCCGCTTCAGGGCGACGCGCTTCGACGGGGGAGCCCGCGCGGACACCCGCCCGATGCAGTTCCGTGAGGACGACCAGGTACGTGAGCAGGGTCGCCGACGCCTGGCACCCACCATCCGGTGGGGCCTCGGTGGTGGGCCGTGCGACGAGGCACGAGAGGCATGCGATGCGGTTCGGCCACTTCGACGACGAGGCGCGCGAGTACGTCGTCACGACGCCCCACACCCCCTACCCGTGGATCAACTACCTCGGGTCCGAGCAGTTCTTCTCGCTGCTCTCGCACCAGGCGGGCGGGTACTCGTTCTACCGCGACGCCAAGATGCGCCGGCTCACGCGGTACCGCTACAACAACATCCCCGCCGACGCGGGTGGCCGCTACCTGTACGTCAACGACGGCGGCGACGTGTGGACCCCGTCCTGGCTGCCGGTCAAGGCGGACCTCGACCACTTCGAGGCGCGCCACGGCCTGGGCTACTCCCGGATCACCGGTGAGCGCGGCGGCCTGCGCGTCGCGACCACGTTCTTCGTCCCGCTGGGCGAGAACGCCGAGGTGCAGCGCGTCGCGGTGACCAACACGTCCGACGCGGAGAAGACGGTCACGCTCTTCTCGTTCGTCGAGTTCTGCCTGTGGAACGCGCAGGACGACCAGACGAACTACCAGCGCAACCTGTCGATCGGCGAGGTCGAGGTCGAGCAGGACGGCCCGCACGGCTCGGCGATCTACCACAAGACCGAGTACCGCGAGCGGCGCGACCACTACGCCGTGTTCGGCGTGAACACCCGCGCGGACGGCTTCGACACCGACCGCGACACCTTCGTCGGCGCGTACAACTCCCTCGGCGAGGCGGCCGTGCCGCGCGCCGGTGCGTCGGCCGACTCGGTCGCGTCCGGCTGGTACCCGATCGGCTCGCACTCGGTGCGCGTGACGCTCGCCCCGGGCGAGACGCGCGACCTCGTCTACGTGCTGGGCTACCTCGAGAACCCGCAGGACGAGAAGTGGGCCGACGACGCGCACCAGGTCGTCAACAAGGAGCGCGCCCACGCGCTGCTGGGCCGGTTCGCCACCGCCGCGCAGGCCGACGCCGCCGTCGAGGCGCTGCAGGCCTACTGGACGGACCTGCTGTCGACGTACTCGGTGCGCTCGAGCGACGAGAAGCTCGACCGGATGGTCAACATCTGGAACCAGTACCAGTGCATGGTCACGTTCAACATGTCGCGCTCGGCCTCGTACTTCGAGACCGGCATCGGCCGCGGCATGGGCTTCCGCGACTCCAACCAGGACCTGCTGGGCTTCGTCCACCTGGTCCCGGAGCGGGCGCGCGAGCGGATCGTCGACATCGCGTCCACGCAGTTCGAGGACGGGTCCGCGTACCACCAGTACCAGCCGCTGACCAAGCGCGGGAACAACGACATCGGCTCGGGCTTCAACGACGACCCGCTGTGGCTCATCGCCGGCGTCGCGGGCTACGTCAAGGAGACGGGCGACTTCTCGATCCTCGACGAGCCCGTGCCGTTCGACAACGAGCCCGGCTCCGAGGTGCCGCTGTTCGAGCACCTGACCCGGTCGTTCGACTTCACGGTGAACCACCGCGGTCCGCACGGCCTGCCGCTCATCGGGCGTGCCGACTGGAACGACTGCCTCAACCTCAACTGCTTCTCCACCGAGCCGGGCGAGTCCTTCCAGACGACGGAGAACCAGGCCGGCGGCCACGCCGAGTCCGTGTTCATCGCGGCGCAGTTCGTCCTCTACGGCGAGCAGTACGCCGAGCTCGCGGAGCGTCGGGGCCTGTCCGAGGTCGCGTCGCAGGCCCGCAAGGTCGTCGGCGAGGTCCGCGAGGCCGTGCTGGAGCACGCCTGGGACGGCCGCTGGTTCCTGCGCGCGTACGACTTCTACGGCAACCCCGTCGGCACCGACGCCACGCCCGAGGGCAAGATCTGGATCGAGCCGCAGGGCTTCGCCGTCATGGCGGGCATCGGCGTCGGCGACGGCCCGGAGGACGCGGACGCGCCCGCCATCAAGGCGCTGGACGCGGTCGACGAGATGCTCGGGACGCCGCACGGTCTGGTCCTGCAGTTCCCGGCCTACACGACGTACCAGATCGAGCTCGGCGAGGTCTCGACGTACCCGCCCGGGTACAAGGAGAACGGCGGGATCTTCTGCCACAACAACCCCTGGGTGATCATCGCCGAGACGGTCGTCGGACGCGGGGACAAGGCGTTCGACTACTACAAGCGGATCACCCCGGCGTACCGCGAGGACATCAGCGACGTCCACAAGCTCGAGCCGTACGTGTACGCGCAGATGATCGCGGGCAAGCAGGCGCCGCGCGCCGGTGAGGCCAAGAACTCCTGGCTGACGGGCACCGCGGCGTGGAACTTCGTCGCCGTGTCGCAGTACCTGCTGGGTGTGCGGCCGGACTGGGACGGCCTCGTGGTCGACCCGCAGATCGGCCCGGACGTGCCGTCGTTCACCGTCACGCGCGTCGCCCGCGGCGCGACGTACGAGATCACGGTGACCAACTCGGGTGCGCGCGGCGCGCGCGGCTCGCTCGTCGTCGACGGGACCTCCGTCGAGGGCAACCTCGTGCCCTACGCACCGGCGGGCAGCACCGTCCGGGTCGAGGTCACGCTCTGACCGGCGCGCCCGCGCGTCCGGTGCCGACAGCAGGGGGCTGCCACCGATGACGATCACCGCACAGATCACCGAGCCCGCACCGGTCGCACCGGCGGTGGCGGCGCCGCCCGGCGCCGTCACGCTCCGCAACGCCCGGTGGGAGGTCGACGTGCTGCCCGGCACGGGGGCCGCCCTGGGTGCGGGACGCATCCGCACGTCCGACGGGGTGTGGCGCGACCTGCTGCGCCCCACCCGGCGTGCGTCGTCCGGCGACCCCGAGAAGTGCGCGAGCTTCCCGATGGTGCCGTGGTCCAACCGCATCCGTGACGGTGTGCTGCCGTTCGCGGGGCGGCGCTGGCAGCTGCAGCGCAACGCGGCCGACGGCACCGCGATCCACGGTGCCGTGCGGTACGCGCACTGGGAGGTCGTCGAACGCACGGCCACCGCCGTCACGCTCGCGGTGGAGACCTGCGGCCAGATCGGCATCAACTTCCCGTGGCAGTTCGGCGCCACCGTCCGCTACGCGGTGGACGGTGACGACCTCGTCGTCACCACGTCGGTGCGCAACACCGACGTGGAGCCGTTCCCCGCCGGGTTCGGGCACCACCCGTACCTGAGCCGTGCGCTGCTGCCCGTCGGCGCGCCGATCCGGGAGTACCCGCCCACCGCCGGGCCGCTGCTGCGGGTCGCGGCCGAGGCGGGCTACCGGCTGTCCGGTGCCCTGCCCGACGGTCCCGCCGGGCCCGTGCCCCCGCGCGCCGACTTCCGCGCGGCGCGCCCCCTGGGGTCGGGGTTCGTCGACGACGTGCTCACCGGCCTCGACCCGGCGGCCCCCGTGCACGTCGAGTACCCCGACGAGGGGGTGGCCGTCGACCTGACGGTCGACCCGGTGTACCGGCACCTCGTGCTGTACGCCCCGCGCCGCCGCTGCTACTTCGCCGTCGAGCCGGCGACCAACGTCAACGACGGGTTCACGCTCCACGACGCCGGGGTCCCCGGCACGGGGGTGTTCGTCCTCGAGCCGGGTGAGGAGCGGTCCGGGACCTTCCGGCTCCGCGTGCGCGTCTGACGCGGGTATTCGATGGCGCCGGGGTGCCGGTGCGCAGGATGGTGGCGCCATGACCAGGACAGACCCCGCGACGACGTGGCGTGTGCAGCCCGCGCCGCCGCTGCCCCCGTCCCCGGACGACCCGGGCGCCTGGGCGTACGCCGGGATGTGCGAGATCGAGCGACTCGACGAGCTCGACACGTGGGGCTGGAGCGACCTGTGGACGCCGCTGCACGTGCGGCTGCCGCTGCTGCGCCCGACGCCCTACTCGCGGACCCTGGTGTGGGTCGCGGTCCAGGGCGCCGACGGCGACGCGCGCGACGTCGTCGGCTACGCGACGCTGTCGGAGCCGCTCACGGCGAACGAGCACACCGCGCACGTCGCCGTCGGCGTCCTGCCGGAGCACCGCGGACGTGGCATCGGGGCGGCGCTGCTCCGCGCGGCGACCGACCAGGCGGCCGTGGACGGTCGCGGCACGCTGCACGCGTACTCGACCCACAGCCCGGAGCCGGAGCCCGGTGCGGGCGCGCTGGAGTCGCCCGTCGGCAGCGGTCGCGTCCCCGTCGAGGACCCCGGCGTGCGGTTCGCGCAGGCCCATCGCTTCCGCCTCGAGCAGGTCGAGCGCTACTCCGTCCTGGAGCTCGGCGACGAGCACGGCGCGGGCACGCCCGAGCTGACGGAGCACCTGGCGGCGGCGCGCGCCCGGGCGGGCGAGGAGTACCGCACGCACACCTGGCTCGACGAGGTCCCGGACGACCGCCTGGAGGACGTCGCCCGGCTGTACACGCGCATGAGCACGGACGCGCCGATGGGCGCCCTGGACGTGCAGGAGAACCCGTGGGACGCGGACCGCGTCCGCGCGAGCCTGCAGCGTGCCGCCGACGCGGGCCTGCACCAGCTGGTGACGGTGGCCGAGCACGCCCCGACCGGGCGGCTCGTCGCGTTCTCGGTCCTGCGGGTCCCGCACCCCGACGTGCCGTTCGCGTTCCAGGAGGACACGCTCGTGCTGCGTGAGCACCGCGGGCGGTCGCTCGGCATGCTCGTCAAGGGCGTCAACCTCGAGCGGCTGGATGCCTGGCGCCCGGGCGTGCGGCGCGTCCACACGTGGAACGCGCAGGAGAACGACCACATGCTCGCGATCAACGTGGCGCTCGGCTTCCGGCAGGCCGGCGTCGCCGCCGCGTGGCAGCGCACGGAGCGCGGCGCCGCCACCCCGGACGCCTGAGGCCCGAGGGCCGGGCGCCGAGGCCCCGGACGTCGACGGGCGGGCGTCGGCGGCCGGGGCGTCGACGGGCGGGACGTCGACGTCGTGCCGGTCAGTGGCCGTGGCCGTGCGCGTGGCCCTCCCCGGCCGGGCCGGGAGGTGCGCTGACGGCGGCGACCGCCGCGACGACCGTCGTGAGCGGGATCGCCAGCACCAGGCCCGTCGCACCGGCGAGCGTCCGGACGATCTCCTCCGCGAACGCGCCGGACGTCAGCGTGACGAGCACCGGCTGCTGGTACAGCTCGAGCAGCAGGAGCAGCGGCAGCGACGCCCCGGCGTACGCGAACGCGATCGTGTACACGGTCGAGGCGATGTGGTCGCGGCCGATCCGCATGCCCCGCGCGGTGAGCGTGCGCCAGGACGCGGACGGGTCCGCGGCGCGCAGCTCCCACACCGCGGACGCCTGCGTGATCGTCACGTCGTTGAGCACGCCGATCCCCGCGAGCACCACGCCGCACAGGAACACCCCGCGCAGCACGTCCGTGCCGTCCGCACCCAGCACCCGCGCCAGCGCGAACGTGTCCTCCGAGGTCACGGGCTGCAGCCGCGCGGCGTGGGCGCCCAGCACGCCCAGGCCCGTGACCATCGCCACGCCCAGCAGCGTGCCGACCAGCGCCGTCGTGGTCCGCACCGACACCCCGTGCGCCAGGTAGAGCACGACCACGACGATCACGGTCGAGCCGGAGAGTGCCACGACCAGCCCGTCCTGCCCCGCCACCAGCGCCGGCAGCACGTAGGCCCCCAGCACCGCGAAGGCCAGGCCCAGCCCGAGCAGCGCCCGGAGCCCGCGCAGCCCTGCCACCAGCGTCGTGACCAGGGCGAACGCCAGGGCGAACGTGCCCAGCGGGAGTGTCCGGTCGACGTCGTGCCAGGCCCACACCTCCGGGTCGCCGTCCGCGGCCGGGTAGTGCTGCAGGAGCACGTGCGTCCCGGGCGGCACGTCGCCCGCCTCGGTGCCGCCCGTGGCGAGCACCTGGACCTCGCGGCCGGACGCCGTGCGCGCCGTGACCTCCAGGCAGTCGACCGTCTGCGGCACGGTCCCGTCGGGCAGGACGTCCTCGATCGTCCCGTCGCACGAGCGGACGGTCGAGCCGACCACCTGGGCGCCGACGTACGTCGTGCCGGCGTCGACGAGGCCCGTCGAGGGTGCACCGCCCCCCGGCCACGTCAGCGCGACGCCGAACGCCGCCGCCATCGAGGCGAGGACGACGACGACCGCGAGCACCGCGCGCGTCACCCGCCCGTCGCGCAGCGGGCCCGTCCGTGGGGTCGTCGCCGGCGCGAGGGCGTCGCGCGCGGGGGCGGACGCGTCGTGGACGGGGGCGGGGGCCGCGGGGTCGGTCGGACTCACGCCGCGAATCCTGCCCTGTGCGGGCGTCGGGGGCGGGCAGGCCGTGCGACGGTGCGCTGGATCGACCCGTCGCGGGTGCGGCGGTCAGGAGAGGGGGAGCGTGAGGCGGTGGCCCCAGGGGTACGTCGTGTCGCGGCGGAAGCCGAGGTGCTCGTAGAACGCGATGGCCCGGGTGTTGCGCGCGTCGACCCCCAGGTGGACGGCCGGGACGCCGCGGTCCCGCAGCCGGTCGGCGAGGCCCTCGATGAGCCGCCGGCCCCAGCCCTGGCCCTGCAGCCGGGGGAGCAGGTCGATGTGCAGGTGCGCGGGGGCGTCGGGCGGGGCGGGCGACGGGTCCGGGTGGTGGATGCGCTCGACCAGGACGTGGTCCTCGGTGCCGTCGCCCGGGTCGTCCCGCAGCGCCAGCCGGGCGCGCAGGGCCGGCCACCACGCGCGCTCGCACCAGGCGTCGAACGCCGTCGTGTCCGCCGTCGCGACCACGTAGCCCCCGACCCCCTGCGCGTCGACCACGACGAGGCTCAGGTCCGGGTCGGCCACCGGGTACGGGCCGCAGTACACGTGCCCGAGCAGGTCCGGGTCGCGGTACAGCGAGGTCGCGTCCTGCCCGGCGGCGCCTGTCTGCAGGCACACGCGGTACATGCCGGGCAGGTCGCTGGGGTGGAAGGGGCGCATCGACGCGGTCACGGGGCGACCCTGCCACCGACCACCGTCGCCCGGCCAGGGTCCCGCACGCACAGGCCGGCCGGCGGGTTGAAGAACCACGCCCGGTACCGGGTAGGATCGACGCCGCAGCGCCCGTGAGGGCGGCTGGCGGGTGTAGTTCAATGGTAGAACATCAGCTTCCCAAGCTGATAGCGCGGGTTCGATTCCCGTCACCCGCTCCACGCGAGGCCAGGCCCGGCGCACAGCCCGGACCTGGCCTTCGTCGTCCCGCGGGCCGTGCGCGCCCCGCCGCCTGCCCCGCGTGGGCAGCGCGGGTGAGAGGCCGATGTGAAAGCGCTGGTCATAAGCGTTTAGGCACCCTGACGGCGTCAGCCGCCGCGCTAGTTTCCGCACCGTCGACGCATGCGGAGCGTCGCGTCCCCCGTCGTCTCACCGGTGAGTCGCGCGCGCCCGCGCGCCCTCCCGACGGTGGGGGTCGTCCTGGCGCCCCGGCACGGCCGGCGGTCGCCTCCGCCGAACCCAGGGAGACACTGCGTGACCACCGAAGGACGTCGACTGCCGAGAGCGCTCCCACCGACCGTCGCCGCGGTCCCCACCCCCCGCTCGGGCACCCGCGCGGTGACCCCGGGGCTGCCCCTCGCCCTCGAGTCGCCCGCGGAGGAGCCCGAGCGGCGCAGCCGGTCCGTCCTCGCGGTCGGGGCGGTGCTCCTGGTCGTCACGGTCGCCGCGCTCGTCGTGGCCTTCCGGATCATCGTGCCGGCGGCACCCGCGGCCGCGCCGGCGCCGGAGCTCGTCGACACCGGCGTGACCGAGGTGCAGGAGCGTCCGGGGACGGTCGTGGGCTACGGCCAGGAGTACACCTACGGCGACGGCCTGGGCGTGGTCGTCGGGTACCCGCAGGTCTACGAGCCCAGCGACAACGCGACCGGGTTCGAGGGCGGCTCCCCGGTCAAGGCGCAGGTCGTCGTCACCAACTCGACGGGGGAGTCGTTCCGGCCCAACACCATCCAGGTGAGCGCCACCTCGGGCGGGCAGCCCGTGGCGGGGATCTGGGACCCGGACCAGGGTGTCGGGCTCACCGGCCCCGACGTCAACGTGCCCCCCGGCGGCATGATCAGCTTCGAGGTGGCGTTCGCCGTGCCGGACGGCGGCGACCTGCGTCTCGAGATCGTCCCGGCGCTCTACGGGTACGGGGCGATGGTCGTGGAGGCGCTCTAGCCGGTGCGGTGGTCCCCCCGGCGTCCGTCCGGAGGAACGTGCCCGCGATCCCGCCCCGTGGGAGCGCGACCATGCTACGTTGGCCGCGCCCTTCGGGAGTTGCGCGGTGCAGACCGTCGCGCCCCCGGCACCGCCGCACCGGGTCGTGGTCACGCCGCACGTCGCGGCGGCCGGTGCGTGCTGACCGCGCGCCGGGGCCGCCCCGGTCCTGGACTCCAGGAGCACCGCGTGACCCTCACCCCCCCGTCCGCCCGTCCCGCCCGCGCAGCCCGGCCGCGCCGCCTCCACCGGGCCGTGGTGGGCCTCGCGGCCGCGACACTGCTGGTCGCACCGGGCTGCGCCGCCGGCGCCAGCGCGGACGCCGGCCCGACGACCGCCACCGCCCACGCGGGTGCCGAGGTCACCTTCGGGACCCCGTTCGAGTACGCGGACGGCCTGCTCGTGGACGTCACGGCCCCGGCCCGGTTCACACCCACGGCGCAGGCGGAGTGGGACCGTGCCGTGCCGGGCGTGCTCGTGCGCGTGCGCGTCTCGATCACCAACGGCACCGACGCGGAGTTCCGGCCCAACACGCTGATCGCCACGGCCGTCTCCGGCGGGCAGGACGCCGTCGCGGTCCTCGACCCGGGATCGCAGATCGGCCAGACCGGTCCGGACGCCGCGGTGCCCGCCGGCGGCTCCGTCGCGTTCCCGCTGGCGTTCCTGGTCCAGGACCCCGCGGACGTCCGGTTGACCGTCGAGCCCGCGCTCGGCGGCTACGAGCCGCTGGTCCTCACCGTCGGCTGACCGTCGCACCGGGTCGGGGCGGACATGGCAGGGGCGGCCGACGTGTCCGGTGCGCGCGCCGCGGTGCGCCCTGTGCGCCACCGAGGGGCGCACCGGCCGCGTGCCGGGCGTCACGCCCCCCGGTGCGTCAGACTGCCCGGGTGACCGACCTGCTCTCGTCGCCGCGCCTGCTGGGCGACGGGACGACGATCGCGCACCGGCCCGACTGGGCGTGGCTGCCGCCCGGCGCCGCGCCGACCGACGCGGACCTGGCGCGCGCCGGCCGACAGGCCGAGCAGCTGCTCGCCGGGCACGGCGTCACGTACGGTGCCGACCGCCTCGACACCGACCACCACTGGCGGCTCGACCCCCTGCCCGTGGTGGTGGACGAGCGGGAGTGGGCGCGGCTCGACGCCGCGCTCGTGCAGCGGGCCGAGCTGCTCGACGCGGTGCTGCACGACCTGTACGGGGCCCGGCGGCTGCTGGACGACCGCGTGCTGCCGCCGACGGCCGTGCTGTCGCACCCCGGGTTCCTGCGGCCGGTCGACGGGCTGCGCCTGCCGGGCGGTCGCGAGCTCGTCCTGACCGCCACCGACCTGGTCCGCGACGCGTCCGGTGAGTGGTGCGTCCTCGCGGACCGCACGCAGGCACCGTCGGGTGCGGGGTACGCGATGGAGGACCGCCGTGTCGTCGCGCAGGTGCTCGCGCCCGTGTACCGCCAGGCGTCGATCGCCCGGCTCGGTCCGTTCTTCCACGCGCTGCGCAAGGCGCTGGTCGAGGTCGCCCCGCCCACCGCCGGCGACGCGCCGCGCGCAGTGCTGCTCTCGCCCGGGCCGGGCAGCGAGACCGCGTTCGACCAGGCGTACCTCGCCTCCATGCTCGGACTGCCGCTGGTCGAGGGCAGCGACCTGGTGGTGCGCGCGGGCCGGTTGTTCCTGCAGGGGATCGACGGGCTCGAGCCCGTGGACGTCGTGCTGCGGCGGGTCGACGCGGAGTGGTGCGACTCGCTGGAGCTGCGCGCCGGGTCGCGCCTGGGCGTGCCGGGGTTCGTGCACGCGCTGCGCCGCGGCACCGTGAGCGTCGTGAACCCGCTCGGGGCGTCGGTGCTGGAGAACCCGGCGCTGCTGGGCTACCTGCCGCGGCTCGCGCGTGCCGTGCTCGACCAGGACCTGACGCTGGCGTCGGCGCCGACCTGGTGGTGCGGCGAGGAGCGGGCGCTGCGCCACGTGCTCGGCCGCCTGGACCGCCTGGTGGTCAAGCCGACCGTGCACGGGCCGCGCACGACCACCGTGCTGGGCTGGACCCTGTCCGCCGCCGAGCGCGAGGAGCTGGCCGCGCGCATCACCGCCGAGCCGTGGCGCTGGGTGGGGCAGGAGCCGGTGGGTCCGGTCCTGGCGGACGAGGACGGCCCGCGAGCCGCGGTCATGCGGACCTTCGCGGTCGCGCACGCGGGCACGTACACCGTCATGGCCGGGGGCCTCGCGCGCGTGGCCGACGACGACCAGGTCGTCACCTCGTCCGCCGGGGCGTCCGCCAAGGACGTGTGGGTGCTGGCCTCGCAGCCGGCCGAGCCGGACGCCACCGTGCGGGAGGACGTCGCCGGGGCCGGCGGCCGTGCCGTGGGCTACGGCATCTCGCCGCGCGCCGCCGAGAACCTCTACTGGATGGGCCGGTACGCCGAGCGCGCGGAGGACGGCGTGCGCGTGCTGCGCGCGGTGGCCGACCGCTGGGACGACTACCACCGCACGCCGGGCAGCGCGGGCGGCCGCGCGCTCGAGGTGCTGCTGACGGCGCTCACACCGGCCGCGCTGGCCGACGGAGCGCAGGCAGCACCCGCGTCCGACGTCGACCCCGCCCACGTCGTGCCGAGCCCGCCGGCGCTGCGTGACCTGCTGCTCGACCAGGGCACCCCCGGCTCCGTCGCCCGGGCCGTGCGCCGCCTCGGGGCGTCCGCTGCCACGGTGCGCGACCAGCTCTCGACCGACACCTTCGGGCCCCTCGCCCGCATCGAGCGCACGCTGCGCGACGAGCGGACGCGGGTGCGGGCACGTCAGCAGCCGGGCGGCGGCCTCGACGTCGGCCCCGTGCCGCCCGGGTCGGTCACCGCCGGGCTGCGTCCCACGCTCGACCGGGTGCTGGAGAGCCTGCTCGCGATCTCCGGGATCGCGGCCGAGGGCCTCACGCGGGACGTCGGCTGGCACCTGCTCGACGCCGGCCGCCGGCTGGAGCGTGCCCAGCGGCTGGTCGCGATGCTGCAGGCCACGCTCGTGGTGCGGCGCCCCGGTGACGTCGAGGACCTGCTGCTGGAGTCGGTGCTGCTGGCCGCCGAGTCCGCCATCACGTACCGGCGCCGGCACCAGGGTGGTGCCGACGTCGCGAGCGTGCTCGACCTGCTGGTGCACGACCGCACCAACCCGCGCTCGCTGGCGTTCGCTCTCGACCGGCTGCTCGCCGACCTCGAGGCCGTGCCCGCTCCCCGCTCCGCCGCGCAGCGCGACCACCTGCTGCACGGTGTGGCGGGCCTGGTGGCCGAGCTGGACACCGTCGCCGTCGGCAACGAGGTGTCCGAGGACGGGCGGCGCGTGCGGCTGGCCGACGCGCTCGGCTCGATGCTGTGGCGGCTGCGGGAGGCGTCCGACGAGATCGAGCGCGTGCACTTCGTCCGGCCCGCGCCCAGCCGTGCCCTGGACGACCTGTGGGGGTCGACCTACGGCGACCCGGGCGAGGGGGGTGAGCGGTGAGCGTCCGTACGTACGACCTGGTGCACCGCACGACGTACGAGTACGCGCAGCCCGTCACGGACTCCTACGGCCGCACGACGCTGACGCCGCGGGACCTGCCGGACCAGCGCGTGCTGGCGACGTCGCTCACGGTGGACCCCGAGCCGGCCGACACCGGCGAGCACGTCGACTGGTTCGGCAACACGACCACCTACTTCGGTGTGACGCGCCCGCACACACGGCTGGTCGTCACGGCCCGTTCGACGCTCGAGGTCAGCCGCACGGTCCCGCCGCGCGCGGAGCTGCCCGACGTCGGGTGGCGTGCCGTCGCGCGCGCCGTCACCGCGGGCGACCTGGGGCTGCTGCGCACCGACGCCGCGGGCCTGGTGGCGCTGCGCGAGGCCGTCCTGCCGTCGGCGCACGTCACGTTCGTCGACGAGGTGCGCCAGTGGGGGGCCCCGTCGTTCGCCGACGAGCGCCCGCTGGCGGACGTCGTGACGGACCTGGTGCACCGCGTCCGCGCCGAGCTGACCTACCGGTCCGGGTCCACCACGGTGAGCACCACGCAGGCGCAGCTGCTCGCGCAGGGCGCGGGCGTGTGCCAGGACTTCGCGCACCTGATGATCGCGGCGCTGCGCGTCCACGGCGTGCCCGCGCGGTACGCGTCCGGGTACATCGAGACCCGTCCCCGCCCCGGGCGGCCCAAGCTGCGGGGCGCCGACGCGTCCCACGCGTGGGTGTCGGTGTGGTTGCCGGGGCACGGCTGGCTCGACGCCGACCCGACCAACGACCAGCTCGTCGACGACCGGTACGTCGTGCTCGGCTGGGGTCGCGACTACCACGACGTGCCGCCGCTGCGTGGCGTGATCTTCACCGAGGGCGGCGGTGCGACGCCGCGCGTCGAGGTGGACCTGGTGCCGGCCGGTTCCGAGCCGTTCGCCTGACCGGCGTCCTCCGACGCTGGTCCCGGACCGCCGGTCAGCGTGCCCGAGCGCGCGCGTCGAGCTCCTCGTGCGGGACCACGAACCCGCCGGCGTCGACGACCGTGCCGCCGGCTGCCCGCCACAGCGTCGCCACGACGCGCGCGATGCTCGGCGTGACGCGCTGCCGGGCGATGACGTGCAGCGGCGAGGGGTGCGCCTGGTCCAGCTCGTGCGGGTCGTGCGGCTGCCACGTCACGCGGTACGCCCACGGGCCGTGCTCGCGCCAGTCGAGCGTCGACAGCACGACGGGGACGTCCCGGGAGCGTGAGCAGCCGAGCTGCAGCGTGCCGTCGTACTCGTAGGTGGCGGTCAGCGCGAAGCCCTCGCCGGCACCACCCGGCGCCGGCGGCGTGAGCCGGCTGCCCGCCAGTGCGGGCCGCACCAGGGGCAGGACGTCCGCGGTGCTCAGCGGCACGGCGGACCACAGCGTCAGGTCCACGGCGGACGCCGGGTCGGGCACCACGGTGCGGTCGCGCGCCGCGGGCAGGATGCCGCCGGCGGTGCGCCGCGCCACCGCCGTGGCCCAGCCCGTCACCAGGTCGGGCGGGAGCGTCGCCCCGGGCACGGGGGACGCCGGCAGCGCGTAGAGGTCGCTGTCCTGCGGCGGCAGGGTGAGCGCCCGTGCCTCGGCCGCGTCGACGGGGTACGGGCCGACGACCTCGACCGAGCCGTCCAGGCTCAGGGCGCCGGCCGTGCGGACGGGTGCGACCGCGATGCCGCGGAACCGCGCACCGGTCATCGGCCGGGCGGCGGCCGCCTGCGCCGCGGAGACCGGCTCGCGCGCCCAGAGCGCCGAGGGGAACCAGGCGCGGGCCAGTGGCAGGAGGTCCGTGCCCCGGGGGACCGCGAGGACGTGGCTGCCGTCGAGGGCCGCGAGAACCGCGGACGGTCCGGTCATGGCCGGACAGTAGCGGGCGAATGCTGCAGGCGTGTTTCGGCGGTCGCCCGCCCGGGGATCCCGCGGCGAGGGGTCAGGCGCGCACGTCGTGCAGGTGGTGCACGACGTCGTGCAGGAAGTACTGGCCGAGCGTGCGGACGGTGAACTCCGACCCGTTGCTGCGCCGGCCGGTGCGCTCCCACGCGTCACCGCCGACCGCGTCGAACCGGTCGGCCGTCACCGCGGCGGCGGCGGCGAGCTCCTCGGCCACGACCACGGGGTCCTGCAGGTCGTAGCGGTCGTCGAGCGCCGTCGCGTCCTGGTCCCAGTTGTCGAACGGCGGGTCGTCGTGGTCGAGCATCAGCTGCACCCGCTCGCCGAACAGCCGCATGACGTCCCGCACGTGGGCGCCGTACTCCAGCGGCGACCACACGTCCGCCGCGGGTCGCACGTGCGCGTCGTCGCGGTGCAGCGCGGAGACCCACCGCGGCACGAGGTCGCGGACCGTGCCGCCGATGCCCGCGGGCTCGACGTCGGAGGCGGCGAACCCGCACTCCGGGCACCGCTCGCGCAGCACCCAGGTCCAGTCCTTGCCGTCCGGCGCGATCGCGGGCGGCAGGGTCGTGCCGGGCTCGGGATGGTGGTCGGTGTCCACGACCGCCACGCTAGCGGCACCCCACGAGGGTGGGAACCGCCCGGTTCGTCACGTGGATGCCCGTCGTCCCGACCGGTGATGGTCGGGCGACGCGCCCCCTCCCGCGCGCCGCCCGACCGGGCATCGGGGGCGACGGGCTCCCACGAGAGGCGTCGCCGTCGATGCCACCGGCGCCGACGTTAGCCGGACGACCGTTGCACGACCGTTGCACGACGAGATCCGTCACGGCGCGCGCCACGACGACCCGGCAGGGGGCGGACCCGCTCGTCAGCGGGGGTGCGCCGGGGATCGGTGCACCCGATCTCACAACCGCTTCGACGGCGCTGTGAGGGGGTCGTGACGCGGGACGACGACGAAATCCGTCGTGCGTGGCTGCGGGGCGCGGCGCCGGGCGGGTCGGCGGCGGGCGCCGTGCTCAGCGCAGGGTGCGGTTGAGCTGCGCGAGGCGGGTGTGGGCGCGCAGGTGGGCCGCCGACCCGATGGGCGCCACGCGCGCGAGCGTCTGCCACGCCTCCCAGTCGTCCGCGCCGGGGTCGCTCGCCGTCCAGCGCGCGACGAGACCCGGGTCGCCCGACGCGAGCGTGGCGGCGCGCACCTCGTCCTGCACCGTCGCCCGCACGCGCTCGACGCCCGGCGCGGTGGACCGCGGCAGCACCGAGCCGGCGTAGGCGCTCAGGGCGCCCGCGACGTCCCCGATCGCGAGCGCGTCCCGTACGGCGTCGACGTCGGTACGCAGCGGCGCGGTGAGCCGGTAGGGCCGGGACTCGGACAGCAGCGGCCCGACCAGGCGCCGCAGTCGCGAGATCTCGGCGCGCACCGTGACCTCGGACAGCTCGGACTCCGACAGCAGCACCGCCAGCTCGTCCCCGCGCAGCCCGGCGGGGTGCTCGGCGAGCAGCAGGAGGATCTCCGCGTGGCGGCAGGTCAGGCGGCGGCGGCCCGCGGGCGTGTGCAGCGTGCCGCCCTGGGTGCCGAGCACGGCCAGGCGTGCGCCGGGCGGTGCGCCCGCGCCGGCGGTGAGCGTGGCCTCCACGGCCGCGACCGTCGCGCGCACGAGCGCCAGGGCCATCCACGAGGCGGCGTCGTCGCGGCCCGTGACGTCCAGCACTCCCAGCAGCCGCCCCTCCGGGTCGTGCACCGGCACCGCGGCGCAGCTCCACGGGTGCACGACGCGGGCCCAGTGCTCGGTGCCCAGCACCTGCAGCGGCCGCCGGGTGGCCAGCGCGGTGCCGAGCGCGTTGGTGCCCACGGCGTCCTCCCGCCACGCGGCGCCCTCGACGAACCCGACGCCGTCGAGCTCGCGGCGCACCGCACGGTCGCCGTCGACCCACAGCAGCCGGCCCGACTCGTCGCTCAGGGCGGCGACCCAGTCCGGGCCGGGCTCCACCAGCAGCCGACGCACCGTGGGCACCGCACCCGACAGGGGGTGGGTGCTGCGCAGCTCGGCCAGGTCGGACCCCGCGACGTCGACGGGTGGCGTCGGCAGCTCCGGGTCGACGCCCACGCGACGGCTGCGGCGCCAGGAGTCGGCCACGACCGGCCGCACCTGGCGGCCGGGGTCGTCGCCGGAGACCACGAACCGCTCGTGGGCCGCCCGCACCACCGAGACGCGGCGCGTGCCGTGCTCGTCGAGGTGCCAGTCCCCGGGACGCTCCGCGGGGATGGGACCCGGCACGGCCGTGGCGCGCGCGCGACCCGCAGGAGGGCCCTCCTGCGGGTGGTGGGCGTGTCGGCTCATCGCGTTCGGGCTCTCGTCGGGCGGGGTCGTCCAGGTGACGCTGAGGCATTGTAGGCGAAAGCGACGAACCGTCGTGAGCAATGTCACACTTTGGCCCGTGTCACCCCTCTTCCCGGACGGTCTTCCTGACAGGATGTGTCAGGATGTCAGCATGCCGAAGATCATCGGGGCCTCGCTGCACGAGCACCGCGAGCAGACACGCCGCCGGCTGTTCGAGGCACTGTCGACGCTCATGAACGAGCGGGGCTTCGACGCGATCACCCTGGCCGACATCGCCGCCGCGGCGGGCGTGGGACGGACCGCCGTCTACAACCACTTCCCCGACAAGGAGGCGCTGCTCCTCGGTTTCATCACCCACGAGACCGAGCAGTACGCGGCCGGCCTGCAGGCGTCCCTCGACGACATCGACGACCCCGTGGACCAGCTGCGCGCCTACGTGCGGGCCCAGGCCTCGCTGACGCGGGTCTACCACGTCGCCCCCGGGCCGGAGCTGCGTTCCGTGCTCTCGCGCGGCGCCCAGCAGCGCGTGCGCGAGCACGTCCTCGTGGTCGAGCAGATCCTGCGCCGCATCCTCGCCGCCGGCATCGCCTCCGGCGCGTTCCCGGACCAGGACCTCGACACGACCGTCCCGCTCGTCAACGCGTGCCTGACCGGCCGGGGCCTGCCCGACGGCGGGCCGGAGCGCGAGCACGCGATCGCGCAGACCGAGGCGTTCGTGCTGCGCGCCGTCGGTGCGCGCGCCGCGGTGCCGGTCTGAGCGGGCAGCGGGGCCGCCGCGCCGGGGGGCGTGACGCGGCCGGACGCGGTGGTGCCGGGGCAGCCCGGGACGGTGGCGGCGGGCGCGGTGCTGCCGGTCGGGACGGTGGGGGAGCGCGCGCCGGCACCGGGCGTCCCGGCGCGAGCCGTTCCGGCACCGGTCGTGGCGGTCGCGCCACCGGTCGCGGGGACCGCGGGCCGTACGGGGACCGTCGTCCCGCGCGCGGCGCGGCCCCGGCACGCGAGCCGCTGACGTCGGTCGAGCTCACCTACCTGCCCGGCCTGCGGGACGTGCTCGCCGCCGAGGTCGCCGAGGCGCTGCCCGGCGCCCGCGGTCTGCGCGACGTCCCGGACCGGGACGACGCCCTCGCACTGGGCCTGCCCGGACCGCTCGCCGCGGTGACCGCGCTGCGCACCGCGGTCGCCGCGTGGGTCGTCGTGCACCTCGACGTGCCGCGTCCCCGGTCCTTCACCAGCCCCGAGCACCTGACCCGGATCGTCGACGCCGTGTACGCGTCGCTGCGTGTCGCCGGCTCGTCGACCTTCCGGTTCGAGGCGGCCGGTGCGGACTCCGCGGTCTTCGCGCGGCTCGCGGGTCTGCTGCACGAGGCGACCGGGCTGCGGCACGACCCGGAGGCGGGCGACCTGGTGGTGCGCGTGCGTCGCGGGCCGCGGCGGGGCGACGTCGACCCGGGGTGGGACGTGCTGGTCCGTGTCGGTCCCCGTCCGCTGTCCGCGCGCACGTGGCGCGTCGCCGACTTCCCCGGGGCGGCCAACGCGACGATCGCGGCGGCTGTCGCGCGCCTGGCCGGTGTGCACGACCAGGACCGGGTCCTGAACCTGATGGCGGGCTCGGGCACGCTGCTGGTCGAGCGGCTGCTCGTCGGTCCGGCGGCGGCGGCGGCGGCCGTCGACCTCGACCCGGCGGCGCTCGACGCCGCGCGCGCCAACCTCGAGGCGGCGCGGCTGCTGACGCGCCCGCCCCGTCCGGTCCTGCTGCGGGCCGACGCCACGGACGCGGCGGCGCTGCTGGACGTCGTCGGCGAGCCGCTCGGCGGTGCGGCCGACGTGGTCCTGGCCGACCCGCCGTGGGGCACGCTGCACGGCTCCCACGCCGACGCCCCCCGGCTCCACGCGGGCCTCCTGCGGGCCGCGCACGCCGTGAGCGCGCCCGGTGCCCGGCTGGTGGTGCTGACGCACGAGGTCAAGGTGATGGACCGGGTGGTGCGCGAGGCCCCGGACCTGTGGACGCCGCGCTCGGTGACGCGTGTCTACGCCAAGGGACACCATCCCCGCATCCACGTCCTCGACCGTCGGTGACCGGGTCGCGGCGGCCCCGGTGACGGGGTCGCCGGGCCGTCGGCGCTGCCCTCGCCTGGGACGCACGTCCTGCTGAAACGCTTAGCACTCTCGCGCTGCGCAGGGTGAGGCCGCACGGTGGTCGAGCCCTCGTGGCGCCCTGTCGTCCTCGGATCGCATCGTTGCGATCCGCCCGGGCGAGCGCGGACGGGGCTCCGTCGTCACCGACCCCCCAGGAGACATGCATGTCCATCCTCACCCGGAGCAGCAGCCGGTTCGGCCGGCTCGCCCGGCTCGCCCTCGCCGTCCCCCTGGCGGTCGCGGCCACCGGCCTCGTCGCCACGTCCGCGTCCGCCCACGGGTCGGTCACCGACCCGGCGTCCCGCAACTACAGCTGCTACGACCGGTGGGGCGACGACCACCTCAACCCGGCCATGGCGCAGCAGGACCCCATGTGCTGGCAGGCGTTCCAGGCCAACCCCAACACCATGTGGAACTGGAACGGTCTGTACCGTGAGGGCGTCGCCGGCCGGCACGAGGCCGTGATCCCCAACGGCCAGCTCTGCTCCGGCGGCAAGACGCAGAACGGTCTGTACGCGTCGCTCGACACCCCGGGCCCCTGGACGATGACGAACGTCCCCACGTCGTTCACGCTGACGCTCACCGACGGTGCCAAGCACGGCGCGGACTACATGCGCATCTACGTCTCGAAGGCGGGCTTCGACCCGACGACGGAGGCGCTCGGCTGGGACGACCTCGACCTCGTCAAGGAGACCGGGCGCTACGGCACCACGGGCCTGTACCAGACCGACGTGAACCTGGCGGGCCGCTCCGGCCGCGCCGTCCTGTTCACCATCTGGCAGGCCAGCCACCTCGACCAGCCGTACTACCTGTGCTCGGACATCAACATCGGTGGTGGCGGCGGCAACCCCGGCCCGACGCCCACGCCGACCCCGTCGGTGACGCCCACGCCGACCCCGTCCGTGACGCCCACGCCGACCCCGTCGGTCACGCCGACCCCGACGCCGTCCGTCACCCCCGCGCCCACCACGGCACCCGGCGGGGCGTGCACGGCCACGGTCAAGGCGGCCAACACGTGGTCGGGCGGCTGGCAGGGTGAGGTCGTCGTGACCGCCGGTTCGGCCGCGATCAGCGGCTGGAAGGTCACGGTCGGCGGCGCGACGATCACGCAGGCGTGGAGCAGCACGCACAGCGGCGGCGTCCTGACGAACGCCGACTGGAACGGCTCCCTGAGCGCCGGCGCCAGCACCACGGCCGGCTTCATCGCCTCGGGCGCCCCCGGCTCGCTGACGGCTACCTGCACGACGGCCTGACGCATCCCCCCGCCGGCACGCGCCGGCGGCAGCACGACCCCGCGGGGGCACGACCCGCGGGCGGCACGGCCTGACGGCCGGGCACAGCCACCCCTCCGGCTGCGCCCGGCCGTCGCACGTCCGGGGTCGGCCGACGGGCTGTCGGGCTCCCTGGACGACCACCGGTCGGTGGGGGACGGTCGACAGGGGGTCGACGTGCTTCCCCAGTGGTCTGCGGGTGCGTCGGGCGGGCCGGTGACCAGCTGGTGGCGGGTGCCTTGCGCGCCGGTGCGCGTCGGGGAGGATGTGCGCGTGACGTCGACCGCTGCCCCCCGTCTGCCCCGTGTGCGCGCGTCCGAGCTGGTCGGACGCGGCTGGCTCAACACCGGGGGCAAGGACGTGACCCTCGCCGACCTGCGCGGCAAGGTCGTCGTCCTCGACTTCTGGACGTTCTGCTGCATCAACTGCCTGCACGTCCTGGACGAGCTGCGGGAGATCGAGCAGCGGCACCGCGACGTGCTGGTGATCATCGGCGTGCACTCGCCCAAGTTCGTGCACGAGGCCGACCCCGTGGCGCTCGCGGCCGCCGTCGAGCGGTACGAGGTGCACCACCCGGTGCTCGACGACCCGGACCTGGTGACGTGGCAGGCGTTCACAGCGCGGGCGTGGCCGACGCTCGTCGTCATCGACCCCGAGGGGTACGTCGTCGCGCAGATGGCCGGCGAGGGGCACGCGCACGCCGTCGAGACGCTGGTGCGCGAGCTGGTCTCCGAGCACGAGGCGAAGGGCACGCTGCACCGCGGCGACGGCCCGTACGTCGCGCCGACGCCGCAGCCGACGACGCTGCGGTTCCCCGCCAAGGCGCTCGAGCTGCCGGGCGGCACGTTCCTCGTCGCCGACGCCGGGCACCACGCGCTCACCGAGGTCGCGGCGGACGGCGAGACGCTCGTGCGGCGCATCGGGTCCGGCGAGCGCGGGCTCGTCGACGGCGGGCCGGACGGGGCGCGCTTCAGCGAGCCCAACGGCCTGTGCCTCGTGCCGGGCGAGCTGCGTGAGCGGCTGGGCTACGACGTGCTCGTCGCCGACACCGTCAACCACGCGCTGCGCGGCGTGCGCCTCGCCGACGGGCACGTCACGACCGTCGCCGGCACCGGCGAGCAGTACATGGTCGGAGCGGTCGACAACGTCGCACCGTTCGAGGGCGGCCCCGCGCACCCGGCCGAGCAGGGCGTCGGCGACCGGTGGCCGGCGCGGCAGGTCAAGCTGTCCTCCCCGTGGGACGTCACGTGGTCGCAGCCGCTGGCCGCCTTCGTCGTCGCCATGGCCGGCAACCACACGCTGTGGTCCTTCGACCCGGAGCAGGGGTCGATCACGCGCCTCGCCGGCACGATGAACGAGGGGCTCGTGGACGGCGCGCCGGCGCAGGCGTGGTTCGCGCAGCCGTCGGGGCTGTCGGTCGACGCCGCCGGCCGCATCTGGCTCGCCGACGCCGAGACGTCCGCGCTGCGCTGGGTCGACCCGGCGGACGCGTCGGCCACGTCCGTCGTCGGGACGGGCCTGTTCGACTTCGGCCACCGCGACGGGGCGGCCGACCAGGCGCTCCTCCAGCACCCGCTGGGTGTCGCGGCGCTGCCGGACGGCTCCGTGCTGGTCGCCGACACCTACAACGGCGCGCTGCGGCGGTGGGAGCCGGGCGAGGGGGACGCTCCGGGCACCGTGACCACGCTCGCGACCGACCTCGCCGAGCCCAGCGGGCTCGTCCTGCCCGCGGGCGACACCGACCACGTGCTCGTCGTCGAGTCCGCGGCCCACCGCCTCACGCGCGTGCCGCTGCCCGCCGGTGCGGGCACGCAGGTCGACGGCGGCGCGCACCGCACGCAGCGCCCGGTGACCGAGATCGGCGCGGACGTCGCGCTCGAGGTGGTGTTCCACCCGGCAGCCGGGCAGAAGCTCGACGACCGCTGGGGCCCGTCGACGTCGCTGCAGGTCTCGGCCACGCCGCCCGCGCTGCTGCTCGACGGCGGCGGGGACGACGTCGCGCTCACCCGCACGCTGCGCCTCGACCCGGCGGTCGGCGAGGGCGTCCTGCACGTGACCGCCCGCGCCGCGAGCTGCGACGCCGACCCGGCGATCGAGCACCCGGCCTGCCACCTGGCCGCCCAGGACTGGGGTGTGCCCGTGCGCGTGGTGGCGGGCGCCCCGGAGTCGCTGACCCTGCCGCTGCACGGCTGAACGGCTGCACGGCCGACCCCGCGGCCACGGCCGCACGGCTGACCCTGCCGAGGCAGGTCACGGCTCCGACGACGCGGTTCCGACGGCGCGGTTCCGACGGCGCGGCCCCAGGCGCGCGGGGTCTCAGTCCGTGCCGACGCTCTCGGGCGTGCCGGCGCCGTCGACGGCGATCGCGACGAGCGCGCGCAGCGCCGTCTGCACCTGCCGGCCGGTCGACGCCGCGGCGGCGACCGCCACCTCGACGACCCACTCGTCGCGCTCGACCGTCAGCAGGCGCGTCTCGGACGCGTCGGCGGGGCTGCCGCCGCGGGCGACGGTCGTGAACCTCTGCGACCCGGGCATGCGCTCGCGGACGGCCCACGAGTCGCCGCCCAGCGTCTCGGTCGCCGCCGCCGCGAACGCGCAGAGTCGCGGGACCACTGCCGGGGCCGCGGCGCCGATCGCCACGGCGCCGCCGGCGGTGAGCCGCTCGACGGCCTGCACCGGGTCGGAGATGGGCGGGGTGGTGCGGGCGCGGGCCCGTGCCCGGCGTCGCTTGGCCTGGTACTGCGCCTGGTCGGCGCGCCGGAAGAGGTGCCGGGCCTCGACCGAGCCCATGACGGCCGTCGACGCGACCCCGTAGGAGATCGCGGCGCCGTGCGGCAGCGGGAACTTCGCCACCGTGGTGGCCATGGCCGTCGCGACCACCTCGCGCGGCTGGGAGACCGTGACCAGGCAGAACTCGTCCCCGCCGATCCGCGCGGCGGTGGCGCCCGGGATCGCGTCGGCGGCGCGCCGCAGGACGTCGGCCACGGCCCGCAGCAGGTCGTCGCCCGCGTCGTGCCCCAGCTCGTCGTTGACGCGCTTGAGGCCGTCCACGTCGCACATGACCACGCACGTCTCGCGCCCCGACGCCAGCGCCGCCTCGGCGGCCTGGTCGGCCGTGCGCCGGTTGGCCAGACCGGTCAGCGGGTCGTCGGCGACGATGTGGCGCATCTGCTGCTCGAGGTCCACCCGGGCGATCGCCCCGGCGGCGAGCGCGGCCAGCACCTCGGCGGTCGCCACGTCGTCGACGTGGAAGAGCGGGGAGTCGAAGTCACGGACGACCGTGATCTGGCCCCACACGGCGTCGTTGACGACGACCGGCGCGGTCAGGGCGGACGCGGCGCCGACCTCCCGCAGCATCTCGACCTCGACGCGGTCGCCCGCCGACGTGTCACCGGGGCGCACGGAGCGACCGTGCGCGTCGAACGCGTGGGCCACCCAGCTCTCGCGGTTGCGCAGCAGGGCGCGCAGCGCCGGACGGTCGTCGGCCCGGTAGGTGGTGCTGAGGAACTGGTGCCAGCGCGGGTCGTTGCTCGGGGGGTCGAGGTGGACGACGCGGCTGGTCTCCTGGGTGATCCGGGCGACCGCGCAGGCGTCGGCACCCAGCACGTCGACGGCAGCCTGGGCGGCCGCCTCGACGACCTCCTCGACCCGGCGGCAGGCGTCGAACCGGTGCGCGGCCACGGCGAGGCCACGCACGCCACCGAGGTCGGCGGCCGACAGGCCACCCCGGTGCGCACCCTTCGCCGTCGCGGCCCTACGCGTCACGGAGCCCATCATCGGGCCTGCGCCCCCCTTCCGCCGAGCACGGTCCGTGAGAGGTCCGTGAGATCACTCGTCCGCGCCGTCGTCCCCCCTCGCCGGGAGGCGGCGCCGCCGCGACGTCCTCGAGGGGCACGGGCAGCCGTGGGACGAGTGTCCCACGTGCTGGAAACGTTTCAGAGGGTTGTCGCCCCGGCCGCGGGTCCGCACCCTGAACGCCACACCGCACCGTTCGGTGCCCGCCCCCCGCGGCGACCTACGCCGCTCGCGTGAGAGGGACCTCCATGCCCCGCACCCTGTCCACACGCCGCGTGCTCGGGGGTACGGCCGCCACCGCGCTCGTGGCCGCGGCGCTCGTCGCCGTGCCGACCGCCGCACAGGCGCACGGCGGACTGACCAACCCGCCGACGCGGACCTACGTCTGCTACACCGACGGCCTGGCCGGCGGTCAGGCCGCAGGCGAGGCGGGCAACATGAAGCCCACGAACCCCGCCTGCGTCAACGCCTTCAACGACAGCAACTACTCGTTCTACAACTGGTTCGGCAACCTGCTCGGGACCATCGACGGCCGCCACGAGACCATCGCCGACGGCAAGGTCTGCGGCCCGGACTCCCGGTTCGCCGCGTACAACACCCCGTCCTCGGCCTGGCCGACGACGCGCGTGACGCCCGGCCAGACCATGACGTTCCAGTACGCGGCCGTCGCGCGGCACCCCGGGTACTTCACCACCTGGATCACCAAGGACGGCTGGAACCAGAACGAGCCGATCGGGTGGGACGACCTCGAGCCCGCGCCGTTCGACCGGGTCCAGGACCCGCCGCTGCGCGAGGGCGGCCCCGCCGGCCCCGAGTACTGGTGGAACGTGAAGCTGCCGTCGAACAAGAGCGGCAAGCACGTCCTGTTCAACATCTGGGAGCGCACCGACAGCCCGGAGTCGTTCTACAACTGCGTGGACGTCGACTTCGGCGGCGGCGGCTCGATCCCCACCCCCACGCCCACGGCCACGCGGACCCCGACGCCGAGCCCGACGCCGACCCCCACCCGGACCCCGACGCCGACGCCGTCCGTGACGCCGACCCCCACCCCCACGCCGTCCGTGACGCCGACCCCCACCCCCACGCCGTCCGTGACCCCCACGCCGACGGTCCCCGCGGACTCGGTGTGCGAGGTCGAGGTGGACGTCACCAACGCCTGGCAGGGCGGGTTCCAGGGCAACGTGACGGTCTTCAACGCCACGATGGAGCAGGTCGACGGCTGGGAGGTGAGCTGGGAGTTCACCAACGGGGAGACCGTCCAGCAGGCGTGGAGCTCCACGACCACGCAGTCCGGCTCGACGGTGACGGCGCGCAACGTGGCCTGGAACTCGACGATCGGTCACCACAACGCGGTGTCGTTCGGGTTCATCGGCTCCGGGACGCCCCAGGCCGTGAGCGACGCGACGCTGAACGGCAACCCGTGCATCGTCCGCTGACGACCGTCCGCTGACACCGTCCGACCGACGACCGTCGGCCGGGCTGCGACACCGACGCGTCCGCACCCTCCGGGGTGCGGGCGCGTCGTCGCGCTGCGGACCCCCCGGCGCCGGACGGCGCTCCGGCCCGGCGCGGTCGCGGCGCGTCACCCCGTGCCGGGCAGGCCCCGTCCCTGGGTCGGGCGTGCGCGTTCCCTCCGACCGGTCCGCCCGAGGACGTGGTCCCGCGGGCGTCAGCGCCGCGCCGTGACCGGCCCCGTCGCGCGGACGTGCACGCTCACGCCGTGCACGCTCGACGGCACGCCCAGCCGTCTGGCGGACGCGTCGTCCCCCAGGACGCGGACCAGGACGCCGTAGCCGTCCGCCTCGGGGGCGATCCCGACCGCCGCCACCCCGTCCCGGCCGGCCAGGGCGGCCTTGATCTCGTCCTTGGCCCGGCGGGCCTCGTCGAGGTCGGCCACTGCACACCTCCCGCGCCGGTCGGGCGCGCGGCCCGCGGCCTGCATCAGGCGAGCAGGGTCGCGTCGAGCGCCTCGAGGACGGCATCGATCGGGTTGACGTACGTCAACCCGCGACCATTGTCACCCCCGGTCTCCGACCCGGCAAAGAGCAGTCCCAGGGCGACCCCGTCCTGGCGGTAGACCAGCGAGCCGGAGTCGCCCCCGCGGGAGAACGGCAGGCGTCCGGCGCCCTCGATCTCGATCTGGTCGTCGAACCGCAGGTTGCCCAGCTCCTCGCCGTAGCCGACGACCACGTCGTCGAGCTCGATCGCCGTGACCACACCGGTCGTGACGGCCGTGGTCCGCCCGATCTTGCCGACGGTCTCCCCGCCGAGCGCCCGGGCCGTGCGGGTGATGCGACCCACCGGGTAGGTGGGGTCGACGTCCTGCTCGTCGAGCAGGGCGACGGCCGCGTCGACCACCGCGGTGCACCCCGCCGTGAGCGGGACGGCGCGCGCGAGCGTCCCGACGCGGTCGCCGGGCGGCCGGCCACCGTCCGCCGGGCCGGGCTGCAGGACCGTGTCACCCGGGCGGGCCGCCGGCGAGCCCGCGAGCACGTGGTAGTTCGACAGCGCGTGCACCACGCCCCCGACCAGCACGAACGCCCCGAGAGTGCCCGCCGTGACGTCGACGTGCGCGATGGACACCCCCGGGCGCAGCGGGCGCACGCGGCCGGTCTCGCCGAGCGCCTGCGCCGTGACCACAGGCGGTCGGGGACCCGGCACGGCGGGTGCGTCCCCGCCGGTGGCCGCACCCAGGTCGGTCCCGATCCGGGTGCCGCCGAGGTCCGTCCCCGGGCCGGTGCCCAGGGTCACGCCGGGCTCGGTGCCGACGCCGCTGCCGACACCGCTGCCGGGTGAGCTCTCGGTGCCGTCCGTGTCCCCGCTCCCGGGGGTGTCCCCCAGCGGACGGATGCGGCCGGTGCGCCGCACGTCGACGGTGGTGCCCACCTGGCCGACCTCGTCGGCGACGCGGCGCGCGAGCTCGCGGACCCCCGGCACGTCCAGCCGGTAGCGCAGCGCGACACCGTACCGGCCGTCGCCGCGCGCCGCGAGGCCGACGGACAGCGGGGCCACGTGCACCCCGCTGGTCGACGCCCGGGCGTCCTTCGCGATCAGCTCGCGTGCCACCGTCAGGGCGTGCGCCTTGGCCTGCCGTGCCTCGTCCCGGTCCATGCGGTCCCCTCCGTCGTCGCCCCCTGCTGACGCCCGCGGTACGGCTGCGGGCGGGCGCCCATTGTGTCCGGGTGGTCCGACATGCGCCCCTCGTGCCCGCAGCACGGACGCAGCACGGGTGCACGCACGCCGACGCCCCGCCCGGGTGGACCGGACGGGGCGTGGCTCGCGGTGCTGCGTCAGGCCGTCAGGCCGTCGGGGGGAGCGGGGGCTCCTCGCGGTGCTCGACGACCTGCCGGTGGGTCGTGTTGGTGCGCTGGGAGTTGAGCGCCACCGCCAGGATCAGCGCGAGGGCGCCGGCACCCATGCAGATGTACCCGATGACCGTGAGGTCGATGCCCTCGATCCGGTCGGAGACCCCGAACGAGAGGATCGCCCCGATCACCAGGAGTGCGATACCGCCACCGATGCCCATGTCGCTCCTTCGTCGTGCCCGGTGCGGACCACGGTGGCCCGCCTGGCAGGCGAGTCTGGTGCCGTCGGGCGGGTCCCGCACGTCGAACGCCCGACGCGACCCGGACGGGTGTCCTGCAGGAGCTCGCCCGGACGGGCGCCCCCAGCGGCCCCGGGTGCGCCGGGGCCCGGTGGGGACGGTCCCGCCGCACGCCGCCGAGATGCCGGTGCACCGCGGTCCCGGTAGACACGTCCCATGGGTGTTCTCGTGCGGTCCGTCGCTCTCGGTCTCGCGGCGGGCGGTCGTTCCGCGGTCGCCGTCGCCGTCCCCGTGCACGCCGCCACGCGCGGTCACCACGGCCCGGCGGCACGCGCGCTGCGCGGCCTGACCACCGTCGCCGTGCTCGGCGAGATGGTCACCGACAAGCTCCCGGCCACCCCCAGCCGCCTGGTGCCCGTGCAGATCGGCGGGCGCATCGTCGCCGGCGCGACCGGGGCCGCCGCGCTGGCGGTCGTCGACCGCCGGGGGCCCGGTGCCGTGCTGGTCGCCGTGCTCGCGGGCGGAGCGGGTGCGTTCGCGGGGTCGGTGGGCGGGGCGTCGTGGCGGCAGTGGGCGGCCGAGCAGGGCCCGGACGTGCTGCGCCCGGACGTGCGTGCGGCGCTCGTGGAGGACGCGCTCGTGCTGGTCACGGCCCGCACGCTCGCCCACGGTCGCTGAGCGGGGAGTCGGGCCGCGGAGCCCGACCTCCGGACCACGGGCCTCGGCCTCGGGTCCCCTACGGTGACGTCATGCCCTGGCAGACCGTCACCTCGCGCGTCGTCCACCGCAACCCCTGGATCACGGTGCGGGAGGACGACGTCGTCGCACCCGACGGCCGGCCCGCGCGGTACGGCGTGGTCGAGGTGCGGCCGTCGGTGTTCGTCGTCGCGCTGACCGACGACGACGAGGTCGTGCTGGTGACCACGGACCGGTACACGGTCGGACCCGGCTCGGTGGAGGTCCCCGCGGGTGGCACGGACGGTCAGGAGCCGCTGGTCGCGGCGCAGCGCGAGCTGGCGGAGGAGGCCGGTCTCACGGCGCGGGAGTGGACGGCCGTCGGTGAGGTCGACGCCCTCAACGGCGTCGCCCGGGCCGTCGAGCACGTGTTCGTGGCCCGCGGCCTGACGCCCGTGGCCGAGCCGGCTGCGACCGCGCGCGAGCAGGCCGCGGAGGGGATCACCGCCGTGCGGACGGTGCCGTTCGGTGAGGTGCTGGCGATGATCCGCCGCGGTGAGCTGCGGGACGCGGAGACGGTGACGGCCGTCGCGCTCGCGGCGCTGCACCTGGGCCGGCTCACCTGAGACCGACCCGGGGGCGCACGGTGCGGTCGCACCGCACGCCCCCGGGCCGCTCGGGGCGTCCTCAGGCCAGCGGGGTCACCACGGCGGTGCTGCGCAGCGCGCGGTCCGCACCGGGGTACCGGCGCGGGCCGGTGAGCTCGACCTGCGCGCTGAGCACGTCGCCCTCGCTGGAGCCGCCCACCTGCACGCCGACCGTGCCCGGGTCGACGACGCGGCGCAGGTCCACGCCCGTGTACGACGTCAGGTCGGCGGGCACGGCGAACGTGACGCGGGCCGCGGCGCCCGGCTCGAGCGGCACGCGCGCGTACCCGGCGAGCTGCTTGACGGGCCGCGCGACGTCGGCGACGGGGTCGGACAGGTAGAGCTGCACGACCTCGGTGCCCGCCCGCTCGCCGGTGTTGGTGACGGTCACGGCGACGTCGAACGCGCCGTCCGTCGGCACACCGCACGAGGTGACGCGCAGGTCGTCGTACGCGAACGTCGTGTACGACAGCCCGTGGCCGAACGGGAACGCCGGACCCGGGTCGAGGTTGCTGATCTTGTCGAGCCGACGGGTCAGCGGTGCGCCCAGGTAGGTCTGCGGGCCGCCGCCCGGGTCGCGCGGCACCTGCACGGGCAGCCGGCCCGACGGTGTGACGCGGCCGCTGAGCACCCCGGCGATCGCGCCGGCGCCCTCCTCGCCCGGCATGAACGCCTGCACCACCGCCGCGGCGCGGTCGAGGAACGCGCCCAGCGCGTAGGGGCGCCCCGAGACGACCACGAGGACGACGGGCGTCCCGGTGGCCAGGACGGCCTCGACCAGGTCGTGCTGGACGCCCGGCAGCCGCAGGTCGCTCACGTCGCAGCCCTCGCCGGACGTGCCGCGGCCGAACATGCCGGCGCGGTCACCGACCGTCAGCAGGACCACGTCGGCGTCGCGCGCGGCCGCGACGGCGGCGTCGAACCCGGTGCGGTCGTCGTCGACCACGGCGCACCCGGGCTCGTGCACGACCTCGACGCCGTCGAGCTCGGCGCGCAGGGCGTCCAGCAGCGACGGGACCTCCACGCCCATGCCGAGCTCGGGGTGCCGGGGCAGCACGTGGATCGGGTAGGAGTAGCACCCGAGCAGCACGCCGGGGTCGGCGGCGGACGGGCCCACCACCGCGACGCGCCGTGTCGTGCGCCCGTCGAGCGGCAGGACGCCCGCCGGGTTGGCCAGCAGCACCACCGACTCCTCGGCCAGGCGCCGCGCGAGGTCCCGGTTGCCGGGGGCGTCCAGGTCGATCGGGTCGTCGTCGGGGGCCCCGCCCGGGGGCGTGCCGTCCGCGGCGGGGGCGTCGAGCAGGCCCAGCTCGGCCTTCTGCCGCAGCACCCGGCGCACCGCGCGGTCGACGACCGCCTCGTCCAGCCCGCCGTCGGCCACCAGCGGGCCCAGCAGGCCGAAGCACATGGTGTTGGGCAGCTCGACGTCCATGCCGGCACGCAGCGAGCGGGCGCCCGCGTCCGCGGCGTCGGCGGCCGTCCCGTGCGCGGTGGCCAGGAACGCGACCGCCCAGTAGTCGGACACCACGGTGCCCTCGAAGCCCCACGTGTCGCGCAGCAGGTCGGTGAGCAGCGCCGACGACGCCGCGACCGGCTCGCCGTCGAGGTCGGCGTAGGAGTTCATGACCGAGCGGGCGCCGCCCTCGCGCACCGCCATCTCGAACGGCGGCAGCAGCACGTCGGCGAGCTCGCGCGGTCCGACGGACACCGGCGCGTGGTTGCGTCCGCCGCGTGAGGCGGAGTACCCGACGAAGTGCTTGAGCGTCGCGACGACGCCCTGCTCCTCCATGCCCCGCACGTACGCGGTCGCGATGGTCGCCACGGCGTACGGGTCCTCGCCGACGGTCTCCTCGACGCGGCCCCAGCGGTAGTCGCGGACCACGTCGAGCACCGGGGCGAGGCCCTGGTGGACGCCGAGACGACGCAGGTCCCGCCCGATGGCCGCGCCGACCTCGTGGACCAGGTCCGGGTCGAACGCGGCGCCCCACGCCAGCGGCGCCGGGTACACGGTCGCGCCGTACGACGTGACGCCCGTGAGGCACTCCTCGTGGGCGATGGCCGGCAGCCCCAGCCGGTGGTTCGCGACGAGCTCGCGCTGCGTGCGCGCGAGCTTGGCCCGGCCCTCGTCGGCCGGGACCGGGTCGGTGCCCAGCACGCGGGTCAGGTGGCCCAGCCCGTGCCGCGAGGCGGTGGCGAAGTCGGGTCGACGCGCGCCGAACGTGTCCTGCATCGGTGCGACGACCTCATCCGCGCCGCGCCGGTCGAACCAGTGGCTGCCGAGCTGGGCGAGCTTCTCCTCGAGGGTCATGGCCGCCAGCAGCAGCTCGACGCGCTCGGGCGTCGGACGGGTCGTGTCGTGCCACGGGTGCGTGGTGGTGCCGGTCGTGCCGGTGGTGCCGGTGGTGCCGGTGGTGCTCGTGCTCAACGTGGTCCTTCCCGAGGCGCCGGCGGCTGTGCCGGCGGGGCGGTGGAGTCGCGGACGACGAGGGACGTCGCCAGCTCGATGTGGTGCGAGTCGGGCATGCGGCCGGCGTCCATGGCCAGGACCGTGCGCAGCGCGACGCGCCCGATGTCCCGCAGCGGCTGGTGCACGGTGGTCAGCGGCGGGTTGGTCCAGGCGGCGACGTAGGTGTCGTCGTAGCCGACGACGGACAGGTCGCGCGGCACCACCAGACCGAGGCGGCGCGCAGCCTCGAGGACCCCCAGGGCCTGGGCGTCGCTGCTGGCCAGGAGGGCGGTGGGCGGGTCGGCGCGACGCAGCAGGTCGTCAGCGGCGCGCAGCGCGGCGTCGTGGTCGAACGCGACGTGCCGCACCAGCGCGGGGTCCAGGGTGACGCCCGCCGCCTGGCAGGCGGAGCGGAAGCCGTCGACACGCGCGACGGCGCTGATGGACGCCTCGGGGCCCGCGACGACGCCGATGCGGGTGTGCCCCAGGCCCAGCAGGTGCTCACCGGCGGTGCGCCCGCCGGTCCAGTTGGTCGAGCCGACCGAGACCAGCTCGGGAGTCGTCAGGTGCAGCGGGTCGATGACGACCACGGGCAGCCGCGCACGGGCGATGCTGTCGTACGTGGTGTCGGTGACCTGCGCCGTCACGACGATCGCGCCGGTGCGGCGTGCCGAGATCAGCCGCCGCGTCCAGCTGGACGGCGGCTCGGGCCGGTCGCCCCCGCCGCGCCGTACGCGCGAGACGGTGACGTCGACGTCCACCTCCTCGGCGGCGAGGGTGACGCCGCGCAGCACCTCCATCGCGTACGGGCTGTCGAGCTTGTCGACCATGAACTCGACCGTGCGCCGGGTTTCGGCGTGTCGCGCCCCGGGGGTGCGGTAGCCGAGCTCGGCGACCGCGGCCTCGACGCGCTCACGGGTGGCCGGTGCCACGTCGGTGTGCCGGTTGACGACCTTGGAGACGGTCGCGATCGACACGCCGGCGCGCTCGGCGACGGCGGTGAGCGTCGGGCGTCGTGCGGTTGCGGGCATGTGCCCCCCCTTCACGGTTCAGGCCGAACGTAACCGTCCCCGACCGAAAACTTCAAGGTGACCGTTGATCCGTTTCAGCGGTGCCGGTGGGTGAGATCGGCGCGTTGACACGGGCGACGGGCGAAACCTACGGTGAAAGCGTCGCCCCCCAGGGCGAAAAGTTTTCGACGAGGAGAACTGGAGTCTCAACGATGAGTTCCACCATTGCGCGGCGGGTGCGCGCGACCGCCGCCGTCGTCGGCGTCGCCCTCGCCCTGGCGGCCTGCGGATCCGGTACGACGCCCCAGCTCGGTGACGGCGGCACCGCCGCCCCCGGCGGCAGCGGCGACGCCGCGATCGTCTGGGGTCTCGAGGGCGGTCAGTCGGAGTCGTACCTCGCCGCGGTCGACCGCTGGAACGAGGAGCACCCCGACCGCCCCATCGAGCTGCAGATGTTCGGCAACCAGGGCTACAAGGACAAGCTCCGCATCGCCCTCGGTGCCGGCCAGGGCCCCGACCTGATGTTCAGCTGGGGCGGCGCGGCGCTGAAGACGTACGTCGACGCCGGCTACGTCGAGCCCATCGAGGACCCCGCGATCACCGACCGGTACCTGCCGTCGGTGCTCGACACCGTGACGTTCGACGGCAAGGTCTACGGGGCCGCGATCAACAACATCCAGCCCGTCGTCATCCTCTACAACGACGCGGTCTTCCGGCAGGTCGGCGCCGAGCCGCCCACGACCTGGGACGAGCTGCTCGACCTCGTGCCCGTGTTCGAGGAGGAGGGCATCGCCCCGATCGCCCTCGCCGGCCAGTCCAAGTGGCCGCAGCTGCCCTACCTGGGGTACCTCGTCGACCGCATCGGCGGGCCTGAGGTGTTCGACGCGATCGTGGCGAACGAGCCCGACGCGTGGTCCCACCCGGCGGTCACGCAGGCGCTCACCGAGATCCAGACCCTCGTGGAGGCCGGCGGCTTCGTCGACGACTACGCGTCGATCGCCTACGAGACCGGCGCGGCCGACGCGCTGCTCTACACCGGGCGCGCCGCGATGATGGTCGTCCTGTCGCAGGCGTACTCCAACATCAAGACCGCCGCACCGGACTTCGTGGAGTCCGGCGACCTCAAGGCCGTCCCCTTCCCCGCCTACGACGGCGGTGCCGGGGACCCGGCCAACCTGGTGGGCAACCCGTCGAACTTCTGGTCCGTCAACGCCTCGGCGAGCGACGAGCACAAGGAGACGGTGCTGGCGTTCCTCGCCGAGCAGGTGATGAACGAGGAGTACATCGGCGAGATCCTCGACCGGTCCGCGGTCCCGGGCGTCACCACCGCGCGCGACCAGATCACCGAGCGCGAGGACACGTTCGCCGAGATGGTCGTCGACCTCACCGAGGCCGCACCGCACTTCCAGCTCTCCTGGGACCAGGCGATCAGCCCGTCGCAGGCCGAGCAGCTCACGACCCACCTCGACCGCGTGTTCCTGCTGCAGACCACGCCGGAGGAGTTCGTGTCGGCGATGAACGCGACGCTGGACGCGAAGTGACGACCACCCTCCCTGCCGTCCCCGCGGGTGCCGCCGGCACCCGCGGGGGCGGTGCCCCCGCGCGGCGACGCAGCGAGCGGCAGCCGGTCTCGGCGTGGCTGCTCGCACCCGCACTGATCCTGTTCGGCGGGTTCGCGCTCGTCCCCCTCGGCGGCGCCGTCGCGCTGTCGTTCACCTCGTGGAACGGGCTGGGCACACCCGCCTGGCTCGGCCTCGACAACTGGGGCGCGGTCCTCACCGACCACGTCACCTGGCTCACCCTGTGGATCACGCTGCAGGTGATGGTCGGCACCTGGCTCGTCCAGACGCCGCTGAGCCTCCTGCTGGGCGTCTACCTGGCGCCGCGCGGCCGGTGGCGGGCGTGGATGGCCGCGGTGTACTTCATCGCCCTGCTGATGTCGTCGTCCGCCGTCGCGCTGGTGTTCAAGAACCTGCTGGACCCGAACTTCGGTCTCGCGGGGCCGGCCGGCCCGGGGTTCCTGCGGCACAGCTGGCTCGGTGACCCGAACACCGTGCTCATCGCCGTGATCCTCATCATCGCGTGGCACTTCGTGCCGCTGCACACGCTGCTGTACCAGGCGGGCGCGCGGCAGATCCCCGGCTCGCTGTACGAGGCGGCGCAGCTCGACGGCGCGGGCACCGTGCGCCGGTTCTTCTCGATCACGATGCCGCAGCTGAGGTACACGATCGTCACGTCGTCGACGCTCATGCTCGTGGGTTCGCTGACGTACTTCGACCTCGTCTTCGTGCTCACCGCCGGCGGCCCGGGCTACGCGACGCGGCTGCTGCCGCTGCACATGTACCTCACCGGCTTCACCGCCACCGAGATGGGCCGGGCCAGCGCGATCGCCACCATCCTCGCCGTCGTCGGCCTGGCGCTGTCCCTCGGCCTGACACGCCTGTCCGGCTTCACCCGGATGCAGAGCCAGCAGGAGGGCATGTGATGGTCACCACCGAGGCCGTGCGCCCCGCCACCTCCACCGCGGAGGCCCCGCCGCGCCGCCGCGACCGGATCCGCCCCAACCTGCCCGCCGGCGTCGGCTCGCTGCTGTGGCTCTCCGTCGTCATCGTGCCCGTGTACTGGGTGGTGGTGACGAGCCTGCGCACGCAGCAGCACTTCTTCACCGACCACCCGCTGGGGCTGCCCACCGAGCCGACGCTCGACAGCTACCGCCAGGTCATCGACAGCGGGTTCGACCGCTACCTGCTCAACTCGGTGGTCGTCACCGTGGGCGCCGTCGCCCTGACCATCGTCGTCGCGCTGCTCGCGGCGTACACGATCACGCGCAACACCTCGCGGTTCGTGGCCCGGTCGTTCTCGCTGTTCCTGCTGGGTCTGGCGATCCCGCTGCAGGCCGCGATCGTCCCGATCTTCTACATGATCACCAAGATGGGGCTGTACGACACGCTCCTGGCGCTCGTGCTCCCCACCGCGGCGTTCGCGGTGCCGATCACCGTGATCATCCTGGTGAACTTCCTGCGGGACATCCCCAAGGAGCTGTTCGAGTCGATGCGCGTGGACGGCGCGGGGGAGTGGCAGGTGCTCACCCGCCTCGTGCTGCCGCTGAGCCGCCCCGCCATCGCGACGGTCGCCATCTACGACGGCCTCAACGCGTGGAACGGCTTCCTCTTCCCCCTCGTGCTCACCCAGAGCCCCGAGCAGCGCGTGCTGCCGCTCGCGCTGTGGGCGTTCCAGGGCGAGCTCACCATCAACGTCCCCGCCGTCATGGCCGCCGTCGTACTGTCGGCCCTGCCGATCTTCCTGCTGTACGTCATCGGACGTCGTCAGCTCGTCGCCGGCCTCACCGCCGGCTTCGGCAAGTGACGACGCCCACCGTCCCGACAACCGAAGAAGGTCCGTCCACGATGTCCGACACCCGCCTCACCAGCGACCGGTGGCCGATCGCCGCCGCGATGCTCCCGTTCCCCGCCTCGCAGGACGCCCCGGCCGACACCTGGGTCGACCACCTCGCCCAGGTGGCGTACGAGGGGTTCACGGAGGTCGACCTCACCGACTCCTGGATCCAGCCGGGCGACCTGTCGCCGGCGCGCATCGAGGAGCTGCGCGAGGCGCTGGCGACCGTCGGGCTGGACCCGATCGCGCTGTCCGCGATCCGCCGCTCGGTGATCGACCCCGAGACGGGCGACGAGAACCTCGCGTACTCGCACCGCACGATCGACGCGGCGGCCGCGCTCGGCACCAAGATCGTCAGCGTCGGGCTGCACCGCCCGCTGCTGCCGGCGCAGCGCGAGGTGCTGTGGTTCTGGACCGAGGAGGGGCCGGCCGACTCGACCGACCCCGAGACGTGGGCGCTCGCGGTCTCCCGGCTGCGCGAGCTCGGCGAGCACGCCGCCTCGGTCGGCGTCGAGCTGTCGCTCGAGATGTACGAGGACACCCTGCTCGGGACCGCCGAGTCGGCCGTCCGCCTCGTGAAGGACATCGACCACCCGAGCGTCGGCCTCAACCCCGACCTCGGCAACCTCATCCGCCTGCACCGGCCCATCGAGGACTTCCAGGCGGCCGTCGCCGCGTGCCTGCCGGTGTCGAACTACTGGCACGTGAAGAGCTACTTCCGCGACGAGGACCGCAGCACCGGGTCGTACGTCGCGCTGCCCGCCCCCATGGAGATGGGCATGGTGAGCTACCGCACCGCCATCCGCACCGCCGTCGACGCCGGGTTCACCGGGCCGTTCTGCGTCGAGCACTACGGCGGCGACGGGCTGTCGGTGTCCGCGCGCAACGCGCGGTACATCCGCCGCATGCTCGCGGTGGCGACGGGCGAGGCGCGCGAGCAGGTCCTGCGCAACGCGGCGGCCGCCCGATGAGCGCCCGGGTCGCGGTCCTCGGGCTCGGGGCCATGGGGCTGCCCATGGCCACCGCGCTCGCGCGGACGTTCGACGTGGTCGCGTTCGACATCGCCCCCGAGCGCGTCGCGCTCGCCGTGGAGGCGGGCGCCACCGGCGCGGCGACGGTCGCGGAGGCGTGCGCCGGGACCGACGTCGTCGTCGTGGGGGTGCGGGACGGGGCCCAGCTCGACGCGCTCGTGCTCGGCGAGGGCGGGGTCGCGGACTCGCTGGCCGCCGGCGCCGTCGTGGTCGTGACGTCGACGGTGGGGGAGGCCGCGGTCGTGTCGGTCGCCGCAGCGCTCGCCGCGCGCGGCATCCTCACGGTCGACGCGCCCGTGTCCGGCGGCCCCGTGCGCGCCGGCAACGGCGACCTGCTCATCATGGTCGGCGCGGACGACGCGGCCCTCGCGGCCGCGCAGCCCGTGCTCGACGCGATGTCCTCGTCGCTCACCGTCGTGGGCGGCATCGGCGCAGGTCAGCAGCTCAAGACCGTCAACCAGCTGCTGTGCGGCATCCACACGGCCGCGGCGTCCGAGGCGCTGGCCCTCGCGCACCGCATGGGCCTCGACCTCGACGCGTGCATCGAGGTGCTCGGCCAGGGCGCGGCGGCGTCGTTCATGCTCGCCGACCGCGGCCCGCGCATCGCCGCGCAGCTGCGCGGCGAGACCCCGCCGCTGCGCTCGCGCCTCGACGTCATCGGCAAGGACATGGGGATCGTCGGGGACCTGACGCGGCAGCTGAAGGTCGCCACGCCCGTCGCCGCGGCCGCCGAGCAGCTCTACCGCACGGTGTCCGCCGCCGGCCACGACGCGTCCGACGACTCGGTCGTCGCGACGATGCTGGCCAAGGAGCGGACGTGGTGAGGCCCCTGGCCGACGACCCGGCACGGTTCGTCGACGACGCGCTGGACGGGTTCGTCGACCTGTACGCCGACCAGGTGCGGCGCGTGCCCGGCGGTGTCGTGCGGGCCACGCCCGCGCCGGCGTCCGAGGTCGCGGTCGTCGTCGGCGGCGGGTCGGGGCACTACCCGGCGTTCTGCGGCCTGGTCGGCCCCGGCTACGCGCACGGCGCGGTCGTCGGCAACGTGTTCACGTCGCCGTCGACGGCCGACGCGGTGTCGGTCGGCGCGGCGGCCGCGGGTGACGCGGGCGTGCTCCTGCTCACCGGCAACTACGCCGGCGACGTCATGAACTTCACGCTCGCCCGCGACGAGCTGCGCTCGCGCGGCATCCCCGCGGAGTTCCTCGTCGTGACCGACGACGTCGCGTCCGCACCGGCCGACGAGGCGCACCGCCGCCGCGGCATCGCGGGCGACCACGTCGTGTTCAAGGTCGCCGGGGCGGCCGCCGCGGAGGGCCTGTCGTTCGACGAGGTCGTCGCCGCGGCCCGCCACGCCAACGACCGCACCCGCACGCTGGGCGTCGCGTTCGACGGCTGCACGCTGCCCGGTGCCGAGCAGCCCCTGTTCACCGTGCCCGAGGGCACGGTCGGGCTGGGCGTCGGCATCCACGGCGAGCCGGGGATCGGCGAGATGCCCGCGTGCACCGCGAGCGAGCTCGCCGCCCTCCTGGTCGAGCGGCTCCTGAGCGAGAAGCCCACCGACGCGGGTCCGCGCGTGGGCGTCGTGCTCAACGGGCTCGGCCGCACCAAGTACGAGGAGCTGTTCGTCCTCTGGCGCGCCGTGCGCCCGCTGCTCGACGCCGCGGGGCTCCAGGCCGTGCAGCCGGACGTCGGCGAGCTCGTCACGAGCCTCGACATGTCGGGCTGCTCGCTGACGCTCGTGTGGCTCGACGACGACCTCGAGCGCTGGTGGTGCGCGCCCGCGCACACCCCGGCCTACCGGCGGGGTCAGGCCGGGGTCACCGGCACCACGGCCACGCCGCCCTCGGCGCCGGCTGCGGAGCGGACGGAATCGGCCACGACCACGCCGTCGCAGGACGCGGCCCGGGTCCTCGACCCCACGGACGCGGCCGAGGCGCAGATCGTCGTCGCGGCGCTGGCGCGCGTCCGCGAGGTCCTCACGGAGCTCGAGCCCGAGCTGGGCCGGCTGGACGCCGTCGCCGGCGACGGTGACCACGGCCGCGGCATGCTCCGCGGTGCGGGCGCCGCGGCGGACGCTGCCGCAGCAGCCGCCGACGCGGGCCACGGAGCGGTCGCGTGCCTGCGGGACGCGGGCCGCGCCTGGGCCGACCGCGCCGGTGGCACCTCCGGCGTCCTGTGGGGCGCGGGCATCGGCGCCGTCGCGCACGCGCTCGCCGCCCGACCGGTGGCGGACCCGTCCGCACGGGTGGCCGCGGCCGCCCGCGCAGGCGTCGCCGCCGTCGTCACGCTGGGTGGCGCGCAGCCGGGCGACAAGACCATGGTCGACGCCGCCGAGCCGTTCGCCGCCGCGCTCGAGCAGGCCGCGGGTGCGGGCCAGGCGCCCGCAGCGGCGTGGGACGCGGCGATCGAGGCCGCACGCACCGCGGCGCAGGCCACCGCGGACCTGCGTCCGCGCCTCGGCCGCGCACGTCCGCTCGCCGAGCGCAGCGTGGGCACGCCCGACCCCGGAGCCGTGTCGTTCGCCGCGATCGTGGCGGCCGTCCGGTCGACCGTGGTACCCGAGGGAGAGGAGACGTCATGAGCGTCGCGAGGATCGTGGTCGGTGCCGACGAGGCCGGCCTGACGTACAAGGACGCGCTCGCCGACCTGCTGCGCGCCGACCCGCGCGTCGAGGTCGTCGAGGACGTCGGCGTGCACGCCGACGACGACACCGCGTACCCGCACGTGGCGGTGGCGGCGGCCCGCAAGGTCGCCGAGGGCGCGGCCGACCGGGCCCTGCTGGTGTGCGGCACCGGCCTGGGCATGGCGATCGCCGCCAACAAGGTGCCCGGCGTCCGCGCGGTGACGGCGCACGACACCTTCTCGGTGCAGCGCTCCGTGCTGTCCAACGACGCGCAGGTGCTCTGCCTGGGACAGCGCGTCATCGGCCTGGAGCTCGCGAAGGTGCTGGTCCGCGAGTGGCTGGACCACGAGTTCGACACGACGTCGGCGTCCGCCGCCAAGGTCGACGTGATCCGCGGGTACGAGGCCGAGGGTGCGACGGCGCCGGACGCCGCTGCGGCCGAGAGCGGCACCGAGGGCTGCTGACCGAAGGACCCGGGCGTAGGAGCGGGAGGGGACTCCTGCGCCCGGGGTCCCGGTGGCCGGCGACGCCGTGAGGTCGGCGACGCCCTGGCCGTGAGGCCGGCGTCGCCACCCGCGTGCGGTCGGCGACGCCCTCGTGGCGGCGAGGGTCCCGCCTGCTGCGTGGCGTGCGAGCATGGGTCCGGGCCCGACTCATCGCACGGGCCCCCGGACGAGGGGCGCCGTACCCGGAGAGCGACAAGACGGCAGCCGCCGGAGGTCTGCCGTGTCCACCACGTCCGTCGCCTGGATCGTGCTCGTCGTGTCCGGGCTGTTCGAGGCCGTCTGGGCCACCGCCCTCGGCCGCTCCGAGGGGTTCACCCGGCTCGGCCCGACGGTCGTCTTCGGCCTCGGGCTGCTCGTGTCCATGGGCGGCCTGGCCTACGCGATGCGTGAGCTGCCCACCGGCACGTCGTACGCCGTGTGGGTCGGGATCGGCGCGTCCGTGACCGTCGCGTTCGCGATGGTGACGGGTGCCGAGCCCGCGAGCCTGGTGAAGATCCTGCTCATCCTCGGGATCGTCGGGTGCGTCATCGGGCTGAAGCTCGTGCACTGACGCCGAGCCGCAGCGCACCCGCGGCTCGTCGTGCCGCCGCCGCCGCGCCGCGCGACGATGGGGCGGGACGACGGCCGGCGACCGACGGGTGGTACCGATGGACGCGGCGCGGGGCGCACGGCGGGGCACGCGGTGAGCGGCCGGCTGCCCGACGCGCCCATCCGGGTGCCCGTCGCGCTCATGCGGTGGGAGACCCTCACCTTCGTCCACTGGGCGTACCCTCCGCAGGTCGTGGCCGCGCACCTGCCGCCGGGGCTGGAGCCGCAGGTCCTCGACGGCGCCGCGTGGGTGGGGATCACCCCGTTCGTCATGCGGGACCCGCGTGTCCCGGGGCTGCCGACCCCGCCGGCGTGGTCGCGGTTCGTCGAGGTGAACGTCCGCACCTACGTGCGCCACCCGGCGAGCGGCACCGACGGCCTGTGGTTCCTCCGGCTGCTGTGCACGCGGCCGGCCGTCGTGGTGGGCCTGCGCGCGGCGGGGGTGCCGTACCGGATGGCGTCGGGACGCGTCGAGGACGGCGGCGACGCGACGCGCTACCGCGCCCGCGGCCGGGACGGCGGCATGCTCGACCTGCGCGTGGTGCCCGGTGCGCGGCTGGCCCCCGACCCCTGGCTGGTGTCGGTCACGGGCAGGTGGAACGCCTACGGGCGCCGCGCGGGACGCCTGTGGCGGGCACCTGTCGCGCACCCGCCGTGGCCCCTGCACGCTGCGACGGTCGAGCGGCTCGAGACCGACCTGCCGCAGGTGTGCGGGCTGCCCGCGCCGTCCGGGGCGCCGCACGTGGTGTGGTCGCCCGGCGTCGACGTGCGCGCCGGTGCGCCGCGGCTGCTGCCGCGCACGTGAGCGACTCGATGATCAACGTGTTCGACGCCACCGGGGTGATCACCCCGCAGGAGGAGGTCCATGGCGAACGGGAGGACGAGCGCCCGCGGGGGTTCACCGCGGTCCTGCTCTACGTCCTGGTGCCGCTGATGACGGTGGCGTCTCTACGCCGCACTGAACGGTCACGCCACGCACCCGAGGGTCGTCGTCGGTGCGTTCGTGGGTGTGCTGGTCACCGGGGGTGTGGTGTTCAAGCTGCTGACGTCGTGGCGAAGGTAGGGGGCGTGTGGACATCACGACGGGGGCGTGTACGACGTGCGCGTCAGGCCCGCGTGGAGGCCGTCACGGCGTCTGGGCTACCGCCCTGACCGGTCCGAGGGGTCACTCGTCCGGGACCGTCGCGTTCGCGATGGCGACGCGTACCACGCCCGCGAGCCGGGTGAGGATCCTGCTCATCCTCGGGATCGCGGCCTGCGTGGTCGGGCTGGAGCTCGTCCACTGACGTGGGAGTCTTCAGCGGACCACATTCTGATCACCAGGGCACTGTCGAGGTGGCATGGGCACGTACTGGGACCTTGACGCTCTCAGGGATCTCTACCTGGAGGACAGCTGGATCCTGGACGTCGTCGCGCGGCCGGGCATCGTCGAGCTGACCGCGGACTTCGTGCTTCTGGAGTCCCATCCGCTGTACCGCACGCCCGCGGCCGGAGAGCAGTACTGCTATCAGCGCGGCACTCTGCGCTTCGCCGGCGTTCGGTCCCTCAGCTGGGAGCACCAAAGTGAGGTCTGCCCGGCTGTGGATGCCACTGGCGAGCGGGACTACGGTTCGATCGACACATTGGACCGGTCGGCCGACACCTTCACCCTGATCGGCGACTTCGGCCGCATGGTGATCGACGCACCCGAGCCTTCGGTCGAGCTGCGCAGCGGACGTCGGGGGCCTTGAGCGGCGTGAAGATCCTGCTCGTCCTCAGGGGCCTCGCCTGCGTGGCCGGGCTGTGACCCGTCCACTGACGGCCGCGCGCACGCCCCGTCGACGAGTGCCATGTCCTGCTCCCAGTCGGGGTCTTGCAGACCGGGGAACACCGCGGCGAGGTCACGTACGGGATCGCTCGCACCGACGAAGAGCGATGATCCCGGCGAGCGGTCATGCGAGGCCGTCTGCCGTTCACGAGGACGTCAACGGGATGTCCACCCGGACGTCGGTCGGCGGGCCCTCCCCGAGGAGGCGCAGGCGGGGCGATGTCGCGGACGCCTGGGTGAACACCTCCAGGGGCGCACCGTCGGCCGCCTCGTTCGCCCACTCGAGCACCTCGAGGACGTCTCTGGCATCGACGATCGTCCACTCGTCGACAGCCCAGGCCGCGTGCGGTGACCCGAGAGGGCTCCAGAGGCGCACGATGTAGACGTCGGGTTCCTCGGCCTCCGAGAGGTCGACGGGCAGCAGGGGTGGCTCTCATGGTGCACGTACCGCCGGCCCGTCCGGCGGGTCAGGCCACCGCCGCCGGCGCGAACTGCGTTCGGTACAGGTCCGCGTACAGCCCGCCGCGCGCCAGCAGCTCGGCGTGGGTGCCGGTCTCGACGACCTGCCCGGCGTCGACGACGACGATGAGGTCCGCCTGCCGCACGGTCGACAGCCGGTGCGCGATGACCAGGGACGTCCGCCCGACCAGCGCCTCGTCGAGGGCGGCCTGGACGGCGGCCTCGGACTCGGAGTCCAGGTGCGCGGTGGCCTCGTCGAGCACGACGACGTCGGGGGCCTTGAGCAGCAGGCGTGCGATCGCGAGGCGCTGCCGCTCACCGCCGGACAGGCGGTAGCCGCGGTCGCCGACGACGGTCTCGATGCCCTCGGGCAGGGACGCGACGAGGTTCCACACGTGCGCGCCGCGCAGGGCCTGCTCGATGTCGTCGTCGGTCGCGTCGGGACGCGCGAAGCGCAGGTTGCCCGCGATGGTGTCGTGGAAGAGGTGCGCCTCCTGGCTGACGACGCCGACCGTGTCGCGCAGGGATGCGGCGGTGACGTCGCGCAGGTCCTGCCCGGCGATGCGCACGGCGCCGCGCGTCGGGTCGTACATGCGCGTGACGAGCTGCGAGATCGTCGTCTTGCCGGCACCCGACGGCCCGACGAGTGCGACCATCGCCCCGGCGGGCACCTGGAACGTGATGTCACGCAGCGTGTCGGCCACCGGGTCCCGGCTCAGCGTCGCCACCGACTCCAGGGAGGCCAGCGAGACCTCGTCGGCGGACGGGTAGCGGAACCCGACGTGGTCGAGCTCGAGGGTCGCGCCGTGCGCCGCCACGGCCGCGCGCAGGTCCGTCGCGTCGGGCTTCTCGCTGACGGTGGGCTCGAGGTCGAGCACCTCCAGGACGCGCTCGAACGACACGAGGGCCGTCATGACGTCGACCTGCACGTTCGACATGGCCGTCAGCGGGCCGTACAGGCGGCCGAGGTACGCGGCGAGGGCGACGACGACACCGACGGTGAGCTCGCCCCGGATCGCGAGCAGGCCGCCGACGCCGTAGACGACGGCCGTGGCGATCGCCGCCACCGTGGTCAGGCCGATGCGGAACCACGTCGAGTACAGGGCGCGCTTGACGCCGATGTCCCGCACGCGGGCCGTCTGCTCGGCGTAGGCCGCGGACTCCCGGGCGGGGTCGCCGAAGACCTTGACGAGGTGCGCGCCGGCGACGTTGAACCGCTCGGTCATGGTCTGGGACGCGTCGGCGTTGAGCTCGTAGGACTCGCGCGTGATCCCGGCGATCCTGCGTCCGAACCACCGCGCGGGCAGCACGAACACCGGCACGAGGACGAGCGAGAGCAGCGTGAGCTGCCACGACATCGACAGCATCGCGGCGAGCACGAAGACGATGGTCAGGGAGTTGCTGACGACGTTGGACAGCGTCGCGGTGAAGGCCTGCTGCGCGCCCAGCACGTCGCCGTTGAGGCGCTGGACGAGCGCGCCGGTCTTCGCGCGGCTGAAGAAGGCCAGCGGCATGCGCTGCACGTGGTCGAAGACCGCCGTGCGCAGGTCGTGGATGAGGCCCTCGCCGATGCGGGCGGACACCCAGCGCTCGCCGACGCCGAGCGCGGCGGACACGACGGCGAGCGCGGCGACGACGGCGGCGATGCCGACGACGAGGCGGGTGTCACCGGCGGCGATACCGTCGTCGATGAGCCGCTGGAACAGCCAGGGGGTGGCGGCGCCGGCGGCGGCGCCGAGCGCGATGAGGACGAGGAAGACCGCGAGCTGGGCGCGGTACGGGCGGGCGAAGGTGAGGATGCGGCGCAGGGTGCCGGGGGCGAGGCGCTGGCGCGCGACGTCACGGTCCTGGCTGAAGCCACGCATCCCACGGCCGCCGGGGACGGGTCCGGGGTGGGTCAAGAGGACCTCCAGGGGTCGGAGGGCGGGGGTCGATCCGCGCAACATGCTGAGGTTACCTCACCATGAGCAATAGTCACCTCTCAGGTATTCCGTCGCCGTCCGGCCACCCGCATCCTGAGGATGTACGGGATCGGCACCGCCGAGGCGCCGGTACCCCGACGACTTCTGCGGCCGGCGACGGTCGACCCCGGCAGACGTCACCCGCCCAGGAGGTCTCCCGTGCCCGACGACGGCAGCTCCCCGCCGACCGCGATGCGCACCTTCGCCCACCTGCTCGCCAACACCGCGGTGGCCAACCTCACGACGAACTACCTGTGGTGGGCCCTCACGTTCTGGGCGTACCTCGAGACCCGCTCCGTGCTGGCCACCGGCCTCATCGGCGGGGCGTACATGCTCGCCGTCTCGTTCAGCGCCGTCTTCTTCGGCAGCTTCGTCGACCACCACCGCAAACTCGTCGTCATGCGGGCCTCGACGGTGTTCTCGTTGCTCGCGTTCTCGCTCGCCGGCGGGGTCTTCCTGCTCGTGCCGGAACGGACGCTTCTCGACCTCGGCGCGCCGTGGTTCTGGGTCTTCGCGGGCATCATCCTCATCGGTGCGGTCGTCGAGCACATGCGCAACCTCGCGCTGTCGACGAGCGTGACGATCCTCGTCCCGGACGAGGACCGCGCGCGGGCGAACGGCCTGGTCGGCACCGTGCAGGGGATCTCGTTCATCGCGACGAGCGTCGTCAGCGGCCTGTCGATCGCGCTGCTGGGCATGGGCGGCACCGTCGTCGTCGTCCTCGGCCTCCTCGTGCTGACGATCGCGCACCTGATGGTCGTGCGCTTCCCCGGTGACCGGGTCGCCGCCGCGACGGAGGGGACGGGTCGCGCGGCGATCGACCTGCGCGGGTCGATCGCCGTCGTGCGGGCCGCGCAGGGCCTGTTCGCGCTCATCGTGTTCGCGACCTTCAACAACCTCATCGGCGGCATCTACATGGCGCTCATGGACCCCTACGGGCTGGAGCTGTTCTCGGTCGAGATGTGGGGGTTCATGCTCGCGCTCGGCTCGACCGGCTTCCTCGTCGGTGGTGCGGTGGTGGCGGCCCGGGGCCTGGGGCGCAACCCGATGCGGACGATGCTGCTCGTCGTCGTCGTCATGGGGGTGCTGGGGGCGACGTTCACCGTCCGGGAGTCGGCGGTGCTGTACGTCGCCGGGCTCTTCCTCTACATGTGCCTCATCCCCGTCGTCGAGGCCACCGAGCAGACGGTGCTGCAACGGGTAGTGCCGTTCGAGCGGCAGGGCCGGGTGTTCGGCCTGGCGATGGCGCTGGAGAGCGCCGCCGCGCCGGTGGCGGCGTTCCTCGTGGCGCCCCTCGCCGAGGTGTGGATCCTGCCGTACGCACGCTCGGACGCGGGCCGGGAGGCACTGCGCCCGCTGCTCGGCGAGGGCGAGGCCCGCGGCATCGGGCTCGTGTTCCTCGTCGGCGGTCTGACGATGGCGCTCGTCGCCGCGCTCGGGCTCCGCTCACGGGCGTACCGGACGATCTCGCGGACGTACCGGGAGGCAGCGCCGCAGGACCCGGGGGACCCGGACGGCTCCGGTGGGGAAGGGGCCCCGGTCGGCGCGGCGTCGGTGGCCGGTGCCTCCGAGGAACGTGACGGCGAGGGCGGGCGGCCGGTGGTCCAGGAGGCCGCCCTGCCGAACGACCGCTGAGCGTGCCTCACCGTGAGTGATGGTCACCTCTCGAGGGTTCCCCGGTAACCTCGAGGCGTGACGGACGACGCGCAGGAACCGGACGGCGACCAGCCGCGCCCGGGTGACTGCGCGCCCCCCGCGGGCACCGCGGGACGGCCCCGACCCGACCGGAACCGTCCCTCCGAGCCGTCCGAGGAGCTCCTCGAGCTCCTGCACGACGTGCTGCGCACGGTCCGCCGGGACGCCGCCGAACGGCTCGGCGACGACATCACGCCCGGTCAGCTGCGCCTGCTGCGCACCCTCGACCGGTGCGACCGCCCGCAGCGCCTCGGCGAGCTGGCCGTCGCCCTCGACGTCGCGCCCCGCTCCGTGACCTCGAAGGTCGACCAGGCCGAGCAGGACGGCTGGGTCCGGCGCGTCCCCGACCCCGACGACCGGCGCGCGACGCTCGTCGACCTCACCGACGCCGGCCACGACCTGCTCGACCGCATGTCCGCACGCCGCCACGAGGGTGCCCGCGCGCGGCTCGAGGTGCTCGACGCCGACGAGCAGCGCACGCTGCTGGACCTGCTGCGGCGGGTCGCCCGCGACTGACAGACTTCGGCACCGCCGGCAGACGAGGAGCGCCCCATGGCCTGGAGCACCAGCGAGCTTGCCGACCTGGCGGGGACGACCGTCAACACGATCCGGCACTACCACCGGCTCGGCCTGCTCGCCGAGCCCGACCGCCGGTACAACGGGTACAAGAAGTACGGCGTGCCGCACCTGGTGCGCCTGCTGCGGATCCGGCGCCTCGCCGAGCTGGGCGTGCCGCTCTCCGAGGTCGACCGCGTGGCCGACAGCGCGGGCACGGCGGATCGGCTGCGCGAGGTGGACGCCGACCTCGCCGCGAAGATCGAGCAGCTGCAGCAGGCGCGGGGCGAGATCGCCGCGATCCTCAGCAACAACGCGCCGCCCGACGTGCCCGCGGGGTTCGCGTCGGTGGCGGAGCACCTCTCGGAGGTCGACAGGTCGGTCATCCACATCTACTCCAAGCTCTACGACGAGAGCGCGCTGGCCGACCTGCGGGACATGGTCGCCGAGGACGCCGAGGCCGGCGACGACGGCAAGGAGCTCGACGCGCTGCCCCCCGACGCGGACGAGCCGACGCGCCAGCGTCTCGCCGAGACGATCGCGCAGGGCATCGCGCGCAACCTCGTCGACTACCCGTGGCTCAGCGACCCGGCCGGGCACCTGGCGACGAGCGGGCGCGTCGCGCAGGAGACGTTCGTCGAGGCCGTGACGGCGCTGTACAACCCGGCGCAGCGGGACGTGCTGACACGCGCCGCCGTCCTCGGGCACCAGATCGCGCAGGAGGTCCTGGCGGCGCGCGGCGACGCCGACGGGGAGGGGTCGCCACCCACCCCTTGACCCTGTTCCGAGAACACGGTGTCTCCTCGGGTCGTGATCGAGAACCGCTCGATCCGTGACTCGCACAGGAGACGACATCATGACCTCGTTGCAGGAGCTCATCGTCAGGTTCCAGGAGCTCGTGGCCCAGGTGCCCGAGTTCTTCCAGCCCTTCATCGTCGCGCTCGCCGGCGCCATCCCATTCGTCGAGGGGGAGCTCGGCGCGATGGTCGGGCTCGTCGGAGGGCTGCATCCGGCCGTCGCGGGCGTCGCCGCCGCCACCGGCAACTTCCTGTCCGTGGCCCTCGTGGTCGCGTTCACCGCACGGGCCCGCACGGCCGTCGTCCACCGGACGCGCGTGAAGGCGACCGTCGGCGGCCCGGCCACCCCGGACATCCAGGCGGTCGACGGGTTCGCCGAACCGGAGCCCGCCCAGCCGCTCTCGAAGGGGCGCCAGCGCGTCCTCACGTGGCTCAACCGCTTCGGCGTCCCCGGGGCGAGCATCCTCGGTCCGTTCGCGATCCCGACGCAGTTCACCGCGGCGATCCTCGTCGCCGGCGGGAGCCCCCGCCGCTGGGTCCTGCTCTGGCAGGCCGTGGCCATCGTGCTGTGGACGACCCTGACCACGGTGGGGCTCTGGCTCGCGCTCACCCACGTCGTGGGGGTCTGACGACATGAGACCCCGGATCGGGAACTCGCAGCGATGTCGCCGTCGCGGCCCCTGTGGCCGCGGCGGCACCCGCACACCCGAACCGGAGGACAACGAGGAGGACCCATGACACGCAGGACCGCGACGGTGCAGCCCGGCGACGGGCACGCGCTGACGCCCTACCGCCCCTGGCAGCTGCTCACCCGCTCCCTGTTCCACCTGCACCTGACTGACCCGGCCGGTGCACCGCGCACCTGGTCCGTCGACGTCCGGCACGGCGGTGACGACGACGGCGAGGTGCGGGCCGAGCTCTACCTCGACGGTCTGCGCCACGCCACGGCGACGCTCCCCGCGGCCTTCCCGGTGCCGGACGGCGCGATCGAGGTCGCGACCAGCGGGTACGGGCTGCGGCGCATCCACCACGTGCGGCACGACGGGTCGGTGCGGCAGCTCGTGCCCGACCCGGCCTCGGCCGAGGGGTGGCGTGCCCGCCTGGACCGGAACCACCCGGCGCTGAGCCGCGCGCTGGCGCTCGCGTCGGTGAGCGTGCTGCTCGTCGCGCTCGTGCTGGGCGCCCCGCAGATCGTCGAGCAGCTCACCGCGATCCCGCCCGTCGCGCAGGTCATCGGCCCGTGGACCGGCCCGTTCCGCCTGCCGGAGACGGCGAACATCGCGCTCGTGGTCGCCACGATCGCCGCGAGCACCGAGCGCGCGCTGCGGCTGCGCTACAGCCGGATCCTCGACGGCGGGTTCTTCAGCGGCGGCGAGTAGCGACCGGGAGGTGACCACGGCCCGCCGGGTCGGGTGCGGATGCCGCACCCCGGTGCCAGCATCGGGCCATGAGCGACGACACCTTCGGCACGATCCCGCCCGGTGAGCACGTCTCCAGCGGGGCGCCTCGCCTGCGCGCCACGTCGATCAGCATCAGCACACCGCGTCCGCACGAGGCCGCGCGGTTCTACGCGCGGCTGCTCGGCGGGCGGATCACGCACCTCGACGAGGCGGCGCCCGACGACCCGCTCGGCATCAGCTGGGCCCAGGTCCAGCCCTTGCCGGGGGACGTGGGCATGACGATCAACCTCGAGCACGAGCGTGAGTGGAGCCCACCGGTGTGGCCCGCGCGCCCCGGCGAGCAGCGCTCGACCCAGCACCTGGACATCCAGGTCGACGACCTGCCCGCCGCCGTCGCGTGGGCGCTGGAGTGCGGCGCGCGCGAGGCGTCACCGCAGCCGCAGGACGAGGTGCGCGTCATGCTCGACCCGGACGGCCACCCGTTCTGCCTGTTCCTGTGAGCGAACCGACGCGTCGTCCGCCGACGCGTCGCGGCGTGCTGGGGATCGGCCTCGTCGCCGCCCTCGCGGCCGCGTGAGCCCCGGCCCGTCCCGACGCGGGCAGGACGCCGCCGCCCACGCGCGCGCCCACCGCGTCGGCGGCCCCCACGCCGCCGTCGTCGCTCGACCTCACCGCCGCGCTTGCGGACGTCGAGGCGCGCCACGGCGTACGGCTCGGGCTGCACGCGCTGGACACCGCGCAGGGCCGGACCGTCAGCCACCGCGCGGACGAGCGGTTCGCGTTCTGTTCGACGTTCAAGCCGCTCGCGGCGGTCGCCGTGCTCGCGTCCCGGGGCGTCGGCGGGATGGACGAGATCGTGCCGGTCACCGCGGACGACCTGGTGACGTACTCGCCGGTCGCCGAGACGCGCGTCGGTGCCGGCATGTCATGGCGCGAGCTGGGCGACGCGGCCGGCCGGTACAGCGACAACACCGCGGGCAACCTGCTGCTGCGCGGCGCCGGAGGGCCGGAGGGCCTGACGGCCTGGCTGCGGGGCGTCGGCAACGACGTCACGCGCAGCGACCGCTGGGGGGGTGGCGGCGCTCAGCGCCCGAGGCGGTCGGCGAGGAACCGGCCGGCGCGGTCGAGGGCGAGGTCCGCCTCCTCCAGCCGTCCGGCGAAGTGCTGGAAGACGTGCGGCGCCCCGGCGACGACCTCCAGCACGACGTCGACGTGCGCCGAGGCGGCGCGTGCCGCGAGCCGGGTCGCGTCGTCGAGGAGCACCTCGTGGGAGCCCACCTGCACGAGCAGCGGCGGCAGTCCGTGCAGGTCGGCGTGCAGAGGGCTCGCGGTGGGATCGGACGGGTCGGCGCCCCCGAGGTAGAGGGCGGCGATCTGCGCGATCCCCGCCGCATCGAAGATCGGGTCCAGCGCCTCATGGGTGCGCAGGCTCTCGCCGGTCAGCGTGAGGTCGACCCACGGCGACATCGCGACGACGGCGGCCGGTAGCGGCAGGCCGGCGTCCCGCGCGCGCAGCAGGACGGCCAGGGCCAGGCCGGCGCCGGCGGAGTCGCCGGCCATGGCGAGGCGCTCCGGCGGGTCCTGGTCGAGCAGCGCCCGGTAGGCGGCCAGTCCGTCGTCGACCGCCGCCGGGAACACCGCCTCGGGCGCCAGCCGGTAGTCGAGCGAGACGGCGCTCGTCCCCGCGCGCCGGGCGAGGGCGGTGGCCAGCGCGAGCCCGGAGCGCGCCGAGCCGATCGAGTAGCCGCCCCCGTGCAGGTAGAGCAGCGTGCCTGCCGTCGTCGTCGGAGGTTCCGCCCTCAGGCCGGGGACGCCGCCGACCGTCACGGGAGTCACCGTGACGTCAGGTGCGGCGGGTCGCGCGCAGTAGGCCTCGAACCCCGCCCGCTGCTCCGCGAGGGACGCGGCCGCCGCGTCCCCGCCGCGCAGCTCGCGGTCGATCTCGAGGAGCTGGTTCTCGGACATGCCGCCCCCGGACGTCGTTCCGATCTGTCCGTCCGACCGTACGTGCGGGCACCGACACGAGCTGCCAGCGGGCCCGGAACAGCAGCGCCGGCACCCGGCACTTCCGTCGAGCCCGGGCCTGCGGCACGCTGATCGATATGCGCGACGACGAGTCGGTGGGAACCGTGACGCGAGCCCAGGCCCTCGCGTGGCGGTTGGGGCGCCACGGGCTGGTCCCGCCCGGGGGGTCCACGGCCGAGGACGTCGTCGGTGGGCTCGTCGCGCTCCCCGCGCAGTCCGACGTCGACCTCGCGGTGCGGACGCGGCAGGCGGCGCCCGCGGAGGGGGAGGTCGCCGCGGCGCTCGCGGACGGCCGGCTGATCCGGACGTTCACCTTCCGCGGCAGCGTGCACGTCATGACGCCGGACGACGCCGCGGTGCACCTGGCGGTCCGGGGCTCCGGGCGGCAGTGGGAGCTGCGGAGCTGGCGCGAGCACTACGGCCTCGAGCCGCAGGACTGGCCGGCCTTCCGTGCGACCGTCCGCGAGGTCCTGGACGACGGCCCGCTCACGCACGACGAGCTGGTCGCGGCGCTCACCGCGCGGCCCGCCTACCGGCACCTCGGGCCGGCGGTCGAGGGCGGGGCGTGGGCGCTGCTGAAGGCGCTCGCCTGGCAGGGTGACCTCTGCCTGGGACCCACCCGCGACCGTCGGACGACGCTGCAGACGCTCGCGCACGTCCCCGGGTGGTCGGGCATCCCGGACCTCGACGACGCCGGGCCCCGCGCGGTGGAGGCGTACGTCCGCGCGTACGGCCCGACGACGCCCGACGGCCTGCAGTACTGGCTCGGGAACGGGCTGAGCGCGGGACGACGGCTGGCGCGGTGGACGGCCGACGTCGGGGACCGGCTCACCACCGTGCAGGTCGGCGGCCGCGACGCGCTGGTGCTGCGCGAGGACGTCGACGACCTGCTCGCCGCCGAGCCGACCGATGCGGTGCGGCTGCTGCCCGGGTACGACCAGTGGGTGCTCGGCCCCGGCACGGCGGACCGCGACGTCGTCCCTCCCGCGTGGCGGACCGCGGCGACCCGCGGGACGCCGCTGGTGGTCGTCGGCGGCGTGGTCGTCGGGACGTGGGCCGAGCGCGACGGCGACCTGACCGTGCGGTGGGCGCACGAGGGCCCGGCGGCCCGGCGCGCGCTCGACGACGGCGTCGACCGGCTGGCGGTGGGCCTCGGTCGTCCGCTGCGGGTCACCGTCGAGGCGGGGTAGCGCGAGCGGGCCGACCTGCCAGGGACGGCGGGTCGGCCCCCGGGTGCGGTGTCACGGGCGCCCACTGTCGACGGTGGCGCCGGTGGCCGCAGGCCCGTCAGCCCGGGAGCGGCGCCGTGCCGATGACCGCGGCCGTCGCGACCACGGCACCGGCGAGCTCGACGACACGGCCGAGGACCGCGTCCGCGTCGTAGCCCAGCGAGGTCAGGGTGCCGGCGGCCACCGCGGTGGTGACCCCGTACGTCGCGTACAGCCCGACCGGTACGACCATCAGCCACTCGCGCCACGACCCGGCCGACCCCAGCACGGGCAGTGCGACGTTGCCGCCCGAGCGCCACACGTCGCGCAGCACCGGGGTGCGTCGCCACCAGCGCGGCGGGCGCGGCTCCCACGGCCACAGCAGCGGCACCCCGCCCGTGGTGAGCAGGTCCCCGACGACGTGCACGCTCGCCCCGAGCCCGACGGCCACCGGCAGCCACGTCCACTCCGTCGGCGCGGCGACGGTGACGAACCCGGCCAGGGCGAGGGCCAGCGCCCACGCGTGCAGGCGTCGGTTCCCCCCGAGCCGCAGCGCCTGCGCCGCGAACGCCACCAGCAGCAGCGACAGCACCCCGGCCCCGAGCGCGAGCTCGCCCAGCGCCTCGGTGTCGACGGTCAGGTGCCCGGCCGCCCACGCGACACCGGTGAGCACCGCGACGCCCAGCAGCGAGTGCGTGCCGTTGCGGTGCCCGCCCGCGACGGCGCCGACGGCGTCGCACACCCACTGCGAGACCGGCGGCAGCGAGTTCGCGATCGTCGCGTCGTGGTGGTCGGCGTCCGGGGCGAGCGCGGCACCCGCGCACACGAGCGCGCCGGCCACGACGCCCAGCGGCGACACCGGGTACCACCCGAGGGTGTACGGCGCGGTCGACGCGACCGCGACCCACGCGGCCGCCCCGCACGCGGCGTGGTGCGCCCCCATCATCGTGCGGCCGGTCCCGTCGCGTCCGTGCGGCGGGGCGGGACGGTGGCGGCGAGCACGCGGACCTCCGGTGCAGGTCAAGGGGGTGGGTGACGCCCCACCTCAGCCGTTCGGGTGACCAGCGTCAAACGCCCGGTGTGTCCCACCGGGGCGTGTCCCACACCGGCACGCTGCCACGCCCGGCGGGTGCGGCCACCGTGCACGCCTCGGGTCGCGCCCGGCCTCCTGGGTCGCGGACTACGTCGTCGGTGACGTCGGGAGCGCGGACCGGTGCAGCGTCGTCATGCGTCGACCGCGTCGAGCAGGTGCGCACCGAGGTGGGCGGTGAGCGCCCGGACCGCGTCGGGGACGAGGGTGTAGTACGACCAGACCCCGCGCTTCTCCCGGGTGACGAAGCCGGCGTCGGTGAGCACCCTGAGGTGGTGGGACACCGTCGGCTGCGACAGCCCGACCGGCTCGGTGAGGTCGCACACGCACGCCTCGCCGCCGTCGTGGGCGGCGATGAGCGACAGCAGCCGCAGACGCGCCGGGTCGGCCAGGGCCTTGAGCGTGCGGGCGGTGCGCTCGGCGTCCTCGGTGCTCATCGTCGAGCCGGTGGCGGGGCTGCAGCAGCCCGTCGACGCGGTCGAGGTCACCGGGAGCAGGTCGAGAGCCATGCAGGCATCATGCGCCACGCATTGACGCCTGTCGATGTTGACAGCCGTCGATGCCTGGTCCACTCTCGGGTATCGACGGGCATCAATATGAGGAGAAGTGATGGCACAGGACATCCGGGAGCAGGTCCGGGCGCGCTACGCGCTGGCAGCCGTGCAGGGCAGCGGGGACGCGGGCTGCTGCGGCGGGGACCCGGTCGGGGGGTGCGGGCCGACGGACGGGCCGACGGACCTGGTGATCGACGAGCGGTTCGGCGCCGCGCTGTACGGGGCGCAGGACGCGGCGGCGGTGCCGGCCGAGGCGCTGGCGGCGTCCCTGGGCTGCGGCAACCCGCTGATGGTCGCCGAGCTGCGCGAGGGTGAGCGGGTGCTCGACCTGGGCTCGGGCGGCGGGATCGACGTGCTGCTGTCCGCCCGGCGGGTCGGAGCGACCGGGTTCGCCTACGGCGTCGACATGACCGACGAGATGCTGGACCTGGCCCGCGCCAACGCGGCCAAGGCCGGTGCGACGAACGTGGAGTTCCGCAAGGGCACGATCGAGGACCTCCCGCTGGACGACGCGACGGTCGACGTCGTCATCTCCAACTGCGTGGTGAACCTGTCCCCGGACAAGCCGGCGGTGCTGGCCGAGGCGTTCCGGGTGCTGGTGCCCGGCGGCCGGTTCGGGATCTCGGACGTCGTCGCCGAGGACCATCTCACTCCCGAGCAGCGCGCCGAGCGCGGGTCCTACGTCGGGTGCATCGCCGGGGCGCTGTCGCGCACCGAGTACCTCGAGGGCCTGGCGGCGGCGGGGTTCGTCGACGCCGAGGTCGAGTTCACCCACACCGTGGCCGACGGCATGCACGGCGCGATCGTGCGCGCCCGCAAGCCCGCACCCCAGGACGCGTGATCGACGGCGGTTCACCAGCGCGAGCCGCCCCCGGGCGTGGCCGGTCCCGCTGCCCGGCGCGAACCGGACGCGAGGGCCGCACCCACCCGGGGTGCGGCCTTCGCCGCGTCCGCGTCAGGCGGTGACGGGCTCCACGCCGAGCTCGGCGAGCAGGGCCAGGACGCGGCCGCGGATCTCGTCGCGGATCGGGCGGACCGCCTCGATGCCCTGGCCGGCCGGGTCGGCCAGGGCCCAGTCCTCGTACCGCGTGCCGGGGAAGATCGGGCAGACGTCGCCGCAGCCCATGGTGACGACGACGTCGGACGCCTCGACCGCGTCGGCGGTGAGGACCTTGGGGCGCTCGGCCCGGATGTCGATGCCCTCCTCGAGCATCGCCTCCACGGCGACCGGGTTGATCTTCTCGGCGGGCAGGGACCCGGCGGAGCGGACCTCGACGGCCCCGCCGGACAGGTGCCGCAGGTACCCCGCAGCCATCTGGGAGCGGCCGGCGTTGTGCACGCAGACGAACAGGGCGGACGGCTTGGTGTCGCTCATCGGGTCTCCACGGGGGTCACGTGCTGGGCAGGGTCAGGTCGGGCAGCAGGTCGGTGAGCAGCGCGCGGACGCGCCGGTCGATCTCGTCGCGGATCGCGCGGACGCCGGCCTCGGAGGCGAGGGCCGGGTCGCCGACGACCCAGTCCTCGTACCGCTTGCCGGGCAGGACCGGGCAGGTGTCGCCGCAGCCCATGGTGATGACGACGTCCGCCGCCCGGACGGCGTCGTCGGTCAAGGGCTTGGGGAACGCGTCGTCGTCCGCGCCGAGCTCGGCCAGCAGCGGGCGGACCGCGGCGTGCACGTCCGCGGCGGGCGTCGACCCGGCGGAGCGGACGGTGACGGCGTCGCCGGCGTGGTGGCGCAGCAGGGCGGCGGCGAGCTGGGAGCGGCCCGCGTTGGCGACGCACACGAACAGCACCTGCGGGCGGGTGCCCGCGGCGTCCAGCGACCGGGCGGTGTCGGTCAGCCGCTGGCGGGCGAAGCGCTCGGCGTTGACGACCAGGTGCGAGCGGAGCGCCGAGGACCGGGCCAGAGCGGTGTAGGACTCGCGGACCACGCTGAGCACCGCCCCGGGGTCGCGGTCGGGGAAGGTCGCGGCGAGCCGGTCGGCGATCCGCACCAGGGCGCCCTCGGCGTCGGTGAGCCCGGCCAGCGGCACCCCGGTCGCGGCCTGCGCCGCGGCCGGGGCGAAGGAGTCCAGCAGCGTGGTGACCGCACCGCGCAGCGCCGGCTGCACCCGGTAGTACACCCAGGTCCCGCGGCGCTCGGACGTCAGCAGGCCGACGTCCTTGAGCAGCCTGAGGTGGTGGGACACCGTCGGCTGGGAGACGTCGGCGACCGTGGCCAGGTCGCACACGCACGCCTCACCGGTCGGCGTGGCGGCGATGAGCGACAGCATCCGCAGGCGCAGCGGGTCACCCAGCGCCTTGAGGGTGGCGGCGACGTGCGCCGCGGCGTCGGCTCCCATCGCGCGGTCGGCGGGCGAGGTCTGCGGTGTGCAGCGACCGCCCGCGGTGACGTCGGTCGTCGTCATGAGCGTGCCTCCTGCGGCTCGGCGGCGGAGGGGGAGGTCGGGGAGGGCGGGAACCAGCGGTCCCGCGCCCAGAGGCTGACGTAGACCAGCGCGACCAGGACCGGGACCTCGATCAGCGGACCGACCACACCGGCCAGCGCCTGGCCCGAGGTCGCACCGAACGTCCCGATCGCCACCGCGATCGCGAGCTCGAAGTTGTTGCCCGCGGCGGTGAACGCCAGCGTCGTCGACCGCGCGTAGCCCAGCCCGAGGCCACGCCCGGCGGCCAGGCCCACGGCCCACATGACCCCGAAGTAGACCAGCAGCGGCAGCGCGATCCGGGCGACGTCGAGCGGTCGCGACGTGACGGCCTCACCCTGCAGGGCGAACAGCAGCACGATCGTGAACAGCAGCCCGTACAGCGCCCACGGACCCACCCGCGGGACGAACCGCTCCTCGTACCAGTCGCGCCCGCGCGCCCGCTCACCGATCCACCGGGAGGCGAAGCCGGCGAGCAGCGGGATGCCGAGGAACACGGCGACGTTGACCGCGATCTGCCCGACGGAGACGTCCAGGCCCGCGGAGTCCAGACCCAGCCAGCCCGGCAGCACCGTGAGGTAGAACCAGCCCAGCAGCGAGAACGCCACCACCTGGAACACCGAGTTGACCGCGACCAGCACCGCGGCGGCCTCACGGTCGCCGCAGGCGAGGTCGTTCCAGATCACGACCATCGCGATGCACCGTGCGAGGCCCACGACGATCAGCCCGGTGCGGTACTCGGGCAGGTCGGGCAGCAGCAGCCAGGCGAGCGCGAACATCAGCGCCGGCCCGACGACCCAGTTCAGCGCGAGCGAGCTCACCAGCAGGCGCCTGTCACCCGTCACCGCGGCGACCCGGTCGTAGCGGACCTTCGCGAGCACCGGGTACATCATCACGAGCAGCCCGAGCGCGATCGGCAGGGAGATGCCCCCGACCTCGAGGCGTGCGAGCCCGTCACCGAGAGCGGGGACGAACCTGCCCAGCACCAGGCCGGCGACCATGGCCGTCCCGATCCAGGCCGGCAGCCAGCGGTCGAGCATCGAGAGGCGCGGCCTCCCGTCGGCTTGGTTCGACATGGCTCTATATTGACAGAGATCAAACCAACGCCGCGCGAACGCGGGATGACGAGTCGTCGTCCCGTGTGCGCACCGCGGCCGGGTCAGCGGACCCGGGCGAGCCGGCGGCGGTCGGCTACCGCGCTGCGCGGGCGGGTGCGGACCGGCGCGCGGCCAGCACCACCGCGGCGACGGCGGCGCAGGACGCGACGCCCGCGACGACGCGCAGCGCGACACCCGTCGACGAGTGCACGCCACCGGACACCCCGAGCTCGTCGGCCACGGTCATGCCCGTCGAGAACGTCACGACGAACCCGACCGGTCCTCCCAGTGCGAGCAGGACCAGGTAGGCGGCGGCCACCGCGCGGGCGGGCGGGCGCAGCCGTGCGACCAGCACCACGCCGACGGCCGGCAGCAGGACGCCGAGCGCCACCGCGACGAGCACGAGCGTCCGCGCGGACCGCCAGTCGCTCCCGGCCAGCGCGTGCTCCAGCTCGGCGGGGGTGAGCCAGGGGGCCGCGGCCCGCGGGTCGAGCACCAGGGCGTCGACGCCGAGCAGGACGGCGTAGCCGGCGACGAGCACGCTGCCGGCCAGCGCGATCACGGTCCGAGCAGCCACGCCCGGCACGGTAGGCGCGACCGCGCCGTCGGGGCGTCCTCCCGTGGTCGGACGCCTCGTCCGCGGCACGCGCGGAGCTCCCGGGCTACGGTCGGACCAGGCCCACACGAGGACCAGGCCACGGAAGGACCACCGGCGATGGCGCTGCTGACCTGTCACTTCTTCTCCGAGGCGCTCGGGGTGAGCACGGCCGCGACCGTGCTGCTGCCCGAGTCGGCGCGCGGTCAGATCGGCATGGGTGGCGCCGACGTCGAGGGCCCACCGCCAGTGCTGTACCTGCTGCACGGGCTCTCGGACGACGAGACGATCTGGACGCGCCGCACCTCGATCGAGCGGTACGTCGCCGAGCGCGGGCTCGCGGTCGTCATGCCGCGTGGTGGGCGGTCGATGTACGCGGACGAGGTGCACGGCGGCGGGTACTGGACGTTCCTGTCGCATGAGCTGCCGCGGGCCGTGCAGCAGTTCTTCCGTGTCTCCGACCGCCGCGAGGACACGTTCGTCGCCGGCCTGTCGATGGGTGGGTACGGCGCGTTCAAGTGGGCGCTGCGCGAGCCGTGGCGGTTCGCGGCGGCGGCGAGCCTGTCGGGGGCGCTGGTCGTCGGCGGGGAGCGGGCGCGGTTCGTGCGCGACGAGCTCGTGCCGCACGTGTGGGGCGGCGACGACCCCGCCGGCACGGACGACGACCTGCTCGCCCTGCTCGACCGCGCCGACCCGGCCACGCTGCCCGCGCTGTACGCGACGTGCGGGGCGCAGGACGAGCTGCTGGACACGCAGCACGCGTTCGTCGAGCGGGCTGCGGCGCGGGGCGTCGACGTCGAGGCGCACGTGCACCCGGGTGACCACGACTGGGAGTTCTGGGACGAGCACATCGTGAACGTGCTCGACTGGCTCCCGCTGCGGCGGTGAGCGGGAGGCGCCTGCTGCCGCGGGGGCCCCTGGCGCTCGGCGGCCGGCTCAGATCAGCTCCAGCACCGGTCGGGCTCTCGGGCTCGTCGACGGCGCGAACCCCGTGAGGTGAACACGCCGCCGAGGTCGGTGCGCTCGCCAGCAGGCCGACGTAGGCCGGGCCCAGCCCGGCCCGCCTACCCGGCGACCGACCCCAGCACCTCGGCGAGCTCCGCCGGCCGGCTCACCATCGGCCAGTGCCACGTCGGCAGCTCGACGTACGTCCAGTCGCCGTCGACCATGTGCGCGAGCGCCGGCACGTGCTGGCCCATCTCGCGCATCTGCTCGACGCCGAAGGTGCACAGCACCCCGGTGCGGGGCAGCCGCTCCCACGCGCCCGTCAGCGCGACCGGCTCGGTGGCGGTCCGCCAGGGCTGGGGCTGCGAGCCCGCGACGAGCGTGGCGACCGTCGCGTCGTCGACCTCCGGCACGTCGGCGGCGAGCGCGGCCCACGGCGGCGGCGGGAGCCTCCAGCCGTCGCCGTCGGTCATGACGACGCGCTCGTTGGCCGCGCGAGCCTCCGGCCCGTCGAAGTCGGCCTGGGCCGTGCCGTCCGGCAGCGGGCCCGTGTCGACGTACACCAGGCGGGCCACGCGCTCCGGCGCGCGGTCGGCGGCGCCGGTGATGACGGGCCCGCCGTAGCTGTGCCCGACGAGCACGACATCGTGCAGGTCGTGCTCCTCCAGGAGGCGCACGACGTCGTCGACGTGGGTCGTCAGGTCGGTCTCGGGAGTGGCGAGGTGGGCGCGCTCGCCCATGCCGGTGAGGTCGACGGCGTGCACGGCGTGGCCCTGCTCCCGCAGCGAGTCCGCGACGCTGCGCCAGGCCGAGGCGCCGAGCCAGAAGCCGGGGACGAGGACGTAGGTGGTGGTGCTCATGGCCACGACGCTACGGTTGATTGTGGACAGGATCCGCCCGGTATGCAGAACGCGCCCGACGGGACACCGCCCGCGGTGCGGAGGAGGCTCGTGACCCGCCCGACCGCTCGCGTCCTCGCGATGCTCGAGCTGCTCCAGACGGGCAGGCAGCGCACGGTCGCCGACCTCGCCGCCGCGCTCGGGGTCGACGAGCGCACCGTCCGCCGCTACGCCGAGCACCTGGCCGACCTCGGCATCCCCGTCGAGTCGCAGCGGGGCCGGTACGGCGGGTACCGGCTCGCGCCCGGCCACAAGCTGCCGCCGCTGATGCTCACGGACGACGAGGCCGTGGCCGTGGTCCTGGGTCTCACGCTCGCGGAGCGTGCGGGCCTCGCCACCACCGGCAGCGTGGCGGCGGCCGGCGCGCTGGCCAAGGTGACGCGCGTCCTGCCGCGGGCCCTGAGCGGACGGATCGAGAGCCTGCTGTCGACCGCGCAGTTCACGGCGCCGGTCCGTGCCGCCGTGCCCGCCGGCACGGACACGCTCCTGCGTCTGGCCTCCGCCGCGCAGGCGCGCCGCACCGTCGCCATCGCGTACACCGCCTGGGACGGCCGGGAGTCGCGGCGCGAGCTCGACGTCTACGGCGTGGTCCTGCACTCCGGCCGCTGGTACGTCACCGGGCTCGACCACGGTCGCGGCGAGGTGCGGACGTTCCGCCTGGACCGCATCGCCTCGGTCGAGCAGGCCGACGGCTCCTACGACGTGCCTGCCGACTTCGACGCCGGTGAGCGCGTGGTGGCGGGCATCGGGGCGGTGCCGTGGTCGCACGAGGTCGCCGTCGTGCTGCGGACCACCCTGGCGCAGGCGCGCGAGCAGCTGCCGCCCAGCGTCGGGCGCCTGAGCGAGCACGCCGACGGTGTCCTGCTCGAGGCGCGCGCCGAGCGCCTCGACGGCATGGCTCGCATGCTCGCCGGGCTGGGTGGGGACTTCGAGGTCATCACCCCGGACGGTCTGCGCGACGAGGTCGCGGCACTGGCAGACCGCCTGCGGGCCGCCGCGGGACGCCGGGTGGCGCGTCCCTGAGTGGGGCCGCGGTCCCGGCGACGAGGCGCTGACCTGGACGGATGTCCACCGGGTGAGCCCGTGCCGACGTCGGCCCGGACGTGGGGCGCCCGGCGGACCGACCCTTGACGAATCCTCCTGTTCGCGTAGGTTAGGCGAGCCTCACTTAGGTGCGCCTCACAAACGCGGGCGATCCGTCGCGCGTGTCCGTCCAGGGGGAGTAGACGCGTGCACGAGCTGCTGTCCGCCGCGAGCGCCGACGCCTACGTCGACGCGCTGCGCGGCACCGTCGACCGGGTCGCGACCCGGTTCCGCACCACCACCCAGCCGTTCTCCGGTGCGAGCCGCGAGCACCTCCAGGTGCTCGTCGACGCGGTCGACCTCGACGGCCCCGGCTGCGGCACGCCCGCGGCGCTGCGGGAGGTCGACGAGCTGTTCGCACAGCACGCGGTCTGGTTCCACGACCCTGCCTACACCGCCCACCTCAACTGCCCGGTCGCGCTGCCCGCGGTCGCGGCCGAGGCCGTGCTCGCGGCGGTCAACCCCAGCGTCGACACGTACGACCAGTCGACCGTCGGCACGCTCATGGAGCGCCGGCTCGTCGCGTGGACCGCGGGACGCGTCGGGTTCGTCGCCGGGGGCGGGGTCTTCACGTCGGGCGGGACGCAGTCGAACCTGCAGGCGCTGCTGGTCGCCCGCGAGCACGCCCTCGCGACCCGGCCCGGGGCGGTGCTCGCGGACCTCGTCGTCCTCGCGTCGGCGTCCAGCCACTTCTCGGTGCAACGGTCCGCGCGCCTCCTGGGTCTCGCGCACGACGCGGTCCGCCTGGTGCCCGTCGACGAGCGCGGCCGCATGCGCCCCGACGCCCTGGCGATCGCGCTGCGGCACGTCGAGCGCGACGGCCGCCACCCCATGGCCGTCGTCGCCACCGCGGGCACCACCGACCGCGGCTGCGTCGACCCGCTCGCTGCCGTCGCGGACGTCTGCGACGCCGCCGACGTGTGGCTCCACGTCGACGCCGCGTACGGGTGCGGTCTGCTCGTCAGCCGCACGCGCCGGCACCTGCTCGACGGTGTCGAGCGCGCCCGCTCGGTGACCGTCGACTTCCACAAGGCGTTCTTCCAGCCGGTGTCGTCCTCCGCGCTGCTCGTGCGGCACGCGGCGGACCTGCGGCTCGTCGCGCACCACAACGACTACCTCAACCCCGCGGGCGAGGACGAGCCGAACCAGGTCGACGTGTCGCTGCAGACCACCCGCCGGTTCGACGCCCTCAAGCTGTGGGCGACGCTGCGCGCGCTCGGGCCGGACCGGCTGGGGGCGATGGTCGACGCGACCATCGACCTGACGGCCGCCGTGCACGACGTCGTCGACGCCGACCCCGACCTGCGGCTGCTGTCGCCCACCGACCTGTCGACCGTGCTGTTCCGCTACCAGCCCTCCGGCCTCGACGACGCCCGCGCGGACGCGCTGGTCGGGCGGGTGCGCCGGGTCCTGTTCGACTCCGGACGTGCCCTGGTCGCCCGCACCACGCTCGACGGCCGCCCGTGCCTCAAGCTCACGCTGCTCAACCCGGCGACCACGGTCGACGACGTCCGCGGCGTCCTGGACCTCGTGCGGCAGACCGCCGCCGCGCTCCTCGAGGGCGAGGAGCTGCTCCGCCAGGACGAGGCGGTGGCCCGGTGACCGCGCGCGCGACCGTCCGTCCCGACGCCCCCGTGCACGACGTCGTCGGCGTCGGGATCGGCCCGTTCAACCTGGGCCTGGCCGCGCTCGCGGACCCCCTCGACCTCGACACCGTCTTCCTCGACCGCGCCGCGGAGTTCCGCTGGCACCCCGGCATGATGCTCGACGGCGCGACGATCCAGGTGCCGTTCCTCGCGGACCTCGTGACGATGGCCGACCCGACCAGCCGGTACTCGTTCCTCGCGTGGCTCAAGGCCACCGGGCGGCTGTACCCGTTCTACATCCGCGAGAGCTTCTACCCGCTGCGCGCGGAGTACGACGCGTACTGCCGCTGGGTCGCGCAGCAGCTGCCGTCCCTGCGCTGGGGGAGGAACGTGACGGCCGTCGAGGGCGACCCGCACGACGACGACCTCTACGTCGTGCACGCCCGCACCGCCGACGGCGTCGAGTCCTACCGCACGCGCCACGTCGTGCTCGGCGTCGGGACGCAACCCGTGGTGCCCGCTGCCCTGCGCGATCTCGACGGGCCGGTGGTCCACTCGTCGCAGTACCTGCCGCACCGCGACCGGCTGCGCACGGCCGGGTCGGTCACGGTCGTCGGGTCCGGGCAGTCCGCGGCGGAGATCTACCGCGACCTGCTCGACGCGACCGGCCCCGGCGGTCCGCGCCTGGACTGGGTGACGCGCTCGCCGCGGTTCTTCCCGATGGAGTACACGAAGCTGACGCTGGAGATGACGTCGCCGGAGTACACCGACCACTTCCACGCCCTGCCCACGGCCCAGCGCGACCGGCTCTCGCGCGAGCAGCGTGGCCTGTCCAAGGGGATCAGTGCTTCCCTCGTCGACGACATCTACGACACCCTCTACCGCATGAGCGCCGCCGGGCCCGTGCCGACGACCCTGCTGACCGACACCGAGGTGCGCGGGGCGGTGTGGGACGGGGAGCGCTACGTGCTGCGGCTGCACCACGCACAGCTCGGCGTCGAGCACGAGCGCACCACCGAGGCCCTCGTGCTGGCCACCGGCTACGCCGCGCAGGTCCCCGACGTCGTCGCACCCATCGCCGAGCGCCTCGACCACGACGAGCACGGGCGTCTCGCGGTCGCGCGGGACTACTCGGTCGACGGCGGCCGCCGCCGCGTGTTCGTCCAGAACGGCGAGGAGCACACGCACGGAGTGACGGCGCCGGACCTGGGCTTCGGTGCGTGGCGGTCGTCCACGATCCTCGCCGCTGTGTGCGGCCGCGAGGTGTATCCGCGTGAGACGCGCATCGCGTTCCAGGACTTCGGGGTGCCCCGGGACGGCAGCCCGGCGCCGGCCGGGACCGTCGGTGCGCTCGCCGGGACGGGCGCATGAGCACGCCACGCTCGCTGCCGACCGAGCCGCTGTCGGCCCCGACGGTCCGCGACGAGGCGTGGCGACGCATCGGGCCCGTCCGCCTCGACCGCGTGGTCCCCGAGCGCGACGCCCTCACGCTGCACCACTGGCTCACGCACCCCGCGTCGGCGTTCTGGCAGATGACCGAGCTGGGCCTCGACGAGGTCCTGGCGTACCAGCAGCGGCTCGCCGCGTCGACCGACGAGCACGCGTGGATCGGCCGCGTCGACGGCCGCCCCACGTTCATGGTCGAGACGTACGACCCGTCGCGCGTGCTGCTCAAGGGCCTGTACCGCGCCCGCGCCGGCGACGTCGGAATGCACCTGCTGGTGGCGCCGCCGCAGGGCGCGCCGTTGCACGGCCTGACCGACGCCGTCATGGCGGCGACCATGCGCTTCTGCTTCGAGACGTTGCGCGCCCAGCGGGTCGTCGTCGAGCCGGACGTGCGCAACACCGCCATCGCCGTGAAGAACGCGGCGGCGGGGTTCCGCGTGGTCCGGGAGATCGACCTGCCGGGCAAGCGGGCCGCGCTGTCGGTGTGCACGCGGGAGGACTTCGCCGCGAGCCGCCTCGGCAGCCGCCCGCGCCGCACGACCGCTCCAGGCCCCACCGGCCCGGGCGCCACGGTGCGCGGCACGCCGGTCGTCCCCGGCGCCCGCACCGCGCGGGAGGACGGGCGATGACGACCCGCACCGCACCCGCACCCCGCCCCGCACCCGCCGCCCGCCCCGCACCCGCCGCCCGCACCGCACCCGCCGCCCGCACCGACCCCGCCCCGCACCCCGCCGACCACCTGACGCCCGAGCACCTGGCCGCCGCGCAGCGGCACCTGGTCACCAAGGCGCTGGCGGAGTTCGCGCACGAGCGTCTGCTCGCCCCGGCGCGCGACCGTGCGGCCGGCCCGGACGCGTACGTCGTCGGGCTCGACACGCCGGCGGGAGAGGTCGCCTACCGGTTCCGCGCGCGACGCCTCGCGCTGGAGCACTGGGTGATCGACCAGGGGACGCTCACCCGACAGGTCGCGGGCGCCCCGGCCGACCTCGACGTGCTCGACCTGGTGCTCGAGCTGCAGCCCTTGCTGGGCATCGGCGACGACCTGCTCGCCGTGTACCTGGAGGAGCTGTCCGCGACGCTCGCGAGCGCCGCGTACCGGCGTGCGCACGGCGGCCCGACCAGCGCCGAGCTGCTGCACGCCGACCTGGCGACCGTCGAGCAGGCCATGACCGAGGGGCACCCGTCGTTCGTGGCGAACAACGGGCGGATCGGCTTCGGCGTCACCGAGCACGACGCCTACGCCCCCGAGGCGGGCCGGCCCGTCCGCCTGGTGTGGCTCGCCGCGCGGCGCGCGCTCAGCCACGTCGCCACCGGCGCGGGGCTCACGGAGGACGCGCTGTACCGGCACGAGCTCGACGCCCCCACCCGCGCGCGCTTCGAGGCGCGGCTGCGGGTGCTGGGCCTCGACCCCGCCGACTACCGGTACCTGCCCGTGCACCCGTGGCAGTGGGAGCACCGCGTGGCCGTGACCTTCGCCCCCGACGTCGCGCGCCGCGACCTCGTCCTGCTGGGGGAGTCCGACGACACCTACCGCGCGCAGCAGTCGATCCGCACGTTCCTCAACACCGACCGCCCGGACCGGCACTACGTGAAGACGGCCCTCGCGATCCAGAACATGGGGTTCCTGCGCGGGCTGTCACCGGCGTACATGCGCGCGACGCCCGCGATCAACGACTGGGTCGCGGACCTCGTGGACACCGACCCGGAGCTCGTCGGGTGCGGCGTCCGCGTCCTGCGCGAGCGCGCGTCCGTCGGGTACACGGGCGACGTCTACCACCGCACGCCGCAGCCCAACGCGCACCGCAAGATGCTCGCGGCGCTGTGGCGCGAGCAGCCGTTCGCGTACCTCGCCCCCGGGCAGCGCGCGACGACGATGGCCGCGCTGCTGCACCGCGACGCCGCGGGCGACGCGTTCGCGACGGCGGCCGTCCGCGCGTCCGGGCTCGACCCGGCCGACTGGCTGCGCGCCTACCTGCGCGTCTACCTGCGCCCGCTCGTGCACTGCGTGCGCGCCCACGACCTGGCGTTCATGCCGCACGGCGAGAACGTGCTGCTCGTGTGGCAGGACCACGTGCCCGTCGGTGCGCTCCTGAAGGACATCGGCGAGGAGGTCGCGGTCCTGTCCGACCGCCCGCTGCCGACCGAGGTGCAGCGCGTCCGGGCCGTCGTCGACGACGACGAGAAGGCGCTGGCGATCTTCACGGACGTGCTCGACGGCGTGCTGCGGCACCTCGCCGCGGTCCTCGTCACCGACGGCGTGCTCACCGAGGGCACGTTCTGGGGCGTCGTCGCCGAGACGATCGACGCCCATGCCGCGGACCACCCCGACCTGCCGTCGGGCGTCGACCTGCGCGTCCCGCGGTTCGCGCACTCCTGCCTCAACCGGCTGCAGCTGCGCAACACGCTGCAGATGGTCGACCTGGCCGACCAGTCGTCGTCGCTCGTCTACGCCGGGACGCTGGCCAACCCGGTCGCACGCGGTGCCGTCGCCGGGCACGACGACGACCGGACGGGTGAGGCGGGCGGGCCGACCGCCGAGGCGCCCGCCGCCGCGCGCGCGACCCGCGAGACTGCCTGACGTGACGTTCGAGGTCTTCCGCGACGCGTGGGGCGTGCCGCACGTCCGCGCGTCCGACGAGCTCGCGCTCGCGTACGGCCAGGGCTGGGTGACGGCCCGCGACCGCACGTGGCAGGTGCAGACGGACCGGTGGCGCGCCGAGGCCCGGCTGGCGGAGCACATCGGTGACGGCGGCATCGCGTGGGACGTCGTCGCGCACCGCCTGGGGCTGCCGGACCTGGCGCAGCGTGCGTACGCCGCGCTCGGCGACGACGACCGTGCGTGGGTCGACGCGTACACCGCCGGGGTCGACGCCGGCCTCGCGTCGGCACCGCGGCCGGTCGAGGTCGACGAGCTCGACCGCGTGCTCGGCGGCAGCACGCCGGACGACCCGTGGCCGGCGTGGGCGCCGCTCGGGATCTTCCTCGCCGACCACGCGCTGTTCTCGACGTTCCCGCGGGTGCTGTGGCACGACCACGTCGTGCGGGCCGCGCGGTACGCGCCGAACACCGGGCTCGCCGACGTCGACCCGCTCGACCTCGTGCGGCTCTTCGACCCGGCGTCCGACGGGCCGACCAGCGGCTCCAACGCCTGGGCCCTGCACGGCTCGCGCACAGACTCCGGGGCGCCGCTGCTCGCGGGCGACCCGCACCGCGTCCTCGAGCTGCCCGGCCCCTACCAGCAGATCCGTCTGGCGTGCCCGGAGTACGACGTGCTCGGTCTGGCGTTCCCCGGCGTCCCCGGGCTGCCGCACTTCGGCCACACCGGGGACGCCGCGTGGGGCATCACCAACGCCGTCGCGCACGCCACCGAGGTGTACCGCGAGCTGCTGCTGACCCGCGACGACGGCCGCTGGGAGGCGATCGGCCCGCACGGCGTGGAGCCCGTCGCCTCCCGCGCCGTGCAGGTGCGGGTGCGCGGCGGGGAGCCGCTGACGGTCGACGTCATGGAGACCGCCCGGGGGCCCGTCGTGGTGCGGGGCATGCCGCCGGGACGTCCCGTCGACCAGGACGGCGTCGTCACCGGGGCCCTGCCGCGCGCCGGGCTCGAGGAGGCGCGGTCCGTGCGGCTGCAGGCGCAGGTGGACGCCGACCTGGGGTTCGGGTGCCTGCGCCCGCTGCTGCGCGCCCGCACCGCGCACGACGTCGCCGCCGCGCTCGCGGGCTGGGTCGACCCCGTCAACCGCGTCCTGGCCGCCGACTCGGCCGGGACGGTGCTGACGTTCGACGCGGGCCGCGTGGCCGACCGCACCCCGGACGACCGCCTGCTGTCGCTGCACGCGTGGGACCCCGCGCACGCCCCGCGCCCGTGGCGCGCCCCGGCCGCGCCACGCGAGGTCACGGACGTCGCCGTCGACGCGAACGAGCGACCGGCCGCCGCGGACCGTGACCACGGCAGCGTCTACGCACCGGACCGCGCGGCGCGCATCGCCCACCTGCTCGCGGCACGCCCCGTGTGGGGCGTCGACGACCTGGGCGACGTCCACGGCGACACGCACTGGGCCGGCGCCGGACGGCTGCTGCGGTACGCCGCCGACCTCGACGACCTCAGCCCGCCGGCCGCCGCGGCCCGGGACCGGCTGCTCGCGTGGGACCTGCACCTGGACGCCGACTCCGCCGAGGCGGCCCTGCTCGCCGACCTGCGCGCCGCCCTGGTCGCGCGTCTCGTCGAGGAGCCCGCCCTCCGCGCGCTCGACGTCCCGCACCACGCCGGCCCCGCGTTCGACGCGTGGTTCGGCCTGCGCGGGCGCGTCGGGTCGGCGCTCACCGCGCTGCTCGGCCGCGCCGACCTGGGCATCGACGGCCCCGCGCACGTGCGCGCCGCGCTGGAGGAGGTCGCCGCCCGCGCGGACGGCGGGCCCTGGGGCGCCCGGCACACCGTGCTCCCGGCGCACGTGCTGGCCGACGTCCCGGGGGCGACCGTGCCGTCCGTCCCCGCGCTGCCGCTGGGTGGCGACCAGGACACCGTGCGGTGCACCGGGTCCGTGCCGGGCGTGACGGACCGCGCGTTCCGCGGGTCGGTCGCACGGTGGGTGTGGGACCTGGGCGACCGGTCGCGCAGCCGCTGGGGCGTGCCGTTCGGCAGCAGCGGCGACCCGCGCAGCCCGCACTTCGCGGACCAGCACGCGACGTGGGCGGACGCGCGCACCGTCGAGGTCGTCACCGACTGGGCGCTGCTGACGCCCGAGCCGCTGCCGGGGGAGCGGGAGCCGGGACGGGTGCGGTGGGCCTGACGACGGCGTGGGCCGGGCTGGCCGGCGGGTCCGTGGTCGACGAGCGGACCGTCGACGGCCTCGGCGTGCTGACCACCGCGGTGCTCGACCTGGACGCCGACGTGCCCCTGCTGCACGCGTGGTGCACGGCACGCGGCACCGCGTTCTGGGGGCTGGGGGGCCTGAGCGTGGACGAGCTGCGGGAGACCTACGCGGTCGTCGACGCGATGACGCACCACCACGCGCTCCTCGTGCGCGTCGACGGCACGTCGGTCGCGCTCGTGCAGGCGTACGAGCCCGCGCTCGACCCCGTGGGTGAGGTGTACGACGTGCAGCCCGGCGACCTCGGCGCGCACCTGCTCATCGGTGCCCGACCCCCGCGGTCGGTCGCGGGCTACGCACCACGCGTCGTCCGGGAGATGACCCGGGTGCTCGTGGACCGCACCGGGGCGACGCGGATCGTCGGGGAGCCCGACGCACGCAACGTGGCTATGCTGCGCGTGCTGGAGCGGGCCGGCTTCACCCTCGGCCCGGAGGTCGACCTACCGACGAAGCGCGCGCGCCTGGCGTTCTGCTCGGTCCAGGACGAACCCTGACGTGTCGACGACGCACCGCGCGCGAGCCTGGCGCGTCGAGCGCCGCCGCGGCGTGCCACCTGCTCGAACCGGAGGGAGCTCGGGGACCACATGGACACGTCGCACCCGGCCAGGACGGTCACGCGGCTCGTGGTGGCCGTCTGCGTCGGGGCGCTCGCGGCGTACGGCGTGATGCGCGCCTTCCCCGGCCTCTCCCTGTTCGACGCCGGCGCCGAGGACCGTGACGCCCAGATCGTCAGCTCGATCACCCGCGAGGAGCAGGTCGTGCTCCTGAGCCTGGGGATCGAGGGCATCGCCGAGCAGACCGAGCAGGGCTCGTTCCTGGGCGTGGACGTCCCCGGGACCGGACGGTCGTCGTTCGTGCAGTACGGCTTCAACGCCAAGCTGGGCATCGAGGGCAGTGACGTGAGGATCGCCCGGGCCGGTGAGGACGAGCTCGTCATCTCCGTCCCGGAGTTCATCTTCATCGGGCACGACGACGAGAGCTTCCGGACCGTCGTCGAGGACAACGGCGTCCTGAGCTGGGTGACCCCGGAGATCGACACCGTGGAGATGGTCAACACCATCCTCGACGAGGGTGCGCAGGGCCGGTACATCGAGGAGAACGAGGACGTCCTCGAGGACCAGGCCAGGGCGTTCTACACGGCGATCGTCACGAGCATCGACCCGACGACCTCGTTGAGGTTCGAGTTCCGCTGACGTCGTCCCACCACGCCAGGACGCGGGCGGGTCCGCGGCCACGTCCGGCGGTGCCGTCCGGCGTGGTGCCGTCCGCCGCGGTGTCCGCCGTCGCCCGCGCGTGCGTCGCGACCCGTCGTTCAGCACTGGCCCGCCCGCTGACCCGGCCGCTGGCAACCTTGGTTGACAGAGTCCGGGCAGCAACCTAGGTTGACAACCGTGAAGCAGCCCGAGATCGCCTCCGTCGCCGGCGACACGTCCGACCCGTTGCGCGGACTGCGCGCCGTGTCCTCCCTGCGCGTGCTCGTCGACTCCTACGAGCTGCGCCAGGTGGAGGCGGCCCTCCGCGCCGGCATGAGCTGGCAGGAGATCGCCGACGCCCTCGGCGTCACCCGGCAGGCCGTGCACAAGAAGTACGCCAAGCGCATCGATCCGACCATCGACGTCCCCCGGAGGAACCGCACATGAGCCGCGTCAACGATGCCCTGTCCCGCTGGCAGCAGACGGTGACGGCGGCGCAGGAGGAGGCCCACCGCGTCGGCCACGCCGAGGTCGACCTCGACCACCTCGTCGTCGCGCTCGCCGCCATCGGCGGTCCGGCGGGGGAGAGCCTGCGCGCCGCCGGGGTGAGCCTCGACGCGGCCCGGCGCGCCGCCGCCAGGGTCCATGCCGACCGGCTCGCCGGTGCGGGCGTCGCCGTCACCCCGACGCCGCCGCGGGCGCTGGACGTGGTCGCCGCGCCCTCGCTGCCGCTCTCACCGCGCGTCGAACGTCTGATCCGCCGGATGAGCGAGCTCTCGGCCGACGACCGGGCGCTCCTGCGCATCCTCGTCGACGAGCCGAGCGGTCTCGTCGTCGAGATGCTCGCGGCGCTGGACGTCGTTCCCGACGCGGTGCGCGCTGCGGCGGACGCGTGGCGGCCCGCCCCGACGCCGAGCGACCCGCTCTACGCCGACGACCCCGCGTGGTCGCCGTGGCGCACGCTCACGTGCGACGGCTGGGTACCCGCGGCGCCCGAGCGGGTGTGGGCGCTGCTCGCCGACCCCGCCCGCCGCACCGAGTGGGACCCCTGGTACAGCACCGTGACCCAGCGGCCGGACGGGTCCCTGCTGTGCGTGCTGCGCAGCGAGGAGGACGGCGGCAAGCGCGTCCCGGCGGACATGCGCCGCCAGCTGCTCACGGTCGTCACCCGCGACGAGGGCCGGCTCGTGGAGTGGGAGATCGCGCGCCCCGACCGCGACGGCGGCGCCGCGATCCAGCGCCTGGCCGTCGCGCTCAGCCCGTCCGGCGCCGGCACGCGCCTCGACGTCACGGTGCGCTGGCTGCCCCGCCACGGGTGGCGTCGGCTCGTCGGCTGGGTGCTGCGGCCCGTCGGCCGGTGGATGTACCGGCAGATGGTGCTCCAGAAGCTCGGCAGCATCTCGCGCGCGCTGCGCTGAACCCTTCGACGAGCGGGCGGGCCGGCGCGCGGCACGTCCCGCGCCGTCAGGGGCCGAGCAGACCCAGGTCGAGAGCGCGCAGCACCGCCCGCGTCCGGTCCCGCACACCGAGCTTGAGCAGCACCGCCGAGACGTGGTTCTTCACGGTGCCCGGGGCGAGGTGCAGCGTCTGCGCGATCTCCCGGTTCGACCAGCCCGCGGCGAGCAACCGCAGCACGTCGAGCTCCCGCGCGGTCAGCGGCTCGGGGTTCTCGATGCCGTCGGCCCCGGCGGCGCCGTCCAGCAGGGCGCCGGTCGAGCAGCGCGCGCAGCAGCCGGTCGGTGACGGCCGGCTGCCACAGCCGCTCGCCGGCGGCGACCCGGCGGACGGCGTCGTCTCGCTCGCGCTGTTCACGTTCGGGGAGAACGTCGCCAAGGACCGGGGCCGCGGCTGGCTGCGGACCCTGCGGGCGACGCCGTTCCCCACGGCGGCGTACCTGGGCGGTACGTCCCTGACCGCGGCGGTGCACGCGCTGCTGATCGTGGCCGGCACGGGCCTGCTCGCGGCCCTGGCCGGCGGCGTGCGGCTCGACGTGGGCCGGTGGGCGGCGTTCGCCGGGATCATGACGGCCGGCGTGCTGGTGTTCAGCACCCTCGGCTTCGCGATCGCCTACCTCGCGCGGCCGCGCGCGGCCACCGTCATGGCGAACCTGCTGTTCCTGCCGCTGGCGTTCGCGTCGGGCTTCTTCTTCCCGCTGTCGGAGCTGCCGGCCGTCATCGGGGACGTCGCGCCGTACCTGCCGACCTTCCACTTCGGCCAGCTCGCGTACCGGGCCGTCATGCCGGCGTCCGACGTCGCGGTGTTCACCGGCGCGGCCACGCAGCCCGTCGCGCTGCACGTCGTTTGGGTGGTGGGCAGCGCGGTGCTGCTGGGCGCGGTCGCCCTGCTGGCGGCGCGCCGCGAGGTGGTCACCCGTCGCGGCTGACGGGCCCGCCTCACCGCGGCCGAGCACGGCACTCGACCACCGAGCGCGGTACCTCGGGCCGCCCGTCGACGCGGGGCCACGCGCCGCCGGCACGTCACCCGTCCGGACCACGTGTGCACCTGGGTGTCCACTCACCCACAACCTGGGCGCCCGCTGTGTCGTTGTGGTGGTAGATGACGGTGACCGGAGGGTGGTCGGGATGGTGGAGACGTGAGCCGGGCGTGGGCGCCCATGCTCGAGCAGCTGGTGCAGGAGCGGTACGGCGCCCTGGTCGCGTACGCGACCATCCTCACCGGCGACCGCGCGCAGGCGCAGGACGTGCTGCACGACGCCCTCGTGAGCACCTTCTCCGCGCGGGCGTCGTTCGGCTCCGTCCCGCAGGCCGAGGCGTACGTCCGGCGGGCCGTGGCCTCGCGGTTCGTCGACCAGGCCCGACGGGCCGTGCGTGAGCGCGCCGCGGTCGAGCGGTCGGCGCACGTCGCGCCGGCCACGGTCGAGCTGCAGTCGGACGTGCTGGACCGTGACGTGGCCGCCGCACTCGGCGGGCTCTCACCGCAGCAGCGCGCGTGCGTCGTGCTCCGTCACCTCGACGACCTGTCGGTGGCGCAGACCGCGCGGCTGCTGGGCGTGAGCGAGGGGGCGGTCAAGCGCTACGTCTCCGACGGCGTCGCGACGCTCGACGCGCTGCTGGGGACACGCACCGTGGCCCGCGACGGGGAGCAGGTGCCCGTGCGGCTCGTCGAGAAGGAAGGGGAGCGCCGTGCACGATGACCTGACCACACGCATCGAGGGTGCGCTGCGCGTCCAGACGGAGCACGAGTCGCGCCACGGCGTCAGCCCGGCCGACATCGCCGCGCTGACGGCTCGCGTCCGCGGCGCGCGACGTCGCCGCACGGCGGGGCACGCGGCCCTGGCCGCCGCCGTCGTCGTCGTCGTGGGTGCCGGCGCCGTGTTCGGGCTGCAGGACCGGCCCGTGCCGCAGCCCGCGCACACGCCCACACCCGTGCCCACCTCCGAGGCGACCCCTGCCCCCTCCGCGACCGCGGTGCCGACGCCCGTCCCGGAGCCCAGCGCACCGGCGCTCGAACCGGTGAACCTGCCGGGCCTGCCGGCGATGTACCGGGCTCCCGAGGGCCTGCTCGAGCAGACCGGCCCTGGGTGGTTCCTCGTCAGGTACGCGTCGGGGCTGTACGAGCCGGTGCCGGGTGACGGGGAGCGGGTCTCCCTCGCGGTCTCGGCACCGACCGGGGAGCTGTACCACCTGCTCGACCTCGCCGAGCGGCGGGCGATCCCCGTGCGGTGGGAACGACCGGACGTCGCACGCGTCGCCTTCGGCAGCGGTGGGGCGGGCTGGCTCGACCTGCGCACGGGCGAGGTCACGAGCGACGACCGCCTGCCCGCCGAGGTCCAGTGGCTCGGGTCCACCGCCGACGGTGAGGTGTGGGCGCGGTGGTGGGGTGCCGCGTCCCCGATGCTGTACGTGCTGCCGGCGCAGGGCCCGGCACGGGAGCTCGAGGTGCCGCTGATCTCCGGTGTGCTCTCCCCGGACGGCCGGACCGTCGTCGGCGATCGCGGCGACCTCTCGTTGGCCGCCGTCGACCTCCGGACGGGGGACGTGACGGTGCTCGCGCTGCCCGCGGGCCAGCAGTGCACGTCCACGGGCTGGCTCGACAGCACGGGCGTGCTCGCGTCGTGCGTGGACCCGCAGCCGGCTGACTCCACCTCGATGTGGTACCACGACGAGCACGGCGGCCAGGTGGTGCGCCTCGACGCGGCGGGCGGCCTTCCCCGGACCCTGCAGGCGATCGACAGCGACGGACCGGTGCCGTGGCGGGGGTCGCACGTGCGTGACGGGGTCGTCGTCCACATCGGGGCGCCGTTGGTCTCGGGCTCGGGCGACTGCTACGACTTCTGCTACGGCGGCGCCTACCAGTGGATCGACGGCCGTGGTTCCGTGGAGGTCCCGCTGTCACCCGAGATGGTCGACACCGTGTGCGGGGTCCAGCCGGGCCGCGACGGGCTCCTGCTGTGGACCGGTGACGTCTGCTACGAGGAGACGACCGGCGGTCAGTGGTGGCGCGTCGACGACGCGACGGGTGCCGTCCGTCTGGTCGCACCGGCCGTCGAGTCCGACCTGAGGCTCGGGGCGATGCCTCAGCTCGTGGAGCGCGTCGTCCCGTGACCCGGGGGTGCGGCGGCCGGTGACACCCCCGGTGGGTGCCGCCGATCAGGGACGGGGCGCCAGCCGGTCCCGCAGCAGCACGGCGATGTCGGCGACCTCCGGGACGCCGACCTGCGGGCGGACGTCGGCGGGTCGGCGCGGCCCGGCAGGCTCCTCGGTGCCGGTCGCGGCCGCGTCGCCCGGCGCCGGCCGGTCCGCGTCGGTCCCCGCTCGCGCGTGCGCCGCGACCCCGTCGTTCAGCATGACCGTGCAGAACGGGCACGCGGTGGCGATGGCGGACGCGCCCGTGGCGACGGCCTCGGCCGCCCGCACCGTGCCGATGCGCTCGCCGATCGTCTCCTCCATCCACATGCGCGCCCCGCCGGCGCCGCAGCAGAAGGACGTCTCGCGGTTGCGCGGCATCTCGGCGACCGTGACCCCGGCGGCGGCGAGCAGCTCACGCGGGGGCTCGTAGACCTGGTTGTGCCGGCCGAGGTAGCACGGGTCGTGGTACGTCACCGTGGTGCCCGTGCCGTCGTCACCGGTACCCGGCGCGAAGCGCAGGCGCCCCTCGGTGACCAGCGTGTCGAGCAGCTGCGTGTGGTGCAGGACCTCGTACCGCCCGCCCATCGTGGGGTACTCGCGGGAGATCGTGTTGAAGCAGTGCGCGCACGTCACGACGATCCGCTGCGCGCCGACCTCGTTCAGCGTCTCGACGTTCTGCGCGGCGAGCATCTGGTAGAGCGCCTCGTTGCCGGCGCGGCGGGCCGGGTCGCCCGTGCAGGTCTCGCCGTCGCCCAGCACCGCGAACCTGACGTCGGCAGCGTGCAGCAGCTCGGCGACCGCCCGCGTGGTCTTCTTGGCGCGGTCCTCGAAGGCGCCGGCGCAGCCCACCCAGAACAGCCAGTCGACGTCGGCCGCGGACTCGACGTCCACGCCGACGACCGGCACGTCGAAGTCCAGGCCCTTGGCCCAGTCGAGGCGCTGCCGCGCGGGCAGGCCCCACGGGTTGCCGCGCCGCTCCATCTTGGTGAACGTGCCGCCCAGCTCCGCCGGGAAGGCCGACTCCATGAGCGTCTGGTAGCGGCGGATGTCGACGATCGTGTCGACGTGCTCGATGTCCACCGGGCACTGCTGCACGCACGCCCCGCACGTGGTGCACGACCACAGCACGTCGGGGTCGATGACGCCGGACGCGACGAGGTCCACGCCCAGGTGCGGGTCGGCCTTCGCGTCGTCCGACGCCCCCGCGGCCCGCGCCGCCCGCACGTAGGGCGCGGTCGCGGCGGCCTGGTCGCGCAGCGCGAGCATGACGAGCTTCGGGTTCAGCGGCTTGCCCGTGGCCCACGCCGGGCACTGGTCCTGGCAGCGGCCGCACTCGGTGCACGTCGCGGCGTCGAGCAGGCCCTTCCACGGCAGGTCCTCGACCGCGCCGACGCCCAGGCGCAGGTCCTCGGGCAGGTCGTCGACCGCCGTCAGGTCCAGGGGCTCGCCGGCCGCGTCACGCAGCGGCACCAGTGGGCCGAGCGCCGGCGTCCCGTCCGGCTCGCGCCGGGCGTACACGTTGACGACCGCGAGGAACCGGTGCCACGCCACCCCCATGGTCGGCAACGAGCCGACGACGACGAACCACGCCATCGACACGAGGATCTTGACCAGCGCGACGACGAGCACGGCCGTCTCGAGCGTCGCGGGTGCCACGGGGACCCACGACGCGCCGAACCACGCGGTCAGGGGGAAGTGCAGGGCCGTCGCCCACGCCTCGCCGTCCTGCACGCCGAGCGCGTACTCCAGCCCGCGCAGCACCAGGACCGCCAGCACCACCAGCAGGATCGTCGCCTCGACGACGTACGCCCACGCCTGGTTCGACCCGAAGAACCGCGACCGGCGCTGCTCGCCCTCCGGCTCGGACGCGCGCGGCCGGATGCGCTGCCGCAGCACGATCAGGTACCCGATGCCCAGCAGCCCCAGCCACGCGAACGCCTCGACCGCCCACTCCAGCGGCGCCCAGTGGCCGACGAGCGGCAGCCCGTAGCGGGGGTCCACGAGCTGCCCGTACCCCGTCAGCAGCGTCACCACCAGCACCGGGAACGACACCATGACGACCCAGTGCGCGGCCCGGACGACCGGCCGCTGCTGGAACCGGCCGTGGCCCAGCACCTCACGCACGAGGGTCGCCAGGCGCTGCCCCGCCGGCGCCCAGCGCCCGGGCAGCGGGCGACCCGTGCGCACGGTCCGCACGATGACGACGACACCCCGGGTGAACACCGCCACCCCGACGACCGTCGCCACCGCCGCCAGGACGACCGCGACCACCTGCGCTCCGCTCACCCGGCCAACCTAGCCGCCGTCGCGCCCGCCGTACGGCGCGTCCCGCCGCGGCGACCCCCGGGCCGCCGCCCCGGCCGCGCGGCGGCTCGCGGCCCGCGGGTCGACGCGCTGCGGTCCGGGGGCGCGGCGGCGCACCGCCACCCCGCCCGACCTGCCCGTTTCGTGGCGTGACATGGGCCACGTCGGTCGTCGGGGCCGTCCCGGGCACGGGGACCACGGCGGACCGTTGGTAAGATCAACGGGTCCCCCGCACCCCTCACGACGCGCCTGACCAGCGCCGCCCTGCGCCTGCCGGACGAGCTGGTCGCCACGCGCCGTGGGTGGTCGCACCTCTCCAGCCAGGGACGTGACCGTCCCGCGCAGGTGGGGTCGGACAGCGTCCCCCGGTCGTCGCCGACGACGTCCGGTCACATCGACAAGACCCGACCGACCCACCGCCCCCGACACGGACGGAGCCGGACGTGCTGCTGCTGCTGACGGTCCACCTCGCAGCGGCCCTCGTCGCGCCCGCGCTGTTCCGCCTCTGGGGGCGCAAGGCGTTCTGGGCGCTGGCCCTGGCGCCCGCGTCGGCCGCGGTCTGGGCGCTGGGCTGGACCAGCGAGGTGCAGGCGGGCCGCGGGCCCTCGCAGGTCGTCGAGTGGATCCCCGCGCTGGGGCTGGAGCTGAGCTTCCGGCTCGACACCCTGTCGTGGCTGATGACCCTGGTCGTCGGGGGCGTCGGCGCGCTCGTCCTCGTGTACTGCGCCGCCTACTTCTCGCCCACCGCGTCCGGCCTGGGCCGGTTCGGCGGGGTCTTCACCGCGTTCGCGGGGTCGATGCTCGGCCTGGTCACGGCCGACGACATGCTGCTGATGTTCGTGTTCTGGGAGCTGACGACGGTGACGTCGTACCTGCTCATCGGGCACTACGCCGACCGCAAGGCGTCCCGGCGCGCCGCCATGCAGGCGATCATCGTCACCACCGCGGGCGGGCTCGCCATGCTGGTGGGCGTCGTGATCCTGGGTCACGCCGCCGGCACGTACTCGCTGTCCGGGCTGATGGCCGACCCGCCGGCGGCCTCCACCGCTGTCGTGGCCGCCGTCGCGTGCCTGCTGGCCGGCGCGGCCACCAAGTCCGCGCTCATCCCGTTCCACTTCTGGCTGCCCGCCGCCATGGCCGCGCCGACGCCCGTCAGCGCGTACCTGCACGCCGCCGCGATGGTGAAGGCCGGCGTCTACCTGGTCGCGCGGTTCGCGCCCGCGTACGCGGAGCTGCCGGTGTGGCGCTGGACGATCGTGGTGCTGGGCGCCGGCACGCTCGTCCTCGGCGGGTACCGCGCGCTGCGGCAGCACGACCTCAAGCTGATCCTCGCGTTCGGCACGGTCAGCCAGCTCGGGCTCATCGTGCTGCTCGTCGGCCTCGGCACGCAGGCCACGGCCCTGGCCGGCCTGGCGATGCTCGGTGCGCACGCCATGTTCAAGGCGACGCTGTTCCTCGTGGTCGGCACGGTCGACGTCGCGTGCGGCACCCGTGACCTACGGCGCCTGTCCGGTGTGGGGCGCGCCCTGCCCTGGACGGCCGCGGCCGGCGGCCTGGCCACCGCCTCGATGATCGGCCTGCCGCCGTTCGCCGGGTACGTCGCCAAGGAGGCGGGCCTCGAGGGCGTCGCGCACCTCGAGGACGGCACGCTGGGCTGGATCGTCCTGGCCGCGGTGGTCGTCGGCTCGGCGCTGACCGTCGCCTACGGCCTGCGGCTGTGGTGGGGCGCGTTCGCGACCAAGGGCGCCCTGGTCCCGCAGTCCAAGACCCAGGACTCCGAGGGTGTCGCCACGACCACGTCGCTCGCCGCGGGCGGCGACGAGTCGGTGGCACCCGCCCCCGTCACGCGCCCGTCGTTCCTCCTCACCGCGCCCGCGCTGGTCCTGTCCTTCCTCGGCCTGGCGGTCGCGCTGCTGCCGCACCTCGGGGAGCAGCTGCTCGAGCCCTACGCGGCCACGTACCCGCTGGGCGAGCCCGGCCACCTGCTGCTGTGGGGCGGGTTCGGCCTGGTGCTCTGGCTCACGGTCGGCATCCTCGGGGCGGGCGGGCTGCTGTTCCTCGCACGCGACAAGGTGGAGCGCTGGCAGGCGCGTGTCCCGCACCTGCTCGAGGCGGACCTCACGTACCGCCGCTTCATGCGCAAGCTCGACGACTTCGCCGCGGACGTCACCGCGATCACCCAGCGCGGGTCGCTGCCGCTGTACCTCGGCATCATCCTCACCACCTGGGTCGTCGCCGTCGGCGGTGCGCTGCTGACCGGCACGTCGTGGCCGCAGGAGGTGCGCCCCTGGGACTACGCGGCCCAGACGGTGTTCGCGGCGGCCTCGATCGTCGCGGCGATCCTGGTCGCCCGCGCGCGTCGCCGCCTCAAGGCCGTCATCCTGGCCGGCATCAGCGGTTACGCCATCGCCGGCATGTTCCTGCTCTACGGCGCCCCGGACCTCGCGGTCACGCAGGTGCTGGTCGAGACGGTCACGCTCGTCGTCTTCGTGCTGGTGCTGCGCCGCCTGCCCCCGTACTTCTCGGACCGGCCGCTGGCCACGTCCCGCTGGGTCCGGCTCGCGCTGGCCCTCGCGGTCGGGCTCGTCGTCGCCGGGGTCGCCCTGGTCGCCCCGTCGGCACGCGTGCACGCGCCGGTCTCCGCGGACTTCGCCACCGAGGCCTACGAGTTCGGCGGCGGCAAGAACATCGTCAACGTCACGCTCGTCGACATCCGCGCGTGGGACACGATGGGCGAGATCTCGGTGCTGCTCGTCGCGGCCACCGGTGTCGCCTCCCTGGTGTTCCTGTCCGCCCGCGGCGGGCGCATCTTCCGGGAGCGCGAGGCCCCGGCGGACCGCTCGGTGTGGGGCGGGTCGCCCGACCCGATGGCGTCGCTGCGCCGCCCGCAGGCCGACGCCGACGCGGACACGCCGCCCCCCTCGCGCGGCAGCGCCCCCGTGGGCGGGTCACGCGCCCGGGAGTGGCTGCGCGCCGGACGCACCGTCGCCCCCCAGCGCCGCTCGGTGATCTTCGAGGTCGTCGTGCGCCTGCTGTTCCACACGATGATCGTGTACTCGGCGTTCCTGCTGTTCAGCGGGCACAACCAGCCCGGCGGCGGGTTCGCGGCCGGTCTGGTCACGGGCATCGCGCTGGCCGTGCGGTACCTCGCGGGCGGGCGCTACGAGCTCGGTGAGGCCGCGCCGGTGCAGCCCGGTGTGCTGCTGGGCACGGGCCTGTTCCTGTCCGCCGGCGCCGGCCTGGCCGCGCTGGTCGTCGGCGGCAACGTGCTGGAGTCCTGGATCCTCGAGTTCCAGCTGCCGATCTGGGGCGACGTCAAGCTCGTCACCAGCCTGTTCTTCGACGTGGGGGTGTACCTGGTGGTCGTCGGCCTGGTGCTCGACATCCTGCGCAGCCTGGGTGCCGAGATCGACCGGCGGGCCGAGTCCGGCGAGGACGACGTGCCGGACCACGCCGTCAGCGGCGACGACCAGCTCGTGCTGCTGCGCGGGCTCAACGCCTCCGGGTACGACCCGGTGGAGCGGCGCTCGGACGACTTCTCCGGCGGACCGGGCGCGGGGGGTGCCGCGTGACCGACATCGTCATGAGCCCCAACATCGTCTTCGTCGTGACGATCGCCGCGCTGTTCACGGTCGGCGTGTACCTGGTCCTCGAGCGCAGCCTCACGCGCATCCTGCTGGGCATCATCCTGCTCGGGAACGGCACGAACCTGCTGATCCTCGTCGCCGGTGGGGCCGCCGGGGCGCCCCCGATCATCGGGGTCGCGTCCGACCGCCCCATGAGCGACCCGCTGCCGCAGGCGCTGATCCTCACGGCCATCGTCATCACGCTCGGGCTGACGGCGTTCCTGCTGGCCATGGCGTACCGGTCGTGGCAGCTGCACCGCCACGACGAGGTGCAGGACGACGTCGAGGACCGGCGCATCGCCCGCCTCGCGGCGCGTGACGAACGCGCCTTCGAGGACGACGACACCGAGTCCGAGGGCGAGACGCTCGACGAGGAGGCCGCCGCCGCCCGCGACGAGATGGACGAGGGAGAGGCCTTCGACGGGGCGCCCGCCGAACGGCCGCCGCCGGCCACCAGCCACACGCACGGGGAGGAGGGACGATGACCGACTGGAGCTGGCTCGTCCCCCTGCCCGTGGTCCTGCCGCTGTCGGCGGCGGGCCTGGCGCTCGCGCTCTACCGCAGGCCCCGGCTGCAGCGCATCGTCTCGCTCGTGACCCTGGCGCTCGTCGCCGTGGTGTCCGGTGCGCTGCTCGTGCTGGCCGACTCGGGGCCGGTCGTCGTGGAGGTCGGGGACTGGGCGGCGCCGGTGGGCATCAGCCTCGTCGCCGACCGCCTGTCGGCCCTCATGCTCACGGTCTCGTCCGTGGTGATCCTCTGCGTCCTGGTGTACTCGCTGGCGCAGGGCCGGGAGGACGGGGAGCGGTTCGCCCCCATCTCGATCTTCCACCCCACGTACCTGGTGCTGTCGGCGGGCGTCGCCAACGCGTTCCTGTCGGGCGACCTGTTCAACATCTACGTCGGCTTCGAGATCCTGCTCGCCGCGTCGTACGTGCTCATCACGCTGTCGGGCACCACCGAGCGCATCCGCGCGGGCACCATCTACGTGGTCGTCGCGATCCTGTCGTCGGTGCTCTTCCTCGTCGCGATCGCGGCGGTGTACGCGGCGACGGGCACCGTGAACCTCGCGCAGCTCGCGCTGCGCCTGCCGGAGGTCGACCCCGGCGTGCGCACCATGCTGCAGGCGATGCTGCTGCTGGCCTTCGGCATCAAGGCGGCCGTGTTCCCGCTGTCGTCCTGGCTGCCGGACTCCTACCCGACCGCGCCCGCGCCGGTCACGGCCGTGTTCGCGGGCCTGCTGACCAAGGTCGGCGTCTACGCGATCATCCGCACCCAGACCCTGCTGTTCCCCGGCGGGCAGCTCGACGACATCCTCATGGGCGTCGCCCTGGCCACGATGCTCGTGGGCATCCTGGGGGCGGTCGCGCAGGACGACGTCAAACGTCTGCTCTCGTTCACCCTCGTCAGCCACATCGGCTACATGGTGTTCGGGGTCGCGCTGGGCAGCGTGCTCGGCTGGACCGCGGCCATCTACTACGTCGTGCACCACATCACCGTGCAGACGGCCCTGTTCCTCGTCGTCGGCCTGATCGAACGCTTCGGCGGGACCACGTCGCTCGACCGGCTGGGCGGGCTCGCCAAGATGACGCCGGTGCTGGCCGTGCTGTTCTTCGTGCCCGCGATGAACCTCGGCGGCATCCCGCCGTTCTCCGGGTTCCTCGGCAAGGTCGGGCTGCTCGAGGCGGGTGTCGCGCTCGGGACCCCGCTGGGGTACGCCCTGGTCGTCGGGTCGGTCGTCACCTCGCTGCTCACCCTGTACGCGCTGATCAAGGCGTGGAACAAGGCGTTCTGGCAGAGCCCGCCGGAGGAGCTGCCGGCCAACCACGTGCCCGCGCACATGGTGGTCCCCACGGCGACCCTGGTCGTCGTCAGCCTGGCGCTCACCGTCTTCGCCGGACCGCTGTACGCGTACACGGGCCGGGCCGCCCAGACCCTCGCGGACCGCTCGCCGTACATCGAGGCGGTGCTGCCCGACGGGGAGCGCGGCGAGGGCGAGTCGCAGCGCGCGGCCGAGGACTCGGAGGTCGACGAGGACGTGGTGCCCGCGACGCAGGACGCCGAGAGCGGCGGGGGTGACCGGTGAGCCTGCACCCGCGCCGCGCCGGCTGGCGCTTCCAGTGGGCCACCGTGCTGTGGCTCACCGTCGTGTGGGTCCTGCTGTGGGGCCAGGTCACCTGGGGCAACGTCGTCAACGGCGTGCTGCTGGGCCTGCTGGTCACCGCCGGCCTGCGCATGACGCGCGTCGAGTTCCGCGGCCGCGTCCACCCCGTCGGGCTGCTCGTGCTGCTGGGCCGGTTCGCGCTCGACCTGGTCCGCGCGTCGTTCGAGGTCAGCCTGGTCGCGCTGCGGCCGCGGCACACCCCGCGCGGTGCGGTGATCTGCGTGCAGCTGCGCAGCCACTCGGACCTGTACCTCACGCTGACCGCCGAGCTCGTCTCGCTGGTCCCCGGCTCGATCATCGTCGAGGCGCACCGACTCACGGGGCGGCTGTACGTGCACGTCCTGGACGTCGAGACCAGCGGTGGTGTCGAGAAGGCGCGGCAGAACGTGCTCGACCAGGAGGCGCGGCTGCTGCGCGCGCTCGCGTCCGACGAGGAGCTCGCGGAGGCGGGGCTGCAGCGCTCGCGCCGCGCGGGGGAGGTGACGTCCCGGTGAACGTGTTCGACGTCGTCGTCGGCGTCTGCGGCGTCCTGCTGACGCTCGGTGCGCTGCTCGCGATCGTGCGGGCCGAGAAGGGCCCGTCGATGCTCGACCGCACGGTCGCGCTCGACATCGTCGTCACGACGATGATCGCCGCGATCGCCCTGTACGCGGCCTACTACCGGCGCGCCGACGTCGTTCCGCTGCTCGTGGTGCTGTCCCTCGTGGGCTTCGTCGGGTCGGTCACCGTCGCGCGGTTCGCCGCCGTCGAGCCCGAGGGCGAGGGGCGGGTGCGCACGCGCGAGGAGGTCGCCGCCGAGGAGGCCGAGAAGCGCCGCCTCGAGCAGGAGGAGGAGCAGGCGCGCCGCCGCCGGCGTCGCGCCGCCGAGGACGCCGCCGCGGACGGGGCGGGCGCGCGCGAGCCCGCGGTCCACGAGGCCGTGGCCCCGAGCGCCCGCGAGACCGTCGAGAAGGAACCGGACCCCGAGCACCACGGCGGCCCGGCCGACGAGGAGACGCGATGAGCCAGGACACGTGGGGCACCGTGGCGGACGTCGCCTCGATCGTCTGCCTGCTGGGCGGCGCGTTCTTCGCGTTCGCCGCCGGGGTCGGCGCCCTGCGCTTCCCCGACCTGCTGTCGCGCATGCACGCCGGCACGAAGCCGCAGGTGCTCGGGCTGATCCTCGTGCTGATCGGCCTGGCGCTGCGCCTGCGCGAGGGCGGGGCCGTGTGGGCCCTGGTGCTCGTCGCGATCTTCCAGATGCTCACCGCACCCGTCGCCGCGCACATGGTCGGCCGGGCGGGCTTCCGCACCGGCAAGGTCCGCAACGACCTGCTGGTGGTCGACGAGCTGTCCCGCGACCTCGGGGAGACGCGCCCCGGCCGGACGCCCGGGGACGACTGAGCGGTCCCCGGGCGTCGCAGCAGCGGGTCAGCGCCGGGCGGCGCGCCCGGCGAGCTTCGCGGCGCCGCGCGTCGCCAGCACGCGCGACAGCGAGATCGCGGCACCGCTGATCGCCGCCGCGGTCGCGACCTCGCCGAACTTGATGTCGGGCTCCGTGGAGTCCGGCGACGGCGGCTTGTGCCCCTTGGTCCTGGTCCAGACCGCGTCGATCAGCTTCTGGACCGCCCACGCGGCGACGAGGGTGACCCCCGCGCCCACGATCTTCGCGGTCATCGACTGCTTGTTCCCGTCGTCCGACATGTTCTCCTCCGTCGTCGTCGCCTGCAGGGACGCTACCCGGGATCCGGCCGGCGCACAGGTCGGGGCTAGGATCGTCCGCGAACGACAGGGGAGCGTCGGTCGCCGGTGACGGTGGCAGGACGCTGAGAGTGCGGACCACCGCAGACCCTCGAACCTGATCCGGGTGATACCGGCGTAGGGAGTCGGGCTTGTCTCTCCTCCCGTGGTGTCGTCCGTGCGGCGAGCGCCGTGGGACGGCGGCGCGGGACCCCTCCGACGACGACGGAGGACCACACGCATGACCACCCCCCGGGCGCGCAGCCCTCAGCACGGCAGCCCTCAGCACGGCACGACCCGGCGCCGCACCACCCCGGCCCGGCGCGCGGCGGCGGGCCTCGTCGCCACCGCCGGCCTCGTCGCGCTGACGGCCTGCTCCGCCGTCGGCAGTGGCGCGGCGGACGACCCGACGGACGGCGCCGGCACCGTCACGCTGGTGACGCACGAGTCCTTCGCGCTGTCCGACGGTCTGCTCGAGCAGTTCGAGGAGGAGTCGGGGCTGCGCGTCGAGGTGGTGCAGCAGGCCGACGCGGGCGCCCTGGTGAACCAGCTCGTGCTCACCAAGGACGCCCCGCTGGGCGACCTGGTGTTCGGCATCGACAACGCGTTCGCGTCGCGCGCGCTCGACGAGGGCGTCCTGGTGCCGGCCGAGCTCACGGCCCCGGCGGCGCAGGACGCCGCCGCGTACGCGGTGCCCGGCGACGACGCCGGAGCGCTGACCGCGGTGGACCTCGGTGACGTCTGCCTCAACGTCGACACGGCCTGGTTCGCGGAGCGCGGCGTCCCGGAGCCCACGACGCTCGAGTCGCTGCTGGACCCGGCGTACCGCGACCTCGTCGTGGTGCCGGACCCCGTCACGTCGTCCCCGGGGCTGGCGTTCCTGCTCGCCACCGTCGGGGCGTTCGGCGAGGACGGCTGGGCGGACTACTGGGCGGGCCTGCGGGACAACGGCCTGCAGGTGGCCGACGGGTGGTCCGAGGCGTACTACACCGACTTCACCGCCGGCGGCGGCGACGGCCCGCGGCCCGTCGTGCTGTCCTACGCGTCGTCGCCGCCGTTCACGGTGCCCGACGGTGCCGACGCCCCGACCACCCGCGCGCTGCTCGACACGTGCTTCCGCCAGGTGGAGTACGCGGGTGTGCTGGCGGGTGCCGCCAACCCGGAGGGTGCCGCGGCGCTGCTCGACTTCCTGCTCTCGGACGACGTCCAGGCGGACATCCCGGGGTCGATGTACATGTACCCCGTGAGCTCGACGGTCGAGCTGCCGCAGGAGTGGGCCGCGTGGGCCCCGCTGGCCGACGACCCGTTCGAGGTCGCACCCGCCGACGTCACCGCGCACCGCGAGCAGTGGCTCGCCACGTGGTCCGACACGGTGATCGGCTGACCGTGCCCGTCCCCGCCGCGGCGCTCGCCGTCGACCCCGCCGACCCGCACCCGGGCCCCCGCCCCGGTGCCGGGCCGGCGGGTGGCGGCGCGCCGCGGCGACGCGGACCGCGCACCGGGTGGGGCGTCCGCGTGGCGTGGGCCGTGGCGGCCGGTCTGCCTCTGCTCTTCCTCGCGGTGTTCTTCGTGTGGCCCGTCGCGGAGATCGTCGGGCGGGGGTTCGTCGCCGACGGGCGCCTCGACCTGACCGGGTTCGGTGACGTGCTCACCCGCCCGCGGACGTGGCGCGTGGTCGGGCAGACGCTCGCGCAGGCCGGGCTGGGGACCCTGGGCGCCGTGCTGCTGGGCGTGCCGGGCGCGTACCTGCTGTACCGCTGCCGGTTCCCCGGGCGCGGGGCGCTGCGCGCGTTCGTCACGGTGCCGTTCGTGCTGCCCACGGTCGTGGTCGGCGTCGCCTTCCGCTCGCTGCTGGTGGACGGCGGCCTGCTGGGCGGGCTGGGCCTGGACGGCTCGTTCGCGGCGATCGTCCTGGCGCTGGTGTTCTTCAACTACGCGGTGGTGGTGCGCACCGTCGGCGGCCTGTGGGAGCGGCTCGACCCGCGAGCCGAGCAGGCGGCCCGGGCACTCGGTGCCTCGCCGTGGCGCGTGCTGCGGACGGTGACGCTGCCGGCGCTGGGCCCCGCGATCGCCTCCGCGGCGTCCCTGGTGTTCCTGTTCTGCGCGACCGCGTTCGGCACGGTCCTGGTGCTGGGCGGGCGCCGGTACGGCACGGTCGAGACCGAGATCTGGATCCAGACCACGCAGTTCCTCGACCTGCGTGCCGCCGCCGTGCTGTCCGTCGTGCAGCTCGTCGTGGTCGTGGCGGCGCTCGCCCTGGCCGGGCGCGCCCGCGCCCGCACCGAGGCGGCCCCCACCCTCGGCGGTACCGCGGCGGACGCCCGCCCCGTGCGGCTGCGCGACCCGATCGACGCCGTCGCGGTCGCCGTCACTGCGCTCACCGTCGCCGGGCTGCTCGCGCTGCCGCTGGTGCACCTCGTCGTGCGCTCGCTGCGCACCCCGCGCGGTTGGGGCCTGGACAACTACGCCGCACTGGCCGTGCCGCAGGACACGCTGGCCGTCAGCGCGTGGCAGGCCGCCGGGACGTCGGTGCGCACCGCCGTCGACGCCACCGTGCTCGCCCTGGTGGTCGGCGGGCTCGTGGCCCTGCTCGTGTCGCGCCGCCCGCGGCGCACCGCCGCCCGCCGGGCCGTCGCCGGGCTGGACGCGCTGTTCATGCTGCCGCTCGGGGTGTCGGCCGTGACCGTCGGCTTCGGGTTCCTGGTGTCGATGGACGCACCGCTGGGGCTGCCCGTGGACCTGCGGACCAGCCCCGTGCTGGTCGCGGTGGCGCAGGCCGTCGTCGCCGTGCCCCTGGTGGTGCGCACCGTGCTGCCCGTGCTGCGTGCCGTGGACCCGCGGCAGCGTGAGGTCGCCGCGACCCTGGGTGCCGCACCCGGACGGGTGCTGCGGACGGTGGACCTGGCGGTCGCGCTGCGGGCCGTCGGGCTGGCGCTCGGGTTCGCGTTCGCCGCGTCGCTGGGGGAGTTCGGTGCCACGTCGTTCCTGGCGCGGCCGCAGGACCCGACGCTGCCCGTCGTGATCTTCCGGCTGCTGGGGCGCCCCGGGGCCGAGAACTACGGCGCCGCACTGGCGGCGTCGGTGCTGCTCGCCGCCCTGACGGCGAGCATCGTGGCGGTGTGCGAGCGGCTGCGCCGCCCCGGGACCGGAGGTGCGTGGTGAGCGACGGGCTGCAGGTCGCGGAGGTCGTCGTGCGGTACCCCGGGGCGGCGTCCGCGGCCGTCGCGGGGGTGGACCTGAGCGTGCCGACCGGGGAGGTCGTCGCGCTGCTGGGACCCTCCGGCTGCGGCAAGTCCTCGCTGCTGCGCGCGGTGGCGGGGCTCGAGCCGCTGTCCGGGGGTGACGTGGCCTGGGACGGCGTCTCGGTGGTGGACGTCCCGGTGCACCGGCGCGGGTTCGGCCTGCTGTTCCAGGACGGCCAGCTCTTCGCGCACCGCGACGTCACGGGCAACGTCGCGTACGGGCTGCCGGCCACGGTGCGGCGGGACCGTGCCGCCCGCGAGGCCCGGGTGGCCGAGCTGCTCGACCTCGTCGGGCTGCCCGGCACGCAGCGCCGCGCCGTGGGCACGCTGTCCGGCGGTGAGCGGCAGCGGGTCGCGCTCGCGCGCGCGCTCGCCCCCCGGCCCCGGCTGCTGCTGCTCGACGAGCCGCTGTCCGCACTGGACCGTGCGCTGCGCGAGCGCCTCGCCGCGGACCTGCGCGCGGTGCTGACGGCGACCGCGACGACGGCCCTGTTCGTCACGCACGACCAGGACGAGGCGTTCGCGGTGGCCGACCGGGTGGCCGTCATGGCCGCGGGCCGGCTGCTGCAGGTCGCCGCGCCCGCCGAGCTGTGGGCGCGGCCCGCGTCCCGGGACGTCGCGCGGTTCCTCGGCTATGAGGCGTTCGTGGCCGTGCCCGGCCCCGGTACCGGCGCGCCGCCGGCCGTGCGGGCCCTCGTCTCCGCGGTCGACGCGGCGGGGACGGCGCCGGTGCGCGCCGGGGGTGTGCTGGCGCTGGCGGCCGGGGCGTTCGTCGTCGCGCCCGACGTCGGGGGTGACGCGCGCACCGCCGACGTCACCGGCACCGTGCACGCGCTGCGCTCGCGCCGCGGACGCACCGAGGTCGTGGTCGACGTCGACGGCGTCGGACGCGTCAGCGCGCTCGCACCGGCGGGGTGGACGTGCCCCCCGGGGGTGCGTGTCGCCCTGCACGCCGACGCCGCTGCGGTCGCCGGGCTCCCGGGCTAACGTCGGAGCCACCGGGCACCGCAGCCCGGCGCACCGAGAGCAACGAGGTGGCCGCCCATGGAGCTCCAGCCGCGTGAGGTCGTGTCGGTCGACGTCCACGCCCCCGCCGACACCGTCTGGGAGCACCTGCGGGACCCGCGCCTGATCCGGCGGTGGTTCGGCTGGGACTATGACGGCCTGGACGCGGAGATCGCCCAGATCTTCCGCGACGAGGCGCGGGAGCACCACCACGGTGGCTCCACGCGCTCCCTGCTGTGGCCCCACCACGACCGGATGACCGTGACCGCGCTGGACGACGCGCGCTCCCGGGTGAGCGTCACGCGCCGCAGCCACGACGGCCTGTCGACGTTCGACGGGGTCTTCGACGAGATGGACGAGGGCTGGATCCAGTTCGTCCACCAGCTGGCGTTCGCGCTCGACGTGCACCCCGGGGAGGACCGCGTCACCCTGCTGGCGCACGGCCTGGACGCCGGCGACCGCCACGACCCCCTGCTGTTCCGCGCCGGGCTGCACGGTGTGCGGGGCCTGCCGGTGCGGGCGCACGTGGAGGCCGCCCGGCCCGACGGGTCGCGCGTGGGCGGCACGCTCGTCTACAAGTCGGAGCACCAGGTGGGCATCCACCTGCACGGCATCGCCGAGTCGCTGCTCGTGCTGCTCATCAGGCCGCCCGTCGAGCGCCCGCCGCACGGCACCGTCGACGTCACGATGTCCACCTACGGCCTCGACGACGCGGTGATGGCCGAGGCGCGGCGTCGCTGGGACGGCTGGTGGTCGGTCGCCCCGCAGCCCGCCGCAGGCGCGTGAGCGTCAGAGCGTCGTCTGCCAGACCCCGGAGCCGCCGGCCGGTCGGAAGCCCAGCGCCACGTTGATGGCGAGCATCCAGCGGTTCTCCTCGGCGTTCCACGTGCTGATGCGCCTGACCGACGGCCGGCGGCGGGCCAGCTCCTGCAGCTGCACGGCCTTGACGAGCATGCCCAGGCGGTGGCCGCGGTGCTCGCGCTGCACCAGGGTGTCCTCCTGCCACACGAACTCGTCGGTGTGCGACGGTGCCAGCAGCTGGGAGTAGGCGACGAGGCGGCCGGTGGGCACGTGCTCGACGGCCGTGGTCAGCAGCTGCTCGCCCCGCTCCAGGGTCTCCGCGTCCTCGCTGCGCACCCGCGCCGCGTCCCAGGCCTCCTGGCCCACGTCCAGACCGGCGGTCGGCTCGTCGGTGCTCATGCTGGTGCGCAGCGCGGCGAGCTGGTCGGCCCACGCGTCGGGTGTCGCGTCCTGCCAGGTGACGGTCCGGTAGTCGGGTCCCGCGACCGCGGCGGCAGCAGCCCGGTGCGCCTCGACGGCGTCCGGGTCGAGCGGCAGCTCCAGCCGCGAGTGGCGGGCCACCTGCTCGAGCCGCCAGCCGCGCGCCAGCGCGAACCGCACCGCGGGGTCGTCGCGCGACAGCAGGCCCGAGCCGGTCGGGGCGCCCAGGGCGCCCGGGCCGGGCGACGGCTCGACGTCCTGCTCGGTCTCCGCCATGAGGTGCGTGCGGCCCTCCGCGCGGGCGGCGTCGAGCACCGCCGCGTGCAGCGCGGCACCCACGCCGCGGCCCCGGTGCGCCGGGCGGACGGAGACGCCGAGCCACCCGGTGTGCGTGTTGTCCGTCTGCGGCAGGTCCAGGCCGGCCGTGCCCAGCACGCGGGCCGGGTCAGGGGCGTCGGTGGTGTCGTCGACCGCGAGGACCCGCAGCCGTCGCGTGTACTCGCCGTGGCGCAGCAGCGACAGGGCGCGCGGTGCGGTGATCGCGAAGTCGTCCGTGCCCCACGTCGCGCGGATCGTCTCGTTGCGCACCTCGACCATCCCGTGCAGGAGCCATGCGTCGGGGGCGTCGAGGGACTCGGGCACGGGCATCTCGCGCAGGGACCAGGTCGTCATGCGTCCAGCATCCGCACACCGGCGTCCCGTGTCGACGTCTTTGCGCAGGTGGGGCGACCGGTGGGGCGTAACCTGCGACCGTGCCGTGGTGGGAGGTCGTGGGCTGGGTCGGGTCGGTGCTCGTCGTCCTGTCGCTGATGCAGGCCCGCGTGTGGCGGTTCCGCGTGATGAACCTGGTCGGAGCCGTGCTGGCCACCGCGTACAACGCGGTCTTCGGCATCTGGGCGTTCGCCGCGATGAACGGGGCGATCGCGGTCATCGACGTGTACTGGCTGTGGCGCCTGGGCCGCGAGCGCGGCGACGAGGCCGTGTACGCGGTGGTCGAGGTGGCCCCGGACGACGCGTACCTGCGGCACGTGCTCGCGGTGCACGCGGCGGACGTCGCGCGGCACCGCACGGCACCGGCCCCGGGCGTCGAGGACGCGGGCCCGGTCGGCGACGGACCGGGCGTCGACCTCGCGTTCCTCGTCGTGCGCGGCGACGAGACGGTCGGTGTCGTCCTGGTGCGCGACGCCGGTGACGGCACGGGCGTCGTCGTGCTCGACTGGGTGACGCCGCGGTTCCGTGACTTCACGCCGGGGGAGTTCGTGTACCGGCACTCGGACGTCTTCGCCGCGCACGGTCTGCGGCGGCTGGTCGTGCCGACCACCCCGCCCGGGTCGGTGCGCTACCTGGAGCGCGTCGGCTTCCGACAGATGGACGGGCGCGTCTGGGAGCGCCCGGTCGACGTGCGCTGACGCACGCGTCACCCGCGCCGCGCGCTCCGGCCGGTGCGTCTCAGGTCCGGTGCACGTCGGTGACCAGCACGTCCACCGTGACGACCGCACCGGGCAGGTCGGGGTCACCGAGGACGTCGCGCAGGTGGTGCAGCACCGCGCGGCGGACGTCGGCCGCCAGCGGGGCGAGCGGCTGCAGGTAGGCGGCCGAGACCTCGACCAGCGCCTCCTCGAGGGCGTCGTCGGCACCGGTGCGGAACATGACGCGCCGCACCCGCAGCCGCCGGTCGGGCTCCAGCAGGGCGCGCACCGACGTGCGCAGCGCGCCCGCGGTGACGGTGTACGCGCCGCGGGGGTGCCGGCCCCGCACGGGCTGGGTGGGCCGCACGGCGGCGAGGGCCGAGGCGAGCAGCCGCGGGGCGACGGCCACCCAGCCGGCGTCGGTGTGCGTGCGCAGCTGCGCCGTGGCCAGGGCGAGCAGGTCGTCGCCCGGAGGTGGTGCGTCGTCGTTCATCGCCATGCGGCGAACCTCCTGCTCAGCGTGTGGCGGGCGCGCTCGAGCGCGCCGCGCACCGCCGCGTGGCTGGTGCGCAGCGCGTGCGCGGCGTCGGCGTAGGACAGGCCCTCGACCTCGACCAGCAGCCAGACCGCGCGCTGCGGCCCCGGCAGGTCCAGCAGCGCACGGTCGAGCGCGGCCCGCAGGTCGGTGGCCAGCAGCCGCTCGACCGGATCGTCCCCAGGGGCGGCGCGGTCGGCCGCGGGACCCTGGTCGGGGTCGTCGACCGGGGACGGGACGTGGGCGCGGCGGCGGGCGGCGCGGCGCACGCAGTTGGTCTGGATGCCGAACAACCAGGTGCGCACGCCCGCCTCACCGCGGTACCCCTCGGCGCCGAGCCATGCGGCCGTCAGTGCGTCCTGCACCGCGTCCTCGGCGTCCTGGGCGGAGGGCAGCAGCCGCCGCGCGTACCGGTAGAGCGACGGACCGTGGCGCTCGACGAGCAGCGCGAACGCGGCGTGGTCGCCCAGTGCGGCGCGCTCGAGCAGCACGGCGTCGGGGCTCGCCGACGGCGCGACGTCGGCGGCGGGGGCCACGGGACCGCCGGCCGGGGGTGCCGGTCCGGCCGCGGGCGCAGCGACGGCACCGAGCGTAACGTGATCTACGTCACACCCGTCCGACCGTGACGTCCCTGCGCGAGGAGGCACTCACCCAGTGTCGGCGTGACCCTGCCGGCCGGCATCCGCGGCGTCCCGCACCGACGGGCCGCCGCACCACCGCACGAGGAGCACCCATGAGCGAGCAGACCACCACCCCGGCCGTCGTCACCGAGAACCGCGCCTCGCGCGTCGGCAACAGCGGCACCTCGGGCCCGTCCCGCACCGGGGGCGGCAGCACACCGCTGCAGACCGAGTACGGCACCACCAGCATCGCCGACGGCGTCGTCGCGAAGATCGCCGGCATCGCCGCAGCGGACGTCGCGGGCGTGCACTCGCTCGGCGGCGGCGCGGCGCGCGCGTTCAGCGCGATCCGCGAGCGCATCCCCGGCGGCACCACCAACCACGCACAGGGCATCAGCGTCGAGGTGGGCGAGCGTGAGGCCGCCATCGACGTCGACCTCGTGGCCGAGTACGGCGTCTCCGTCGTGGACCTCGCCGAGGGGGTCCGTCGCAACATCATCACGTCCGTGGAGCGCATGACCGGTCTGCACGTCATCGAGGTGAACATCAGCGTCAACGACGTCCACCTGCCGCAGGACGACCCGCAGCCCGAGCCGGCGCCCGAGCCGCGCGTGGCATGAGCACCGACCAGCCGGACGACGAGGAGCCCGTCGTCGTCGCGGTGCGGGAGGAGACGATCGTGGTCGTCGCGCCGCAGGGCGCGGGGCCGCAGGACGTCGACGTGGTGGACGTCGAGCCCGTCGCCGACCCTGCGGACGTGGCGGCGCAGGCCGTGCCACCTCCCGTGCCCGCGCTGCCCCTGCCCCCGGTCGCGGTGGGTGGCGCAGCGGCCCCGCCGGTCCCGGGCCCGACGCCGTCACCGTCCCCGGGCCCGTCACCGACCGCGCCGGTCCCGCCACCGCGCCCGCCCGACCCCGCCGAGCGGGCCGCCGCTGCCGCGCTCGCGGTGCCGGGGGTCGCGGGGCTGTACGGCGGGGCGTTCGGGGAGATCGCCACGCACCTGCCGGGACGGCGGGTGGCGGGCGTCCGCAGCCGCCGCACCCCGGACGGCGCCCGCACCGAGGTCCACGTCGTCGCCCGGCTCGGCGGTGACCTGCGCGAGCTCGCCGCGACCGTGCACCAGCGGGTGCACGACGCCGTGGGCGGGCAGGTGCACGTCGTGGTCGACGACCTGGCCCCCTGAGTCCTGGCGGCCCGTGGCGGTCGCCCCCCCACGCCCGTCCGATGGCCGCACGTCCCGAACCGAGGAGCACCCATGTCCCTGTCCCTGGCCGGTCTGCTGACCGGTCTGCTGCTGGCCCTCGCGGCGATCATCGGCGGTTTCAACGGCTTCCTGCTCGCCGTGGTGCTCGGCGCCGTCGGGTGGGTGGTGGGCGCCGTCGTCGAGGGCCGGATCGACCTGGCCGCCCTGACGGGGGGCCGTCGTGGCTGACACGGCGCCGCCGGGTGCCGCCGCACCCGCGGACGTCGCCGAGGACCCGGCGCGACGCGGTGCGCTCGACGTGGCGGACCGGGTCGTGCAGAAGGTCGCGGTGGCGGCCGCCGCCCGGGTGCCCGGCGTCGCGAGCACGTCGTCCGGCCTGCTCGGGCGGGACCTGCCCGCCGCGACCGCGCGGACGCGCGGGACGCGTGCGCAGGTCGAGGTGGACGTCGCCATCGCCTGGCCCGCATCGGCCGTCACGACCGCGCGCCGGGTACGGGAGGCGGTCGGTGACGCGGTGACGCGGTTCGCGGGGGTGCGGACCGATCGCGTCGACGTCCGGGTCGTGGCGGTCACCGACCCCGCACGCGTCGTCACGGAGCGTGTGCGGTGAGCGCGACGGCCGACTCGCGACGTGCCCGTGCACGCCGGCGGGCCGAGGACCCGGCTCCGACGTCGTGGCCGCCGGTGACGGAGGTCCCGGCCGCGGCCGCCCCCGACCCGGTCCCGCTCGCGGCACCGCGGCCCGCGGGCGCCGTGGCGTGGGTGGGCGTCGTGCTCGCGCTGGTCGCCCTGGGCCTCGCGGTCGTGCTGGTGCACGACGGGCTCGTGGCGCTGCGCGTGCTCGACGGCGGCTCGTGGGTGCTCAGTGCCGCGGACGCCGTCGGCGACATCCGGCCGACCTGGGAGGTCGCGCTGATCGGGGTGCTCGTCGGTCTGGTCGGGCTGCGCCTCGTGGTCATCGCGCTGCGCCGTCGCCGTCGCCCGGGGCTGCCGCTCGCCGCGGGCGGGGGGCAGTACCTGCTGGGTCAGGACGTGGCGAGGCTCGCGTCCGGGGCCGCCGCCCAGGTCGACGGGGTCCTCGAGGTCACGAGCACCTGGGGCCGGCGGGCCGTGACGGTCCGGGCGACGACCGACGGCGGGCCCGGGCTCGAGGGCCTGATCCGGGCCGCCGTGTCCGAGCGGCTCTCGGCCCTTGCGAAGGCGCCGCGGGTCGTGGTCCGCACGCGACGCAGCACCGACCCGGGGGGTGTCCGGTGACGCGCGGCGTGCGGGCCGTGAACCGGGCGGCTGCGCTGCTCGTCGGGCTCGTGCTGCTCGCGGCCGGGGTGGCGGCCGTGCTGTGGTGGTCCGGGCTGCTCGGTGACTGGTGGTCGCGGACGCCCAGCGCGCTGGACGCCGGGCGGGCCGACGAGGTGGTGGACCGGTCGTGGTTCGGCGGTGTGGCGACGGTCAGCGGTGTGCTGCTCGGACTGCTCGCGCTGTGGTGGCTGCTGGCGCACCTGCGCACCCCGCGTGTCCGCACGCTCGCTCTCAGCGGGTCGGACGGGTCGGGCCGGCTCACCCTGGACGCCGCGGCGCTGGCCGGGCACGTCGCGCAGGAGGCGCGGCGGCTGCCGGGGGTCGTCGGGGCGCGCGCGCAGCTCGACCGGGAGCGCGGCCGGGACGTGCTGGTCAGCACGCTGCAGGTCGACCCGCAGGCGGACCTGCCCGAGCTCGGGAAGGACGTCGCCGCGCTGGTCATGCGCGCGCGGGACGTCGGTGGGTTGCGCGGCATGTCCGCACGGACCCACCTGGCCGTCCGGCGCCGGGCGCGCGAGGGACCGCGCGTGCGGTGACCCCGCACGGGGCCACGCGCCGCACCCCGCGGCGGGGGAGACGCAGGACCGGGGCGGGGGGCCGGGCCGGTCCCGTCAGCCGCGGTGCCCCGGGTCGCGGGCCTGCCCGTCGGCGAGGTCGCGGGCCTGCGCGAGCCGCGTCTCCAGGTGGTGGCGCTCGGCGGTGTCCGGCACGAGGGCGAGCGCCCGCTCGAGCGCGTCGACCGCCTGCCGGCCCCGGCCGGCGCGCAGCAGCAGCTCGCCGCGCACAGCGGGCAGCCGGTGATGGTGCGCGAGGGCGTCGCCCAGGCCGTCGAGCACCGCGAGCCCCGCCTCCGGGCCGGCGGCCTCCGCCACGGCCACGGCCCGCGCGAGACGCACCACCGGGGAGCCCGTGCGGGTCTCGAGCACGGCGTAGAGGCGCGCCACCACGTCCCACCGGGTGTCCGCGGCGGTCGGTGCGGTGGCGTGCTCGGCCGCCGCGAGCGCCTGCAGCCGGTGGTCCTCCGCCAGGCCGTCCAGCGGGGGCAGGGCTCTGAGCAGGCCCACCGCCTCGGCGATGTCGTCGTGGTGCCAGCGGCTGCGGTCCTGGTCGGGCAGCAGCACCAGGCGGCCGTCGTCGTCCAGCCGCGCGTCGCGGCGCGAGTGCTGCAGCAGCATCAGGGCGAGCAGGGCGTGCACCCGCGGCGACCCGCCCAGCAGCCGGTCCAGCTCGCGCGTCAGGCGCACGGCCTCGTCGGCCAGGTCCACGCGCAGCCCACCGGGCACGTCGGCGGGCTGGTACCCGGCGGTGAACAGCAGGTAGAGCACGGTGCTCACCGCGTCGAGCCGTTCCGCGAGCTGCCCGGGCGGCGGCACGACGAACGGCACGCCCGTCGCGGCCAGCCGCTTCTTGGCCCGGGTCAGGCGCGCGGACATCGCGGTGTGCTGCACCAGCTGCAGCCGCGCGATGTCGGCCGTCCCCAGCCCCACGACGAACCGCAGCGTCATGGCCACCCGGTCGGCCGGGGCGAGGGCCGGGTGGCAGCACGCCAGGACCAGGCGCAGCTGCTCGTCGGCGACGTGCGCGCCGGGGTCGTGCGTCGCGGCCGCCAGCGCGCGCATCTCGTCGTCGACCACCATGAGCGGCTCCTTGCGCCGGTGGACCGCCTGCGACCGCAGCCGGTCCAGCACCCGCCGGCGCGCGGCCGTCAGCAGCCACGCACCGGGGTTGGCCGGCACGCCGTCGCGCGGCCAGGTGCGGGCGGCGGCCTCGAACGCGTCGCCCGCGGCGTCCTCGGCCAGGTCGGGGCTGCCGAACTGCGCGACGAGCAGCGCGACGACGTGCGACCAGTGCGCGCGCCACGCGTCGCCCAGGGCGTGCGGGACGTCGCCCGCCGCCGGCCCGCCGGCCGGTGGTCCGGCAGGCGGGTGCGGCGGCGGGGTCGGACCAGGCGTCACGGCTCCACGCACTCCCGGATCTCGTGCGTCGTCTCCGGCAGCAGCCGCACCAGGCCCTCGAGCGTGGGCACGTCCGGCGCCTCGACCAGGTAGAAGCCGCCGAGCTGCTCGGTGGTCTCCGCGAACGGCCCGTCGGTGACCTCGGTGGCGTCGCCGACGTGCCGCACGGTGCGGGCGTGCGCCACCCCGGCGAGCGCCTCGCACGCGAGGATCGTCACGCCGACGCCCGGCGCCTCCCGCGCGAACGCCTCGTGACCCCGGAAGTACCGGGCGCGGCCCTCGGCGTCCGCGCTGCGGTACGTCTCCTCGTCCTCGTAGACGAGGACGACGAGCTTCACGACGCCACCGACGCGGCGTCGGCGGTCGGTGCCGCCTGCGCGTCCTGCCCGCCCACGGGGCGCAGCTCGATGGTCCCGGGGTCGTTCTCCAGCAGTCCGGCGGCCAGGTGCAGCAGACCGTCCGGGTCGGCCGTGCGGATCAGGTAGAACCCGCCGAGCTGCTCGGTGAGCTCCGCGAACGGGCCGTCGCTCAGCTCCGGCCCGTCCGCACCGACGCGCAGCAGGCGTCCGGCGGTCGGGCTCGCCAGCTCCTCACCCCCGAGGATCTCGTGGCCGTGCGCGGCGCAGTCGGCGGCGAACCGCTCGTGCGCCGCGTAGGACGCACCCAGGTCGAGGCAGGCGTCGGGGTCGCCCCACAGCAGCAGGGTCCAGGTGCGCGGTGTGCTCGTCATCGTGCGACCTCCGTCGTCGGGGGCACCCACTGTGCCCGCTCGTCTCCATGACGCGCGAGCAGGTGCGGATTCGACAGCGCCGTCATCCTGCGACCGGCGCCGCGTCGTGCACCATGCCGCGCACCTCGACCGTGCCGCGGCCCTCGGCCTCGACGAGCGGCGCGGCGAGCCGCAGCAGCGCGTCCGGGTCGTGCGTCCGCACCAGGTAGTACCCGCCCAGCTGCTCGGTGGTCTCGGTGTACGGGCCGTCGCAGAGGACCGGCTGCCCGACGGGGGTCATGCGGACCAACCGCGCCGCGGTGTGCGGCCCGAGCTCCTCACCGCCGACCACCCGGTGCCCCTGCTGCTCGCACGCGGTCACGAACGCGTCGTGGGCGGCGAACACCGCGTCGAGGTCGAACGCCCCGGCGGGGTCGCCCCGCAGCAGCACGAGGTGCAGGGGAGCGTCACCTGAGGCGGTGGGGCCCTCGGCCGCCCCGTCGTCGTGCAGCACCTCCGGGCGCAGCTCGAGGGTGCCGCCGTCGTGGGTGACCAGCGGTGCGGCGAGCCGCAGCAGGCCCTCGGGGTCCGCGGTGCGGATCCGGTAGAGGCCGCCGAGCTGCTCGGTGGTCTCGGCGTACGGACCGTCGGTCAGCCTCCCGCCGACGGTCAGCGTCCGCGCGGTCGCCGCGTCGGCGAGCTCCTTGGCCAGCAGGACCTCGTGGCCCTGCGCGGCGCAGTCGGCCTCGAACTTCTCGTGCGCCGCGTACGCGGCCCGGGGGTCGAGCAGCGCGTCGGGGTCGCCCCACAGCAGCATCAGGTACGTCGTCGGCGTCGTCATGGTGTCCTCCAGCGCGTTCTCGGGCACCCACTGTGCCCGGCACGCCCACGACGCGCGAGGACCACCGGATTCGACACCCCGCGCGCTACTCCACCCGTGCCATCCCGCGGGCCTCCAGCCCCGACTTGTCGGACAGCGCGACCTCCTTCATGAGGAACGCGATCACGAAGCCCAGCACGGCGAGCGGCACCAGGTACCAGAACGCCGGCGCGAGGGCCTGGGAGTACGCGTCGACGACGGCCTCGCGCAGCGCCGCCGGAAGCTCGCGCACCGCGTCCGGGGTGAGGGACTGCGCACCGAACCCCTGCGGCACGTCCCCGGGCGGCGCCTCGCGCAGCGCGTCACCCAGTTGCGTCCCCAGGCGGGCGGTGAAGACGGTGGAGAACACGCTGGTGCCGACGGCCGCGCCGATCTCCCGCAGGAAGTTGTTGGTCGACGTCGCGACGCCCACCAGGTCGGGGGACACCGAGTTCTGCACCGCGATGACGATCGTCTGCATCACGAACCCGAGGCCGAGCCCGAGGACGAAGATCATGGCGCCGAACGTCACCATCGAGATGTCGGCCGTCAGCTGCGTGAGCCAGGCCAGTCCGATCGCCGCGACCGCCATGCCGATGATCGGGAACGGCTTGTACCGCCCGCGCTGCGTGATGAGGAAACCCGAGCCGAGCGCCGTGATCATCAGGCCCACGGTCATCGGCAGCATCATCAGCCCCGCGTCCGTCGCGGTGGAGCCGCGCGCCATCTGCAGGAACGTCGGCAGGAACGACAGCGCCGCGAACATCGTCATGCCGAACAGCAGGGCGATGGTCACCGAGACGGTGAACGTGCGGCTGCGGAACAGGTGCAGGGGGATCAGGGGGTCGGCCGCGCGGGACTCCGCCACCAGGAAGGCGATCAGCGCGACGACGGTCACCACCACCAGGCCCCACAGCGCCGGGTTGCTCCAGTCGTACCGGCGGTCGGACGAGATCGTGCTCCAGCTGGTCAGGAAGACGATCCCCGAGGTCGTCAGGGTCAGCAGCACGGCGCCGAGGACGTCGAGGCGGGTCGTCGCCCGGCGCGTGGGCAGCCGCAGCCGGAACCACGCGATGCCCAGCGCCACCAGGGCGACGGGCACGTTGAGCCAGAAGCACCACCGCCAGCCCGGGCCGTCCGTGAACCAGCCGCCCAGCAGCGGGCCGATCACCGTGGCCACACCGAACACCGCGCCGATCGGCCCCATGAACTTGCCGCGGTCACGGGCGGAGACGATGTCGGCGATGATCGCCTGGCTGAGGATGACCAGGCCGCCGGCGCCCAGGCCCTGCAGGGACCGCCACACCACCAGCTCCGTGAAGGACCCGGCGAGCGCCGAGCCCGTCGACCCGACGAGGAACAGCACCAGCGCGACGAGGAACGGGGTCCGCCGACCCCACAGGTCGCCGACCTTGCCGTACACGGGCATCACGACGGCGATCGCCAGCAGGTACGCGGTGACGATCCAGCCCTCACGGTCGGCCGCGCCCAGGTCGCCGACGATGGTGGGCAGCGCCGTGCTCACCACGGACTGGTCCAGGGCGGACAGGAACATGGCGGCGAGCAGGGCGCTGAAGATGACGTAGACCGTGCCCCGGGACAGCACGAACTCCGGTTCGCCCGTGCCCGTCGGGGGGTGCGTGGTGCCGCTCATGGGCGTGTCCTGCCTGCGCGTCGGGACGCGGCGTCCACCGACCGTGCGGTGCGGCGTCGCGGGTGAGCACTGACGGGGCGCGCGGCCGGCAGTCGCACCCCCCTCGTCGAGTGTGCGTGCGGCACGTCGAGGGCGCACGGCGTGCGGGCGGCTCCGGGTGCGGGCGCCGTGGCGCGTGCCTACGGTGGCAGACGCCCGGCCACCCCGGGCGCACCCCACTCCCGAGGAGGCACCCATGTCCGACGCGGACCTCAGCGGCCGCCGCGTGCTGGCCGTCGTCACCAACTACGGCGTGGAGCAGGACGAGCTCGTCGTGCCCGTGGAGCACCTGCGCGGCGCCGGCGCGACCGTCGACGTCGCCGCCGTCGACGACGCCCCGATCGAGACGCTCGTCGGCGACAAGGACCCCGGACGCACGGTCCAGCCGACCCTCACCCTCGGCACGGTCGACCCCGACGCCTACGACCTCCTGCTGATCCCCGGGGGCACCCTCAACGCCGACAGCCTGCGCCTGCAGGACGAGGCCGTGAGCATGGTCAAGACCTTCGCGTCCTCGGGGCGGCCCGTCGCCGCCATCTGCCACGGGCCGTGGCTGCTGGTCGAGGCCGGCCTCGTCGGCGGCAAGCGCCTGACGTCGTATCCCTCGCTCACCACGGACGTGCGCAACGCCGGGGGCACCTGGGTCGACGCGGAGGTCGTCAGCGACGACGCGGCGGGCTTCACGCTGGTCACGTCGCGCACCCCTGAGGACCTGGACGCGTTCCTGCGCGAGGTCGACGCGGCGCTCGTGTCCCGCGGCGCCGGGGTGCTCGCCTCCTGACCGCCCCGACCCGCCCACCACCGACCAGGACGGCAGGTGCGCCCGTGCCCGTGACCAGCGCGGGGCTGCTGCTGCACCACGGCCGCGGCGCGTCGGCGCACGTGCTGATCGCCCACATGGGCGGCCCCTTCTGGGCGCGCAAGGACGAGCGGGCGTGGTCGGTGCCCAAGGGCGTCGTCGAGCCGGGTGAGGACGTCGAGGCCGCAGCACGCCGGGAGTTCCGCGAGGAGCTGGGCGTGCCGCCCCCGGACCTGCCGACCGTGGACCTGGGAGCGTTCCGCTACACCTCCGGCAAGGTCGTGCACGTGCTGGCGGTCGAGGTGCCGGCGGCGCTCGTCGGTTCGCCCGACGACCCTGCGTGCCCCGACCTGACGACCCGCCCCGGCATCAGCACCGCGCAGGTCGAGTGGCCCCCGCGCTCCGGGCGGCGCCTCGCCGTCCCCGAGGTCGACCGGGCCGCGTGGTTCCCGGTCGAGCAGGCCCGGCCGTTGCTGGTGGCCGGTCAGCAGCCGGTGCTCGACGCCCTGCTGGCGGCCACGGGGCCATGAGCCGGTGACCGCCCGGCGCCGCTGCGGCGGTGCCGAGCCGTCCGGCGTGCGCTCAGGCGTCGGGCGGCGGCGCCGCGGGGTCGTCGGGCGACGCGCCGGGGGTCCGCAGGAGCGCCATGTACGTCCCGGGCTCCACCGGGGCGAACCCGAACCGCTGGTACAGGCCGTGCGCGTCGGCGGTGGCCAGGACGACCCGGGGAAGGTCCATGGCCTCCAGGTGCGCGACGGTGCCGGCGACGAGCGCCGTGCCGATCCCGTTGCCGCGCTCCGCCTCGTCGACGAACACGTCGCACAGCCACGCGAAGGCCGCCCCGTCGGTGACGACACGGGCGAACGCGACCTGCCGCCCCGTCGCCCGCTCGAGGACGCCGAAGCACAGCGACCCGTCGATCGCGGCGTCCTGCACCGCGCGGGTGCGCCCGCGCGCCCAGTAGGAGCGCTCGGACAACCAGCGGTGCACCGTCGCGCGGTCGACGTCGGCCCGGTCGGACGTGAACCGGTAGCGGGTGGTGTCGAGGCCGGGGGCGTCCTGCGGGCCGGGCGTCGTCGCGTCGGTCGTCACCGGCGGGACGCTACCGGCCGGTGGGCGCCCGCGGGGCCGTCACCGGCGTCAGAGACCGTCCGGCCGCCGCTTCTGCGGCCCTGGCGTGCGGCCGTGCGCGAGGTCCTCGACGAACGTCGCGATGCGGCGGGCGCGGGTCTCGGGCCGTTTGGCCTCGCCCACGCGGTACAGGATCGAGTAGCGGTTGCCCGACGTCAGCACGTCGAACCAGGCGCGGGCCGCCGGGACGGCGTCGAGCGCGGCCGCGAGGTCGTCCGGCACCTCGATCGTGGCAGGCCCCCGGTAGGCCGCGTCCCAGCGCCCGTCGGAACGCGCGGCGGCCACCTGCGCGCGGCCCGCGTCGTGCATGCGGCCCTCGGCCTCGAGCCGCGCCACGCGCTCCACGTTGACCGCCGACCAGGCGCTGCGCGGGCGCCGCGGCGTCATCCGCTGGAACGAGCTGTGCTCGTCGCGGCGGCGGGCCTGGCCGTCGATCCAGCCGAAGCACAGCGCCTCCTCGACCGCCTGCACGTACGTCAGCGTCGTGACGTCGCCGCCCTTCTTGTGCAGGACGAGCCAGACCCCGGTGGGGTCCGTGTGGTGCTCCGCGAGCCACGCACGCCACGCGCTCGCGTCGGGGAGCAGCAGCTCCGGCAGGTCGTCGGCCACGGCACCATGCTGCCGCGCGCCACCGACACTCACTCGCCGGTGACGCCGTCGACCGACTCGCGCAGCAGGTCGGCGTGCCCGTTGTGGCGGGCGTACTCCTCGATCATGTGGACGAGGATCCAGCGCAGGGAGATCGCCTGCCCGCTGTGCCGCTGCCGGCGCCGCGCCGCCTGGTCCAGGCCCCCGGCGGCCAGCGCGGCCTCGACCGTGCGCTGCGAGCGCGCCACGGCCGCGTCCCACAGCGCCCGCAGCTCCTCCGGGGAGTCCTGCGCGGCGCTCGTGAGCTCCCAGTCGTGGTCCACGTCCCAGGGCGCCGACGCCCACGGCTCGAGCTGCTCGTCGAGCCAGACGTGCGAGAACCAGTTGTCCTCGACCATCGCCAGGTGCTTCAGCAGCCCGCCGAGCGTCAGGGTCGAGGGCGGCAGGGTGCGGCGCAGCGCGTCGGCGTCCAGGCCGTCGACCTTGAGCAGCAGCGTGCGGCGGTGGTAGTCGAGGAAGCCCAGCAGGGTCTGCGCCTCGTCCCCCGCGAGCGGCGGGTCGGTGCGCTGGGGCGTCAGGCGCTCGGGCGTCAGGCGGGCGGGGGCGACGGCGTCGTGGTCCATGGCCGGGAGCATGGCAGGGCCCTGCGTCCCGGGTCGCGCGAATTCTCCGCGCCCGGGGGCATGGGCGCCGTCCGGCCTTCCGACGTGCCGCACCCGCTGCCACACTGCCCGGATGACGCCCCGCGACGACGCGTTCCTCTCGGCCGCGGACACGGCCCTCGCCCTGGTCGACCGGCCCGAGGTCGCGGCACGGTGGCCCGAGCCCAGCGCCCTGCCGCGGATGAGCGTCGGTGCGCTCGCGGTCCACCTGGGCAACCAGGTGGTGCGCGTGGCGCAGGTCCTCGCGCTGGAGCCCGGCGACCTGCCGGTCCTGGCGGACGCCGACGAGCACTACGCCCGCTCCGCCTGGCCGACGGCCGCTCCGGAGGACCCGGTCAACGACCGCAGCGCCGACGGGCAGGCCGCCGCCGCGGGCCCGCAGGCGCTGCACGACCGGGTGGCCGCGCAGCGTGAGGTCGTGCGCCGGGTGCTGACCGACGGCACCGCGCCCGACGTCGTGCCCGTCCCGTGGGCGGGGTGGGCCATGCGGCGCGAGGACTTCCTGCTGACCCGGCTGCTGGAGGTCGTCGTGCACGCCGACGACCTGGCGGTCAGCGTCGACGTCGCCACCCCCACGTTCCCCCCGGAGGTCTTCGACCCCGTCCGTGACCTGCTGGTCCGGCTCGCGGTCGCCCGGCACGGCCAGGCGCGCGTGGTCGCCGCCCTCACCCGCCGCGAGCGCGCCCTGCCGATCACCGCGTTCTGACCTCGCGGGGGAAGGGAGGACGCGAAGGTGTTGTCGGGCGGGGGGTCGGGGCCCTAGGTTCGCGTGCGGCGGGGGCCGTCCGAGGGCAGGGGTGCACGTGACGACGACCGACGAGGTCCGACCGACGCTCCGCGGGCTGGGGCGCCGGTGGCGCCAGCGCCGCGAGGCGGCCGCGCACCTGCGGCGGCTGCTGCCGTACGCCGGGCGCGGCCTGGTGGCGGTCACGCTCGCGGTGCACGTGGTGGCCGGCGCCGCGTCCGTGGCGTTCATGGCGGGGACGGGGTACGCGCTGCAGCGCGTCGTGACGGGGGAGCCGGCGACGCCCTGGCTGGCGACCGCGCTCGTGGCGTTCGTCGTGCAGCAGCTGCTCGCGCCCGTGCAGCTCGTCCTGTCCCGCAAGGTGCAGCGCCGGGTCGACGCGGCCTGCATCGAGCGGCTGACGTCGTTCGCGTTCCACGGCGCGACGCTCGCCGGGCTGGAGCGACCCGACGTCGCCGACCGGCTGGCGCAGGCCGAGGAGGCGTTCGAGCAGTGGACGCTCACGCCCGGGGCGGCGCTCGAGGGCGCGCTGGCCCTGACGGCCCGGTACGTGCAGCTGGTCGGTGCGGTCACGCTGCTGGCCGTGGTGGTCGGGCCGTGGCCCGCGCTCGCGGCGCTCGTGGTGGCGCTGGTCGCGCGCCTCGGGCAGACGGAGGGGTTCTTCCGGTGGGGCGGGCTGATCCGGTCGTTCGGTCCGCTGCGGCGGCGCGTCACGTACGTCCGGGAGCTGGCGACCGGGACCCGGGCGGCCAAGGAGATCCGCGTGCTGGGCCTCGCCGGCTGGCTGGAGGACCGGTACGTCGCGGAGAACCGCGCGGTGCTCGACCCGACGTGGCGACTGCGCCGCCAGGTCTACGGCGTGCCCTTCGCCGTGTACGCGCTGGTCGCCGCGGTGGGCTCGGTGGTGGCGCTCCTGCTCGTCGCGCGCACCGGCGCGGACGTCGCCGCCGTGAGCATCGCCGTGCAGGCCGTCGCCCTGTGCGGCCGGTTCGGCGTGATCTTCCCCGAGTCGGACGTCAAGCTCGTCTACGGCCGCGGCGCGTGGGAGGCCATGCTCGAGCTCGAGGACGCCGCCCGGCGCACCGGCACCCCCGTCGGCGGCGGGCAGGTGGTCCGCCCGGACCGGGAGATCGCGCTGCGCGACGTGCGCTTCGGCTACCGCCCGGACCGGCCGGTCCTCGACGGTCTCGACCTCGAGCTGCCCGTCGGCACGTCCACGGCCCTGGTGGGTGTCAACGGCGCCGGCAAGACGACGCTCGTCAAGGTGCTGACCGGCATGTACACCCCCGACGCGGGGTCCGTCCTGGTCGACGGCACGGACCTGCGCGGCGTGGACCCCGAGGCGTGGCAGCGGACGTTCGCGGCGACGTTCCAGGACTTCCTGCGGTACGAGCTGACGCTGCGTGAGAACGTGGCCATGGGCGCGATCGGCCACCTGGACGATGACGCCGGGGTGACGGCCGAGCTGCGGCGCGTGGGCCTGGGGGCGTGGCTGGACGGGTTGCCGCAGGGCCTCGACACCCCGCTGACGCGTGCCGTGCCGGGCGGCCGCGACCTGTCCGGCGGGCAGTGGCAGCGCGTCGCGCTGGCCCGCTCGCTGTTCGCGGTGCGCCACGGCGCCGGTGTGCTGGTGCTCGACGAGCCCACCGCGCAGCTCGACGCCCGCGGCGAGGCGGAGTTCTACGACACGTTCCTCGACCTGACCCGCGGCGTGACGAGCCTGGTGATCTCGCACCGGTTCTCCACCGTGCGCCGTGCCGACCGGATCGTCGTGCTCGACGGGGGCCGGGTCACCGAGGCGGGCACGCACGACTCGCTCGTCGCCCGCGGTGGCGACTACGCCCGGATGTTCGAGGTGCAGGCCCGGCGGTTCGCCGCGGCCGGCGCCGCCCCACCCGGGTCCGCGGCGGGCGGCCTGCACGCCCGCACCGAGGGGGAGACCCCGTGACCGACGTCCTGTTCTGCCTCGGCCGGTTGCTGGCGATCGCGTGGCGGCTCGACCGCCGCCGGCTGCTCGTCGGAGGCGGCCTGCTGCTCGCCGGGTCGGTGGCCACGCCCCTGGTCGCGGTCGCCGCCGGGCGCGTCGTGGACGCGGTGCTCGACGGCGCCGGGACGGCCGCCACCGTCTGGGCGCTGGTCGCCGGCCTCGCGCTGACCGGCGAGCTCATGCTCGGGCACTTCGCGCACCTGTCGTACTTCGCGCTCGCGGAGCTGACCGAGGAGCGGTTCAACCGCGACCTCGTCCGCCTCGTCAACGGCACCGACCACCTCGACCGCACGGACGACCCGGCCTTCGCCGACCGGGTCGACCTGCTGCGCCAGGACGTCATGCAGATGCGTGCGACGGTGCAGTCCGGGCTGCAGCTGGGTGCGACCGCCGTGCAGGTGCTGCTCACCGCCGTCGTCTTGAGCACCGTGTCCCCGTGGCTGCTGCTGCTGGCGGTCGTGGCGGTCGTGCCCGTGCTGCTGGGCCGTCGCGCCGAGACCGACCTCGAGCAGGTGCGCGAGCAGCAGTCGCCGACGACCCGGGGCATCCGGCACCTGCGCCGGCTGGCCACGAGCCCCGCGTCGCAGAAGGAGATCCGCCTCAGCGGCGGTGCCGACTTCCTGCTCGCCCGGCAGCGGGCGCTGCTGGAGCGGTACGACGACGCGATGACCCGGGCCGACGTGCGCTACGCGCTGCTGCGCACCGGGGGCCAGTTGGTCTTCGGGCTGGGCTACGTCGCCGCCGTGCTCGGGGTCTTCCTGCTCGCGTCGCAGGGCCGGGCGACCGCCGGCCAGGTGGTGCTGACGGTCACCCTGGCCACGCAGCTCAGCGTGCAGATGTCGACCGGCATCGCGCTGCTCGGCTCGGTGCACCGCGCCGCCGTCGGGCTGCGCCGCTTCCTCGCCTTCGAGGCGGAGGTCGCGGGCGACGTCGCACCGGCGACCGGCGTGCCGGCCCCCGCGCGCACGGTCGACGGCATCCGGCTGGAGGGCGTGACGTTCCGCTACCCCGACGCCGACGTCGACGCGCTGGCGGACGTCGACCTGCACCTGCCGGCCGGGACGTCGGTGGCGCTCGTCGGCGAGAACGGCGCCGGCAAGAGCACGCTGCTCAAGCTCCTGACGGGCCTGTACCGGCCCACGGCGGGCCGGGTCGTGGTCGAGGACGTCGACCTGGCCGACGTCGAGCCGGCGGCCTGGCGCGCGCGCACCGCCGCGCTGTTCCAGGACCTCGCACGCGTCGAGCTCTCGCTGCAGCACAGCGTGGGGATCGGGCGCCTGGCCGACGTGGACTCCCCGGCCGCCGTCTCCGCGGCGGTGGCCCGTGCGGGCGTCGCGCAGGTCGCGGACGACGTCGGCCACGACGGCGTGCTCGGGACGGGCTACGCCGACGGCCGGGACCTGTCCGGCGGGCAGTGGCAGGGCGTCGGGTTCGCCCGCACGCTCATGCGGACCGACCCGCTGCTGCTGGTGCTGGACGAGCCGGCGTCGGCGCTCGACGCGCTGGCCGAGCAGCGGCTGGTCGACGCGTACCGCACGGTCGCGGCCGACGTCGCGGCACGCGTCGGCGGCGTCACGCTGTTCGTCACGCACCGGATGTCCACCGTGCGCCTGGCGGACCGCATCGTCGTCCTGGAGGGCGGCCGCGTGGTCGAGCAGGGCACGCACGACGAGCTCGTGGCCGCGGCCGGCCGCTACGCCACGCTGTGGGCGCTGCAGTCCCGCGCGTACGCGACGGACGACTGACCGCCGGCCACGTCAGGTCGCGAGGGGGTCGCGACCGGGTCGCGTCGGGCCCGGGGTGGTCGCGTCACGCCCGTGGCGGGGGTGCGCTGCCGGAGGGCGGGACGAGGTGCCCCCACGGCACGCGCGCGAGCTCCGCGACGGGCTGCGGCGGGGCGAACCGGTAGCCCTGCGCGGCGCGGCACCCGAGCTCCTGCAGCAGGCTCGCCTGCTCCGCGGTCTCGACGCCCTCCGCGACGACGACGATGTCGAGTTCCTCGCACAGGTGCAGCAGCTCACGCACCAGCACCTGGCGCCGTGGTGACGTGGTCAGCGTCGTGAGGAACGCACGGTCGAGTTTGAGGAGGTCCGCCGGCAGCTCGTCGAGCCGGCTGAGGGACGAGAAGCCGGTGCCGAAGTCGTCGATCGCGATGCGCACGCCGTGCTCGCGCAGCGTCGTCAGCGCACGCTGCGCGGCGGGCCCGGACGCCTCCACGACGCTCTCCGTCACCTCGAGCACGAGCCGGTCGGCCGGCCGCCCGGCGTCCTGCAGGACCCGCAGGACGCGGTCCGCGTAGCCCTGCCCGACGAGCTCGTGCCCCGACACGTTGACGCCCAGCAGCACCTGCCGCCCCCACGCCGTCTCGAGCACCCGCCCGTCGGCGCAGGCGAGGGCGAGCACCGCAGCCCCGAGGTCGTCGATGAGGCCGCCGTCCTCCGCGGCGGTCACGAAGTCCGCGGGCGGCACCCGCCCCAGGCGGGGGTGGTCCCACCGGGCCAGCGCCTCCACCCCGGTCACCGCCCCGGAGGCCAGGTCGACCACGGGCTGCAGCTCGACGTGCAGCGCGCGTGCCGCGAGCGCGGCGGCGAGGTCGTCGACCAGCCGGTGGGGCTGGCGCTCCGAGAGGACGGTGCGGCCCCGGCCCGCGGCCTTGGCCGCGTACAGCGCCGCGTCGGTGCGGCGCAGCACCTCGGCGGCCGTCTCGCCCTCCGCGTGCTCGGCGACGCCGCAGGACGCGGCGGTCGGTGCGGCGGCGCACAGCCGGTCCGCCAGGGTGACCGCCTCCTCGCCCGTCCGTCCCGGCAGCAGCACCGCGAACTCGTCGCCGCCGCGGCGGCCCAGCACCATGCCAGGGACGTCGAGCCCGCGCCACGCGTCCGCGGCGCCGCGCAGCAGCTCGTCGCCCACCGCGTGCCCGTGCTCGTCGTTGACGCGCTTGAAGTGGTCGAGGTCGAGCAGCACCAGCGACAGCGGCATGCCCCGGCGCTCGTGCCGGTCGATCGCCTGCTCGAGGGCCGCGTCCCACGCGCGGCGGTCGGGCAGTCCCGTCAGCGCGTCGACGCCGGCGGTGGACGCGTGCTGCCCCAGCACGCCCACGACGCCGGCCACCCCGCACCACAGCGCGACGTACGACGCGCAGACCAGGACCGGCAGGTCGTGCACCACCAGCAGCGGCACCACCTGCCACGCGGAGGCGAACCCGACGACCGCCCACGCGTCGCGGCGTCGGAGGAACAGGGTCGACTCGACCCCCAGCAGCATGGCGAGCGACGCGGACGCCAGCGCCAGCGTCGGCGTGGGCGCGAGCGCGGTGCCGACGCCGAGCGCCGCCGCACCGACGAGCAGGGTGGCCCCCAGCGTGCGCCGCGGGATGTGCGGACGGACCACGAGCAGGACCGTGCCCGTGAGCGCCGCCGCGACCGCGACGGCCAGCAGCATCCCGCCGCGCGGGTCCCCGCTGCGCACCACGTCGACGGCCAGGAGCGCCGCCGCGCCGCCGCCGACGAGGAACAGCCCCGCGGTGGTGCGCACGACGACGTCGGCCGTGCCGGTGAGCGTCGTCGGGGCCATCCGCCCACCCTCGGCCCGCGCGGCGCCCGTGTCCAGATTTGGGGGGTTTTGCCCATCGAGCGGGTGGCAGGATCACCCGCTCGCCGCGCGTGACGGGCGGCGCCTCACCAGCGGCGGAAGCCGCCCTCCGTGGACAGCACCTGGCCGACGACCCAGCGGCCCGCGTCGGACACCAGCCACGCGATGAGCCGTGCCGGGTCGTCCGGCTCGCCGAACCGGCCGCCGGGGAAGTGCGCGAGGACCGCCTCGAGGACCTCCGGCGGCCGGTCGGCGGTGTCGACGTCGAGGTAGCCGGTGTTCACCGGGCCGGGGTTCACGGTGTTGAGGACGATGCCCCGCCCGATCAGGTCGTCCGCGACCGACGCCGTCAGCCCGGCCAGCGCCGCCTTGGACGCGGCGTAGGCGATCTCGGACGGCATGGCTCCCAGCAGCTGGCCCGACGTCATCCACACCACCCGGCCGCCCGGACGCCCGTCGTGCTGGTCCGCGAACGCCTGGGTCGCCAGGATCGTCGCGCGGGTGTTGACCGCCCAGTGGGCGTCGAGCATCTCGGGGGTCTGCTGCGCAAGCGGGCCGTCATGGCCGCTGCGCGCGTGGTTGCAGACCAGCACGTCCAGGTGCCCCAGCGCGTCCGCGGCCCGGTCGACCAGCTCCCGGCCCGCCGTGGGTGCCGCCAGGTCCAGGCTCGTCGCGGCCAGCCGCGCACCCGGCACGAGCTGCTCGCGCAGCCCGGCCAGCACCGCGTCGACGTCGTCCGCACCCCACGGCTGCTCCGCGTCGTGCGGCGCCCAGTGCTGGACGAACACGCTCGCCCCCGCCCGCGCCAGGCGTGACGCGACCGCGTACCCGATGCCCCGGCGGCGGCTCACCCCGGTGACCACGGCCGTCCGTCCCTGCAGGTCCTCGCTCATGGTCGCCGACCGTAGGGGCCGCGCCCCGCGCAGGCCAGGGGATTGCGCACCTGCCGGTCCGATCCCGCCTCGCGGCGGGTCGTCCCCGCTACCCTGACGTGCGGGGGGCGGACGCGCGCACCCTCGGCGCGGCCGACGGCCGTGCGCCGCGAGACGCACACGCCGGGCCCGGCCCGCGGAAGGGTGGCCATGCAGACCGGTGCCGTGCCCCAGCCCGCCCTCGAGCGGATGGTCGAACCCACCGGGCACCCCCTGGTCGTGGGCGTCGTCCCCGGGCAGGACCCGCTGGTCGTGCGGACCGCCGCGGCGTGGGCGCGCGCGGTCGGCGCCCCGCACCTGCACCTGGCCTACGTCGACGTGACCCGGTACGTGGTGCAGGAGTACCCGGACGGGTCCGTCGCGCACATGTCGATCCGGCCCGCCGGTGCGGACGACGCCTGGCGGCGCACGCGCGACGAGCTGCGCGCGCACGCCGCCGAGCACCTGACCGGGCAGGACGTCGTCTGGCGCGTGCACTACCTGGCGGGTCGTCCCGACCGCGCCCTCACGCACCTGGCCCGGGCGGTCGACGCGTCGGCGTTCGTCGTGGGCAGCGGGTCCGGGCGGCTGCGCGAGCTGGTCGACGGGTCGATCGCGCTGCGCCTGGCCCACCACCAGCACCGGCCCGTGCTCACGGTGCCGTTGCGCGTCGTGGACTGGAAGGACCCGCGCGCCCCGTGGCAGCGGTGACACCGGCGGCGCCTGCGGGTGTCCCGGTCCCCGCGCCGCCGACCCACGCGCCGCCGACCCCAGGTGCGGTCGCCCTGGTCGCCGCCGGGGGCAGCGTCGGCGTGCTGGTCCGGGCCGCCCTGGCCCAGGCCGTGCCAGCGGCGCCCGGCGGGTGGCCCTGGACGACGTGGGCGGTCAACGTGGTCGGCTCGCTGCTGCTCGGCGTGCTGCTGGGCGTGCTGCAGCGCGGCCCCGACGCGGGGCGCCGACGGGCGGTACGGCTGGGCGTGGGCACCGGTGTGCTCGGCGGGTTCACGACGTACAGCACGTTCGCCGTGGAGGCGCAGACGCTGGTCGCCGGCGGGCACGTCGTCGGGGTCGCGTACGCGCTCGTGAGCGTCGTGGCGGGCGTGGCGGCGGCCGCCGCGGGTCTGGTGCTCACGGGCCGACGCACGCGGTCGGCCGGCGCGCCGGCCGGCGCACCGGGCACCGGCGGGCGGGGCGACGCGTGATCGTCGTGCTCGCGCTCGCGGGTGGTCTCGGCGCGGCCGCGCGGTTCGTCGTCGACACCGCGGTGGCCCGCCGTGCCCGGACGTCCGTGCCCGTGGGGACGGCCGTCGTCAACGTGACCGCCTGCCTGCTGCTGGGGCTGCTCACCGGCTGGGCGCTGGGCCGCCCCGGCCGGGACGGCCTGCTCGCGGTGCTCGGCACGGGCCTGCTGGGCGGCTACTCCACGTTCAGCACCGCGAGCGTGGAGGCTGCGCGGCTGCTGCTGGCGGGCCGCCGGTCGGCGGCCGTGCTGCACGCGCTGGGCATGCTGCTGGCCTGTGTCGGGGCCGCGGCGGCGGGCGTCGCGCTGACGGCGCCCTGACCTGCCCTGACGTGCCCTGACGTGCCCTGACGTGCGACGGTCGCGGGGAGCGGCCGCGCTGCGTGCGCAGCACGGGCCGGTCCCCGCGACCGTGGTCGGACGTGCTGTCGGCGGGCCGCGCCGCGTCACCAGGTCGGCGCGACCCGCCGCGCCCCGGACACCGGGGCCGGATCCCGCCCGGCAGTCGCGGAAGCGCCGGGCGGGCCGTGCGGTGGGACGTCAGGACGTGGTGCAGCTCAGCGTCGGGCTGGACGGGCTGCCGGTGGCGATGAACCCGAAGGTCGTGGTCCCGCCGGCCGGGAGCGAGCCGTTCCAGGCGGCGTTGCGGACCACCACGAGGTCGCCCTGCGGGGCGAGCGTGCCGCTCCACAGCTGCTCGACGCGCTCGCCGGCGGTCCGCCAGCTCACGCTCCAGCCGCTGGTCGCGGCACCGGTACGCACGGTGACCTCACCCTGGAACCCGCCGGGCCAGCTGTTGACGGTGGTGTACGTCGCGGTGCAGGCACCCGCCGGCGGCGGCGTCGTGGGGCCGGGCGTCGGTGTGGTCGTCGGGCCGGGGGTCGGGGTGACCGTCGGCGTCGGCGTGGGGGTGGGCGTCGGGGTGACCGTCGGCGTGGGCGTCGGCGTCGGGGTGGGCGTCGACGTCGTCGAGCGCAGCGACGTGAAGAACTGCCAGATCTCGCCCGGCACGTGCGACTGCTGCTTGCCGCGGTCGACGGCGGCCCACTGGTGGTCGCTGTCGTTGGCGATCCACACGACGGGGTAGCCCTCGCGGCACTGGTACGTGGTCTTGGTGTGCGCCTGGCCGCTGTTGCCGACGGGCTCGGGTGCGTTCTGCGCCTGGCAGCCGTTGTTCCGCAGCGCACGGTCCCGCAGGGCGCGACCCTGCGAGATGTTGAGGACGCTGTCGACGACGCCGTGCGAGCCGAGGTACGCGATGGGCTGCGTGCCGCCCTCGCAGCCGGACAGCTGCGCGCCGTTGAGCACGGCGACGGCGCGGAAGACGTCGGCGCGGGCGCAGGCCAGCGCGTTGCTCATGCCGCCGCCGTAGCTGAACCCGGTGGAGAAACGCTGCGTGGTGTCGACGCACAGGGCGGCCTCGACGGTCCGCAGGATGTCGTCGATGAACGTGACGTCACGCCCGCCGGAGTTGGGCCACGCGTTGTCGATGCCCTGGGGCGCGACGAAGATCGTGCTGTTGTTCGCCAGCGGCTTCAGGCCGTAGAAGTTCTCGTTGACGACGTCCTGGGACGTGCCGTGCCACCAGTGGATCCCGAGAACGAGGCGGTACGCCTTGTTCGGGTCGTAGTTGGCGGGCACGTCGAGCCGGAACTGGCGGGACTGCCCGCTGCTGGTGATGGTGTGGTTGCCGGTGGACAGGCGCGGGGCGCTGCCGCAGCCGGCGGTGACGGCGGCCGGGAGGGCGCCGCCCGGGGCGGCGGGCGCGGGCAGGGCCGTCGCCGGTCCGGCGATGCCGCCGAGGACGAGTGCCGCGGCGCAGGCCGCGAGCACGGCCCTCAGCCGTGTGGTCGGGGTTCGCAGTCGCACGGGGGTTCCTCCCTGCCGGTGCGTCGGCGACGTTGCCGGACGCGCGTGGCCATGGGGTCGGTGAACGTTCACGGGTCCGGCGAATGTAGCGATACAGCACGCGGGGGAGCAGTGTCCGAAACGGTTCGGAGACCTCTCAGTCGGTGACCGGTTCCTTCGTCCACACCACCGCGTACCGCCACAGCGGCAGCCGCCGCCAGCGCGCGCCCGGCAGCACCTCCCGCACGATCTCCCGCACCTCCGCGTAGGTGTGCGGGGGCGGCCAGAGCGTCGGTGCGGTGTGCTCCCAGTAGGTCCGGGTGCGGCGCAGAACCTGGTGCTGCGCGACCCCGGCCACCTCCCACGGCGCGTCCCGCCAGCCGACCGACCGGGCCATGCCGACGTCGACGAGCACGCCGCCCGGTGCGACCAGCGTCGAGAGGCGTCGCAGGGCGTCGGCGAGGTCGGGCAGGTGGTGCAGGACCGCGACGGACGCGACGGCGTCGAACGCCCCGGCCGGGAACGGTGCCTCCAGGGCGTCGCCGTGCATCCACGCGATGTCGTCGCCCGCCGCCCGGGCGCGGGTCAGCACGTCCGCGTCCAGGTCGATGCCGACCACGTGCGGCACGCGTCGGCGCAGGTCCGCGGCCAGCAGCCCGTCACCCGTGCCCACGTCGAGCGCCGTGCGCGCGTGCGCCGGGACCGCGTCGAGGACGAGCGGGTGGTAGTGGAGGTTGTGGTTCCACCTGTCCTGCGGCGCGCTCACGATGCCGCTCCCACGACGGAGAACCCCGGGGCGTACGCCGTGAACGCGGTCTTGGTCCGCGACGTCAGCCCGCACGCCCGGTAGAAGGCGTGGACGTCCTCGCCGGTGGCTGCCGTCTGCAGCATGACCTTGTAGCAGCCGACGTCCCACGCGCGCTGCAGTGCGTCGCCGACCAGACGCCGTCCGTGACCGCGCCGCTGCACGGTCGCGTCGACGGCGACGTTCTCGACGACCGCCCAGGGTCGTCCCCCGCGCGAGAGATTGGGCACGACGACCAGGCAGGCCGTCGCGACGACGACCCCCTCGTGCTCGAGGACCAGCACGTCGGTGCCCGGGGCGTCGATGATGCGCTGCAGGATGCCGCGGGCCTCTGCCGGCGCGACGGGTGGCTCGTCGGGGTGGAGCGTCTCGTACAGGCGCTGGACGGCAGGGAGGTCAGCAAGGGTTGCGGCGCGGAGCACGGCCCGAACGTACCGAAGCGGACAGGTCGGACACCACGCGTTGCTCGATCGACCTCTCGCGGCCGGGGTGGTGTCAGGTGCGGGGGGTGTGGGTGCGCATCGCGTGCGCGACGGCGGACGCCTGGGCGTCGTCCTGCGTGGCCAGGCCGGCGACGACGCCCGCGTGGTCCGCGGCCGAGCGGTTCTGGCTGAGCTTCGCCTTGGCCTCGACGCGCTCGACCAGGAGCTCGATGCCGACGATCGCCCGCAGCTGCTTCTCGACGAAGACCTCGGGGGCGTCCGTGACCTGCCAGCGGTCCGGCCGGCCGGTCTCGTGGCGGTCCGTGAGCGCCGAGACCGCGTCGTGCAGCCATGCCGGGTCCGTGTGCACACGGGCTCGGCCGGTGAGGTGCACGGCCGAGTAGTTCCACGTCGGGACCACGCGGCCGTGCTCCGCCTTGCTCGGGTACCAGGACGGGGACACGTAGGCCTGCGGTCCGGTGACGACCGCCAGGGCGGGTGCGTCGTCGCCGATGGTCCGCCACTGCGGGTTCGCGCGCGCCATGTGGAGCACCAGCCGGTCGCCGTCCCAGACCACCGGCAGCAGCGTCGAGGTCGGGTAGCCGTCGGGTCCGACGGTCACCAGCTCGGCGCTGCCGGCCGCGGCGACGAGCCCACGGATCTCGGTGGCGTCCTCGACGGCGTTGAACACGGGGACGTACATCACTGGTCCTCTCGGCGGCTGCGCACGACGCTAGCGGACGGCGACCCGCACGTCCGGTGCGTCCGAGCCGACGCCCGGTCAGCGGGTGGCGACGCCGAGCAGGTGGCTGGAGACGTCGGCGGCCTCGCGCTCACCCTCGGCCTGTCGCGCGAGGAGCAGGGCGGCCTCGACCGCGTCGTCGTGGGGACGGGAGAGCTCGAGCGCGATGCTGCCGGGACCCTCGACACCCGTCACCCACGGGTCGCGGAAACCTGCGGCGGCCAGCTCGTCGGCCAGCTCGTCGGCGGTGTGGAAGTGGCCGCCGGGGAACTCGCCCTCCGGGTTGCGGATCTCGTCGGCCACGTCGCCGGTCTCCAGGAGCCGGACCAGCGCCTGTGCGGGCAGGTCGGTGAAGCGGCGTCGCAGGACGGCGTCGAGCGCGGCGATCGTCCGCGAGATGGCCACGGCGAACACGCGTCCGTCCGGACGCAGCACGCGGGCCGCCTCCCGCAGCGCGAGCAGCCGGTCCTCGCGCGTCACCAGGTGGTACAGCGGACCCGCCAGCAGGACGGCGTCGAACGACCCGTCGGCGACGGTCAGCGCCCGGGCGTCGCCCACCTCGGCCGTGAACGTGCCGACGGTGCGCGCGGCCTCCACGTGGGACGGCACCGGGTCGACGAGGGTGACCGCGTGCCCGGCGGCGGCGAGCCACGTCGCGTGCGCCCCGGCTCCACCACCCACGTCGAGCACGCGGGAGCCCGGCTCCAGGCGGGCGGACACCAGCTCGCGGACGCGTGCGAGCTCGGCGCGGCCGACCGCGCCGGTGGTCAGTCGCGCGGCCTCGTGGAAGTCCCCGCCGTAGTAGCGCTGGATGCGCGCGTCGAGCGTCCGCTGGTCCATCCGCCGACCGTAGCGACGGCGGGGAGCAGGGTCCCGGTGTTTTCGACCGTCGGGCAGGGCGCGTGGGGCTGGGTGCCGCGCTCGCGTCACAGGGCCGCTCACGCGGTGGGCCACAGCCCGACTCCGGTGGCCACTGGTCGGTCGGGGGAGCTGGCCGGGCCGAGGGCCGGGACGCGGACCGGGCCGCCCTCCCTGGGGGAGGACGGCCCGGTGGGGTGGCGTCGTCAGCGAGCCGTGCAGGTGGCCGACGGGGTGCTGCTGTTGCCGCCGGAGTAGTACGTCACGCCGAAGCTGTTGTTGCCTGCCGAGGTGAAGGTGTTGCCCGAGCGGGTGGCGTTCCAGGAGCTCTGGATCGACTGGCCCGAGCCGGGGTTGACGGTGACCGACCAGCTCGACGCGCCGGACACGGTGTAGGTGACGTTGAAGCGGTCGGACCAGGACTCGGCCTTCGTCGCCGTCACGGTGCACGTGCCGCCGGTGTTGCCACCGGTGTTGCCACCGGTGTTGCCGCCCGTGTCACCGCCGGTGTTCCCACCGGTCGTCGTCGGGGCGACCGCCCGGCCCGTCGACGCCGAGATGTGCCCGGTGCACAGGTTGCGCGACGCCAGGTCCTGCAGGATGCCGGGCAGCGCCTGCACGGTGGCCGCCGGCCAGTCGTGCATGAGGATCGTCTGGCCGTTCGTCAGGCGCGAGGCGGCCTGCCGGATGCTCGACGACGAGGCGTTGTTCCAGTCGTTCGAGTCGACGTCCCACGTCACGACGCGCAGGCCGAGACCCGCAGCGACGTTGTTGACCGTGCCGTTGACCTCGCCGTACGGCGGTCGGAAGACCGTCGGCGTGACGCCGGCGGTGCTCTGGATCGCCTGCTGCGTGCGCGACAGCTGCGACTGGACGTCGCTCTGGCTCATGTTCACCAGGTGCGGGTGGTCCCAGCTGTGGTTGCCGATCTGCAGGCCGGCGTTCTTGTAGGCCTGCATGAGGGAGGGGTTGTTCTGCGCGTTCGAGCCGGTCGGGAAGACGGTGGCGGTCGCGTTGGCGGCCCGCAGCGCGCTGATGATCTGGTTCGTCGTGCCGGTGTTGGGGCCGTCGTCGAACGTCAGGGCGACGTAGCCGGCGGAGCAGCTCTGGGGCGTGCCGCCACCGGTGTTGCCACCCGTGTTGCCACCGGTGTTCCCTCCGGTGTTCCCTCCGGTGTTCCCACCCGTGTCGCCACCGGTGTTCCCCCCGGTGCTGCCCCCGGCCGCCGTGCAGGTGGCCGACGGGGTGCTGCTGTTGCCGCCGGAGTAGTACGTCACGCCGAAGCTGTTGTTGCCTGCCGAGGTGAAGGTGTTGCCCGAGCGGGTGGCGTTCCACGAGCTCTGGATCGACTGGCCCGAGCCGGGGTTGACGGTGACCGACCAGCTCGACGCGCCGGAGACGGTGTAGGTGACGTTGAAGCGGTCGGACCAGGACTCGGCCTTCGTCGCCGTGACCGTGCAGCCGCTGGACGTCCCGCCGCCGGTGTTCCCCCCGGTGTTGCCGCCCGTGTTGCCGCCCCCGTTGTTGCCGCCGCCGGCGGTGCCCTCGGAGACCGTGATGTTCGACGAGCCGGAGGACTGGTAGCCCTCGGTGGCCATGATCTGGTAGTTCTGCCGGCCGAGCTGCATGCCCTTGGACGCCCACGCGTCGAAGTGGTTCTGGGCGGTGATGGTGCCGCCGACGCGCTTGGACTGCCGCACGGACCAGAACTGCTTGAACGTGGAGCTGTTGCCCTCGATCGACGGGGCGTTCACGCGGGTCGTCTCGTAGATGTCGTAGGTGCCGCCGTCGGAGGTGACGGTGCCCTTGAACGTGCCGGTCGGGCGGTAGGTGCCCCACGAGTCGACGATGTAGTACTCGACGAGCGGTCCGTTGGTCCACCCGTACAGCGTCAGGTAGGCGTTGCCCGAGGGGTTGAACTGGCCGGAGTAGGACACGGCGCGGCCGGTGCCGGTCTGCCAGCCCTTGCCGATGACGAAGTTGCCGGTGTTCTGCCACTGCGTCGTGTAGTTGCCGCCGTCGTTCATGCCGGAGGACACGGTGCCGGGGCTGTCGGTCCAGAACGAGAACCAGTAGCCGCCGCTGGTGCCGGTCTGGTTCGTGGTGATCGTGGCCGCCGTGGCGGGCGCGGCCGCGGCCACACCGCCGGCGGCGAGCACCGCGGTGGCGAGCGCGCCCAGCAGGGCGCGCGTCACGCGCCGGCCCCGCCGTCCGGGTCCGGCCGTGCGGGCCGTTCCGAGGGTGTCGAGCATCAGAGGCTCCTTCGTGCAGCACAGAGGTGAGATGGGGGCGGCAGGCGGGTGGAGGTGGTGCTCACCGGCGCGTCCCGGGTGCCGGCGGGCGACGCAGGTTGGGCGTCACAGGGCCCGGCATCCGTCAGTGTGGACCGGCAAAAGCGCAGGTGACAGGCATGAGTGCTCGCAAAACCGTTTAGGTTTCGATGCTCAGCCCGAAAGGGTGGCGGACCTTTCGAGGGACGACGGCGCCCGCCCCGGCGGCGAGGTGTGCTCGCGTCGGGACGGGCGTCGTCGTGCGTCGGGACCCGGGTCGGACCGCGGCGCGTGCCACGGTCCGACCCGGTGCGCCGGGCCTAGGAGCAGATGCCCCAGGGGATGTAGTTGGTGCCCGAGTTCTTGTAGTACGTGACGCCGAAGCTGTTCGAGCCCGACGGCGTGAACGTGTTGCCGCTGCGGTTGGCGCCCCACGAGCTCTGGACCGACTGGCCGGAGTTCGGGTAGACCGTCACGGACCAGCTCGACCGACCGGACACCGTGTAGGTGACGTTGAAGCGGTCGCCCCACTCCTCGCCCCGCGTCCAGCTCACCGTGCAGCCGTTGTTCGTGTTGCTGCCGCTGTTGTTGCCGCCGGTGTTCCCGCCGCCGTTGTTGCCGCCGCCGTTGTTGCCGCCGCCGTTGTTCCCGCCGCCGTTGTCGGCCGAGCCCGTGCCGACGGTGATGTTGGACGAGCCGGAGGACTGGTAGCCCTCGGTGGCCATGATCTGGTAGTTCTGCCGGCCGAGCTGCATGCCCTTGGACGCCCACGCGTCGAAGTGGTTCTGGGCGGTGATGGTGCCGCCGACGCGCTTGGACTGCCGCACGGACCAGAACTGCTTGAACGTGGAGCTGTTGCCCTCGATCGACGGGGCGTTCACGCGGGTCGTCTCGTAGATGTCGTAGGTGCCGCCGTCGGAGGTGACGGTGCCCTTGAACGTGCCGGTCGGGCGGTAGGTGCCCCACGAGTCGACGATGTAGTACTCGACGAGCGGTCCGTTGGTCCACCCGTACAGCGTCAGGTAGGCGTTGCCCGAGGGGTTGAACTGGCCGGAGTAGGACACGGCGCGGCCGGTGCCGGTCTGCCAGCCCTTGCCGATGACGAAGTTGCCGGTGTTCTGCCACTGCGTCGTGTAGTTGCCGCCGTCGTTCATGCCGGAGGACACGGTGCCGGGGCTGTCGGTCCAGAACGAGAACCAGTAGCCGCCGCTGGTGCCGGTCTGGTTCGTGGTGATCGTGGCCGCCG